>NZ_CP029043.1:0-1200000 GCF_003074055.1 Streptomyces nigra | reverse complement strand
CATCGAGAAGGTCGCCCTCGCCGAGGAGAACGCCTTCCTCAAGACGCTGAAGGCCGGCACCAACATCCTCGACACGGCCGTCAGCGACACCAAGGCCGCGGGCGGTAGCGTCCTGCCCGGTGACAAGGCCTTCCTGCTCCACGACACCTGGGGCTTCCCGATCGACCTCACCCTGGAGATGGCCGCCGAGCAGGGCCTCTCCGTGGACGAGGACGGCTTCCGGCGCCTGATGAAGGAGCAGCGGGAGCGCGCCAAGGCCGACGCCCAGGCCAAGAAGACCGGGCACGCCGGAGCCGGTGCCTACCGTGAGATCGCCGACCAGGCCGGTGCCACCGACTTCATCGGCTACACCGACACCGAGAGCGAGTCCACGATCGTCGGCATCCTCGTCGACGGCGCCTCCTCCCCGGCCGCCACCGAGGGCGACGAGGTCGAGATCGTCCTCGACCGCACCCCGTTCTACGCCGAGGGCGGCGGCCAGATCGGTGACACAGGCAAGATCAAGGTCGACACCGGTGCCGTGATCGAGATCCGCGACTGCCAGAAGCCGGTCCCGGGTGTCTATGTGCACAAGGGCGTCGTCCAGGTCGGCGAGGTGACCGTCGGCGCCAAGGCCCACGCCTCGATCGACTCCCGCCGCCGCAAGGCCATCGCCCGTGCCCACTCGGCCACGCACCTGACCCACCAGGCCCTGCGCGACGCTCTCGGCCCGACGGCCGCCCAGGCCGGTTCCGAGAACCAGCCCGGCCGCTTCCGCTTCGACTTCGGCTCGCCGTCCGCCGTCCCGACGGCCGTGATGACCGACGTCGAGCAGAAGATCAACGAGGTGCTGGCCCGCGACCTCGACGTGCGTGCCGACATCATGGGCATCGACGAGGCCAAGAAGCAGGGCGCCATCGCCGAGTTCGGCGAGAAGTACGGCGAGCGGGTCCGTGTCGTGACCATCGGCGACTTCTCCAAGGAGCTGTGCGGCGGCACGCACGTCCACAACACCGCTCAGCTCGGCCTGGTCAAGCTGCTCGGCGAGTCGTCCATCGGTTCCGGCGTCCGCCGGATCGAGGCCCTCGTCGGCGTGGACGCCTACAACTTCCTCGCCCGGGAGCACACGGTCGTCGCCCAGCTCCAGGAGCTGATCAAGGGCCGCCCGGAGGAGCTTCCGGAGAAGGTCTCCGCCATGCTCGGCAAGCTGAAGGACGCCGAGAAGGAGATCGAGAAGTTCCGCGCCGAGAAGGTGCTCCAGGCCGCCGCCGGGCTCGCCGAGTCCGCGAAGGACATCCGCGGCGTCGCGGTGGTCACCGGCCAGGTCCCGGACGGCACCACCCCCGAGGACCTGCGCAAGCTCGTCCTCGACGTGCGCGGCCGCATCCAGGGCGGACGCGCCGCCGTGGTCGCCCTGTTCACCGTGACCAACGGCAAGCCGCTGACGGTCATCGCCACCAACGACGCCGCCCGCGAGCGCGGCCTCAAGGCCGGTGACCTCGTCCGTACGGCCGCCAAGACGCTCGGTGGCGGCGGTGGCGGCAAGCCGGACGTGGCCCAGGGCGGCGGCCAGAACCCGGCCGCACTCGGCGAGGCCGTCGACGCGGTCGAGCGGCTCGTGGCGGACACGGCCAAGTGAGCTCCGACACACAGGCGAGCGGCGACGGCCGGGGCATGCGCCGCGGCCGGCGCCTCGCCGTCGACGTGGGCGATGCCCGGATCGGCGTCGCCTCCTGCGACCCGGACGGGATCCTCGCCACCCCGGTGGAGACGGTCCCGGGCCGGGACGTCCCGGCGGCCCAGCGGCGCCTTCGGCAGCTCGTCGAGGAGTACGAGCCGATCGAGGTCGTCGTCGGTCTGCCCCGCTCCCTCAAGGGCGGCGAAGGCCCGGCCGCGGTCAAGGTCCGGGGCTTCGCCCAGGAACTCGCCCGCATGATCGCGCCCGTCCCGGTCAGACTCGTCGATGAGCGCATGACGACCGTGACGGCCAGTCAGGGACTGCGCGCCTCGGGCGTGAAGTCCAAGAAGGGCCGTTCGGTCATCGACCAGGCGGCGGCGGTGATCATCCTGCAGCAGGCCCTCGAATCCGAACGGGTGTCAGGCAAAGCACCCGGCGAGGGCGTCGAAGTGGTTATCTGATCGCGATACGGTAACGTTCCGCGCGATACGGCGGCGGTCGAACAGCCGCCGTACTTACGGAGACCGGACGGCAACTGGGCCCGATCGCTCAGGGACCGACCGTCTCGCGGTTCCAGGGAACCGGTCACCCGCCCCCGGCCTGCAGGCCGGGACCCGCCGCCGACGGCGGAAGCGAGGTGACCGGCCCCGGTCACCGCGTGGAGGAGGTGCGATCGGTGACCACGCTTCAGGTGCGTGGACGGACCCACACGGGCCTGGCCGGGCAGGCCGGCCCGCGGCCCGTGCGTGGCCCGCTGCCGGTCGGACCACGAGTTCTAGGGGCGCACATCCACCAGGCAATGCTGCGGCGAGCGGTGTCCGGACGTACGGACACTTCTGTCATGAACAGTGCTAGGCCGTGTCCGCGACCTGGCCCTGACGTCGTCGGGCGACACCACGGGGCCCACCTGCCGCGACGGGCCGACGGCTGCGGCCGCTTCACCCGAGAGGAGGAAGACACGCACGGCCTCGCTCCCCACGGCGAACTCCGGCGTGTCGACCGCTCCGATGACTGAATATGGCCGGGGCGACGGCTCCGATCGCTGGCAGGACGACCCGTACCTCGGGGACGGCGGGTGGAACGCCCAGCAGGCCCAGCACGGCGACCAGCAGGGCTACGGCGACGGGCAGCAGCAGTACGCCGACCCGCAGCAGCAGTACGACCAGCAGCGCTACGCCGAGCAGCAGTACTACGCCCAGCAGGCGCAGCAGCAGTACAACGAGTGGAACGACGGGCAGCAGACCGGGTACGGCCAGCAGCAGTACCCGCAGCAGTACGCGGACCAGCAGCAGGGTTACGGCCAGCAGGGCCAGGGGCAGCAGCAGGGTCACGGGCAGCAGCAGTCGTACGACGGCGGGTGGGCCACGGGCAGCCACCAGCAGGTCCCGTACGGCCATCCGCAGGACCCGTACGCGCAGCAGCAAGGCGCCTACGGGGGCGGGCAGCAGGACTACTACGGCACCCAGGACGCCTATCCGCCGCCGGAGCCGCCCACCCGGCGTGCCGCCGAGCGCGAGCCCGAGCCGGACACCGGCTGGGACCCTGGCCCCGACCAGGGCGAACACGCCTTCTTCGCGGGAGGGGGCGACGACGATGACGACGACACGGACGCGCGCGGCGAGCGGTCGGGGCGCGGCGGCAAGAAACCGAAGAAACGTCGCGGCGGACCGGCCTGCCTGGTCCTCACCCTGATCTTCGCGGGTGTGGCCGGCGGGGTCGTCTACTTCGGCTACCAGTTCTACCAGGACCGTTTCGGCCCGGCGCCGGACTACGCGGGGGACGGCAACGGCCAGCAGGTCACCGTCGTCATCCCCAAGGGCGCGGGCGGGTACGTCATCGGACAGAAGCTGAAGGAGGCCGGTGTCATCCAGAGCGTGGACGCGTTCGTGTCCGCGCAGAACGACAACGCCGACGGCAAGTCCATCCAGGACGGCGTCTACACCATGCAGAAGCAGATGTCGGCGGCCAGCGCCGTCGAGCTGATGCTCAGCCCCAAGAGCCGGTCCAACCTGATCATCGCCGAGGGCTCGCGGAACGTCGCCGTCTACGCGCTGATCGACCAGCGCCTCGGGGTCGCGGACGGCACCACGGCCAAGGTCGCGAAGACGCAGTACAAGGAGCTCGGCCTGCCCGACTGGGCGCTGGACCAGCCCAATGTGAAGGACCCGCTGGAAGGGTTCCTCTACCCGTCCAGCTACGCGGCCAGCAAGGGCCAGAAGCCGGCGACCGTGCTCAAGGAGATGGTCGAGCGGGCCACGGAGAAGTACGAGGAGATGGGGCTGGAGAAGAAGGCCGCCGGTCTCGGCCTCGACAGCCCGTGGGAGGTGCTCACGGTGGCCAGCCTGGTCCAGGCCGAGGGCACCAGCCACGACGACTTCCGCAAGATGGCCGAGGTCGTCTACAACCGCCTCAAGCCCGGGAACCCGGAGACCTACGGTTCCCTGGAGTTCGACTCCACGTACAACTACATCAAGAACCAGAGCAAGATCGACCTGAGCATCGCCGAGCTGCGGCGCTACGACAATCCGTACAACACGTACTTCGTCAAGGGTCTGCCGCCCGGCCCCATCGACAACCCGGGTGAGGACGCGCTCAAGGGCGCGCTGAACCCGACGAAGGACGGCTGGTACTACTTCATCTCGCTGGACGGCAAGACCAGCAAGTTCACCAAGACGCTGAAGGACCACGAGAAGCTGGTCGAGGAGTTCAACGCGTCGAGGAAGAAGAGCTAGGAACGACGGACGCAGTGAACGATTCCGCCAAGGCCGCGACGGGCGGGCGGTGCCGGGCGGCGGTGCTCGGTTCCCCCATCCGGCACTCCCTGTCCCCGGTGCTGCATCGCGCCGCCTACGCCGAACTCGGGCTCACCGGCTGGTCGTACGACCGTTTCGAGGTCGACGAGGCGGCCCTGCCCGGCTTCCTCGCCGAGCTCGGACCGGAGTGGGCCGGGCTGTCGCTGACCATGCCGCTGAAGCGCGCCGTCATCCCGCTGCTCGACGAGATCAGCGAGACGGCCGCCTCGGTCGAGGCCGTCAACACCGTCGTCGTCACCGAGGACGGCCGCCGCGTCGGCGACAACACCGACATCCCCGGCATGGTCGCCGCCCTGCGCGAACGCGGTATCGAGGAGGTCGGCTCGGCCGCCGTGCTCGGCGCCGGCGCCACCGCGTCCTCGGCGCTGGCCGCGCTGGCCCGGGTGTGCACCGGCGAGGTCGTGGCATACGTCCGCAGCGAGGCGCGCGCCGCCGAGATGCGGCAGTGGGGCGAGCGGCTCGGCATCGAGGTCCGTACGGCGGACTGGGCCGACGCCGCCGAGGCTCTGCGCGCCCCGCTGGTGATCGCGACGACCCCCGCGGGCACCACAGACGCGCTCGCGCACGCCGTGCCCGAGCGCCCCGCCACCCTCTTCGACGTGCTGTACGACCCCTGGCCGACCGAGCTCGCGGCTGGCTGGTCCATGTTCGGCGGGGCCGTGGTCAGCGGCGTCGACCTGCTGGTGCACCAAGCCGTGCTCCAGGTGGAGCAGATGACCGGGCACGCCCCCGCGCCGCTGGAGGCGATGCGAAAAGCGGGGGAGCGCGCGCTGGCGGACCGCTAAGATCCGCTGAGTTCCGCAGGGGGCGGAACACAGTCTTCACAGGGGGAGCACGACACCGTGTCCACAGGTGTGCCGATCGCGTCCGGCAAGAGCGAGATATTCGAGGTCGTCCTCCAGTTCATGCCGGACTGGATCCAGATTCCCGTCCTGAGCCTGATCGTGCTCCTCGTGGTGGGGTCCTGGGTCTTCAAGGGCAAGCGCAAGCTCGACCAGCGGCGTGCGCGGCGCCAGGGACAGGCGCCCGTCATGGCGCCCCAGCCCGCGCAGGCCAGGGGAGCGGACTTCCTCGGTCCGTACGCCCCGCAGCAGCAGCCCCAGCAGCCCGCCGGGCAGCCGAGCGGCGCCGACTTCCTCGGCTCCTACGCCCCGCCGCGCGGCCAGGGTGAGCCCTCCGTCTGACCTCGCGGCCGTCCGTCGGCTGTCCACCGGCCGTCCGCCAGATGGACCGGCGGCCGGTGGCCCGGCCCGGACGTGGGAGGATCGGAGGTGGCGGGCCCGGGCCGCGCACCTGGCCGCCGTCGCGGTACGCGCAGACGCGCGTACGCAGTGCAGTACCAGGGCGCGAGCATCGAGGAGCACCGTTGAGCAGGTTGCGCTGGCTGACCGCGGGGGAGTCCCACGGCCCCGCACTCGTCGCGACGCTGGAGGGCCTTCCCGCCGGCGTGCCGATCACCACGGAGATGGTGGCGGACCACCTGGCCCGGCGCCGCCTCGGCTATGGACGCGGTGCGCGCATGAAGTTCGAGCGCGACGAGGTCACCTTCCTCGGCGGCGTCCGGCACGGCCTCACCCTCGGTTCCCCGGTCGCGATCATGGTGGGCAACACCGAGTGGCCCAAGTGGGAGCAGGTCATGGCGGCCGACCCGGTCGACCCGGAGATCCTGGCCGGGCTCGCCCGCAACGCCCCGCTGACCCGGCCCCGCCCCGGCCACGCCGACCTCGCCGGCATGCAGAAGTACGGCTTCGACGAGGCCCGGCCGATCCTGGAGCGGGCGTCCGCCCGGGAGACGGCCGCCCGTGTGGCACTGGGCGCCGTGGCGCGGTCGTACCTCAAGGAGACGACCGGCATCGAGATCGTCAGCCATGTCGTCGAGCTGTGCTCCGTCAAGGCCCCGCAGGGCGTGTACCCGACCCCGGCCGACGTCGAGAAGCTGGACGCCGACCCGCTGCGGTGCCTGGACGCCGACACCTCCAAGGCGATGGTCGCGGAGGTCGACCAGGCCCACAAGGACGGCGACACCCTGGGCGGAGTCGTCGAGGTCCTCGCCTACGACGTCCCGGTCGGCCTCGGCTCGCACGTGCACTGGGACCGCAAGCTGGACGCCCGGCTCGCCGGTGCCCTCATGGGCATCCAGGCCATCAAGGGCGTCGAGCTCGGCGACGGCTTCGAACTGGCCCGCGTGCCCGGCTCCAAGGCGCACGACGAGATTGTGCGGACCGAGGACGGCATCCGGCGCACCTCAGGCCGCTCCGGCGGCACCGAGGGCGGTCTCACCACCGGTGAGCTGCTGCGGGTCCGCGCCGCGATGAAGCCGATCGCCACCGTTCCGCGCGCCCTGAAGACCGTCGACGTCACCACCGGCGAGGCCGCGCAGGCCCACCACCAGCGCTCCGACGTCTCCGCGGTCCCGGCCGCCGGCATCGTCGCCGAGGCCATGGTGGCGCTCGTCCTCGCGGATGCGGTCGCGGAGAAGTTCGGCGGCGACTCGGTCGCCGAGACCCGCCGCAACGTCCGGTCGTACCTCGACCACCTGGCCATCCGATGAGCGGGGCGCCCGTGGTGGTGCTGGTCGGGCCGATGGGCGTGGGCAAGTCCACCGTCGGCGGGCTGATGGCCGAGCGGCTCGGCGTCGGCTACCGCGACACCGACGACGACATCGTGGCCGAGCAGGGCCACACCATCTCCGAGATCTTCGTCGACGACGGCGAGGCCGCCTTCCGCGCGATGGAGAAGCAGGCCGTACGCCGGGCGCTCGAGGAGCACGACGGCGTCCTGGCGCTCGGCGGCGGGGCGGTCCTCGACGCCGGCACCCGGGCCCTGCTCGCCGGACAGCGGGTCGTCTACCTCTCCATGGACGTCGAGGAGGCCGTGAAGCGCACCGGCCTCAACGCCGCCCGCCCGCTGCTCGCGGTCAACCCGCGCAAGCAGTGGCGCGAGCTCATGGAGGCCCGCCGCCCGCTGTACGAGGAGGTCGCGACGGTCGTCGTGGCCACCGACGGCCGCACCCCCGAAGAAGTCACCGAAGCCGCGCTGGACGCACTGGAGTTGAAGGACGCATGACCGAGGCAGTGACGCGGATCCAGGTCGGCGGCAGCGCGGGCAGCGACCCGTACGAGGTCCTGGTGGGCCGTCAGCTCCTGGGCGAGCTGGGCGGGTTGATCGGGGACCGGGCCAAGCGGGTCGCGGTCATCCACCCGGAGGCGCTGGCCGAGACCGGTGAGGCGCTGCGGGCCGACCTGGCCGGCCAGGGCTTCGAGGCGGTCGCCATCCAGGTCCCGAACGCGGAGGAGGCCAAGACCGCCGAGGTGGCCGCCTACTGCTGGAAGGCGCTCGGCCAGTCCGGCTTCACCCGCACCGATGTCGTCGTCGGCGTCGGCGGCGGCTCCACGACGGACCTCGCCGGCTTCGTGGCCGCGACCTGGCTGCGCGGCGTGCGCTGGATCGCCATCCCCACCACCGTGCTGGCCATGGTGGACGCGGCGGTCGGCGGCAAGACCGGCATCAACACCGCCGAGGGCAAGAACCTCGTCGGCGCCTTCCACCCGCCCGCCGGGGTCCTGTGCGACCTGGCCGCGCTGGACTCCCTGCCCGTCCACGACTACGTCTCCGGGCTCGCGGAGATCATCAAGGCGGGCTTCATCGCCGACCCGGCGATCCTGGAACTCATCGAGGCGGACCCGCAGGCCGCGCGCACCCCCGACGGCCCGCACACCGCCGAGCTGATCGAGCGCTCGATCCGGGTGAAGGCCGAGGTCGTCTCCTCGGACCTCAAGGAGTCCGGCCTGCGGGAGATCCTCAACTACGGCCACACGCTGGGCCACGCCATCGAGAAGAACGAACGCTACCAGTGGCGGCACGGTGCCGCCGTCGCCGTCGGCATGCACTTCGCCGCCGAACTCGGGCGCCTGGCGGGGCGGTTGGACGACGCCACCGCCGACCGGCACCGCACGATCCTCGAGTCCGTCGGGCTGCCGCTGCACTACCGCTACGACCAGTGGCCCAAGCTGCTGGAGACCATGAAGGTCGACAAGAAGTCCCGCGGTGACCTGCTGCGCTTCATCGTCCTGGACGGCCTGGCCAAGCCGACCGTCCTGGAGGGACCGGACCCGGCCGTCCTGCTGGGCGCGTACGGCGAAGTCGGCCAGTAAGTCCACGGACGCACGATTGTGCCCGATTCGCCTGTGGCGATGGGCACTTCGGACCGCCCCCGGCCGTTCACCAAACGACGGCCAGGGGCGGTACCGTTCGGTAGGGAGCGGGGCCGGGCCCCGCTGCCAGCGCCAATGGCCATGGACGACGAGACGGAGTGGCACCGGATGCAGCACGCAGTGGGTTCTCCGCTGCCGCCGCCCCACCAGCCGGGGCACGGCTGGTCGCCGGCCGCGCACCACCCCGGAGCGCAGGGAGCCCAGCAGGGGTCCGCGCCGCAGCAGGGGTCCGCGCCCGTGCCGCCGGGCTTCGCACCCCCGGGACCCCCGGCGCCCGCCCCGCAGCACGGCTACGGCCCGCCGGCGCCCGAGACCACGGGCCATGTCCCACTGCCGCCCGGCGGCCCCGTCGGCATGCCCAGCGCCCCGCCCGCCACCACGGCCCCCGACCCGGCGTCCACGACCCTCGCGGTGCTGCTCATCGGCCCGGCCGGCGCGGGCAAGACGAGCGTCGCCAAGTACTGGGCGGACCACCGCCGGGTGCCCACCGCCCACATCAGCCTCGACGACGTCCGCGAATGGGTCCGCTCCGGCTTCGCCGACCCCCAGTCCGGCTGGAACGACCACTCCGAGGCCCAGTACCGCCTGGCCCGCCGCACCTGCGGCTTCGCCGCGCGCAACTTCCTGGCCAACGGGATCTCGTGCATCCTCGACGACGCCGTCTTCCCCGACCGGCCGGTTGTCGGCCTCGGCGGCTGGAAGCGCCACGTCGGCCCCGGCCTGCTGCCGGTCGTCCTCCTCCCGGGCCTGGAGATCGTCCTGGAGCGCAACGCCGAACGCTCGGGCAACCGCCGCCTCACCGACGAGGAGGTCGCCCGCATCCACGGCCGCATGGCCGGCTGGTACGGCTCGGGTCTCCCCATCATCGACAACTCCCAACTGGACGTCCCCCAGACAGCCCAGATCCTCGACGAGGTCCTCTCCCGCTCCATCGCCAGCCCCCCAGCCTGGTAAGCACCGGCACGTCTCGAGGGGCGCGGGGAACCGCGCGGGGAACCCCCACGGGCCGGAGACCGACGAACGAGGCTCACCACCCACCCCCCTGGCGGCGCGGGGAACTGCGCGATCAACCCCTACGGGCCCGAGGCCGACGAACAAGCCCGACCACGCACCTCCCCAGGGGCGCGGGGAACTGCGCGCTCAACCCCCACCGGCCCGAGGCGTGAAGGCAAGCACGACCACCCCCCAGGGGCGCGGGGAACTGCGCAAGCACCCCCACCGGCCGAGGCCGACAACAACACCCGCACCGCCCACTCAGCGGCTCCCAACCGGCGCCAACCCCGCGGAGCTCATACGCTCGGGTCATGTCAGAGGTGTACGCCACCCGCCGCTCCCGCCTGAGGGACCGCTGCCAAGCCAGCGGCAGCGCCACCGCGCTGATCTCCCGCCCCGCAAACGTCCGCTACCTCGCGGGCGCCGCCCCGCGGGGAGCCGCGCTGCTCCTCGGCAAGACCGAAGACCTGCTCGTCTGCGCCGAGCCGCCCGACGAGCGCCCCTACGAGGGCCGCCCCGACGAGGCACTGCTGATCCACACCCTGCCCCGCCCCGGCGGGGACGCCGCCGTCGCCGCCGCCCGCCTCGCCGCGGCCCAGGGCGCGGACTCGCTCGCCGTGGAGGAGCACCACCTCACCGTCTCCCGGCACCGGGCCGTCCACGAGACCGCGCCGCAACTGCGCCTGGCCGGCCTCGGCACCGCCGTGGAACAGCTCAGGGTCGTCAAGGACGAGGAGGAGATCTCCTGCCTCAGGATCGGCGCGGAGATCGCCGACCAGGCCCTCGGTGAACTCCTGGAGTCCATCCTGGTGGGCCGCACCGAACGCCACCTCGCCCTGGAGCTGGAGCGCCGCCTCGTCGACCACGGCGCCGACGGCCCCGCCTTCCCGACGGCCGTCGCCACCGGCCCGCACTCCGGCCGCCGTGCGCACCGGCCCACCGACCGCAGGGTCGAGGAGGGCGACTTCCTCTCCGTCTGTCTCGGCGCGACCTACCGCGGCTACCGCTGCGAGATCGGCCGCACCTTCGTGATCGGCACGTCCCCCGCGGACTGGCAGATCGAGCTGTACGATCTCGTCTTCGCCGCTCAGCGCGCCGGACGGGAGAGTCTGGCGCCGGGTGCGGCGTACCGTGACGTGGACCGCGCCGCGCGCCAGGTCCTGGACTCCGCGGGGCACCATGAGGGCCTGCCGTCGCTCATGGGCCACGGTGTCGGACTCGAAATCGACGAGGACCCGCAGTTGGCCCCCGCGGCCATGGGTAAACTGGACGCTTGCGTGCCGGTCACCGTCGAACCGGGGGTCCACCTCCCGGGCCGGGGCGGCGTCCGGATCGATGACACGCTCGTCGTCCGCCCCGAGGCGGACGGCGGACCCGAGCTACTCACCATCACGACCAAGGAGCTGCTCGCCCTGTAGGCAGGTGCGTGCGCCGGGGTCGTCCACGTCAGTCCAGGAGATTCCGCAACCGTGGCTTCCACGAACGACCTCAAGAACGGCATGGTGCTCAAGCTCGAAGGCGGCCAGCTCTGGTCCGTCGTCGAGTTCCAGCACGTCAAGCCCGGCAAGGGCCCGGCCTTCGTGCGCACCAAGCTCAAGAACGTGCTGTCCGGGAAGGTCGTCGACAAGACCTTCAACGCCGGCGTGAAGGTCGAGACGGCCACCGTCGACAAGCGCGACATGCAGTTCTCCTACATGGACGGCGAGTACTTCGTCTTCATGGACATGGAGACCTACGACCAGCTCATGGTCGACCGCAAGGCCGTCGGCGACGCCGCCAACTTCCTGATCGAGGGCTTCACCGCCACCGTCGCGCAGCACGAGGGCGAGGTGCTCTTCGTCGAGCTGCCGGCCGCCGTCGAGCTGACCGTCCAGGAGACCGAGCCGGGTGTCCAGGGCGACCGCTCCACCGGTGGCACCAAGCCCGCCACCCTGGAGACCGGCCACCAGATCCAGGTCCCGCTCTTCATCACCACCGGTGAGAAGATCAAGGTCGACACCCGCACGAGCGACTACCTCGGCCGGGTGAACAGCTAACCGTGGCTGCCCGCAACACGGCCCGTAAGCGCGCCTTCCAGATCCTCTTCGAGGGCGACCAGCGCGGCGTCGGCGTCCTCACCGTCCTCGCGGACTGGGTCCGGCTGTCCCGCGAGGACACCCGGCAGCCGCCGGTCAGCGAGTACACGATGCAGCTGGTCGAGGGGTACGCCGAGCGCGCCCGGCGGATCGACGAGCTGATCGCGCAGTACTCGGTCGGCTGGACGCTGGACCGGATGCCGGTGGTGGACCGGAACATCCTGCGCCTCGGCGCGTACGAACTGATCTGGGTCGACGAGACTCCGGACGCGGTCGTGCTGGATGAGATGGTCCAGCTGGCGAAGGAGTTCTCCACGGACGAGTCGCCGTCGTTCGTGAACGGCCTGCTCGGCCGCTTCAAGGATCTGAAGCCGTCGCTGCGCCGCGAGGACGCGTAGCTTCCGGTCAGTCCGATCGGTCCGGTCGGATCGATCAGGCGAACACGTCGAAGGGCCCGCAGCATCCGCGCTGCGGGCCCTTCGGCATGTCCCGGCACCCGGCCCCAGGACGCGGCTCCCAGGGCCGCAGAAGGCCGCCGGGGTGGCCGCAACCAAGCGGTTCCGGCCACCCCGGCGGCACGTTTCTGCTGAGTGGGCCCAAGCCTGGGGGAGGCTCAGCTCTCCTCGGCGTGGGAGACCGCGCGACGCGCGTCCGCGTCGAGGACACCCCAGCTGATCAGCTGCTCGGTGAGAACCGAGGGGGACTGGTCGTAGATGACGGCGAGTGTGCGCAGGTCGTCCTGGCGGATCGACAGCACCTTGCCGTTGTAGTCACCGCGCTGCGACTGGATCGTCGCCGCGTACCGCTGGAGCGGACCCGCCTTCTCGGCCGGCACATGGGCCAGCCGCTCCAGGTCCAGGACCAGCTTCGGCGGCGGCTCGGCGGCCCCGCCCGGCGTGGTCCCCGGCAGGAGCTCCTGCACCGGCACGCCGTAGAAATCCGCCAGCTCTGCGAGCCGCTGCACGGTCACGGCGCGGTCCCCGCGCTCGTACGAACCGACCACGACGGCCTTCCAGCGGCCCTGGGACTTCTCCTCGACACCGTGGAGGGAAAGGCCCTGCTGGGTGCGGATGGCCCGGAGCTTGGCCCCGAGCTGTTTGGCGTATTCGCTGGACATATAGCTCCCCGGCACTGGGTCGACGCGACTGGCTTGGCTTCCATGCCGCGCGGTTGGTAACTCACTGTGAGGTTACGCAGCGTTACTCTCGTGCGTCAAGCCGAATGGTCCACACCGACGCTTCCGCTTCGCCGCCGGCCGATTGGGCCAGGGGGTGACAGGGGGTGTACCGGGGGCCTGCTACCGTGGATGGCGCAAACCAGACGTCCTTTAAGGTCCGTCCCGTGAGGCGGAGAAGGAGGTCCCTTTCGTATGGACAGGCAGCAGGACACCTCGACGTCCGACGCCCGGCCCGTGCTTGAAGGCCCTGACATCGCGCGGGTGTTGACCCGCATCGCCCACGAGATCGTCGAACGCGCCAAGGGCGCCGACGACGTGGTGCTCCTCGGCATCCCCACCCGGGGCGTCTTCCTCGCCCGGCGGCTCGCCGCCAAGCTGGAGGAGATCACCGAGCGCAAGATCCCGGTCGGTTCGCTCGACATCACCATGTACCGGGACGATCTGCGCATGCACCCGCCGCGTGCGCTGGCCCGCACCGAGATCCCCGGTGACGGCCTCGACGGCCGCCTCGTCGTCCTCGTCGACGACGTGCTCTTCTCCGGCCGCACCATTCGCGCCGCCCTCGACGCCCTGAACGACATCGGCCGCCCGCGCGCGGTCCAGCTCGCCGTCCTCGTCGACCGCGGTCACCGCGAGCTTCCCATCAGGGCCGACTACGTCGGCAAGAACCTCCCCACGTCGTTGCGGGAGACGGTCAAGGTCCAGCTCGCCGAGGAGGACGGTCGCGACACCGTGCTGCTCGGTGCCAAGCAGACCCCCCAGTAGCGCCGCACGGCGTACGCCGCCGTCGTACGCCCGCTCAGTGCGCCCCGGCGCGCCCGTCTGCCCGAAATCTCCTTCATGAACTGCCTTACGGAGCCTGACAGATGCAGCGTCATCTCATCTCGGCCGCCGACCTCACCCGCGACGACGCCGTCCTGATCCTCGACACCGCCGAGGAGATGGCCCGGGTCGCCGACCGGCCGATCAAGAAGCTGCCGACCCTGCGCGGCCGCACCGTCGTCAACCTCTTCTTCGAGGACTCCACGCGCACGCGTATCTCGTTCGAGGCCGCGGAGAAGCGCCTGTCCGCGGACGTCATCAACTTCACCGCCAAGGGCTCCAGCGTGTCCAAGGGCGAGTCCCTGAAGGACACCGCCCAGACCCTGGAGGCCATGGGCGTGGACGCCGTCGTCATCCGGCACGGGGCCTCCGGGGCGCCGTACCGACTGGCCACCTCCGGCTGGATCGACGCCCACGTCATCAACGCAGGCGACGGCACCCACCAGCACCCCACCCAGGCCCTGCTGGACGCCTTCACGATGCGGCGCCGGCTCGTCGGCCGGGACGCCGGGATCGGCCGCGACCTCGACGGGCGGCGCATCACCATCGTCGGTGACGTCCTGCACAGCCGGGTCGCCCGCTCCAACGTCGATCTGCTGCACACGCTCGGCGCCGAGGTCACCCTGGTCGCCCCGCCCACCCTGGTGCCGGTCGGTGTCGAGACCTGGCCCTGCGAGGTGTCGTACGACCTCGACGCCGTCCTGCCCAAGTCCGACGCCGTGATGATGCTGCGCGTCCAGCGCGAGCGCATGAACGCCGCCTTCTTCCCGACCGAGCGCGAGTACTCGCGGCGCTACGGCCTCGACGGCGACCGCATGGCCCGGATGCCGGAGCACGCCATCGTGATGCACCCCGGCCCGATGGTCCGCGGCATGGAGATCACCGCCGAGGTCGCCGACTCCGACCGCTGCACCGTCGTCGAGCAGGTCGCAAACGGAGTCTCCATCCGCATGGCCGTCCTGTACCTGCTGCTCGGCGGCAACGAGCCCGCCGTCACCCACACCCGCCCGCCCGTCGCCCACCACCCTTCCGACGAGCGCTCCGCGCACACCCCTTTCACGGCCGAGGAGAAGTGAAGACGATGAGCAAGACCCTGATCCGTGGTGCGAAGGTGCTCGGCGGCGAGCCGCAGGACGTGCTGATCGACGGCGGCATCATCGCCGAGGTCGGCGCCGGGCTGAGCGCCGAGGGCGCCGAGGTCGTCGAGGCGGCCGGCAAGGTGCTGCTCCCCGGCCTGGTCGACCTGCACACCCATCTGCGCGAGCCCGGCCGCGAGGACTCCGAGACCGTCCTGACCGGCACCCGCGCGGCGGCCTCCGGCGGCTACACGGCCGTCTTCGCCATGGCCAACACCTTCCCCGTCGCCGACACCGCCGGCGTGGTCGAGCAGGTCTACCGGCTCGGCCAGGAGCACGGCTACTGCGACGTGCAGCCCATCGGTGCCGTCACCGTCGGCCTGGAGGGCCGCAAGCTCGCCGAACTCGGCGCCATGCACGAGTCGGCCGCCGGTGTCACCGTCTTCTCCGACGACGGCAAGTGCGTCGACGACGCCGTGATCATGCGCCGCGCCCTGGAGTACGTGAAGGCCTTCGGCGGCGTCGTCGCCCAGCACGCGCAGGAGCCCCGCCTCACCGAGGGCGCCCAGATGAACGAGGGCGTCGTCTCCGCCGAGCTGGGCCTCGGCGGCTGGCCGGCGGTCGCCGAGGAGTCGATCATCGCCCGGGACGTCCTGCTCGCCGAGCACGTCGGCTCCCGCGTCCACATCTGCCACCTGTCGACCGCCGGGTCCGTCGAGATCGTCCGCTGGGCCAAGTCCCGGGGCATCGACGTGACCGCCGAGGTCACCCCGCACCACCTGCTCCTCACCGACGAGCTGGTGCGCACCTACAACCCGGTCTACAAGGTGAACCCGCCGCTGCGCACCGAGCGGGACGTCCTCGCGCTGCGCGAGGCGCTCGCCGACGGCACGATCGACATCGTCGCCACCGACCACGCCCCGCACCCCCACGAGGACAAGGACTGCGAGTGGGCCGCCGCCGCCATGGGCATGGTCGGCCTGGAGACCGCGTTGTCAGTGGTGCAGGAGACCATGGTGGACACCGGGCTCCTCACCTGGGCCGGGGTCGCCGAGCGCATGTCCGCCAAGCCCGCCGAGATCGGGCAGGCCAAGGGCCACGGCCGCCCCGTCTCGGCTGGTGAGCCCGCCAACCTCACGCTCGTCGACACGGCATACCGTGGGTCCGTGGACCCCGCGGGCTTCGCCTCGCGCAGCCGCAACACCCCGTACGAGGGGCGTGAGCTGCCGGGTCGTGTCACCCACACCTGGCTCCGGGGCAAGGCCACGCTCGTCGACGGGAAGCTCACGTGACACCTGCAACACTCCTCGCAGCCGGACTCGCCGCGGGCCAGAAGTCCGCCGAGGTCACCGACTGGGCCGCCCGCGTGGGCTGGGTCGTCGGACTCGGTCTGTTCGTCGCGCTCGTCTACTGGCTGATGCGCGAGGGCTGGAAATGGCGCGGCACGCTCCAGAGCGACCTGCCCGCGCTGCCCAGCGCGCCGGACGACCCGGGCCCGGCGAGACTGAGCATGAGCGGCCGCTACCACGGCTCCACCACCGCCGGTCAGTGGCTGGACCGCATCGTGGCGCACGGCCTGGGCACCCGCAGCCGGGCCGAGCTCACCCTGACGGACGAGGGACTGGACGTCGTACGCCCCGGCGCGGCCGACTTCTTCGTCCCCGCGGACCGGCTGCGCGGCGCCCGGCTCGACAAGGGCATCGCCGGCAAGGTCCTCACCGAGGGCGGCCTGCTCGTGGTGACCTGGGCGCACGGCGACCGGCTGATCGACTCCGGGTTCCGCTCGGACCACGCGGCCGAGCACACCGCCTGGGTCGACGCCCTCAACTCCATGACCAACGACAGCACCACGGAAGGCGCCGAACGATGACCACCTCCACAAGGGGAGCCGGCAAGGTTCCCGCGGTACTCGTTCTGGAGGACGGCCGGATCTTCCGCGGCCGAGCCTACGGGGCCGTGGGGGTGACCTTCGGCGAGGCCGTGTTCTCCACCGGTATGACCGGCTACCAGGAGACCCTGACCGACCCGTCGTACCACCGCCAGGTCGTCGTGATGACCGCCCCGCACGTCGGCAACACCGGCGTCAACGACGAGGACCCCGAGAGCAAGCGGATCTGGGTCGCCGGATACGTCGTCCGCGACCCCGCGCGCACCCCCTCCAACTGGCGCTCGCGGCGCTCCCTGGACGACGAGCTGCGCGCCCAGGGCGTCGTCGGCATCTCCGGCGTCGACACCCGCGCCCTCACCCGGCATCTGCGCGAGCGCGGGGCCATGCGCGTCGGGATCTTCTCCGGCAACGCCCTGCCCGACGAGGGCACGATGCTCGCCGAGGTCCGCCAGGCCCCCGAGATGGAGGGCGCCGACCTCTCCGCCGAGGTCGCCACCGAGGAGGCGTACGTCGTCCCCGCGATCGGCGAGAAGAAGTTCACCGTCGCCGCCGTCGACCTCGGCATCAAGGGCATGACCCCGCACCGGATGGCCGAGCGCGGCATCGAGGTCCACGTGCTGCCCGCCACGGCGACCGTCGACGACGTGTACGCGGTGAACCCGGACGGCGTGTTCTTCTCGAACGGCCCCGGCGACCCCGCCACCGCCGACCACGCCGTCTCCGTGATGCAGGGCGTGCTGGAGCGCAAGACCCCGCTCTTCGGCATCTGCTTCGGCAACCAGATCCTCGGCCGCGCCCTCGGCTTCGGCACCTACAAGCTGAAGTACGGCCACCGCGGCATCAACCAGCCGGTTCAGGACCGCACCACCGGCAAGGTCGAGGTCACCGCGCACAACCACGGCTTCGCCGTGGACGCCCCGCTCGACCAGGCGTCCGAGACCCCCTACGGCCGCGCCGAGGTCTCCCACGTCTGCCTGAACGACAACGTGGTGGAGGGGCTGAGGCTCCTCGACCGCCCGGCCTTCAGCGTCCAGTACCACCCCGAAGCGGCAGCGGGCCCGCACGACGCCGCCTACCTGTTCGACCGCTTCGTATCTCTGATGGAGGGCCAGCGTGCCTAAGCGCACCGATATCCAGTCCGTCCTGGTCATCGGCTCCGGCCCGATCGTCATCGGCCAGGCCGCCGAGTTCGACTACTCCGGCACCCAGGCGTGCCGCGTCCTCAAGGCCGAGGGCCTCAGGGTCGTCCTCGTCAACTCCAACCCGGCGACGATCATGACCGACCCGGAGATCGCCGACGCCACCTACGTCGAGCCGATCACCCCGGAGTTCGTCGAGAAGATCATCGCCAAGGAGCGCCCCGACGCGCTGCTGCCGACCCTGGGCGGCCAGACGGCCCTCAACACGGCGATCTCGCTGCACGAGGCCGGCACCCTGGAGAAGTACGGCGTCGAGCTGATCGGCGCCAACGTCGAGGCCATCAACAAGGGCGAGGACCGCGACCTGTTCAAGGAGGTCGTCGAGGAGGTCCGCAAGAAGATCGGCCACGGCGAGTCCGCCCGCTCGGTGATCTGCCACTCCATGGACGACGTGATCCAGGGCGTCGAGACGCTCGGCGGCTATCCGGTCGTCGTCCGCCCCTCCTTCACCATGGGCGGCGCCGGCTCCGGCTTCGCGCACGACGAGGAGGAGCTGCGCCGTATCGCGGGCCAGGGCCTCACGCTCTCGCCGACCACCGAGGTGCTCCTGGAGGAGTCCATCCTCGGCTGGAAGGAGTACGAGCTGGAGCTGATGCGCGACAAGCACGACAACGTCGTGGTCGTCTGCTCCATCGAGAACTTCGACCCGATGGGCGTGCACACCGGCGACTCCATCACCGTCGCCCCGGCGATGACGCTCACCGACCGCGAGTACCAGACCCTGCGGGACATCGGCATCGCCGTGATCCGCGAGGTCGGCGTCGACACCGGCGGCTGCAACATCCAGTTCGCGGTGAACCCCGAGGACGGCCGGGTCATCGTCATCGAGATGAACCCGCGCGTGTCGCGCTCCTCGGCGCTCGCCTCCAAGGCGACCGGCTTCCCCATCGCCAAGATCGCCGCCAAGCTGGCCGTCGGCTACACGCTGGACGAGATCCCGAACGACATCACCCAGGAGACCCCGGCCTCCTTCGAGCCCACGCTCGACTACGTGGTCGTGAAGGCCCCCCGGTTCGCCTTCGAGAAGTTCCCCAGCGCCGACTCCACCCTCACCACCACCATGAAGTCGGTCGGCGAGGCCATGGCCATCGGCCGCAACTTCACCGAGGCCTTCCAGAAGGCGCTGCGCTCCCTGGAGAAGAAGGGCAGCCAGTTCACGTTCGTCGGCGACCCCGGCGACAAGGACGAACTGCTGCGCGAGGCGGTCCGGCCCACCGACGGCCGTATCAACGCGGTCATGGGGGCCATCCGCGCGGGCGCCACCCCGGAGGAGGTCTTCGACGCCACGAAGATCGACCCGTGGTTCGTCGACCAGCTCTTCCTCATCAAGGAGATCGCCGACGAGCTCGGCGAGTCCCCCGAGCTGACCCCCGACCTGCTGGCCGAGGCCAAGCGGCACGGGTTCTCCGACCAGCAGATCGCCGAGATCCGCGGGCTGCGCGAGGACGTCGTCCGCGAGGTGCGGCACGCGCTCGGCATCCGCCCGGTCTACAAGACGGTCGACACGTGCGCCGCCGAGTTCGCCGCCAAGACCCCGTACTTCTACTCCTCCTACGACGAGGAGACCGAGGTCGCGCCGCGCGAGAAGCCGGCCGTCATCATCCTGGGCTCCGGCCCCAACCGCAGCGGCCAGGGCATCGAGTTCGACTACTCCTGCGTCCACGCCTCCTTCGCGCTGTCGGACGCCGGGTACGAGACCGTGATGGTCAACTGCAACCCGGAGACCGTCTCCACCGACTACGACACGTCCGACCGGCTGTACTTCGAGCCGCTGACGCTGGAGGACGTGCTGGAGATCGTCCACGCCGAGCGGCAGGCCGGACCGGTCGCCGGTGTCGTCGTCCAGCTGGGCGGCCAGACCCCGCTGGGCCTGTCGCAGGCGCTGAAGGACAACGGCGTGCCGATCGTCGGCACGTCCCCCGAGGCCATCCACGCCGCCGAGGACCGCGGGGCGTTCGGCCGCGTGCTCGCCGAGGCGGGCCTGCCCGCCCCCAAGCACGGCACCGCGACCACCTTCGCCGGCGCCAAGGCCATCGCGGACGAGATCGGCTACCCGGTCCTCGTGCGGCCCTCCTACGTCCTCGGCGGACGCGGCATGGAGATCGTCTACGACGAGACCCGGCTGGAGTCCTACATCGCCGAGTCCACCGAGATCAGCCCGTCGCGGCCGGTCCTCGTCGACCGGTTCCTGGACGACGCGATCGAGATCGACGTCGACGCGCTCTACGACGGCACCGAGCTCTACCTCGGCGGCGTCATGGAGCACATCGAGGAGGCCGGCATCCACTCCGGCGACTCGGCGTGCGCGCTGCCCCCGATCACCCTGGGCGGCTTCGACATCAAGCGGCTGCGTGCCTCCACCGAGGCCATCGCCAAGGGCGTCGGGGTGCGCGGACTGATCAACATCCAGTTCGCGATGGCCGGCGACATCCTCTACGTCCTGGAGGCCAACCCGCGCGCGTCCCGCACGGTCCCCTTCACCTCGAAGGCGACCGCGGTGCCGCTGGCCAAGGCCGCCGCCCGGATCTCGCTGGGCGCGACCATCGCCGAGCTGCGCGCCGAGGGCCTGCTGCCGAGGAGCGGCGACGGCGGCGAGCTGCCGCTCGACGCGCCGATCTCCGTCAAGGAGGCCGTCATGCCCTGGTCGCGCTTCCGCGACATCCACGGGCGCGGCGTCGACACGGTCCTCGGCCCGGAGATGCGCTCCACCGGCGAGGTCATGGGCATCGACAGCGTCTTCGGCACGGCGTACGCCAAGTCGCAGGCCGGCGCGTACGGCCCGCTGCCCACCAAGGGCCGCGCGTTCATCTCGGTCGCCAACCGCGACAAGCGCTCGATGATCTTCCCGGCGCGCGAGCTGGTCGCCCACGGCTTCGAGCTGATGGCCACCTCCGGCACCGCCGAGGTCCTCAAGCGCAACGGCATCAACGCCACCGTCGTGCGCAAGCAGTCCGAGGGCACGGGCCCGAACGGCGAGAAGACCATCGTCCAGCTCATCCACGACGGCGAGGTCGACCTCATCGTCAACACCCCGTACGGCACCGGCGGCCGGCTCGACGGCTACGAGATCCGTACGGCGGCCGTGGCACGCTCGGTGCCGTGCCTGACGACGGTCCAGGCGCTCGCCGCCGCCGTCCAGGGCATCGACGCCCTCAACCACGGCGACGTGGGCGTCCGATCGCTCCAGGAACACGCCGAACACCTGACCGCGGCCCGCGACTAGCAGTAGACGAGGGGGACACCGGAAACGGTGTCCCCCTCGTCATGAGGGAATCATGTACAAGATCTTCTTCACCTGCTTCTTCCAGCGGATGGACCCGGAGCAGGCCCACCACCTCGCCTTCCGATGGATCCGTCTCGTCGCCCGCGTCCCCGTGCTGCGCACCTTCGTCGCCGCGGCCCTCGCGCCCCGCTACAAGGAGCTGCGCACCGAGGCGTTCGGGCTGCGCATGCACGGGCCGTTCGGGCTCGCCGCCGGCTTCGACAAGAACGCCGTCGCGATCGACGGCATGTCGATGCTGGGCTTCGACCACGTCGAGATCGGCACGGTCACGGGGGAGGCCCAGCCGGGCAACCCCAGGAAGCGGCTGTTCCGGCTCGTGCCGGACCGGGCGCTGATCAACCGCATGGGGTTCAACAACGAGGGCTCGCTGGCCGTGGCGGCCCGCCTGGCGTCCCGTACGCCGGTCTTCAGGACCGTCGTGGGCGTCAACATCGGCAAGACCAAGGTCGTGCCCGAGGCCGAGGCCGCCGCCGACTACGTGAAGTCGGCCGAGCGGCTGGCGCCGTACGCGGACTACCTGGTCGTCAACGTCTCGTCGCCCAACACCCCCGGTCTGCGCAATCTGCAGGCCACCGAGTCGCTGCGGCCCCTGCTGACGGCCGTGCGCGAGGCCGCCGACCGTGTGGTGACCACCCGCCGGGTGCCGCTGCTCGTGAAGATCGCGCCGGACCTCGCCGACGAGGACGTCGACGCCGTCGCCGACCTGGCCGTCGAACTGGGCCTGGACGGCATCATCGCCACCAACACCACCATCGCGCGCGAGGGGCTCGGCCTGACGTCCGACCCCGCCCTGGTCGAGGAGACCGGTGGACTCTCCGGAGCGCCCCTCAAGGCACGCTCGCTGGAGGTCCTGAGGCGCCTCTACGCGCGCGTGGGCGACCGGATCACCCTCGTGGGGGTCGGCGGCATCGAGAACGCCGAGGACGCCTGGCAGCGCATCCTGGCGGGCGCCACCCTCGTCCAGGGCTACAGCGCCTTCATCTACGAGGGCCCCTTCTGGTGCCGCACCCTGCACAAGGGGCTCGCGGCCCGCCTGCGCACCAGCCCGTACGCCACCCTCGCCGACGCGGTCGGCGCCGACGTGAGGAAGACGGTATGACCGAGCCCTTCGGCAGTCGACTGCGCCGTGCCATGGACGAGCGCGGCCCCCTGTGCGTGGGAATCGACCCGCATGCATCCCTGCTCGCCGAGTGGGGTCTGGGCGACGACATCGCCGGCCTGGAGCGGTTCAGCCGCACGGTCGTGGAGGCGACCGCCGACCGGATCGCCGTCCTCAAGCCGCAGAGCGCGTTCTTCGAGCGCTTCGGCTCGCGCGGGGTCGCCGTCCTGGAGAGGACGGTGGAGGAGGCGCGGGCGGCCGGCGCGCTGGTCGTCATGGACGCCAAGCGCGGCGACATCGGCTCGACGATGGCCGCGTACGCCGAGTCCTTCCTGCGCAAGGACTCGCCGCTGTTCTCCGACGCGCTGACGGTGTCGCCGTACCTCGGCTACGGCTCGCTGTCCCCGGCGGTCGCGCTGGCCCGCGAGAGCGGCACCGGTCTGTTCGTGCTCGCCCTCACCTCCAACCCGGAGGGCGGCGAGGTCCAGCACGCGGTCCGCGCGGACGGCCGGGACGTCGGCGCGACGATGCTCGCCCACCTCGCCGCGGAGAACGCGGGGGAGGAGCCGCTGGGCTCCTTCGGGGCGGTCGTCGGCGCCACGCTCGGTGACCTGTCGTCCTACGACCTCGCCATCAACGGACCGCTGCTCGCGCCCGGCATCGGCGCCCAGGGGGCGACGCCCGCGGATCTGCCCAGGGTGTTCGGCGCGGCGGTGCGCAACGTCGTCCCGAACGTCAGCCGGGGTGTGCTGCGGCACGGCCCCGACGTGGTCGCTCTGCGTGACGCCGCGTCACGCTTCGCCGACGAGGTGCGGGCGGCCGTCGCGGGCGTCTGAGCGCCGCAGCTGACGTCGAAGTGGGCCGCGGAGTCCTCCGATGAGTGCTCCGCGGCCGACTTGAGTCTGGATACATCCTCAAATCCGGGGCAGTATGTCTTAAATGTCCGGCCTGACGGAGGCTGACCAGGACTTTTCCGCTGTTCTCGCTGACTCTTGCGGACTTGCCCGCTAGTCTCCGACGAGAGTCAGTGGGCAAGCGTGTTGCTCGTGGCTCCCCAGGTGTGGGGCGACTAGGTTCCTCACCGGTCCGTATCCGACAGTTCGACATCCGAGGTGACGTAGGCGTGGCTCTTCCGCCCCTTACCCCTGAACAGCGCGCAGCCGCGCTCGAAAAGGCCGCCGCGGCGCGCCGGGAGCGGGCCGAGGTCAAGAATCGACTCAAGCACTCCGGCGCCTCCCTTCACGAGGTCATCAAGCAGGGCCAGGAGAACGACGTCATCGGCAAGATGAAGGTCTCCGCGCTGCTCGAGTCCCTGCCGGGCGTGGGCAAGGTCCGCGCCAAGCAGATCATGGAGCGACTCGGCATCTCCGAGAGCCGCCGCGTGCGGGGCCTCGGTTCCAACCAGATCGCCTCCCTTGAGCGTGAGTTCGGCAGCACCGGCTCCTGAGTCCCGGCTCCCCGGGACCTGGGGTCCCGGGCGGTCCGCGATTGCTGGAATAATCGCTGCATGGCTGTAACACCCCGGGGGACGACCCCCGAGCCCCCGGACGCACGTCCGCGGCTGACCGTGCTCTCCGGCCCCTCCGGGGTCGGCAAGAGCACGGTCGTCGCCCACATGCGCAAAGAACACCCCGAGGTCTGGCTCTCGGTGTCGGCGACGACCCGCAAGTCCCGCCCCGGCGAGCAGCACGGAGTCCACTACTTCTTCGTCACCGACGAGGAGATGGACAAGCTGATCGCCAACGGCGAGCTGCTGGAGTGGGCCGAGTTCGCCGGCAACCGCTACGGCACGCCGCGTGCGGCGGTGCTGGAGCGGCTCGACGCCGGAGAGCCGGTGCTCCTGGAGATCGACCTCCAGGGCGCCCGGCAGGTCCGCGAGTCGATGCCCGAGGCCCAGCTCGTGTTCCTGGCCCCTCCCTCCTGGGACGAGCTGGTGCGCAGGCTCACCGGACGGGGCACCGAGCCGCCCGAGGTCATCGAGCGCCGCCTGGAGGCGGCGAAGATCGAACTGGCGGCCGAGCCCGAGTTCGATGTGACGTTGGTCAACACCTCCGTCGAGGACGTGGCGCGCGAGCTGCTAGCCTTGGTGGACGTTGTGTGATCGTGTCCGATCGCATGACTGAATCTTTCCCATCCATCGGAAGGTAGAGCGTGTCCTCTTCCATCTCCGCGCCCGAGGGCATCATCAACCCGCCGATCGACGAGCTCCTCGAGGCCACCGACTCGAAGTACAGCCTCGTGATCTACGCGGCCAAGCGGGCCCGCCAGATCAACGCGTACTACTCGCAGCTCGGCGAGGGCCTCCTCGAGTACGTCGGTCCGCTCGTCGACACGCACGTCCACGAGAAGCCGCTCTCGATCGCCCTCCGGGAGATCAACGCGGGTCTTCTGACGTCCGAGGCCGTCGAGGGCCCGGCGCAGTAAGTACGATCTTCAGCTTGACGCTGACTTTTCCACAGGCCCGGCGGCGCGTCCGCCGGGCCTGTGGTGTGTAGTGGAGTCGTACACAGCCGAGTCCGGGGAGAGACGGTGGACAAGCCGAAGGTCGTTCTGGGGGTCAGCGGCGGCATCGCCGCGTACAAGGCCTGTGAGCTGCTGCGCCGGTTCACGGAGTCCGGCCATGACGTGCGCGTCGTGCCCACCGCCTCCGCCCTGCACTTCGTCGGTGCCGCCACCTGGTCCGCCCTCTCAGGCAACCCGGTCTCCACGGAGGTCTGGGACGACGTCCACGAAGTGCCCCACGTCCGGATCGGCCAGCACGCCGACCTGGTCGTCGTCGCCCCCGCCACGGCCGACATGCTCGCCAAGGCCGCCCACGGCCTCGCGGACGACCTGCTGACCAACACCCTGCTCACCGCCCGGTGCCCGGTCGTGTTCGCCCCGGCCATGCACACGGAGATGTGGGAGCACCCGGCCACCCAGGAGAACGTGGCGAGCCTGCGCCGGCGCGGCGCCGTCGTCATCGAGCCTGCCGTCGGCCGTCTCACCGGTGTCGACACCGGCAAGGGCCGGCTGCCCGACCCCGGGGAGATCTTCGACGTCTGCCGCCGGGTGCTGGCCCGGGGCGTCGCCGAGCCCGACCTCACGGGCCGCCATGTCGTGGTGAGCGCCGGCGGCACCCGCGAGCCCCTCGACCCCGTCCGCTTTCTCGGCAACCGCTCCTCCGGCAAGCAGGGGTACGCCCTCGCCCGCACCGCCGCCGCCCGGGGCGCCCGGGTCACCCTGGTCGCCGCCGACACGGGGATGCCCGACCCGGCCGGTGTCGACGTGGTGCCGGTCGGCACCGCCGTGCAGATGCGGGAGGCCGTCCTCAAGGCCGCCGCCGACGCGGACGCCGTGGTGATGGCCGCGGCCGTCGCCGACTTCCGTCCGGCCTCGTACGCCGCCGGGAAGATCAAGAAGAAGGACGGCCAGGAGCCCGAGCCGATCGTCCTGGTGCGCAACCCCGACATCCTGGCGGAGATCGCGGGCGACCGGCCCCGGGACGGCCAGGTGGTCGTCGGCTTCGCCGCCGAGACCGACGACGTCCTGGCCAACGGCCGCCGCAAGCTGGAGCGCAAGGGCTGCGACCTCCTCGTCGTCAACGAGGTGGGGGAGCGCAAGACCTTCGGCTCCGAGGAGAACGAGGCGGTCGTCCTGGGCGCCGACGGCAGCGAGACCCCCGTGCCGCACGGCCCGAAGGAAGCCCTCGCCGACATCGTGTGGGACCTCGTCGCGCGTCGTCTGGACGGTGTCGTCTGACACACCCGGGAGGACGTCCGGCGTCCGGCCGATTCGGGCGTGGCGCCTCTGGCCACTGCCGTGTGCGATTGGCAGAATGCCCGTGCCGCAGGTCACAGCCCTCCCGAGAGGCGAGACAGGGGGTCCGTGACCGGGCGCGACAGATAAACTGTCCACGGACGACGCCGGGCGCAGCCCCCGTCCCGTCCACCAATGATCAGCCAGCAGCCGCTGCAACCCCAGGGAGCGTTGTGTCCCGTCGCCTGTTCACCTCGGAGTCTGTGACCGAGGGTCATCCCGACAAGATCGCTGACCAGATCAGCGACACCATTCTCGACGCGCTGCTGCGCGAGGACCCCTCGTCCCGCGTCGCCGTCGAGACGCTGATCACGACCGGCCTGGTGCACGTGGCCGGAGAGGTCACGACCAAGACGTACGCGGACATCGCGACGCTGGTCCGGAGCAAGATCCTCGAGATCGGCTACGACTCCTCGAAGAAGGGCTTCGACGGCGCCTCCTGCGGTGTCTCGGTCTCCATCGGCTCGCAGTCGCCCGACATCGCGCAGGGCGTCGACGCGGCCTACGAGGCCCGGGTCGAGGGCGACGAGGACGAGCTGGACCGCCAGGGCGCCGGTGACCAGGGCCTGATGTTCGGCTACGCCACCGACGAGACGCCGACGCTGATGCCGCTGCCGATCTTCCTGGCGCACCGGCTGTCCAAGCGCCTCTCCGAGGTCCGCAAGAACGGCACCATCCCCTACCTGCGCCCCGACGGCAAGACGCAGGTCACCATCGAGTACGACGGCGACAAGGCCGTCCGCCTCGACACCGTGGTCGTCTCCTCGCAGCACGCCTCGGACATCGATCTCGACTCGCTGCTGGCTCCCGACATCCAGGAGTTCGTGGTCGAGCCCGAGCTGAAGGCCCTCCTCGACGACGGCATCAAGCTCGACACCGAGAACTACCGGCTGCTGGTCAACCCGACCGGCCGCTTCGAGATCGGCGGCCCGATGGGCGACGCCGGCCTCACCGGCCGCAAGATCATCATCGACACCTACGGCGGTATGGCCCGCCACGGTGGCGGTGCCTTCTCCGGCAAGGACCCGTCCAAGGTGGACCGCTCGGCCGCCTACGCGATGCGCTGGGTCGCGAAGAACGTCGTGGCGGCCGGTCTGGCCTCCCGCTGCGAGGTCCAGGTCGCGTACGCGATCGGCAAGGCCGAGCCCGTGGGTCTGTTCGTCGAGACCTTCGGCACCGCCAAGGTCGACGCCGAGAAGATCGAGAAGGCCATCGACGACGTCTTCGACCTGCGTCCGGCCGCGATCATCCGCGACCTCGACCTGCTCCGCCCGATCTACGCCAAGACGGCGGCGTACGGTCACTTCGGCCGTGAGCTTCCCGAGTTCACCTGGGAGCGCACGGACCGCGTGGACGCGCTGCGCAAGGCCGCCGGTCTGTAGGCAGGTCCGCAGTTCTTCACGCCGAGGCCCGGTGCCCTTCTCTGGGGACCGGGCCTCGGCGTGTGGGCGGGCGGCCCCGAGGGGGACGGGCGACGCCGGATGTCAGTGGCTTTTGGTAGGAATGCAGGCGTGAGCAGCGAGGACGAGCAGCCGGCAGGCGGCGCCGACGGGGCGCCGCCCGAGCAGCTTGCCCTCATCCGGGAGAGCGTGCGCAAGGCCAAGGTGCCCCGCGCCAAACCCCGGACCTGGCGCGGCGCCCCGCTCGCCAAGGAGTTGCCCGTGGCGCGGGTGCTGGTCGACAAGGGTGTGCTGCACCTCGACCGCTACTTCGACTACGCCGTGCCCGAGGAGCTCGACGAGCAGGCGCAGCCCGGGGTGCGGGTGCGGGTGCGGTTCGGCGCCGGGGCGCACAACGTCCGCGACGGGCGCCGCGAGGGCGGTGGGCTGCGGGACGGCTATATCGTCGAGCGCCTCGCCGAGAGCGACTACCAGGGGCCGCTGGCCGCCCTCGCCCAGGTGGTGTCGCCGGAGCCCGTCCTCGACCCCGACCTGCTCGCCCTCGCCCGCGCCGTCGCCGACCGGTACGCCGGGAGCCTCGCCGACGTCCTGCAGCTGGCCATCCCGCCCCGGCACGCCCGCGCCGAGGCGCGCACGCTGCCGCCGCCCCCACCGCCGCCCTCCGCGCCGGACCCCGGCCCCTGGCAGCGGTACGAGCATGGGCCGCGGTTCCTGGAGGCGCTGGCGGCCGGGAGGTCGCCGCGTGCGGTATGGACCGCGCTGCCCGGGCCGCAGTGGGCCCAGGAGATCGCCCTGGCGGTCCGCGCCACCCTCGCGTCCGGGCGGGGCGCTCTGGTCGTCGTGCCGTCCGGGCGCTCGGCCGCCCGGGTGGACGCCGCGCTCACGGAGACCCTGGGGGAGGGACAGCACGCGCTGCTGACCGCCGACGCGGGCCAGGAGCGCCGCTATCTGGAGTGGCTGGCCGTGCGGCGCGGGTCCGTCCGGGCCGTGGTCGGCACCCGTGCCGCGATGTTCGCCCCGGTGCGCGACCTCGGGCTCGTGGTCGTCTGGGACGACGGGGACTCCAGCCACAGCGACGACAACGCGCCGTTCCCGCATGTGCGGGAGGTGCTGGAGCTGCGGGCGGCGGGCGGCAAGTGCGGGTTTCTGCTGGGGAGTTGGACCTGCACCGTGGAGGCGGCCCAGCTGGTCCGCAGCGAGTGGGCCGTACCGCTCACCGCGGACCGCGAGCGGGCGCGGCGCCTCACCCCGCTCGTGCGGACCGTCGGCGACGGGGACCTCGCCCGCGACGAGGCCGCCCGCGCCGCCCGGCTGCCGTCCCTGGCCTGGCAGGCCGCCCGGGAGGGGCTGCGGCACGGCCCGGTCCTCGTCCAGGTGCCCCGGCGCGGTTACGTCCCCCGGCTCGCCTGCGACCGGTGCCGGGAGCCCGCCCGGTGCCGGCACTGCGCGGGCCCCCTGGAGGCGAGCGGCGGTGGCGGTGCCCTGTGCTGCGCCTGGTGCGGGCAGGACAGCCCCGACTGGCACTGCCCCCAGTGCGGCGGGTTCCGGTTGCGCGCCCAGGTCGTCGGCGCCCGCCGGACGGCCGAGGAGCTGGGGCGGGCGTTCCCGGCGGTGCCGGTGCGCACCTCGGGGCGTGAGCATGTGCTCGACACCGTGCCGGACGGCCCCGCCCTGGTGGTGAGCACACCGGGCGCGGAGCCGGTGGCCGAGGGCGGGTACGCGGCGGCGCTGCTGCTGGACGGCTGGGCGATGCTCGGGCGGGCGGACCTGCGGTCCGGCGAGGAGGCCCTGCGACGCTGGATCACCGCCTCCGCGCTGGTCCGGCCGCAGGAGGCGGGCGGCACCGTGGTGATCGTCGCCGAGGCGACGCTGCGTCCGGTCCAGGCGCTGGTGAGGTGGGACCCGGTGGGGTTCGCCGTACGGGAGCTGTCCGAGCGCGCCGAGCTGGGGTTCCCGCCGGTGTCCCGGATGGCGGCGGTGTCCGGTCCGCCGGACGCCCTCGCGGAGTTCCTGGCGGGGGTCGAACTGCCGGGCGACGCGGAGGTGTTGGGACCGGTGCCGCTGCCGGTCACCCCGGCGGGCCGCCCCCGCCGCCCCGGCGGCCCACCACCCGGCGAACAGTGGGACCGTGCTCTGGTCCGGGTCCCCCCCGGCACCGGCGCGGCACTGGCGGCGGCGTTGAAGTCCGCACGGGCGGCACGGATGGCCCGGGGCGGGGGCGAACCGGTACTGGTACGGATCGATCCGCTGGACATCGGCTGAGAGGCGACGGGGGCCGGGCCCGTTGGGCATCCGGTGCGCCGCGGCGACAAGGGTCTGCCCTCCCGGGTGCGCTCCGGGAGGGCAGAGTCGAGGGGGTGTCAGCCGTTGCGGGGGCCGGGGAAGGCCGTCGGCCTGGCCTCGTCGCGCAGGGCGGGGCTGCCCGCCGTCGGCTGCGTCGGCATCGAGCGGGCGGCGGGGACCGTCGGCAGGGCGGTGGAGACGTTGACCGCGCGGGTGCCGGTCGGCTCGCTCGTGCGCTCCGCCTCGGCCGCGGCCTGGGCGGCGGCGCGGCGTGCGCCGTAGCGGCGGTGGACGGCCTGCTTGGTGACACCGAGGGCGGAACCGACCGCGTCCCAGGAGAAGCCGAGCGAACGGTCGAAGTCCACGGCCGCCGTGACCAGGGTCTCGACACTGTCCCGCAGCTCCTGGGCGAGGCGGACCGTCGGAGCGGGGGCGCGCCCGTAGACGACGAAGCCCGTGGACGGGCCGGAGCGGCGCGGGCGGTAGACGTTGCCCAGCTGGGCGGTGAGGGTACGCAGTGCGTCCACCTGCCGGCGGACCCGCTCGATGTCCCGCACCAGCAAGTGCAGGCTGGCCCGAGCCTGGGCGTCGTGGGTTGCGTGGTCGGCCATGAACAAGCCTCTCGAACCGGCGTGAAAAGGGGCGGGCCGCCATGTCGGCGTCTGCGGCCCGATGGGGTCAACTCTTTCTTGACCAACGCGGAAGCGCTCCGCTGGTCACGCTGTGGGGGCGTGTGGGCATATGCCTACGCCCGGCGGAGGGGTGCGCGCCGCGACGGCCCGCAGGTGGGACCGGCTTCCCGAACGGCCGGTGTTCCCGCGTGAGTCACAAGCCCCCGCACCCGTAGACGTGAGTCACAAGCCGCCGCACCCATAGACTGGTGCGTCGCCCAGCCGCCCCCGCCCGAGAGGCCCCGCCCACCCATGAAGCTCGTCTTCGCCGGCACCCCCGAGGTCGCCGTTCCCGCTCTGGACGCTCTGATCGCCTCCGGGCGGCACGAGGTGGCCGCCGTCGTCACCCGGCCCGACGCGCAGGCCGGACGGGGACGCCGGATGGTCGCGAGCCCGGTGGCCGAGCGGGCCGCCGAGGCCGGGATCGAGGTGCTGAAGCCCGCCAGGCCGAAGGACCCCGAGTTCCTGGAGCGGCTGCGGGAGATCGCGCCCGACTGCTGCCCCGTCGTCGCCTACGGCGCCCTGCTGCCGCGTGTCGCCCTCGACATCCCCGCCCACGGCTGGGTCAACCTGCACTTCTCGCTGCTGCCCGCCTGGCGCGGCGCCGCCCCCGTGCAGCACGCCATCATGGCCGGCGACGAGATCACGGGCGCCTCCACCTTCCTCATCGAGGAGGGCCTGGACTCCGGACCGGTCTACGGCACGGTGACCGAGGAGATCCGGCCCACCGACACCAGCGGCGACCTGCTGACCCGTCTCGCCTTCGCCGGTGCCGGGCTGCTCGCCGCCACCATGGACGGCATCGAGGACGGCACCCTGAAGGCGGTGCCCCAGCCCGCCGACGGCGTCACCCTCGCCCCCAAGGTCAACGTCGAGGACGCCCACATCGACTGGAGCGCCCCCTCGCTGCGCGTCGACAGGGTCGTGCGCGGGTGCACGCCCGCGCCGGGCGCCTGGACCACGTTCCGCGGCGAACGCCTCAAGCTCATCCAGGTGCAGCCGGTGCCGGGCCGCGACGACCTCGCGCCCGGCGAAATCGCCGCCGGGAAGAACAACGTGTACGTCGGGACCGGTTCGTACGCCGTCGAGCTGCTGTGGGTGCAGGCGCAGGGCAAGAAGCCCATGCGCGCCGCCGACTGGGCGCGCGGTGTGCGCATCGCCGAGGGCGAGCGCGTCGGGGCGTAGCCGCGCGCACGCCGGGCCCGCGGTGGGACGTAGGCTGGTCGTATCTCTCGTCCAGCTATCCGGAGCACCTTTTTCGTGAGCGACACCTCCCGTCGGCCCCGCAGGCCCGGCAAGCCGTACCGTCGGCCCCAGAAGGACCCCGTCCGCATCCTCGCCTTCGAGGCGCTGCGCGCCGTGGACGAGCGGGACGCGTACGCCAACCTCGTGCTGCCGCCGCTGCTGCGCAAGGCCCGGGAGAAGGGCGACTTCGACGGACGGGACGCCGCGCTCGCGACCGAGCTGGTCTACGGCACCCTGCGCCGGCAGGGCACCTACGACGCCGTCATCGCGGCCTGCGTGGACCGGCCGCTGCGCGAGGTCGACCCGCCGGTGCTCGACGTGCTCAGCCTCGGCACCCACCAGCTGCTCGGGACGCGCATCCCGACCCACGCCGCCGTGTCCGCCTCGGTCGAGCTGGCCCGGGTCGTGCTGGGCGACGGACGGGCGAAGTTCGTCAACGCCGTGCTGCGCAAGGTCGCCCAGGACGACCTGGACGGCTGGATCGAGCGGGTCGCGCCGCCCTACGACGACGACCCCGAGGACCATCTGTCGGTCGTGCACTCGCACCCGCGCTGGGTCGTCTCGGCGCTGTGGGACTCGCTCGGCGGTGGCCGCGCCGGTATCGAGCGTCTGCTGGAGGCCGACAACGAACGGCCCGAGGTGACGCTGGTCGCCCGCCCGGGCAGGGCCACGACCGAGGAGCTGCTGGCCGAGGAGGCCGCGGTGCCGGGGCGCTGGTCCCCGTACGCCGTGCGGCTCGCCGAGGGCGGGGAGCCGGGCGCGATCGAGGCCGTGCGCGACGGGCGCGCGGGCGTGCAGGACGAGGGCAGCCAGCTCGTCGCGCTCGCCCTGGCGAACGCGCCGCTGGAGGGCCCGGACCGGCGCTGGCTCGACGGGTGCGCCGGACCCGGCGGCAAGGCGGCGCTGCTCGGGGCGGTGGCCGCCCAGCGGGGCGCCCTGCTCGTCGCCTCCGAGAAGCAGCCGCATCGTGCGGGGCTCGTGGCCCGTGCCCTGGCCGGCAACCCGGGGCCGTACCAGGTGATCGCCGCCGACGGGACGCGGCCCGCGTGGCGGCCGGGCAGTTTCGACCGTGTGCTCGTGGACGTGCCCTGCACCGGGCTGGGCGCCCTGCGGCGCAGGCCCGAGGCGCGGTGGCGCCGACGGCCCGAGGACCTGGACGGGTTCGGGCCGCTGCAGCGGGGACTGCTGCGCAGCGCGCTGGACGCCGTGCGGGTGGGCGGCGTCGTCGGCTACGCCACCTGCTCGCCGCACCTCGCCGAGACCCGGGCGGTCGTGGACGACGTGCTCAAGCAGCGGACCGGCGTCGAGATGATCGACGCGCGCGATCTGCTGCCGGGCGTGCCCGAGCTGGGTGACGGACCGGACGTCCAGCTGTGGCCGCATGTGCACGGCACGGACGCCATGTACCTGGCGCTCATGCGGCGCGTGGCCTGACGCGCGCGGCCACCGCGCCTGACGCGCGCACCTCGCCTCACGCGCATCCCGCCCCCTACGCGCACCGCCTACTCGCGCGCGGGCGGGGCCGCCGTCGGCTCCAGCCGGTTCGGCCACCACACGGGCGGGCCCACGTCCAGGAACAGGGACGTCACCAGGACCGAGCGCACGATGAACGTGTCCAGGAGCACGCCCAGGGCCACCGCGAAACCGATCTCGGCGAAGGCGACCATCGGCAGGGTGCCGAGCGCGGCGAAGGTGCCCGCCAGGACCAGACCGGCCGAGGTGATGACCGCGCCGGTCGCGGCGAGCCCCGTGACCACGCCGGGCCGGGTGCCCTGGTGGGTGGCCTCCTCGCGGATGCGTGTGGTGAGGAAGATGTTGTAGTCGATGCCGAGGGCAACGAGGAACACGAAGACGAACAGCGGGAAGTCCGTCGCCTCGCCCGCGTAGTCGAAGACATGGCGGAACGCCAGCGCGCTGATGCCGAGGGCAGCCGTGAACGACAGGATCACCGTCCCGACGAGCAGCAGCGGGGCGATCAGCGCCCGGAGCAGGACGCACAGGATCAGCAGGACCACGAGCAGCACCAGCGGGATGATCAGGATGTTGTCGTGGGTGGTCGCCCGGTCCATGTCCAGCAGGGCCGCCGTGCCACCGCCGACCTTCGCGTCGGCGTCCGGTACGGCGTGCACGGCGTCCCGGACCCGCTCGACGGTCTCCTTGGCGGCCTGGCTGTCGGCGGGGGCGGTCATCGTCGCCTCGAAGAGGACCTTGCCGTCCCAGGAGGGCCGGGTGCCCGGCGGCAGCCCCAGCGACGTGGGCACGACGCCCTCGGTCTCCGCCACGGCCCGTCCCACCTGCACGGCCTGGGCCCGGTTGCTGACGATGACCAGCGGGTCGCCGCTGCCCGCCGGGAAGTACCGTTCCGACACCTCCTGCCCGGTGATCGAGTCCGGCTTGTCCGTGAACGCGTCGGCGTTGCTCAGGCCCTCCGCGCGCAGCTGGATGAGGCCGAGCGAGCAGATCGCCAGCGCGACGGCCGTGGCCACCCAGGTGACCCGCGGCCGGTGCGAGATACGCCGGCCGAGGCGGGCCCAGACGCCCCGCTCGTCGGGGTTCTCGGTGCCGAGGTGCGGGATCACCGGCCAGAAGATCCACCGGCCGAAGATCACCAGCAGCGCCGGGAACAGGCTCATCATCGCGATCAGCGCGACCGCGACGCCGATCGCCGCGACCGGGCCGAGGCCGCTGGTGGAGTTCATCTCCGCCGCCAGCAGCACCAGCATGCTCACCACGACGGTCGCGCCGGACGCGATCACCGCGGGGCCGGCCCGGTGCAGGGCGCGCGCCATCGCCTCGTGGCGGTCGTCGTGGCGGCGCAGTTCCTCCCGGTAGCGGGCGACGAGCAGCAGGGCGTAGTCGGTCCCGGCGCCGAACACCAGCACCGTGAGGATGCCCGCGCTCTGGCCGTTGACGGTCAGGCCCGCGTGCTCCGCCAGCAGGTAGATGAGGGCCTGCGCGGTGAACAGGGCGACGATCACGGAGACCAGCGGGACCAGCAGCAGCGAAGGACTCCGGTACGTGATCAGCAGCATCACGATGACGACCCCCATCGCCGCGAACAGCAGCGTGGAGTCGATGCCCTCGAACGCCTCGGCGAAGTCCGCCGAGGTGCCGCCCGGGCCCGTGATGTGCACGGCGAGCCCGGCGCCGCCCGTGCCCACGACGTCCCGGATCGACTCGACGGCGGGCGAGATGCGCTCCCAGCCCTTCTCGTCCATGGTGATCGGCACCAGCACCTGCGCCGCGCGCGGATCGGTCTCCCGGTCGAAGACGGGACCGCGGGTCTCGGCACCCCGGATGCCGTGGTCGGTCAGCCGCTTGAGCTCGGACACGTCCTCGGCGATCTCCGCCCGGTCCCGGGCCGTCAGCCCGCCGTCACGGGCGTAGACCACGACCGCCGGGATCTGCTCCGGCCGGAAGTTCTCGGAGAGATGGAGGACCTGGGTGGATTCGGCGGAGCCCGGCAGCCACGAGGCCGCGTCGTTGTCCTGCGCGTCGGTCAGCTTCTGGGCCAGCGGCGCCGTCCCGAACAGGACGACCAGCCACAGCACCAGGACGACCCATTTCGAGCGCCGGCCGCACACCAGGTGCGCCACGCCCCGCGTTCCGGTCATGGCCACCCCCGCAGCCGTCCGACGAGCCGGTCGGCCCCCCAGTATGGCGTGCGCGGCCCGGCCGCGGCATACGCCGATCGCCTCAGGTCTGGACCGGGGGTAACAATCTCGCCCGGGCATGGCAGGCTTGGGTCATGGCCGCGCAGATCAACCCCAGCATCCTGTCCGCCGATTTCGCCCGCCTCGCGGACGAGGCCAGGGCGGTCGAGGGAGCCGACTTCCTCCACGTCGACGTCATGGACAACCATTTCGTCCCGAACCTCACCCTCGGCGTGCCGGTCGTGGAGTCGCTGGCCCGTGCCACGCACACCCCGCTGGACTGCCATCTGATGATCGAGGCGCCGGACCGCTGGGCGCCCCAGTACGTCGAGGCGGGCGCATCCTCCGTCACCTTCCATGTCGAGGCCGCCGCGGCTCCCGTCCGGCTGGCCCGGGAGATCAGGGCCAAGGGCGCCCGTGCCTCCATGGCGCTCAAGCCCGCGACCCCCATCGAGCCGTACGAGGACCTGCTCCCCGAGCTCGACATGCTGCTGATCATGACGGTCGAGCCCGGATTCGGCGGCCAGGCGTTCCTCGACATCATGCTTCCGAAGATTCGCCGCACCCGCGAGTTGATCAGCAAGCACGGTCTGCAGCTCTGGCTCCAGGTGGACGGCGGGGTCTCGGCGTCCACGATCGAGCGATGCGCCGAGGCGGGCGCCGACGTGTTCGTCGCCGGCTCGGCGGTCTACGGGGCCGACGACCCGGCGCAAGCGGTCCGCGCGCTGCGGGACCGGGCCGACGAGGCCACCAGGACGGCCGCCTGGGCGTGCGGCCACTGAACCAAGGGAACGTGAACGCCCGCCCATCAGGGCGGATCAGCAGCGCCGGATCTGCAAGGATGAACGGCGAATCCAGAGTGTGAACAGCAGTGAGGAGATCGCCGTGTCGGGTATGTCGGCGGGCCGGTCAGCCATGCGGATGGGACCCGCTGAGCTGGTGCAGGCGGCGGCCATGGCCCGCCGCTTCTACCTCGAGGGGAAGTCCAAGATCCAGATCGCGGAGGAGTTCGGCGTCAGCCGCTTCAAGGTGGCCCGGGTCCTGGAGACCGCTCTCGAACGGGATCTGGTGCGCATCGAGATCCGCGTGCCGGCCGAACTGGACGCCGAGCGCTCGGACGCGCTGCGCGCCCGGTACGGCCTGCGGCACGCCGTGGTCGTGGAGTCCCCGGCCGACGCCGAGGAGACCCCCGACCCGGAGAACCTGGGAGAGGTGGCCGCCGACCTGCTCGGCGAGCTGGTCGACGAGGGGGACGTGCTCGGTCTGGCCTGGGGCCGGTCCACCATCCACATGGCCGCCGCCCTCAACCGGCTGCCACCGTGCACCGTGGTCCAGCTGACCGGCGTGTACGACGCCGGGACCGCCGAGCGCGGCTCGGTGGAGGCCGTCCGGCGGGCCGCGCAGGTCTCGGGCGGCGACGCGCACCCCATCTACGCGCCGATGCTGCTGCCGGACGCGGCCACCGCGGAGGCGCTGCGGCACCAGACGGGCATCGCCCGGGCCTTCGAGTACTTCGACAAGGTCACGGTCGCCTGCGTCTCCATCGGTTCCTGGGAGCCGGGCATCTCGACGGTGCACGACATGCTCAGCGACGAGGAGCGGGCGCACTACGCCTCGCTCGGCGTCGCCGCCGAGATGTCCGCGCACCTCTTCGACGCCCAGGGCCGCCGGGTCGGCCGGGACCTCGGCGAACGGTGCATCACCGTCAAGGCCGACCAGCTCCGCCGTATCCCCGAGGTCGTCGCGATCGCGGGCGGTGCGCGCAAGGCGGCCGCGATCGACGCGGTGCTGCGCTCGGGGCTCGTCACCAGCCTGGTGACGGACACGTCCGCGGCGGACGTGCTGATGGCGGCGGGCCCGACGCCCAAGCCGGCGCTCAGCAGGTCGGACCCGGACGGGAACTGACGGTATGCCGGAGAGGGGGCGGCCCGGTGCCGCCCCCTTCGCGTATCGACGATTCATCATCGACGATCATCGGAGCGGTGCACGGATGACGGAGCTCGTGGTCACGCTGGACCTCGACGGGGTCACGGACAAGGCGGCGCTGATGGACCGCTGCGCCGAGTCCCTGCGGCTGCCCGACTGGTTCGGGCGCAACTGGGACGCGCTGGCGGACTCCCTGTCCGACCGGACCGTCTGGCCGCAGGACGCCCCGGAGCGGGGGCTCTGGGTCGTCGTACGGAACTGGCGGTCCTACGCGGCGGCGCGGCCCGAGGAGTGGCGGGTGGCCCGGGACGTGTTCACGGAGGCGGCGGACCGCACCCGGGACCTCACCGTGCTGCTCGACCTCGGAGGTTCCTCCAAGTAGGGGTGCGGCCTGCTTGGACGATGTGACCGTTCAGGGCGTTCCGGTCAGCATGGGACAATGAAGTACGTGCTCTTCCCCCTGGCTGTCCTGTCCGGGGGCCACCTCTGATCGACTGGGATGTGCAGCACGTGCGTTCCCTCAACGACATCCAGCCCCCGTACGACCTGACGTACGACGACGTCTTCATGGTCCCGAGCCGCAGCGCGGTCGGTTCGCGGCAGGGCGTGGACCTCAGCTCCCCGGACGGCACGGGTACCACCATCCCGCTGGTCGTCGCCAACATGACCGCCATCGCCGGCCGCCGGATGGCCGAGACGGTCGCCCGGCGCGGTGGGCTGGTCGTCATCCCGCAGGACATCCCCATCGAGGTCGTCACCGAGGTCGTCACCTGGGTGAAGAGCCGTCACCACGTCCTGGACACCCCGATCGTGCTGGCCCCGCACCAGACCGTCGCCGACGCGCTGTCCCTGCTGCCCAAGCGCGCCCACAACGCCGGGGTCGTCGTCGACGACGACCACCGTCCCGTCGGCGTGGTCACCGACGCCGACCTGTCCGGCGTCGACCGCTTCACGCAGCTCGAGGTCGTCATGTCCCGCGACCTGCTCCTGCTGGACGCCGACATCGACCCGCGCGAGGCCTTCAACAAGCTCGACTCCCACAACCGCCGCTACGCGCCCGCCGTCGACGCCGACGGCCGGCTCGCGGGCATCCTGACCCGCAAGGGCGCCCTGCGCGCCACCCTGTACAGCCCGGCCGTCGACGCCGCCGGCAAGCTGCGCATAGCGGCCGCCGTGGGCATCAACGGCGATGTGGCCGGCAAGGCCAAGCAGCTGCTCGACGCGGGCGTGGACACCCTGGTCATCGACACCGCGCACGGGCACCAGGAGTCGATGATCGCCGCGATCCGGACCGTGCGGGCGCTCGACCCCCGGGTGCCGATCGTCGCGGGCAACATCGTCGCCGCCGAGGGCGTGCGCGATCTGATCGAGGCCGGCGCGGACATCATCAAGGTCGGGGTCGGCCCCGGCGCCATGTGCACCACCCGCATGATGACCGGCGTCGGCCGCCCGCAGTTCTCGGCGGTCCTGGAGTGCGCGGCCGAGGCGAAGAAGTACGGCAAGCACGTGTGGGCCGACGGTGGTGTCCGGCACCCGCGCGACGTCGCCATGGCGCTCGCCGCCGGCGCGTCCAACGTGATGATCGGCTCCTGGTTCGCCGGCACCTACGAGTCGCCGGGCGATCTGCAGCAGGACTCGAGCGGGCGGCTCTACAAGGAGTCGTTCGGCATGGCGTCCGCGCGGGCCGTGGCCAACCGCACCTCGGAGGAGTCGGCGTACGACCGGGCCCGCAAGTCGCTGTTCGAGGAGGGCATCTCGACGTCCCGGATGTTCCTCGACCCGGCCCGCCCCGGTGTGGAGGACCTGATCGACTCGATCATCGCGGGCGTGCGGTCGTCCTGCACCTACGCGGGCGCCGGCTCGCTCGAGGAGTTCGCGGAGAACGCCGTTGTGGGCATCCAGAGCGCGGCCGGATACGCCGAGGGCAAGCCCCTGCACGCCAGCTGGAGCTGATGTCTCTTCAAACGGCCCCTGCCGTCCCGTAGTTCGGGAGGGCAGGGGCCGTTTCGTGTGCCGGTGTGCGCCGGACGGCTCGGGTCCTGCCGTGCTCGGGCGGCCGCGGGTGCGTGGGGGTTGTTCGCGCAGTTCCCCGCGCCCCTTCCGGTGCCTGTGGTGAACGCCCCTGATCGGTCGCCCTGTGCAACGGTCGAAAGACCCGCCGCAACGAAACCCCGCCGAGTCGCCGGACACGCAATGATCTTGCGGGTATGCGCAAGGTTGCTGCATTTCACCCGCAACGTCGAAGCTCATAGGCTGTCGCCTCGAACGTGGCGTGGCAGGGACCCCGCTCGGTGGGTCCCCGCCCTCAGGGGTGCCACCGGTCCCTGCCGCCCTGACCGGCAGCGACAAGGAGCCAGCACGTGCTCGACCAAGGCGCACCCCCGCAGGACAGAGGCCAGACAACCGCCCCCGCCCCCGTTGGCCTCGGAGCGCGCCTGATGCGCCGCAAGCCAGTGGAACACCTGGTCGCGGAGGGTGGCCAGGGCGAGGGAGGGTCCCTGCGGCGCTCCCTCGGACTGTGGCAGCTCACCATGATCAGCATCGGTGCCACCCTCGGCACCGGCATCTTCGTCGTCCTCGGCGACGCGGTCCCGGAGGCCGGCCCCGCGGTCACCGTGGCCTTCGTGATCGCGGGTCTGACGGCCCTCTTCTCGGCCCTGTCGTACGCCGAGCTGGCAGGCAGCATCCCCGTCGCCGGCTCGTCGTACTCGTATGCGTACGCAACGATGGGCGAGCTCGTCGCCTGGGTCTGCGGCTGGTGTCTGGTCCTGGAGTACGGCGTCTCGGTGGCCGCCGTCGCCGTCGGCTGGGGCGAGTACCTGAACGAACTGCTCGACGGGACCATAGGCGTCACCATCCCGGCGCTGCTGTCCTCGGCGCCCGGCGAGGGCGGGATCATCAACCTGCCGGCGCTGGTCGTCGTCCTGCTGGCGATGGTGTTCCTGCTCGGCGGGGTCCGCGAGTCCGCCCGGGCCAACACGATCATGGTCGCCGTGAAGATCGCCGCGCTGGTGCTGTTCTGCGCGGTCGGCTTCACCGGCTTCAAGTCCGGCAACTACGAGGACTTCATGCCGCTCGGCATGGCCGGGGTGAGCGCCGCGGGCGCCACGCTGTTCTTCTCCTACATCGGCTTCGACGCCGCCTCCACCGCGGGCGAGGAGGCCAAGAACCCCAAGAAGGACCTGCCGCGGGCGATCATGCTCTCGCTGATCATCGTGACCGCGCTGTACGTCCTCGTCGCCGCGGTCGCCGTCGGCGCCTGGAACTGGACGAAGTTCGAGGGCTCCCAGGCCTCCCTCGCCGCGATCATGACCGACGTCAGCGGCCAGTCCTTCTGGGGCACGCTGCTCGCCCTCGGCGCGGTCATCTCCATCGCCAGCGTGGTCCTCACCGTCCTCTACGGCCAGACCCGCGTGCTGTTCGCCATGTCCCGCGACGGCCTGGTCCCCAAGGCGCTCGGCAAGGTCCACGCGAAGACCGGCGCCCCCCGCCTCAACACGGTGATCGTCTCGCTGTTCTGCGGCGCCCTGGCCGCCCTCGTCCCGCTCGGCAAGCTCGTCGACGCCACCAGCATCGGCACGCTCTTCGCCTTCGCGCTGGTCAACATCGCGGTGATCGTGCTGCGGGTGAAGCGGCCGGAGCTGGAGCGCACCTTCCGGGTGCCGTTCGGGCCGGTGCTGCCGGTGCTCGGCTTCCTGTTCTGCGCGTACAACATGTTCAGCCTCGACACCGTCACCTGGGTGGTCTTCGGGTGCTGGATGGCCGCCGGACTCGTGTTCTACTTCCTCTACGGGTATCGCCGGTCCCGTCTCGCCGTGCCTGAAGTGAAGTGAACCGCCCGCAGTGCTGAACGATCTCGACGAACGCATCGTGCACGCCCTCGCCGAGGACGCCCGCCGCTCCTACGCCGACATCGGGCAACTGGTCGGCCTGTCGGCGCCCGCCGTGAAGCGGCGCGTGGACCGGCTGCGGGCCACCGGGGCCATCACCGGCTTCACCGTCCGCGTGGACCCGTCGGCCCTCGGCTGGGAGACCGAGGGGTTCGTCGAGATCTACTGCCGGCACAACACCTCGCCGGAGACCATCCGGCGAGGTCTTGAGCCCTACCAGGAGGTCGTCGCCGCGTCGACCGTGACCGGTGACGCGGACGCCGTCGTGCAGGTGTTCGCCTCGGACATGCGGCACTTCGAACGGGTCCTGGAGCGGATCGCGGGGGAGCCGTTCGTCGAGCGGACCAAGTCGGTGCTGGTGCTCTCCCCGCTGCTGCGCCGCTTCTCCTCCGGCTCGCCCACCTGAGAGCCGCCAGGGCGCCTATCATCGGTGTCATGACCTGGCGACATTGATCCACCCGCCGCGCCTCCCGAGGCCCGCCCCGGACGCCGTATCCCCGGTGTCCGAGACGTCCCTTCGGGAAGGCCCCATGTCACTCTCACCCACGCGTGTGCCCACGACCGGCGTACGGCGTCTGACGGCCACGCTGTACGGCTACGCGTTCCTCGACGACTTCGTCCTGCTCTACCCGGTGTACGCGCTGCTCTTCGCCGGCACCGGCCTGTCGCTCCACGAGATCTCCTCGCTCTTCGCCCTGTGGTCGCTCACCTGTGTGCTGCTCGAGGTGCCCTCGGGCGTCTGGGCCGACCGGGTCTCCCGGCGCCGGCTGCTGTGGATCGGCCCGCTCCTCACGGCCACCGGCTTCGCGCTGTGGGTGGCCGTCCCGTCGTACGCCGCCTTCGCCGTCGGCTTCGTGCTGTGGGGCGCCGGTGGAGCGCTCGGCTCCGGGGCGCTGGAGGCCCTCGTCTACGACGAACTGGACCGGTGTGGCGCCGCAGGCCGGTACGCGCACGTCATGGGCCGGGCGCGTGCCGCGCGGCTGCTGGGCACCGTGGCCTCCCTCGGCCTCGCCGGTCCCGTGCTCGCCCGGGGCGGCTACCCGGCCGTCGGCGGCGCGAGCGTCCTGGCCTGCCTGCTGACCGCCGCGCTCGCCACCCGGTTCCCCGAGCGGCGGAAGCGTCCCGCCACCGCCCACGGAGGCTGGGCCGAGACGCTGCGGACCGGGCTCGCCGAGGCGCGCGGCGACCGTGCCGTACGCGGCGCGCTGCTGCTGATCCCGGCCGTCGCGGCGGTGTGGGGCGCGCTGGACGAGTACGTCCCGCTGCTGATCCGCGACCTCGGGGTGACCGAGGCGGCCGTGCCGTACCTGGTCATGCTGGTCTGGGCCGCCGTCACCGCGGGCGGCCTCCTCGCCGGGCCCGCCGAGCGGCTCGGCACCCGGGGGCTGGCCGCACTGCTCGCGGGCGCGGCGCTCGCCCTCGCCGTGGGTGCCGCGTCGGGCACCCTGGCCGGGATCGTCCTGGTCGGGCTCGCCTTCGCCGGGTTCCAGCTGGCCGAGGTGCTCGCCGACGTCCGTCTCCAGCACCGGATCGCGGAGGCCCGCCGGGCCACGCTCACCTCGGTGGCGAGCCTGGGCACCGAGCTGGCCACGGTCGCCGCGTTCGGCGCGTACGCGCTGCTCGGCACGGATCTCTCCCACGGCACCGTCTTCGCGGTGCTGGCGATTCCGTACGTCGTGACGGCGGTGGCGCTGACCAGGGCCGAGGCCGCCCCGGCGTGACGGTGAAGGGTGCGGGGGACGGCTCCCGCACCCGGGCCGCGCAACGAATCGCCGCGAAGGCGTCCACGGACGCAACGAAGCGCTCACCGGCGCGCAACGGCTCCTTCTTGTCCCTGTCGGGCGCCCGACCGTACCTTCTACATGGCCCACACAACCACCCTTTCGCCCCGGTGAGGACACATGCGCACCGCCCTGCTCCAGAGCTCCGGCCGGCCCGGCTCCACCGTCGAGAACCTCAAGGTCCTCGACGAGGCCGCGGGCCGCGCCGCCGCCGCGGGCGCCGGGCTGCTGGTGGCGCCGGAGATGTTCCTCACCGGGTACGCGATCGGCGACGAGATCGCCCGGCTCGCCGAGCCCGCCGACGGCGACGGCGCCGACGCGGTCGCGGAGAGCGCGGCCCGGCACGGCCTGGCGATCGCCTACGGCTACCCCGAGCGGGCCGGCGACACCGTCCACAACTCCGCGCAGCTGATCTCCGCCGACGGCACCCGGCTCGCCAACTATCGCAAGACGCACCTCTTCGGCTGCTTCGAGCGCGACCACTTCACGCCGGGGGACCAGCAGGTCGTCCAGACCGAGGTCGACGGCGTCCGCGTCGGCATCCTGATCTGCTACGACGTCGAGTTCCCGGAGAACGTCCGCGCCCACGCGCTGGCCGGCACCGAGCTGCTGATCGTCCCGACCGCGCAGATGCACCCGTTCCAGTTCGTCGCCGAGTCGATGATCCCGGTGCGGGCCTTCGAGAACCAGATGTACGTCGCGTACGTCAACCGGGTCGGCCGGGAAGGGGAGTTCGAGTTCGTCGGGCTCTCCACGCTCGCCGGGCCCGACGGGATCGCCCGCACCCGCGCGGGCCGCGCCGAGGACCTCGTCCTCGCCGACGTCGACCCCGCCCTCGTCGCCGCCTCCCGCGAGGCCAACCCGTATCTGCAGGACCGCCGCCCCGGCCTCTACGGGTCCCTCGTCTGACCCTCCCCGCTCTTCCCCGCAGTCGCAAGGAGTCCGTACCCCATGACGTCCACGGTGCCCACCGCCGTCCAGCACGCCGACGAGCAGCAGCCGCCGATCACCATGTTCGGCCCGGACTTCCCCTACGCGTACGACGACTTCCTGAACCACCCGGCCGGCCTCGGCCAGATACCCGCCACCGAGCACGGCACCGAGGTCGCCGTCATCGGCGGCGGCCTGTCCGGCATCGTCGCCGCCTACGAGCTGATGAAGATGGGCCTCAAGCCCGTCGTCTACGAGGCCGACCAGATCGGCGGCCGACTGCGCACCGTCGGCTTCGACGGCCCCAGCACCGAGGGCCTGACCGCCGAGATGGGCGCCATGCGCTTCCCTCCGTCCTCCACGGCCCTCCAGCACTACATCGACCTGGTGGGCCTGGAGACCCGGCCGTTCCCCAACCCCCTCGCCGAGTCCACCCCGTCGACCGTCGTCGACCTCAAGGGCGAGTCGCACTACGCCGAGACGATCGAGGACCTGCCGCAGGTCTACCGCGACGTCGCCGCCGCCTGGAACAAGTGCCTGGAGGAGGGTGCCGACTTCTCCGACATGAACCAGGCCATGCGGGAGCGCGACGTGCCGCGCATCCGCGAGATCTGGGCCGAGCTCGTCGAGAAGCTCGACAACCAGACCTTCTACGGCTTCCTCTGCGACTCCGAGGCGTTCAGGTCCTTCCGGCACCGCGAGATCTTCGGCCAGGTCGGCTTCGGCACCGGCGGCTGGGACACCGACTTCCCGAACTCCATCCTGGAGATCCTGCGCGTCGTCTACACCGAGGCCGACGACCACCACCGCGGCATCGTCGGCGGCTCCCAGCAGCTGCCGCTGCGCCTGTGGGAGCGCGAGCCGGAGAAGATCGTCCACTGGCCGTACGGGACCTCCCTGAAGTCCCTGCACGCCGACGGCGCGCCCCGCCCGGCCGTCACCCGACTGCACCGCGCCGCCGGCAACCGGATCACCGTGACCGACGCGACCGGAGACATCCGCACCTACCGGGCGGCGATCTTCACCGCCCAGTCCTGGATGCTGCTCTCCAAGATCGACTGCGACGACTCGCTCTTCCCGATCGACCACTGGACCGCGATCGAGCGCACCCACTACATGGAGAGCTCGAAGCTGTTCGTGCCCGTGGACCGGCCGTTCTGGCTGGACAAGGACGAGGAGACCGGGCGGGACGTCATGTCGATGACGCTCACCGACCGTATGACCCGCGGCACCTACCTGCTGGACGACGGACCGGACAGGCCCGCCGTCATCTGCCTCTCGTACACCTGGTGCGACGACAGCCTGAAGTGGCTGCCGCTGTCCGCGAACGAGCGGATGGAGGTCATGCTGAAGTCGCTCGGCGAGATCTACCCGAAGGTCGACATCAGGAAGCACATCATCGGCAACCCGGTGACCGTCTCCTGGGAGAACGAGCCCTACTTCATGGGCGCGTTCAAGGCCAACCTGCCCGGCCACTACCGCTACCAGCGTCGCCTGTTCACGCACTTCATGCAGGACCGGCTGCCCGAGGACAAGCGGGGCATCTTCCTCGCCGGCGACGACATCTCCTGGACCGCCGGCTGGGCCGAGGGCGCCGTCCAGACCGCGCTGAACGCGGTGTGGGGCGTCATGCACCACCTGGGCGGCGGCACGGACTCCACCAACCCGGGCCCGGGGGACGTCTACGACGAGATCGCGCCGGTCGAGCTGCCGGAGGACTGACCTCGCTCAGAGCCCGGCCGCCCGCACCTTCTCGTACACCTGCGCGGCGACGTCCTTGAGCTCCTGGGCGTCCCGCAGGGTGGTCTGCAGGTCGAGCAGGACCTCGTCGACGCCGACCTCGGCGTACGCGGCGAGGTCCGCCACGATCTGGTCGGCGCTGCCCTGGAAGGGCTGGCGGTCGTCGCCCTCGTAGGGCGTGGCGGAGTACAGGGCGTTCACCCGGGGCACCCGCTCGATCGGCCGCGTACGGCCCCGCTCGGCCGCGATGTCCTGGAGCCTGCGCCACCCGGCGGCGTACCCCTGTACGTCCATGGCGACCGGGATCCAGCCGTCGCCGAGGTCGACGACCCGCCCGAGGGCACGGTCGCCGCCCGCGGCCACCAGGACCGGGATCGGGCGCGCCGGCTTGGGGCCGACCACGGCCGCGTCGATCTTCGTCGTACGGCCCTCGAAGGACACCGGGTCCGGGCCCCACACGGCCCGGCACACCTTGATGACCTCCTCCAGGAGGCCGCCGCGCCGGTTGTGCGGCCCGATGGCCGCGGCGGCGAACTCGTCGGTCGACCAGGCCGTGCCCAGGCCCGCCACGACCCGCCCGCCGCTCGCCGCGTCCAGGGTGGCGAGGGCCTTGGCGAGCTGGACCGGGCCGTGCAGCGGGGCGACCACGACACCGGTGCCCAGGCGGACCCGCTCGGTGACGGCGGCGGCCAGGGTCAGCGTGACCAGGGGGTGGGCCATGCCCCGGTACCAGTCCGGCCAGGGCAGCCCCGGCACGTCGTACAGACCCTGGGTGGGCGACTCGGGGACCAGCAGCCGCTCGTAGACCCAGACGCTGTCGTACCCGGTCCGCTCGGCGGCGCGGGCCACGTCCGTCACATCCTTGGCCAGGTCGTACTGCCGCAGTTGGGGAAGACCGAGTCCGAGGCGGATGGCCATGGCGCTGAGCTCCTTCGCGATCGGCGGACCCCCATCGGCCAACGTACTGCGGGCCCGGGGAACCGCCACTCGGCGCCGGCCCTCAGTCCGGCAGCGGGGTCAGCAGCATTCGTCCGGCCAGCCCCACGGCGGCGTCCAGCCGCTCGGTGAACTCCCCGGCCAGCTCCGGGAGTCGGCGCAGCGCCCACAGGGCACGCGCCGCCGACCATGTGGCGTCCCGCGCCCGCTCCAGACTCCACGAGCCCAGCAGATGGGTGAGCGGGTCCGCGATCTGGAACAGGTCGGGACCCGGCATCAGCTCCTCGCGGATGTGCTCCTCCAGCGAGACGAGCAGATCACCCACCCGGTCGAACTCGTCCTCCAGATCGGTCGGTTCGCAGCCGAGGCTACGGCAGGCGTCCACCACGGCGAGCGCCAGATCGTGCCCGATGTGCGCGTTGATGCCCGCGAGCGCGAACTGCAGCGGGCGTACGCCCGGATGGCGGCGCATCTGGAACAGGGGCCGCCAGCAGGCGGGCGGACGCCCGGCCTCCTCGGCGGTCTCCACCGCCGTGAGATACCGTTCCGCGAACCGCACGTCCAGGGTGATCGCGGCGCGCGCGTCGGCGAACCGGCCGGTGTCGATGTGCCGGTCGACCGCCTCGGTGACGGTGAGGTAGACGCGGTTGAAGACCGCGACCCCGTCGCGCTCCGGCAGCCTCGCGTCGAGGGCGCGCATACGGGAGAGGACGGCGTCCACGGGTGTGGTGAATTGTTCGCATTGCGCCATGGGGGCAGATTCCCAGCTTTAGGGTGGCCGGAGTGACGGCGGGCCCGGCGCTTCCCCAGAACGGGGGAACGCGCCCCGCCGTGGGGGAGGGGGAGCAGGACGGTGGCAGGCTCACGCGCCCGGCGACTGGCGTCACGCAGGGATGCGCGCAGAAGGTCCGCACGGCGCAGCGCCATGGTCGCGGCGGCCTCGGTCGTGGTGGCCGCCGGGGCGACGACCGGGCTGATCTCCGCCGTGGACGGCGGCCCCGATCCCGCTCAGGCCGGGCCGTCCGGCACGCGGTCGGTGCGTCTCGACGCGCTGCCCGTCGCGCCGTCCCCGTCGGCCTCGCCGAGCGCGTCCCCGTCCCCGTCGGCCTCCCCGAGCCCGCGGCGGACGCCGTCCGCGACACCCTCGAAGACTCCTGAACGCACGCAGCGCGCGGCACCGGTCTCGACCCGGCTCTACCGGCACCCCGACTCCCAGGTGCTCGAGTGGGTCCGCGACCACACCGGCGACCCCCGGCACGCCGTCATAGAGTCCCGGATCGCCGCGCAGCCGGCCGCCGTCTGGTTCGCCGACTTCACTCCGGGCACCATCACCGCCCGGGTCCGCGCGGTCACCTCGGGCGGCGCCGCGCAGGGCCGCACCCCGGTGGTCGTGCCGTATGTGATCCCGGACCGGGACTGCGGCGGGTACTCCGAGGGCGGGGCGCCCGACCTGGCCGCGTACGACGCGTGGATCGACCGGTTCGCCGCAGGGCTGGGCTCCGGTGACGTCGTCGTGGTCCTGGAGCCCGACTCCGTCGCCCAGTCCGAGTGCCTCTCGGAGCGGGAGCGCGCCGCGCGCTTCGCGTCCCTGGCCCGGGCCGGACGGGTCATCAAGTCCGCCAACCCCCGGGCCCGGGTGTACTACGACGCCGGGCACTCCGGCTGGCACTCGCCGGCCAAGCAGGCGGCGTGGCTGCGGCAGGCGGGCGCCGCGTCGGCCGCGTCCTCCGACGGCGTCTTCAGCAACGTCTCCAACTTCCACACCACGGCCGCCGAGATCGCCTACGACCGGCGGGTCCTCGACGCCCTCGGCGGCGGCCCGGGGCTGGGTGCCGTCATCGACACCAGCCGCAACGGCGCCGGTGCCCCGCCGGACGGCGAGTGGTGCGACCCGTCGGGCCGCAAGCTGGGCCGGGCGCCCACGCTGGCGACCGGCGAGGCCCGGATCGACGGCTATCTGTGGGTGAAGCTGCCGGGGGAGTCGGACGGCTGCAAGGGGGAGCCCGGTACGTTCACCGCCTCCTACGCCTACGAGCTGGCGCGCTGAGGGCCCTCGCCGGCCGCGTTGCCCTCGTCGTACGACGACGTGCCCTCGTCGAGCAGCGGGTGCTGCGTCCGCAGATGCGCCGGGGCGAACGCCCGCAGCGCGTGGTAGCCGGTGATGACGACGAGCGTGCCCAGCGCGATACCGCTCAGCTCGAAGGTGTCGGTGATCTTCAGCGTCACGTTGCCGACGCCGATGACGATGCCCGCGGCGGCCGGCACCAGGTTGAGCGGATTGCGCAGGTCCACCTTGGCGTTGATCCAGATCTGCGCGCCGAGCAGGCCGATCATGCCGTAGAGGATGACGGTGATGCCGCCGAGGACACCGCCGGGGACGGCGGCCACGACCGCGCCGAACTTGGGGCAGAGCCCGAAGAGGAGGGCGAAGCCTGCGGCGGCCCAGTAGGCGGCGGTCGAGTAGACGCGGGTCGCGGCCATCACGCCGATGTTCTCGGAGTACGTCGTGTTGGGCGGGCCGCCCACGGCGGTGGACAGCATCGAGGCGGCGCCGTCCGCGGAGATCGCGGTGCCCAGCTTGCCGTCCAGGTTGTCGCCGGTCATCTCGCCGACGGCCTTGACATGCCCGGCGTTCTCGGCGACCAGGGCGATGACCACGGGCAGCGCGACGAGGATCGCGGACCACTGGAAGGACGGGCCGTGCAGATCGGGCAGGCCGATCCAGTCGGCGCGGGAGACGCCGGACAGGTCGAGCCGCCAGTGGTCGGTGAGCTTGCCGCTCGCGTCGACGGAGTGGATACGGCCGAAGACCCGGTCGAACACCCAGGACAGGCCGTAGCCGAGGACCAGGCCCAGGAAGATCGCGATCCGGGACCAGAAACCGCGCAGGCAGACCACGGCCAGACCGGTGAACAGCATCACCAGCAGCGCCGTCCACTGGTCCTGCGGCCAATAGGTGGAGGCCGTCACGGGGGCGAGGTTGAAGCCGATCAGCATCACCACCGCGCCGGTCACGATCGGCGGCATCGCGATGTGGATGATCCGCGCCCCGAACCGCTGCACCGCCAGGCCGACCAGGAACAGCGCCGCGCCGACCACGAGGACCGCGCCGGTCACGACCGCGCTCGACCCGCCGTCCGCCCGGATGACGGCCGCGACGCCCACGAAGGACAGCGAGCAGCCGAGGTAGCTGGGCACCCGGCCGCGCGTGGCCAGCAGGAAGATCACGGTCGCGACACCCGACATCATGATCGCCAGGTTGGGGTCGAGACCCATGAGGACCGGGGCCACGAAACTGGCGCCGAACATCGCGACCACGTGCTGGGCGCCGAGCCCGACCGTGCGCGGCCAGGACAGCCGCTCGTCGGGGCGGACCACGGCGCCGGGCGCCGGAGTGCGTCCGTCGCCGTGCAGTTTCCAGCGGACGCCGAGATCCATGGTGCGGTTTCGCTTTCGTCGTGCGAACGAGGGGGCCGGACCATTGTCGGGTACACCGACCGGGCCGCCGACCCGGGGCCACCTCGGCTTCTGAGCGTCCGCTTAGGATGGGTGAATCTTCTAGTACCTCCCCGGGAGTCCCGCCGTGACCGCCGAAGCCCTGCCCCTGTCCGCCCCGTCCCACGGCCGGCTCGTGCCCGTCACCGTGCACTTCGACGACCTCGACGCGCTCGGGCTGCTGCACAACGCGCGCTACCCGCTGATGGTCGAGCGGGCCTGGACCGAGCTGTGGCACGAGCACGGCTTCCGCTTCGAGGGCGACTGGGTGGCCGCGGGCGACGCCTGCAACGCCGTCAAGGAACTCCGCATCACCTATGAGGCCCCGGTGACCAGGCCGGGCACCTACGCCGTGCACCTGTGGCTGGAGCGGCTGGGCACCACCGGGCTGACGTACGGCTTCCGCTTCTGCTCGGCCGACGGCGCGATGACCTACGCGCACGGCAGCCGGGTGCTGGTCCGGCTCGACGCCAGGACGCTGCGCCCGGCGCCGTGGAGCGAGGAGTTCAGGGCCGCGGGTCGCGAACTGCTGCGTCCGGGCGGCTGACCTTCGGGCGGTCGCGGTCGGCGGTGCGCAGGACGCCCGCGAACAGCGCCAGGCCCGAGGCGAGCAGCGTGACCAGGCAGAAGGACACCATCAGACTGGTCAGCTGGGCGAGCCCGCCGATCGCGCTGGGGGCGACCAGCCCCGAGGTGTAGGTGATGGTCGCGACGCCCGCGATGGCCAGGGACGGGTTCGAGCCGCTGCGGCCCGCCGCCGCGAAGCACAGCGGCACGACCACCGCGATCCCGAGGCCCAGCAGCGCGAACCCGGTCATCGCCAGGGCCGGCGCGTCCGCGACCACGACCAGCAGCCCGCCGAGCGTGGCGAGGACGCCGCTGAACCGGACCGTGCGCACCGAGCCGAAGCGGTCCACCACCCGGTCGCCGGCGATCCGGGCGATCGCCATCGTGAGCGTGAAGCCGGTCGTGCACGCGGCCGCCAGGCCGGCCGAGGTGTCCAGCTGGTCCCGCAGATACACCGCCGACCAGTCCAGGCTCGCGCCCTCCGCGAAGACCGCGCAGAACCCGACCGCGCCGATCAGCAGCGCGGACCGGGGAGGCAGCGCGAACCGCGGCGGCGCCTCCTCGTCCTCGGCGGCCTGCAGGTCGAGCACCCACTGGCAGGCGGCCACCCCGAGCACCGTCAGCACGGCCGCCGCGAGCGCGTGGTGGACGCGGGCGTCCGAGCCCAGATGCGCCGCGAGGGTGCCGGCCGCGGAGCCGATCAGGGCGCCCGCGCTCCACATGCCGTGCAGCCCGGACATGATCGAGCGGCCCAGGCGGCCCTCCACCTCGACCCCGAGGGCGTTCATCGCCACGTCCGCCATGCCCGCCGTGGCGCCGAACAGGAACAGGGCCACGCAGAGCGTGAGCAGGTCGGGTGCCAGCGAGGGCAGGGTCAGGGCCAGCGTCCACAGGGCCATCAGCCCGCGCAGCGCGTTGCGGGCGCCGAAGCGGTGGCTGATCCTGCCCGCGAGCGGCATCGCCAGGGAGGCGCCGAGCGCCGGGAACGCCAGCGCGAGACCGAGCTGGCCGGCGCTGACCCCCGCGTGGTCCTGGATCCACGGCACCCGGGTCGCGAAGGACCCCGTGACGGCGCCGTGTGCGGCGAAGACGGCGGCCACGGCGTACCGGGCACGCCTGACCTCCCGCAGGTCGTAGACCTTTCCACCGGTCCCACCCATGAAGTGACCCCCTCCTGGCCTCCGCGTCCGCGCGGTCCGGCCGTAAACTATCAGGAACCCTGCCTGATAGATAGAGTGCCCGAGCGCCGCCCGCCGCCGCGCGCGGCCCCGCCGATCTGGAAGGATCCCGGCATGCCCGCATCCCCGAGCACCGCCCGGGCCATCAACGACCGGCTCGCCCTGCGCCTGCTGCAGCGCGAAGGCCCACTGACGGCCGGACAGTTGAAGCAGCTGACCGGGCTGTCCCGGCCGACCGTGGCCGACCTCGTCGAGCGCCTGACCGACGCCGGGCTGATCACCGTCGTCGGCGAGGCCGGCGAGCAGCGGCGCGGCCCCAACGCCAAGCTGTACGGCATCGTCGCCGGTCGTGCCCATCTCGCCGCGCTGGACGTCCGTACCGAGGGGGTAGCGGTGGCCGTGTCCGATCTGGTCGGCACCGTGCTCGCGGAGGCGTCCGTGCCCATCGGCGGCGACACCGGGACCGGGCCCGCCGTGGAGCGGGCGGTGGCTCTCGTCGAGCGCGCGGTGAAGGAGGCCGGAGCGGACCGGCCGCACACCGTGGGCATCGGCGCCCCCGGCCTCATCGACCCGGCCAGCGGCGAACTGCGCGACTCCTCGGGCCTGCCGCAGTGGCACCGCGCCCTCGTCGCCACCCTCCAGGAGCGCTTTCCCGACGCCCGCGTCAGCGTCGAGAACGAGACCAACCTCGCCGCCCTCGCCGAACAGCGCGACGGCGCCGCCCACGACCGCGACACCTTCGTCCTGCTCTGGCTCGGACACGGCACCGGCGCCGCCGTCGTCCTCGACGGGAAGCTGCGCCGCGGGGCGTCCGGCGGAACCGGCGAGATCGGCTTCCTGCCGGTGCCCGGTACGACGGGACTGCCGTCGGCGACCGACTGCGCGGGCGGCTTCCACTCGCTCGCGGGCTCGGCGGCGATCACACGGCTGGCGGCGGAGCACGGATTGGCCGCCGAGGGCGCCCACGCCCCGGACGCCGCCCGCCTGGTGGGAGAAGCGGTGGCGCGGACCGGCGACGACGGCGACGCCGGGCGCTTCCTCGCCGTCCTCGCGGACCGGATCGCGCTGGGCGTGGCCTCCGTCGTCGCCGTCCTCGACCCCGGTTGTGTGGTGCTCGGCGGTGAGGTCGGGCAGGCCGGCGGCGCCCCGCTCGCCGCGCTGGTCGAGGAGCGGGTACGGCGGATGTCCCCGCTGCCGGCCGCGGTGCGCCCGAGCGCCCTCGGCGGCACCGCGGTCCTGCGCGGCGCGCTCCTCACGGCCCGGGACCGGGCACAGGACGAGCTGTTCGCGCCACCAGGGCGGAGTGCCTAGGGTCTCTTGTTCTGGATCATGCCAGACGCCGCGAGCCCGGCCTGATCCAGCCGAGAGAACCTAGCCCCGATGGCCAGACCGCCGGTCCAGGTACTCCTCGAACGTCCCCTTGCCCACCGCGTGCTCCGGAGCGAGATGCCCGCCGGCGCGGAAGGCGCGGTACGCCGCGCCCCACAGCGGCACGCTCACGACGAGCCGCCTGCGGCCGGTGGCCTTGAGGTGGGAACGGGCCAGCGAGTCGAAGGTGCGCACCTCGGGGCCGCCGATGTCCGCCACCCGCCCGGCGGGCTCGCCCTCGGCCAGTCCGGCCAGCCGGTCCGCGACCTCGGCCACCTCGATCGGCTGGTCCTTCACCCGGGCCGGCAGCAGCACGACCGGCAGCTTGGCGAGCGCCCCCAGCATCCGCGCGAGCAGATCGTGGAACTGGGTCGCGCGCAGTACCGTCCAGCCCAGCCCGGACTCCTCGACCAGCCGCTCCACGGCGTGCTTGCTCCGGTAGTAGCCGAACGGCACCCGGTCCACGCCGACGATCGAGATGTAGACGAGGTGCCGCACCCCGGCCCCGCGCGCGGCCGCGATCAGATGCCGCGCCGCCTCCTCGTCCCCGCCGTTCGGCGAGCTGGCGCAGTGCACCACCGTGTCCACGCCCGCCATCGCGGCGTCCAGACCGGGCCCGCCCTTGCGCAGGTCGACGGCGTACGGCTGGGCGTGCCGGCTGAGCACCCGCACCTCGTGCCCGTCCGCCCGCAACCGCTCGGTGACGAGCCTGCCGAGCGTTCCGGTCCCGCCGGTCACCAGCATCGTGGTCATCGTGTTCAGCCCCTTCGCGACGCGGACACTCCCGGTTCGGAGCATCCCTCGCAGTCCTCGACGGAGCATCCCGGGGAGATGTGACATCCCGCGGACGAAAAAAAGGGGGGCGGTTGGGGAGACCCGGCGGCGGGCAAGGGCCGTCGTCACCGCCGCCGGGCGCTCTCGTGGGGGCGGCAGGGCGCCGAGTCCCCGCCGCGCACCGCTGACAGTAGAGAGGACTAGACCAGAGCGTCAATAGGTATGGACCAATCCCAAGCGTGCTCGCGCACATGGGAGTTGAGGGCATCGCCGGCCGCCGGGAAAGTCCAGCGAAGCGCCCTGTGAGCCACCCCACACCCTTCGCCCGTATGGACGCCCACCGGTCGTGGCACACTGGCCATGTACCACAAGCAGCGCACTCCGGGGTCGGTGAAATTCCGAACCGGCGGTTACAGTCCGCGACCCGGTCGCCTCCAGCGACCGGTTGACCAGGTGAAATTCCTGGACCGACGGTTAAAGTCCGGATGGGAGGCAGTGCGCGGCGGGCGAGCCTGTGTGCGCGCCGCCGTACCGGTTCGTCCAAGGGGCGGACCCTCGTCCGGCGTCGCCCCCGGTGTTCTCGCTCGTCCATTCCGCCGTCATCGGCAGCCCCGGAGTCCGTGCCCCTATGAGGCAGGAGGACCCGGGAAGTGTTCACCGGAATCGTCGAAGAGCTGGGCCACGTCACGGCCGTCGAGACCCTCGGTGACGCCTGTCGCTTCCGACTGCGCGGTCCCGTCGTCACCGAGGGCGCCAAGCACGGCGACTCCATCGCGGTCAACGGCGTCTGCCTCACGGTCGTCGACCACGAGGGCGACGAGTTCACCGCCGACGTCATGGCCGAGACCCTCAAGCGCTCCAGCCTGGGCGCCCTCACCGTGGGCTCCCGCGTCAACCTGGAGCGGCCCACCGCCGTCGGCGACCGGCTCGGCGGGCACATCGTCCAGGGACACGTCGACGGCACCGGTCAGGTCCTGGAGCGCACCCCCTCCGAGCACTGGGAGATCGTGAAGATCTCCCTCCCCGCGGACCTCTCCCGCTACGTCGTGGAGAAGGGCTCCATCACCGTCGACGGCATCAGCCTCACCGTCGTCGACGCCGGACCCGACTACTTCACCGTCAGCCTCATCCCGACCACCCTCGACCTGACCACGCTCGGCCACAAGCGGCCCGGCGACCCGGTCAACCTCGAGGTCGACGTCATCGCCAAGTACGTCGAGCGGATGCTGGGCGACCGCCTCTCCTCCGAAGGGACGGCCACCCGGTGAACTCCCTGAACTCCGAGGCCTTCACGCTGTTCGGCCAGCACATCCTCTGGTCGGACATGATCGGCAACCTCTTCGGCCTGGCCGCCCTCGCCCTCGGCTGGCGGCGCTCCCTGTGGACCTGGCCCGTGCAGTTCCTCGCCGGACTGATCCTCTTCGGCGCCTTCTTCGGGCACCTCACCGGCAGCGCCGGCAAGCAGGCCGTCGTCATGGTCGTCGCCCTGTACGGCTGGTGGCAGTGGCAGCGCGGCAAGGGCCGCGGCGAGGACGGCCACATCGCCGTCCGGTTCGCCACCTGGCCCGAGCGAGCGGCCATGCTCGGCGCCGCCGCCGTCGGCACCGTCGGGGTCGCGCTGCTGTTCAGGGCGTACCCGACCCTGTCCTGGGACCCCTGGCCCGACGCCTACATCTTCGTCGGCACCGTCGTCGCCATGTACGCCCAGGCGCGCGGCATGGTCGAGTTCTGGTTCGCCTGGCTCCTCGTCGACCTCGTCGGCGTCCCCCTCAACTTCGCCAACGGCTACGCCTTCTCCGGCTTCGTCTACGTCATCTACGGCGCACTCGTCCTGTGGGGCATGCGCGACTGGTGGCTGCGCTCCCGCAACGGCGCGCGGCCCGTCCTGGAAGGAGCGCCGGCATGACCGCGGCACCGATTCTGTACAGCGCCGAGAGCGCCGAGGACCTGCGGCTCGACCCGATCGAGCGCGCCATCGCCGACATCGCGGCCGGCCGGCCCGTCGTGGTCGTCGACGACGAGGACCGCGAGAACGAGGGCGACCTCGTCATCGCCGCCGAACACGCGACCCCCGAGATCGTCGCCTTCATGATGAGCGAGTGCCGCGGACTGATCTGCGCGCCCATGGAGCCCGACGAGCTCGACCGGCTCGAACTGCCGCAGATGGTGGCGGACAACACCGAGTCGATGAAGACGGCGTTCACGGTCTCCGTCGACGCCTCGGCCGAACACGGTGTCACCACCGGCATCTCCGCCTCCGACCGGTCCACCACGCTGCAACTCCTCGCGAGCGGCACGGCCCAGCCGTCGGACCTCGTCCGCCCCGGCCACATCTTCCCGCTGCGCGCCCGGCCCGGCGGCGTCCTCGTCCGCGACGGACACACCGAGGCCGCCGTCGACCTGGCCCGGCTCGCCGGACTGCGCCCGGCCGGCGCCATCGTGGAGATCGCCGGCGAGGACGGCGAGATGCTGCGGCTGCCCGAGCTGATCCCGTTCGCCCGCAAGCACGGCCTGACCATCGTCTCCATCGCCGACCTGGTCGCCTACCGTCGCGAGGCCGAGCACCCGAAGGCCGTCGAGCCGACCGCCCCGGACGACGAGCGGCTCGCCGCCGACTCCACCGTCCGGCGTGAGGCCGAGGTCCATCTCCCCACCGCCCACGGCACGTTCACCGCCTACGGCTACCGCTCCACCGTCGACGGCGTCGAGCATGTCGCCCTCGTCCACGGCGAGATCGGCGACGGCGAGGACGTCGTGGTCCGCGTCCACTCCGAATGCCTCACCGGCGACGTCTTCGGCTCCCAGCGCTGCGACTGCGGCCCCCAGCTGGAGGCCGCCCTGGACCGCATCCAGGAGGAGGGCCGCGGTGTCGTCGTCTACCTGCGCGGCCACGAGGGCCGGGGCATCGGCCTGATGTCCAAGCTGCGCGCCTACGAGCTTCAAGAGCGCGGCCGCGACACCCTCGACGCCAACCTGGAGCTCGGCCTGCCCGCCGACGCCCGCGACTACGGCGCCGGCGCGCGCATCCTGGCCGACCTCGGGGTGCGCAGCGTCCGTCTGCTGACCAACAACCCCGACAAGTCCGACGCCCTGCTCGCCCACGGCATCCAGGTCGCCGAGCGGGAGCCGATGCCCGTCCAGGCGGGCGAGCACAATCTGCGGTACCTGCGCACCAAGCGCGACCGGATGGGGCACGACCTGCCCTGGCTGGACCCCGAGCCCGTGGTCCCGGCCCCCACCACCCTGTCCACCTGCACCACGCAGTAGGGCCGGCAGGACCAGTAAGACCAGTAAGACCAGTAAGACCAGTAAGACCAGCAGGACCAGTAAGACCAGCAGGACCAGTAAAACCAGCAAGACTTGTAAGACCACACCGAGGAGACACGAGAACGTGAGCGGCAAGGGCGCACCGGAGCTGTCCGTACGCAATGTGGGTGACCTGCGGGTCGCCGTCATCGCGGCGCAGTGGCACGAGAAGGTGATGGACGGACTGGTCGACGGCGCGCTGCGCGCCCTGCACGACCTGGGGATCGACGAGCCGACCCTGCTCAGGGTCCCCGGCAGCTGGGAGCTGCCGGTCGTCGCCAAGGTCCTCGCGGGCCGCGGCTACGACGCGATCGTGGCGCTGGGTGTCGTCATCCGCGGCGGCACCCCCCACTTCGAGTACGTGTGCCAGGGCGTCACCCAGGGCCTCACCCAGGTCTCGGTCGACACCGGCGTCCCCGTCGGGTTCGGCGTGCTGACCTGCGACACCGAGGAGCAGGCCCTGGACCGGGCCGGGATCGAGGGCTCCTCCGAGGACAAGGGGCACGAGGCGGTCACCGCGGCCGTGGCCACGGCGGCGACCCTGCGCTCAGTATCCGAACCCTGGCGCTGACGAACGGCACATGTGGCATAGGCTGAGCGTCACCATGTCCAAGAAGACGTTCGAGGAGCTCTTCACCGAGCTCCAGCACAAGGCAGCCCAGGGCGATCCCGCCACCTCCCGTACCGCCGAACTCGTCGAGAAGGGCGTCCACGCCATCGGCAAGAAGGTCGTCGAGGAGGCCGCCGAGGTCTGGATGGCCGCCGAGTACGAGGGCAAGGAAGCCGCCGCCGAGGAGATCTCGCAGCTGCTCTACCACGTCCAGGTGATGATGGTCGCCCGCGGGATCTCCCTGGACGACGTCTACGCCCACCTCTGAGCCCCGCCGCCCCGCACCCCACCGCACCCGCGAAACGAAGGAAGCCGACCTCATGCTGCGCATCGCCGTCCCCAACAAGGGTTCACTCTCCGGCCCTGCGGCGGACATGCTGCATGAGGCCGGCTACCAGCAGCGCCGCGAGTCCAAGGAACTGCGCACCGTCGACCCGGAGAACGACGTCGAGTTCTTCTATCTGCGCCCCCGCGACATCGCGATCTACGTCGCCTCGGGCCAGCTCGACATCGGCATCACCGGCCGCGACCTGCTGATCGACTCCGGCGCGGACGCCGAGGAGATCCTGCCGCTCGGCTTCGCCCGCTCCACGTTCCGCTTCGCCACGAAGCCGGGCACCGTCGGCGGCGACCTGAACGACCTCCAGGGCAAGACGATCGCCACCTCCTACGAGGGCATCGTCGCCAAGTACCTCGCCGACCACGGCGTGGACGCCTCCGTCGTGCACCTCGACGGCGCCGTCGAGACCGCCATCCAGCTCGGCGTCGCCGAGGTCATCGCGGACGTCGTCGAGACCGGCACCTCACTGCGCAACGCCGGCCTGGAGGTCGTCGGCGAGCCGATCATGAAGTCCGAGGCGGCCGTCATCCGCCGTACCGGCGCGGAGCCCGACGACCCCAAGGTGCAGCAGTTCCTGCGCCGTCTCCAGGGCGTCCTGGTCGCCCGGACGTACGTGATGATGGACTACGACTGCCGCGTCGAGCAGCTGGAGAAGGCCGTCGCCCTCACCCCGGGCCTGGAGTCTCCGACCGTCTCGCCGCTGCACAACGAGGGCTGGGTCGCCGTCCGCGCCATGGTCCCGGCCCGCGAGGCCCAGCGGATCATGGACGACCTGTACGACATCGGCGCCCGCGCCATCCTGACCACGGCGATCCACGCCTGCCGCCTCTGACACACGAGATGTCTTCCGAGAGCCCCGACATGTCCGAGCTGCCCCCGCTTCCCGTCACCTTCCGGCCCGGCCGCACGCGCGTCATCCTGCTCACCGCGGGCGCCGCGATCTTCGTCGTCATCGCGGCGGTCGCGCTGCTGCTGGAGAAGCTCGGACCGGGGGAGCGGCTCAGCTTCATCCTCACCGGCGCCCTGATGTTCGGCGTGCTCGCCCTGCTGGCGCGTGTCCGGGTGGTCGCCGACGAGGCCGGTGTCACCGTGGTGAACATCGCATCGCGGCGCCGTCTGGCCTGGGCCGAGATCGTCCAGGTCAATCTGCGCCCCGGCGACCCGTGGGTGTTCCTGAACCTGAGCGACGGCACCAGCCTGCCCGCGCTCGGCATCCAGCCCGGTATCGCCAAGGCCAAGGCCATCGCCGACGCCCGCGCCCTGCGCGCCCTCGCCGAGGCCCGCTCCGTGGAGGGCCCACAGGGCTGACCCGATACCCATAGGGGCGTACTCGGCAGCGCTCGCCCTGCCGCAAGTGCCCCTGTCTTGATTAATCTGGTGGCGGAGGCGTTCTCACGACGCCTCCGCCTCTCGTGGGTCCGACCGGTCCTTCGAAGGCCCCTGCTACCCGAGGAGTGATTCCCTCCAGCGATGGACGGATCGTCCTGTAGTACCTGCGCCGCCCGCCCCCGACATACCGGGGCGGCGGCATCATGAGTACCCCCCTGCTGCTCCTGGCAGCCGCGTTCCTCCTGATCCTCGCCAACGGTTTCTTCGTGGCCGCCGAGTTCGGCCTGGTCACCGTGGAGGCCACGGACGCCGAGCAGGCCGCCGCCGAGGGCGACCGACGGGCCCACCGGGTCGTCGCCTCCCTCCGGGAACTGTCCTTCCAGCTCTCCGGCACCCAGCTCGGCATCACCATCACCTCCCTGGTCGTCGGCATGCTCGCCGAACCGGCCCTGGCCCAGCTGCTGGGCGGCCCGTTCACCGCGATCGGCGTCCCCGAGGGGGCGGTGTCCGGTGTAGCCGTGGTCGTCGGCATGCTGCTGGCCTCGGCCGTGCAGATGGTGATCGGCGAGCTCGTGCCCAAGAACTGGGCGGTGTCACGGCCCCTGCAGGTCGCGCGCTTCGTCGCCGGCCCGCAGCACGTCTTCGCCCGGCTGTTCCGCCCGGTGATCGCCGCGCTGAACTCCGTCGCCAACCGGCTGGTCCGGGCCATGGGCATCGAGCCCGCCGAGGAGCTGGCGTCCGCCCGCACCCCCGGCGAGCTGGTCTCCCTGGCCCGTCACTCCGCGCAGGCCGGCGCCCTGGAGCAGGACACCGCCGACCTGTTCGTGCGGACCCTGTCCCTCGGCGAGCTGACCGCGCAGCATGTGATGACCCCGCGGGTGAAGGTCAGCGCGCTCCAGTCGTCGGCCACCGCCGAGGACGTGGTGAACCTGACCCGTGCCACCGGCCTGTCCCGCTTCCCGGTCTACCGGGAGCGGATCGACGAGATCGTCGGGATGGTCCATCTGAAGGACGCACTGGCGGTCCGTTCGGGGGACCGGCTGCGCACTCCCCTCGGCCGGATCTCCCGCCCCGCCCTGCTGGTCCCCGAGACCCTGCCGGTCCAGCCGCTCCTCGGCCGGCTGCGCAGCGAGCAGCCCATCGCCGTCGTCGTCGACGAGTACGGCGGCACGGCCGGCGTGGTGACCCTGGAGGACATCGTCGAGGAGATCGTCGGCGAGGTCCGCGACGAGCACGACGGGCAGGACCTGCCCGAACTCGCCGCGGCCCCGGCCGAGGACGGCCGCCCCGCCTGGGAGGCCGACGGCAGCTGCCGTGTCGACATCCTGCAGCGCATAGGACTCGACGTGCCCGAGGGCCCGTACGAGACCGTCGCCGGACTGGTCGCCGATCTGCTCGGGCGGATCCCGGCCGTCGGCGACAAGGCGGAGCTGCCGGGCTGGCGGCTGTCCGTGCGCCGGGTCGGGCACTACCGGGCCGAGCGGGTCCGGCTGGTGCGCACCGGCGCCGTCGTGGAGGTCGCCCGATGAGCGTCCTCCAACTTCTCTTCGCGGCCCTGCTCGTGCTCGCCAACGGCTTCTTCGTGGGCGCCGAGTTCGCCCTGGTCTCGGTCCGCCGCAGTCAGATCGAACCGCTCGGCACGGCCCGCGCCCGCCAGGTGCTGTACGGCCTGGAGCATCTGCCGCAGATGATGGCCGCCGCCCAGTTCGGCATCACCGTCTGCTCGCTGACGCTCGGCGCGGTCGCCGAGCCGACGGTGGCGCATCTGCTGGAGCCGGTGTTCGAGTGGGTGCGTCTGCCCGAGGGCATGATCCATCCGCTGACCTATGTCATCGCGCTCGCCGCGGTCGTCTTCTTCCATCTCGTGATCGGCGAGATGGTGCCGAAGAACCTGGCCATGGCGGCACCGGAGAAGGTCGCGCTCTGGCTGAGCCCCGGCCTGGTGTACTTCGCCCGCTTCTGCCGGCCGATCACCGTCGCCCTCGGCGCGGTCGCCAACTCCATCCTGCGGCTGTTCCGCGTCGAGCCGAAGGACGAGGTCGAGGCGGTGTTCACCAGCGAGCAGCTGAACCGGCTCGTCGAGGACTCCGGCCAGGCGGGACTGCTCGACCCCGAGGAGCAGGAGCGGCTCGAGGACGCCCTGGAGCTGGGCTCGCGCCCGGTGACGGACGTCCTGCTCCGGCGCGAGTCGCTGGTCACCGTCAGCCCCTCGGTCACCCCCGGCCAGATCGTCGCCCTCACCGCCCGCACCGGCTACTCCCGGTTCCCGGTCGCGGCAGAGAACGGCGCCGGCGCCTTCATGGGCTATCTGCATGTGAAGGACGTCCTGGACCTGGAGGAGTCCGAGCGGGCGGTGCCGCAGCACGTGTGGCGCCCGATGACGACCCTGCGCTCCGAACTGCCCCTGGACGACGCCCTGACCGTCATGCGCCGGGCCGCCACCCATCTGGCCCAGGTGGCCGACGCGTCCGGCCGGGTCCTCGGCCTGGTCGCGCTGGAGGACGTACTGGAGCTGCTGGTGGGCGAGGTCCGCGACCCGGCCCACCGGGAGCTGCCGGAGGGCCGGGTCACCGGTCCCCGGCTCAGCACGGGAGAACCGGAGGAGGCCATGGCCGGCTGAACCGGCCGCAAGGCCTGACAGCCGGACGGCCGCAAGGCCGCAGGATCCGTCAGCGGGCGGACGGATCCTGCGGCCCCCGCCCCGACAGCACCTCGCCGTACGCCTGCATCAGATCGGGCAGCCGCAGGGTCGCCAGCTCCTCGCGGGTCAGCGCACCGGGGTACGTCGACAGCCGCAGATCCCGGTAGGCGCAGCTCTTCTCGTACAGCGTCCGCAGGAACCGCCCGTTGCCCAGCTCGTCGATCCACCCCTGGTCGACCACATGCCCGGCGATGGACCGCAGCTCGTCCAGCGCCTCCTCGTCCCACAGGTCGCCGTTCTCGGCGGCCAGCACCTCGCCGATCGCGGTCAGTTCCAGCGGCCGGTACGAGGGGAAGTCGACGCGGGTGGTGAACCGGGAGGAGAGCCCGGGGTTGGCGGCCAGCAGCCGGTCCATGCCCTCGGGATAGCCCGCCAGGATCACGACCAGATGGTCGCGGTTGTCCTCGGCCCGCTTCAGCAGCACCTGCAGGGCCTCGTCGCCGTAGGCGTCGCCCTTGCCGTAGCCGGTGTTGGACAGCGAGTACGCCTCGTCCACGAAGAGCACGCCGCCGAGCGCCGAGTCGATCAGCTCGTTGGCCTTCACGGCGGTCTGCCCCAGATACTCGCCGACCAGGTCTGCCCGCTGGGCCTCCACGAGGTGGTCGCCGCCGAGCAGCCCGAGCGCGTAGAAGACCCGGCCCAGGATGCGGGCGACCGTGGTCTTGCCGGTTCCGGAGGGGCCGGAGAAGACGAAGTGCCGCTTGGGCGGCTGCACCGGCAGGCCCTGCCCGGCCCGCAGCCGCGCCATGTTCAGCTGCGCCGACAGCGCCTTCACCTGGCGCTTGACCGGCTCCAGCCCCACCATGCGCTCGAGTTCGGCCAGCGCCTCCTCGAGCAACGCGGGGTCGGTCGGCCCGGCGGGCAGCGACTGCGCGGGCACGGCAGCCTTCTCCCGCACCGCAGGATCCGCCACCGACGGCAAGGGCCCGGCCGGCGGCTCGGGCTCGGACAGCCGCAGATCGCGTCCCTCGACGCCGAACAGCGGATCGAGTCCCTCGGTGCCGTCGACGTCCTGCCCGAACCCGGCCAGCGTGATCGCGGCGAGGTCGGCGGAGTCGTCGTACCCGTCTCCCTCGGCGATGGCGGCGAGCCGGGCCGAGGTGTCCATGAAGGCCGGGTCGACGCGGTGCACCGCCCGGTAGAGGGGGAGCGCCGCCGCCGAGCGGCCGGTGCCCTCGAGCGCCCGGGCCAGCCAGTAGCGCAGCTCCTTGCGCTGCGGCTGCTCGCTGCGGCACCGCATCAGCGCGGCCGAGAGCAGCGGTTCGGCCTGCCCGTACATCTCCAGCCGCACCCGTGCCATGCCGCCGAACAGACCGGCCTCGATGCCGAGCATCGGGTCGTCGAGCAGCGGGTCGGTGTGCCGGACGAGCTGCTCCCAGTCCTTGACCAGATAGGCCCGGCAGGCGTGCAGAAAGCGGACCTGGTGGTCGGTGTCCACGGGCGGCAGCCCGGCGAGCGCGCGGTCCAGCTCGGGGACGTGCCGTCCGTCCAGCCAGTGCGAGGCGTGGGCCAGCAGCAGATCGCGCGGGCTCTCCAGCACCGGCTGCACCCACCAGCCCAGCCAGTACCAGGAGTTGAGCGTACGGCGGTGCCGGGCGCGCTGCTCCCCGAAGCGGTCCCGGTGCCGGAACATCCGCAGCAGCGCGGTCGTCGTGTCCACCCGCAGCGCGTGCAGGCCCAGCCAGCCGTCGGCCATCCCGGGATCGATCCGCACCGCGGTGCGGAACTCCTCCTCCGCCTGCGGATACGCTCCCATCGTGTAGGCGTCCACACCTCGCAGCCAGGCGAGGTCGGCCGGGGCCTCCGGGCCCTGCGTGCCGAAGTCCATCACGTCCCCCACAAACCGTGCCCCCCGTCGGTTGGCCGACCGCTCGCCCCCGGCCGCCGGTATCGAACCGCCGTACCGCGGACCGGAGTTGCCACGGTGCGCAGAGCAGCCGTCCGTAGGTCGCACCGTGGGCATCGTACCTGCGAGGGCGTGGTGCGCCCCAGGGTGCGGCACAGGCCGTCGGGGGTGGTGGGAGCACATCGGGGGAGCGCGCGGCGGTGACCGAGGGTGATCGGATCGCCCCTCTCGGCGCCGGGAAACGCCGTCCGGGCAGAACGAAGCCCCCGATCACGGGGGAACAACCGGGGGCTTCGCGTCTGGAGAGCGGTTTCTCTTGTCCGCTCATTGAGAACGTAAGACCTGTACGGCCCTTGGGTCAAGCCGAGTTGAGGCACTCCGGGAAGTCGCCGGGGAGCGTGCCTTCACAAGTTCAGCACATTGTCGATGGGTCGTCACGGTGGGTGACAGGACGGTCGGTTCAGGGCGTCACGGCAGGCCCGGGAGTCACCTTGAACCCCTTCAATCCCGGCTCACCCTCTTCTCTCGGCTCTCCCTGCCGGACCAGGAGGTCGGCGAAGGGCCGGGAGGGGTCGGCGGCGAAGTGCGCGCGCTCGGCCGTGACCCAGCCGTCCCAGAACTCCCGCTGTTCCTCCCCGTCGCGGGCACGGCCGCGGGCCCAGGACTCCTCGGCCGGCAGCTCCATCCACAGCAGCCGGGCCAGATACGGCCGCAGTGCGCGGCGGCCCGCGCCCACTCCCTCGACGACGACCACGGGATCGGGCGGCAGCGCGACCGGGGTTCCGAAGCGGCGGGCCCGCCAGTCGTAGGGGGCGTAGTGGGCGGTGCGGCCGCGGGTGAGCGGCTCGATCACCTGGGCGATGAGCCGGTCGGTCCAGCCGAACAGCTGGTCGTGACAGGCGAGATCGTCGAGATGGAGGACCGGGGCACCGCCGAGGGAGCGCGCCAGCTCCCCGGCGAACGTGGACTTCCCGGAACCGGCGTGCCCGTCGACGGCGATCAGCCGGACCGGGCCGCAGGAGGGGGACAGCCGGCGGAGCCGGGAGGCGAGGTCGTGAATCGTTCTTCCCGAAGTCGGAGGGAGTGCTGGACCGAGGTGCCGCAACATTCTAGTGGGCGGCCGGAACCGAGTCCGGACCGTGATGAGAAAACGTGTCGCTTTGAACTACTCCGCGATTTCTCCATTGCCGTCGAAAAACTCCGGCCAACCACGGTGAAATCGATGTTCCGGAGGTGGGCGACGCTGAGTAGGGTGCCTGGTGCACAACGGTGACGTGTCACAACGGGGGATGGGCTGGGACCGATGACCGCGGGGTTATTCGAGGGGCAGTACGTGTGGCATCCGGCGGCCGACGACCGGGTGCTCGCGCGCGTTTGCGTCGAGGTCCGGGCCGGGCGATATCTGGGCGCCCGCGAGGCATTGGCGGAAACCCGCGGCGACTTCGCGCTGCGGGCCCACCGCTCGCTGGTCCTCGCCTCCGAGGCCGCCGACTCCGACCTGGTGGAACGCTGGCTGGCGGAGGAGCCCGGCCCCGAGGCATCCCTGCTGTGGGCGCGGGTCGCGGTCGTACGGGCCCTGCGCGCGGCCGACGCGCACGACCCGCGGGCCGAGGCCCTGGAGCGGATCGCGCTGGCCGCCTGCGACCGGGCCGCGCACACCGACCCCGCCGATCCGACCCCCTGGGTGGCCAAGCTGGCGATGGCCCGGCTGCACCGGCTGCGGGACGCGGCCCCGAGGGGTCTGCTCACCGCGCCGCCCGGGCCGTGGCGCCTCTTCGCGCACGTCCTGTCGCTCGACCCCTGGCACCGCGAGGCCCATCATCGCTTCCTCGCCTGCTTCTTCCCCCGCCACGGCGGGTCGGTGACGGCCGCCTGGGACGTGGCCGCCTTCCTCGGCCAGCGCGCCCCGGCCGGCTCGGCCCTGGGGCTGCTGCCCCTGGTCGCCCTCGTCGAGTGCTACGACCCGACCCGGCTGCTCGCCGACCGAGTCTGGGAGCAGCCGCAGTGGCGCGCCACCGCGGTCGCCCTGCACCGCGACTGGCTGCCCACCGTGGCCGACTACGCCTTCACCCCGGTCCTCGACCTCGCGTACCTCGCGCACGCCCTGGTCATGGCCCGGCGTGAGGAGGAGGCGCGTACGGCGTTCACGGCCATGGGGCCGTACGCCTCGCGCATGCCCTGGGCCGCCTTCGGCGACCCGGCCGACGAGCTGTCCCGGGCGCGCCGAGCCTGTGGGCTGCCCGTCCCGGGCACCTGACGGCCCTCCACCCCCCACCGAGAGGAAGGTCCGACCCGTGTCCTCACGGATATCGGCCTCGCGTGCCCGGGCGCGCGGGGCAGTGGATCCGATCGCCCTGGACGACGACGCGACCCTGCATGCGATGGGTTATCCGAGGAAACTCACACGTCGTTTTCAGGCGTTCGACAATTTCGCCATATCCTTCACCGTCATCAATGTCGTAGCCGGAATCTTCTCCGGTTTCGGATTCGGTTGGAATGCGGGCGGTCCCGCAATTCTCGTCTTCGGCTGGATCGGTGTCTCCGTCATGGTGCTCTTCGTGGGGGCATCGATGGCGGAAGTCGCCTCGGCCTATCCGACGAGCGGTGCCCTGTATTTCTCGGCGGGGAAACTCGCCCGCCGGCACAAGGGTGCCTGGTCCTGGTACACGGGCTGGCTCAACTTCGCCGGCCAGGTCGGTGGGACGGCCGCCACCGGGTACGCCGCCGCCATCTTCCTGCAGGCCCTGATCACGCTGCAGTGGCCCGGCTACGAGCCGACCGGCCACCGGACGGTGCTGATCACGGCCCTGATCATCGTGGCGCAGGGGCTCGCCAACACCTACACCGTGCAGCTGGTCGCCGTGCTGAACCGGATCTCCGTGTGGTGGCTGCTCATCGGGCTGGCGGTCATCGTGACCGCCCTCGTCACCGTGCCCGATCAGCACCAGCCGGCGTCGTTCGTCACCCATTTCGCGAACAACACCGGTTTCACGACAGGCCTTTACGGCGGCATGCTCGGACTGCTCGTCACCAGCTGGACGTTCACCGGCTTCGACGGCAGCTTCCACATGTCCGAGGAAACGGTCCGGGCGACCGTCAACGCGCCGAAGGGGATCACCCGTTCCATCGCCTCCTCGGCACTGGCCGGTCTCGTACTGATGTGCGCCCTCGTCTACAGCGCCCGGGACTACGACCGGGTGGCGGCGGCAGACTCCCCTCCCGTGCGCATCCTGATCGACGGGGTCGGTCTGGCCGCCGCGAAGGCACTGCTGCTCATCGTGATCGGCGCCATGCTGTTCTGCGGACTGGCCAACCTCACCAGCAACGCCCGGCAGATCTTCGCGTTCTCCCGGGACGGCGCGATGCCGGGCTCCCGCTGGTGGCACTCGGTGTCCCCGCGCACCCGCACCCCGGTGAACGCGGTGTGGCTCGCGGTCGGCTGCTCGCTCGTGCTGGTCCTGCCCGGCTGGTGGTCGCGCACGGCGTTCACCGCCATCGTCAGCATCAACGTCGTCGGGCTCTTCCTCGCCTACGGCATCCCGATCCTGCTGCGGCTGCGGCTCGGCGACGCCTTCCAGCCCGGCCCCTGGCACCTGGGCCGCTGGGGCCGGCCCGTCGGGGTGGTGGCGGTGGCCTGGATCCTGTTCAGCAGCGTGCTGTTCATGCTGCCGCACGCCGCGCCGATCACGGTGACCTCGTTCAACTACGCCCCGGTCGTCCTGGCGGGCGTCCTGGGCGTGGCGACGCTGTGGTGGTTCACCTCGGCGCGGCGCCGCTTCCACGGCCCGGTGAGCTACGGCCGCCCCGACGAGGTCGCCGCCATGGACCTCGTCTGAGGCCGCGTCACAGGCCCCCGGCGTACGCCGTCCCGGTGTACGCCGGGGCCCGGGCGCACCCGGGCCGGGGTCGGACATGACAGGCACGTCCGTACACAACCGCAGGTCATGCCAGTGGTCGAGACCAATATTGGCGGGCGCGCCCGGGGTCGAAGTGCTGGCGGACGGTGCCTCATGCAGCCATAGTTGCCGCACACCCGTGCACCGGACCCACCCGACTCGACACCTGGGGGTCTCCCGCCCATGAGCTCAGCCGAACAACCGTCCCGCAGAATCGTTCTGGCGGCAGCGGTGGCCACCGCCGTCACCGGCGCCGCGGGACCCGCGGCCGCCGCCGGCACCGCCGTCGGGCCCGACACCGGCCGGCCCGGCCGCCCCGACCGGGCCGCCGCCCGCCAGGTCGACAACCATGCCTGGACCTCGTACACGGACTGGCGCGGCGGCACCGCCGCGGGCACCCGCGCCGTCGCCGGCGCCCGCCCCGGCCTGGTGATCGGCACCCCCGCGGGCACCACCGACCACACGGATCCGCACACCGGGAAGACGGCCCGCTGGGAGTACGCGACCTGGACGTCCCCCGTCCACCGCCTCTCCGTCCCGGCGACCGAGGCCATCGCGTCCTGGAACGCGCACACGCCGGCCGGGAGCTGGATCCAGATCGAGCTCAAGGGGACCTACTCCGACGGCACCGCCACCCCCTGGTACGTCATGGGGCGCTGGGCGGCCGGCGACCAGGACATCCGCCGCACCTCCGTCGATGACCAGAGCGACGACCGCAGCAGCGTCTGGACGGACACCTTCGCGATCGACGACCCGGCGACCGGGCTGCGCCTCGCCTCGTACCGGCTGCGGCTGACCCTGTACCGCAAGCCCGGAACCAAGGTCACCCCGAAGGTCTGGCTGGCCGGTGTGATGGGCTCCGACGTGCCGGACCGCTTCACCGTCCCCGCCTCCGAACCCGGCCTCGCCCGCGAGCTGAAGGTCCCGCGCTACTCGCAGGAGCTGCACGTCGGCCAGTACCCGGAGTACGACAACGGTGGCGAGGCCTGGTGCAGCCCCACCTCCTCGCAGATGATCATCGAGTACTGGGGCGGTCGGCTCACCCCCGAGCAACTGGCCTGGGTGAACCCGGAGTTCACGGACCCGCAGGTCTGCCATGCCGCCCGTTTCACCTACGACCACCAGTACGAGGGCTGCGGGAACTGGCCGTTCAACGCGGCCTACGCGGCCACCTTCGATGGCCTCCAGGGCGTGGTCACCCGGCTCGGCTCGCTGACCGACCTGGAGACGCTGATCGCCGCCGGCATCCCGGCCATAACGTCCCAGTCGTTCCTCGCGGAGGAGCTGACCGGGGCCGGATACGGCACCTCCGGGCACCTCATGACCGTCGTCGGCTTCACCGCCGACGGCGACGTGATCGCCAACGACCCCAACTCGCCGACCAACGAGGCCGTGCGGCGCGTCTACCAGCGGCGCGAGTGGGAGAACATCTGGCTCCGGACCAAGCGCTACAACGCGAGCGGCAAGGTCGTCTCCGGCACGGGCGGCGTCTGCTACCTGTACTTCCCGGCGCGGCCGACGCCCCGCCAGCGTGCCGCGCTCGCGGCGGTGGGCGTGCGCTGAGCCGATCCGACAGGGCTCCGGGCCGACCGGGGCCCTGTCTGCTCAACGGCGCTGTGGGCAACGTCTCGGCCGCACAGGCGGTTGGCGGTGGCAAGGTGGGGCATATGACCGCGCACTCCACCTCGGCGGGCCGCGTCCGCACGGGCGGACCCCGGGAAGACGGCCCCAAGATCTTCGAGCACCTCATGGGCTGGACCCTCGTCGTGGTGCTCGCCATGCTCGTCACTCAGCTCGGACTGCTGTGAGCTGACCCACATCGGGCCTCCGGGCCGGACATATACCGACCCTGCCGTGAGCGGACCCGTCAGCCTCGATCACACTCGAACAGGCAGCTGGCGCACGTCTGCCATACTGCCGGGATGTCCCGCCGCCCGTTGGATAACAGGGTCGAAATTGAATATTAGTCAACAGCGCGACGCGGCCCGTCCCAGGGCCCGCGGCACCGAGCGTTCGATGGCGCGCCGTGCCGAACTCATCGCCATCGGGCGGAAGCTGTTCGCCGACACGTCCTACGACGCGCTCTCCATGGACGACATCGCCCGGCAGGCCCATGTGGCCAAGGGGCTCATCTACTACTACTTCCAGTCCAAGCGCGGCTACTACCTCGCGATCATCCAGGACTCCGTGGCCGACCTGGTCACCTTCGCGGCGAGCGGCGGCGAGCTGGAGCCGGTGGACCGTGTGCACCGCACCATCGACAGCTATCTGCGCTACGCCGAGCACAACCAGGCCGCGTACCGCACGATCGTCAGCGGCGGCGTCGGCTTCGACACCGAGGTGCACTCCGTCCGGGACGGCGTGCGCGAGGCGATCGTCGCCACCATCGCGGAGGGCGCGTACGGCCGTACCGACATCGCCCCGCTCGCGCGGATGGGCCTGCTGGCCTGGGTGTGCAGCGTGGAGGGTGCCACCCTCGACTGGATCGACCGCCCCGAACTGTCCCGCGACACCATGCGCGAGCTGCTGGTGAAGACCCTGGGCGGATCCCTGCGCGCCGTCGAGGAGCTCGACCCCGCCTACCGGGCCCCGCAGCCGGCACGCCGCGCGCCCTGACCGGCACGGCAAGGGGCGGAGGCTCGTGGTCCTCCGCCCCGAGTCCCCCGTCGGACCGGTTACCTGATGGCCTTGATCAGCTCGCCGTTCGCGGTATCGCCGCTCAGCTCCCAGAAGAAGGTGCCGCCGAGGCCCTGCTGGTCCTTGTAGGTCATCTTCGTGCCGACGGTGGCCGGGGTGTCGTAGCTCCACCACTGGTCACCGCACTTGGCGTACGCGGTGCCGCCCACCGTGCCGGTCGCCGGGCACCTGCTCCTCAGCACCTTGTAGTCCTCGATGCCCGCCTCGTACGTGCCGGGCGCGGCGCCCGTCGCGGTGCCGCCGGGTGCCGACTGCGTGACGCCGGTCCAGCCGCGGCCGTAGAAACCGATGCCGAGCAGCAGCTTGGACGACGGGACGCCGAGGCCCTTGAGCTTGGCGATGGTCGCCGAGCTGTGGAAGTCGGCCTTCGGGATGCCGGAGTACGAGGTCAGCGCCGAGTGCGGAGCCGTGGGACCGGTCGCGTCCCAGGCGCCGAAGAAGTCGTACGTCATCGGGTTGTACCAGTCGACGTACTGGGCGGCGCCCGCGTAGTCCGCCGCGTCGATCTTGCCGCCGCTCGTGGCGTCCGCGGTGATCGCCGCGGTGACCAGGTTGCCGGAGCCGAACTTGGCGCGGACCGCCGACATCAGGTTCCTGAACGCGTCCCGGCCGCTGGTGTCGCAGGTGGCGCCGCAGGCGTTCGGGTACTCCCAGTCGATGTCGATGCCGTCGAAGACGTCGGCCCACTTGGAGTTCTCGACCAGGTCGTAGCAGGACTGCGCGAACGCGGCCGGGTTGCGGGCGGCCTCACCGAACCCGGTCGACCAGGTCCAGCCGCCGAAGGACCACAGGACCTTCAGGCCCGGGTGCTTCTTCTTCAGCTCGCGCAGCTGGTTGAAGGTGCCGCGCAGCGGCTGGTCCCAGGTGTCGGCGACGCCGTCCACCGACTCGGCGGCGGTGTAGGTGCGTTCCGTCGCGGCGTAGGAGTCGCCGATCGCGCACTTGCCGCCGGTGACGTTGCCGAAGGCGTAGTTGATGTGGGTCAGTCTGTCCGCGGACCCGGACGTCTCGATGTTCTTGACGTAGTACTTGCGGTCGTACGTGCCCCATTCGGTGAAGTAGCCGACGACCTTGGAACCGGCGGCGGCCCGTGGGGCGGGGGAGGCGGGCTCGGCGGTGGCGGGGCCCGCCCCGGCGAGCAGTCCGGCGCCGAGGACCGCCGCGCAGGCGGCGGACACGAGCGCCAGGAACCGGGAGCGTGGGGGGTGTGAGAAGTGCATCGGGGTGTGTCTCCTCCGTGGGGAGAGGGGAGCTGAGCCGATTGGCATGAACGCGATGATGGGAACCGCTCCGTCACGGTAGGAGGACTAGACCAGTACGTCAATGGTTCGGACCAATCCGCCTGCCATAACGTGCTGGACACGTCTCGGAGTGAGCGGTCGTTAACTGGTGACGGCATGCGTCCGATCGGGCATACTCACAGCGCACAGCCGCTGGTCAGCAGCCTCCGAGACCCGGAGTTGGCGAGCATCGGACTGGCACCCGAGAGACCTGGCGGAGCCGCCATACCCACGGCGATACGTCCGCCGACGTGCCCGACAGGGAGGATCGTCGCCATGACCGACCGCGCCCCGCAGCCGGTGGACCGCCTACTGCCCTCGGACGAGGCCCGGGATCTGATCTCGCTCGTCCGCGACATCGCGCAGCGCGAGATCCGCCCGAAGGCCGCCGAGGAGGAGGAGGCCGGACTCTTCCCGCGCAAGGTCTTCACCCTGCTCTCCGACTCCGGCCTGCTCGGCCTGCCCTACGCCCACGAGTACGGCGGGGGCGACCAGGAGTACGAGGTCTACCTCCAGGTCCTCGAGGAGCTCGCCGCGGCCCGCCTCACCGTCGGACTCGGGGTGAGCGTGCACACCCTCGCCAGCTACGCCCTCGCCGCCTACGGCACCGAGCAGCAGCGGAGCCGGTTCCTGCCGGCGATGCTCGGCGGCGGCCTGCTCGGCGCCTACTGCCTGTCCGAGCCGGCGTCCGGCTCCGACGCGGCCTCCCTGCGCACCAAGGCGGTCCGGGACGGCGACGACTGGGTGATCACCGGCACCAAGGCGTGGATCACCCACGGCGGCGTCGCCGACTTCTACACCGTCATGGCCCGCACCGGCGAGGAGGGCCCGCGCGGCATCACCGCGTTCCTGGTGCCCGGCGACGCCGAGGGGGTCGGCGCGGCACCGCCGGAGAAGAAGATGGGTCTGAAGGGCTCGCCCACCGCGCAGGTCCACTTCGACGGCGTCCGGGTCGGCGACGACCGGCGCCTCGGTGAGGAGGGCCAGGGCTTCGCGATCGCCCTGTCCGCGCTCGACTCGGGCCGGCTCGGCATCGCGGCCTGCGCGATCGGCGTGGCCCAGGCGGCGCTGGACGAGGCCGTCACCTACGCGACCCAGCGTCGGCAGTTCGGCAAACCGATCGCCGACTTCCAGGGCCTGCGCTTCATGCTCGCCGACATGGCCACGCAGATCGAGGCCGGCCGCGCCCTGTACCTGGCCGCCGCGCGGCTGCGGGACGAGGGCCGGCCGTTCGCCAAGCAGGCCGCCATGGCGAAGCTGCACTGCACCGACACCGCGATGAAGGTCACCACCGACGCCGTCCAGATCCTCGGCGGGTACGGCTACACCGCCGACTTCCCGGCCGAGCGGTACATGCGCGAGGCCAAGGTCCTGCAGATCGTCGAGGGCACCAACCAGATCCAGCGGATGGTCATCGCCCGTCACCTAGCGGGTCCCGAGTCACGCTGAACTGCCCGCGCTTGACCTGCGGCGCCGCGAGCCGGATCCACTCCGGGTCGTGGTGTCCGGGCAGCGTCCGGCCGCGGTCCGCCCACATCCGCATCAGGTCGCGGTAGATGGGCGGATCCTGCTGCTGCGGGGGCGCCGGCGGCTGAAGCGTTCCCGTGGGGCGCGGCACGAAGACGCGTCGCTGGGGCCCGGTCGCGGAGTAGGTGGGGGGCATACCCGGGCAACGCGGAGGCAGCCGGACAAGTCACCGCCCCGGGGATTCGGGCGTGCGTTCGCGGCCACACCCGTCACGGCGGGTAGGGCCCGCGCGCGCACGCCGAACGTCAACACGCCCCGGCGCACGGCCTGTTGACGGGCGGCGTGCGCACGACTCCCGCACCACGGCGCGCAGTGCGGTGCCATGGTGCGGGGCGGTGAAGAGACTTCAGGAACGCGCGCGGCGAGGCGTGTGGACGCCCGCTCAGGCGGCGTGGCGGCGCATGACCGGCACCCGCATGGGCCGTGAGCCCGGGCCGCCGACGTGCGAGAAGGGCTGGGTCCGCCAGTCGAGCCCCTGAGGGAGCGTCAACAGCAGGGCGGTGTCCTGCTCCTGGGGCTCCGCCGACTCGTCCGCGGAGCGGGCCTCGGAGGCCGGGCGGCCGGTCCCCGCGCAGACGGTGAGGCCGAACGGGTTCCACGGCGAGGCGCACAGCGCGTGCTCGGGCAGGACCTCCTCGTCCGCCAGCAGCGCGATCGGCTGCGCGCAGTCCGGGCAGATCACCCGGTACATCTCGAAGGTGTCGTACGCGTCGAGTTCGTCGTCCTCCAGGGCGTCGGGTTCGACACCCTCCGGAGCGGGCTCGACGACGAGCTGCCGGCGCTTGGGTGCCGTACGACCAGGACGCTTAAGACTCTGCATGGGATTCTCCCCCTCGGGCTGGGCCGTGAAGGCGCTGCGGCCTCGACCACAGCAAGCACTTCCCTCCGGCCCAGGGCGTTAATCACGAGCCCATCACGGAGCCTGCTCGGCGCCTGTGGCCTTCGTCACATGCCGCCCGCAGGTGCCCGCGGCGGCCGGTTTGTCCCCCGGCGGACCGGCGGCGGCCCGGTGCCGACATCACGAAGCGGGCATGACCTGGGACGCGAGGTATCCGAGGAGATCACGAGCCCTGTAGGTTCTTGCCATGGAGGAGCTGGACCGACAGATCGTGCAGCTGCTCGTCAAGGACGGGCGGATGAGCTACACCGACCTGGGCAAGGCCACCGGCCTGTCCACGTCGGCCGTGCATCAGCGGGTGCGCCGGCTGGAGCAGCGCGGCGTCATCCGCGGCTATGCCGCGGTCGTGGATCCGGAGGCCGTGGGACTGCCCATGACCGCCTTCATCTCGGTGAAACCCTTCGACCCCAGCGCCCCCGACGACATCGCGGACCGGCTGGCGGGCGTGCCCGAGATCGAGGCCTGCCACAGTGTGGCCGGCGACGAGAACTACATCCTCAAGGTCCGGGTGGCGACCCCGCACGAGCTGGAGGAGCTGCTGGCCAGGCTGCGCTCGCTGGCGGGCGTCTCGACCCGCACGACCGTGGTCCTCTCCACGCCGTACGAGGCACGGCCGCCGAGGATCTGACGGCCCTCCCGGCGACCCCCGTCCGAGGGCGCCCGGCCGAGGCGCGAGACTGTTCCCATGAGTGAGAGCACCGCCCAGCCGCAGACCGTCCTCCTCCGCCGCGGAGAGGTCCACAGCCCCGCCGATCCGTTCGCCACCGCGATGGTCGTGGAGCGCGGCCAGATCGCCTGGGTCGGCTCCGAGGGGGCCGCCGACGCCTTCGCGGACGGTGTGGACGAGGTCGTCGACCTGGACGGCGCGCTGGTCACCCCGGCGTTCACCGACGCGCATGTGCACACCACCGCGACCGGTCTCGCGCTGACCGGGCTCGACCTCTCCGGTGCCCCCTCCCTGGAGGCCGCCCTCGCCCTGGTGCGCGAGTTCGCCGCCGCCCGCCCGGGCGACCGTGTCCTGCTCGGGCACGGCTGGGACGCCGCCCGCTGGCCCGGCGGCCGCCCCCCGACGCGCGCCGAACTCGACGAGGCCACCGGCGGCCGCCCGCTCTACCTCTCCCGGATCGACGTCCACTCGGCGGTCGTCACGACGGCCCTGCTCGAGATGTCCCCGGGCGCCGCCGGCGCGCCGGACGCCCCGCTCGTCGCCGACGCGCACCACTCCGTCCGCGCCACCGCCCTGGCCGCCCTGACCGCGGCCCAGCGCACCGAGGCCCAGCGGGCCGCCCTCGTGCACGCCGCGTCCCTCGGCATCGGCACCGTCCACGAGTGCGGCGGACCCGACATCTCCTCCGAGGACGACTTCACCGGCCTGCTCCGGCTCGCCGCGGAGGAGAGCGGCCCGCGCGTCGTCGGCTACTGGGCCGAACAGGACGTCGACAAGGCCCGCGAGCTCGGCGCCATCGGCGCGGCCGGCGACCTGTTCGTCGACGGCGCCCTCGGTTCGCACACCGCCTGCCTGCACGAGCCCTACCGCGACGCCGGGCACACCGGTACCGCCTACCTGGACGCGGCCGCCGTCGCCGCCCATGTCGTCGCCTGCACCGAGGCGGGCCTCCAGGCGGGCTTCCACGCGATCGGCGACGCCGCCGTGACCGCCGTGGTCGACGGGATGCGCGCCGCCGCCGACAAGGTCGGCCTCGCCCGGATCCGCGCCGCCCGCCACCGCGTCGAGCACGCCGAGATGCTCACCCCCGAGACCGTCGCCGCCTTCGCCGAACTCGGCCTGACCGCCTCCGTGCAGCCCGCCTTCGACGCCCTGTGGGGCGGCGAGGACGGTATGTACGCCCAGCGCCTGGGCGTAGAACGGGCCCGCGCCCTCAACCCGTTCGCGGCCCTGCTGCGCGCCGGGGTGCCGCTCGCGTTCGGCTCGGACAGCCCGGTCACGCCCCTGGACCCCTGGGGCACGGTCCGCGCCGCCGCGTTCCACCGCACGCCGGAGCACCGGGTGTCGGTGCGCGCCGCGTTCACCGCGCACACGCGGGGCGGCTGGCGCGCCGTCGGGCGGGACGACGCCGGCGTCCTGGTGCCGGGCGCCCCCGCCGACTACGCCGTGTGGCGCACCGGCGCCCTGGTGGTCCAGGCGCCCGACGACCGGGTCGCGCGCTGGTCGACCGACCCGCGCTCCGGCACCCCCGGCCTTCCCGACCTGTCCCCGGGCCGTGACCTGCCGGTCTGTCTGCGCACGGTGGTGGGCGGACGCACGGTCTTCGTACGGCCGGGCGAGTGATCTACCGGGGTGGCGTGCGCGGCCCCGACCCGCGCCACGGCGTCGTACGACCTGGGAATCCCTTGCGCTGACCTGGGACGCTTCCGAAAAGCCGCAGGTCGCACGCCTGTTGACAGGCGGAGGTCCGGGGCCGGTAGGTTCGGCGGCGTCCACCACCGGACGCCCGACCGGACCACCGGGGAACTTCCGGGAACCCGTCGCAACGCCGCTGGGTCAGGGACGGTGTGCCGCACCGGCGCACCGCCACTGGGAGCCAGGCTCAGCGCCGGCGCGGCGACGACGGAACGTTCCGGCCTGTCGGGGAGGTGTGACCCGGGTGGGGCCCGGGCGCTCAGTAGACAACGGCTTCAGGTCGACCCGCAGCCGGCGGGTCCCAGGTCGGCCCGAAGGGCGCCGGGCCCCCATCCGCAGACGGCCGCGCACCGCTCCCGCGCATCCACCGCCCCCGTACGACCGTGCCGTCACGTCGGCGCAGGCCGCGCCCACTATGGTGGACCTCTGCGGACGGACATGAAGGGGCAGCAGTGAACGACGGCGACGGGACCCTCGCGGCACAGGACCGGGGGAGACAGTTCGGGCCGCTCGGCACGGCATTGGTGATCATCCCGACCTACAACGAGGCGGAGAACATCAAGGCCATCGTCGGCCGGGTCCGCGCGGCGGTCCCCGACGCGCACGTGCTCGTGGCCGACGACAACAGCCCCGACGGCACGGGCAAGCTCGCGGACGAGCTGGCCGTCGAGGACGATCATGTCCAGGTCCTGCACCGCAAGGGCAAGGAGGGCCTCGGCGCGGCCTATCTCGCGGGCTTCCGCTGGGGTCTGGAGCACGGCTACGGCGTGCTGATCGAGATGGACGCCGACGGATCCCACCAGCCCGAGGAACTGCCCCGGCTGCTGACCGCGCTCAAGGGGGCCGATCTGGTCCTCGGGTCGCGCTGGGTGCCGGGCGGCCGGGTGGTGAACTGGCCCAAGTCCCGTGAGTTCATCTCCCGCGGCGGCAGCCTCTACTCCCGTCTCGCCCTCGACCTGCCCCTGCGGGACATCACGGGCGGCTACCGCGCCTTCCGCCGCGAGACCCTGGAAGGGCTCGGCCTGGACGATGTCGCGTCCCAGGGCTACTGCTTCCAGGTCGACCTGGCCCGCCGTGCCGTCAAGGCCGGCTACCACGTCGTCGAGGTCCCGATCACCTTCGTGGAGCGCGAGCTCGGCGACTCCAAGATGAGCCGCGACATCCTCGTCGAGGCGCTGTGGCGGGTCACCACCTGGGGTGCGCGGGAGCGCGTGGGCAAGCTCGTCAACCGCGCCAAGCCGTCCGCGCCGCAGCGGCCGTAAGGGCTGTCCCGTCATTCCCGGTGGATCGGCGCGCGGCGTCGGATGCGGTGCATCGCAAGGCGTCGCGCGCCCGCCGGGAATGACGGGACAGCCCTTAGGCACAGGGCCGCCTCTTATACCGCTCTGAACCGGGCCCAGGCACACTGGACCCATGACGACTGGCGCACCCACTCCCACCTCGCCCGCCCGGCCCCGGCGGTCCCGTCGGCGCGGCCTCCTGCCGCTGGGCGTCGCCGCGTGGCTGGTGCTGGAGATCTGGCTGCTGACGGTGGTGGCGGACGTGGCCGGCGGGCTCACGGTCTTCCTGCTGCTGGTCGCCGGACTCGTGCTCGGCTCCGTGGTCGTGAAGCGGGCGGGCCGACGTGCGTTCCAGGCGCTGAACGAGGCGCTCCAGCGGGGCGGGACCCCGGAGCGCGGCGGCGGCAACGGCCTGATGATGCTGGGCGGCCTGCTGATCATGCTGCCGGGCCTGGTGTCGGACGCGCTGGGCCTGCTCCTGCTGATCCCGCCGGTGCAGAAGGTGGTCGGCCGGCTGGCGGAGCGGACGTTCGACCGCAAGCTCCGCGAGGCGACGGGCGGGTCGTTCGGCGACGCCTTCCAGCAGGCGCGCATCCACCGCCCCGACGGCAAGGTCGTCCAGGGAGAGGTCGTCCGCGAGCGGCCCGGGGACGACGAGCCGCAGGACCCGCGCCCGCCGCTGACGCGCTAGCGCGGCCGGCTCCCGTACAGCGTCCGGCTTCAGCACAGCGTCCGGCTTCAGCACAACGCACAAAACCGCAGGTGCCGTGGGCACCTGCGGTGTATGTGCGCTCGTTCGGCCGAGGTCCGCTAGGCGGACTTGCGGCTGTCCCGGGGATGAACGGCGATGTTCATCGCCCCTGACCGGAGAACGGCGAGACGCTCCTCGAGGACCTCTTCGAGTTCCTCGCGGGTACGCCGCTCCATCAACATGTCCCAATGCGTACGCGCGGGCTTGGCCTTCTTCTCCTCAGGGCCGTCGCCGTCGACGAGGAGTGCCTGGGCCCCGCAGACCTTGCACTCCCACTCCGGCGGGATCTCCGCCTCGACCGAGAAGGGCATCTCGAACCGGTGCCCCTTCTCGCATGCGTACTCCACGGCCTGGCGCGGGGCCAGGTCGATGCCGCGGTCCGTCTCGTAGCTGGTCACCACGAGGCGCGTGCCGCGAAGAGCTCGCTCACTCATGAATCGTGCCTCCCGGGCTTGTCGCCCACAGGACAGGTGTCGCTGTCGTCGTCATCCGGTCAACGTCCGGTCGGCGGTAAAGATTCCCGTTCCGAGTCACGTTCCGGGTCATGCGTCGCCGTCGTAGCCGCAGCCTTGCTGACCAATGTCGTACCCACCGGCGCCCGGTTTGTCACATCTGTTAGGAGATGTGACCCAGCGTTTCGGCATCTTTGACGCGCAGTAACGGTACGCCTGGTAGGCCAAACGCGTACACTACCGCCCTTTCACTCCGAACGCTAAATCGTGGGCGGTACGGGGTTGCCCGCCTCGCTGATCGCCCGCCGTACGGGTACCCGCGCGAGCAGGATGAACCCGATCACGAAGAAAGCCACGAGCGAGATGATCGCGTCCCGGTAGCTCCCGGTGACCTGGTAGGTCAGACCGAACAGCAGCGGACCCAGCCAGCTCATGCCCCGGTCGCTGATCTCGTACGCCGAGAAGTACTCGGCCTCCTTCCCGGGCGGCACCAGGTGGGAGAACAGGGAGCGCGACAGCGCCTGGCTGCCGCCGAGGACCAGTCCGATCCCGGCCGCCAGCACGAAGAACCACACCGGCGCCCCGGCCGGCAGGAAGTATCCGGCCGCCAGCGTGAGCGTCCAGGCGACCAGCGAGCCGAGGATGGTCCGCTTCGCCCCGTGGACGCGGGCCAGCCGGCCCATGGTCAGCGCGCCGGCCACCGCGAGCACCTGCACCAGCAGCACGGCCCCGATGAGGGTGGACTGGCTGAGCCCCAGCTCCTTGGAACCGTAGACCGACGCCTGGGTGATCACCGTCTGGATGCCGTCGTTGTAGACCAGATAGGCCAGCAGGAAGGCGAGCGTCAGCGGGTGCCGGCGCATGTCGCGCAGGGTCGCGGCGAGCTGCCGGAACCCCGTCGTCGTACCGCGCTGCAGGCCGGCCTTCTCGGCGGACGGCCCGCGGTCGCGCAGCCGCAGCAGCGGCACCAGCGCGAAGACGCCCCACCACAGGCCGGCCGAGGCGAGGCAGATACGGACCGCCATGCCCTCGGAGACCCCGAAGGTCTCGTGCCCCAGATACAGGGCGAGGTTCACGACCAGCATCAGCGAGCCCGCCGCGTAGCCGAACGCCCAGCCCCGGGAGGAGACGGCGTCGCGCTCCTCGGGAGGGGCGATCTGCGGCAGGTAGGAGTTGTAGAGCATCATCGCGACGGACTGCGCGGCGTTGGCCACCACGAGCAGCAGGCCGCCGAGCAGGTAGCGGTCCCCGTCCAGCAGGAACATCGCCGTGGTCGCCGCGGCGCCCGTGTAGGCGGCGGCCGCCAGGAGCGGCTTCTTGCGGCCCGTCCGGTCGGCGGCGGCCCCGACCAGCGGCATCACCAGCACGGCCACGACGACCGACAGGGACACCGAGTACGCGAAGAACGACCCCGCACGCACCGGGACGCCCAGCGGGTGGACGAATCCGTCCGCGTCGGCCGCCGCCTCGGCGACCGACGTCAGATACGGGCCGAGGAACACGGTGAGCACGCTCGTCGAGTAGACGGAGCAGGCCCAGTCGTAGAAATACCAGCCGCGCTGTTCGCGGCGCCGTCCGGCGGCGTCGTCGGCCGCCTCCGTGCGCACGGTATCGGTGCCCACCCCGTGCCCTCGCTTCCCCGTGGAGATCCCGCGCGAGGGCGGAGCCGTACGGGACTCGGGTCAGACCCAGACGCCCCGGTCCTCCATGACCTTGCGCAACGTGTCGATGTGATCGGTCATGATGCCATCCACTCCCAGGTCCAGGAGCCGGTGCATCCGCTCCGGATCGTTGACGGTCCACACGTGCACCTGGAGCCCGCGCGCGTGAGCCGTCCGCACGAAGCGGTGGTCGACGACCTGGACGCCGGACTGGGCCTCGGGAACCTGGGCGGCAACGGCCGAGCGGCGCAGCGCGGCAGGCACGCCCCACGAGCGCAGCCTCAGATTGAGCACCCCACGTGTGCCGTACGACGTCGCCAGGCGCGGGCCCGCCAGGCGCTGTGCGCGCACCACGCGCGCCTCGGAGAAGGAGCCGACGCAGACGCGGTCCCAGGCGTTCGCCCGCTCGATCAGCTCCAGGAAGGGGTGGAGCGCCGGCTCCGCCTTGAGGTCGACGTTCCAGCGGACCTCGGGGAACGTCTCCAGCAGCTCCTCGAACAGCGGCACCGGCTCCCGGCCGGCCACCCGGGCCTGCCGCACCTCCGCCCACGGGAGGTCCGCGATCCGGCCCGCGCCGTCCGTCACCCGGTCCAGCGTGGCGTCGTGGAAGGCGACGAGCCGTCCGTCGCGTGTGGTGTGGACGTCGGTCTCGATGTACCGGTAGCCCTCTTCCACGGCGCGGCGGAACTGCAGTGCCGTGTTCTCCAGGCCGTCCGCCGCCCCGCCCCGGTGGGCGAAGGGGAGGGGACCGGGATGGTCGAGGTAGGGGTGGCGTATCCGCGGGGTGCTCACGGACGCAGTATCGCTCCTTCGGGTCGCGCGCCGGCAACGACGGTGCGGCTGCCGGACGCCCCCGGGACGGCGAACACCCGCAGGAACAGCTGGGCGAGCGGTCCGATGGACAGCGCGTACAGGATCGTGCCGACGCCGACGGTGCCGCCCAGCGCGAAGCCGGTCGCGACGACCGTGATCTCGACGGCCGTGCGCATCAGCCGGATGGAACGCCCGGTGCGCTGGTGCAGGCCGGTCATCAGGCCGTCCCGGGGGCCCGGGCCGAAGCGGGCGGCGATGTAGAGGCCGGTCGCCACGCCGTTCAGGACGATGCCGATCACCAGGAGCGGGATCCGTGCGGCCAGGGCGCTCGTCTCGGGGAGGAGCGCGAGGGTGCCGTCCATCGCGAGGCCCACCACGAACACGTTGGAGACGGTGCCGAGGCCCGGACGCTGGCGCAGCGGGATCCAGAGCAGCAGCACGGCCGCGCCGACGATGATCGACATGACGCCGATGGTCAGGCCTGTGCGTTCGGCGAGACCCTGGTGGAGGACGCCCCAGGGCTCCAGTCCGAGCCCGGCGCCGACGAGCATCGCCGAGCTCACTCCGTAGAAGGCGAGCCCGGCGTACAGCTGGGAGAGCCGTCGTGCCAGATGCCGCTGGGTGGACAATTCAGCCCCCTGGTGGTGGTAGTGGCCTGGTACGTGACACCCTGTGGCTTGGGATGCAACGCCATCCATGGCCAATTCGAAGTAGGTGGACTGGTAGTCATGGCGCAGTGGACTTCCGCGGTGGGTGCCGCGCAGCTCGCCCGTCTCCTCACCTCGCAGCAGGACCGCCCCGCCGGACCCGGTACCCGGCGTCCGCCCGCGTACCGGGCGCTGGCCGACGGTATCCGGCTGCTCGTCCTGGAGGGCCGTGTCCCGGTCGCCGCCCGTCTGCCCGCCGAGCGGGAGCTGGCCCTCGCGCTGTCCGTGAGCCGGACGACCGTGGCCGCAGCCTATGAGGCGCTGCGTGGTGAGGGGTTCCTGGAGTCACGGCGCGGGGCCGGGAGCTGGACGGCCGTACCGGCCGGCAATCCGCTGCCCGCGCGCGGGCTGGAGCCGCTGCCGCCCGAGGCGCTCGGCTCGATCATCGACCTGGGGTGCGCGGCGCTGCCCGCCCCCGAGCCCTGGCTGACCCGTGCCGTCCAGGGCGCCCTGGAGGAGCTGCCGCCGTACGCGCACACGCACGGCGACTATCCCGCCGGGCTGCCCGCGATGCGGGCGATGATCGCCGACCGGTACACGGCACGCGGCATTCCCACCATGCCCGAGCAGATCATGGTGACGACCGGCGCGATGGGCGCCATCGACGCGATCTGCCATCTGTTCGGCGGGCGCGGCGAGCGGATCGCAGTCGAGTCGCCGTCCTACGCCAACATCCTCCAGCTGATGAGGGAGGCGGGCGCCCGGCTGGTGCCCGTCGCGATGGCGGAGGGGCTGGCCGGCTGGGACATGGACCGGTGGCGGCAGGTCCTGCGGGACGCGGCGCCGCGCATCGCCTACGTCGTCGCCGACTTCCACAACCCCACCGGCGCCCTGGCCGACGAGGACCAGCGCCGGCGGCTCGTGGACACCGCCCGGTCGGCGGGGACCGTGCTGATCGCCGACGAGACCATGAGCGAGCTGTGGCTCGACCCGGACCTGGAGATGCCCCGTCCGGTGTGCGCGTTCGACCCCGCCGGGTCGACCGTCATCACCGTCGGCTCGGCCAGTAAGGCGTTCTGGGCCGGTATGCGGATCGGCTGGGTCCGGGCCGCCCCGGACGTCATCCGCAGCCTGGTGGCCGCCCGGGCCTACGCCGACCTGGGCACGCCCGTGCTGGAGCAGCTCGCCGTCAACTGGCTGTTCGGCACCGGCGGCTGGGAGCAGGCGGTTCAGGCGCGGCGCGTCCAGGCCCGCGAGAACCGGGACGCGCTGGTGGCCGCCGTCCGCCGGGAACTGCCCGGCTGGGAGTTCGAGGTGCCGAGCGGCGGCCTCACCCTCTGGGTCCGCACCGGCGGTCTGTCGGGCTCGCGCCTCGCGGAGGCGGGCGAGCGCGTCGGCGTCAGGGTGCCGTCCGGGCCCCGCTTCGGTGTGGACGGCGCCTTCGAGGGGTATGTGCGGCTGCCGTTCACCGTGGGTGGCGCGGTCGCCGAGGAGGCCGCGAGCCGGCTGGCCGCGGCGGCGCGCCTGGTGGAGAGCGGGGTCACGGGCGGCGCCGAGACGGCGCGGCCCTTCGTGGCCTGACCGGGCCGCGCCCGGTCCTCCGCGCCCGGTCCTCCGCGCCCGGTCCTCCGCGCCCGGTCCGCGCCCGGTCGGGGCGCGGCAGGACGACTTGTGGCTCAGGACGACTCGGCCACCACGGCCTCGACCGGGACCGGCTCCGGCTCCGGCTCGGGGTCCGCCTTCGTCAGGCTCGGGGACGGCTCCGCCTCCATCGGCGTGGTGCGCTCGGGCAGCAGGTCCAGGACCGCCTGCCGGTGCGCCTCGCTCGTCGCGTCGTCGTACGGGTCCGGGGTGGCCGGCACCTGGAGGCGGTGGACCGGGCCGGTGCCCAGACGGGCGTAACCGCGGCCGGGCGGGGTGTCGGCGACCGGGGTGGTGTGCGGGGGAGCGCCGAGGACGGACTCCAGCTGCTCGGCCGTCGCCGGGCCGAGCACGACACGCGCGCGGGTGTGCTGCCGTACGGGGTCGCCGAGGGCGTCCAGGGCGTCCCACTGCTCGGCCACGACCACCGTGATGCCGGCGGCGCGGCCGTGCCGCAGGGGCACCTGGAGCAGGGACTGCGGGTCCTTGCGGCCGTCGGCGGCGGCCAGGTGCGTGAAGACGGTCGGGCGGTCCAGCAGGACCCACAGGGGGCGCTTGGTGTCCTCGGGCGGCGGGTTGCCGGCCTGGCGGGCCCGGTTGACGGCGATCAGGCGCCGTTCCGTCTCGGTCGCCACCCATTCGATGCTGGCCACCGCCCCGGCCAGCCCGCACTCCACGGCCAGGACACCGTCGCGGCCGGTGAGACAGGCGTACTCGCCGGTGCCGCCGCCCTCGACGATGACCACGTCGCCGTGCTGGAGGGCCTGGAGCGCGATGGAGCGCAGCAGGGTGGACGTGCCGCTGCCGGGCTGCCCTACGGCCAGCAGATGCGGCTCGGTGGAGCGCAGACCGGTGCGCCACACGACCGGGGGGACGTCGCGCTGATGGCCGCCGTGGGTGAGCGGCAGGGTGCGGCGGACCCGGGTGGCGTCGGTGAAGCCCAGCACGGTCTCGCCCGGTGCCGTGACGAAGCGCTGCGCGGCGATGTCCGTGGGCAGCGGGGCGAGCGCCGACACCGTCAGCTCGTTGCCCTCCTCGTCCCAGTCGAAGTGGTACTCCCGGCCGCGTCCGGCCTTGGAGGTCAGCAGATGCTCGATCCGGGTACGGGCCTGCGTCTCGCCGTCGGTGAAGTAGGCCGGGTAGCGGATCAGCAGCCGGGCCACCCGGCCGGTGGCGTCGAACTCGTACTCGGGCAGGGCCTTCTCCCAGTCGCCGCCGTGGGAGTACAGCGGCTCGGGATCGTCGGGAGCGGAGAAGTACGGGACGAGCGCCTCGTACAGCGCCTTCAGCCGCTCCGTCCGCGACGGGTCGGGGCCGTCGGGAGCCGCCGGCTTGCGGTCCCTGCCCTGCCAGGCTGCCGCCGCCATCAGGGTGATGACGGCGAGCAGCGGCCCGTACGGCACGAGCGCGACGACCAGGACCACCGAGGCCACCAGGAAGACCAGCGCACCGCGCTTGTCCTTGGGGGTCTCGGTCCATCTGCGCCGTCCGGCGGCAGCCAGCCGGCGCAGACCGCGGGTGATCGTGATCAGCGGGTGCAGGACGTCGGAGGCGCTGTCGCCCGCCGTCCGGGCCAGCTCCCGGCTACGGGCGAACTGCGTCCGGGCCAGCTCTCGGCTCCGGGCGAACTGTGCGCTGCCGGTGCTCAGGATGCGGGGGAGGGGGCGGCGGGCCACTGCTGTCTCCTACGAGTGCGTACGGGCGGGAGGGGGCGGCGTCAGAACTGGATGCCGCCCAGGAGGCTCGCCAGGCTCTCGCCGCCTGCCTTGATGCTCGGGGCGATGGCCGTGCTTGCCAGATAGAAGCCGAACAGGGCCGAGATCAGGGCGTGCGACGCCTTCAGCCCGTCCTTGCGGAAGAAGATGAAGACGACGATGCCGAGCAGTACGACGCCTGAGATGGAGAGGATCATCTGAGTGCTCCTGGTTTGTGGGGACAGTCACCATGAGTACTTCCAGGCTCACAGGATGTATCCATACGATAAAAGGTGCAACTGGGTGAAATCCCGCTGATTTCCCCCGGTCGGCGGAGTGTCCTTGGCCGGATGAGCCGGGCTCCTGCGCCCCACTGTGTCTGCGATGATCTTTGCCGCGGACGCATCGGGTCATGTGCCGCGCGAGCCAGTACCCTGGCGAATCACCCGTACGGCCGCGCCCCACTCGCCCGGCCGTACCCTGCTCCCCGCAGAACACCAGTCCCCGTGCACGCAGGAAGGCGGTCCGGTCATGAGCGAAGCCCCCGACCCCGAGGTCGTGGAGCTGGCGACCAAGATCTTCGATCTGGCCCGGCAGGGGGAGACCGAGCAGCTCGTGGCGTATGTGGACGCGGGCGTTCCGGCCAACCTCACCAACGACCGCGGCGACTCCCTCGTGATGCTCGCCGCCTACCACGGGCACGCCGACGCGGTACGCGCCCTCCTCGCGCGCGGGGGCGAGGCCGACCGCGTCAACGACCGAGGCCAGACACCACTCGCCGGTGCGGTCTTCAAGGGCGAGACCGAGGTCATCAAGGCCCTCCTGGAGGGCGGCGCCGACCCGGCGGCGGGGACGCCGTCCGCCGTCGACACCGCCCGGATGTTCGGCAAGACCGAACTGCTCGAGCTGTTCGGCGCGCACTGATCCGACGGTTCTGACCAGCGCGAACACGGAAAACGGGGGAGGCGGTACAGGGCCGCCGTAATTTCGGTCGCGGCGGACGGAAGTGCCGAGTCATCATGACGTCGTGATTCACGGACGCGAGGGCTGGGCAGGTGTTGCCGCACCGCGCGGGCCGTGATCGGTCCGCATGGGCCACCGACGAGAGGCAGAGGAAGATGGTCTACAGCAAGCAGGAAACGGCGGGCGCCCCGACGTGTTGTCACGCGGCCAGGTGAAGCAAGAACCCCGGTTGCGTCGACGCTTGATGTGAGGCTGTTTCCCATGTTCGAACCGGTCATAGCGCCCAGCGGTACGCTGCTCGGCCTGCTCCAGCGGGGCCGCGGCGACGGAACGCTGCACGCGCTCACCGCCCCCCGCGCCGAGGCGCTCGCGGCCCTCGACCAGTGCGTGCTGCACGATCCCCGGCACGAGTGGCAGGTGGAGAACCGCTCCCTCTACTACGCCCGCCTCTACCTCGACCTGAACGGCGAGCTGGACGCGATCGAGGCCCATCTCTTCGACGTCGAGGACGCCCTGGACTCGGACGAGTCACGTACCGGGCTCGCCCTCGCCGTCCTCGGCCATCTCGCGTCCTACGGGCGCCGGGACGCCCTCGAACTGCTCCGCAGGTACGCCGCCTCGGGCTCGAACTGGGCCTGGGCCCTGGACGAGCTCGCGCTCAGGGACGACGACGCGGGTCTGCGCGCCCTCGCCGCGCCCGTCCTGGCGCGCTTCCCCGCCGATCCCGAGGGCGACGCCGAGCTGGCCGTCGCCGTACGCGACGCCTTCGAGCCGCGGCCCTGGCGGCTGTGGGCCGACGATCCCCGCCCGTCGATCGCCACGCGCGTGCGTGCCGCGCACGAGACGGGCTGCTTCGACCGCTGGCAGCGCCAGATGAGCCCCACCGGGCCCCGCCCGGGATGGAGCGTGCAGGCGGTCTTCGACTGGGCCCAGCAGGGCCTCGACCGCGGCGCCGCGCTGCATGTGCCGGCCGCCCGGTGCCTGTCGGCCGTCGCCGGGCCCGAGGACCGGCCGCAGATCGTCGAGGCGGCCCGGGACGGCGGCGACGGAGCCCGCTGCACGGCGCTGCGCTACCTCGCCGACACCGACGACCCCGAGGTGCTCGACCTCGTCGAGGCCGCCGTCGTCACCGGCTCACCGGTCGTCGTGGAGGCCGCCGTCGACGCCTTCGAACGCATGCGCAGTGTCGCCGCCGTCGACCGCGCGCGGGGCTGGGCCCGGCGCCCCGATCCGCTGGGCGCCGCGGCCGGACGGCTGCTCGCCTGCCGGGGCGGCGCCCAGGACAAGGATCTCGTCCTCGCCGCGCTGCGCGAGGCCGTCCGCGGCGAGGGCCCCGACGCGCCCACCCTGTGGACCCTCGTGGACGGTACCGGACGCCTCGGCATCGCCTGTGCCGCCCCCGTCCTGCGCCACATCTACCGGGAGACCGCCTCCTCCCATCTGCGCGGCCGCACCGCCCGCGCCCTCGCCGCCACCGACCCCTCCTTCCCCGCCGGCTTCGCCGTCGAGTGCCTCTGGGACTGCGAGGAGAGCACCCGCGAGATCGCCGCCCGGCACGCCGAGACCGGCGACACCCGGGTCGTGGAGCGCCTGCGCCGCCTCGCCGCCGATCCGGCCGAGGAGGACGAGGTACAGACGGCCGTACGCAGCCGGATCGGGCCGGACGCGACTACGGGCTGACGCGGCGCGTGGCGCGTGCCGCGGGGTGCGATGTGCGCGCTTGTGAAGGCCGGCGGGGTCGGAACCGCCGGCCTTCGGCGTTCGTCGCCGGCCCGGGGGATCGGTGGGGCGCCTACGGCCGGTTCAGCGGCGGCGTACCGGGACCGAGCGGGTCGGGGTGCAGAGCCGTGCGCAGCCGGGTGGGGCCGGACGCGGCCACGGCTGACGCGGAAGCGTGCACTGTGGAGGAGGCCGGCGGGGTCGGAACCGCCGGTCTTCGCGGCCGGATCAGCGGCGGCGTACCGGGACGAATCGGATCGGGGTGCCCGGAGGGGCCTGGGCCGCCGCCGGGAGGTCGGATGCGCGGACCACGGCGATCACCGGGTAGCCACCCGTGGTCGGGTGGTCGGCCAGGAAGACGACGGGACGGCCGTCGGGCGGGACCTGGATCGCGCCCAGGACCATGCCCTCGCTGGGCAGCTCACGGGTGACCGCCCGCTCCAGGGTCGGGCCCTCGGTGCGCAGGCCGATGCGGTTGCTCGCCGGGGACACGCGGTAGGGGCGAGAGGTGAAGACGCGCACCGCCTCGGGGGAGAACCAGTCGTCGCGCGGGCCGAGCGTGACGCGCAGGACCAGTTCGGTGGGCGGCGCCGGCTGCGGAGCGACATCCACGCGCGCGTGGAGGCCCGCAGGGCGGCCCAGGGGCAGGACCGCGCCGTCCGTGAGGGGCGGCGGACCCAGACCGGACAGGAGGTCCGTGGAGCGGCTGCCGAGCACCGGCTCGACGGCGACGCCCCCGGAGACGGCGAGATAGGTGCGGACGCCCGAGACGGCCGGGCCGACGTCCAGCAGGGCGCCCGCCGGCACGCGCACCGGAGCGCCCCACGCGGCCGGGCGGCCGTCCACCGTGACGCGGCAGGGCGCGCCCGTCGCCGCCACCGTGACCGTCGAACGCGGCCGTACCGTACAGCCGTTGAGCGTCGTCTCCAGGACGGCGGCGTCGGTGGGGTTGCCGGCCAGCCGGTTGGCGAGCGCCGCCGCGGGCGGGTCGAGCGCACCCGAGCGGGGCACGCCGAGGTGGGCGTGACCGGGTCGGCCCAGGTCCTGCACGGTGGTCAGGGCGCCGGCGCGGACGACGGAGAGCGCGTGGTCGGTCATGAGCCGTCCACCCGGACGAACCGCACGCGCGTACCCGGTGCCAGCAGGGCCGCAGGCATCCGGGTGTGGTCCCACAGCACCGCGTCCGTCGTGCCGATGAGCTGCCAGCCGCCCGGCGAGGACCGCGGGTACACGCCCGTGTACGGCCCCGCCAGGGCCACCGCGCCCGCGGGGACGGCGGTGCGCGGGGTCGCCCGGCGCGGGACGTCGTACCGCCGGGGCAGCCCGGTCAGATAGCCGAAGCCGGGGGCGAACCCGCAGAAGGCGACGCTGAACTCGGTGTCCGCGTGGATCCGGGCCACCTCCCGCGGCGACACCCCCCAGAGCGCGGCGACGTCGCCGAGGTCGGGTCCGTCGTAGCGGACGGGGAGCCGGACGACGTCACGCGCGTGTGCCGGGGCGGGAGGGACGTCGGACAGGGCGAGCTCGACGGCGAGGCGGTCCGGGTCGGTGAGGCCGTCCAGCAGGACCGTGCGCGCGGCGGGGACGATCTCACGGACCGCCAGCGAGCCCTCGGCACGGCGGCGCAGCAACTCCGCGTGCAGCGCCCGGGCCTCCTCGCCCGAGGAGACCTCCACCAGCAGCGCGTCGACACCGACGGGCAGCGTCCTCATACGAAGGCCTCCACGCGGACGCCCGACTCCTCGAGGCGGTCCCGCACCCGGCGGACCAGCTCGACGGCGCCGGGGGTGTCGCCGTGCAGGCACAGCGACCGCGCGCGTACCTCGACCCGGGTCCCGGCGTGGGAGGTGACCGCGCCGGCGCGGGCCAGCCCCAGCGAGCGTGCCACGACGGCCTCCGGGTCGGTGACCACGGCGCCGTCCAGGCCGCGCGGGACGAGCGTGCCCTGCTCGGTGTACGCCCGGTCCGCGAACGCCTCGGTGACCGGGGGCAGTCCGGCCTTGTCCGCCAGCTCCAGCAGCCGGGAGCCGGGCAGACCGAGCACCGGCAGGGAGGCGTCCGCGAGGAGCACGCCGTCGATCACGGCACCCGCCTGCTCCTCGTCGTGCACGACGCGGTTGTAGAGGGCGCCGTGCGGTTTCACGTACGCTACGCGCGCGCCGGCGGCCCGCGCGAAGACCTCCAGGGCGCCGATCTGGTACGCCACTTCGGCCGCCAGTTCGGCGGGCGGCACGTCCATCGCACGCCGCCCGAACCCCGCGAGGTCCCGGTAGGAGACCTGGGCGCCGATCCGCACCCCGCGCGCGGCCGCCTGCTCGCACACCCGCCGCATGGTGGCCGCGTCCCCGGCGTGGAAGCCGCAGGCCACGTTGGCGCTGGTGACGACCGACAACAGCCGTTCGTCGTCGGTGAGCCGCCAGCGGCCGAAGCCCTCACCCAGGTCGGCGTTCAGATCGATCGAGGTCATGAGTGGGTCGTTTCCCCGGTTCCGTGGTCAGGCGACGATGCGGTACTGCTCGTCGCGGGCGTCGGTCAGGAACATCTGACCCGGTGCATGCGTGATCGCGAACGGCGGGCGCGACGCCATCACCGCGGCCTGCGGAGTGACCCCGCAGGCCCAGAACATGGGGATGTCGCCGGGCTCCAGGTCCACCGGGTCGCCGAAGTCGGGGCGAGCCAGATCCGCGATGCCGAGGGCGGCCGGATCGCCGCAGTGCACGGGAGCGCCGTGCACCGCGGGCAGCAGCCCGGTCTCCCGCAGGGCGGCCGCCACATGCTGCGGCGGCACCGGGCGCATCGACACCACCATCGGTCCGCTCAGCCGCCCCGCGGGACGGCACGGTCGACCGGTGACGTACATCGGGACGTTGCGGCCCTGTTCGACATGGCGGATCGGGACACCGGCCTCGCCCAGCGCCGACTCGAAGGTGAAGCTGCACCCGATCAGGAACGACACCAGGTCGTCGCGCCAGTGGGCGCGCACGTCCGTCGGCTCGTCCACCAGCTCCCCGTCCCGCCAGACCCGGTAGCGCGGCAGATCGGTGCGCAGATCTGCGCCGTCCGCGAGGACCGTCGTCCAGGAACCGGCGTCCGTGACGTCGAGCACCGGGCAGGGCTTCGGATTGCGCTGGCAGAACAGCAGCATGTCGTAGGCCCAGTCGGCGGGCACGGAGATCAGGTTGGCCTGGGTGTGGCCGGCCGCGACCCCCGCAGTGGGGCCCGCCAGCCCGGCCCGGAAGCGGGCCCGGGCCTCGGCGGGGCTCCACGCGCGCGCGTGCGGGTCGAGGAGGGTGACCGGGGAGTCGTCCACGCCGGTGGCGGCGGAGAGGTCGACACGGGTGGCGGCGGAGCCGTCGACGCCGGGTGGGACCGTGCTGTTCACACCAGCTCCTTCCCACGCGTCTCCGGCAGTCCGAGCAGGGCCAGCGCCGCGAGGCCGTAGCCGATCGCGCCGAACACCAGCGCGCCCCCCACGCCCCAGCTGTCGGCGAGGAAGCCCACCATGGTGGGGAAGACGGCGCCCACCGCGCGGCCGGTGTTGTACGTGAAGCCCTGTCCCGTGCCGCGCACCGCCGTCGGATACAGCTCGCTCAGATACGAACCGAAGCCGCTGAAGATCGCCGACATGCAGAACCCGAGCGGGAAACCGAGCACCAGCAGCAGGGTGTTGGCGCCGGACGGGATGTTCGCGTACGCCAGGATGCAGACGGCCGACAGGAGCGCGAACAGCCAGATGTTGCGCCGGCGGCCCAGCAGGTCCGTGAGGTAGCCGCCGGTCAGATAGCCCGCGAAGGCACCCGAGATGAGGAAGGTCAGGTACCCGCCGGTGCCGACGACGGACAGCTCGCGCTCGGTCTTCAGGTAGGTCGGCACCCAGGTCGCCAGGGTGTAGTAGCCGCCCTGGACACCCGTGGACAGCAGGCCCGCGAAGACCGTCACCCGCAGCAGGCCGGGCTTGAAGATCGCGGTGAACGAGCCCTTCTCCGCGCTCTGTTCGCGTACGGCGACGGCCTCGGGGGCGTCCTGCACACGCCGGCGCATCCAGATCACGAGCAGCGCGGGCAGCGCGCCGGTCCAGAACATCACGCGCCACGCCAGGTCGTCCCCGACGAACGAGAAGACCAGGGTGTACATGACCGCCGCGAGGGCCCAGCCGACGGCCCAGGAGCTCTGGATCGCCCCGAGGGTGCGGCCCCGGTTGCGGGCGCTCGCGTATTCGGCGACCAGGATGGCGCCGACCGCCCACTCACCGCCGAAGCCCAGGCCCTGGAGGGCGCGGAAGACCAGGAGCCACTCGTAGCTGGGGGCGAAGCCGCAGGCCACGGTGAACACCGCGTAGGTGACGACCGTGAGCATCAGGGCCCGGACGCGGCCGATCCGGTCGGCCAGCACACCCGCGAGGGCGCCGCCTATCGCGGAGACGACCAGGGTGACGGTGGTGAAGAGGCCGGTCTGGCCGCTGTCCAGACCGAAGTACGCGGCGAGCGCCACCATGCTGAGCGGCAGGGTGAAGTAGTCGTACGAATCCAGGGCATAGCCGCCGAAAGCGCCCGCGAAGGCGCGGCGTCCGCGCGGTCCCAGGTCGCGCAGCCAGCCGAACGCGCCGTCAGCGCCCGTCTGCGGGGCGGGGGTGGCGGGGTGGGCGGTGTCCTGGGGAGCGGTCTTCGAGGTCTGCGGTGGAGGGGTAGTGCTCATGGGCACCTCGCAGTGAAGGGGTGGGTGGGGACGGGGGCGGGCCGGGTGGGGCCCGCCGTGGTGCCGGGTGTGGGGGATGGGGGCCGGCGATTCAGGGGAGCGGGAGCGGATTTGGGATGAAAGGGGCGAACTGTTCTGAACGGGATCGGGTGGCCCCGAACAGTGACCAGCAAGGTAGAGGATCGTTGAACGATCCTTCAATACCCCTGTTGTTTCGTTCTCCTGACTGCGGTTGAATTCCGGGCATGGCAGAGCAGTTGGGCGGACTGGCCGACGACCGTGCCCTCCTGGGGCGGACGAGCACGGCGGAACGGGTCTCGGACATCCTCAGGAGCCGTATCGCGGAAGGCTTCTTCCCGCCCGGGACCCGGCTGTCGGAGGACAGCATCGGCGGGGCGCTCGGTGTGTCCCGCAACACACTGCGCGAGGCGTTCCGCCTGCTCACCCATGAACGGCTGCTCGTGCACGAGTTGAACCGGGGGGTGTTCGTCCGGGTTCTGACCGTGGAGGACGTGGAGGACATCTACCGCACCCGGCGCCTGGTCGAGTGCGCGGTCGTCCGCGGGCTCGGCGAGCCGCCGTACCCCCTGGAGGGGCCCGCCGAAGCCGTCGCCGAGGGGCAGCGTGCCGTCCGCGAAGGTGACTGGAAAACGCTGGGGACGGCCAACATCCACTTCCACCGCGAACTGGTCGCGCTGGCCGGCAGCGAACGCACCGACGAGCTCATGCGCAGCGTCTTCGCCGAGCTGCGGCTCGCCTTCCACGTCGTGGACGACCCCCGCCGGCTGCACGAGCCCTACCTCGCCCGGAACCAGCAGCTCCTGGAGGCGCTGGAGGCGGGCGACAAGGCGGAGGCCGAGCGGATCCTCGCCGTCTACCTCGACGACTCCCTGGAGCGGGTGGTCGAGGTGTACCGGCGGCGGGTGGGGGAGGGGGAGATCGTTCCCTGAGACGGGTTCCCGGTTCCGGGTCCCGAGGCGGGGCTCCCGGTCTTCAGACGGAGTCGCCGGTCCTCAGACGGAGTCGCCGGTCCTCAGGCGGGGTTCCCGGTCCTGAGGCGGGCGCCATCGGTCCTGAGGCGGGGTTCCCGGGGGCGGACGGCGTGACGCGGGGCCGCTCGGAGGGGCTCGCGCCCGCCGGAGGCGATCCGTGCCGTTTGGATCGTTGTCAGACCTAGGACCTAGTCTGTGCACCGTGACTTCGCCTGCATCGACGGACCGCGTTCCGCCCCAGCTCAGCGCGGGGCCGCGCCCCGCGCCGGGCCCGGCCGCCGACGAGGGCCTGGCGCGGCGGCTGCGCGCGCTCGCCTGCACCGCGCCGCTGCACGACCTCGACGCCCGCAAGGCCAATCTGGCGGGCGAGTACTCGGTGTACGGCATGGCCGAGGTGGCCCTCGCCGCCATCGACCTGGTCACCCTGAACATGGACTTCGACACGGGCGCCGACCACGACCAGATAGTCGCCAGACTCATTCCGCGCATCGCCGCCCAGGCCCCGCGGCGCCCCGTCGCCGAGCACGAGCGGGTGGCCCGCTGGGTCCTGGAGAACCTGATCAACGTCGGCAGCGTCGACCGCGGCTTCCGGGCCGTGTACGGCACGTTCACGCCGGACGGCAGCTATGTCCGCCGTGACTACGACTTCAAGCTGATCGAGGAGGTCCCGGGGCCCGGCGGCACCGTGTACCTCCGTACGACCGACGAGGCCGTCAACGTCTTGGTCGGCGCCCTGGACACGGACGTCACCAGCGCCCAGATCGCCGCCGAGGTCAAGCTGGAGGTGCTGATCAACCGCGGGCGCCTCGCCGACGCCCAGCTGGCCGCCGAGCAGGCCCGGTACCGCACCGTGCAGTACTCCGAGACCCTGCGCCGCGCCCTGGACGCCACGCGTCGCAACGTCCGGGCGGTCGACTGGCTGAACGCCGTCCCGGACATGATCGCGGAGGCCCTCGACCACGTCGCCGACCGGTACCGCCACGAGAACGCGATCCTCACCAACATCCGCAAGGCCCGCGACGAGACCGAGGACCCGGAGCACAAGCGCCGCGCGGCCGAGCTGGTCGACATCGTCAAGGACTGCATCCGGCGGCACACCCAGCTCCAGTCCCGGCTGCTGGAGGCCGGACCGCTGTTCCGCGCCGAGCAGGACCGGCAGGCCTTCGCCACGCCCCTGACCACCTCGGGCATGGACCTGTACGGGCATCTCGTCGCGCCCCTACTGCCGCTGCCGCTGGAGCGGGCCGTCCGGGTCACGGACGCCTTCTTCGCGCACGGCACCGGTCTGCGGACGCCGGTGTCGGTGCGGCTGGGCGACCTCGTCGACATCCTGCTCACCCCGCCCGTGGAGCGGGAGCATCTGGGCGCAGAGATGCCCGAGCCGGACCTCATCGCGACACCGGACGACAGCCGGTTCAGCGAGGAGCAGCTCGCCGCCGCCATGGAACTGCTCGACCTGCCGGCCGACGCCCCCCGCCGGCTGTCCGGCCTGCTCGCCGAGGCGCGCCGCCAGGATCCCGAACTGCCGTACCTGGTCGCCCTGCTGGCCGTGCACGCCGCAAGCCCCCCGGTGGGCACGGCATACCGCCAGGGCGAGGAGAAGCTGCTGTTCGCCGTGGACGACGGGACCGAGCTGGACGACCCCGAGTTCGGCGGCGCCGACCTCATCGTCGGCATGGCACTGCTCGACGCGGCCGGCATGGCCGCCGACCGGACGGAAGCGGCATGAGCCGTACCGGGCGCCGGGCGACTCGGTACCCACGCCGAGGCCCCGGCGCGCACCGCCATGACGCCGTACACCGCCTGACCCCGCACCACCCCCACAAGGAGCCGCGACCGTGACCGAGCACGTCGATCGGAGTGAGCCGGAGGCCGCCGCGCCAACGGCGCCCGCGGCCGTCACCCCCGCCGACGCCGCCGACGCGGCGCGGCTCGTCTCCTTCGGGCTCCAGCCCAAGCTGCAGCCCGCGCGCGACCAGGAGTACACCGAACTGCTGCGCCGCTACCGCGAGGACCCGTCCTTCGCGCGGCTCGCCGACGCCGTCGCCACGGGCCTGGGTCTGGTCGTCCTGGAGGTGTCCCCGCGCGCGGGGATGGCGGTCACCGCCGCCGAGGACTCGGTGTTCGCCGTGCGCATGAGCGACTACGCCCGCCGGACGTCCGCCGACGGCGGCGACCGCTTCCTGCACGGGCTGGCCCATCTCGCCGTCGCCGCCATGGCGTTCCCCCGTCCCGAGGACCTCGCCGACGACGGCTACATCGGGCGCGTCACGGTCAACGGCGTCGACGCCTTCGTCCGGCAGGCCTGCCGCCGGCTGGAGGAGCGCGCCGAGGAGCAGGGGGAGAACACCGACCCCGCCACGGACGCCCCCGGCCTGGAGGCCGCCTGGCGCATCTGGATCAGACGCAGCGCCACCGGCGCCACCAAGGACGCCCGGCGGCTCGCCGGTTCCACCACCGGCATCGTCGGCAAGGCCGTCGCCTTCCTCACCGACTCCGGCTTCCTCCAGCGCACCGGCGACGACCATGGCGGCACCTACCGCACCACGGCCCGCTACCAGCTCCAGGTCCGTGACATGGCGGGCAGCGCCGCCATGACCGAGCTGCTGGAGCTGGGCGTCGTCCCGGTCACCGACGGCACACCTACCCTGCTGCCCGCCGAGGACACCGACGCCCTGGACCTGGTCGCCGACGCCGGGCTGCCGTTCCACTCGGCCTGAGCCCCACCGACCTCCCCCACCTGCCGAAGACTTACGAGAGTCCGCCATGTACGAGCTGTCCCGGGTCCGCCTCTACTCCATCGGACCGGCCGGTGCGCGCTACGCCGACACCGTGCTTGACCTGCGCGGTGTGGGCGAGCCCGTGCCCGACCCCGCGCCCACCCAGGCGGAGTTCTTCGAGGAGGAGCCGGTCGGCCCGCCGCGCCGCCCCGCCCCCGCGGGCGTGCTCTTCCTGGAGAACGGCGGCGGCAAGTCGGTCCTGCTCAAACTGATCTTCTCGGTGATGCTGCCGGGCCACCGCAACACCCTGGGCGGCGCCAGCTCCGGAGTGCTGCGCAAGTTCCTGCTCGCCGACGACTGCGGGCATGTCGCCCTGGAGTGGCAGCACACCCTGACCGGCGAGTGCGTGGTGGTCGGCAAGGTCAGCGAGTGGCGGGGCCGCCAGGTCTCCAACGACCCGCGGAAGTTCGCCGAGGCCTGGTACTCCTTCCGCCCCGGCCCTGGTCTCAGCCTGGACAACCTCCCCGTCGCCGAGTCCACCGCCGTACGCCCGCCGGGCGAGGGGCAGTCCGGCGCACAGGGCCGTCGGCGCACCATGAAGGGCTTCCGGGACGCCCTGACCGAGGCGGGCAAGGCGTATCCGCACCTGGAGGTGCACTGGGAGGACATCCACGACCGCTGGATCGAGCACCTCGGTGACCTGGGCCTCGACCCCGAACTCTTCCGCTACCAGCGGGAGATGAACGCAGACGAGGGCGAGGCGGCCGGCCTCTTCGCGGTCAAGAAGGACTCCGACTTCACCGACCTGCTGCTGCGGGCCGTGACCGACACCCGGGACACCGACGGGCTCGCCGACCTGGTGAGCGGTTTCGGCAACAAGCTGGGCCGGCGCGCCGAGCTCATCGCCGAACGGGACTTCACCGCCGGGTCCGTCGACCTGCTCGGCCGGATCGTCGATGCCGCCGAGACGCGCACCCGCGCGCGGGACGTCCACGCCGGCGCCGAGCGCCGCACCCGCGCCCTGGCCCGGCGCCTCTCCGCGCGGGGCACGCGGGAACGCGTCCGGGCCGCCGACCTCGCCCAGCGGGTCACCGAGGCCGCCCACGCCGTCACCCACGCCGAGTCCGCGCGCGAGCGCAGCGCGCTGATCGCCGCCGAACTCGCCTACCGGCACGCCTCGCTGGCGCTCGCCGCCGCCGAGAAGTCCGCCGCCGCGCAGAAGCGCGAGCTGGCCGACGCGCGCACCCTGCACGCCGCCTGGCAGGCCGCCGAAGTCGTCCTGCGGCATCGCGCCGCCGCCGACCGGGTGGCGCGCGTGGCCGCCGCCATCCAGGAGGCCGAACGCGACGCGGCCCCCGCGCTCGCCGCCCGCGCCAAGGCCGCCGTCGACCTCGTACGGGCCCTGCACGCGGCCGCCGAGCGCGCCGAGGCGCAGGCCAACGAGGGCGAGGAGCGCTCCGCCGCGCTCCAGGAGGCCGGCGAGTCCGCCCACCGCGACTCCACGGCCGCCGCCACCGAGGCGCAGCGCGCCCGCAGCGAGGCCGGGCATCTGCGGCAGCGGCTGACCGAGGTCGAGCAGGAGACCGCCGAGGCCGTCCGCGCGGGCTGGCTCGACGACAGCGCACCCGACGCCGATCCGGCCCGTGCCGCGCTCGCGGCGAGCGACGCCGAGAAGACCGCCGTCGCCGCCTGGGACACCGCCCGCGAGGCATCCCGCCGTGCCTCGGAGCACGCGCGCGAGGCGGCCTCCACGGAGTCCCGCGCCGAGCTGACGGCGGCCCGCGCGGCCGATGCCGCCCTGGCCGCGGAGCGTGCCTACGACGCCGAACGCCGTCTCGCCGAGAGCCTCGCCGCCGAGGAGCGCCTGGTCGAACTCCTCGGCCTCTCCGGCGACTCGGGCCCCCGGCGCGGCTCGGTACCCGCCCCGCGCGCGGGCGACCAGGCCGCCGCGAAGGCGCGCACGGACGCGGGCGGCGGCGTGGACGGCGCGCTCACGCCGGAGGACCTCGACCGGTTCGCCGACGAACTGCGCGAACTGCTCGACGACGCCGTCTCCGCCGCCGAGCGTCAGCTCTTCGACCTACGGACGGCCGCCGCCGACGACGCCCGCATCCTCGGCGCGCTCGGTGACGGCGGACTGCTCCCGCCCGGCCCGGACGTCCTGGCCACGGTGGAGTTCCTCGGCGAACAGGGCATCCCCGCGCTGCCGGGCTGGCGCTACCTCGCCCAGGCCGTCGACCCCGTCGACCACGCACGGGTGCTCGCCGCCCGCCCCGAACTCGTCGACGGCGTGATCATCACCGACCCCGGCACCCATGCCCGGGCCCGCGAGGCGCTGGCCGACGCCGCGCTGCTGCCCCGGTCCACCGTCGCCGTCGGCACCGCCGCCGCGCTGCTCGCCCCCACCCCGGCCGCCGACGCGCCGGACACGGACGTCTTCCTCGTCCCGCCGAACCCGGCCATGCACGACGAGCACGCCGCCGACGAGGAACGCCAGGCGCTGCGGGCCCGGGCGACCGAGCGCGACGAGGAGATCCGCGGCCTCGCCGCCCGCCTCGGCAAGGACCGGGAGCTCGCGGCACGCCTGGCCTCCTGGCGCACCGGCTGCCCGGCCGGCCGGCTCGTGGAACTGGCCCAGGCCGCCCGGGACGCGCGTGCGTTCGCCGAGGAGTCCGAGGCGGAGCTGGCCGAGGCCCGGAGCGTACGCGCCGAGGCCGACGAGGCCGCCGCCGAAGCCGCGGCCGTCCGCGACGAACGCCAGGAGGCCGCGCAGAAGGCGCGGCGCGCCGCCGACGCTCTGGCGGGCCTCGCCTTCCGGCTGCGCGAACGGGCCGGCTGGCAGGTCCGGCTGCGGGAACTCGCCGACGAGGCCGCCGAGTCCGAAGCACGCGCCCAGTCCTGTCTGGAGCGTGCCCGCGCCGCCGACGAGGACCGCCGCGCCGCCCAGCGCGCCGCCGACGACGCCCGCCGCACCGCCCGCGCCCTGCGCGCCGAGCGCTCCGAGATCGCCGGCGCCCCCGACGACGTACCGGACGGCGACGCGGACTCCCCGAAGGCCTCCCTGCCGGCGCTGCGCGAGGCGTACCGGGCCGCATCCCAGGTGTACGAGAAGGTCGGCGTCGGCGCCGACCTGCGCGCTGAGCAGGCCCGCGCGGAGAGCGACGAGAGCGCGGCCCGCGCCGAGCTGGACCGGCTGAGCAACAAGGTCCGCACCCGGGCCGAACAGCTCCTCGAATCACCGGACGGCTCCGACGGCCCGTCCAGGCAGGCGGCCGTCTCGCGCGCGGAGGAGCTGGTCCAGCTCCTGGAGACCCGGATGTCCGGCGCCAGCGAGCAGCTGGGCCGGCTGCGCGGCGAGGCCGAGCGCCACGCCCCTCAGGAGGGCGAGGCGCACACCGAGCTGCCGGAGGAGCTGCGACCGCGCGACGCCGAACACGCCCAGTCCCTGCTGCGCACGGCGACCACCGAACTCGCCTCGCACACGGAGGCCCTCACCCAGGCACGCGACGCGCACACGGAGTTCCTGGACGCCCATCGCGCCGCCGAGGACGCGGCGGGCGGGTTCGACGAGATCGCCGCGATGCTGCGCGATCTGTTGCGCGAGCACACCTCCGACGAGGAGCAGGAGGCCGTCGAGCCCTATCCCGGAAGCCTGGAGGAGGCCCGGCGGTCCGCAGCCGAGGCCCGCCGGTCGCTGCGCGGCTGCGCCGCCGACCTCTCCGCCGCCGAGGCCGGAGTGCGCGAGGCCGGCGACGTCCTCGTCCGGCACGCCAACTCCACCCGCTACGAGCAGGTCCGCACCCCGGCCCGCCAGCAGATCCGCGAGCTGCCCGCCTCCGCGCTCCCCGAGCACGCCCAGAAGTGGGCGGACGCCTTCGCCCCCCGGCTGCGCGTGCTCACCGACGAACTGGCCCAGCTGGAGCGCAACCGCGACTCGATCGTCGACCGTCTGCGCGGCCTCGTGGAGTCGGCCCTGGCGACCCTGCGGTCGGCCCAGCGGCTGTCCCGGCTGCCCGAGGGGCTCGGCGAGTGGTCCGGGCAGGAGTTCCTGCGCATCCGCTTCGAGGAGCCAGACCAGGCCACCCTCACCGAACGGCTGGGCGAAGTCATCGACGAGGCGACCCGGGCCGCCGTGAAGAAGAACTCCGACCTGCGCCGGGACGGGATGTCTTTGCTTCTGCGGGGTGTCGCCGCCGCGCTCCAGCCGAAGGGCGTCGCCGTCGAGATCCTCAAGCCGGACGCCGTGCTGCGCGCCGAGCGGGTGCCCGTCGGGCAGATGGGCGACGTGTTCTCCGGAGGCCAGCTGCTCACGGCGGCCATCGCGCTGTACTGCACCATGGCCGCCCTGCGGTCCAACGACCGGGGCCGGGACAAGCACCGGCACGCCGGCACGCTCTTCCTGGACAACCCCATCGGACGGGCCAACGCCACGTATCTGCTGGAACTCCAGCGCGCCGTGTCCGACGCGCTCGGCGTCCAACTGCTCTACACCACCGGCCTGTTCGACACGACGGCCCTCGCGGAGTTCCCGCTCGTGATCCGGCTGCGCAACGACGCCGATCTCAGGGCCGGCCTGAAGTACATCAGCGTGGAGGAGCATCTGCGTCCCGGACTGCCGCAGCAGCAGGCGGGCGAGGCGGGGCACAGCGAGATCACGGCCACCCGGATGTTCAAGCGGCCCGCGCCCGTGGACACCCAGGGGGTGTGAGTCGCGCTGCCCTGAAACAAGGTGCGGGAGGCATGCCTCGGCTCTTCGACGGAGCCGGGGGAGCGCTCGGGCGACCGGCCCGGTGGCCGGCGGGCGTCAGGGGTGCGACAGCTGTCCCGCCCCGGCCCGCCTGCGTATGCGCGCCTGGGCCCGCTCGGCCGACCGCGCCTGCCGCCGGGCCGCACGCCGCTCACGCCGCAGGGACCGGGCCGTGCTGGCGGGCGTCGACACCACACCGTGCCGCTGGTTCCACACCTGCCGGGTCACCCAGACGTCGAGGGCGGCCCAGGTCGCCACGACGACACTGACCACACTGCTGATGACCATCGGAAAGGCCAGCCAGGACCCCGCCAGGGTGCACAGGAACGCCACCATCGCCTGGATCAGCGTCACGGAGACGATGAGCACCGCCCGCACCGCGGCCGTCCGCACCGGATCGGGCATCCGCCGCCGCGGCGCCGGGTCCTCCACCCACAGCGGCCGGCAGTACGGCCTCTCATCACGTTCGGCGCGCTCTCCGTCGCCCACCGGAATGTCGCGATCCCGTACCCCGGGCTCCCGCCGCACGCGGTGCACCGCAGCGCTGCCCCGGGACACCTCGCGCTGCTCCGCCGTAACCGTCACCGTGTCACTCCCCACCGTCCGCGGACCGCTCGCCCGCAACCCAAGACCCAGCCCCTCAGCGACTGCCCGGCTTGCGCTGTTTTACGCGGCCGGGGGGCAGGATGCGGCTCTCGTGGTCCAATCCGCCCCCATTTCCCATGGATAAGGACGATCGACACCTCGTGAAGATTCCCGCTGGAGAGAGATTTCCGGCCAACTGGCCGACGAGGCGGGCCGGAACGCCTCACCGGGGCGCCCGGCGTTTGCTGGAGGTAATTCCCGTAATGCCCGGACAACTCGCCATGTCTCGTCACCCGTGCGGAAGTTCAGGCTCCGGATGTCTCTTCGAGTTACCAGTGCGTCGGTAGTAGGCTCGCGCCCATTGTTGACGCACAGGTGTGCCCCCTGGTCGGCAGGGGGACCGAGCTGGGGGAGGCCATGCGCTTTCGCGGGAAGTCGATCCGCCGGAAAATGGTGGCGCTGCTTCTCGTGCCGCTGGTGTCCCTGACCGCCATCTGGGGATTCGCCACGGTACTCACCGGGCGAGAGGTGACCCAGCTGTTCACGGTCTCCTCCCTCGTCGAGAAGATCGGCTACTCCACCGAGGACGCCGTCCGCGTCATCCAGCAGGAGCGCCGGCAGGCCCTCGTCTACCTCGCCGACCGCCGCGCCTCGGACGCCCTGTCCGCCCTGCGGGAGAGCCGCAGCGCCACCGACACCGCCGTCGCCGAGATCCGCAGGAACGCCAAGGACCCCGACGTCCGCGACGGCCTGGACGCCGGGGACACCCAGCGCCTCACCACCATGCTGGACGCCTTCGACGGCATCGGGCCGCTGCGCCGCAGCGTCGAGGACGGCACGGTGAAGCGCGCCGAGGCCCTCCACCAGTACAACCTCCTCGTCGACCCCTGCTACGCCCTCCTCGCCTCCCTCGACGGCATCGACAACGTCGCCATGGACAAGGAGGCCCGCGCCCTCCTCAACATCACGCGCGCCCGCGAACTGCTCTCCCGCGAGGACGCGTTGCTCAGCTCCGCCCTCGTGGTCGGCCGGCTCACCCGCGACGAGATCCGCGACGTCTCCGATCTCATAGCCCAGCGCACCCTGATGTACGACCTGAGCCTCACCGACCTGCCCTCGGCCGAGCGCCAGCGCTACGAGCACTTCTGGAAGAACGGCCTCACCGCCCCGCTCCGGGTCGCCGAACAGTCCGTCATCTTCTCCCAGCCCGGACGCCCCAGCACCGTGGACGCCCAGGACTGGGACACCGCCGCCGGCGATGTGCTGGAAGAGCTCGGCAAGCTCAACGACGAGGCCGGCGACCGCTACCAGGACCGCGTCCGCCCCGTCGCGATGGGCGTCATCGTGAAGGCCGTCGTCGCCGGTGTCCTCGGGCTTCTCGCCGTGCTGTTCTCGCTGTTCCTGTCCGTCCGGATCGGCCGCGGCCTCGTCCGCGACCTGCGGCAGCTGCGCCTCGACGCCCACGAGGCCTCCGGGGTCCGGCTGCCCAGCGTGATGCGCCGGCTGTCCGCCGGCGAACAGGTCGACGTCGAGACCGAGGTCCCGCGCCTCGCCTACGACAAGAACGAGATCGGCGACGTCGGCCAGGCCCTCAACACCCTCCAGCGGGCCGCCGTCGAGGCCGCCGTCAAGCAGGCCGAGCTGCGCGCCGGCGTCTCCGAGGTCTTCGTCAACCTCGCCCGCCGCAGCCAGGTCCTGCTGCACAAGCAGCTCACCCTCCTCGACACCATGGAACGCCGGACCGAGGACACCGACGAACTCGCCGACCTGTTCCGGCTGGACCACCTGACCACGCGTATGCGCCGACACGCCGAGGGCCTGGTCATCCTCTCCGGCGCCGCCCCGTCCCGGCAGTGGCGCAAACCCGTCCAGCTCATGGACGTCGTACGCGCCGCCGTCGCCGAGGTCGAGGACTACGAGCGCATCGAGGTACGCCGGCTGCCCCGCGTCGCCGTCACCGGACCGGCCGTCGCCGACCTCACCCACCTCGTCGCCGAACTCCTCGAGAACGCCACCGTGTTCTCCCCGCCGCACACCGCCGTCCAGGTCCACGGCGAACGCGTCGCCAACGGCTTCACCCTGGAGATCCACGACCGCGGCCTCGGTATGGCCGCCGACGCCCTGCTCGACGCCAACCTCCGGCTCGCCGAGACCCCTGAGTTCGAACTGTCGGACACCGACCGGCTCGGTCTCTTCGTGGTCAGCCGGCTCGCCCAGCGGCAGAACGTCCGGGTCTCGCTCCAGCCCTCGCCGTACGGCGGCACCACCGCCGTCGTCTTCATCCCGGACGCGCTCCTCACCGACGACGTCCCGGACACCAACGGCATCGGCTTCCGCCTGGACCGCCCCACCCCCTCGAAGGAGGCCGAACTGGAGGAGTCGCGGCGAGCCGCGCTCTCCAAGGTCCCGGCCCGCTCTCCGGGCCTGCCGGCGGCGCTCCTCGACGGCCCCGTGGAGTTGGAGGCCCCCGTCGATCTCGACGCCCTCAGCGACTTCCCGGACCCCCTCGACGAGGAGGACGGCGAGCGCGGCGGCCTCTTCCACCCCCGGCGCGCCTTCGGCCACTCCGACGACGACCCGGCGAGCCGGCGCGGGGAACGTGGTCCCGTCACCGGCGTCCACGACGCCTCGGACGGCGAGGACGACCCGAACGCCCCGGTCCCGCTGCCCCGGCGCCGGACCCCCAAGCTGGTCAGCTCGCACGGACGCCCCGTCAGCGACCACCGGCCACGCCTGGACAAGACCGAGACGGACTCCTCGTACGGTCCGAGCCGCCCGCCGTCCGACGGCCCCGCCCCGCTGCCCACCCGGCGCCGTGGCACGGGCCCGCGGCGCGGCATCGCCGGTGCCACGGAACCGCAGCGGCCCGGTGGCCCCACCGACTCCTCGCGTCTCACCGACTCCGCCCGCTCCGGCGGATCCGCCCGCTTCGACTCCGAAGCACCGCGCACCGCCGGACCCGACACCGGCGCGCGCGAGCCCGCCGCCCTGACCGGACGGGCCCGGCGCCCCGAGATCGCGGCCGCGGGACCGGACGACACCACCCAGGGCCGGACCACCGCCCCGCAGCCGCCCGAAGCCGACACGGGCGCGCTGCCCCGGCGGGTCCGGCAGGCCAGCCTGGCGCCCCAGCTCAAGAAGGCGGCCGCCCCCCGCCCCGCGGCGCCGGACCCCGGCGAACGGGACGCGGACGAGGTACGCAGCCGTATGGCCTCACTCCAGCGCGGCTGGCAGCGGGGCCGCAAGGAGAACGCCGCGGGCGACGACACCGCCCCGGGCGGCACAGCACCACAGGGAACGACAGAGGGGGACGGTCGATGACCGCACCAAAGGCGACCGACCACGCCACGACCACCCAGAACGGCGAGCTGAACTGGCTCCTCGACGACCTGGTGGACCGGGTCGCGAGCATCCGCAAGGCCGTCGTACTCTCCGGAGACGGCCTGCCGACCGGCGCGTCGAAGGACCTGACCCGCGAGGACAGCGAGCACCTGGCCGCCGTCGCCTCCGGGTTCCACAGCCTCGCCAAGGGCGTGGGCCGGCACTTCGAGGCCGGCAGCGTCCGGCAGACCGTCGTCGAGCTCGACGACGCCTTCCTGTTCGTGACGGCCGCCGGTGACGGCAGCTGCCTCGCGGTGCTCTCCGACGCCGACTCCGACGTCGGCCAGGTCGCCTACGAGATGACGCTCCTCGTGAAGCGGGTCGGCGTGCATCTGGGGACCGCACCGCGCACCGAACTGTCCTCGGGCGGGTAGTGGGAAGGCATGAGCGCTGACGGTCAGGGAAGAAGCCACTGGTTCGACGACGAGGCCGGACCGGTCGTCCGCCCCTACGCGATGACACGCGGCCGCACCACGAGTGCGGCCCAGCACCGCCTCGACCTGATCGCGGTCGTCATCACGGAACCGCACACGGGCGACCCGGAATCCGACGCGTCGCTCTCCCCGGAACACGTGGAGATCGTCGGACTGTGCCGTGAGGCCCCGCAGTCCGTCGCCGAGCTCTCCGCCGAGCTCGACCTGCCCGTCGGCGTGGTGCGGGTCCTCGTCGGCGACCTCGTGGACGCGGAATTCGTCCATGTGAACCGCCCCGTACCACCGGCCGAGATGGTCGACGAGAGTATTCTGCGCGACGTGATCGACGGCCTGCGGGCGCTGTGAGCGGCGCGGAAGCGGGGTAGAGACGTGACAGCCTGGCAGTTCTGGGTCGACCGGGGCGGCACCTTCACGGACATCGTCGCGCGCCGCCCGGACGGCCGGCTGCTCACCCACAAGCTCCTGTCGGAGAACCCCGCCCGCTACGCGGACGCGGCGGTCGCGGGCGTCCGCGAGCTGCTCGACGGCTCCACCGCCCCCGTCGAAGCCGTCCGCATGGGCACGACGGTCGCCACCAACGCCCTCCTCGAACGCAGGGGCGAGCGCACCCTGCTGGTGATCACCCGGGGCTTCCGCGACGCCCTGCGCATCGCCTACCAGAACCGCCCCCACATCTTCGCCCGCCGCATCGACCTCCCCGAGCTGCTGTACGAGCGGGTCGTCGAGGTCGACGAACGTATCGCGGCCGACGGGACCGTCCTGTGCCCTCCCGATCTGGAGGCACTCGCCGGCCCGCTCCAGGAGGCGTACGACGACGGCATCCGGGCCGTCGCCGTGGTCTGCCTGCACAGCCATCTGCACCCCGGGCACGAACAGGCCGTCGGCCGGCTCGCCAAGCACATCGGCTTCCCGCAGATCTCGCTGTCCAGCGAGGTCAGCCCGCTGATGAAGCTCGTGCCCCGCGGGGACACGGCCGTCGTCGACGCCTACCTGTCGCCCGTCCTGCGCCGCTATGTCCAGCAGGTCGCCGACGAACTCCACGGCGTACGGCTGATGTTCATGCAGTCCAACGGCGGTCTCGCCGAAGCAGGGCAGTTCCGCGGCAAGGACGCCATCCTCTCCGGTCCGGCGGGCGGCATCGTCGGCATGGCCCGGATGTCGCAGCTCGCCGGGTACGACCGGGTCATCGGCTTCGACATGGGCGGCACCTCCACCGACGTCTCCCACTTCGCCGGCGACTACGAGCGCGTCTTCACCACCCAGATCGCCGGGGTACGCCTGCGTGCCCCCATGCTCGACATCCACACCGTCGCGGCGGGCGGCGGCTCGGTGCTGCACTTCGACGGATCGCGCTACCGGGTAGGGCCGGACTCGGCGGGCGCGGACCCGGGACCCGCCTGCTACCGGGGCGGCGGCCCGCTCACCGTCACCGACGCCAACGTCATGCTCGGCCGTATCCAGCCCGCCCACTTCCCCGCCGTGTTCGGCCCCCGGGGCGACCAGCCGCTCGACGCCGACCTCGTCCGGGAACGCTTCACCGCGCTCGCCGCCGAGATCCGGGAGAGCACCGGCGACGACCGCACCCCCGAGCAGGTCGCCGAGGGCTACCTGCAGATCGCGGTCGCCAACATCGGCAACGCCGTGAAGCGGATCTCCGTCCAGAAGGGGCACGACGTCACCCGCTACGCCCTCACCACCTTCGGCGGCGCCGGCGGCCAGCACGCCTGCAAGGTGGCGGACTCCCTCGGCATCCGGACCGTCCTCGTACCACCCATGGCCGGTGTCCTCTCCGCGCTCGGCATCGGCCTCGCCGACACCGCGGCGATGCGGGAACAGTCGGTCGAGGCACCGCTGGAGCCCGCGTCGATGGGCGGCGTCCACAAGACGGCGGACGACCTGGAGGCTGCGGCGCGCGCCGAACTCCTCGACGAGGACGTCCCCGCCGACCGCATCCGGGTCACCCGCCGCGCCCAACTGCGCTACGACGGCACCGACACCGCCCTCACCGTCGAACTCACCGACCCCGACACCATGCGGCGGGCCTTCGAAGAACGTCATCGCGCCACGTACTCCTTCACGCTCGACCGCCCGATCGTCGTCGAAGCCCTCTCCGTCGAAGCCACCGGCATCACCGAACCCCCCGATCTGTCCGCTCTCGCGTCCCGCTCCACCGCCCCCGAGGGCAGCCCGGAGGGCCCGCGCACCGTCCCCCTCCACACAGGCGGCACCTGGCGTGACGTCCCCCTGCACCGCCGGGAACAGCTGGCTCCCGGGGCCCTGGTCACCGGCCCGGCGATCATCGCCGAGTCGGGTGCGACGACCGTCGTCGACGACGGCTGGCGGGCCGGGACGTCCGACGACGGGCATCTGGTCATGGAACGCGTGGCGGTCACGGAGAGTTCCGATCTGGACACAAAAGCCGACCCGGTTCTGCTCGAGGTCTTCAACAACCTCTTCATGTCCATCGCGGAGCAGATGGGCGCCCGCCTCGAATCCACCGCCCAGTCCGTCAACATCAAGGAGCGCCTGGACTTCTCCTGCGCGCTCTTCGACCCCGACGGGAACCTGGTGGCCAACGCCCCGCACATCCCCGTCCACCTGGGATCCATGGGCACGAGCGTCAAAGAGGTCAACCGCCGCCGCGGCGCCGACATGCGTCCGGGCGACACCTACGCCGTCAACGACCCGTACCACGGCGGCACCCACCTCCCCGACGTCACCGTGATCACCCCGGTCTTCGGCACCGACCCGGCGGCTGACACGGAGGGTGAACAGCGCATCCTCTTCTACGTCGCCTCGCGCGGCCACCACGCGGAGATCGGCGGCATCGCCCCGGGCTCGATGCCGGCGAACAGCCGCACCATCGACGAGGAGGGCGTCCTCTTCGACAACTGGCTGCTCGCCGAGAAAGGCCGCTTCCGCGAGGCGGAGACCCTCCGCCTGCTCACCGAGGCGCCGTACCCCTCCCGCAACCCCAGGACCAACCTCGCCGACCTGCGGGCCCAGATCGCGGCCAACCGGAAGGGCGCCGACGAAGTCGCCCGCATGATCGACGACTTCGGCCTCGACGTCGTCCAGGCCTACATGCGGCACGTCCAGGACAACGCCGAGGAAGCCGTCCGCCGCGTCATCGACGCCCTGGACGACGGCGAGTACTCCTACGAGACCGACTCCGGCGCCGTCATCCGCGTCAGCGTGCGCGTCGACCGCGTCCACCGCACCGCAACCGTCGACTTCACCGGTACGTCCCCCCAGCTGACCAGCAACTTCAACGCCCCCTTCGCGGTCGTCAACGCCGCGGTCCTGTACGTCTTCCGCACCCTGGTCGCCGACGACATCCCCCTCAACGACGGCTGCCTGCGCCCCCTGCGTATCGTCGTACCGGCCGGCTCCATGCTCGCCCCGGAACCCCCGGCCGCCGTCGTCGCGGGCAACGTGGAGACCTCCCAGGCGATCACCGGCGCCCTGTACGCCGCACTCCGCGTCCAGGCCGAGGGCTCCGGGACCATGAACAACGTCACCTTCGGCAACGAACACCACCAGTACTACGAGACGGTGGCCTCCGGCTCCGGCGCGGGCGACGGCTTCCCCGGCGCCCCCGTCGTCCAGACCCATATGACCAACTCCCGCCTCACCGACCCCGAGGTGCTGGAGTGGCGGCTGCCCGTACGGCTCGACGAGTTCGCCGTACGGCCCGGCAGCGGCGGCGCCGGACGGTGGCGCGGCGGAGACGGCGCCGTCCGCCGCATCCGCTTTCTCGAACCCATGACCGTCTCGACGCTGTCCCAGCACCGCAGGGTGCCGCCGTACGGCATGGTGGGCGGCGCCCCCGGCGCCCTCGGCGGCAACCGCGTCGAACACGCGGACGGCACCGTGACCACACTGGCCGGAAGCGACTCGGCCGACGTCGGCCCCGGCGACGTACTCGTCATCGAAACCCCCGGCGGCGGAGGCTACGGCCCACCGCCGCGCGACCCCCATCAAGCAGGAGAAGAGATCGATGATCTTCGGGCGTTCTGAGCGCGGGAAGCCTCCGGTCGAGCCCGTCACGCTCAAGATCCTCGTGGCCGGCGGCTTCGGCGTGGGCAAGACCACGCTCGTCGGCGCGGTCAGTGAGATCCGGCCGCTGCGCACCGAGGAGCTGCTCACCGAGGCCGGACGGCCGGTCGACGACACGAGCGGAGTCGAGGGGAAGCGCACCACCACGGTGGCCATGGACTTCGGCCGGATCACCCTGCGCGAGGACCTGGTGTTGTACCTCTTCGGCACACCCGGGCAGGAACGGTTCTGGTTCATGTGGGACGAGCTGTCCGAGGGGGCGCTCGGAGCCGTCGTCCTGGCCGACACCCGCCGCCTCCAGGACTGCTTCGCGGCCGTCGACTACTTCGAGCGGCGCGCCATCCCCTTCGTCGTCGCCGTCAACTGCTTCGAGGGAGCCGCCCGTTACCCCGCGGACGACGTACGGCAGGCCCTCGACCTCGATCCGGACGTCCCGCTGCTGCTGTGCGACGCCCGGGACCGTGAGTCGGTCAAGGAGGTTCTGATCGGGGTCGTACAGCACGCCATGGCGTTCCAGGCGGAGCGCCGCCAGGCCGTCACCACCTGAGCCCGCCGTCGAACCGACGAGGGCCGCGGCCCGTACCCCCGCCGACCGGGGTACGGGCCGCGGCCCGTGGGCCGGCGCGCCTGTGGGTTCGCGCGGCCCGAACACGCGTGTGCCCCGTCCGGGGATCCTTACACCGGGACCGGCACCCCCATAGGGAAGGGCCGGTCCCGGGAGCGCAGGCCTCAGCCCTCGCCGTCCTCCTCCCAGCCGAAGCTCTTCTCCACCGCCTTGCGCCAGTTGTGGTACTCGCGGTCCCGCTCCTCGGCCGACATGGACGGCGTCCACTCGGCGTCCTTCGCCCAGTGAGCCTTCAGTTCGTCCAGGTCGTTCCACACGCCGGTCGCCAGCCCCGCCGCGTACGCGGCACCCAGGCAGGTCGTCTCCGAGATCTTCGGCCGGATCACCGGCACGTCCAGCACATCGGCCTGGTGCTGCATGAGCAGGTTGTTCTTCGTCATGCCGCCGTCGACCTTCAGGCTGGTGATGTGCACCCCGGAGTCCTGGACCATGGCGTCCACGACCTCGCGGGTCTGCCAGCTCGTCGCCTCCAGCACCGCCCGGGCCAGATGGGCCTTGGTGACATACCGGGTCAGACCGGTGACGACACCGCGTGCGTCCGAACGCCAGTACGGCGCGAAGAGCCCGGAGAAGGCGGGCACGATGTACGCGCCGCCGTTGTCCTCGACGCTCGCCGCCAGCGGCTCGATGTCGTCGGCGGTACGGATGATGCCGAGCTGGTCGCGGAACCACTGGACCAGCGCGCCCGTGATGGCGATCGCGCCCTCCAGGCAGTACACCGGCGCCTCGCTGCCGATCTTGTATCCCATGGTCGTCAGCAGCCCGCTCTTCGACGGCACCGGGCGGTTGCCGGTGTTGAGCAGCAGGAAGCTGCCGGTGCCGTAGGTGTTCTTCGCGCTGCCGACGTCGTAGCAGGCCTGCCCGAACACGGCCGCCTGCTGGTCGCCGAGCGCGGAGGCGACCGGCACCCCGGCGAGCTGCCCGACGGCCGTGCCGTACACCTCGGAGGACGACTTGATCTCCGGCAGCATCGCCTCGGGGACGTTCATGGCCGACAGGATCGACGGGTCCCACTGCAGGGTCTGCAGATTCATCAGCATGGTGCGCCCGGCGTTCGTCACGTCGGTGACGTGCTTCCCGCCGTCGGTGCCGCCGGTGAGGTTGTAGATCAACCACGAGTCGATCGTGCCGAAGGCGATCTCCCCGCGCTCGGCCCGGTCCCGCAGACCGGGCACGTTGTCCAGCAGCCAGGCCGCCTTTGGCCCGGAGAAGTAGCTGGCCAGCGGCAGACCGGTCTGCTCGCGGAAACGGTCCTGTCCCTCCGCGCCGCCCAGCTGCTGGCACAGCTGGGCCGTGCGCGTGTCCTGCCACACGATGGCGTTGTGCACCGGCTTGCCCGTCGCGCGGTCCCACAGGACGGTCGTCTCGCGCTGGTTGGTGATGCCCAGCGCGCTGAGCTGGTGAGCCTTCAGCCCCGCCTTGGCGAGCGCGCCGGCGACGACCGCCTGCACCTTGGACCAGATCTCGGTCGCGTCGTGCTCCACCCAGCCGGGCTTCGGGAAGATCTGCCGGTGCTCCCGCTGGTCGACGGCGACGATGGCGCCGTCGTGGTTGAAGACGATGCAGCGGCTGGAGGTGGTGCCCTGATCGATAGCGGCGACGAACTTGTCCGTCATGACGTCCCCTTCGTCGTTTCCGTCAGAAAGCTGCGTTGAAGATGAGCCCCGACAGCGCCCCGCCGATCAGCGGTCCGACCACCGGAATCCACGCGTAGCCCCAGTCCGACGTCCCCTTGTTGGGGATGGGCAGCAGGGCGTGGATGATGCGCGGGCCCAGGTCACGGGCCGGATTGATCGCGTATCCCGTGGGACCGCCGAGCGACAGACCGATGCCGACCACCAGGAACGAGACGATCAGGATGCCGGTCCCGGAAAGGACCAGTCCCTTCGTCAGACCGAATGCCAGGATCGGCAGCACCAGCCCGATGGTCGCGATGATCTCCGTGATCAGGTTCGCCACGGGATGCCGGATCGCCGGCGCCGTGGAGAAGATCCCCAGCGTCGGTTGTGCGATGTCCTTGTCGGCGTTGGCCTGGAACTGCGCGAAGTAGACCAGCCAGCACAGCACCGCCCCCAGCATCGCGCCCACCATCTGGCCCGCGATGTACAGGGGCACCTTGTCCCAGTCGCCCGTGTCGATGGCGATCCCCAGGGTCACGGCCGGATTGAGATGGCCTCCGGACAGCGGGGCGGCGGTGTACGCCCCCGCCATGACGGCGAAACCCCATCCGAACGCGATGACGATCCAGCCACCGTCCTTCGCCTTCGAGTAGTTGAGTACGACGGCGGCGACCACGCCGGCGCCGAAGAGGATCAGGATCGCGGTGCCTATGACCTCACCGACGAAGATGTCTCCATTGCTCATGGCGGCTCCTAGGCCTGGCCGGGACGATCGGCCCCGGTTTCTCCGTGCGGGGTGCGTTCCCTTGGCGACTTCAGCCGGAGGCGGGGCGTGTCCCGCGCCCCGTCCGGCGTCCGTGACGAGCGTGCCGTCGCAACCGAGTCGCCAGTGGGGGAAGGGGCCTTGATACGGGCGCAACCGCGCGGCGCGCTGCGTGGATACGCCGACAAAATATGGGGCGATGTCGGCTGACACCGGGAAGTGTTCACCGGCGTCCGAGGGGCGTCAAGGTTGCGGACGCCGGCGGTTGTGGGGCGTGCCGACGGCTCACGGACCGTCACGGACCCGGCCCGCGGCACGCCCGCTCGGGTACGGGACGAACGACGGGGCCCTGCACGGATCGACAGGCAGGACAGCTCCTGCCGAGCCGGACAGTGGCCACTGACCATGGCTCACTTGAAGCTCGTACGGATGGCTTCCGCCGACCTCGTGACAGAAGAATCTCACCCTCTGCCCAGGTCCGCCACCGCCCGCGTAGGCGGCCGACCGCGTCCTTCGCTCCGGTAGGGGGCCGGAGCGGGATCGACCGGCCACGCGTCACGGTCACGCACCGACGTCAGGCCGGGACCGCCCCGCCTCTCCGCCACGTGCTGGAGTCGGGCGGGGATCGGCCGCGCCACGGTCACGCACCGGAGCCGGCCCGGCCCCTCACCGCACCGCGACCACCGCGGACCCGTGCCCGAACAGCCCCTGGTTCACCGCCATGCCCACCCGGGCTCCCGGGATCTGCCGGTCGCCCGCGGCCCCACGCAGCTGCCACGTCAGCTCGCACACCTGAGCTATGGCCTGGGCGGGGACCGCCTCCCCGAAGGACGCCAGACCGCCGCTCGGATTCACGGGTATCCGGCCGCCCGGCGCCGTCGAGCCGTCCCGCAGCAGCTTCACGGCCTCGCCCGCACCGCACAGCCCGAGATCCTCGTACCACTGCAACTCCAGGGCGGTGGACAGGTCGTAGACCTCCGCGAGGGACAGATCCTCGGGGCCCACCCCCGCCTCCTCGTACGCCGCCCGCGCGATCGACTCCCGGAACGTCTCCGGCGCCGGAGACACCGCTACGGCGGAGTCCGTCGCGATGTCGGGCAGGTCCAGCACGGTGTTCGGGAAGTGCGGTGTCACCGTGGACACCGCGCGGATCCGCACGGCGTCACCGGCGCCGTGCCGGCGGGCGAAGTCCAGGCCCGCCAGGACGAGCGCGGCCCCGCCGTCGGAGGTCGCGCAGATGTCGAGGAGCCGCAGCGGATCGGCGACCACGGCGGACGCGGCGACCTCCTCGGCGGTGACGGCTCTGCGGTAGCGGGCGTACGCGTTCCGGGCGCCCAGGGCGGCGTTCTTCACCTTGACCTGCGCGAAGTCCTCCAGGGTGTCCCCGTGCACGGCCATCCGCCGGCGCGCGTACAGCCCGAAGTATGTCGGGTTCGTCGCCCCGAGCACCCGGAAGCGCAGCCAGTCCGGGTCGTCCGGCCGGTCACCGCCCGCCGGCCGGAAGAACCCCTTGGGAGCCGCGTCGGCGCCCACCACGAGCACCACGTCCGCCAGCCCCGCCAGGATCTGCGCCCGCGCTGTCGCGATGGCCTGCGCCCCGGAGGCACAGGCCGCGTAGACACTCGTGACGCGCGTGCCCTGCCAGCCGAGCGCCTTCGCGAACGTCGCCCCGGCCACATACCCCGGATAGCCGCCACGCACGGTGTCCGCGCCGACCACCGATCCGATGTCCCGCCACTCCAGCCCCGCGTCGGCGAGCGCCGCACGGGCCGCCGTCACCCCGTACTCGACGAAGCTGCGTCCCCACTTCCCCCACGGATGCATGCCCGCGCCGAGCACCGCCACGTCCCCCGTCATACCCCCGCCCCCGTCGGCCGCCACTGCCAGGTCGTCCAGGTCGTCTCCGCGTCCTCGTGCAGCACACCGGGGACGACCTCCACCTCCGTGCCCACCGTCAGATCGGCGACGGTGACCCCGGGAGCAGCCTGCCCCAGCACCACGAGACGCTCGGCCGCCAGCTCCACAGCGATCAACGTGTACGGCACCCACGGGAGTTCCCGATCGGTCACATAGGGTGACGGAGGCCGGTAGCGGCTGTCGGTGTACGACCAGACGTGCCCGCGCCGCGACAGCGGCGCCTCCATCAGCCGGCCGCCGGGGCAGTGCGGGTTGCGGCAGTGCGTGTCCTCCCGGGGGAAGAAGACCGTGGAGCAGGCGGAGCACCGCGTGCCCAGCAACCGGAAGCCCTCCCCGTCACCGGTGAACCACCCGGCGATCACGGGCGTGCACGTACGTGGCATGAGCCCTCCCGACGCTTTTCCTGACGGTCCGTCAGAAGTTTGCCAGAGGCAGCCGCGGAATGGCAGGGGAGCGCACACCAACCGCCCGGACCCCGCGCGCGAAGGGTGCATTCCACCCCATCCGCGCCCCCGTGTGCCCGTCCGACGAACAACAGACCGGCCCCCGGAGGACGCCCTTCCACTGATCGGATACAGTCCGCGCGTGTCCGAATCTCAGTACTCCGCCCCCAACTCCGCAGCGAACTCCCACTGTTCGAGCTGCGGCGCGCCCTACGGAGAGGGCGTCTCCGGCTGGCCGCGCACCTGCTCCGCGTGCGGCACCGTGGCCTACCGCAACCCGCTGCCCGTGGCCATCGCCCTCCAGCCCGTGTACGACACCAAGGGGACAGCCCTGGTCGTCATCACCCGGAGCATCGCCCCCGCGCGCGGGGGGATCGCCCTGCCCGGCGGCTACATCGACGACCGGGAGGACTGGCGCCAGGCCGTCGTCCGCGAACTCAAGGAGGAGACCGGCCTCGACGCCGCCGCCCGCGACGTACGGCTCGTCGACGCCATGAGCTCGCCCGACGGCCATCTGCTGCTCTTCGGCCTGCTCCCCGAGCGGCCCGCCGACCGGCTCCCCGAATCCGCCGCCACCGACGAGACCGAGGGATGGCAGCTCCTGCGCCGGCCCGAGGAACTCGCGTTCCCGCTGCACACGCTGGCCGTCCAGGCGTTCTTCGAGGGCCGCTACATCTGAGCCCGGCTACAGCTGAGCCCGGCCCCCGCCGAGCCCGCGGACCCGCACCGGGCGCGGTGACGCGATCACGCCGTCCTCGTGCTCCAGCTCGACGACCAGTTTCCCGCCCTCCCAGCGGGTGACATAACGCTCGATCTCCGGCTCCTCCCAGCCGTCCCCCGGATCCGGAACCACCAGCCCGCCCCCGGTACGCCCGGGGGCGGGAGCCCACACCTCCAGCTCCAGCCCGCCGTCGTCCCCCCGCACGGGGACGACGGCGCCCGAACGCGCCAGCACCGGGATCCGTGACGGCGGCGCGTCGACGACCACCTCCCCGGGACCCTCGTACGCCCTCTCCGTCGCCGTGTCGTACCAGCGCCCCCTGGGCAGCCGCACCGCACGCCGTTCGACGCCCCGCTCCAGCACCGGCGCGACCAGCAGACCGTCACCCAGCAGGAACGCGTCCTCGCAATCACGCAGCCGCCGGTCCTCCGGCGCCGACCACCACAGGGGACGGACATAGGGCGCGCCCGTACGGCCGGCCAGATGCGCCAGCGTCACGAAGTACGGCGCCAGCCGGCGCCGCTCGACGAGCGCCACGCGCGCGTGCTCCAGCACCTGGGGGCCGAACTCCCACGGCTCCCTGCGTCCCGCCCGCAGACTCGCGTGGGTGCGGAACAGCGGCAGATAGGCGGCCATCTGGAACCAGCGCAGATACAGCTCCGGTGACGGGAAACCGTCGAAGCCGCCCACATCGGGTCCCGAGTACGGCACCCCGCACAGCCCCAGCCCCAGTACCAGCGACAGCGACGCGCGCAGCCCCGGCCAGCCCGTGGCCACATCCCCGGACCACGCACCTCCGTAGCGCTGCATCCCCGCCCAGCCGGACCGCGAGAACACGAAGGGCCGCTGCTCCGGCGCCAGGTCCCGCAGTGCTTCGTAGCCGGCTCTGGCCATGTTCAGCGCGTACACGTTGTGCGCCTCCCGGTGGTCCCCGCCCCTGCCCTCCAGCGCGTGCCGGGCCGAACGGGGCAGCGTCGACTCCCCGAAGGCCGCGAACGACGTCGGCTCGTTCATGTCGTGCCAGAACCCCGCGAAGCCCTGCCCGAGCCGCTCCTCGTACAGAGCGCCCCACCATCGACGTACGCGCGCGTGCGTGAAGTCCGGGAACACCACCTCGCCCGGCCAGGCCACCCCGCGCACCACACCGCCCGCCGCGTCCCGCACGAACACGTCCTCGGTCGTCCCGCCGTCGTACACGTCATGGCCGGGCTCCGCGCTGACGGCCGGATCCACGATCGACACCAGGCGCACGCCGTCCCCGCGCAGATCCTCGGCGAGCTCCGGCAGCTTCCCGTACGCCTCGCGGTCGACCGAGAACACCCGGTGCGCGTCGTAGTGGTCGATGTCCAGATGGACCGCGTCCAGCGGAAGTCCCCGCTCCAGGTAACCCGACACGATCCGGCGCACCTCGCCCGCACCGCCGAAACCCCACCGCGCGTGATGGTGCCCCAGCGCCCACGAGGGAGGCGGCGTCGGCGCACCGGTGAGCGAGGCCCAGACGAGCAGCACGCGCGCGGGGGTGCCCACCACCACCCAGCAGCGCAGCGGCCCGCCCTGCATGCGCAGCTCACTGGCCCCCGGGCGGTCATGCCCGGAGCCGGCGCCCTCCTCACCCTCGCGCAGCGTCACCGTGCCGTCCCAGGACGTGTCGTGGAACGCCAGATGCGTCGCCGCGTCCGCCACCACCACCTGCACCGGCATCGTGATGTACAGCGGATCGTCGCCAGGACCGAACGCACGGCCCGGGTCCGTGTTCCACAGCCGGTACGTGCCGTTCCGCAGCCGGGGCCCGGACGCCCGCCCGCCCAGACCGAAGAACCGGGCGTCCGCGGTCACCTCGGAGCGCTGCGTCCACCGCGCCACCCCGCCCCCGACCGGCTCCCACCAGCGCGGCGGCAGCTCGCGGCGCACCAGCACGCCACCGGGCGTCTGCACCTCCACCGCACCGTGCCTGGAGATCACCACCGTCACCCGCTCGGCCACCACCCGCCAGCCGCCCTCCGTGTCCGGCTCCAGCACCGCCCTGGCATCGGGCTCCGGAGAACCGGCGAGCGCGTACGACGGCTCCGGCGAAGCCCCGTCCCACCCCCAGAAGACCGCCCCGTTCACCGCGACGATCACACGCAGCTCGGAACGGCTGAACCGGATGACCCCGCCCCCCGGACCGGGCCGCACCTCCTGCACGGTGCCCGGCACCCGGGCGCGCTCCGCACCCCGCGGCGGCAGCCCGGCGGCGTCGGCACGCCGGGCACGCCACGCCGCCCTCATGGTGCGTACGGCGTGGGTCGTCCCCACAGCGCCTACCGCCCTCATCGAACGCACCAGGTCACGACCGTTCATGCTGCTCAGCCTGCCATCGAGGACCCCACGCGCGGAGGGCCGTTCAACTGCCGTTCACTCGTGCCCGGACCACATCTTCACGACACGGACTATGTGCGGTGCACCCTGGTGCCGAAGTCGATCACATGGCATCGTCCGTGTCATCCGCGTCACGCGCACACCCCCGCCCGTGCGCGGCCGACGCACACGACGCGCAGAGTCCGGGAGCCACCCCATGACGATCGAGAACGCCCAGCCGCTGTGGCAGCCAGATCCGCAGCGCATCGCCGACGCCCAGATCACCAAGTTCCAGGCCTGGGCCGCCGAGCACCACGGAGCCCCGGCCCAGGGTGGCTACGCCGCCCTGCACCGCTGGTCGGTCGACGAGCTGGACACCTTCTGGAAAGCCGTCACGGAGTGGTTCGACGTCCGCTTCACGAGCCCCTGCACGCGCGTGCTGGGCGACCGCTCGATGCCCGGCGCCCAGTGGTTCCCCGGCGCCACCCTGAACTACGCCGAGCACGCCCTGCGCGCCGCCGAGACCCGCGCCGACGAACCGGCCCTCCTGCACGTCGACGAGACCCATGAACCCCGCCCTGTCACCTGGGCGGAGCTGCGCCGCGAGGTCGGCTCCCTCGCCGCCGAACTGCGCGCCCTCGGCGTACGTCCCGGAGACCGCGTCAGCGGCTACCTGCCCAACATCCCGCAGGCCGTCGTCGCCCTGCTCGCCACGGCCGCCGTCGGCGGCGTCTGGACCTCCTGCGCCCCCGACTTCGGCGCCCGCAGTGTCCTCGACCGCTTCCAGCAGATCGAACCGGTCGTCCTGTTCACCGTCGACGGCTACCGCTACGGCGGCAAGGAACACGACCGCCGCGCCGTCGTCACCGAGCTGCGCCGCGAACTGCCGACCCTGCGCGCGGTGGTGCACATCCCGCTCCTCGGCACCGAGGCACCCGAGGGCGCCCTGGAATGGTCCGCCCTGACAGCCGCCGACCAGGAACCCGTCTTCGAGCAGGTGCCCTTCGACCACCCCCTGTGGGTGCTCTACTCCTCCGGGACCACCGGCCTGCCCAAGGCCATCGTCCAGTCCCAGGGCGGCATCCTCGTCGAACACCTCAAGCAGCTCGGCCTGCACTGCGACCTCGGCCCCGGCGACCGGTTCTTCTGGTACACCTCGACGGGCTGGATGATGTGGAACTTCCTCGTCTCCGGCCTCCTCACCGGCACCACGGTCGTCCTCTACGACGGCAGTCCCGGCTACCCCGACACGGGCGCCCAGTGGCGGATCGCCGAACGCACCAGAGCCACCCTGTACGGCACCTCGGCCGCCTACGTCATGGCCTGCCGCAAGGCCGGCGTGCACCCGTCCCGCGACTTCGACCTGTCCGCGGTGCGATGCGTCGCCACCACCGGATCGCCCCTGCCGCCCGACGGCTTCCGCTGGCTCCACGACGAGGTCCGCGACGACCTGTGGATCGCCTCCGTCAGCGGCGGCACGGACGTGTGCTCCTGCTTCGCCGGAGCCGTCCCCACCCTGCCCGTCCACATCGGCGAGCTCCAGGCCCCCTGCCTCGGCACCGACCTGCAGTCCTGGGACCCCAGCGGCAAACCCCTCGTAGACGAGGTCGGCGAACTCGTCGTCACCAACCCGATGCCGTCCATGCCGGTCCACTTCTGGAACGACCCGGAAGGCACCCGGTACCACGACAGCTACTTCGACACCTACCCCGGCGTATGGCGCCACGGCGACTGGATCACCGTCACCTCACGCGGCTCCGTCGTCATCCACGGCCGCTCCGACTCGACCCTCAACCGCCAGGGCGTCCGCATGGGATCCGCCGACATCTACGAGGCGGTGGAACGCCTGCCCGAGATCAAGGAATCCCTCGTCATCGGCATCGAGCAGCCCGACGGCGGCTACTGGATGCCCCTGTTCGTCCACCTGACGCCCGGCGCCGTCCTCGACGACGCCCTCCTCGGCCGCATCAAGCAGACCATCCGCGAACAGCTCTCCCCGCGCCACATCCCGGACGAGATCATCGAGGTCCCCGGCGTCCCGCACACCCTCACCGGCAAGCGCATCGAGGTCCCGGTCAAGCGCCTCCTGCAAGGCACCCCGCTGGACAGGGCGGTCAACCCCGGCTCCATCGACAACCTCGACCTCCTCCACTTCTACGAGGACCTGGCCCGCAAGCGCGCCTGACCAACCCCGCCTGACAACCGGCCCCGGACCGCCCGGGGCCGGTTGTCAGTGGCGCTGGTTACTGTGAGTGAGCATTGATCGACCGCTGCTCACAGGGGGAACCATGACGGACACCGACCGCCGCACGATGCGACACGTCCTGCGCCGCGAGATCGCCGGCACGATCGGCCTGCTCACCGACGAACACGACTTCCGAGCCATGCGGCGGTACCGCAGCTTCACCTTCGACGACCACACGACCTACCTCGAACACGTCGAGGCGCTGCTACGAAGCCGCGCGGCCCAGGGCACCCACACCACCATCGCCCTCTTCGACCCGGAGGACTACGCCGTCTTCTGCGCCGGCACCGGCCTCGAACCCGACACCCCGGCCAGCCGCACCCGCTTCACCGCCGAACTCGCGACCACGGGCCCCACCGTCCCCTACGACGGCCGGCCCCTCACCGAACTGGTCCCGGTCCTCGTCGACGAAGCCGTCCGACAGGCCACCTGGGAGTACGCCGCGACGCTTCTGGCACGCGTCGGCCCCTGCGTCACCTGCGGCGAGGACATCGGCCGCGCGGCCTTCACCCGCGCCTCGGCCCTCATCACCCGCATCCTCGGCACCGCGCCACCGGGCAACCGTCACCTCGTGTGCAGCGTGACGGGCACCCCGGAAACTCTCCTCGCCGTCCTGCACGCCGACCAGGACCCCGACGGCACCCCGCAGCTCGACGAGGCCGAACTGCTGGAGTTCACCACCGTCCTCGCCCTCGGCCTGGCCACCGGCGGCCCCGGCGGGCTCGTCATGCGCACCAGCACCCCCGGCACCACCGACCGCATCTACGGTTGGCGGCTGCGCGGAAACCAGGGCTCCGGCCTCGTCCCCCTCACCGCCGGCGAGGTCTTCGACGCCTACTGCACCGACGTGGAGTCCGGCGACCTCGTCTCCCCGGAATCCGGCGTCGACTACTGCGTACCGCCGGACCTCGGAGACGGCGGGACGCCACCGGCACACCACCACTGACGCGAACGGGGCGCCCCACCCGAAGGCGGAGCGCCCCGTCGAAGCGCCGAACGTGTCCGGCTCACTCGCCCGACAGCACCGCCTGAGCGGCGTTGCGCGCCTCCTCGGCGCTGTCCGCCGCACGAGCCGCAGCCGCCGCACGCTCGCACTGGGCCAGCGTGTACTTCGCCAGCGTCGCCCGGACATACGGGATCGACGCCGACCCCATGGACAGGGAGGTGACCCCCAGACCGGTCAGCACACACGCGAGCAGCGGGTCAGACGCGGCCTCACCGCACACACCACAGCTCTTGCCCTCTGCCTTCGCCGCCTCGGCGGACAGCGCGACCAGGTCGAGCAGCGCGGGCTGCCACGGATCCTGCAGACGGGACACCGCACCCACCTGACGGTCCGCGGCGAAGGTGTACTGGGCCAGGTCGTTCGTCCCCAGCGACAGGAACTCGACCTCCTGCAGGATGGACCGGGCCCGCAGCGCGGCCGACGGGATCTCGACCATCGCGCCGAACTTGGCCCGCAGCCCCGCCTCACGGCAGGCGTCCGCGAACGCCTTGGCGTCGGCGCGGTCGGCCACCATCGGGGCCATGACCTCGAGGTAGACCGGCAGCCCCTCGGCCGCCTTGGCCAGCGCCGTCAGCTGGGTCCGCAGCACCTCCGGGTGGTCCAGCAGCGTCCGCAGCCCGCGCACGCCCAGCGCCGGGTTCGGCTCGTCGGCGGGCGTCAGGAAGTCCAGCGGTTTGTCCGCACCCGCGTCCAGGACACGCACGACGACGCGTCCCTCGGGGAAGGCCTCGAGCACCTGGCGATAGGCCGCGATCTGCTTCTCCTCGGACGGCGCCTGCTTGCTGTCGTCGAGGAAGAGGAACTCGGTGCGGAACAGACCCACACCCTCGGCCCCGGCCTCGACGGCCGCTGGCACATCGGCCGGCCCGCCGATGTTGGCCAGCAGCGGCACCTTGTGGCCGTCCGCCGTCGCACCCGGCCCGGTCGAGGCGCTGAGAGCGGCCTTGCGCTCGGCGGCAGCGGCCTCCAGTTCGGCGCGCTTCTCCGCACTCGGCTCCACGAAGACGTCACCGGTGCTGCCGTCCACCGCGACGACCGTGCCCTCCGCGAGCTCACCGGCACCCGGGAGCGCCACCACGGCCGGCACACCGAGCGCCCGCGCCAGGATCGCGCTGTGGCTGGTCGGCCCGCCCTCCTCGGTCACGAACCCGAGCACGAGCGTCGGGTCCAGCAGCGCCGTGTCGGCCGGAGCCAGATCACGGGCCACCAGCACATACGGCTCGTCGCTGTCCGGGACACCCGGCATCGGGACGCCCAGCAGCCGGGCGACGATGCGATTCCGCACGTCGTCCAGGTCGGCCACGCGCCCGGCCAGGTACTCACCGGCACCGGCCAGGAGCTCGCGATAGGCGGCGAACGCGTCGTACACGGCACGCTCGGCAGTGCTGCCGACGGCGATACGGCGATCCACGTCGGCCATGAGCTCGGGGTCCTGGGCCATCATGGCCTGCGCCTCGAGGACCGCCTGGGCTTCCCCGCCCGCCAGGTTGCCGCGCGCCATGAGGTCGGCGGCCACCGCCTCCACGGCCTTACGAGCGCGCCCCTGCTCGCGCTCCGCGTCCTCAGCCGGGATCTGCTTGGCCGGCGGCTCCAGGACCGCCGTACCCATGTGCCGTACCTCGCCGATCGCCACACCGTGGCTCACGCCGACGCCTCGCAGCGTTGTCTCCATCTCACCCGTCTCCGTTGGCGCGGCGGGCCCCGCCGCCGCGGTGGTTGTCATCGCTACCTGTGCGCCGCCCTACGACGGCGCAGAAGTCACTGCCAGGCGAAGAGACTGTCGCCGGCCTTCACCTCGCCGCTCTCGCGGAGGTCGGAGAGGGCCTCGGCCGTGGCCTCGAGCGCCACGACCGGACACACGGGGGACTTGCCGGCGGCCTCGACCGCAGACGGGTCCCAGCGCACGACGGCCTGGCCGCGCGTCACGGTGTCGCCCTTGCTCACCAGCAGCTCGAACCCCTCGCCGTTCAGCTGCACGGTGTCGATGCCGAGGTGGGTGAGAACGCCGTGACCCTGGTCGTCGACCACGACAAAGGCGTGCGGATGAAGAGAGACGATGACTCCGTCCACCGGAGACACGGCCTCGGAGGGCTCACGGACGGGGTCGATCGCGGTACCCGGGCCGACCATGGCCCCGGAGAAGACCGGATCCGGTACGGACGCCAGTCCTACGGCGCGTCCGGCGAGCGGGGACGTCACGGTGGTCATGGGAGCCTCCCAGGGGTGGAGATCCGTAGGGCCGTCTCTGCCTGTGCGGGACGGCACTGCTGAGCAGGGTATGTCACATGAAGTGCCGATTCCGCGTGAGCACCTCAGAGTGGTCTAGACCATACAGCAATCCGATTTGCACCCGCTCGTCGGCCGCGTGTACAGTCGTACTCCTGCCAGGGGGTGACCGACGCCAGCGTGCGTCGTGACCCGGCAGCAACCAAACGATGTCAGATCCAGTTCTCGGATCCCTTTCTGCATGCCTGCGGATCGGTGGTCAGAGGGACGGAGCAACACTGATAGAGTCTGGAACACCGAAGGGAAGCGCCCGGAGGAAAGCCCGAGAGGGTGAGTACAAAGGAAGCGTCCGTTCCTTGAGAACTCAACAGCGTGCCAAAAGTCAACGCCAGATATGTTGATACCCCGTCTCCAGCATCTGCTGGGGCGAGGTTCCTTTGAAAAAACACAGCGAGGACGCTGTGAACGTCGGGATTATTCCTCCCGATGTTCCGCTCTCGTGATGTGTGCACCCGATCACGGGTAAACATTCACGGAGAGTTTGATCCTGGCTCAGGACGAACGCTGGCGGCGTGCTTAACACATGCAAGTCGAACGATGAACCACTTCGGTGGGGATTAGTGGCGAACGGGTGAGTAACACGTGGGCAATCTGCCCTGCACTCTGGGACAAGCCCTGGAAACGGGGTCTAATACCGGATACTGAGCCACTTGGGCATCCAAGTGGTTCGAAAGCTCCGGCGGTGCAGGATGAGCCCGCGGCCTATCAGCTTGTTGGTGAGGTAATGGCTCACCAAGGCGACGACGGGTAGCCGGCCTGAGAGGGCGACCGGCCACACTGGGACTGAGACACGGCCCAGACTCCTACGGGAGGCAGCAGTGGGGAATATTGCACAATGGGCGAAAGCCTGATGCAGCGACGCCGCGTGAGGGATGACGGCCTTCGGGTTGTAAACCTCTTTCAGCAGGGAAGAAGCGAAAGTGACGGTACCTGCAGAAGAAGCGCCGGCTAACTACGTGCCAGCAGCCGCGGTAATACGTAGGGCGCAAGCGTTGTCCGGAATTATTGGGCGTAAAGAGCTCGTAGGCGGCTTGTCACGTCGGTTGTGAAAGCCCGGGGCTTAACCCCGGGTCTGCAGTCGATACGGGCAGGCTAGAGTTCGGTAGGGGAGATCGGAATTCCTGGTGTAGCGGTGAAATGCGCAGATATCAGGAGGAACACCGGTGGCGAAGGCGGATCTCTGGGCCGATACTGACGCTGAGGAGCGAAAGCGTGGGGAGCGAACAGGATTAGATACCCTGGTAGTCCACGCCGTAAACGGTGGGCACTAGGTGTGGGCAACATTCCACGTTGTCCGTGCCGCAGCTAACGCATTAAGTGCCCCGCCTGGGGAGTACGGCCGCAAGGCTAAAACTCAAAGGAATTGACGGGGGCCCGCACAAGCGGCGGAGCATGTGGCTTAATTCGACGCAACGCGAAGAACCTTACCAAGGCTTGACATACACCGGAAACGTCCAGAGATGGGCGCCCCCTTGTGGTCGGTGTACAGGTGGTGCATGGCTGTCGTCAGCTCGTGTCGTGAGATGTTGGGTTAAGTCCCGCAACGAGCGCAACCCTTGTCCCGTGTTGCCAGCAGGCCCTTGTGGTGCTGGGGACTCACGGGAGACCGCCGGGGTCAACTCGGAGGAAGGTGGGGACGACGTCAAGTCATCATGCCCCTTATGTCTTGGGCTGCACACGTGCTACAATGGCCGGTACAATGAGCTGCGATACCGCGAGGTGGAGCGAATCTCAAAAAGCCGGTCTCAGTTCGGATTGGGGTCTGCAACTCGACCCCATGAAGTCGGAGTCGCTAGTAATCGCAGATCAGCATTGCTGCGGTGAATACGTTCCCGGGCCTTGTACACACCGCCCGTCACGTCACGAAAGTCGGTAACACCCGAAGCCGGTGGCCCAACCCCTTGTGGGAGGGAGCTGTCGAAGGTGGGACTGGCGATTGGGACGAAGTCGTAACAAGGTAGCCGTACCGGAAGGTGCGGCTGGATCACCTCCTTTCTAAGGAGCACTTCTAAGCCAGGCTTGCCTGGTTCAGAGGCCAGTACATCAGCGAATGTCTGATGCTGGTTGCTCATGGGTGGAACGTTGACTATTCGGTCCTGACCTCGGGTCGGTGGCTGCAAGTACTGCTCTTCGGAGCGTGGAACGCACGATCATCGGACAGGGACGGACCGGGCACGCTGTTGGGTGTCTGAAGGTACGGCCGCAAGGTCGCCTTCAGTGCCGGCCCCGGTAAAAGTCTGCTTAGGCGGGCTGTGACGGGTGGTTGGTCGTTGTTTGAGAACTGCACAGTGGACGCGAGCATCTGTGGCCAAGTTTTTAAGGGCGCACGGTGGATGCCTTGGCACCAGGAACCGATGAAGGACGTGGGAGGCCACGATAGTCCCCGGGGAGTCGTCAACCAGGCTTTGATCCGGGGGTTTCCGAATGGGGAAACCCGGCAGTCGTCATGGGCTGTCACCCTTGCCTGAACACATAGGGCAAGTGGAGGGAACGCGGGGAAGTGAAACATCTCAGTACCCGCAGGAAGAGAAAACAACCGTGATTCCGGGAGTAGTGGCGAGCGAAACCGGATGAGGCCAAACCGTATGCGTGTGAGACCCGGCAGGGGTTGCGCATTCGGGGTTGTGGGATCTCTCTTGATCAGTCTGCCGGCTGGTCGACGAGTCAGAAACCGTTGATGTAGGCGAAGGACATGCGAAAGGTCCGGCGTAGAGGGTAAGACCCCCGTAGTCGAAACGTCAGCGGCTCGTTTGAGAGACACCCAAGTAGCACGGGGCCCGAGAAATCCCGTGTGAATCTGGCGGGACCACCCGCTAAGCCTAAATATTCCCTGGTGACCGATAGCGGATAGTACCGTGAGGGAATGGTGAAAAGTACCGCGGGAGCGGAGTGAAATAGTACCTGAAACCGTGTGCCTACAAGCCGTGGGAGCGTCGGGCGAGCACTTGTGCTTGCCTCGTGACTGCGTGCCTTTTGAAGAATGAGCCTGCGAGTTTGCGGTGTGTTGCGAGGTTAACCCGTGTGGGGAAGCCGTAGCGAAAGCGAGTCCGAATAGGGCGATTCAGTAGCGCGCTCAAGACCCGAAGCGGAGTGATCTAGCCATGGGCAGGTTGAAGCGGAGGTAAGACTTCGTGGAGGACCGAACCCACCAGGGTTGAAAACCTGGGGGATGACCTGTGGTTAGGGGTGAAAGGCCAATCAAACTCCGTGATAGCTGGTTCTCCCCGAAATGCATTTAGGTGCAGCGTCGTGTGTTTCTTGCCGGAGGTAGAGCACTGGATAGGCGATGGGCCCTACCGGGTTACTGACCTTAGCCAAACTCCGAATGCCGGTAAGTGAGAGCGCGGCAGTGAGACTGTGGGGGATAAGCTCCATGGTCGAGAGGGAAACAGCCCAGAGCATCGACTAAGGCCCCTAAGCGTACGCTAAGTGGGAAAGGATGTGGAGTCGCAGAGACAACCAGGAGGTTGGCTTAGAAGCAGCCACCCTTGAAAGAGTGCGTAATAGCTCACTGGTCTAGTGATTCCGCGCCGACAATGTAGCGGGGCTCAAGCGTACCGCCGAAGTCGTGTCATTGCGATATGTACCCCCAACGGGGATCGTGATGGGTAGGGGAGCGTCGTGTGCCGGGTGAAGCAGCACCGGAAGGTAGTTGTGGACGGTTCACGAGTGAGAATGCAGGCATGAGTAGCGATACAAACGTGAGAAACGTTTGCGCCGATTGACTAAGGGTTCCTGGGTCAAGCTGATCTGCCCAGGGTAAGTCGGGACCTAAGGCGAGGCCGACAGGCGTAGTCGATGGATAACCGGTTGATATTCCGGTACCCGCTGTGAAGCGTCAAACATCGAATCCAGTGATGCTAAGCCCGTGAAGCCGCCGGCTGAGTCTTCGGACGAGGTCGGAGTGGTGGAGCCGGTGACCCGAGCTGGTAGTAGGTGAGTGATGGGGTGACGCAGGAAGGTAGTCCATCCCGGGCGGTGGTTGTCCCGGGGTAAGGGTGTAGGACGGTGTGTAGGCAAATCCGCACACCATTGAGTCTGAGACCTGATGCCGAGCCGATTGTGGTGAAGTGGATGATCCTATGCTGTCGAGAAAAGCCTCTAGCGAGTTTCATGGCGGCCCGTACCCTAAACCGACTCAGGTGGTCAGGTAGAGAATACCGAGGCGTTCGGGTGAACTATGGTTAAGGAACTCGGCAAAATGCCCCCGTAACTTCGGGAGAAGGGGGGCCACATCCGGTGAGAGGACTTGCTCCTCGAGCTGGGGGTGGCCGCAGAGACCAGCGAGAAGCGACTGTTTACTAAAAACACAGGTCCGTGCGAAGCCGTAAGGCGATGTATACGGACTGACGCCTGCCCGGTGCTGGAACGTTAAGGGGACCGGTTAGTCCGATTTCGGTCGGGCGAAGCTGAGAACTTAAGCGCCAGTAAACGGCGGTGGTAACTATAACCATCCTAAGGTAGCGAAATTCCTTGTCGGGTAAGTTCCGACCTGCACGAATGGCGTAACGACTTCTCGACTGTCTCAACCATAGGCCCGGTGAAATTGCACTACGAGTAAAGATGCTCGTTTCGCGCAGCAGGACGGAAAGACCCCGGGACCTTTACTACAGTTTGATATTGGTGTTCGGTTCGGCTTGTGTAGGATAGCTGGGAGACTGTGAAGCTTGGACGCCAGTTCAGGTGGAGTCGTCGTTGAAATACCAGTCTGGTCGTGCTGGATGTCTAACCTGGGTCCGTGATCCGGATCAGGGACAGTGTCTGATGGGTAGTTTAACTGGGGCGGTTGCCTCCTAAAGAGTAACGGAGGCGCCCAAAGGTTCCCTCAGCCTGGTTGGCAATCAGGTGTTGAGTGTAAGTGCACAAGGGAGCTTGACTGTGAGACCGACGGGTCGAGCAGGGACGAAAGTCGGGACTAGTGATCCGGCGGTGGCTTGTGGAAGCGCCGTCGCTCAACGGATAAAAGGTACCCCGGGGATAACAGGCTGATCTTCCCCAAGAGTCCATATCGACGGGATGGTTTGGCACCTCGATGTCGGCTCGTCGCATCCTGGGGCTGGAGTCGGTCCCAAGGGTTGGGCTGTTCGCCCATTAAAGCGGTACGCGAGCTGGGTTTAGAACGTCGTGAGACAGTTCGGTCCCTATCCGCTGTGCGCGTAGGAGTCTTGAGAAGGGCTGTCCCTAGTACGAGAGGACCGGGACGGACGAACCTCTGGTGTGCCAGTTGTCCTGCCAAGGGCATGGCTGGTTGGCTACGTTCGGGAGGGATAACCGCTGAAAGCATCTAAGCGGGAAGCCTGCTTCGAGATGAGGACTCCCACCCACTTGATGGGGTAAGGCTCCCAGTAGACGACTGGGTTGATAGGCCGGATCTGGAAGCACGGTAACGTGTGGAGGTGACCGGTACTAATAGGCCGAGGGCTTGTCCTCAGTTGCTCGCGTCCACTGTGTTGGTTCTGAAACCACGAACAACCCCATGCCATGGTCACGGTGTGGTGCGGTTGGACAGTTTCATAGTGTTTCGGTGGTCATAGCGTGAGGGAAACGCCCGGTTACATTCCGAACCCGGAAGCTAAGCCTTACAGCGCCGATGGTACTGCAGGGGGGACCCTGTGGGAGAGTAGGACACCGCCGAACTCCTTTTAGAGCTCTGGCTCTTGGGCATCACTGCCCGAGAGCCAGAGCTTTTTTGCGTTGAGGTAGGGTCGGGGAGCATCGTTGGTTCGTTTACCACAGGAGGCCCCCGGGTGGAGGTCCAGGAGACCCGTGTCCAGACAGACCGGGTGCTCACCATCCCCAACATCCTCAGCATGGCGCGGCTCGTTGGTGTGCCGCTGTTCCTGTGGCTGATTCTGCGGCCCGAGTTCGGTGGGCCCAAGAGTGACGGCTGGGCGCTTCTGGTGCTGGCCCTGAGCGGTGTCAGTGACTACCTGGACGGCAAGCTGGCCAGGCGCTGGAACCAGATCAGCAGCCTCGGCCGGCTTCTCGACCCGGCCGCCGACCGGCTCTACATTCTTTCGACTTTGGTCGGCCTCACATGGCGCGAGATTCTCCCGCTGTGGTTGACCGCGGTACTACTGGCGCGCGAGCTGGTTCTGCTGGTCATGGTCGGCATCCTCAGGCGGCACGGCTATCCGCCGCCCCAGGTGAACTTCCTGGGGAAGGCGGCCACCTTCAACCTGATGTACGCCTTCCCGTTGCTGCTGCTCAGTGACGGTAGTGGTTGGATCTCGTCACTCGCTGCTATTTTCGGATGGGCGTTCGCCGGATGGGGTACAACGCTCTATTGGTGGGCAGGAGTCCTCTACGTGGTACAAGTCCGCCGCCTCGTTCGCGCGGACGCCGCCATGGCCGATTGAACTCGCCGATTGCAGAGGGCGTAGCGGCTCGATGGCCCGCTCGGGAAAAGTGCGGGACAATCTGGACGGGTGAAGTCGGCTAGACCGTCGTCTCTGGAGGAGGACGCTTCCGACATGAAGGCCGTCGTGATGGCCGGGGGTGAAGGCACACGCCTTCGCCCCATGACCTCGAGCATGCCCAAGCCGCTCCTGCCGGTGGCCAACCGGCCGATCATGGAGCATGTGCTGCGGCTGCTCAAAAGGCATGGGCTGAATGAGACCGTCGTCACCGTCCAGTTCTTGGCGTCGCTCGTCAAGAACTACTTCGGTGATGGCGAAGAGCTCGGTATGGAGCTCACGTATGCCAATGAGGAGAAGCCACTCGGTACCGCCGGAAGCGTCAAGAACGCAGAGGAAGCACTGAAGGACGATGCTTTCCTTGTGATCTCCGGCGACGCCCTGACGGACTTCGACCTCACCGAGCTCATCAACTTCCACAAGGAAAAGGGCTCGATGGTCACCGTCTGTCTGACGCGTGTGCCGAATCCGCTGGAATTCGGTATCACGATCGTCGACGAGGAGGGCCGCGTCGAGCGCTTCCTGGAGAAGCCGACCTGGGGCCAGGTCTTCTCGGACACCGTGAACACCGGTATCTACGTCATGGAGCCCGAGGTATTCGACTATGTCGAGGCCGATGTGCCCGTCGACTGGTCCGGTGACGTCTTCCCGCAGCTGATGAAGGAGGGCAAGCCGATCTACGGCTATGTCGCCGAGGGCTACTGGGAGGACGTCGGTACGCACGAGAGCTATGTGAAGGCTCAGGCGGACGTCCTGGACGGCAAGGTCGACGTCGAACTCGACGGCTTCGAGATCTCTCCCGGCGTGTGGGTGGCGGAGGGTGCCGAGGTGCACCCTGACGCCGTCCTCCGTGGGCCGGCGTACATCGGTGACTACGCCAAGGTCGAGGCCGGTGCCGAGATCCGTGAGCACACGGTCGTCGGCTCCAACGTCGTCGTGAAGAGCGGTGCCTTCCTGCACAAGGCCGTGGTGCACGACAACGTGTATGTCGGGCAGCACAGCAATCTGCGTGGCTGTGTCGTCGGCAAGAACACCGACATCATGCGGGCCGCGCGGATCGAGGACGGCGCCGTCATCGGTGACGAGTGCCTGATCGGTGAAGAATCGATCGTTCAGGGCAATGTGCGGGTCTACCCGTTCAAGACCATCGAGGCCGGTGCCTTCGTCAACAACTCGGTGATCTGGGAGTCCAGGGGCCAGGCGCATCTCTTCGGTGCCCGCGGTGTCTCCGGCATCCTGAACGTCGAGATCACGCCCGAGCTGGCCGTACGGCTGGCGGGAGCGTACGCGACGACCCTGAAGAAGGGGGCCACCGTCACGACGGCGCGTGACCACTCCCGTGGTGCACGTGCGCTGAAGCGGGCGGTGATCTCCGCGCTGCAGGCCAGCGCCATCGACGTACGAGACCTGGAGAACGTGCCGCTGCCGGTCGCGCGGCAGCAGACCGCGCGGGGCAGTGCCGGCGGCATCATGATCCGTACGACGCCAGGCGTGCCCGACTCGGTGGACATCATGTTCTTCGACGGGCAGGGCGCCGACCTGTCGCAGGGCAGTCAGCGCAAGCTGGACCGGGTCTTCGCGCGGCAGGAGTACCGGCGTGCGTTCCCCGGTGAGATCGGCGATCTGCACTTCCCGGCCAGCGTCTTCGACTCCTACACCGGGTCGCTGCTGCGCAACGTCGATACGACGGGTATCGCCGAGTCCGGGCTCAAGGTCGTCGTGGACGCCTCGAACGGCAGCGCCGGTCTGGTGCTGCCCAGCCTGCTGGGCAAGCTCGGCGTGGACTCCCTGACGATCAACCCCGGTCTCGACGAGTCCAGGCCCACCGAGTCCGCCGACACGCGGCGGTCCGGGCTGGTGCGGCTGGGTGAGATCGTGGCGTCGGCGCGGGCCGCGTTCGGTGTGCGGTTCGACCCCGTCGGCGAGCGGCTGTCGCTGGTCGACGAGAAGGGGCGGATCGTCGAGGACGACCGGGCCCTGCTCGTCATGCTCGACCTGGTGGCCGCGGAGCGGCGCAGCGGGCGTGTGGCGCTTCCGGTGACCACCACGAGGATCGCCGAGCAGGTCGCGGCCTATCACGGGACACAGGTGGAATGGACGACGACGTCGCCCGACGACCTGACCCGGGTGGGCGCCGACGAGGCGACGATCTTCGGCGGTGACGGCCGGGGCGGTTTCATCATCCCCGAGTTCAGCAGTGTCTTCGACGGCACCGCCGCGTTCGTACGGCTGATCGGGCTGGTGGCGCGCACCCAGCTCACCCTCAGCCAGATCGATGCGCGGATCCCGCGGGCGCACGTCCTCAAGCGGGACCTCGCGACCCCGTGGGCGGTCAAGGGCCTCGTGATGCGGCGCGTCGTCGAGGCGGCCGGGGATCGCTTTGTCGACACGACCGACGGTGTGCGCGTCGTGGAGACGGACGGCCGCTGGGTGATGGTGCTGCCCGACCCGGCCGAGGCGGTCACCCATCTGTGGGCCGAGGGTCCGGACGACGCGTCCGCCCAGGCGCTGCTCGACGAGTGGGCGGCGGTGGTGGACAGCGCCGGACGCTGAGTCCCGCGTAGACACATGTGCCGGACAGGCCCCCCTGAAAGGGGCCTGTCCGGCACACGCGGTGGGGCCATTCGGAGTATCGGCGGCGACGTGCGACCATGTGCGGCATGCCGCAGCCCCCCGTTCGGAGCACACCCACGCGCCCGCCGCGTCCGGACGCGTCCATGTCGCTGCTCACCAACGTCATGGACCACAGTCTCGACGACGGCTACGCGGAGGCCGCCGCCCGTAAGCAGGCCGCCGGCGAGGGCGGGCTTCCCAAGACGCTGCGGGCCAAGCTGGGGCTCGCGGTCGGCCTGGTGCTCGCGGCGCTCGTGGTGACCGTGGGAGCGGCGCAGGCGCGCGTGGCGGCGCCCGTCGTGGCCAAGGAGCGCGAGGAGCTCGTCGACCGCGTCGAGAAGGAGACTCAGGCGGCGGACGAGCTCGAGGAGACGGTCGACAAGCTGCGGGCCGATGTGAACGCGCGGCAGCGCGAGGCGCTGAAGTCGGGCGGGCACGGCGAGCAGGCCGACCTCGTCAGCGTCCTGTCCGGCGCCGTCGAGGTGCGCGGACCGGGCGTGAAGCTGGTCGTGGACGACGCCAAGGAGGCGGGTTCCCCCGCCGGCGGTGACGCGCGCGGGGCGTCCGGCTTCTCCGACACCGGGCGGGTCCGCGACCGCGACATGCAGCGCGTCGTCAACGGGCTGTGGGAGTCGGGCGCGGAGGCCGTCTCGATCAACGGGCAGCGGCTGACGGCCCTGTCCGCGATCAGGGCCGCGGGCGACGCGATACTGGTCGACAACAGGCCGCTGGTACCGCCGTACACGGTGCTCGCGGTGGGGGACGGGGAGCGGCTGAGCCGCGCTTTCCAGGACAGCGCCGACGGCCTGTACCTGAACGCCCTGCAGGAGAACTTCGGGATCAGGACCAACATCTCCGCGCAGGAGGATCTCCGGCTGCCCGCGGCGCCGAGTGTGATCGTCCGTACCGCACAACCGGCACAACCGAACACCGAGACAACTGAGAAGGGCACATCGTGATCGCCGTACTGGGCCTCGTCGTGGGCGTCGTGGCCGGCCTGTTGGTCCGGCCCGAGGTTCCGGCGGTCGTCGAGCCGTATCTGCCGATCGCCGTCGTGGCGGCTCTCGACGCCGTCTTCGGCGGTCTGCGGGCCATGCTCGACGGCATCTTCGACGACAAGGTCTTCGTCGTGTCGTTCCTGTCGAACGTCGTCGTGGCCGCGTTGATCGTGTTCCTGGGCGACAAGTTGGGTGTGGGCGCGCAGCTGTCCACCGGTGTCGTCGTGGTGCTCGGCATCCGGATCTTCTCCAACGCCGCGGCGATCCGCCGGCACGTCTTCCGGGCGTGAGGCCGATGAGCAACGAGGACGCGACCCGCGAGAACCGGCTGCGCGAGGAGCTGCCCGAAGAGGTGCGCCCCGACGCCGACGAGGCCCCTGAGGCCCCTCAGACGGCCGAGGAGGACGGCGGGCGGTCCGCCGAGCTGACCGGCCGGCAGCGGCTGGTGAAGGGCCTGTGGCCGCCGCGCGTGAGCCGGGCCCAACTGATCGTGGCGGTGCTGCTGTTCGGCCTCGGCTTCGGTCTCGCCGTGCAGGTCGCGTCGAACAGCGACGGCGACAGCGCCCTGCGCGGGGCACGCCAGGAAGATCTTGTTCGCATCCTCGATGAACTCGACGACCGAACTCAGCGTCTTGAGGACGAGAAGCAAGGTCTCGAGAAGCAGCGCGACGAACTGGAGAACAGTTCCGACCAGGCCGAGGAGGCCCGCAGGCAGACGGTCGAGAAGGAGAGGCAACTCGGCATTCTGGCGGGCACCGTGGCTGCCGAGGGACCCGGCATCAGGATCACCATCGACGACACGAAGGGGACGGTCGAGGCGGACATGCTGCTCGACGCGATCCAGGAGCTGCGCGCGGCCGGGGCGGAGGCGATGCAGGTGAACGGTGTCCGCATCGTCGCCGGCACCTATCTGTCCGACGCGGGCAACGCCGTGAGTGTCGACGGGAACAAGATCAACGCCCCGTATCGTTTCAAGGTCATCGGCAAGCCGCAGGACCTGGAGCCGGCGCTCAACATCCCTGGAGGCGTGGTCCAGACACTCGAGAAGGAGCAGGCCGTCGTGACCATCGAGCGGTCTGACAAGATCGTTGTGGACGCCTTGCGAGCGGCGAAGCGGCCTGACTACGCTCGGTCGTCCTCCCGGTGAACCGGCGGTGCATGGGGGACATCCGGCAAGGGCATGAGGTTGCGGGGGGTCGACGCACCGATTGGGTGGTGCGTGGTGGAAACTGTCTGGCGGAGACGGACGTTGTGAAGATGTCCGGGTCGGCCAATAGGTTCAGTCAGGGTTCGTCCTGCCCCACGGGCGGGTCTGTTTCGGTCAAGGGGAATCGCCCGTGAAGTTGTTTGGGAAGCTGTTCGGCAAGAGTGCGCGAGACGAGAACGCGACCACTCGTCACCGCGCACAAGGGGACGAGGATGGGCAGCGCCCCCTGTTCAGGGACCAGGTCCCTGGACCGGGCGGTGACATTTCCGGAGGTCAGGGCGCGCCGTCGGTTGACCCTGGCCAGTCCGGCGACATAGGTTTCGGACAACCGTCAACCTCACGTACGGGTGGAGGGTTTTCCCCGATGTCGGCCCTGGTGTGTACGAGGTGCGGTAACCGCAACGCGGAGAACAGCCGCTTCTGCTCCAACTGCGGCGCGCCGCTGCGTGCCGGCGCGGCGCCCGAGCGCCCGTCCGAGACGACGTCGACGATCTCCATCTCGGGCATCGAGGCCTATGACGCCGAGACCACGGGACAGACGCAGATCCCCGCGCTCTCCCCGGAGGCCCAGGCCGCCGTCGACGCGCTGCCGGTGGGCTCCGCGCTCCTGGTCGTGCGTCGTGGACCGAACTCGGGCAGCCGCTTCCTGCTGGACGGCGATCTGACCACCGCCGGGCGGCACCCGCAGAGTGACATCTTCCTGGACGACGTGACGGTCTCGCGTCGGCACGTGGAATTCCGCCGCGCCCAGGACGGCTCGTTCACGGTGGCCGACGTCGGCAGCCTGAACGGCACGTACGTCAACCGCGAGCGGATCGACCAGGTCGCTCTGAACAACGGCGACGAGGTGCAGATCGGCAAGTACCGGCTGGTCTTCTACGCGAGCCAGCAAGGCTACTGACCTCCCCCGGACCCGTCCGGGGAGACCCAGGGAAGGTCCATGCTGAAAACACCGGGCGGCGGTGCCGGGCACGGCGCCGCCGCGACGGACGGTCGGCCGATGAGCATCGGCACGGTGCTGACCGTGCTGCGCGAGGAGTTCCCTGACGTCACGATCTCCAAGATCCGTTTCCTGGAGTCGGAAGGGCTGGTCGAGCCGCGGCGCACACCGTCGGGTTATCGCAAGTTCGGCCCGCAGGACGTCGAGCGGCTGCGCCATGTCCTGCGGATGCAGCGCGACCACTATCTGCCCCTCAAGGTGATCCGCGAGCACCTGGACGCCATGGAGCGCGGCGAGGCCGCGGCCCTGCCCGCCCTGTGCCGGCAGCGGGACGGCGACGGGATCCTGGAACCGGTCGGGGAGCCCACCGCCGCCCGCATCGGGCGGGCGCAGCTGCTCGCCGCGGCCGGGATCGAGGAGCGGGAACTCGCCGAGTGGGAGTCGTACGGGCTGATCACCCAGCTGCCGGACGGCGCCTACGACGCGGAGGCGGTGACCGTGGCCACGCTCGTGGCGGAGCTGGGGCGCTTCGGCATCGAGCCGCGGCATCTGCGGGTGATGAAGGCCGCCGCGGACCGGGAGGCCGGCCTCGTGGATCAGGTCGTGGCACCGCTGAAGCGGCATCGCAACCCGCAGACCAGGGCTCATGCCGAGGCCAGGGCCAAGGAGCTGGCGGGGCTCACCGTCCGGCTGCACGCCGCGCTGATGCAGACGGCGCTCGGGGTGCGGCTGCCCTGAGCGGGGCATGCACGGATCGGCCGGATCGGCCACCCGATCCCGGCCCGACTACCCAAACGTCCCGAGCACGGCCTAGGGTTGCTGTGTGAACGAGCTCGATGTCGTAGGTGTCCGGGTCGAAATGCCCTCCAACCAACCGATCGTGCTCCTGCGCGAAGTGGGAGGCGATCGCTACCTCCCCATCTGGATCGGGCCCGGGGAGGCGACGGCGATCGCCTTCGCCCAGCAGGGAATGGCCCCCGCACGACCGCTGACCCACGACCTGTTCAAGGACGTGCTCGAGGCCGTCGGCCAGGAGCTCACCGAAGTGCGCATCACCGATCTGCGGGAAGGTGTGTTCTACGCCGAGCTGGTGTTCGCCAGCGGTGTCGAGGTGAGCGCCCGTCCCTCCGATGCCATAGCGCTGGCCCTGCGCACCGGAACGCCGATCTACGGCAGTGACGGCGTGCTCGACGACGCGGGTATCGCGATCCCGGACGAGCAGGAGGACGAGGTGGAGAAGTTCCGCGAGTTCCTCGACCAGATCTCGCCGGAGGACTTCGGTACCAGCAGTCAGTGAGACGGCGTGGGCGGTCCCGCCCGACCTGGTCGGAGCGGTGCGGCCCGCGGTCCGTCACGGCCCGTGGGCCGGGCATGTGCCACGGGCGAGGGAAGGCGTCATGGAGCCCGGTTCAGGCACATTCGGCTAGCCTTTCCCCGCGGCAAGGCACGGGAAACCACTCGTAGGGTGATTATCACTCGGCGTGCCGAGTGTGGCGATCGTTGACGCACCCCCGGTGACTGCCTACCGTCGAGAAGGCAGGTCAAGGACGGAGGTCGGCGTGAGAAGCAGCGGCGGCGGTACGGCTGGGGGTGCACCCGAGCGCGGCCTCGGGGCGAGCGGCCCGTACCCGCTTCACGGCAGCGCTGTCCAGGGCGGTGCGGCCGATCACGCGCAGCGACCGACGGCCGTGCCGAGCAGCGGCGGAGGGGCGGCGTCCATGGCATCCGAGGAGATCGGGTACCGGGGTCCGACGGCCTGTGCGGCCGCCGGGATCACGTACCGGCAACTGGACTACTGGGCCCGCACCGGTCTCGTCGAACCGAGTGTGCGGCCCGCGTACGGATCGGGGACGCAGCGTCTCTACAGCTTCCGGGACGTCGTCGTCCTCAAGATCGTGAAGCGTTTCCTCGACACCGGTGTGTCCCTGCAGAACATCCGGACCGCCGTCCAGCATCTGCGCGAGCAGGGCTTCCACGACCTCGAGCGGCTGACGCTGATGAGCGACGGCGCGACGGTGTACGAGTGCACCTCGCCGGACGAGGTCCACGCGCTGCTCCAGGGCGGCCAGGGGATCTTCGGGATCGCCGTGGGCGTGGTGTGGCGGGACGTCGAGAGCGCGTTGTCGCAGCTGCACGGGGAGCGGATCGACACCGGCGAGACGCTGGTCGGGCACAACCCGGCCGACGAGCTGGCGCGGCGGCGCAATCGCGCGGTCTGAGGACGCGGTCCCGGAACGCGAGCGTTGTCAGTGCCGTAGGGCAGCATCGGAACTGTGAGAAACGCGCCCACCATCCTGCACCTCGACATGGATGCCTTCTACGCGTCGGTGGAACAGGCGTCCAAGCCGAGCCTGCGCGGGAAGGCCGTGATCGTGGGCGGGCTCGGGCCTCGCGGGGTGGTCGCCACGGCCTCGTACGAGGCCCGGATCTTCGGGGTGCACTCCGCCATGCCGATGGCGCAGGCGCGGCGGCTCGCGCCCAACGCCGCGTATCTCGTGCCTCGCTTCCGGATCTACCGGGATGTCAGCGAGCGGGTGATGGGTCTGCTGCGGGAGCTGTCGCCGCTGGTGGAGCCGTTGAGCCTGGACGAGGCGTTCGTCGACCTGGAGGCCGGGGGAGTGGCCTGGGACGCCGAGTCCGCCCGGCTGGTGGGGGGGAAGCTGCGCTCCGACATACGGGCGGCCACCGGGCTCGCCGGGTCGGTGGGGCTGGCCGCCTCGAAGATGGTCGCGAAGATCGCCTCGGAGGAGGCCAAGCCGGACGGGCTGGTGCTGATCGAACCGGGGACCGAGCGGGGGCTCCTCGGGCCGATGTCCGTGCGGGTCCTGCCGGGGGTGGGGCCGGCGACCGGGGACCATCTGCGGCGGGCCGGGATCCACACCGTCGAGGAGATCGCCGAGGCGGGTGAGGACGAGCTGGTGCGGCTGCTGGGGAAGGCGCACGGGCACGCCCTGTACGCGATGGCGCTCGCGCACGACGAGCGGCCCGTGGTGGCCGAGCGGGAGGCGAAGTCCGTCTCGGTCGAGGACACGTACGACGTGGACATCCATGACCGGGTGCGGGTGGGGCTGGAGGTGCAGCGGCTTGCCGACCGGTGTGTGCGGCGGTTGCGGGGGCCGGCCTTTCGGGGCGCACCATTGTGCTGAAGGTGCGGCGGTACGACTTCTCGACGCTGACGCGGTCGGAGACGTTGCGGGGGCCCACGGATGATCCGGCGGTGGTGCGGGAGGCCGCGGCGCGGTTGCTGGAGGGGGTGGATACGACCGGGGGTGTGCGGTTGCTGGGGGTCGGGGTGAGTGGGCTGGCCGACTTCACGCAGGAGGACTTGTTCGCTCAGGCGGCTGGGGAGGTGGCCGTGGAGGGGACGACCTCGGCGGGGGTGGTGCTGTGGCTGAGGAGGCTCTCGGTACTTCTGGGGCCGCTGTGGAGGGGGATCGGGACGGTGACGCCGAGGGGGAGGCGCAGCCGCAGCCGGCCGAGCGGCGGTGGCATGCGGGGCACGATGTGCGGCATGCCGAGTACGGGCACGGGTGGGTGCAGGGGAGTGGGGTCGGACGGGTGACGGTGCGGTTCGAGACGCCGGAGTCGGGGCCGGGGCGGGTGCGGACGTTTCGGGTCGATGACCCGGCGTTGGAGGTGGCGGAGCCGTTGCCGTTGGTTGCGGCGGAGACGCCTGTGGCGCCGGGGTAGTGGCGCGGGGCGCTGTGCCCGCGCTTATGGGGTGTCGCTGCGCCCACCACGACTGCCCTCAGCTGGGTGGGCCGGGGGTCGCCAGCGTTGCTGCCAGGGGCGTGGTGCTGGGCCGCGCCTACGGGTGCCGCTGCGCCCAACCGTGCCGCCCCTGCGGCACGACTGCCCTCAGCTACGGCTGAGGCCTCCCGCTGGCTCGCAGCTACGGGGCATGCGGCCCAGCGGCAGGGTGGGGGTCAGGTGTGGGGGTGGGGGGTTCGGGGGAGTTCGGGGGTTCGAGGGGCCAGGGTGCCGAAGTCGATGTCGGGGGGTGGGGGGCCCGGCGGGGCCACGTCGAGGCCGTAGTGGTGGTAGAGCTGGAGTTCCTGCTCGGGGGAGAGGTGGCGGCCCACGCCGAAGTCGGGGGCGTCCTTGATCAGGGCCCGGTCGAAGGGGACGTGCAGGGCGCCCTCCACCAGTTCGCTGGGCTCCAGGGGGACGAAGGCGTCGCGGGAGAAGAGGCCGGTGCGTATCGCCGCCCACTCCGGTACGCCGGTCGCGTCGTCCAGGTACACCTCGTCGATGGTGCCGATCTTGGTGCCGTTGCGGTCGAAGGCCTTGCGGCCGATCAGGTTGCGCGGATCGATGTCGGTCTGCACGGTCCCTCCACTTGGTCGCAAGTCATCCGTAAGCACTACGAAAAGGCAGATCCGTGACGGCGGCCACTCGAAGGTCCGTGCGGTGCCCCCGCTGGTAGGCTTGGCAGCGGCTGCTGACCCCGTGCGGGAGAGTCCTCCGGAGATCGCCGGAGGCGCCGAAGGAGCAAATCCTCCCCGGAATCTCTCAGGCACACGTACCGCACGGACGAGGTCACTCTGGAAAGCAGGGCGGGTGTCGACGGCTCCCGCCCTCACCGACGGTGAAAGCCGGGGCCCTCAGGGCGCCCCGGTGAAGCTCTCAGGTTGAGATGACAGAGGGGGAGGCCGTCCGGGCACCCGCGCCGTGGTGCCCCTCGAAGGTCGCGTCAGACCATGGAGGCCTCCGCAATGACCGCCCATCGCATTCCGCTCTCCGAGCTCGAGCAAGGGATTCCCTTCGAGCAGCGTCACATCGGTCCCGATTCCGAGGCGCGGGCCAAGATGCTCGCCCATGTCGGGTACGGCTCGCTCGACGAGCTGACCGCTGCCGCGGTCCCGGACGTGATCAAGAACGCCGACGCCCTCGACCTGCCCGGTGCCCGCACCGAGGCCGAGGTGCTGGCCGAGCTGCGCTCGCTCGCCGACCGGAACCAGGTCCTGGACTCGATGGTCGGGCTCGGCTACTACGGGACGTTCACCCCGCCGGTCATCCTGCGCAACGTCATGGAGAACCCGGCCTGGTACACGGCGTACACGCCGTACCAGCCCGAGATCTCCCAGGGCCGGCTCGAGGCCCTGCTGAACTTCCAGACGATGGTCGCCGACCTCACCGGGCTGCCGACGTCCGGCGCCTCCCTGCTCGACGAGGGCACCGCGGCCGCCGAGGCCATGGCCCTGTCGCTGCGCATGGGCAAGAACAAGAAGGGCCTCTTCCTAATCGACGCGGACGCCCTTCCGCAGACCATCGCCGTGATCCAGACCCGCGCCGAGCCCACCGGCATGGAGGTCGTGGTCGCCGACCTCAGCGAGGGCATCCCCGCCGAGGTCGCCGAGCGCGAGATCAACGGCGTGCTCCTGCAGTACCCGGGCGCCTCCGGGGCCGTACGGGACCTCACGCCCGTCATCGAGCAGGCCCATGGGCTGGGCGCCCTGGTGACCGTCGCCGCGGACCTGCTGGCGCTCACGCTGCTGAAGTCGCCCGGCGAGCTCGGCGCGGACATCGCGGTCGGCACCACGCAGCGGTTCGGTGTCCCGATGGGCTTCGGCGGGCCGCACGCCGGTTACATGGCGGTCCGCGAGAAGTTCGCGCGCAGCCTGCCCGGCCGCCTCGTCGGTGTGTCCGTCGACGCCGACGGCAACAAGGCGTACCGCCTCGCGCTGCAGACCCGTGAGCAGCACATCCGCCGTGAGAAGGCCACCAGCAACATCTGTACCGCCCAGGTGCTGCTCGCCGTGATGGCCGGCATGTACGCCGTCTACCACGGCCCGGACGGCCTGAAGGGCATCGCCGCCCGCACCCACCGCTACGCCACGATCCTCGCCGCGGGCCTGTCGGCCGGCGGGGTCGAGGTCCTGCACGGCTCGTTCTTCGACACCGTGACCGCCCGGGTGCCCGGCAAGGCCGCCGACATCGTCGCCGCCGCCCGGGACCACGGGGTGAACCTGCGCCTCGTCGACGCCGACCACGTGTCGGTCGCCTGCGACGAGACCACCACCCGCGCCCAGGTCTCCGCCGTGTGGAAGGCGTTCGGCGTCGAGGGCCGGATCGACGCGCTGGACGCGTCGGCCGGCGAGGGGCTGCCCGGCGCGCTGCTGCGCGGCGACGAGTATCTGACGCACCCCGTCTTCCACCAGCACCGCTCCGAGACCGCGATGCTGCGCTACCTGCGCCGGCTCGCCGACCGGGACTACGCGCTGGACCGCGGCATGATCCCGCTGGGCTCCTGCACGATGAAGCTCAACGCGACGACCGAGATGGAGCCGGTCACCTGGCCCGAGTTCGGCCAGCTGCACCCGTTCGCGCCCGCCGAGCAGGCGGAGGGCTACCTCACGCTCATCCGTGAGCTGGAGGAGCGTCTCGCCGAGGTCACCGGCTACGACAAGGTCTCGCTCCAGCCGAACGCCGGTTCACAGGGCGAGCTGGCCGGTCTGCTCGCCGTACGCGGCTACCACCGGGCCAACGGCGACGAGCAGCGCACCGTCTGTCTGATCCCGTCCTCCGCACACGGCACGAACGCCGCCAGCGCCGTGATGGCCGGTATGAAGGTCGTCGTCGTCAAGACCGCCGAGGACGGCGAGATCGACGTCGAGGACCTGCGGGCGAAGATCGAGAAGCACCGTGACGAGCTCGCCGTGCTGATGATCACCTACCCGTCCACGCACGGGGTGTTCGAGGAGCACGTCGCCGACATCTGCGCGCAGGTGCACGAGGCCGGCGGCCAGGTGTACGTCGACGGCGCCAACCTCAACGCGCTGGTGGGGCTGGCCAAGCCCGGCCACTTCGGCGGCGACGTCTCGCACCTGAACCTGCACAAGACCTTCTGCATCCCGCACGGCGGCGGTGGCCCGGGCGTCGGCCCGGTCGGTGTGCGCGCCCACCTGGCGCCGTACCTGCCGAACCACCCGCTGCAGCCCGCGGCCGGTCCCGAGACGGGCGTCGGCCCGATCTCGGCCGCGCCCTGGGGCTCCGCGGGCATCCTGCCCATCTCCTGGGCGTACGTCCGTCTCATGGGCGGCGAGGGACTGAAGCGGGCCACGCAGGTGGCCGTGCTCAGCGCCAACTACATCGCCAAGCGGCTCGAGCCGCACTACCCGGTGCTCTACACCGGTCCGGGCGGCCTCGTCGCGCACGAGTGCATCATCGACCTGCGGCCGCTGACCAAGGCCACCGGCGTCAGCGTGGACGACGTGGCCAAGCGCCTCATCGACTACGGCTTCCACGCGCCGACGATGTCCTTCCCGGTGGCCGGCACGCTGATGATCGAGCCGACCGAGTCCGAGGACCTGACCGAGCTCGATCGGTTCTGCGACGCGATGATCGCCATCCGCGCCGAGATCGAGAAGGTCGGCTCGGGCGAGTGGCCCGCCGAGGACAACCCGCTGCGCAACGCCCCGCACACCGCCGGTGCGCTCGGCGGCGCGTGGGAGCACGCGTACAGCCGCGAGGAGGCCGTCTTCCCGGCCGGGGTGTCCGCCGCCGACAAGTACTGGCCGCCGGTGCGCCGCATCGACCAGGCCTTCGGCGACCGGAACCTGGTGTGCTCCTGCCCGCCCATGGACGCGTACGAGGGCTGACCGTCCGCTGACCCGAAGGGCTCCGCCCCTGGCCGCACCGGCCGGGGGCGGAGCCCTTTCGCGTGCCATCTGGGTCGGGGCGCCGTATGGGTTGCGTCAAGGCGGTGCCGAGGGCCGTATGGGAGCCGTCAACGGCGGTCGTTTCCGGCCACGGAGGGCGTTTCCTCGAAGCGTCCCCGTCCGAACGACCTTCACCCAGGAGTCCACGATGGCCGATCTGGCCTTCGTCGTCACCACCATCGCGTGCTTCGCCCTGGTGGCCCTCGTCGCCAAGGGGGTGACGAAGCTGTGACCGCCGAGAACATCGTCGGCCTCGTCGTGGCCGTCGCCCTGCTGGGCTATCTCGTCCTCGCCCTGATCTTCCCGGAGAGGTTCTGAGAACGCAGATGGGTCCCGTCCTCGCCGGCGTCCTCCAACTGCTGGCCCTCACCGCAGCCCTGGCGCTCGCCCACAGACCGCTCGGCACCTACATGGCCCGGGTGTACTCCGCGGACCGGCACTGGCGTGCCGAGAAGTGGATCTACCGGTGCATCGGTGCCGACCCCGACCGGCAGATGCGCTGGACCGCGTATCTGCGCGGTGTCCTCGCCTTCTCCGCCGTCGGCGTCCTCCTCCTGTACCTGCTCCAGCGGCTGCAGGGCGTACTGCCCGGGTCGCTCGGGTTCGCCTCCATCGACCCGGACCAGGCGTTCAACACGGCCGTCTCCTTCGTGACCAACACCAACTGGCAGTCGTACTACGGCGAGCAGGCCATGGGCCATGTCGTGCAGACCGCCGGGCTGGCCGTGCAGAACTTCGTCTCCGCCGCCGTCGGCATGGCCGTCGCCGTGGCGCTGGTGCGCGGGTTCGCGCGCTCGCGCACCGGTGAACTCGGCAACTTCTGGGCCGACCTGGTGCGCGGTGTCGTCCGCGTCCTTCTCCCCCTCGCCGCCGTCGCCGCGCTCGTGCTCGTCGCCTGCGGGGTGCTCCAGAACTTCTCCGGCATCCACGAGGTCGGCCAGTTCCTGGGCGGCCCCCGGCAGTGGAACGGCGGCGCGGTGGCCTCGCAGGAGGCCATCAAGGAGCTCGGCACGAACGGCGGCGGCTACTTCAACGCCAACTCCGCGCATCCCTTCGAGAATCCGACGCCGTTCTCGAACCTCTTCGAGATCTTCCTGATCCTCCTCATCCCGTTCGCGCTGACCCGGACCTTCGGCGTCATGGTCGGCTCGGTGCGGCAGGGGTACGCGATCCTCGGCACGATGGCCGCCCTCTGGCTGGGTTTCACCGCCCTGATGATGTGGACCGAGTTCAGCCACCACGGCCCGGCGTTCGACCTCGCGGGCGGGGCCTACGAGGGCAAGGAGGTGCGCTTCGGCGTCGGCGGCTCGTCGATCTTCGCCGTGGCGACCACCCTGACCTCGACCGGTGCCGTCGACTCCTTCCACTCCTCGTTCACCGGCCTCGGCGGCGGCATCACCCTGCTGGGCATGATGCTGGGCGAGATAGCGCCCGGCGGCGTGGGCTCCGGTCTCTACGGCATGCTGATCATGGCGATCATCGCGGTGTTCCTCGCCGGACTGATGGTCGGCCGCACGCCCGAGTACCTGGGGCGGAAGATCGGCTCCCGGGAGATCAAGGCGGCCGCCTGCTACCTCCTCGTCACCCCGGCGCTGGTCCTCGTCTTCACCGCGCTCGCGATGGCGCTGCCGACCCCGGCGCACTCCATGACCAACAGCGGGGCGCACGGCTTCTCCGAGATCCTGTACGCCTACACGTCCGCCGCCAACAACAACGGCTCGGCCTTCGCCGGGCTGAACGCGGACACGCCGTGGTTCAACACCACGCTCGGCCTGTGCATGCTGTTCGGCCGTTTCCTGCCGATGGTGTTCGTCCTGGCCCTGGCCGGCTCGCTCGCCGGACAGCGGCCCGTCCCGGTCACCTCGGGCACCCTGCGCACCGACAAACCCCTGTACGCCGGTCTGCTCGTCGGCACGATCGTCGTCGTCACCGGTCTGACCTACTTCCCGGCCCTCGCGCTCGGACCGCTCGCCGAGGGGCTGGCGTCATGAGCATCGAGTCACAGAAACAGAGCACCATGTCCCCTTCCCCTCTCGCGCCCAGCCAGGACGCGCCGGCCGGGCCCAGGCCACCCCAAGGACGCGTCGGCGCGGGCCTGTTCGACCCGAAGCAGCTCCTCAGGTCGCTGCCGGACGCCTTCCGCAAGCTCGACCCACGCGTCATGGTCAAGTCGCCCGTGATGTTCGTGGTGTGGGTCGGTTCGGTGCTGACCACGGCGTTCGCTCTCGCCGATCCCGGCGACTGGTTCGGCTGGACCATCAGCGCCTGGCTGTGGCTGACGGTGATCTTCGCCAATCTGGCGGAGGCCGTCGCCGAGGGCCGCGGCAAGGCGCAGGCCGACACCTTGCGCCGGGCGAGGACGGACACGGTGGCGCGCCGGGCCGACGGCACGGTCGTCCCCGGCACCGAACTGCGCGTCGGCGACCTCGTGGTGTGCGAGGCCGGTGACGTGATCCCCGGCGACGGGGACGTCGTCGAGGGCGTCGCGTCCGTCGACGAGTCCGCGATCACCGGTGAGTCGGCGCCGGTCATCCGGGAGTCCGGCGGCGACCGTTCCGCCGTCACCGGCGGGACGAAGGTCCTCTCCGACCGGATCGTCGTCCGGATCACGACCCGGCCCGGCGAGACGTTCATCGACCGGATGATCGGCCTGGTCGAGGGCGCCGCCCGGCAGAAGACACCGAACGAGATCGCGCTGACCATCCTGCTGGCCTCGCTCACCATCGTCTTCCTGCTCGCCTGCGCCACCCTGCCCCCGCTGGCCGGCTACGCGGGCGCGCAGCTGCCGATGGTCGTGCTGGTGGCCCTGCTGGTCTGCCTGATCCCGACCACGATCGGCGCGCTGCTCTCCGCCATCGGCATCGCGGGCATGGACCGGCTCGTGCAGCGCAATGTGCTCGCCCTGTCCGGGCGGGCCGTCGAGGCCGCCGGTGACATATCGACGCTGCTGCTCGACAAGACCGGCACCATCACGCTGGGCAACCGCAGGGCGGCCGAGTTCGTGCCGATCGGCGGGGCGACGGCCGCCGAGGTGGCCGACGCGGCCCAGCTGTCCTCGCTGGCCGACGAGACACCCGAGGGCCGTTCGGTCGTCGTGCTCGCCAAGGAACTGTTCGGGCTGCGCGAGCGGGAGTTGACGGGCGCCGAGTGGGTCGCGTTCACCGCGCAGACCCGGATGTCCGGGGTGGACGTCCCCGGGCACAGGATTCGCAAGGGCGCCGCCGGGGCCGTCGTCGCCTGGGTCGCGGAACGCGGCGGCGACGTGCCGGGCGCGGCGTGGGAGGTGGCCGACCGGATCGCCGAGGCGGGCGGGACGCCGCTGCTGGTCGCCGTCGAGGACGCGGCCGGAGCGCGGGTGCTCGGCGCCGTCCACCTCAAGGACGTCGTCAAGGACGGTCTGCGCGAACGCTTCGCGGAACTGCGCCGCATGGGCATCAGGACCGTCATGATCACCGGCGACAACCCGCTGACCGCCAAGGCGATCGCCGAGGAGGCGGGCGTCGACGACTTCCTCGCCGAGGCCACGCCCGAGGACAAGATGGCGCTCATCAAGCGGGAACAGGCGGGCGGCAAGCTCGTCGCGATGACCGGTGACGGCACCAACGACGCGCCCGCGCTCGCGCAGGCGGACGTCGGCGTGGCCATGAACACCGGTACGTCGGCCGCCAAGGAGGCCGGCAACATGGTCGACCTCGACTCCGACCCGACCAAGCTGATCGAGATCGTCGAGATCGGCAAGCAGCTGCTCATCACGCGGGGCGCGCTCACCACCTTCTCCATCGCCAACGACGTCGCGAAGTACTTCGCGATCATCCCGGCGCTGTTCGCGGCGGTCTACCCGGGCCTGGACAGGCTCAACATCATGGGCCTGTCCTCCCCGCACTCCGCGATCCTGTCGGCGGTCGTCTTCAACGCGCTGATCATCGTCGCGCTGGTGCCGCTGGCGCTGAAGGGCGTGCGCTACCGGCCGGTCAGCGCGGACCGCCTGCTGCGGCGGAACCTCACCGTCTACGGACTGGGCGGCCTCATCGCGCCGTTCGCCGGCATCAAGCTCATCGACGTGCTCCTCTCCCTCATCCCCGGAATCGGCTGAAGGCCATGAACCACTCCCTATCGAACACGGCCCGTCTGCTCGGGGCGGGCCTGCGCGCCCTCCTCGTCCTCACCCTGGTCACCGGCGTCCTCTATCCGCTGGCCGTCACCGGCATCGCGCAGGGACTGTTCCCCGGCAAGGCGAACGGCTCCGAGGTGCGGGCGGACGGCAAGGTCGTCGGCTCCTCGCTGATCGGGCAGGCGTACGACCTGCCGCTGAAGAAGGGCCAGGAGACTCCGGCGCCCGACCTCAAGTGGTTCCAGGGCCGCCCGCAGAACGGCCTCGGCAGCAACAACGTCAACACGCAGTACCGCCTCATCCTGTCCGGCGCGACCAACCGGTCCGGCGACAACCCGGAGCTCGTGCGGTGGGTGAAGGAGGCCAAGGCGGCCGTCGTCAGGGACAACTCGACCGCCGGGTACCGGGTGAAGCCGTCCCAGGTGCCCGCGGACGCGGTGACGTCCTCCGGTTCCGGACTGGACCCGGACATCTCCCCGGAGTACGCCGCACTCCAGGTCCACCGGGTCGCCGAGCGCAACGGCCTGTCCACGGGGCAGGTGCGGAAGCTGGTCGAGGCCCACACCGAGGGCCGTACGCTCGGCTTCATCGGGGAGCCCCGGGTCGACGTGCTCGAACTCAACATCGCGCTGCGGGACTTGGTGGGCGGGAGCTGACGGGGGCCGTCCGCCCGGCTACCGTGCGTGATCGGGGCCGGACACACGTGGGGGCCGGCTCGCAGTCGGAGTCTGCGACCGGCCCCTGGGAGTACTCCGGGCGTGCGGCGCGCGCCGCCCGGTGCCGCGGGGATCGTCCGGGACGACTACGCGGCGGTGACCACCTTGCCGGCGCCCAGCGGACGGTGCGGGGCGATGATCTTGCCGTCCGGCAGGAGTTCACCGGTGTCCTCGAAGAGGAGAACACCGTTGCACAGCAGGCTCCAGCCCTGCTCCGGGTGGTGCGCCACGAGACGGGCGGATTCCCGGTCGGCGGATTCGGCTGAGGGGCACGGTGGTTGGTGCTGGCACATGGAGGGGATCTTTCGCTCTGTCGTGACGGATGAGATGGCTGATGTGTCTGTCTCGCGGCGTGAAACGTCGTTCATGGCCGCCCCCCGTTGTTAAGTCGGTCTGGACCCAGTGTTGCCCTACGGGCGGTCATCCGCAGGGATTTCGCAGCACCGCTTCTCACAGGTTGATGACGCATCACCCGCGCGGGCGGTTCACCCCAACCGCACTGTCCCTTCGGATGGTTCCGCCTGGTCGGATGGGGCTAGTCCGGGGTGGCCCGGGTGGTGCTGCGACACGTCTGAGCGGGGGTGTCGCTCGGGCGAGTCGCGGCGCTCCTCGGGCCGTGATGCCGCGTACCCCGCCACCCGGAGTGGATGGCGGGGTACGCGGGCCTCGCGCCCGTGCCGTCAGGCCGGCGAGCCGAGCAGGGGTGGCAGGGGCGGCAGCGGAGCCGGGGTGGCCCGCAGGGTCAGGACGGGCAGCAGGTCGGCCACCCGGTGCGGCACATGGGAGGCGACGCCCGGAGGAGCGGGGGCCAGCGGGACGAGGACGTCGGCGGGGTCGGGGTGGCCCGTGGCGGCGTCGGCGGTGCTGTCGCCGTGCAGCCACAGCGTGAGCATGTAGAGGCCGGGGAACGACAGCAGCCGCGGCTGGTACGGCTGCGTCAGTGTCTCGGCCTGGCGCAGCGCGCGCTCGGTGGAGGCGATGTAGGGGCCCTCGAAGAAGTGGGAGAAGGCCCAGCCGTCGGGGGTCAGCCGGGTCTCGGCGGCGGCCACCGCGCGTTCCCCGCAGCGGATCAGGAAGCGCCAGCCCGCCAGCCGGGTCGTGGACATGCCCGCCGGGGTGAGCTCGTCCAGCACATGGACGGGCAGCGGGAGTTCGGGGGTGGCGGGTCCCTGTGCGGCGCGCAGGGAGGGTGTTCGGGCCTCGCTGACGGCGGTGGGGGAGCCGAGCGCGGTCAGGACGGAACGCAGGGCGGGCGCGGGAGCCGGGGGAACATGCAGCGGCATGGTGGGTCGCCTCTCATTCGACAGGCACGATGGCGCGAGGGCGGGGCAGGGCGGACAGCGCTGTCTGCTCGGGGGGAGGCCAGAGGTGCCGGGGAGCCGGGGTCCTGAAGCGCGGGGGATGTCGGGCCTGCCGTACGTCACCTGGACGACAGGTACGGGGACCGCGGGTGCCGACCCTCTGCCTGATAGCGCAGTTTATACGACGACGGTTCAGATGATGTTTCATCTAGCCGGTCCCGGTGTACACGGCAAGAGTGCATTCGGTCGGCGATATGCGGGAGAAAATCCCCATTCCCGGCCGAAGGTGTGGTGGTGACCTCGAAAAACGTCCGGGGCGCGGTCGGCCAATTGTCGTCGGCGTTTTTCACGACTTCGTGAACGCCCGGAAACTGCGCTGTGCCGCTTGCCCGGTGAATGTGCCGCCGGTCACAGCGGAACAGACTAGCGGGCCACAGGCCCGGGCGGGGACGTTATCGATCGCCTTGGCTGGGCATCATCCCACCTGACCCGCGAGACCGGCGGCCGATCCTCGGCCCGCCCATCCGAGGAGGGACCCGATGGGGGAGAAGGTCGTGGCAGGTCGGTTCGACCTGTCCGATCGTCAGCACTACCGTGACAAGCTGCGGCAGTGTCTGACGGGGCTGGAGCGGCTGCTGGAGGAGCGGCGGTTCGACCGTCCCAGGAATCTCCTGGGGCTGGAGATCGAGCTGAATCTCGCCGGCGCCGACGGTATGCCGAGAATGTTGAACGGGCAGGTACTCGAACGTATCGCCAGCCGTGACTTCCAGACCGAACTCGCGATGTTCAATCTGGAGGTGAACATAGCCCCGCACCGTCTGGAGGGCCGTGTTTTCGACCAGCTCGGCGAGGAACTCCGTACGTCACTGGCATATGCCGACCGAAAAGCGGGCGAGGTCGACGCCGGAATCGTGATGATCGGTATTCTGCCGACCCTCGACCGCGACGACCTGGTCTCCTCGAATCTCTCCGCCGTGGACCGTTACGCGCTCCTCAACGAGCAGATCGTGGCCGCCCGCGGCGAGGACTTCACCCTCGACATCGACGGCGTGGAACGCCTGACGTGCACCTCGAAGTCCATCGCCCCCGAGGCCGCCTGCACCTCGGTGCAACTGCACCTCCAGGTCACCCCGGGCCGCTTCGCCGACGTCTGGAACGCCGCCCAGGCGGTCGCCGCCGCGCAGATCGCCGTCGGCGCCAACTCGCCGTTCCTCTTCGGGCGCGAGCTGTGGCGGGAGTCCCGCCCACCGCTGTTCCAGCAGTCCACCGACACCCGCCCACCCGAGCTCCAGGCGCAGGGCGTCCGGCCGCGCACCTGGTTCGGGGAGCGCTGGATCACCTCGGCGTACGACCTCTTCGAGGAGAACCTGCGCTACTTCCCCGCGCTGCTGCCGATCTGCGACGACGAGAACCCGCTGGAGGTCCTGGACGCCGGCGGCACCCCCACCCTCGCGGAACTCGTCCTGCACAACGGCACCGTCTACCGCTGGAACCGCCCCGTCTACGACATCGCCGACGGCGTCCCGCATCTGCGCGTGGAGAACCGCGTCCTGCCCGCCGGGCCCACCGTCACCGACGTCATCGCCAACGCGGCGTTCTACTACGGCGTCGTCCGCGCCCTCGCCGAGGAGTCGCGGCCCGTGTGGACCAGGATGCCCTTCGAGGCGGCGGCCGCCAACTTCGACGCCGCCTGCAAGGACGGCATCGACGCCCGGCTGCTCTGGCCGCGCCGGGGTCGGCACGGTGCCATGGCCGAGGTCGACGCCGTCAGCCTCGTCCGCGACGAACTGCTGCCACTGGCCGAGGTGGGCCTGGACGCGTGGGGCGTCGAACCGGCCGACCGGGACTTCTACCTGGGCGTCATCGAGGAGCGCTGCCGTCGGCGCACCAACGGCGCGTCCTGGCAGGCGGCCACCTTCCACCGGGCGCTGGAGTCCGGGCTGGGCCGGGACGCCGCGCTGGCCGCGACGACCCGGCGCTACCGGGAGCTGATGCTCCGCGGCGAGCCCGTGCACACCTGGCCGGTGGGCCAGCCGGAGCCGGTGCCCGCGGTGTGAGGACCGTTCGGGAGATCGTGTCGGCGGCCGTCAGCCCCGCCGGTCGGGGGAGGCCGCCTTCACGATCGCCTTGAGGATCGCCGTCTCCATCTGGGCCGGGTCCGTCACCTCGTGGCCCGAGCCCCCGGTCGCCTTCGCGATCCGGTCCGCCTCCTCGCGGTCGGCGTCCGGACCCACGGCGATCATGATGAGGGGGAGCGGGCGCTTGGCATCGGCCAGCTTCCCGAGACGGGAGAGGAGCGCGGACCGCGAGATGCTGCCCGGGTCCTCGTTGACGCCGTCCGTGAGGACGACCACGGCGTTGAACCGGCCCTTCGCATAGGAGGACCTCGCCGCCTCGTACGCGGCGAGCGTCGTGTCGTACAGGCCCGTCGCGCCCTCCGGCACCGGCTTCAGCCGGTCGACGGCCGCCGACAGCCGGTCCCGCTGCGTGACGTCGCCCTCGCTGTCGCCGAGGCGCCCGGCCGGCACCCGGACCCGGTAGTCCTTGGTGCCGTCCAGGGCGGTGGAGAAGTCCCACAAACCGATCTCGTCGTCCGCCGTGAAGGTGTTCAGCGCGCGCCGCAGCGACGCCCTGGTGACGTCCATCCGGGACCGCTCGGTGCCCGGCACCCGCTCCTCCATGGACGCGGAGGCGTCCACGACCATGGTGATCCGCGCGCTGCGCACGGTGATCTCCCAGACGCCGAGCGCCTCCTGCAGGGCGACCGCCGTCACCGGCCGGTCCACCGGCTCCGCATACGGCTGCGGGGCGCTGCCGCCGGCCCGTGCGACCAGGCCGTCCGGCACCTTCTCGTCCGAGGTGCGGAAGCCGTACCGCTCCAGCAGGCGCTGCTGCTCCGGGTCGTCGAGGTAGCTCATGAACCGGATCGCCGCCCGGCTCTCGTCGGTGGTCAGCCCGGTCTGGTCCAGCAGCGCGTACGGGTAGTCGAGCCGGGGCGCGCCGTCCTCCGGGTAGAAGAAGTCCAGGTCACGGGCGTCCTCGGTGGCCGCGTTGTACTTGAAGGCGGCCTGCTCGCTGAGGACCACCGCCTGGTTGCGCCGGGGGTTGGCCGTCTCGCTGTCCGAGGCGTCACGCGGCAGGCTCTCCAGGATCTGCCCGCCGCCCTCGGTGACCCGCTCCGACAGCGCCTTCATCAGAGCGGCCGCCCGGGTGTCCCCGCCCTCCGTCGCGTCCGCCGCCGCGCTCACCCGGGTCAGTGCGAGCAGCCCGGCAGCGCTGCGCGCCGGATCGCCGGCTCCGAGCCGCACGGGGCCGTCGCCCAGCGTCTCCCCGGCCAGCTCCGTCCAGGTGTACGTCCGGCGCGGCCAGCCCAGCCTCTTCGCGGCGGCCGGGACCATGGCGACCCCGACCGGTGAGGCGGCGACATTGCCGATCGTGGAGACCTCGGCCGTCCCGCCGTCCGCCGTGAGCCGCTGTACCCAGGCCTGCGAGTCCGGCACCCACACCTCGGCGCCCGGGTCCTCGTCCGCCGACAGCGCCTCGGCGATCCGATGCGGCTCCCGCGCGGTCACCGTCACCGCGACGCATCGCCCGTCCGAGGTGAGACCGGCCCGCCGGGCCCGCTCCGCGGCCGTCTTCAGCGCGGGCGCCACCTCGGGGGACGCGGCCAGCGTCAGCCGTACCGCGTCGTCCTGGCACGAGGTGCCGAAGGTCAGCAGGCCCTCCTCGACCGCCGCTGCGGTGCCGCCGGCCACCGTCAGCGCGACCGCCGTCACCAGGGCCAGCCTGCGCCTGAAGGCGCGTCGACCGGGGTCGCCGCTGCCCGCTCCATACTGATCGGGCAAGCTGTGACGTCCCATGACGGTGGTGCCCCTCCCTGTCGCCCCGCCCGGTCCCGCGCCGCACTCCGGCCGCGGGCGGGCGGCGGGGCGGCGCCGGCGGAGCGCCCCGTACGGAAACCCCGTCCCCCGACGGCGGGCCCCGCACGGTCCTCGATACTTTTTTCGAGACCCTAGCGGGGCCGCGATGAGGATGAGGCGGGATTAGCCAACTGGAGGCAGGTGTGCAGGGCGAGGCAGGTCCCCTGGCCGATCCCTTTCCGAACGAGCGGCCCGCACGGCGGATCCTCCGTGACGAGACGCTGCTCGTCCTGGCCCTCTCGCTCGGCGCGAGCGGGGTGTCCGCCCTGATCAGTTTCGTCGGGTCCGTGACGAAACCGGGCGGCCTCAAGGACCAGGCGGCCACGCTCAACGCCTCGGCCGCACCGGGCCGTCCGTGGCTGGATCTGGCGTGGCAGCTCTTCGGGATCGCCAGCGCGCTGGTGCCCGTCGCGCTGGTCGCGCACCTCCTCATGCGGGAGGGCCGGAGCATGCGCACGCTCGGCTTCGACCGCGGGCGCCCCTGGTTCGACCTGGGACGTGGGGCGGGGATCGCCGCCGTCATCGGCAGCACCGGCATCGCGTTCTATCTCGCCGCCCGCGAGCTCGGCTTCAACCTCACCGTGGTGCCCGAGGCGCTGCCCGACGTGTGGTGGAAGTACCCGGTGCTGATCCTGTCGGCCCTGCAGAACGCCGTCCTCGAAGAGGTCATCGTCGTCGGCTATCTGCTGCGGAGGCTGGGGCAGCTGGGCTGGACGCCGGCCGCCGCGCTGGTGGCCAGCTCCGTGCTGCGCGGCTCGTACCACCTCTACCAGGGCGTCGGCGGCTTCATCGGCAACATGGTGATGGGCGTGGTCTTCGTCCTGCTCTACCGGCGCTGGGGGCGGGTGGGCCCGCTGGTCGTCGCCCACACCCTGCTCGACATCGGGGCGTTCGTCGGATACGCCCTGCTCGCGGGCCGGGTGGACTGGCTGCCGACGCCCTGACCCGACGGCATACCGAAGGGGGCGTACGACTCGGTCGTACGCCCCCTTCGACGTGTCTGCCTAAGCGTTGAGCTCGCCCTCGATGACCGTGACCGCGCGGCCCCCGAGGAGCGTGCGCTCGCCGCGGAGTTCGACGCGGACGTGCCCGGGGCGCCGGGACGCCTGCAGACCCGTGAGCTCGGTACGGCCGAGGCGCTCGGACCAGAACGGGGCGAGGGCGGTGTGGGCGCTGCCGGTGACGGCGTCCTCGTCGATGCCGACGTTCGGGAAGAACCCGCGGCTGACGAAGTCGTGGCCGTCGGCGGGGTCCTCGGCCGCCGCGGTGGCGATGACGCCGCGCTCGGAGTGCCCGCCGAGCGCCCGGAAGTCGGGGGTCAGGGCGCGGACCGTCTTCTCGTCGGGGAGTTCGACGAGCAGATCGCCGACGAACGGCCCCGTGTCGAAGGCGCACAGCGGCTCGGCGCCCAGGGCTTCGACGAGCCCGTCGGGCACCGGCACCGGGGTCAGCGGGGCCGTCGGGAAGTCCAGCGTGATCGAACCGTCCGCGCGGGGCGTGGCGACGAGGACACCGCTGCGGGTGGCGAACCGCACGGGGCCCTCGTGGGCGCCGGTCCCGAACAGGACGTGGGCGGTGGCGAGGGTCGCGTGACCGCACATCGCGACCTCGGCGGCGGGTGTGAACCAGCGCAGCGCCCAGTCGGCCTCGCCGCCCTCGGGCAGCGGGTGGGCGAAGGCCGTCTCGGGGTGGTTGACCTCCATGGCCACGTCCTGGAGCCAGGCGTCCGCCGGGAAGGCGTCGAGGAGCAGGACCCCCGCCGGATTGCCGGAGAAGGGGCGGTCGGTGAAGGCGTCGACGATTCGAATCCGCATGTCGTCGACGGTAGGGGGTTCCGGGAGCGGGGGGCCAAGGCCAATCGGAGGGTGCTGGACCGGTCATGGGGACGGCGGGCGACGCGGATGGGGGTTGCCGGGCGGCGCGGAAGGGGGTTGTCGGGCGACCGTTCCCGATATATCGTTGAAGCATCGCGACAGATCAACGATGGATGGAGTGATGGCGATGCGTTCCCATGGATACGAGCGTGGACACGGTGGTCATGGTGAGCACGGGCACCACGGCCGAGGCGGCTTCGAAGGGCGCCGTGGCGCCTTCGGTCCGTTCGGACCCGGTGGCTTCGGTGGACCCGGATTCGGTCCCGGCCCGTGGGGGCCCCGGGGTCGGGGTGGACCTCGGGGGCGGGCCCGGCGCGGTGACGTGCGGGCCTCGATCCTGGCCCTGCTGAAGGACCGCCCGATGCACGGTTACGAGATGATCCAGGAGATCGCCGAGCGCAGCGGCGGGGCGTGGAAGCCCAGCCCCGGCTCGGTGTACCCGACTCTCCAGCTGCTGGAGGACGAGGGCCTGATCGTCAGTGAGAGCGAGGGCGGCAAGAAGCTGTTCGCGCTGACCGACGCGGGCCGCGAGGCGGCCGAGGCCGGCCCGGAGGCCCCCTGGGAAGAGGCTTCCCGGGGCGTCGACTGGGAGGCGCTGGGCGAGATCCGGCAGGCCGGCTTCGGCCTGATGGAGGCCTTCGGTCAGGTCTGGAAGACGGGCACGAAGGAGCAGCGCGAGAAGGCGCTCGCCGTCATCGGCGAGGCCCGCAAGAAGCTGTACCTGATCCTGGCCGACGAGGACTGAGCGAGGGCTGAGCGGGGCTCGCCGCCTGCCCGCCGCGGTGCCTGTGGCCCTCCCGCCGCGGTGCCCGTGGCCTGCCCGCCGCGGTGAAGGAAGCGCCCCGTGGAGCGATCCGCGGGGCGTTTCGCGTCGCCCGGCCGGACCGGGACGGCGTCAGGCGACCAGCCCGGCCAGCTTGCGCAGCGACTCGTTCAGGGCCGCCGTCGCCGAGTCCTTGAGCTTGCCGGCCATCAGCGACACGGCCGCGCCCGTGAACTCCCCGTCGATCCTCAGCGTCGTGGCGGAACCGCCGGACTCGGGCGTCAGCGTGTACCGCGTGACAACCGTGACCGCCATCGGTCCCTTGCCGCGGATGGCCAGCGTGCGGGCCGGCTCCAGTTCCTCGATGGTCCACTCGACCTCCGCCGGGAAGCCCATCAGCTTCATGTTCTCCTGGAAGGTCCCGCCGACCTCGAGGGCCGAGGGGCCGCCGGCCGGGAAGTTGGTGTGGGTCGCGTTCCACTCGCCGTACGACGGCCAGTCCGTCAGCTGTGCCCAGACTTTCTCGGCGGGTGCCTCGATGCGTGCCTCCGCGCTGACTTCGGCCATGCGACCACCTCTTCGTGTCGGGCTCGGGTGTCGCGGAACGTAGCCGTGAGGCCCGCAACATTCAAGAGTGATGAACCGTCAGATGCGCGGCTCGGACCGACATGTGGAGGGCAAGGCGGCGCGCGCCGCATCGCCGTCTTCCGTCAGATCTCCTCCCCAAGGAGGAGATTTCCGTCCCGGGAGTCCACTTCGCGTGGGACGCCGAGATGGTTCCCCTCGTGGATGCCCGGCAGCGAAACAGTTGATGGGGTGAACATGTGCAGCCCCGTATCCCCCGGCAGTCCACCCAGGAACAGGACTCCCGGCGCCAGGACGCCGCCCGGCCCAGTGACGAGCTGACGGCGGTGGTCTCCGGCGCGCGCCGCCGGGCGGTCCGGGACGGGGACCGGCACGTCGACACGGCCCATCTGCTGCACTCGCTCCTCGAACACGACCCCGCCGTCCACGCCGTCCTCGGCGAGGGGCCGCAGGTCGCCCGGCTGCTCGGCTATCTCGTCCAGCGCAGCATCGGCTACGGCCTGCGCTGGCAGGGCACCGTCGAGGACTCCGGGGCCGTACCCGTCGTACCGGACGCCGACGGTCTCTCGCCGCTGGCGGCGGACGCCATGCACGACAGCAGTCTGCGGGCCGCCCACCGCGGCGACCCGCTGGCCCGCGGCCTCGACCTGCTCGGGGCGCTCGTGCGGGACCCGCGCGCCGGCGCCGTGGAGGTGCTGCACCGCGCCGGCGTCGACGTGGACGACCTGCGGGCCCGCATCGACAAGGAGGGTGTGCTCTAGGGCGTCCGCGTCCAGCCAACGAGACAGGTGTCACCGGGGATGACGCTCATGTCATCGCCTGTCATCATGGGCCGGTGCGCACGTCTGAGAGCGGCCTGGCAGGCCGCGGCAAAGGGATCGGGCTCGGTCTCGCGATCGTCTCCGCGATCGCCTTCGGTGGTTCGGGTGTCGCGGCGAAGCCGCTGATCGAGGCGGGGCTCGACCCGCTCCATGTGGTGTGGCTGCGGGTCGCGGGCGCGGCCCTCGTGATGCTGCCGCTCGCCGTGCGCCATCGCGCCCTGGTCCGCCGTCGGCCGGCCCTGCTCGCGGGGTTCGGACTGTTGGGTGTGGCCGGTGTGCAGGCGTTCTACTTCGCCTCCATCTCCCGTATCCCGGTCGGTGTCGCGCTGCTCGTGGAGTACCTGGCGCCGGCGCTCGTCCTCGGCTGGGTCCGGTTCGTGCAGCGGCGGCCCGTCACCCGCGCCGCCGCCGTCGGTGTCGTCCTCGCGGTGGGCGGGCTCGCCTGTGTCGTCGAGGTGTGGGCGGGACTCGGCTTCGACGCCCTCGGGTTGCTCCTCGCGCTCGGCGCCGCCTGCTGTCAGGTCGGCTACTTCGTCCTGTCCGACCAGGGCAGCGACTCCGGCGCCGACGCCCCCGACCCGCTCGGCGTCATCGCGTACGGCCTTCTGGTCGGCGCCGCCGTGCTCACCGTGATCGCCCGCCCGTGGGCGATGGACTGGGCCGTGCTCGGCGGCACCGCGCACATGGACGGCATACCGGTCCCGGCCGTGCTGCTGCTGGCCTGGATCGTCCTCCTCGCCACCGTCATCGCCTATGTCACCGGCGTGGTCTCGGTCCGTCGGCTCTCGCCGCAGGTCGCCGGGGTCGTCGCCTGCCTGGAGGCGGTCATCGCGACCGTCCTGGCCTGGTTCCTGCTCGGCGAGCACCTGTCCGCCCCGCAGATCGTCGGCGGTGCCGTCGTCCTGGCCGGTGCTTTCATCGCGCAGTCGTCGGCACCCGCGAAGGGGGCGCCGCAGCCCGTGGCGGCCGGCGGGGTCGATACCGAGTTGTCCGAGCGGGAGAACGTCGCCTAAGGTGCCGATCATGCCGTTGACACGCGTTCTTCCGCCTCCGGCCGCCTGAGGCGGGCCTTCCGGATCGTCCGCCCGGCCGTGCCGGGCGGTGCCGTGCTGCCCGCAGACGTGTTCCCCGGACCCCGCTGAGCCGGGTCCGTCCACCTTCTGCGCGTTCCCGGAGAACCACTCGTGTCTCACACCGCTCTGTCCGGCCTGCCCGTCGGGCGTGGCCTGCTCTTCCTGATCGTCGCCGGCGCCGCCTGGGGCACCGCGGGTGCCGCCGCCTCCCTGGTCTACCGGGCCAGTGACATGGGGCCGGTCACGCTGTCCTTCTGGCGCTGTGCGGTCGGCTTCGTGCTGCTGCTCGCCGTCCATCTGATGCGTCCGCGCACCCGCGCCGCCGACCCTGCGCCGCTGCGGCGCAGGCTGTCGCGGGCCGGGGCCACGGGCCTGGGCCTCGCCGTCTTCCAGACCGCCTACTTCGCGGCCGTCGAGGCCACCGGTCTCGCCGTGGGCACCGTCGTCACGCTCGGCGCCGGTCCCGTGTTCATCGCGCTCGGCGCCCGGCTGATGCTGGGCGAGCGGCTGGGGCGCGGGGGAGTGGCCGCCGTGGCCGGCGCGCTCACCGGGCTCGGGGTGATGGCGCTCGGCGACGCCGGGGCGACCGTACGGCCCTCCGGTGTGCTGCTGGCGCTGCTGTCCGCGGCGGGGTACTCCGTGATGACGCTGCTGACGCGCAAGTGGGGCCGCGACGGAGGGGCCGACGCCGCCTCCACGTCCGTGTGGGCCTTCGCGGTGACCAGCGTGTGCCTGCTGCCGTTGGCCCTGGCCGAGGGACTCGTCCCGCACGCGGCCGAACCCGCCCGGGTCGGCTGGCTCCTGCTCTACATCGCGGCCGTGCCGACCGCGCTGGCCTACGCCCTCTACTTCGCGGGGGCGGCCGCCGTCCGCTCGGCCACCGTGTCCGTGATCATGCTCCTGGAGCCGGTCAGCGCGGCGGTGCTGGCGGTGCTCCTGCTCGGCGAGCAGCTCACGGTGGCGACCTGTCTGGGCACCCTGCTGATGCTCGGGTCCGTCGTCGGGCTCGCGCTGGCGGAGGCCAGGGGGGCCCGCCGGGACCGCCCGAGCCCGGCGGTGTGACCGGCGGGGGCCCGTCGCCGGGCGGGGAGCCCGCCGGGACCCGCCCGGCGGTGTGACCCCGCGGGGCCCCGCCGGCCGAGCGAGGCACCCGCGTCCTCGGCCCTCAGGCGAGGTACTCCGGCAGCGCCGTCCCGGGGGCGAGGGCGGGGTCGCCGACGGGGGTGTCGTAGCCCTTGCGCAGCGGGACGACACCGGCCCAGTGGGGGAGCGCCAGGTCCTCGGGTTCGTCGTTGACACCGCCGGTGCGGAGCTTGGCGGAGACCTCGGCCAGGTCGAGGCGGATCACCGCGGTGGCCGCCAGCTCCTTCTTGTTCGCCGGCCGGGAGTCGGCGGACCGGCCCGGTACGACGTGGTCGACCAGGGCGTCCAGGGCGAGCCGCTTCTCCTCGGGGTCGGTCACCTGGTGGGCGGTGCCGTGCACCACGACCGAGCGGTAGTTGATCGAGTGGTGGAAGGCCGAGCGGGCCAGGATCAGCGCGTCCACGTGCGTGACCGTCAGGCAGACGGGGAGTCCGGGGTCGGGCTCGCCGGTCATCCGCAGCGGGCGCGAGCCCGTGGAGCCGTGGACGTAGAGCGTCTCGCCGACGCGGGCGAACAGTGTGGGCAGCACGATCGGGGCGCCGTCGCGGACGAAGCCGAGGTGGCAGACGTAGGCCTCGTCGAGTATCGCGTGCACCAGTTCCTGGTCGTACGACGCCCGTTCCGGGGAGCGGGTGGGGACGGTGCGGTCCGTCGGCGTGTAGGCGCCGGGCGGCGGGGTCGGCTGCTGGGTCACCTGCATGGCGCTCTCCATTGCACTAGTGCATAATGTTGTTTGTGCTAGGAGAATATCGGATCGAAGGCCGGCGGGCGACGGAGATTGCGTCGAGCGTCGAGCGCGGGGTCGGCACGGGCGAGCTGGAACCCGGCCAACTGCTGCCGCCCATGCGGGAGTTGGCCACAGACCTGGGCGTGAACCCGAACACGGTCGCCGCCGCCTACCGCGTCCTGCGGGAGCGCGGCGTCATCGAGACCGCGGGGCGCCGGGGCAGCCGGGTGCGGCCCCGGCCCGCCACGACCGGACGCGAGTACACCCGGGTCGAGGTGCCCGAGGGCGTCCGGGACGTGGCGAGCGGCAACCCCGACCCGGCGCTGCTGCCGTCGCTGGCGCGGGCGTTCGCCGCCGCCGGCGAGCGGGGCGACCGCGAGCCCGTCCTGTACGGCGCCGATCCCGTGGAGCCCGAGCTGGCGCGCCTCGCGCGGGCCGGTCTGGACGCCGCCGGGGTGCCGCCGGGGCCGCAGGCCGTCGCCTCGGGCTCCCTCGACGCCATCGAGCGCGTCCTGGAGGCGCACTTCAAGCCCGGCGACACCGTTGCCGTCGAGGACCCCGGCTGGGGCGGCCTGCTCGATCTGATCCCGGCCCTGGGGCTGCGGCTCGCCCCCGTGGGCGTCGACGACGACGGGCCGCTCCCCGAGGACGTACGCCGGGCCCTCGCCTCCGGCGCACGGGCCCTGATCGTCACCGACCGCATGCAGAACCCCACCGGCGCCGTCGTGAGCGCCACGCGCGCGCGTGCCCTGCGCTCGGTCCTGCGGGACCACCCCGACGTGCTGCTGATCGAGGACGACCACGGGCACGGGATCGTCGACCAGCCGCTGCATCCCCTCGCGGGCGGGACCCGGCACTGGGCCTTCGTCCGCTCGGTCGCCAAGGCGTACGGACCGGACCTGCGGCTCGCCGTGCTGACCGGCGACGACGTCACCGTGGACCGGGTGCGCGGACGGCAGCGGCTCGGCGCGGGCTGGGTCAGCCGGCTGGTGCAGCGGGCCGTGGTCCGGCTGTGGACCGACGGCGGACACGACCCGGCGGCCGTGGCGGCGGCGTACGGCGAGCGCCGGGATCTTCTGCTGCGGGCGCTGGCCGAGCGCGGCATCGAGGCCCATGGGCGCAGCGGTCTCAACGTCTGGGTGCCGGTGCCCGACGAGACCGGGGCCGTGTCCCGGCTGCTGCACGCAGGGTGGGCGGTCGCCCCTGGCGCCCGTTTCCGCACGGCGGCCCCGCCCGGCATCAGGATCACGACGTCGACCTTGCGGCCGGACGAGGCCGGGCCGTTGGCCGACGCGGTGGCGGCGGCGCTGGGACCGGGACCGGTGCGGAGCTACGTCTGAGCCCTGGTCGTCGCCGGGTCAGGTGCCCCGCTTCACCTGGGTCAGGGCCGCCCCGGCCAGGACTATGACCGCCCCGACCGGAGTCGACCAGGCCAGGGACTCGCCCAGGACGGCCACGCCCGCCGCTGTGGCGATCACCGGGATGAAGTACGTGACCATCTGTGCCGTGGTCGGCCCGACCTCCGCGACCAGGCCGTACTGGATCAGCACCGCCAGCCCGGTGCCGAGCGCGCCCAGCGCGACCACCGCCAGCAGGGGCAGCGGCGAGAAGTGCGCCGGGAAGGATGTGAACAGCGGTGTGACGATCGCCAGTTGCACCGTGGCCAGCAGCAACTGGGCGCCGGTCAGCGCCAGATGCGACGAGCCGTTCCCGGCCAGGGTGCGGCGGACGTAGATCCAGCCGATCGGGTAGCTGAGCGAGGCCAGCAGTGCCATCGCCGTGCCCTTGGCGTCCAGTCCGTGGAAACCCTGCCAGGCGCCCAGCACCGTCAGCACGCCGATGAACCCGATCCCCAGCCCGGCGACCCGCACGCGCGTGGGCCGGTCCTCGGAGAGGGCGACCATCGACAGGGCCATGCCCCACAGCGGCGAGGTCGCGTTGCAGATGCCCGCGAGCGTCGACGGGATCGTCAGCTCGGAGTACGCGAACAGCGAGAACGGCAGCGCGTTCAGCAGGAATGCGGCCACCGTCAGATGCCCCCAGGTGCGCGCCCCGCGCGGCAGCCGCTCCCGCTTGACCGCCATCGCCGCCGCCAGCACCGCCGTACCGAACACCAGCCGTCCCAGGGTGACCTGGAAGGGCGCGAACCCGTCGGTGCCCACCTTGATCAGCAGAAAGCTGAAACCCCAGATCAGGGAGAGGGCGGCGAAGCGCAGCCGCCAGTCGAGGCGGGGGCGGGAGCGGGGGAGGTCCGGTGCGGCGGCCGGAGTGCGTGACGGGGTGGCGGTGGTCATGGCATCTACGATGCGGCACGATGATCTCGTAGCACAATCGAGATTTCGCGCACGATATCTCGTAGCATCGCTTACATGTTGAATCTGGAGCGCCTGCGCACCCTCGACGCCCTCGCCCGGCACGGCTCGGTCAGTGGCGCGGCCGAGGGGCTGCACATCACGACCTCGGCCGTCTCCCAGCAGATGTCCAAGCTGGAGCGCGAGGTCGGTCAGCGGCTGCTCGCCAAGAACGGCCGGGGGGTGCGGCTCACCGACGCGGGGCGGCTCCTCGCCGACCACGCGGCGCGCATCCTCTCGCAGGTCGAACTCGCCCAGTCCGACCTGGAGGCGCAGCGCGGGCAGGTGGTCGGCGAGCTGCGGCTCGTCGCCTTCCCCACCGCGCTGCGCGGGCTCTTCCCGGCCGCGCTCTCCGCCCTGCGCGCCGAACACCCGGCGCTGCGCGTGCACTCACGCGAGCTGGAGCCCGAGGGCGGGGTCGCGGCGGTGGTCCGCGGGGACGCCGATCTCGCCGTCGTCCTCGACTGGTACAACAAACCGCTGCCGATGCCCGAGGGCCTCGCGAAGGCGTCCATCCTCAAGGACCGCGTCGAGATCGCCATGCCCGAGGGGCATCCGCTGGCCGGGCGCAGCGAGGTCACCATGGAGGACTTCGCGGACGACGAGTGGGTCGCCTGGCCGGAGGGCGAGTTCTGCCACGAGTGGCTGCTCTACACCCTGCGCACCGAGGGCATCGAGCCGCGCATCGCCCACCGCGCCGAGGAGCACCACACCCAGCTGGCCCTCGTCGCCGCAGGACTGGGCGTCTGCGTGGCGCCCCGGCTCGGCCGGGACCCCATGCCGCCCGGGGTGCGGGCGGTGCCGGTGCGCGAGAGCGTCCACCGCCACATCTACGCCGTGTGGCGCACGGACGCCGACCGCCGCCCCTCGATCCGGGCGGCGGTGCGGGCGCTGCGCTCGGCGGCGGAGGACACCGTCTGAGCGCTCGCTACGCCGAGCCCAGCTTCCGGAAGTCCCAGGACACGATCTTCTCCGGGGTCAGCCGGACCCAGGCGTGGCGCCCGTCGTGCGGCATCTCCTCGATGCCGAAGTTCTTGCGGGCGAACAGCGTCTCGGGCACGTCGAGTTCGGCGCACAGCTCGCCCACTCGCGGGGCCTCGCCCACGAAGTCGACGGTGCCGGACAGCTCCACCCCGCGCAGCTGCTCGTACTCCTCGCCCGTGTCGACCACGATCGCCACCCGAGGATCGCGGCGCAGATCGGCCCACCGCTTGCTGCGGACCACCGAGTACAGCCACAGCGACGTACCGTCCCACGCGAACCACAGGGCGCTGACATGCGGAAAGCCGTCGGCGGACACCGTGGCGACCCGGCAGGTGCGCTGCTCGGTGAGGAACGCGTCCAGCTCGCCCGGCGACATCATGATCTTCCGGCCCCGGCGCTGAGTGACGGTCATACGGCCCCCTCTTCCTTCTCCCACGTCGTGCCAGAGGAGAGATCCTCTGACATCACGTCAGAAAAGGATGAGTCGTCTTCCGTCCCCACGCAATGGTGGCTACGCTCACCGCCCACGCCGCCGCCGGCCCCTGGGGGAGCCATGCCGCAGCACACCGAGCTCAGCGAACTCCTCGACCCCGCGACCACCGTCCTGCTCACCGTCGAGTGCCAGAACGGCGTCGTCGGCCCGGACAGCGCCCTGCCCGAACTCGCCGAGGAGGCCCGCGGATCGGGCGCCCTCGCCCGGGTCGCCCGGCTGGTCGACGCCGCCCGCACGAGCGGCGTGCAGGTGATCCATGCCGTCGCCGAACGCCGCCCGGACGGCCGCGGCGCCAACCGCAACGCCCGGCTCTTCCGCGCCGCCGAGCGGCTTCCCGTCCGGCAGCTGTCCGGCACCGACGCGGTCCGGGTGGCGGCGCCGATCGAGGTCGCCGACGAGGACCTGGTCGTACGACGGCTGCACGGCCTGTCCCCCATCCAGGGCACGGATGTCGACGCCCTGCTGCGCAACCTCGGCTGCCGCACGCTCGTCGTCGCGGGCGTCTCGGCCAATGTGGCCGTGCCGAACGCCGTCCTCGACGCGGTGAACCGCGGCTATGTGGTGGTCGTCCCCCGTGACGCCATCGCGGGGGTACCCCCCGAATACACCCCCGCGATGATCGCCCACACCCTCGCGCTCGTCGCCACCGTCGTCACCACGGACGAGGTACTGGACGGCTTCGCGCGGGCGGCGCGCGTCAGGCCAGCGTGATGGAGCCGCCGGCCACGTCGATCTTCTTGGCGGGCAGCGGCTGGGTCGCCGGGCCCTTCTTCACGCTGCCGTCCAGGACAGAGAACTGGCTGCCGTGACAGGCGCAGGACAGCGTGTCCTCCTTGAGGTCCGTCATGGGGCAGTTCTGGTGTGTGCAGATCGTCGAGAAGGCCTTGAAGTCACCGGCCGCCGGCTGCGAGACGACCACCTTCTCGGCGTCGAAGACCTTGGCGCCGCCCTCCGGGATGTCCGCCGTCTTCGCGAGCGCGGCACCGCCGCCACCGCCCGCCGCCGCTCCCTGCTCCGTGGACGAGCCGGACGCCTCGTCCTCGGACCCGCACGCGGTCAGCGCGACGGCGAGCCCCGCCGCGCCCACCGCCGCCACGACGGTACGGCGGCTCGGGCCCGGCTTCGGCTGTACTGATTCGCTGGTCATGCTGACGTTTCCTTCCGGTCATCCGTGATCTGCCGAGAGGTACGGTCCCTGGGGACCCCCTGTTCAGACGCTGCGGAAATCCTGTCGTGCCCGGCCTCGGACGCGGGTAAAGAGGAGCTGTCGGTCCGCTGTCGACAGCTGTCGGTCCGCTGTCGGCGCGGCGGCACACCGAGCCCCGGACCGCACCTCCCCGCCAGTAACCTGGGGCGATGCTCAAGGAAGTCATCGCGACCCGCTACGTCACGCCCCTGCGTGAGGGCGGCTCGCTGCCGGGACTCGTCGAGGCCGACGACCTCGGGACCTACGTCATGAAGTTCGCCGGGGCCGGACAGGGCCGCAAGACGCTGGTGGCGGAGGTCGTCTGCGGCGAACTCGCCCGCCGGCTCGGCCTGCGGGTGCCCCGGCTGGTCACGATGGAGCTCGACCCGGTGCTGGGGCTCGGCGAGCCCGAACAGCAGGTGCAGGACCTGCTCCGGTCCAGCGGGGGCACCAACCTCGGCATGGACTTCCTCTCCGGCGCGCTGGGCTTCGACCCGCTCGCCTTCGAGGTGAGCCCCGAGGAGGCCGGCCGTGTCCTGTGGTTCGACGCGCTGGTGAACAACGTCGACCGCTCCTGGCGCAACCCCAACCTGCTGATGTGGCAGGGCGAACTGTGGCTCATCGACCACGGCGCCACGATGATCTGGCATCACAACTGGCCCGGCGCCGACGCCTCCGCCGCCCGCCCCTACGACGCTTCGGACCACGCCCTGGCCCGGTTCGCGCCGGACCTCGCGGGCGCCGCCGCCGAGCTGGCACCCAGGGTCACCGAGGATCTGCTGACCGAGGTGACCGCCGAGATCCCGGACGTCTGGCTGGCCGGTGAACCGGGCTTCGACACCGCCGACGACCTGCGGCGGGCCTATGTGCGGCCGCTGCTCGCGCGCGCGGCCGCCGTCCACGAGCGCGTCACCGGAATCGAGGAGGTCGCGTGAGCGAGCGGCACATCCACATGGCCGGCCATGTCGTCGAGCGCCACATCATCCGCGGCGGCGAGGCGAACGAACGGGACGTCTTCGAGTACGCCCTCCTGCGCGTCGTCCCCCGGGTCGAGCGCGGCGAGTGCGTCAACGCCGGTGTCCTCGTGTACTGCCGGGCCCGCGGCTACCTGGGAGCCCGCACCCACCTCGACGAACGGCGGCTGCTCGCCCTCGACCCGGACGCGGACGTGGCGGGTGTACGGGCCGCCCTCGACGCGGTCGAGCGCGTCTGCGGCACCGGCGAGACGGCGGGCCAGGCCGCCGGCGACGACGCGGGACGCCGTTTCCGCTGGCTGATCGCGCCCCGCTCGACCGTGGTGCAGCCCGGGCCCGTGCACACCGGGCTCACCCTCGACCCGGCGGCCGAGACGGAACGGCTGCTGGATCGTCTGGTGCGGTGAGGGGCAGGTAATGGATCACATGCGCGCGGTGGCCGTTGACACCGCGTGCCAGGACTTCTAGCGTCACGTCCATCGAAGGTACTAAGCGGTCGCTCACCTGAGGAGAGTCACTGATGTCCACCACTGAGCAGCGGGTCGCCGTCGTCACCGGCGCAGCGCGCGGCATCGGCGCCGCCACCGCCGTACGGCTGGCCGCCGAGGGCCGCGCGGTCGCCGTCATCGACCTCGACGAGGCCGCCTGCAAGGACACCGTGGAGAAGATCACCGCGGCCGGCGGCACGGCCCTCGCGGTCGGCTGCGACGTGTCGGACGAGGCGCAGGTGGAGGCCGCGGTCGCCCGGATCGCCGACGAGCTGGGCGCCCCGACGATCCTGGTCAACAACGCCGGTGTGCTCCGTGACAACCTGCTGTTCAAGATGAGCGTCTCCGACTGGGACACCGTCATGAACGTGCATCTGCGCGGCGCCTTCCTGATGTCGAAGGCCTGCCAGAAGCACATGGTGGACGCGGGCTTCGGCCGGATCGTCAACCTGTCGTCGTCCTCCGCGCTCGGCAACCGCGGCCAGGTCAACTACTCCGCCGCCAAGGCCGGTCTGCAGGGCTTCACCAAGACCCTCGCCAAGGAGCTCGGCAAGTTCGGCGTCACCGCCAACGCGGTCGCCCCCGGCTTCATCGCCACCGAGATGACCAAGGCCACCGCCGACCGCGTCGGCATGGGCTTCGAGGACTTCAAGGCCGCCGCCGCCACCCAGATCCCGGTGGCCCGCGTCGGCGAGCCCGAGGACATCGCCAACGCCATCGCCTTCTTCACCGGCGAGGCCGCCGGCTTCGTCTCCGGCCAGGTCCTGTACGTGGCCGGCGGACCGCTCGACTAGGGCCGAGGAGCCACCGACATGACTGAACTTCCCGCACTCTCCGGCAAGGTCGCCCTCATCACGGGCGCCAGCCGCGGCATCGGCTACGGCGTCGCCGAGGCGCTCGTCGCCCGCGGCGACCGCGTGGTCATCACCGGCCGCAACGAGGACGCCCTCAAGGAGGCCGTCGAGCAGCTCGGCGCCGACCGGGCCGTGTACGTGGCCGGCAAGGCGCACGACGAGGCCCACCAGACCGTGGCCGTCGAGCGCGCCATGGAGTCCTTCGGCCGCATCGACCATCTGGTCAACAACGCCGGCACGAACCCGGTGTTCGGGCCGATCGCCGACCTCGACCTGGGTGTCGCCCGCAAGGTGTTCGAGACCAACGTGATCTCGGCGCTCGGCTTCGCGCAGAAGACCTGGCACGCCTGGCAGAAGGACAACGGCGGCGCGATCGTCAACATCGCCTCCGTGGCCGGCATCGCGCCCTCGCCGTTCATCGCCGCCTACGGCGTCAGCAAGGCCGCGCTGATCAACCTCACCCAGCAGCTCGCCCACGAGTTCGCGCCCAGGGTGCGGGTCAACGCGATCGCGCCGGCCGTGGTGAAGACGAAGTTCGCGCAGGCCCTGTACGAGGGCCGCGAGGAGGAGGCCGCCGCGGCCTACCCGCTGGCCCGCCTCGGCGTACCGTCCGACATCGGCGGCGCGGCTGCCTTCCTCACCTCCGACCAGTCCGACTGGGTCACCGGACAGACGCTCGTCGTCGACGGCGGCATCTTCCTCAACGCCGGCGTCGGCTGATCCGCACCGCTCCGGCACCGTCTTTCGCCGGTCCGACAAGGGCGCCGCTGTACGACAGTGGCGCCCTTGTGCGTGTATCGGACGATCGGCGACTCTCTGACAACGTAGTCAAACCACATACGCAAAAGTGCTCCCAAGACGAGAGGTTCACAGGCCGTGAGCCTGCGGTATGTTTTGCCGACCCTTGGTATGGCAGATCGAGGAGCGTGCGCGTGTTCAAGCGGATCCGACGCCTGCGTCAGGTGGCGGCCATCGCATCCATAACGTCCCTGGTGGCTGGATGCGGTGTCCTCTCATCCGACTCCTCGGAGGAGCAGGGCCCGATCATCGTGGGGACGACGGCTGCACCAAGCACCCTCGACCCCGCCGCGGCCTGGGACAGTTCCTGGGAGCTGTTCCGGAACATCTATCAGACGCTGCTCAGTTACCCCTCGGGGGCGAGCGCGCCCGAGCCGGACGCCGCGGAGGAGTGCCGGTTCACGGACGGCTCCAACAAGAAGTACCAGTGCGAACTGCGCGAGGGTCTGAAGTTCTCCGACGGGCACGCGCTGAACGCGCAGGCCGTCAAGCACTCGATCGACCGCATCCGGAAGATCAACGTCAACGGCGGCCCGGCCGGACTGCTCGGCAGCCTCGACCGCGTCCAGGTGCTCAACGACCGCGAGGTCGTCTTCCACCTCAACAAGGCCGACGCCACCTTCCCGTTCGTGCTCGCCACACCCGCGATGTCGATCGTGGACCCCCAGGAGTACCCGGCCGGCAAGCTGCGCGAGGAGAGCTCGATCGTCGGCTCCGGCCCGTACAACCTGCAGTCCTACGACGAGGGCAAGCAGGCCGAACTCGTCAAGAACGACACCTACAACGGGTACGCGGAGCGGAAGAACGACGCGGTCACCATCCGCTACTTCCAGGACTCGCCCACCATGGTCGGCGCGCTGCGCGACAAGGAGCTCGACGTCGCCTTCCGCGGTCTCAACGCCGATGACATCGTCGAGCTCCAGGCCGACGACAAGGACGAACTCCAGATCACCGAGGGCTTCGGCACCGAGATCAACTACCTGGTGTTCAACCCGAAGGACCCGACGGCCGGCAAGACCGCCGTCCGCAAGGCCATCGCCCAGATCGTCGACCGCCCCGCGATCGCCCACAAGGTCTACAAGGACACCGTCGAGCCGCTGTACTCGATGGTCCCCAAGGGCCTGACCGGCCACACGACCGGCTTCTTCGACGACTTCGGCGACCCCAGCAAGGCCAAGGCCCGCAAGATCCTCACCGAGGCGGGCATCACGACGCCGGTGTCGCTGACCCTCTGGTACACCAGCGACCGCTACGGCTCCTCCACCAAGGCCGAGTTCGAGGAGCTGAAGCGCCAGCTGGAGAAGTCGGGGCTCTTCCAGATCACCCTCAAGAGCCGCCCGTGGAAGACCTACGTCTCCGGCTACCAGAAGGGCGAGTACCCGGTGTTCGGCCGCGGCTGGTTCCCCGACTTCCCGGACGCGGACAACTTCATCGCGCCCTTCGTCGGAGACCAGAACGCCCTCGGCACGCCCTATGTCTCGCCGAAGATCACCGAGACGCTGCTGCCCAGCTCCCGCGCCCAGAGCGACCGCGCCAACGTCGTCAAGGACTTCGAGGAGGCGCAGCGCATCCTCGTCGACGACGCGCGGCTGCTGCCGCTGTGGCAGGGTCGCCAGTACGTGGCGGCCAGCACGGAGATCTCCGGCTCGGAGCGGGCCCTCGACCCGTCGACGATCATGATGGTGGGCGAGCTGTACCGCAAGACCAGCTGGTAGACACGCTCTTCCCCGGGCCACGGGGGCGGGACGTACGGTCCGCGAGGCGATTGTCAGTGGCCGCCTGTAGGTTCGGAGAATCAACAGGCGGCCCTTGGCCGTGGACCGCACACCGTCCGCCGCACACCGTAAGGAAGTTGACGTGACCGACATCGCCATGCTGCCCGAGTCCTGGCGCGGGGTTCTGGGCGACGAACTGCAGCAGCCCTACTTCAAGGAGCTGACGGAGTTCGTCGAGGAGGAGCGGGCGAAGGGTCCCGTCTACCCGCCGCGCGAGGAGGTCTTCGCCGCCCTCGACGCGACGCCGTACGACAAGGTCAAGGTGCTCATCCTCGGCCAGGACCCGTACCACGGCGAGGGCCAGGGCCACGGCCTGTGCTTCTCGGTCCGCCCCGGCGTGAAGACCCCGCCGTCACTGCGGAACATCTACAAGGAGATGCAGGAGGAGCTCGGCCTCCCCATCCCCGACAACGGCTATCTGATGCCCTGGGCCCAGCAGGGCGTCCTGCTGCTGAACGCGGTGCTGACGGTCCGCGCCGGCGAGGCCAACTCGCACAAGGGCAAGGGCTGGGAGAAGTTCACCGACGCCGTGATCCGCGCCGTGGCGAGCCGTCCCGACCCGGCGGTGTTCGTCCTGTGGGGGAACTACGCGCAGAAGAAGCTCCCGCTCATCGACGAGACCCGGCACGTGGTCGTCAAGGGCGCCCACCCCTCGCCGCTCTCGGCCCGCAAGTTCTTCGGCTCCCACCCGTTCACGCAGATCAACGAGGCCGTTGCCGGGCAGGGCCACGAGCCGATCGACTGGCGCATCCCGAACCTGGGCTGAGCTGACTAGGGCGCGTCCCCCAGGCGGCGCTCCAGCCGGCGGATCTCCGCCCGCACCCCGTCCCCGTAGCTGTCGTCGCCCAGTGCCCCGGCCGCGCCCCGCGCCCGTCGCAGATGGGCCCGCGCGGCCTCGGCGCGGTCGAGCTTGACGTAGTCGGCCGCCAGGTTCAGATGCAGGGAGGGGTACAGCGCCTTCAGCGCGGGGACGCTGCGGGGGCCGCCGGCGGGCCCCGCTCCGCCGGCGCTCTCCGCCTCGGTCAACGCCCGCAGGTCCCAAGCCAGTTCGTCGGTGGGATCGTCGTGGGTGTCGGCCAGATAGTGGGCCAGGGTGCAGCGGTGCAGGGGGTCGCCGTCCGCGCCGAGCTCGGTCCACAGATCGAGCAGACGGCGCCGGGCCTCCTCACGGTCACCGGCGTGATGCAGGATGACGACCTGCCCGATGCGTGTCAGCACGGCTTCGGCAGCCGTGCGCTCCTGTCGCTCCGTCACCGCGTCCTCCGGGCCCTCGTCGGCTGGTCCCTCCTGACGCTAAGGGCTGTCCCGTGATTCCCGGTGGATCAGCGCGCGGCGTCGGATGCGGTGCATCGCAGGGCGGAGGGCAGTGCGCATACCGGATGTATGCGGACGACCCGGCAACGCGGCGAGCGTGCGGGCCAGGCGTCGTGAGCCGGGCTCCACTTTTGTTCGGAGCTCTTAGCCGCCCGCCCCGGCGATCCCGGTCAGGCGGCCCGTACCCGGCCCGCCCATACGGACAGGGGAGGGCCGGGCGGGCTCACCGGCCGTACGCCTGGTCGCAGATGCGTGCCTCCTGGCTGTCGGGCCGCCAGCCGCCGTACTTCCGGCCGAGCGCGCAGACGTCGGCGTTCCCCCCGGCGTCCTGGGGGAGGTGCCGGGTCACGTCGGGCACCGTGACCCGCGGCTCCCGCGGGGCGGTGGTGGGCGCCGGGCGGCGCGGGGCCCGCTGCTCCGGCTGGGGGCGCGGGGCCGCCGGGGCCGGCCGGGAGGTGTGCGACGGTGCCGCTGGGGCGGCGGACCGCTTCGGGTCCGGGCGCCGGGAGGGGCCGATGAGCGCCAGCGCCTCACGGGCCGGCGCCTGGACGACCTCGGGGTGGGTGTGCCCGCTCGGCAGGGGCGGGGCGGGCCGTACCGGTGTCGCCCGGGGTGCGGAGGCCGGCGGGGCCTGGACCGTCGTACAGCCCGTGAGGGCCGAGACGGCCGCGGTGACCAGAAGCGTCGCGGTGGTCGTCGATCGATGCACCCGCTCCACTCTGGTGGGTGCCGGGGCCGCCCGGAGAGCGGACAGGCGCAGGTTGCTCCGCACGGGTGATCTCCGGCCCCGTACGGGCGGCCCCGGCCCCCTCAGGGTGACGTCACTCGCCGGTCGCGCCGTCGATCCGCTCGCGCAGCAGGTCGGCGTGCCCGTTGTGACGGGCGTACTCCTCGATCATGTGCGTATAGATCCAGCGCAGGTTGTAGCGCTCGCCCGTGCGGGCGTGGGCGCCCTCCGACATGTCGTCCAGGCCGAAGCGCGCGGCGTGCTGCCGGGCCTTGTCGATCTCCGCCTGCCAGCCGTCGTACGCCTGATCCCAGGTGTCGCCGGGGGAGAAGTGGAACTCGCCGTCGGGGTCGGCGTCGCTGTAGTAGACCGGGCCGGCGTCCTCGGCGGCCATGACCCGGCGGAACCAGCTGCGCTCCACCTCCGTCATGTGCCGGACCAGTCCCATGAGGGTCAGCTCGGACGGCTCGGCGGAGGGGGTGCGCAACTGGTCCTCGGTCAGGCCCTCGCACTTCCACGCCAGGGTCTGCCGGTGGTACTCGAGCCAGCCCTCCAGCATGGTGCGCTCGTCGGCGGTGGTGGACGGTTCATGGCGTTCGGTCGTCATCCGAGCATGATCGCCCAACTCGGCCCCGGTCACCAGGAGTTTCCCGGGCGGCGAGGTCAGGGACCGGACATCCCCGCGACAAGTTCACGCAGTCCGGCCCTGACCTCCTCCAGGCTCGGCACCTCGGAGCTGAAGGAGCCGGCCACACAGCTGAAGAGCAGTCCGTCCGCCCACGCGACGAGGGAGAGCACATGGCGCCCGGGGGCCGGTGAGCCGGCCGCGGTGAGCAGCGCGCCGAGCTGGTCGCGGAAACGGCGGCCGGTCGCGTCGAAGTACGCCCGCAGCTCGGGCCGGCGCGTGGCCTCCAGGGCCAGTTCGTAGCGGGCCAGCGTCAGCTCGCGGTGGCAGGTCAGCGAGCGGTGGGTCGCCAGGGCCAGCCCGTCGGCCAGGGCGTCGAGGCCGCCGCGCGGGTCGGGCATCTCCTCCAGGGCCAGCACCCGCGCCTCGCGCTCGGCCAGCCGGCGTACCGCCAGCTCCAGCAGGGCCTGCCGGGTGCGGGCCACATTGGACGTCGAGCCCTGCGGCAGGCCCGCCGCCTCGTCGACCGCCCGGTGGGTGAGCCCGCGCATCCCGCGCTCGGCCAGCAGCGCGAGGGCGGTGTCGGCGACGAGATCGGCGCGGGCGGCGGACGGCGTGCGTACGGACATGGGGCCAACCTACCCGTCGCACTACGTCTGTAGTACGGTCGAAACGTCGGGCACTACACCTGTAGTCACTCTGGAGGAGTCATGGCACCCACCGGAAGGGCCGTCGTGATCGGCGGTGGTATCGGCGGCCTGGCCGCGGCGGCCGCACTGCACCAGAAGGGCTGGGCCGTCACCGTCCTGGAACGGGCACCCGGCCTGGAGCCGGTCGGCGCCGCCATCTCCCTGGCCCCCAACTCGCTGCGCGCCCTCGACGTCATCGGGGCCGGTGACGAGATCCGTGACCTCGCCTCCCGGATGGACGACGGAGGACTGCGCACCCCCTCCGGACGCTGGCTCGCCCGCACCGACGCCGACGCCCTGGCCCGGCGCTTCGGCGGCCCCCTCGTCCTGCTGCACCGCGCCACCCTCGTCACCAGCCTCGCCACCCGCCTCCCCGCGGACGCCGTACGCACGGGCATCCCCGCCACGGTCGCCGACCCCGGCGACGCCACCCGCCCCGCGCGCGTCGGCACGCCCGACGGCGAGTTGGAGGCCGACCTCGTGGTGGCCGCCGACGGCATCCGGTCCGCCGTACGGGACGCGCTGTTCCCCGGCCACCCCGGGACCGTCTACTCCGGATTCACCACCTGGCGGCTCCTGATCCCCGTGCCCGGCGTCGACTTCGCCTCCCACGAGACCTGGGGCCCGGGCCGCATCTGGGGCTCCCACCCGCTCAAGGACGGCCGGGTGTACGCCTACGCCGCCGCCGTCACCCCCGCCGGCGGGCGGGCCCCCGACGACGAGAAGGCCGAACTGCTGCGCCGCTACGGCGACTGGCACGACCCGGTGCCCGCGATCCTCGCCGCCGCCCGCCCCGAGGACGTGCTGCGCCACGACGTCCACCACATCGCCGAGCCGCTGCCCGCCTTCCACCACGGCCGGGTCGCCCTCGTCGGCGACGCCGCGCACGCCATGCCGCCGACCCTCGGGCAGGGCGGCAACCAGGCCATCGAGGACGCCGTCGTCCTGGGCCATCACGCCGGCGACCTCGCCGCCTACACCGCCGCCCGCCTGCCCCGGACGACGGCCATCTCCCGCCAGGCCGTCCGGGCGGCCCAACTGAACATGATGACCGGCCGGGCCGCCGGCGCCGTACGGAACGCGGCGCTGGCCGCCGTGTCGAAGGCGGCGCCGCTGCTGTTCCTGAAGGGCTTCGAGGGCATCGCCGACTGGCGGCCGCCGCAGGCGCCGTATGCTGCCCGCAAGACCCCGGACGGCGATCACCCCAAGGAGCACACCCCGTGAAGGTCGGCTGCATCGGACTAGGTGACATCGCGCAGAAGGCCTACCTGCCGGTGCTCGGGGTGCAGCCGGGGATCGAACTGCATCTGCAGACCCGTACGCCGGCCACGCTCACCCGCGTCGCCGACGGCCTGCACCTCCCCGACGCGCAGCGCCACACCGACCTCGAGTCGCTGCTGTCCGCCGGGCTGGACGCCGCCTTCGTGCACGCCCCCACGGTCGCCCACCCGGAGATCGTGACCCGGCTGCTGGAAGCCGGGGTGCCGACCTATGTCGACAAGCCGCTCGCCTACCGGCTGGACGACTCCGAGCGGCTGGTGACGCTCGCCGAGGAGCGCGGCGTGAGCCTCGTGGTCGGCTTCAACCGGCGTTACGCCCCCGGCTACGCGCAGTGCGCCGACCATCCGCGCGAGCTGATCCTCATGCAGAAGAACCGCGTCGGGCTGCCCGAGGAGCCCCGCGCGATGATCCTCGACGACTTCATCCACGTCGTGGACACCCTGCGCTTCCTGGTGCCCGGACCGGTCGACGACGTGACGGTGCGCGCCCGCACCGAGGGCGGGCTGCTCCACCACGTCGTGCTGCAGCTGTCGGGCGAGGGCTTCACCGCGCTCGGCGTGATGAACCGGCTCAGCGGCTCCACCGAGGAGATCCTGGAGGTCTCCGGGCAGGACACCAAGCGGCAGGTCCTGAACCTCGCCGAGGTCGTCGACCACAAGGGCCAGCCCACCGTGCGGCGGCGCGGCGACTGGGTGCCGGTCGCCCGCCAGCGCGGTATCGAGCAGGTCGTCCTGGCCTTCCTCGACGCCGTGCGGGCCGGGAAGGTGCTCAGCGCCAGGGACGCGCTTGCGACCCACGAACTGTGTGAGCGGGTGGTACGGGCGGTTCAGGAGCAGGCCGCCTGAACCGGGGCCGCAGACCGCGCGTCGCCTCGCCCAGGCACCACAGGGCGACGATCAGCACCGCCGCGTGCAGCGGCCAGTCGCCGAACCGGACGTACGGCGTGACCCCGTCGGCCAGCGGCACCTCGAAGACGGCGCTCGCGCCGGCGCTCGTGCCCACCCAGGACCCGACGCGCTGCCCGTCCGGGCCGTACACGGCCGACACACCGGTGAGCGTCGCGTGCACCATGGGGCGGCCCGTCTCGGCGGCCCGCAGCGCCGCCAGCGACGCGTGCTGCTCGGGAGCCCAGCTCTGCTGGAACGTCGACGTCGCCGACTGGGCGATCAGCACCTCGGCGCCGTCGTCCGCGAGATGGCGGCTCATGTCGGCGAAGGCGGACTCGAAGCAGACCATCGGGCCGACACGCAGGCCGTTCCCGACGTCCATCACCACCTGCTCGGTGCCCTGCCTGCGGTCCTCGGCGGCCGCCTTGCCCACCGAGGTCGCCCAGCCCAGCATCGAACGCAGCGGGATGTACTCGCCGAACGGCACCAGCCGCATCTTGTCGTAGCGGTCACCGGTCGGGCCGTCGGGGCCGACCAGGACGGAACTCTTGTAGATGCCGGGCCGGTCGGAGCGCCGCGCGTCGACGTTCACCAGGACGTCCGCGCCGGTCTCGCGGGACAGGGCGGCCAGCCGGCGCGACAGGTCCGGCCGGTCGGCCAGGTCGAAACCGACGCTGCTCTCGCCCCAGACGACCAGATCGACGTCCTGGCCCGCCAGTTCGTGGGTCAGGCGCTCCTCGCGGTCGAACCGCGCGTCCGGTCCCTTCACGACGCCCGGCTGCACGACCGCGATCCGCACCCGGTCGTCGACGTGCGGGCGCGGCGCCCACATCCAGGCGGCCGACGTGCCGACGGCCGCCGCGGTCAGTCCGGCCACCGCCGGGACGCGGGCCGCCCGCTCCGTCAGCACCACGGCGAGCGCCACGTTCACGGCCACCACCAGATAGCTGACCAGCCACACGCCGCCCACCGAGGCGAGGCGCAGCGCCGGACCGACGTCCCACTGGCTCGCGCCCAGCACGCCCCACGGCCCGCCGAGCCCCTGCCAGGACCGCACCAGCTCGATCAGCAGCCAGCCCGACGGCAGCAGGACGAGCGCCGCCGTGGCGCGCGCCGGCGTCTGCCCCGCACCGAGCAGCCGGTGCACCAGCCAGCCCCAAGGCGCCCAGAGCGCGCCCAGCAGGGCGGCGATGACGAAGGTGAAGACGTGCAGGTTCGGCAGCAGCCAGTGGTGCATCGCCAGCATGAAGCCGAACCCGCCCCACCAGCCGTCGTATGCCGCGCGCCGGCCCGTGGGCGCACCGCGCAGCAACGCGATCCACGGGATCAGGGCGACGTACGCGAACCACCAGAGCGACGGCTGGGGAAAGGCGAGCACGGGCAGGGCGCCCAGGGCCGCGGCGATGGCCGAGCGCCGCCATGGTGAGGCGAGCCGGCGACTGATCGTCTTCATGCAGCGCCTCCTACCCCGTCGTCCTTCCAGTGTGCGCACAGGACCGGTACCGGGACATCCGGCCGCCGCCGGTCAGCCGACGCCGGCCGGTGCGGTCCGCTCGGGCGTACGGCGCCACTTCTCCTCGATGACGACCTGGCGCAGCCGCCAGCCGTCGTCGGTGCGCACCAGACCGAAGGCGTACCGGCCGCCGCTGACGAAGTCCGGCGCCCCCGCTCCCTCGCCGGCCAGCCGCATGGGGTTGACGTAGTCCGCCCGTACGTCCGCGGTGTCCCCGACGTCCTGCTCGAGGACGCCGAAGCGCACCCGGCGGTTGACGATCAGGTGCTGCCGTACCGAGAAGGCCCGCATGCTCTCGGCCAGCCACACCGCGACCGTCCCGGCGTCCCCCTCGGTGCCCCCGGCCGAGCGGTAGTCGGCACGGCCACCCGGGGCGAAGAGGCCGCGATACGCCTCCCAGTCGCCGTCGTCCACGGCCACCGCGTACTCGCTGATCAGCTCGTCGACGGCCAGTCGGTCCCTGAGGGTGGCGAGCTCCACACGCTGCGTCATCGGCTCAGTGTTGGGCATGGGGCGCGGCGCGCCAAGAGGGCGTGCGGGGATATCAGGGCGCGGCCGGTCGTCGGGTGGGCGGGGCTACGCCCCAGCCCCTGGGCGCGTGGTGGCCGTAGGGACCGCGGGCACGGCCGAGTCGGGGTCGACGCCGGCGAAGGCCAGGCCGATGACGAACCCCGCCACCTCCTCCGGCTGACGGACGCGGTCCAGGGTTCCCAGCGTCGCCAGGAGCCCGCCCACGTCCCGCACCAGGGTGCCGTCGCCCCGCAGTGCCGCCGCATCGTCGCCGCACACCGCCACCGTCACCGGGGACCTGGGGTCCTCGGTCGGGGTGGTCCACCGGTCGGCGGGGGAGAGGTGGAACGCCCTGCACCGCCTGCTCGCGAACGGTTTGATCGAACGCCACGCCCAGGCTGGGGTGCAACCACGCGTGGAGTACGACCTGACCGCCTTGGGACGCAGCCTGGTCGAGGGCCCGATGGCGGCATTGGGTCGCTGGGCTCTGGAGCATGCCGACGAGCTGTTGTAGGCGCGGGAGCGGGGGTGAGGGGCGTCAACTCGGTTGGAACGTCCGGTCCCAGCGTGGATCATGAGCGCTGTGAAGAGGTGGACGAAGAAGACGGCCCGCGTCGAGGAACCGGAGCCTGAGCCCGGGCTCTTGGCGTACCAGAGGGCGATGCGCGATCGGCTCCTCGCGGCTCCGGTGGTGTCCCCGCCCGAACCCTGACGACGCGTCTTCGACCATGCGTACGGCCGGCCGGTGGGCGGGCTCTTCGGGATCGGCTTCGCCACGCATCCCGGCAGCGGGCACGATCTGGTGATGGTCGTCTCGCACGACGGTCATGGCCTGTTCGACACCGTGACCGGCGAGATGGTCGCCCGGAATCACCACCCGGACGAGGAGGACGCCGTCCCCGACGGGGTCGCCGACCTCTCCTGCCCCGGACTGGGGCCGGTCGCAGGGAGTCGGGTGCGCATCGCGGAGCTGTTCGGCGGAGGGCTGCACACCACCACTGAGGACGGCTGGACCCTGGAGGTCGTCGCGCCGGCCTGGCCGCACGAACGGGTCCTGTTGTCCCGTGACGGGGGGTTGCCCCATGCCGGGCCGCACGAAGAGCAGTGGTGGCACATCTACCACGCCCACCACTCGGAACTTCGAACTGCCGGATTCTCCCCCTCCGGCGAGACCATCGCCGTGGCGACAAGCAGCGACCTGGCCCTGTGGGCACGCCGAGCCGAGCAAGGCTCTCACTGAGGGTTCGTCACTCCCCGGGCTTCGGCTCGTCGCTTCAAGCGGCCTGGACCACCTCGGCGCGGATGGCGGCCGCCCACTCGACCACCAGCAGTTCGTACTCTTCCCGTTCCTGGGCCGAGAGGGAGCCGCCCGCGCGCATCCACAGGGCGCGGATCGCCTCGTTCACCTCGGCGGCGGAGCGCACGGAACCAGGGTCTAAGGAACTGGGGGACATGGCGTCAAGCCTAGGGGCAAGCGCTGACCGTGCGCTACCGGACGGCTACACGCCACGTATGTCTTCGGTCACGAATACGGCCAAAAACGTTTGCACACCGGCGAGTCGGTGGCTGGCGAGTCGCGCGGGTCAGCCTGCCGACTCCGCCGCGTGCGGGCTCAGGACGCCCGCCGCGACCAAGGCGATGATGACCAGGCCGAGAACCACCCGGTAGTACACGAACGGCATGAAGCTCTTCGTCGAGATGAACTTCATGAACCATGCGATGACCGCGTATCCGGAACCGAAGGCGATCACCGTGGCGAAGATCGTCGGACCCCAGGACACATGGTCGTTCTCCAGGGCGTCCTTGAGTTCGAAGAGGCCCGAGGCGAGCACGGCGGGGATCGCGAGCAGGAACGAGTAACGGGCCGCGGACTCACGCCGGTAGCCCATGAAGAGGCCGCCGCTGATGGTGGCGCCGGAGCGGGACACGCCCGGGATGAGTGCCATGGCCTGGCACAGGCCGAAGATGAGGCCGTCCCTGACGTTCAGGTCCTCCAGCGACTTGCGCTCCTTGGCGGCGCGGTGCCTGCCGCCGGACTCGTCACGTGCCGCCAGCCGGTCGGCGATGCCGATGATGACGCCGACCACGATCAGCATCGTCGCCGTGATGCGCAGATCCCGGAACGGGCCCTCGATCTGGTCCTTGAACGTCAGGCCGAGGACGCCGATCGGAATGGAGCCGACGATGACCAGCCAGCCCATCTGGGCATCGTGGTCGCGCCGCATCTCCTTGTCCGTCAGCGACTTCAGCCACGCCAGGATGATCCGCCCGATGTCCTTGCGGAAGTAGATCAGGACCGCTGCCTCGGTGCCGATCTGCGTGATCGCGGTGAACGCCGCGCCGGGGTCCTCCCAGCCCGAGAACGCCGCGGTCAGTCGCAGGTGCGCACTGGAGGACACGGGGAGGAATTCGGTCAGCCCCTGGACGAGTCCGAGGATGAGGGATTCAAACCAAGACATGAAGTTACGGAGTCCAAGCGCTGATCGTGGGTGTCGAGGGGCAGCGTAGCGCCCCTCGGTGAACACCCCCGTCACAGGGCTCGCGCGTGGTCCGTGGTCAGGCGGCCGTGGGTCCCGACACCGACCAGCCCGGCGCCTGGGGGTGCGCCGTGAGGTCCTCGTGGCGGACCGTCTCCCCGCAGGCCCGGCAGGTGACCTCCGGGAGCAGTTCATTGCCGCAGCTGTGCTCGATCACCATGGGCCGGTCGTCGTCCTGGCGCAGATGGCGGTCGCCCCAGGCCATGAGCGTCATCAGGACTGGTTCCAGTTCCAGGCCGGCCTGCGTGGGCCTGTACTGGAACCGCTGCGGGCGCTCGCTGTACACGCGCTTGGTGAGGATCCCGGCGTCGACCAGTCGCCGCAGCCGGGTGGAGAGCACGTCGCGCGGGGCGCCGATGTTGCGGACGAGCTGGTCGAAGCGGCCGTTGCCGAGGCATACCTCGCGCAGGACGAGCAGGGAGTACTTCTCGCCGACCAGGGCCAGCGTGTCGGCGATCGAGCAGGGGCGGGGGTCCTTGGTGGCGGCCATGCCGGTCAGTTTAGGGAAGTGAGCGTCTGGTTTTCCAACCCGGCGGTTCAGACGGGCTGTGCGGCTCTGCTGCTTTGCTGTGCGGCTCCGCTCTGTGGTCCTGCTCTGTGGCCCTGCTCTGTGGTCCTGTGCAGCCCCGGCTGCGGGTTTGGTCCTCCTGCGGGTTTGATTTTCCAACTTACGGCGCTATGGTGAGTTCAGATTTCCTACTCACCAGTAGTCCCGCTCCGGTAATCCCGCTCCGGCTCACGCCGGTAATCGGCTCGCGCGCCAAGGAGGCCCGCACCATGCGAGACGCAGTCATCGTCGAAGCCGTACGCACCCCCATCGGCAAGGGCAAGCCGAACGGCTCCCTCGCGCACGTCCACCCCGTCGAACTCCTCGCCCACACGCTGCGCAGCCTCGTGGAGCGCTCCGGTGTCGACCCGGCGCTGATCGACGACGTCATCGGCGGCACCGTCGACCAGGTCGGCGAGCAGGCCATGAACACCACGCGCTACGCCGCCCTGTCCGCCGGGTTCCCCGAGACCGTGCCGGCGACCACCGTCGACCGCCAGTGCGGCTCCTCCCAGCAGGCCGTGCACTTCGCCGCCCAGGGTGTCCTGTCCGGCGCGTACGACATGGTCGTCGCATGCGGTGTGGAGTCGATGAGCCGGGTGCCGATGTGGTCGAACGTCCCGCCCGGCAAGGACCCCTTCGGTCCCGGCATCGCCGCCCGCTACCCCGACGGGCTCGTCCCGCAGGGCATCAGCGCCGAACTGATCGCCGCCAAGTGGTCCCTCACCCGCGAACAGATGGACGCGTTCGCCGTCAGCTCCCACCACCGGGCCGCCGCGGCCTGGCAGCAGGGCCTGTTCGACGCCGAGGTCGCGCCCCTGGACGGCGTCTCACGTGACGAGAGCGTCCGGCCCGGCACCACGGCCGAGATCCTCGCCGGCCTCAAGGCCGCCTACCACGACCCGGTGTTCGCCGAGCGGTTCCCGCAGATCGAGTGGAACATCACCGCGGGCAACGCCAGCCCCATCAACGACGGCGCGTCCGCCGTGCTCATCACGTCCTCGGAGACAGCCGCCCGCCTCGGCCTGCGGCCCCTCGCCCGGCTGCACAGCTTCGCCGTCACCGGCTCCGACCCCGTCCTCATGCTGACCGGTGTGATCCCGGCGACCGACAAGGTGCTGCGCCGGGCGAACCTGTCCATCGCCGACATCGACCTGTTCGAGGTGAACGAGGCGTTCGCCAGCGTGGTGCTCGCCTGGGGGCAGGAGACGGGCGCGGACCTCGCCAAGGTCAACGTGCACGGCGGCGCGATCGCGCTCGGCCACCCGCTCGGCGCGAGCGGCACCCGGCTCACGACGACCCTGGTCCACGCGATGCGCGAGCGCGGCGCCCGCTACGCCCTGCAGACGATGTGCGAGGCCGGCGGGCTCGCCAACGCGATGATCCTCGAAGCCGTATGACCGAAGCCGTATGACCGAAGCCGTATGACCGAAGCCGTCTGACGGAAGCCGTCCGAGCGACGGCGACAGCGGCGGCTCAGCGGCCGCGCAGGTGGTGGCGCTTGCGCCAGGCCACCACCACGCCCGCCAGCGCCGGTACGGCGATACAGGCCAGCGCGATCAGGAACGCGGGCGACGTCGGCGTCTGGGCACGCGCCCCGGCGACGACGTACGCGGCGGTGTTCGGGATCGACCCGAGGGCCGTCGCCAGCAGGAACGGGACGTACCCCATGCGGGAGACGGACGCGGCGTAGTTCGAGGCCCAGAACGGCACCCCCGGGAAGAGCCGCACCGCCAGCATCGAGCGGAAGCCGTGCCGGCTGAACTGCCCGTCCGCCGCCTTCAGCACGCGTCCGCGCAGCAGCGGCCGCAGCGCGTCCTGGCCAAGCAGCCGGCCCAGCCCGAAGGCGACCCCCGCCCCCAGCACCGTGCCCGCGAGCGCCGCGCCAAGCCCCAGCTGGGAGCCGAACAGCGCGCCCGCCGCCAGATTCAGCAGGGGGCGTGGCACGAACGCCACCGTGACCAGCCCGTACGCCACCGCGAACAGCACGACCGCGGCCGCGCCCTCGAGGTGCGCCGGCCAGCCGTCCGACAGAAGTCTCTGCGGCTCGAAGAGCAGCACGCAGGACGCCCCCGCGGCCAGCAGCAGCACGAGCGCCGACAGCCGCGACCAGGGCGAGAGCAGGGCTCTGCCGCAGCGCGCGGCGAGACCGGCGGGCGTGGACGCGAGCGGGGGGACGGGGACGGCGAGCTCCGTGGTGACGGCCCGGGGAGAGGCCGTCGCGGTGCCCCCAGAGCGGGTGGTGGCATCGTCGAGCATTCGGCGACAGTAACCGAAGTGGACGTGTGATCGCCGTATGGTCGTTCCATGAGCGTGACAGGTGCGGGGGTGCCGGACGTGCCGCGCAGCGTGCTCGCCGACACGGTGATCGAGCGGCTGACCGCCGTCTACGGGGCCGCCGCCGATCCGGAACGGGCCGCCGCCATGCGGACGTACATGAAGGACGTCGCCCCGTTCCTCGGCATCCCGAGCCCCGAGCGCCGTGCCCTGTCCCGCTCGGTCCTCCAGGGCACCCCGCGCCCCGACGAGCGTGACTGCACCGCCGTCGCGCTGCGCTGCTGGCGGCTGCCCGAGCGGGAGTACCAGTACTTCGCCGTCGACCTTCTGCGCCGGCATGTGCGACGGCTGTCCTCGGGCTTCCTCCCGGTGGCCCGGTACCTGGTGACCACCGTGCCGTGGTGGGACACCGTGGACGCGCTCGCCGCGCACGTCGTCGGCGGGCTCGTCGCGGCCGACCCGGCGCTGACCGCGGACATGGACGCCTGGATCGAGGACGACGACCTGTGGGTCGTCCGCACCGCCCTCCTGCATCAGCTGCGGTACGGGGAACGCACCGACGCCGGGCGCCTGTTCGCCTACTGCCTGCGCCAGGCGGGCCACCCCGACTTCTTCGTCCGCAAGGCCATCGGCTGGTCTCTGCGCGAGCACGCCAAGACCGACCCCGACGCCGTACGGGACTTCCTGGCGCGCGAGGGCGGGCGGTTCGCCCCGCTGTCCGTGCGTGAGGCGCTGAAGAACATCGGCGCCTGAAGGTCCTGGTCGGGCACGGAAAATCATTCGACGCCGGGGGCGGGCTAGGCGATGATCGACGTCATGTTCCGGTACGCCTTCGTTCTCGCCGCATCCGCAGTCGCGGATACGCCGAAGGCTGCCGTCCTCGTCTTCCTGGCCGCCGTCGACGGCGCCCGAAGCTGACCCTCTCCGGAACGTCCGGCGGACCCCGCAGGGGGAGGGTCGGCGGCACCACGGGGTCCCCACTCTCCTCGCCGGGAGTTCCTGAGTCTTCCCACTTCGGAGTACACCCATGTCCAAGACGGCGTACGTGCGCACCAAGCCGCATCTGAACATCGGCACGATGGGCCACGTCGACCACGGCAAGACCACCCTGACCGCCGCCATCACCAAGGTCCTCGCCGCGCGGGGCTCCGGCACCTTCGTGCCGTTCGACCGGATCGACCGGGCGCCGGAGGAGGCCGCCCGCGGCATCACCATCAACATCGCGCACGTCGAGTACGAGACCGACACCCGGCACTACGCGCACGTCGACATGCCCGGCCACGCCGACTACGTGAAGAACATGGTGACCGGCGCGGCGCAGCTCGACGGGGCGATCCTCGTCGTCTCCGCGCTGGACGGCATCATGCCGCAGACCGCCGAACACGTGCTGCTCGCGCGGCAGGTGGGCGTCGACCACATCGTCGTCGCGCTCAACAAGGCCGACGCCGGCGACCCGGAACTGCTCGACCTCGTCGAGCTGGAGGTCCGGGACCTGCTCAGCGAGCACGGCTACGGCGGCGACGCCACGCCCGTCGTACGGGTCTCGGGGCTGAAGGCGCTGGAGGGCGACCCCCAGTGGACGGCGGCCGTCGAGGCGCTGCTCGACGCGGTGGACACGTACGTTCCGATGCCGGAGCGGTACGTGGACGCGCCGTTCCTGCTGCCCGTCGAGAACGTCCTGACCATCACCGGCCGGGGGACCGTGGTGACCGGTGCCGTGGAGCGGGGGACCGTCCGTGTCGGCGACCGGGTCGAGGTGCTCGGGGCCGAGGTGGAGACCGTCGTGACCGGCCTGGAGACCTTCGGCAAGCCGATGGACGAGGCCCAGGCCGGTGACAACGTGGCGCTGCTGCTGCGCGGTGTCCCCCGGGACGCCGTCCGGCGCGGGCACGTGGTCGCCGCGCCGGGCAGTGTGGAGCCCCGCAGCCGCTTCACCGCCCAGGTGTACGTGCTGTCGACCCGCGAGGGCGGCCGCTCGACGCCGCTGTCCACCGGGTACCGGCCGCAGTTCTACATCCGCACCGCGGACGTGGTGGGGGACGTCGACCTCGGCGAGGCGGCGGTCGCGCGGCCCGGCGAGACCGTCACCATGACCGTCGAGCTGGGGCGCGAGGTGCCGCTGGAGCCCGGCCTCGGGTTCGCCATCCGTGAGGGCGGCAGGACCGTCGGGGCGGGGACGGTGACCGCCGTCGGGTGAACGGACGGGGGGCCGTACGACCGGGACGACCGGTCGTACGGCCCCCGTGCCGGTGCCCGGCGGGCGCGGCCCACAATGGGGGAGTGAACGACTCCAGACCCGTCGCCGGTGCCACCGAGCACGGCTTCGCCAAGCTGATGCCCGACGTCGACCGGGAACGGGCCTGGCTGCTCACCGTCGACGGGGCGCCTCAGTCGTACGTCGACCTCGACGAGCCGACGCATCTGGAGTTCGAGTACGCGCGCAGGCTCGGGCACGCCCTGGACACCGTGGTGGAGCCGGGGCGCGCCCTGGACGTGGTGCATCTCGGGGGCGGCGCGCTCACCCTGCCCCGGTATGTGGCCGCGACCCGGCCGGGGTCCCGGCAGCAGGTCGTGGAACTCGACGGCGCGCTGCTGGAGCTGGTCCTGGAGCATCTGCCGACGCCCGCCGGCGCGGACATCACCGCGCACGCCGCCGACGCGCGCGCGTGGCTCGACGCCGCCCCGGCGGAGTCGGCCGACGTCCTCGTCGCCGACGTCTTCGGCGGCTCCCGGGTGCCCGCACACCTGACGTCCGTCGAGTACGCCCGCGCCGCCGCACGGGTGCTCCGCGGTGACGGCGTCTACCTGGCGAACCTCGCCGACGCCGCGCCGTTCGCCTTCGTGCGCTCCCAACTCGCCAACCTGGCCACCGTCTTCCGGGAGCTCGCCCTGATCGCCGAGCCGGCCGTGCTGCGCGGACGCCGCTTCGGCAACGCGGTCCTGGTCGCCGCGCACCACCCCGTGGACGTGCCCGCCCTGGCCCGGCTGACCGCGGGCGACGCGTTCCCGGCCCGCGTGGAACACGGGGCGGGGATAAGGACGTTCATCGGCGCGGCCCGTCCGGTGCACGACGAGGAGGCCGTCCCGTCGCCCGAGCCGCCGGAGGGGGCGTTCGGGATCGGCTGATGGGCAGGCGGCGGCCGCTCTCAGCCGACTTCTTCGGCCGGGGTCTGCGCCGGGGTGGCGGTGTCGCTCGTCGTCACCGGCTTGCTGCGGCGGCGCAGATTGCGGACGTCCGGTACGCACAGGACCGCCGCCGTGACCAGGACGATCATCGCCGCGCAGCCCCAGAGGGCCGACGTGCGTCCGAACGCGGTCTCCGCCGGGCCGGCGAGGGCCGTCGCCAGCGGGACCATGGCGACCGAGCCGAACCAGTCGTAGGCGGAGACCCGGGACAGCTTGTCCTCCGGTATCTCCTGGTGGAGCGCGGTCATCCAGGAGACGCCGAACACCTCGAGGGTCACACCGGTCAGGAACATCACCGCGCACAGCGCGCCCACCGGCACCGGCACGGCGAGCGCGGCGGAGGGCAGTGCCAGCGGGAAGACGCACAGCGTGCCGGCGAGCAGGAGCCGGCGCGGCTGCCAGCGCGTCATGAGCAGCGCGCCCGCCACCGTGCCCGCGCCGAAGAAGCCCAGGGCCACGCCCCACGGACCGGCCCCGCCGAGATGGTCCCGGGCGACGAGCGGACCGTAGACGGCGTCGGCCGCCGCGACCACGGCGTTGGCGATCGAGAACTGGACCACCACGGCCCACAGCCACGGCCGTCCCGCGAACTCCCGCCAGCCCTCGCGCAGATCGGCCAGCATGCCGCCGCCGGGCACCCGTCGTGGCACCCGGCTCACGTCGAGCAGGGCCCGCATCGCCCCGGCGACCGCGAAGGCCGCCGCGTCCGCCGCCAGCACCCAGCCGGGGCCCATCGCCGCCACCATAGCACCGCCGAGCGCGGCGCCCCCGACGGCGGCGCCCTGCATCGCCATCCGGAACACCGCGAACGCCCGGCCCGCCTGGTCCCCCCGCACGGACGACAGCAGCATGCCCTCGGCCGCCGGGCTGAAGAACGCCTGGCCGGTGCCGCCGAGCGCGGTCAGCAGCATCATCTGCCACAGCTCGGCCTCGCCGGTGAGGACGAGCGCGGCGAAGAGCGCCTGCGAGACGCAGTTCAGGGCGTTGGCCGCGACCATCACCCGGTGCCGGGGCAGCCGGTCCGCGACGGCGCCGCCGATCAGCAGGAAGAGCACGAGGGGCAGGGTCCGCGAGGCCGCGACCAGGCCCACGTCACCGCCGTCGCCGCCCGCCTCGAGGACGGCGAAGGCGGCGGCGATCAATGCGCCGTTGCTGCCGAGGTTGGTGACGAACGCCGAGGCGGTCAGCAGGCTGTAGTTGCGGCTCGCCCATATCGGGCGGCGGGAGCGGCGGGAGTCAGGGGCGGCGCGGGTCACCGGCCGACTATCGCCGCCCGGCCCCCGGTTTGCCAAGCCGATACGCAGGTCACGGGCGGATGGCCGTGCGTATGCGCGGTCCGCGGTGAGGGGTGCGTCACGGCGGCCCGCAGACTCTGTCGCCTCTTCCTACTCGCTAGTAACGTGCCCGCCATGAGCGCAGACCAGATGTCCGTCGGCGAGATGCTCGCCGCCACCGTGCCCATGGCCCGGACCCTGAACCTCGAGTTCGTGGAGACCACGCCCGAGCGGGCCGTGGTGGTCCTGCCGGATCAGAGCGCGTTCCACAACCACGTGGGCGGGCCGCACGCCGGCGCCATGTTCACCCTCGGCGAGTCCGCGAGCGGGGCCATCGTGCTGTCCGCGTTCGGCGACCAGCTGGCGCGCGCCGTGCCGCTCGCCGTCAGCGCCGAGATCGCCTACCGCAAGCTCGCCATGGGAGCCGTCACGGCCACCGCGACCCTGGGCCGCCCGGCCGCCGAGGTCGTCGCGCAACTCGACGCCGGTGAGCGGCCCGAGTTCCCGGTGACCATCGAGATCCGGCGCGGGGACGGCGCCGTCACCGGAGAGATGACCGTGGTCTGGACCCTGCGGCCGAACAGCTGAGCCCAGCGGCGGTCGCCGGCACGGCACGCGCGCGTCGGACGCCTGATTCGTATGCAACCCCAGGGGCGCCAGGGACGTCCCACAGAGCGGGTAGGCTTCCCCGACGCGCGCCCACCGCTGAGCGGGCGCCCGGGAACGAGGATCAGGCACACGAGAGGAAGCGGCGTTGCACGTCCAGGAATGGCTCGAAACGGTGCCCCCGCTGGCGATCTATCTGCTGGTCGGCCTGGTCATCGGACTGGAGAGCCTGGGCATCCCGCTGCCCGGCGAGATCATCCTGGTGTCGTCGGCGCTGCTCGCCTCGCAGCACGGCGACATCGACCCGTTCGTGCTCGGCGCCTGCGCGACCGCCGGCGCGATCATCGGTGACTCCATCGGCTACGCCATCGGCCGCAAGGGAGGCAGACCCCTGCTGGCCTGGCTGGGGGCCAAGTTCCCCAAGCACTTCAGCGAGGGGCACATCGCGACGGCCGAGCGGTCCTTCCAGAAGTGGGGGATGTGGGCGGTCTTCTTCGGCCGGTTCGTCGCCCTCCTGCGCATCTTCGCCGGTCCCCTCGCGGGCGTCCTGCGCATGCCGTACTGGAAGTTCCTGACGGCGAACGTGCTCGGCGGCATCGTCTGGGCCGGCGGCACGACCGCCGTCATCTACTACGTCGGGGTGGTCGCCGAGTCCTGGCTGAAGCGCTTCTCCTGGCTGGGCCTGGTCGCGGCGGTCGTCATCGGCCTCGCGTCGTTCCTGATCGTCAAGCGCAAGGCCGCCAAGGCGCAGACCGCCCACCAGGAAGCGGAACCCGCGCCGGTCCCCGTGGGCGACTGAGCACCCCGAGGCCCGGCGCGGCGCTCTCAGCCGCGCCCCTCGTGCTCCTCCCGGTGCGCCTTGGCCAGTTCGGCGTACATCGTGCCGTTGAGCGTGACCCCCTGCCGCTCCTCCTCGGTGAGCGGCCGCTTCACCTTCGCCGGCACACCCGCCACCAGCGACCCCGGCGGCACGACCATCCCCTGCGGCACGAGCGCCTGCGCGGCGACCAGCGAGCCCGCGCCGATCACCGCGCCGTTCAGCACGGTCGCGCCCATGCCGACGAGACAGTCGTCCTCGACGGTCGCCCCGTGCACCACCGCGTTGTGCCCCACGGACACCCGCGCGCCCACGCACACGGGGAAACCGGGGTCGGCGTGCAGCGTGCAGTTGTCCTGGATGTTGGCCTGCTCCCCGACGGAGATCGCCTCGACGTCGCCGCGCACCACGGCGCCGTACCAGACGCTGGCGCCCGCCTCCAGGGTCACGTCCCCGATCACGGACGCGGTCGGCGCGATGAACGCGGACCCGTCGATCCTGGGCTCCCGTCCCGCGATCCCCATGACCAGTGCCTTGTGCGTCATCGCCCTCTCCTCAACCGCGAACGTCGTCGACACAGCGCACCGTACGCCACCCGGTAGGGCGAAGATCACAGCCCTTCGGACTCATCCCGACCGCGAACGCTCAGTACCGTGAGGCCGTGCCCAAGCGCAAGAACACGTTCTCATCCTGGCGACGCCGACTGGCGCAGCGCGCCGTCCACGCGGGCTGGGCGTGGGCGCAGCGCACGGGTTCGGTGACGGCGGAGCACCCCGGCCGCTTCCGGTTCGGCTCCCTCGGCGAGGCCACCCGGCTGGCCTTCCCGCTCGGCACGGTCTTCGGTGAACCGTGGATCCATCTCGGCTCGCACTGCATCGTCGGCGAGCAGGTCACCCTCACGGCCGGTCTGATGCCCGACCTCGACCTCGGCCCGGAGCCGATCCTGCGCATCGGCGACGGCGTCGTCCTCGGCCGCGGCAGTCATGTCATCGCCGACACGACGGTGACCATCGGCAGCGACTGCTACTTCGGCCCGTACGTCTACGTCACCTCCACCAACCACTCCTACGACGACCCGCACGAGCCCATCGGCCGGCAGTGGCCGCGGATGGAGCCGGTCGCGATAGGACCCGGCTGCTGGATCGGCACCGGCGCGGTGATCCTGCCGGGCGCGACGATCGGGCGGAACGTGGTGGTCGCCGCCGGCGCGGTCGTCCGCGGCACGGTCCCCGACCACGCCGTGGTGGCGGGCGCGCCCGCCCGTGTCGTACGGCGCTGGACGCCGGAGGACGGCTGGCAGCCGCCGCTGCGCACCCCGGCGCCGGTGCCGATCCCGGACGGCGTCACCCCCGGTCAGCTCCAGGCGCTCGCCGGCCTCGACGAGGAGACAGTGGCACGGCTGGCGGAGCTGGACGAGTGCGCGACGGCCGAGCTGGCGGAGCCGGCCGCCGAGTCCTGACGCGGCCGTTACACCCGGGCGCCGAGTCCTGACGTGGCCGTTTACACCCGGGCGCCGACTCCTGACGTGGCCCTCCCACCCCGGCGCCGCTCGGCTAGCCGGCGGCCAGCAGCACCGTGCCCACCAGGGCGAGCCCTGCGCCCGCCGCCTGCACGACCGCCAGCCGCTCCCGCAGCACGCCCCGCGCCGCCAGAGCCGTCACCACCGGGTAGAGCGAGGCCAGTACGGCGGCCACGGTCACCGGGCCATGGTGTGCGGCGACCACATAGGTGCCGTTCGCGGCGACATCGGCGAGACCGACGAAGGCGAGCGCGGGCAGCGAGCGCCAGGGGAAACCGTCGTCCGGGAGGGCGGGCGCGCCGCGCCGCACCGAGACATACAGCGCCAGCCCGCCCGCCCCCACATTGACGACGCGCTGCACGAACAGCGCCAGGAACAGGCCGGTGATGGTGGTCGACGCCTCCGCGACCAGCACGAAGACCGTGCCGAAGCCGAAGGCCGCGATCAGCGTCAGCAGGATGGCCTGCCGCTGGACGGGAGCGCCCCGCAGCTGCGGTCCCCCCGCCAGCACCACGCCGAGCACCGCCACCGCGATCCCCGCCGTCTGGATCAGTCCGGGCCGCTCGCCCAGGAGGAGACCCGCCCCGACCGGGACGGCCACGCCGACCGTGCCGAGCGGGGAGACCACGCCCATGGGGCCGAGCGCGAGCGCCTTGTAGAAGCACAGCAGGGCGACCGGCCCCACCAGGCCGGCCGCGACCGCCCACCAAAGCCGTGGCCCCGCCTCGCTCCAGGCGCCCGTGGCCAGGACGATCACACCGAGGACGGCCGCCGCGATCGTCTGCGAGACGACGACCACCGTCAGTGCGGGGGTGCGCCGGGTCAGCACGCCTCCGCCGAAGTCCGCCAGACCCCAGAGCAGGCTGGTGGCCAGAGCGAAGAGTGCTGTCACAGAGGCCTCGCAGTACAGTTCGGTGCACGATCGGGTGCACCACACGATAGTGCTCTCTGATGAACCCTGTCATCCAGAATATTGGACTCCGCAAGGACGGAATGTGTCGGACCTCGACCTGCTGACCCAGTCCCTGGCGCGCAACGTCAAGCATTGGCGGACGATGCGCGGCTTCACGCTGGACGTGCTCGCGACACGGGCGGGCGTCAGCCGCGGCATGCTCATCCAGATCGAGCAGGCCCGCACCAACCCCAGCCTCGGCACCGTCGTCAAGATCGGCGACGCGCTCGGCGTCAGCATCACCACGCTCCTCGACTACGAGCAGGGGCCCAGGGTGCGGGTCGTCCCGCCCGACCAGGTCGTACGGCTGTGGCACACCGAGGCCGGCAGCCACAGCCGGCTCCTCGCCGGGGCGGAGGCGCCCGGCCCGCTGGAGATGTGGCAGTGGCGGATGATGCCCGGCGAGAGCACCAGCTCGGACCCGCACCCGGCCGGCACCGTCGAGATCCTGCACGTCACCTCCGGCGAACTGACCCTCACCGTCGACGGCGTGGAGCACCGGGTGCCGGCCGGCGCGAGCGCCACCTTCGAGGCCGACGCGCCGCATGTGTACGGCAACAAGGGCGACGTCCCCGCCGAGTGGATGCTGGCCGTCTCCGTGCCGCCCGCACGCTGAGACGTCCCTCCCGGCGTCCGCGGAGAGCCTGTTAGCGTGCCGCCATGGACGCACCCATCGGTCACTTCGACACCGTCACACCCGCTCCCGAGTGCCTCGACGAGCTGATCAGCCCCGTCGCCGACGCCGTCCGGAACTGGCAGGGCAGCGTCCCCGCCGAGCAGATCCTCCACGTCGACACCGACCCGCGGTGGGCCGACACCGCCGTCTTCGTCGAGCACTACGGGCAGGACCTGCTCGAGGCGTCCGCGAACTGCGTGGTCGTCGCAGGCAAGCGCGGCGGGGAGACGACCCTGGCGGCCTGCCTCGTCCTGTCCACCACCCGAGCCGACGTGAACGGCGTCGTGCGCCGCCGGCTCGGCGCCCGCAAGGCGTCCTTCGCCTCCATGGACACCGCCACCGGCGAGACCGGCATGGAGTACGGGGGCATCACCCCGATCGGCCTGCCCGAGTCCTGGCCCCTGCTGGTCGACCCGGCCGTCGTCGACCTCCCGTACGTGCTGGTCGGCAGCGGACGCCGGCGCGGCAAACTGCTGGTCCCGGGCAAGGCGTTCGCCGAACTGCCGGGAGCGGTCGTGCTGGAAGGGCTCGGGGTCGCCGCCGGCTGAGGCGCCGCTCTCACGCGGTCATGTGATGCGCGAGCGCGTGGTGCGGGTCCGCCTCGCCCGCCACCGGCGCCGGATCGGCGTGCACCAGGGCCGCGGTGAGCCGGGGGACGGCGTGCAGCAGCGCGTGCTCGGCGTCGACCGCGATGGCGTGCGCCTGACGCACCGTCGCCTCGCCGTCCACGACCACCGCCACCTCGGCGCGCAGCCGGTGCCCGATCCAGCGCAGCCGCAGTTCGCCGACCTCCCGGACGCCCGGGACATCGCGGAGGGCCCCCTCGGCCCGGTCCACCAGAGCCGGGTCCACGGCGTCCAGCACACGCCGGAACACCTCGCGCGCCGCGTCACGCAGCACCAGCAGGATCGCGGCCGTGATCGCGAGCCCGACGACCGGGTCGGCCGGCCGCCACCCCAGGGCCGCGCCGGCCGCGCTCGCCAGCACCGCGAGTGACGTGAACCCGTCGGTGCGGGCGTGCAGTCCGTCGGCGACCAGCGCCGCCGAGCCGATGGCACGGCCGACCCGGATCCGGTACCGGGCCACCCACTCGTTCCCGGCGAAGCCGACGAGTGCCGCCACCGCCACGACCGGGATGTGCTCCATGGGGCGCGGGTCCAGCAGGCGGGCCACGGCCGTCCAGCCCGCGAAGGCCGCGGACGCGCCGATGGTGAGGACGATGACGAGGCCCGCCAGGTCCTCGGCGCGGCCGTACCCGTAGGTGAAGCGGCGGGTCGCCGCGCGCCGGCCCAGGACGAAGGCGATCCCGAGCGGTACGGCCGTCAGCGCGTCGGCGGCGTTGTGCACCGTGTCGCCCAGCAGCGCCACCGAACCGGAGACGGCCACGACGACCGCCTGGGCCAGCGCCGTCACGCCGAGGACCGCGAGGGAGACCCACAGCGCCCGCATCCCACGGGCCGACGACTCCAGCGCGGAGTCGAGCTTGTCGGCCGTCTCGTGGGAGTGGGGGCGTAGGCGGTGGGCCAGGCGGTGGGGGAGGGAGGCCCGGATGTGCGGGCTTTCGTGGGTGTGCGGATGCCCGTGGGTGTGCGGATGCCCGTGGGTGTGAGGGGGCCCGCCATGCCCGCGCCGGCCCTCGTCGTGCTCGTGCCCGTGGTGCCCGTGCCCGTCCTGCCCATGCGCGTGATCGTCGCTCACGGCGATCCCCTTCCGATGCGCGGAGGTGGACGGCCGGCCGCCCACGGGGCCATTATGTGCGTATGAGCGCACGCATGCACCTATCACCTGCGCACGGTGCGCATCCGCGCAGCCCGGGCGAGGAGCAGTTCGCGCTCGCCGCCGAGCTCCTGGCCCTGCTCGGCGACCGCACCCGGCTCGCCCTGCTGCACGCCCTCACCGCAGGGGAGGCCGACGTCACGACGCTCACCGAGGCGTGCGCGGCCGCCCGGCCCGCCGTCAGCCAGCACCTGGCCCGGCTGCGGCTCGCCGGGCTGGTGGACACGCGCAAGGAGGGCCGGCGGGTGATCTACTCCCTGCGCGACGGGCATCTGCGCCGCCTCGTCGACGAGGCCCTGAACGTGGCGGACCACCGGCTCAGCGACCGGCCGCCGCACGACTGAGGTGCGCCGGGGCGACCGTCAGCGGGTGGCGGGCTGCCCGAGGTACTGCTCGGCGAACGCCCGAGCCGCCACCGGAGAGGCGAACACCCGACGCAGCCGCGCCAGCGTCGTGCCGGCGCGATACGGGTCGCCCGACGAGACGCCGTGGTACACCTCGGACAGCCAGTGCGAGAACTCCTGGTAGTCCCAGACCCGTTCGAGGCAGGCGGCGGAGTATCCGTCCAGGCCGGCGCTGTCGCCCTTCGTGAGGTGGGCGGCGAGTGCGTCGCCGAGCAGGAAGGCGTCGTGCAGCGCGAGGTTCATGCCCTTGGCGGCGATGGGCGCGGTCAGATGCGCCGCGTCGCCCGCCAGCAGAAGCCGCCCGGACACCATCGGCTCCACCACGTAGTTGTGCATCTCGAGGACGCGCTTCTCGATGAGCCGCCCCTCGGTCAGCGGCGGTGCGCCGTCCGCCCCGAGCCGCTCCCGGAGCTCCTCCCACACCCGGTCCTGCGGCCAGTTCTCCGGGTCGTCGTCCGGCGGACACTGCAGGTAGTAGCGGGTCACGTCGGCACTGCGCGGCATATGGCCGGCGAACCCGCGCGGATGCATGCCGAACACCACGCAGTCCGCCGACGGCGGCGCCTCGGCGAGCAGGGCCAGCCATCCGATGCCGTAGTCGCCGCGGGACGTCCGGGCGCGGCCCGCCGGTATCGCGTCCCGCGTCACGCCGCGCGCGCCGTCGCACCCCGCGACGAAGTCGCACCGCACCACCTCGCGCCGCCCTGTCTCCGGGCAGACGTAGGACACCGAGGGGTGGTCGCCGTCCACGTCGTGCAGTTCGACGTCCCGCACGCCGAAGCGGATCTCGCCGCCGCGTACGTCCGCGTACTCCCGCACCAGGTCCGTCACCAGGAACTGCTGCGGATACACCCAGTGATGAACGCCCGTCAGCTCCGTGTACGCGAACCGGTGGCGGCGCCCGTCGAACCGGAACTCGCACTCCGTATGCCGCTGAGCCCGCCGCAGCAGGGTGTCCGCCAGCCCGCGCCGCTCCAGTCCACGGACGGCCCCCTCCTCCAACACCCCGGCGCGCGGCCGCTGTTCGATGACGGCGCGGGTCTCGGTCTCCAGGACCAGGCAGTCGACGGACGCGGCCCGCAGGATGTTGCCGACGGTCAGACCGGCCGGGCCGGCGCCCACGATCACCACCGGAAAGCGGTGCTGGGCAGGGGAGTTGATGTGGGGGGAGGTCGAAGTCACCCGAGCATTATGGAGCGGCCGCCCGGGGGAGGGGAGACGGGTGGCGACCGGGCGTCCGGTCAGCCGAGGCGGGGTATCTCGATCGCCGGGCAGCGGTCCATGACCATCTCCAGGCCCGCCGCGCGCGTGCGGTCGTAGGCCGCCTCGTCGATGACGCCGAGCTGGAACCAGACCGCCCTGGCGCCCTTGGCGACCGCCTCGTCGGCGACCGCGCCCGCGAGGTCGCTGTTCACGAAGACGTCGACCACGTCGACGTCGAAGGGGATGTCCGCGAGCGACGCGTAGCCCTGCTCGCCGTGGACCGTCTCGGCCTTCGGGTGGACCGGCACGATGCGCTTGCCGTAGCGCTGGAGCACGTCCGCGACGCCGTACGCCGCCCGTCCCCGGTTGGACGACAGGCCCACGACGGCCCACGTGTCGCCGAGTTCACCGAGGGTCCTGCGGACCGCCGCGTCGTCTCCGTACACCGCCGGCCTCCTTCTGTGTCGTCGTTCAGCTGGGGAAGGCGAAGGCAGTCGCCTTGTCCCACGCCTTCGCCTTCCCCAACGGATGACGGGTCGTGACGATTCCCGCTGCCGGCGTGTCGTTCAGCTGGCGCGTCGATCCGGAAGCCCGCCCGCACGCCTGTCCGGTCGGGCCGGTGCGCAGTACCGTGCGGGCAGTCCGCACGGCAGGGGGTGGCGATGCCCGGGTACGACAGCACCCACGCGCGCGTGGGCGGGCCGTGGCCCTATGGGTGACCGGCCCATGGACGACCGGCCCACCGACGCGGCCCCCGGGGACCCCGGAGCGCGGCACGCCGCGCGGGAAGCGGGCCGGACGGCTGCGGACGGCCGCTCGGGCGCCTACGCTCGCTCCGTGCTGCGCATCATCGACGCCCGAACCGGCCAGCCCGTCGACGCCGCGCCCGCCCGGCGGGGCCTGACCCGCGTCGAGGCGCATACCGAGGGCTTCGACGTCACCGCCCTGCGGGTCCTGCTCGTCGCGGACCTCCTCGTGCGCGCCCTGGAACTCGGGGGCACACCGGTGTGGGCGCTGCTCGACGAGGAGCGGCAGCAGGCGGAGCTGCGGGCCGGAGCCGCCGCGCTCGGCATCCGGCCCTTCGAGGACGGCCGGGACGCCGCCTCCGGGCTCGGCGAGACACAGGTCCTGCACGTCGTGCGCGAGGGCGGCGCGGAACCGGACGGCGTCCGCGTGGCCGTCGCCGCCGTGCACGCCTCCGCGCCGCCCGAGGACGCCGACCCCGCCGTCCTGCGTCTCGCACTGCTCGGCCGGCGCCGGGGCGTCCCCCTGTCGCTCGACGCGGACACGCTCGACGAGGCCCACGCGACCCTCGCGCGCTGGCGGCACGCCGTCGCCGACTGGGCGCGGCGGCCGTCGCGCCCCGTGCCCGACGAGGTGCGGACCGAGCTGCGCACCGCCTGGGAGGACGACCTGGACATCCCCGGGGTGCTCGGCGTCCTGCGCTGGGTGGAGAGCGCGCCGGACCTGCCGGACGGCGCCCGCTTCGAGACGTTCGCCCACGCCGACCGCCTCCTCGGCGTCGACCTCACCCGGGACCTGGGGAGCCCGCGGTGAGCGCCCACATCGGGGCGGGCCCGCTGCGCCGGCTGGTCGTGCTGCGGCACGCGAAGTCGGCCTGGCCGGACGATCTGCCCGACCACGAGCGGCCGCTCGCCGCGCGCGGCCGGCGCGACGCCCCGGTCGCCGGCCGGCTGCTCGCCGAGGCCGACTGCCTGCCGGACCTCGCCCTGTGCTCCACCGCCGTACGCGCGCGGCAGACCTGGGACCTGGCGTGCGCCCAATGGGGGACACCGCCGCCGGTCCGTCACGACCGGCGGCTGTACGCGGCGGGCGTCGCCGACCTGCTGGCCGTCGTGCACGAGGCGCCCGCCGAGGTCGCGACACTGCTCCTGGTCGGCCACAACCCCGGTCTGGAGGAACTGGTCCTCGACCTCGCCGGGGACGGCCTCGACGATCTGCTGGACGAGGTCGGCACGAAGTTCCCGACGGCCGCCGCGGCCGTCCTGGCCTGGCACGGTCCCGCCTGGCGCGACCTCACGGCGGGCACGGCCCTGCTGACGGACGTCATGGTGGCGCGGGGACGGAAGGGCTGACCGGGCGGGCACGCACGCGCGTGCCGGGCCGGACGAGGAGCGGCTTAGGCTGGCCGGATGCAGGACGAGTACCGCACCGTCGCCCGCGCGGGTGTGCACGAGACCGAGATCAACCGCTCGCGCTTCATCTGCGCGCTCGCGCCGGCCGCCACCGAGCAGGAGGCGCAGGACTTCGTCGCGCGCGTGCGCAAGGAGCACGCGGACGCCACCCACAACTGCTGGGCCTACGTCATCGGCGCCGACGCCTCCGTCCAGAAGGCCAACGACGACGGCGAGCCCGGCGGCACGGCCGGGCTCCCCATGCTCCAGATGCTGCTGCGCCGCGACATGCGGTACGTCGTCGCCGTCGTCACCCGCTACTACGGCGGCGTGAAGCTCGGCGCGGGCGGCCTGATCCGGGCCTACGGCGGAGCGGTCGGCGAGGCGCTGGACGCCGTGGGCACGCTCACCCGGCGCCGCTTCCGGCTCGCCACCGTCACCGTCGACCACCAGCGCGCGGGCAAGGTGCAGAACGACCTGAGGTCCACCGGCCGCGACGTACGGGACGTCCGGTACGCCGAGGCCGTCACCCTCGAGATCGGGCTGCCCGACGCCGACGTGGAGGCGTTCCGGGCCTGGCTCGCGGACGCCACCGCGGGCACGGCCGTCCTCGAACTCGGCGGGGAGGCGTACGGCGACGCCTGACCCGGCGTGCCCCCACGCGCGTGTGAGGCCCGCCACACGCCGCGTCGATCGGGTCGTGGGCCGCATTCATCGCGCCGTATGTGGCACCTGCAGGGCATGGGGATGAGCGAGACGGCGGTACGCGCCCGGCGCGGTGCCCGCAGCCTGGGAGAGCCGGTCCGGCGGGCGTGGACCCGGCCGGGCCCCGAACGGGACGTGGCGATCCAGGCCGGCAAGGCGGCCCTGGCGGCCTGCGTGGCGTGGCTGGTGGCCGGCTGGTGGCTCAAGGCGCCGAACGCGTTCGTCGCGCCCTGGGTGGCCATCGTGCTGGTGGAGTCGACGGTCTTCCGGTCGATCGCGCGCGGGCTGCAGCAGCTCGCGGCCATCGCCACGGGCACCGTCGTGGCGACCGGCGTGGCCATGCTGCTGAACTCCCCGACGCTGGCGATGGCCTTCGTGCTGCCGGTCGTGGTGCTGCTCGGCAACTGGGGGCGGCTCGGCAGCCAGGGGATCTACGCCGCCACCGGCGCGCTGTTCGTGCTGACCAGCGGCCCCGTCACGCTCATGGCGTCGGCCACCCGGATCGCCGAGGCGTGCTTCGGCGCGTTCGTGGGCATCGCCGTGAACGCGCTGATCCGGCCGCCGGTGTATCTGCGCGGCACGCGCGTGGCGCTGGAGGAGGCGGCCGACGAGGCCCGGCGGATCCTGGAGGCGGTCGCGGACCGGCTGGCCGCCGGCGAGTGGGACAGCGAGCCCGCGCGGGAGCTGCACGAGCGCGCGCTGCGCCTGTTCCGGCTCGTCGAGCAGGCCCGCTCGGCGGTCGGCTGGAGTCGGGAGAGCCTGCGCGTCAACCCGCGCCGCCGCAAGCTCGCGGAGGCACCGCCCGGCCAGGAGTACGACGACGCGGTGACCGTCCTCGACTACGTCGCCGTGCATACCTCCGGCGTCACCCGGGCGGTGCTGGAGTCCAGCGACGGCGGACGCCCGCAGCCCCGGCCGGGCCCGGCGGTCAGCGAGGCGTACGCCGGCTTCCTGCGCGGCAGCGCCCACGCGATCTGCCTGTACCCGCAGAGCCGGTTCGCCCCGGGCGGCTACGACGCGAAGGTGGACGAGGAGCTGCGCCAGGTCGTCGACGACATGCGCCGCACCCTGGACGATCTGCACCGGCGGCTGCCCGACGGCGTGCTGGAGGACCCCGAGGCCCTGGCCACCTACGGCACCCTCCTGACCCAGGCCCGCCGGCTCGCGGACCAACTGGTCACCGGGGAGCGCGTTTCCTGACATGTCTGAAATGACGTACCCGGTACGGCGGATGACCGGCCGGTGCGGACGTGCCCGCGGGAACGTGCGAGACCGGGCGATACGGGAGTAACCGCCTGCGTTGTCGGACCCGGCCGATAGGGTCGGGGGATCATGAGACTGCTGCACACCTCCGACTGGCACCTCGGCCGCGCGTTCCACCGGGTCAACATGCTCGGCGCCCAGGCCGAGTTCATCGGGCACCTCGTCTCCACCGTGCGCGAGCACGACGTGGACGCGGTGCTCGTGTCGGGGGACGTGTACGACCGGGCGGTGCCGCCGCTCGCCGCCGTGGAGCTGTTCGACGACGCGCTGCACCGGCTCGCCGACCTGGGTGTGCCCACCGTGATGATCTCCGGCAACCACGACTCCGCGCGCCGGCTCGGCGTCGGCGCCGGCCTCATGGGCCGCGCCGGCATCCATCTGCGGACCGACCCGAAGACCTGCGGCACCCCCGTGGTCCTGGCCGACGACCACGGCGGCGTCGCCTTCTACGGGCTGCCCTATCTGGAGCCGGCCCTCGTCAAGGACGGCCTCGGCGTCGACAAGGCCGGGCACGAGGCCGTGCTCGCCGCCGCCATGGGACAGGTCCGCGCCGACCTCGCCACGCGCGCCCCCGGCACCCGCTCGGTCGTCCTCGCCCATGCCTTCGTCACGGGCGGCGAGCCCAGCGACAGCGAGCGGGACATCACCGTCGGCGGGGTGGCCGCGGTGCCCGCCGGCGTCTTCGACGGCGTCGACTACGTCGCACTGGGGCACCTGCACGGCTGCCAGACCATCGCCGAACGCGTCCGCTACCCGGGCTCCCCGCTGCCGTACTCGTTCTCGGAGGCCGGACACCGCAAGAGCATGTGGCTCGTCGACCTGGACGCGGGCGGCGCGGTCACGGCGGAGCGGATCGACTGCCCGGTGCCCCGGCCCCTGGCACGGATCCGGGGGACCCTGGAGGGCCTGCTCGCCGATCCGGCCCTGCGCCCGCACGAGGAGTCCTGGGTGGAGGCCACGCTCACCGACGCGGTGCGCCCCACCGACCCCATGGCCCGCCTCGCCGAGCGCTTCCCGCACACCCTCAGCCTCGTCTTCGACCCCGAGCGCGTGCCCGGAGAGCCCGCGGTGTCCTACGCGCGCCGGCTGGCCGGACGCAGCGACCAGGAGATCGCGGAGGACTTCGTGACCCATGTGCGCGGCGCCGGACCCGACGCCCATGAACAGGCCGTCCTGCGGGACGCGTTCGACGCCGTGCGCGCCGACGAGGCCGTGCGGGAGGTGGCCCGGTGAGGCTCCACCGTCTCGATCTGACGGCCTTCGGGCCCTTCGGCGGCACCCAGTCCGTCGACTTCGACGCGCTGTCCCAGGCAGGCCTGTTCCTGCTGCACGGACCGACCGGCGCCGGCAAGACCTCCGTCCTGGACGCCGTCTGCTATGCGCTCTACGGCTCCGTGCCCGGCGCCCGGCAGAGCGGCCAGGGCCTCACCCTGCGCAGCGACCACGCGGCGGCCGGCACCCGCACCGAGGTCCGCCTCGAACTCACCGTCGCCGGACGCCGTCTCGAGATCACCCGCCAGCCCCCGTGGGAGCGCCCGAAGAAGCGCGGCACGGGCACCACGCTCGACAAGGCCCAGACATGGCTGCGCGAGTACGACCCGCGCGCCGGCGCATGGAAGGACCTCAGCCGCTCCCACCAGGAGATCGGCGAGGAGATCACCCAGCTCCTCGGCATGAGCCGCGAGCAGTTCTGCCAGGTCGTCCTGCTGCCCCAGGGCGACTTCGCGCGCTTCCTGCGCGCCGACGCCGAGGCGCGAGGCAAACTGCTGGGCCGCCTCTTCGACACCCACCGCTTCGCCGAGGTCGAGAAGCGCCTCGCCGAACGCCGCCGCACCACCGAGGCCCGCGTCCGCGACGGCGACGCCGCGCTGCTGGCCGACGCCCACCGTATGCAGCAGGCGGCCGGGCACGCCATGGAGCTGCCCGCACTCACCCCCGGGGAACCCGGGCTCGCCGAGGCCGTCCTCACCGCCGCCGCCGTCGCCCGCAGCACCGCCCGCGAGGAACTCACCGTCGCCCAATGCCGCCTGGCAGCAGCCGAGGACGCCCAGGCCGACGCCGACCGCGCCCTGGCCGACGTACGCGAAGTGGCGCGGCTGCAACGGCGGTTCGCCGAGGCACAGGAGCGCGCCCGCGCGCTGGAGACCCGGGCCGACGCCCACCGTGCCGCACAGGCCCGTATGGACCGGGGCCGCAAGGCCGAGGCGGTGGCACCGGCCCTCCAGCTGCGCGACGCGGCCGAGGCCGAGCACCGCAGGGCGGCCGCCTCCCAGGCACGCGCGCGTGACCTGCTGCGGGACGCCCTCGGCGACGACACCCGCCTCAAGGCCGTCTTCGACGACGGCGGCGCGGCCGGTTTCGCGGGCGCCGCGCGCCGGGCCGCCGAGGAACTGGGCGGCCTGGAATCGGCGCGCCGAGGCGAGCTGCGCCTGAGCGAACTCGTGGCCGAACGCGATGAACTGGACCGCCAGGAGCGGGCCGACGACGACGTCCGGGCCGAGGCGGAGACCTGGCTCGCGGGCTGGGAGGAGACCCGGACCCGCCTGCAGACGGCGATCGAGACCGCCCAGGAGGCCGCGCACCGCGCCGACCAGCTCGCCGCCCAGCGCGAACCGGCCCGGCAGCGGCTCGCCGCCGCCCGCCTGCGCGACCAGCTCGCCGGTGACACGGAGACCGCCGCCGCCCGTGTCGCACAGGCCCAGGAGCGGGCCCTCGCCGCCAAGGCGCACTGGCTCGACGTCAGGGAACGCCGCCTCAGCGGCATCGCCGCCGAACTGGCCGCGCAGCTCCAGGACGGCCAGGCATGCGCCGTCTGCGGCGCCACCGAGCACCCCGCGCCCGCCCGCAAGGACGCCGGCCATGTCGACCGCGAGGCCGAGGAACGCGCGCTGGCCGCCACCCGGCAGGCGGAGGAGCGGCTCGCCGAGGCCGAGCAGCACCTCGGTGTCGTCCGCGAGGCGCTGGCCGCCGCCACCGCCGAGGCCGGCGACCTGCCGACCGACCGCCTCGCCGAAGCCGCCGAGGACGTGGAGCGGCAGTACGCGGTGGCCCGCCGGGACGCCTCCGCGCTGCACGCCGCCCACGAGGAGCTGCGCCGCGCCGAGGGGGAACACGAGCGGCGCACCGCCGCCCGGCAGCAGGCGGACGTACGGGCCGCGGCACGGGTCGGCCACCGTGAGCGGCTGGACCGCGAGCAGGCCGGTCTGGAGGCCGAGCTGACGCAGGCGCGCGGCACCGCCGCCAGCGTGACCGCGCGCGCCACCCAGCTGGAGCGGCAGGTGGCCCTGCTCACCGACGCCGCCGACACCGCGCGCGCCGCGGAGGACACCGCCCGGCGCCTCAAGGACGCCGACGCCCGGCTGGCCGACGCCGCCTTCCGCGCCGGCTTCGACACCCCGCGGGACGCGGCCGACGCCCTCCTCGACGACGCCACCCACCGCGAGCTGCAACGGCGCCTGGACGCCTGGCAGTCCGAGGAGTCCGCCGTCCGCGCGGTGCTCGCGGAGGCCGACACCGCGTCCGCCGCCCGGCGTCCCCCCGCGGACCTCGCGGCGGCGGAGCGCCCCGCCGAGTCCGCGGCCCGGCGGACCCGCGACGCCGCCTCCGCCCGGGACGCGGCCGCCCGCCGCCGCACCGAACTCGACCGCCTCTCCACACGCGCGGCGCGCGCGGTACGCGATCTCGCCCCGCTGCGCACGGAGTACGAGCGGGTGGCCCGCCTCGCCGCTCTCGCCGCCGGCACCTCGGCGGACAACGAACGCAGGATGCGGCTGGAGTCCTACGTGCTCGCCGCCCGCCTGGAGCAGGTCGCCGCCGCCGCGACCGTCCGGCTGCAGCGCATGTCGTCCGGCCGCTACACCCTCGTCCACTCCGACGACCGCACCGGCCGCGGCCGCAGCGGCCTCGGGCTGCACGTCGTCGACGCCTGGACCGGACGCGAGCGGGACACGGCGACCCTGTCGGGCGGCGAGACCTTCTTCGCCTCCCTCGCCCTCGCCCTGGGCCTCGCCGACGTCGTCACCGACGAGGCGGGCGGGGTGCGCCTCGACACCCTCTTCATCGACGAGGGCTTCGGCAGCCTCGACGACCAGACCCTCGACGAGGTCCTCGACGTCCTCGACTCACTCCGCGAACGCGACCGCAGCGTCGGCATCGTCAGCCACGTCCCCGACCTGCGCCGCCGCATCCACGCCCAACTGGAGGTCGTCAAGGACCGGACGGGATCGGTGCTCCGCCAGCGCGGTCACTGACCGACCGCCCGCCGGGGCAGCGGTGAGGAGTACACCACGCTCGTCGTCACCGAACCCAGGGCGCCGATCCGGCCGGAGACCTCCTCCAGGTGCCGCATCGAGCGGGCCATGACCTTGATGACGAAGCAGTCGTCGCCCGTGACGTGATGGGCCTCCAGCACCTCCGGCGTGACGGCGACCAGGTCGTGGAAGGGCTTGTAGTTGCCGTGGGGATAGCGCAGGCGGACGAAGGCCAGGATCGGCAGGCCCAGTCGCTCGGGGTCGACGACCGCCGCGTACCCCTGGATGACGCCCGCCTCCTCCAGCCGGCGCACCCGCTCGGTGACCGCGCTCGCGGACATGGAGACGGCGCGGGCGAGTTCGGCGTAGCTGGCGCGGCCGTCCCGCTGGAGGACGTCGAGGATGCGCCAGTCGGTGGCGTCCGGGGAATACGCGGTCATGACCGAGAGATAGCAGAGGATTCACCGGCGGATCAAGGAGAGCGCCGGGGAACGCCCCTTCAGGGCGGCGGCCGGCGACCGTAGATTTTCGATCATCAGAAGGCCGGGATTCCGGCCCGCCGATCGATCCGAAGGGCATGATCATGACCGCCGCCGTCCCCGCCGTGAACCCCGTCCTGCGCGTCGCCCCCGCCGCGCCCGCCGAAGCCGTCGCCCACTTCCGGGCGAGCCTCGCCTTCCACGCGGACGTGGCCGACGTCGCCGCCGGGCTCGCGGCCGGCGGCGACCCCGGATTCGTCGTCCTCGACTCCCGGTCCACCGCGGCCTGGGACCAGGGGCACGTCCCCGGCGCCGTGCACCTGCCCACCGCGCTCATCGCGGAGCAGGCCGGGGACCTGCTCGACCGGGCCGTGCCCGTGGTGACGTACTGCTGGGGCCCGGGCTGCAACGGGGCGACCCGCGCCGCACTCGCCCTCGCCGAACTCGGCTACCGGGTCAAGGAGATGCTCGGCGGCTTCGAGTACTGGGTGCGCGAGGGCTTCGCGTACGAGACCTGGGAGGGCCGCGAGAGCCGGCCCGCCGACCCGCTCACCGCCCCCGCGACCGACGCGGACTGCGGCTGCTGAGGCGCCTGTTGGACACCATGACCCGTGCGGCGGCCCTGCGTGTAGGTTCTGCTGCCATGGTGACTTACGCGGAACCGGGGACGCTGGAGTGGATCGAGTCGGGCGGCGGCCCGCTGATAGCCGTGCCGGAGACGGTTCTTCCGTTCTGGGCCGGCGCCGACGGCGACGAGACCGCCTCGGACTACGACCGGGCCTGCGAGGTCGACACCGCCGTCGGCCTCCTCCCCGTCGGGGACGGCGCCGCCCTGGTCCTCGGCGACGAACCCGCGTCCACCGCCTACCTCCCGGCCCACGGCGTCTTCGTCCGGTGGTGCGCCGCCGACTCCGAGGCGGACCTGCTCGCCGGGGTGCCGTCCGCCCTGGCCACGGCGGACTGGGGGCACGAGGTCCACTGGAAGGTGGCAGGCCCGGTGGTGCTGTTCGACTCGGCGTGGCCGGGCGGGGAGACGGAACGGACCGAGCATCTGCGGGTGCCCCTCACCCCGGGGACGTACGCCGTCCGCGCCTCGCACGCCCGGCCCGGCCCCGAGACCTGGCTGATCCTGGTCCAGCTGCGGAGACTCGCGCACTGAACCGAAGGGCGCCCCGATAACCAGGTGCGTGGCCCGGGAGCGACCCGCATGATGATCTGTCATGCCGCGACTTCCCCACCCCAGCACCGACGAACTGCGCCGCGACCCGCTGCCGTTGCGCGGCCGTACCGCCCTGGTGACCGGCGCCAGCCGGCGCGGCGGCATCGGGCACGCCGTCGCCCGTCGGCTCGCCGCCCACGGCGCGAGCGTCTACCTGCACCACCACGTCCCGCACGACGCCGCCATGCTCTGGGGCGCCGACCGTCCCGAGGACGTCGTGGCCTCCGTGCGCGAGGCGCTCGGCGACCCCGGCGCACGCGTCGTGGCCGGTCCCGGCGACCTCTCCGACCCGGCCGCACCCGCCGAACTCATCGCCACGGCCGCCTCGGCGCTCGGCGGCCGCCTCGACATCCTCGTCGCCAACCACGCCCTGAGCGGCGGCGACGGCACACTCGACGAGATCGACGCGGCCATGCTGGACGCCCACTGGACGGTCGACACCCGCTCGGTGCTCCTGCTCGTCCAGGCCCACGCACGGCTCCGGCCGGCCGGTCCCGGCGGACGCGTCGTCATGATGACGTCCGGGCAGGACATCGCGGGCGGCATGCCCGGCGAGATCGCCTACGCCCTCCAGAAGGGCGCCCTCGCCTCGATCACCCGCTCCCTGGCCACCACGCTCGCCGAGCGCGGAATCACCGTGAACACCGTCAACCCCGGCCCCGTCGACACCGACTACCTGACCGGCGACGCCTACGACGCCGTCGCGGAGCGCTTCCCCGGCGGGCGGTGGGGGCTGCCCGACGACCCGGCCCGCCTCATCGCGTGGCTGGCCACGGACGAGGCGGGCTGGATCACCGGCGAGGTCGTCAACTCCGAGGGCGGCTTCCGGCGTTGACTGCCGCTGCTAGAGCGCGGCCAGTTCGTCCACCAGGTCGTCCAGGCCCAGCGACCCCTGGGACAGGGCCGCCATGTGCCACGCCTTGAGGTCGAAGGCGTCGCCGTGCCGCTGCCGCGCCTTCTCACGGCCGAGCAGCCAGGCACGTTCGCCCAGCTTGTAGCCGATGGCCTGACCCGGGATGGTCAGATAGCGGGTCAGCTCGCTCTCCACGAAGTCCGCCGGGCGGCTGCTGTGCGCGCCGAAGAACTCCTGCGCCAGCTCCGGCGTCCAACGCTCGCCCGGGTGGAACGGCGAGTCCGCCGGGATCTCCAGCTCCAGGTGCATACCGATGTCGACGATGACGCGCGCGGCCCGCATCATCTGCGCGTCCAGATAGCCGAGCCGGTGCTCCGGGTCCGTGAGGAAGCCCAGCTCGTCCATCAGCCGCTCCGCGTACAGCGCCCAGCCCTCGACGTTGGCGCTGACCATGCCGATGGAGGCCTGGTAGCGGGAGAGGTTCCCGGCGACGTACGCCCACTGCGCCAGCTGGAGGTGATGCCCCGGCACACCCTCGTGGTACCAGGTGGAGACGAGGTCGTAGACCGGGAAGCGGGTCTGGCCCATCGTCGGCAGCCAGGTGCGGCCCGGCCGCGAGAAGTCCTCCGACGGAGGCGTGTAGTAGGGGGCCGCCGCGCCGCCGGGCGGGGCGATACGGGACTCCACCTTCCGTACCGGCTCGGCGAGTTCGAAGTGCGTGCCGTCCAGCTTCTCGATGGCCTCGTCCATCAGGCCCTGCAGCCAGTCGCGGACCTCGTCCACGCCCTCGATGTGCTTGCCGTGCTCGTCGAGGTGCGCCAGCGCCACCCACGGGGTCGCCGCACCCGGCAGGACGCGCTCGGCCTCCTTCCTCATCTCGCCGAGCAGCCGGTGGTACTCGGACCACCCGTAGGCGTACGCCTCGTCCAGGTCCAGGTCGATGCCGTTGAAGTAGCGCACCCAGCGGGCGTACCGCTCGCGGCCCGCCGTGTTCGGTGCGCCCTCGATCGCCGGCGTGTACACGTCCCGCATCCAGTCCCGCAGCCCGGCCACGGCTGCCGTCGCCGCCCTGGCGGCCTCGTCCAGCTCGGTGCGCAGCGCCTCGGGGCCGCCGGCGGCGAAGTCCTCGAACCAGCCGCGCCCGCCGTCCGGGCCCGCCCACTCGGTGAGCTGCTCGACGAACGTGGCCGTCGGCCGCGGCGCCGCGTACAGCTCCCGCTCCAGGCCGAGCTCCAGGGACTCCCGGTAGCCCGCGTAGGCCGCCGGCACGGCGCGCAGCCGCTCGGCGATCGCCGCCCAGTCCTCGTCGGTCTCGCTCGGCGTCACCGTGAAGATCTCGCGGACCGTGTGGGCGGGCGTCGCCATGTTGCCGACCGCGCGCAGCCCCTCGTCGGCGTCGTGCACGGCGAGTTCGGCGGTGAGCCGCTCGCGCAGCAGCCGCGCGCACCGGCGCTCGCTGTCGCTGTCCGCGCCGGGCCTGCGCTCCGCCTCGTCGAGGCGCGCGAGCGTGGCGCGCTGCAGTTCGGCGAGCGCCTCCTGGCCGGCCGGGGACAGGTCGGGCAGCCTGCTGCTGCTCTCCTTCACTCCCAGGTAGGTACCGGTGAACGGGTCGAGGGCGACGAGTTCGTCGACATACGCGTCGGCGACCTCACGGGGCAGTGGGGTGTTGGTGTCGGACATGCCGCCATCCTCGTACGACCGCCGCCCCCGCGTCAGCCCGGACGGCGTCCGCGGCACCCCTCACCGGCCCGATTTCGCTCAGGGCGTGCCCCTCGGCGCGCCGGGTGGCAACAGCGGCCCACAGTCCCACTGCTGGAAGATCAGCCGGGTCTCCACCCGCGCCACCTCACGGTGCGCGGTGAACTCGTCCAGCACCAGACGCTGCAGATCCGTCATGTCCGCGACCGCGACATGGACGAGGTAGTCGTCCGGTCCCGTCAGATGGAAGACGCTCCGGGACTCCGGCAGCGCCCGGATCCGCTCCACGAACGGCCCGACCAGCTCCCGGCGGTGCGGCCGGACCTGCACCGACAGCAGGGCCTCCAGACCGCGGCCCAGTTTGGCGGGGTCGAGCCGGAGCTGATGGCCGAGGATCACCCCCGAGCGCCGCAGCCGCGTCACCCGGTCCAGACACGTCGACGGAGCCACGCCCACCTGCGCCGCGAGGTCCCGGTAGGTGGCCCGGGCGTCGTTCTGCAGAAGCCGCAGCAGATGCAGATCGACCGGATCGAGTACGACAGATTCCGCCATTGGCCGAACGTAACACGGGATTCAGCCGCATGGATCCGGTCACTGTTCACTCTTCCGCTCATGGACCCAGCGAGCAGGGAGGCGAACGAGCGTATGTCCGGGTACGACGACGCACGCACCGCAGCAAGAGCACTGGCCACCGAGGCCGTGCACGCCGGCCGCGACGACCTCGCCAGGCAGGGCCTGCACGCCCCGCCGATCGACCTGTCGACCACCTACCCCTCGTACGACAGCCGCGGCGAGGCCGCCCGCATCGACGCCTTCGCCGCCACCGGCGCCGAGCCGGACGGCCCGCCCGTCTACGGCCGCCTCGGCAACCCGACCGTCGCCCGCTTCGAGACCGCCCTCGCCCGTCTGGAGGGCACCGACGCCGCGGTCGCCTTCGCCAGCGGCATGGCGGCCCTGAGCGCGGTGCTCCTCGTACGGGCCTCCATGGGCCTGCGCCACGTCGTCGCCGTACGCCCCCTGTACGGCTGCAGCGACCATCTGCTCACCGCCGGGCTGCTCGGCTCGGAGGTGACCTGGACCGACCCCGCGGGCATCGCGGACGCGCTGCGCCCCGACACCGGCCTGGTCATGGTGGAGACCCCGGCCAACCCGACCCTCGCCGAGGTGGATCTGCGGGCCGTCGCCCACGCCTGCGGCTCGGTGCCGCTGCTTGCCGACAACACCTTCGCCACCCCCGTCCTGCAGCGCCCCGCCGAGCACGGCGCACGGCTGGTCCTGCACAGTGCCACCAAGTACCTCGGCGGACACGGCGACGTGATGGCGGGCGTCGTGGCCTGCGACGAGGAGCTCGCCGGACGGCTGCGGCAGATCCGCTTCGCCACCGGCGGCGTCCTGCACCCGCTCGCCGGCTATCTGCTGCTGCGCGGCCTCGCCACGCTCCCCGTACGGGTGCGCGCCGCCTCCGAGAGCGCCGCCGAACTGGCCCGCCGGCTCGCCGCCGACCCGCGCGTCGCCCGGGTCCACTACCCGCGCATCGGTGGCGCCATGGTCGCCTTCGAGGTGAAGGGCGACCCGCACGAGGTCATCGCCGGTGTCCGGCTGATCACCCCCGCCGTGAGCCTCGGCAGCGTCGACACCCTCATCCAGCACCCGGCGTCCATCAGTCACCGCATCGTCGACGCGGACGACCGCCGGGGCGCCGGCGTGAGCGACCGGCTGCTGCGGATGTCCGTGGGCCTGGAGGACGTCGACGACCTGTGGGCCGACCTGGACCAGGCGCTGGGCGGTACGGCATCCGAGGCCGACGCCACCTCCTATGACACCGGCACGCGGGCACCCGCCGGCGCCCACTGACCCCGGCCCGGGCCCCGCTCTCGTCGTCCTGACGGGGGGAGAGCGGGGCACCGGCCGGTTTCCTGACTGACCGCGCTACGTCGCCGACGTGGTGCCGAACTCGCCGGTGCCCGACAGATGAGGGGCGGCCGGCCGGGAAGTGCCCAGCCGGGCGGTGATCACCAGGGTGCCCTCCTCGATCTGGTAGTCGAGCGGGAGACCCAGGGAGCGCATCGCCGCCACCATCGCGGTGTTGGACGCCTGCGTCACGGCGTAGACACTCTCGCAGCCCGCCTCGACCGCCATCGCCACCAGCCGTGACAGCAGCTCACCACCGATCCCGCGCTGCTGCCAGGCGTCCTCGACGAGCAGCGCGACCTCCGTCTCGTCGCCGTCCCACAGCAGATGCCCGAGCCCGACGACCCGGCCGGAGGCCGTCTGCACGGCGAGGGTGCGGCCGTAGCGGGGGCTCAGCAGATGGTTCAGATAACGGTCGGCGTCCCCGACCGGGCCGTGGTAGCGCATCGAGAGCGTCCGTGCCGAGCAGCGGTCGTGCATCTCCCGCGCGGCCCGCAGGTCGCCGGTGTCCGCTCGGCGCACGGTGATCGCGTCGCCCTCGGAGAGAGTCAGGACGTCCTGGCCGGCCGGGACGCGCGGGCCGAGCCGGGCGTCCAGCTCCACCAGCGCCCGCGCCCGCGCGAACTCGGTCGGGGTGAACGGGAGATACGGCCGCTCCACCGTGATCACCCCGCCCTCCGGCGCCCGCAGACGCATCACGGTCTCCTCCAGCACGCCCTCCACCGGCACCGGCGACGGCCCCCGGCCACCTGTGGCGGGCACGCCGGGCAGCTGGCGGATGGTGCACCGCCCCAGCAACTGCCGCAACGCCAGCGGTAGTTCCGCCGCGTCCAGGGCCGTCCGGGTGGCGAGACCCAGCACGCGGGTCGGCGCGTCCACCAGATCGTGGGTGTCGGCCCGCTCGATCCAGGTCCGGATGCCCCCGGCCGCCGCGACCGCGCCGACCAGACCGTCCGCGTCCACGTCACCCGGCGCCCGCAGCAGGAACTCGTCCACCGTGCCCTCGGCGAGCGGATGCGTCTGGAGGCTGAGGATGTCCACGCCGAGCCCCGCCAGTGCCGTGCACAGCGCGGCCAGGGAACCCGGCTCGTCCTTCACCGTCGTCCGCATCCGCCACAGGACGCTCGCCGCGCGGCGCCGCGCCACACCCTCTTCCGGCCCCGACTGCCCGGCCCGCTCCACGCTGGGCGGCCGGGCACCGGTATCGCTCGAAGGCGGTGCGTGACCGTGGCGGCGTGCCCACCGTGCGCGGACACCGGCCGCCACGAACAGTGCCGCCGCGACCGGCAGCGCCGTGGACAGCGGCAGGGGCCAGGACGCGCCGGGGCCCCGGTCGAGCAGGTGGACCACGACGCCCGTCACGGCCGCCGTCGTCAACAGGGCCGCCAGGCGCAGGGCGTTGCTCCGCCCCGGGCGGACCGGCCGGCCGTTCTTCGCTCGTGTCACATCACATATGTCTCGGCTCATGCAGCCACTGTGAAGGAACGGTGTTGCGTGATCACGAACGTTTTGTGACCGGGCGGTAAAGACCCCCTTTGTCCCTGTTTCTACTTTTGTGTTGTCAAGTACCCGTCCCTCGGTGGGACTTCAGGCGGCCGCCCCCGGCGTCAGGGCCGTGCGCAGCCGCCGCGCCTGGCCGGTCAGCCGGGACGATCCACGACGGTCCGCCAGATCCGTCAGATGTGGCACCTCGCCCCGGGCCCCCGTCCGCTCGGCGCACTCGGCGGCCACGGCCAGCAGATCCGCCAGCCCTCGCGCCGGAGCCGCAGCCGTGCCGGTCGCCACGTCCGCCAGCAGCACCGGCAGCGTGTGCCGCAACGTCTCCCAGACGGTGCCGTACGCCCCCGTGGACACCGCCGTGCGCAGCGATTCGACGAGCCGTGACGGCTTGACCGCCCCGCGCCGGGCCAGCTCACCCAGGTCCGTGCCCAGCCCGGCCGTGTCCAGCTGCCCGCGTGACGCCAGCACCAGCATCGCGTCGACGGCGGCGAGACGGTCCTCCGGGTGCCGTGCGCCGAGCCCATGGGCCACACCGAGACGCACGGCCCGACCGGCCTCCCCGCCCGACTCGGCGATCAGCGGCAGGATCGCCGCCTCGCCCCGGCTGTCGTGGATCGCCGTGGACGCGATGTCGCCCAGCACCCGGGCCGCCACCAGCTCGCGTGCCTCGGGGAGCAGGGCGAGCCAGTGCGGGCGTATGCCCTCGTGCCAGTGGGGGCAGGCCCAGCGCGCCGGTTCACCGGTCACCGGTTCGCCCAGCGAGCCGAACGCCTCCGGGAGGCCGTCCCCCGACTCGGGTATCTCGTCCGCTTCGACGAGGACACGGTCCTCCGCTGTCCGGCGCCGGCAGGTCGGCGTGGGCGGGGCGGAGGCCAGCCATTCCGCCAGCCGCTTCCCCTCCGCCGTGCCCAGCGCGGCCGCCCGCTCCGCCGCCGCGGCGGCCCGTGCCCGGTCGCCGCGCCGGACCCGCAGCAGCGCCAGCGCGAAGTCGGTCTCCGACACCCGCGCCCCGAGGCCCCGGTAGTCGTCGAGACGCGTCACCAGGTCGTCCGGCTCCAGCAGCCCCGTGCTCCAGGTCGGCTTCGACAGCAGGAACGGCAGGGGTTCGGTGCGGACGCGATGGGCCAGCTCCCAGACGCGGGTCTCGAAGGCCCGGGCCAGCGGGGCGTGGACGCACCCCGCGCTCACCGGCCCGTGCACGAGGACGCTGTGGAGGGCCGCGGTGGGGACCGCTCCGGCCAGGGTGGCCAGGAGCAGCTCCAGCGCCTGTGACGGCACGGTCAGCCCATGGGGGTGGGTGAAGGACGTCTCCACCGGATGGGACCGCGCATCGGCCCCGTACCACCAGCGGCGCGCCAGCACGGGTGCCAGCGCCTCCAGCAGCCCTTCGCGGTCCCGGTGCGTCTGGCGCACCAGCCCGTCGAGGGCCCGTTCGAACGTCGCCACGTCACCGTCGGCCGCGAGCAGCGCCCCGATCTCCTCGGCGAGTTCCGCGACCGACGCGGGCGCCGGGGCCAGCCGCACCGGCTGCGGCGCGGGCGGCAGGACCTCCTCGTAGGCGTGCGTCTCCGGCACGTCGAGGACGACCCCGAGGGCGTCGGCCGCCCGCTTGCGCAGCGCCGGAATCAACTGCTCCGCCGCCGAGCGCAGTTCGTCACGGACCGCGTCCGTGCCGAGGGCGCGACGGTGCCGCTCGACCAGCTTCAGGGCGCGCTCCTGCGCCTCCGAGTCCTCATGTCCGAACGCCTGGGCGACGGCGGGCAGCAGCGCGTCGGCGGTCGAGGCGTCCCGGGCCAGTACCTTGCCGAGCAGGATCAGCTGAGCACGGACGATCTTCTTCTCGGTGCGGAACAGGACCGCACCCGACATCTCGGCCAGCCGGCGGGCGGGCAGCTCGCCGTCCAGGGCCAGCGCCGCCAGCACCGACTGCGCGTGCGCGGCCACCGGGGACGGCCCGTCCGACGCCAGCGCCAGCCAGTCGGCGACGCGCTCGCGCTCCTCGTCACGGGTCAGCTCGAAGGCCTGGAGCACCCGCAGGAACATCCGGTGGTCGGAGGCGGGACCGCCCCGCAGCAACCGGGCCACGCACGCATCGACCGTCGCCCTCCGGTCCAGCGTGCCCTCGACGGTGAGCCGGGCCAGCGCCCCGCTCCAGCCGTCCTTCCCCTCGCTCGACGCCCAGGCCAGCCGGCCCCCGACGTCGGCCGTCTCGAACAGCGCGGCCACCAGCGGCGTCAGATGGGGGTCCGTGCGCAGCCGCTCCAGGATCGTGTCCCCGCGCTGCCAGACATGGCCGATGTGCTCCACCCAGCCGTGCACATACGCCTCGGTCGTCGGCACCGGGCACCCGGACAGCCGCACCAGCCCCGCCATCAGCTCGTACGGCACCCGGGAGGTGGCCGGCCGCGCGGCCAGGCGGTGCGCCACATCGGCGAGCCACGCCGGGGAACGGTCGCCGAGCAGATCGATCAGCACCCCCGGGGAGGCGGACCACCACCGCATGTCGGACGCCGCGATCCAGGCGGCCACCCCGGCCGCCCCGGTCTGGCAGGCGGTGCCCGCCGCGTGCAGCGCCGGATAGACCCGGCGCGCCTCGGCGGTCCAGGGGTCGGCCCGGAGTTCCTTGCGCAGCGCCCGCAATCGGGGGAACTCCGCCCGTCGTTCGGCGTCCGTCATCCCGTCGAGGAGGCTGACCACCTCCGCCGAGCGACCCGCGCGTACCGCTTCGACCAGCGCACTCATCGCGCACCCCCGCCGGCCGCGACCCCGTCACGCTCGACGGCGGCGGCGCCCCGCCGCACCATCCGGACCGCGAGCGCGTGCTTGCACGGTCCCCGTCCACCCCGGTACTTGGCCCACCAGAGGCAACTGCAGCTGAGCACCCCCGACTCGTCCCGCACCCGGTGCACGTGCCCGTCCTCGGCCGTCACCGTGCCGATGCCGCCCTGGAGGGTGACCGCGCCGGCCGCCACGAGGGCCCTTGCCGCCCGCAGCCTCGGATTGTGGCGCTCCGCGCGCTCCGCGTCGTACGGCAGCTCCCGGTGGAAGTAGGCCGCCTCCGCAGTGTCGTAGCCGACCCGGCCGGAGGTGCCGAGACGGACCAGGGCCGCCCGCACCCGCTCCGGTGTGAGCCCCGAGGAAGCCGCCAGGTCGGCGACGTCGATCCGGGGCTCCCAGGCCAGCAGCACCGCGACCAGCTCCGCGTCCTCGGCGGCCTCGTCGGTGGCGAGCGCGTCGAGGACGCCGCCCTCGCCCGAGAAGCCGCGCGCGGCGTCCGGCGACAGGGTCAACGTCAGCCGCATCCCCGGCAGCACGGCCTCCCACGCGCTCGCCGTGCCGGCCGAACCGCCGGTGAGCGCGGGCCCGTACACCCGCAGGGCGGTGGCATGCCGCAACACCCGCTGGAGCGCGGCCAGCCGCTCCGGGCCGGGCAGGCACACCGCGCCCGGCACCGCGCGGGTGGTCGGCCGCAGGCTCCTCCCGGAGGGCACCACCCAGCGCGCCCCGACCGAGGCGCCCCGCGCACCGTCACGCGGCAGCGAGCGCAGGAACCGCACCGCCTCGGCCGCCGGCAGCTCCGCCCGGAGATCGAAGCCGGCCGCGACGACCTGGGCCTCCGCGAAGCCGCGCAGCCAGCGGTCCGGCAGAGGCACCTTCTTCTCCACGACCGGGCCGTCCACGGTGGTCACCGCCAGCTCGTCCGGGCCCACGCGCAGATGCAGCGGATCGTCCGCGCCGATCCTGGACAGCGCCTCCCGGAGCGGGTTGTTGACGTCGACGTTCGTCGTGCCGTGCCCCACCTCGCCGCCGTCGAGGCCCGGCTCCAGGACGTCCAGACGCGCGTACACCCCGCAGCAGCCGGAGAAGGACTCGAAACGCAGCCGGTCGCCGTTGCCCGTCACCACCGGGTCCAGGGAGGTGGGCGCCTGCCGCTGGTAGTACCGGGTGACCGCCACGTCCGCCACCGCGAGCAGACCGGCCGACGCCACCTGGGGAGACGTCAGAAAGCCCGTGAAGAACCTCGGGTGGTCCTCGACGCCCGAGGGCGTCGCGCCCCGGGACGTCTCGAGTCCCAAGTGCTGTCCGTCCGCCGCGGACCGCAGCGCGGAGGATCGCCGATAGGCCACGGCCTGGAGTGATCGCGTCATGGGAAAGACCGTAGAGGCCACCACTGACAACGGGCCCCGATCTGCGAAGACACCGCCGGATCACCGGTGTTGCGGCATTCGGGGGCCGTGCCGCGCACCGTGGGATGACACCGGTGCGCGACACATCTCCCAGGGTAGAGGAGTCACTGACCGACGCGGCCCGGCTGCAGGACCTTGGTGAACAGCACGGTGCCGTCCGCCTCACGCAGCCGCACCGTCAGCTCGCCGCTGTCGCCGTCGATCTCGACCTCGCCGAAGAACTGGTAGCCGCCGGCGGGGGAGACGTTGGACACCGTCGGGGCCTTGAGGAAGACCCGCTCCGGGCCGAAGGTGCCGTCGAGCCGGGTCGCCGGGAACGCACCCGCGTTGAGCGGTCCCGAGACGAACTCCCAGAACGGCTCGAAGTCGTTGAAAGCCGCCCGCTCCGGCCGGTAGTGCTGCGCGGAGGTGTGGTGCACGTCGGCGGTCAGCCACACCGTGCCCGTGATCCGCCGGTGCTTGATGAACCGCAGCAGCTCGGCGATCTGCAGTTCCCGTCCCAGCGGGGCGCCCGGATCGCCCTGCGCCACCGCCTCGACGTCCGGCCTGCCGTCCCCGGTGTCCGGCACCACCAGGCCCAGCGGCATGTCCGAGGCGATCACCTTCCACACCGCCCGCGAACGCGACAGCTCCCGCTTGAGCCACGCCAGTTGCTCGGCGCCGAGGATGCCCTGCGGATCCGTGGGCTGGGTGCCGGGGGAGTTGGCGTTGCGGTAGGAGCGCATGTCGAGCACGAACACGTCGAGCAGCGGGCCGTGGTGGACGACCCGGTGGACGCGCCCCGACGGGCGGCGCAGAGTCGCCACGGGGAAGTACTCCGAGAACGCCCGCCGGGCCCGCGCCGCGAGGACGTCGACGTTCTTCTCCGTGTAGCGGGCGTCGGTGAGGATCTCACCCGGGTACCAGTTGTTCAGCACCTCGTGGTCGTCCCACTGCACGATGGACGGCACCTGGGCGTTGAACCGTCTGAGGTTCGTGTCGAGCAGGTTGTAGCGGAAGGCTCCCCGGAACTCGGCCAGCGTCTCCGCCACCTTGGACTTCTCCTCGGTGGTGACGTTCCGCCAGACGCTGCCGTCGGGCAGGGTGACCGAGGAGCCGATCGGCCCGTCGGCGTAGATGTTGTCGCCGCTGCACAGGAAGAAGTCGGGGTCCAGCCGGGCCATCGCCTCGTAGATGCGGTAGCCGCCGAAGTCCGGGTTGATGCCCCAGCCCTGCCCGGCCAGATCGCCGGACCACAGGAATCGCACACCGTCCCGGCGCCGGGCGGAGGCCGTGCGGAACGTGCCGGCGACGGGCTCCCCGGTGCGGCGCGGATCGTCCGGGTCGGCGAGCAGCACCCGGTAGTGGATCTGCTCCCCGGCGGGCAGGCCGTGCAGCCGCGTCGTACCGGTGAGGTCGGTGCCGGGGCCCAGCAGCGGGCCGTGCCATCTGCGTGTCCTGCGGAACGACTCGGTCGCCGACGTCTCGACGATCATCCGGGCCGGGCGGTCCGAGCGCACCCACACCAGTCCCGAGTCCGTCGTCACATCGCCCGTCTGCACACCCCAGCCCGCTCGCGGCCGCCCCGCCCGGGCGAAGGCCGGTGCGGAGCCCAGGGCCGTGGGCAGGGTGAGGGCCGCCGACGCGGCCAGCGAGCCGCGCAGAACGCCGCGGCGGTCCGGGAGCGGAAGGGACATGGCAAGCCTCCAGGGACGTGATCCGGCCGGTGTGCAGAGCCACAACTACTGGTGCGCCTGGGCATTCACGGAAACCACAAGTGAACAACCGGTCCCGCCGGGAGGGAACCGGGCGTCGACCGAACGGCCCAGGCGCCGCGTGGTTCCGGCCGCGCGAGGGAGATCACCGGCCGAGCTCGTGCGCTCCCGCCACCAGCTCCACCTCCGCCCGAGAAGGGTCACCGGCCTCACCGTTCCGCTCCCACCGCACCGAGGAGGGTCACCGGCCGAGCGCTCCCGCTCCCACCGCCCCCGCCATCAGCCCCACCCCCGCCCGAGAAAGGTCACCGGCCGGGCCCTCCCGCTCCCACCGCCCCCGCCATCAGCCCCACCCCCGCCCGAGAAAGGTCACCGGCCGGGCCCTCCCGCTCCCACCGCCCCCGCCATCAGCCCCACCCCCGCCCGAGAAAGGTCACCGGCCGGGCCCTCCCGCTCCCACCGCCCCCGCCATCAGCCCCACCCCCGCCCGTATCCGCCCGGGCGGCAGGTGCGCGTACCCCAGCACCAGCCGTACCCCCGGCTCCTCCCCGTCCTCCCCGGCACGCGCGTGCGTGTAGTGCGTCAGAGGGCGTACGGCCACCCCGGCCTGCGCCACGCGCGCGAGGAACCGTTCCTCGGGGCCGTACCGCGCCGGCAGGGCCGCGATGACGTGCAGACCGGCGGCGATACCGGTGACCCGGGTGCCAGGGAAGTGCGTGCCGAGCGCCTCGACGAGCGTGTCGCGGCGCTCCCGGTACGCGCGCTGGCAGCGGCGCAATTGCCGGTCGTAGTCCCCGCGCTCCACGAACCGCGCGAACACCGCCTGGTCGAGCGTGGGATGACCGAGGTCCATGGTCCGCTTGCGCTCGACGACCTCCTCGGCCAGCGCCTCCGGCACCAGCAGCCAGCCGAGCCGCAGTCCGGGCGCGAGGGACTTGCTGACCGAGCCGCTGTAGGCGACCCGTTCCGGGTCGAGCCCCTGGAGCGCGCCCACGGGTGCCCGGTCGTACCGGAAGTCGCCGTCGTAGTCGTCCTCCAGCACGAACCCGTCCACCTCCCGCGCCCAGTCCAGCAGTTGGGCGCGGCGCCGGGCCGAACAGGCGATGCCCGTCGGGAACTGGTGCGCGGGTGTCGTGACCAGGCACCGCACCCCCGACTCCCGCAACGGCCCCAGGGCCGGCCCCTCGCCGTCCAATGGCAGCGGCACGGCCCGCACCCCGGCGGCGGCGTACAGGCCGGCGTGCTGCGGGCTCCCCGGGTCCTCGACGCCGACCTCGCGGATCCCGCGCGCGTGCAGCACGGAGCCGAGCACCGCCATGGCCTGCGACACCCCGGACAGCACCACGATCCGCTCGGGGTCGGCGACCACGCCCCGGCGCCGCGCCAGGAGCGCGGCCAGCGCGGTCCGCAGCCGGGGCAGCCCGCGCGGATCCGGGTAGCCCAGTTCCTGGTGGGGGAGTTCGGCCAGTACAGAGCGCTGCGCCGCCGCCCAGGAGGCCCGTGGGAACAGCGAGACGTCCGGGGTGCCGGGCACGAAGTCGGCCAGGTCCCCGGCGGGGCGTGGCGCGTGGTCACGCGCGCGGGGCGGCGCGGCCCGCGTGGCACCCCCGACCCAGGTCCCGGCGCCCCGGCCGCTGCGCAGATACCCCTCCGCCGTCAGCTGCTCGTACGCCTCGGTGATCAGCCCGCGCGACACCCCGAGGTCGGCGGCGAGATCGCGGCTCGACGGCAACCGGGTGCCCGGCGCCAGCCGCCCCGACCGCACCGCCTCGCGCAACGCCTCCCGCAACGACCGCCCACGCGCGCGTGCGGGCGCCTCGACGGCGGGCAGCAGCACCTCCCAGGCGGGTGAGTGCGCCTCGCCCGGCGAGCCGTCCGCGCCGGACGCAGGAGAGGGCCGTGCGGAATTGGTCCCCGATGACGTCATGGAAGTGGACCTTAAACCGGGCCGCCGCCGTTCCTAGCGTCACTGCCATGAACGCCACCACCACGCGCGGCGCCCTGCTCGCCGCGCTCGCCTGTGTCCTCGTCGGAGGATCCTTCACCGCCAACAGCCTGCTCGGCGACTACCCGTACGCCGGCGGCCAGTTCCTGCGCTACGCGCTCGCCGGCGTGCTGCTGGTCCCGCTCGCCGGCCGCGGCGCCACTGCCCGGCTGCGGGCGCTCACGGCCCGTCAGTGGACGCGCCTCGCAGTGCTCGCCGCCGTCGGCATGGTCGGTTTCAACCTGGCCGTCCTGGCCGCCGAACGCACCGCGGAGCCCGCCGTCCCCGGCGTGTTCGTCGGCTGCGCGCCGGTGGTCGTGGCCGTCCTCGTCCCCCTCCTGGACGGCCGCCGCCCGCAACGGGCCGTCCTGTACGGGGCGGCGCTCGTCGCGGTCGGTGCCTTCACGGTGCAGGGCTGGGGCCGCACGGACGCCGCCGGGATCGCCTTCTCGGTGTGCGCCCTGGTCGGCGAGGTGGGCTTCGCGGTCCTCGCCGTGCCCGTCCTGCGGCCCCTCGGGCCACGGCTGCTGTCCGCGACGGTCTGCGGCGTCGCGGCGGTCCAGGCCGCGGTGGTCGGACTCCTCGTGGACGGCACCGCGTGGCTGCCCCGGCCCGACGCGACCGAGACCGCCGCGCTGCTGTGGCAGGCGGCGATCGTCACCGTCGTCGGTTTCGTGTGCTGGTACATGGGCATGCAGCGGATCGGCGCCGAGCGGGCCACGCTCTTCTCGGGGCTCATCCCGGTGGCCGCCGCCTGCACCGCCCCGCTGGCCGGGACGGGCTCGTACGGCGCCGTCCAGGCCGTCGGCAGCGCCCTGGTCGGTGCCGGGGTCGCCCTGGGCTCCGGCGCGCTCAGGCCGCGGCGCCGGTCAGCGGCTGCCGTCGAGGATGACGCGCGCGACGAGGGCCGGGTCGTCGTTCATCGGGCAGTGGCCGCAGCCGGGCAGCCGGACGAGCCGCGCCTTGGGGATGACGCGCTTGGCGCGCACGCCCTGACGGGGGATGAGCAGCCGGTCCCGGCTGCCCCAGGCCACGGTCACCGGGACGTCGGGGATGTCGTCCAGGAACTGGACGGCCCGGCCGGACCGCAACGTCTGGTCGAAGCCCGTGGCCCCGGCCAGCGCGAGCGTCTCGGCGACCACCGCCTCGGGTGAACGGCGACCCGGACGGGCGTAGATCGTGCTGGTCAGGGCCGTACGGCCGGCCGCCGACCGGGACAGGCGCTCGACCACCGGCAGCGGCATCCGCCGGGAGATGTGCCGCATGGCGAGGAGCACGCCGAACGCGTAGCGCCGCTCGGCCGGGGACCAGAAACCCGCGGGGGACAGGGCCGTGACGGACCGGGCGAGCTTCTCGCGTCCGAGCTCCAGCGCGATCAGGCCGCCCAGCGAGTTGCCCACCACATGCGGACGGTCCAGCTCCATTGCCTCGCAGAACGCGCCGAACACGGCCGTCGTCGTGGCCAGGTCGTAGGCGAGCCCGTCCGGCAGGCCGGGGGAGGTGCCGAAGCCGGGCAGGTCCACCGTGATGACGTCACGTTCGGTCGCCAGGATGTCGAGCACCGGGTCCCAGACCTGCCGGTGGTGACCGATGCCGTGCAGCAGGAGCAGCGGTTCGCCGCGGCCCACGCGCGCGTAGTCGACGGTCACGTCGCGCGGCCCGGCTGGCGACGCGACCTGGAAGGAGACGGTGGCGGACATGACGGTGCTCCTACTCTGAACCCGGCTGGACACGCCGACGGACGGCCGTAGACAGCTTGTCAGCAATTGCTACCGACGGGTAGACCCCGGCGTGCACCACCCCACCCGGACGTCATCCGTCCGCATGCTGAGCCCACTTCCGGCCCCCGCGATCGGGACGGACATCACGTGCCCGCCCGCCCGTATCGCCTGGACACGTCCCACCCCGTCGGCTGGGATGGAGCCGTGACCACCGACGCCGGAACCGATGTCTTCGAAGAACACCGCCCCGTCCTCCTCGGGGTCGCCTACCGCATGCTCGGCCGGGTCGCCGACGCCGAGGACGTGGTCCAGGAGGCCTGGCTGCGCTGGTCCCGGGCCGATCGGTCCGAGGTGCGCGAGCCGCGCGCCTACCTGGTGCGCGTCACCACCCGCCTGGCCATCGACCGACTGCGCCAGGTCAAGGCGCGCGGCGAGACCTATGTCGGCCCGTGGCTGCCCGAGCCGTACGTCACCGACTTCGGCGACCGCGTCCCGGACACCGCGGAGCGGGCCGTCCTCGCCGACTCCGTCTCCCTCGCCGTCCTGATCGTCCTGGAGTCCCTGTCACCGCTGGAGCGGGCGGTGTTCGTCCTGCGCGAGGCCTTCGGCTACCCCTACGCCGAGATCGCCGCCATGCTCGACCGGGGCGAGGCGGCGGTACGTCAGCTCGCCGGGCGCGCCCGGCGGCACGTCGACGAACGGCGGCCCCGCTACGAGGTCGACCCCGTCCAGCGGCGCGATCTGACCGAGCGGTTCCTCGCCGCGGCGGCCGGCGGCGACCTGGAGCAACTGATGTCGCTGCTCGCCCCGGACGTCCGGCTCATCGGCGACAGCGGAGGCAAGGCCAAGGCCCCGCTGCGGATCCTGGAGAGCGCCGACCACGTGGGCCGTTTCCTCGCCGGCGTCGCACAGAAGGGCCTCGCCGACGCCACGTTCCACTTCCTGGAGGTCAACGGCGGCCCCGCCCTGCTCATCCGGACCGCCGGAGCGCCCGACAGCGTCTTCCAGGTGGACGTCCGGGACGGGCGGATCCACACGGTCTACGTCATCCGCAATCCCGACAAACTCAAGGTGCTCGCCGACGTCTGACGGGCCGTGGGCCCCTCGTGAAGGCGTGCTCACAGCCCGTGAGCGGCCCGGGTGATTGGTATTGACCAAGGGTGAGGGCCGTCCTATGGTCGCTGACAAGTGCAACAACCTTTAATAAACAAGGCGCTGAAACGCCGCCGGGCCACGGCGATTGCGGAGGACAGGGTGGGGACCACGCAACTGGAAACGGTGCCGGAACCGAAGTACTGGCATCTGAGGACCGTGCTCAGCGAGGCACTGGAATCGGAGTTCTCGGTGGGCGAGATCCTGCCCAACGAACGCGACCTGGCCGCCCGTTTCGGCGTCGCCCGGGCCACGCTCCGCCAGGCACTGGAACAGCTCGAACTCGAAGGCAGGCTGCAGCGCCGCCGCGGTGTCGGCACGACCGTCGCCCCGCCGCGCGTGGGCGTGGCCGTGGGCACCGAGCAGCACGCCTGGCCGGGGGCCGGCGAGGACGGCTGGCAGGCCACGGACAGCGCCCTCGCGGTGCCGCCCGCCACGGTCGCCGACGCGCTGGTGACCGGCGCCGAGGACCCCGTGCACATCGTCCGCCGCTCCCGGGTGACCCACGGTCAGCCGGTCGCCGCCGAACTGCTCTACGTACCTCAGTCGTCGGTGCCGGACCTCTCTGCCATCGACGCCCCGTCGGGTGCGGCACGCGCGCGTGCGGTGCTGCGCGAGCTGCAGCGCCTGGAGCTGGACGGCCAGGAGAGCGCCGTCGAGCTCGGCTCGGCCCGTGCCGACGAGGCCAGGGAACTGGACCGGCTCACCGGCGCGCCCGTGCTCGTCGTCACGACCCGCTACCTCGCGCACGGCCGGACCGCCGCGCTCTCCGTCGCCACCTACCGCGCAGACACCTGCCGGCTGACCTTCGGCGACACCGGGGGCGTGGAGATCCACCAGGACCCGGAGCGCCGGGCCTCCTGAGCACCGGACGAAAGCGTGCCGTCGCCCGCTGAGCCGTCCGGCCGTCGCCTCCCGGCGGCCGCGCGCTCAGCGGCGGCCCGTGACCGTCCCCTCCACCGCGAACAACTGCTCCTCCACATGGTCGAGGGCGAGCCGCAGCGCGCCGGTCGCCACGGCGGCCTCACCGAGGAGGGACAGCGTGACGTTCGGGGGGCGCAGACAGTAGCGGGACAACTCCCGCCGCAGCGGCTCCAGGACACCGTCAAGCCCCGCCGCCCAGCCGCCCACCACGACGACCTCCGGATCCAGGGCGAGGACCAGGGCGGCCACATCGTGGACGAGACGCTGGATGAACCGCTCCACGGCCTCCAGAGCGCGCTCGTCGCCCTCACGCGCCTGGGCGAAGACCGCAGCCACGGCCCGCTCGTCGAGCGGGCGCAACGGCTCGTCCGTGGTCGACAGCAGCGTCTCCGGCGTCGCCTCACGGCCCAGCATGTGCAGCGCGCCGATCTCCCCGGCCGCGCCGCCGAACCCGCGGTGCAGCTTCCCGCCGATCAGCGAACCGGCGCCCGGACTCAGCCCCGCCAGCACGAACACCACGTCGTCGGACTCGGTCGCCGACCCCTTCCAGTGCTCGGCGACCGCCGCCGCGTTGGCGTCGTTCTCCACCAGCACCGGGCACTTGAACGACCGGCTCAGCCGCTCGCCCAGCCGCAGCCCGGTCCAGCCGGGCAGCGCGGCACCCAGCCGTACGGTGCCGTCGGCCTCCACGATGCCGGGCGTCGCCACGCCCACGGCCCGCAGCGACCCGCGCGCGACCCCCGCCCGGCGCAGCAGCTCCACGACCGCCGTCCGCACCTTGTCCAGCCGCTCGTCGGCCCCGGCCGCCTCGTCGACGTCCTTGGTGGTGGCGCCCATGACGCGGCCGTCCAGGTCGGCGAGGAGGGCGGCGACCCGGTGCGCGCCGATGTCCAGGCCGAGCAGATGACCCGCCTCGGCACGGAACCGGAACCGCCGCGCGGGCCGCCCCTGCCGGCGGGCGACACTGTCGTCGGCCGCCTTCTCGACGACGAGCCCCGCCTCGATGAGCCCCTCGACGACCCCCTCGACGGTGGGCCGGGACAGCCCCGTCACCCGGGTGATCTCCGTCAGCGTGGCGGCATCCGTGGCACGCAACGCGTGCAGCACCACCGCGGAGTTGATCCTTCGCAGCAGCGAGGGATCCCCACCGGTCAGCTGCCCCAAAGGTCCGTCCTCCCAGCTCGTGCGCGTGTTGGGCGGATGCTACTCGTCGGCGCCCACCCCTGCGAGTGCCGTACGCCACAGGGAACGCGGGACTCCCTTCGCCCGGCCCCCTCACCCCGGCGCGACGAACCCCGACTCGTACGCCGTGATCACCGCCTGCGTCCGGTCGCGCGCCCCCAGCTTCGCCAGTACGGCGCTCACATGCGACTTCACCGTCTCCGTGCCCACGACGAGCCGCGCGGCGATCTCGGCGTTCGACAGGCCCCGTGTCATCAGCCGCAGGACCTCCGCCTCCCGGTCGGTCAGCCGGGCCCGCTCCAGCGCCGCCCGCGCCGCGCGATTGCCGCCGTCGTCCCCGTAGCGTGCGGCCAGCTGCCGCACCGAGGCCGGGAACAGCAGCGACTCGCCCGCGGCGACCAGCCGTACGGCGTGCACGATCTCCGCCGGCCGGGCCCGCTTCAGCAGGAAGCCGTCCGCTCCGGCGCGCAGCGCCTCGTAGACGTACTCGTCGTTCTCGAACGTGGTGATCACGACGATCTTCGGCGGCTCGGCGACCGTACGCAGCACCGCGCGCGTGGCCTCGATGCCGTCCAGCAGCGGCATCCGCACATCCATCGCGACGACGTCCGGTCGCAGCTCGCGCACCAGCGGGATGACCGCCGCCCCGTCGGCGGCCTCGCCGACCACCTCGATGTCGCCCTGCGCCTCGAGCACGGTCCGCAGACCCGCGCGTACGAGAGGCTCGTCGTCCACGAGGAGAACGGTGACCGGCATCCGGTCAGACTAGATCACCTCACCGGCAGCTCGACGTGCACCTGCCAGTCGTCCCCGACGGGTCCGGCGCTCGCGCGGCCACCCAGCAGGGCGGCGCGCTCGCGTATGCCCCGCAGGCCGCTGCCTCTTGCCGGGTCCGGCGGATCTGCGGGCAGCGGATTGCGCACGTCGAGACGGAGGGTGGCTCCCTCCACGCTGACCCGGACCCGGGCCGGGACGGGCCCCGCGTGCCGCAGCACATTGGTGAGCGACTCCTGGAGGATGCGGTAGCCCTCCCGTGAGACCGGCCCCGGAACGCCCTCCAGAGGGCCCGTCAGATCGGCGTCCACCTCGGCGCCGGACGCCCGCGCCGACTCGAGGAGACGGTCCGCGTCCGTCAAGGTGGGCCGGGACCCTGCGGGCTTCCCGGATTCCCGCAGGACGCCGAGGACGCGCTCCAGGTCCTCCAGCGCGGCCCGGCCGGTCTCCTCGATGGCGTCCAACGCCCGCCGGGTGAACGCCGGATCGTCCGCCGCGCGGGCCGCCCCGGCCTGGAGGACGGCCACCGTCAGGGCGTGCCCGATCGAGTCGTGCAGCTCCCGGGCGATACGGGTCCGCTCCAGAAGCTGCTCGGTACGCTCCTCCAGAGCCGCCAGACGCTCGGCAGGGGAGGGCCCGAGCAGCCGTACGGCCAGGGCCGTGACCAGCGTGCCCGATCCCCGGACAGCCGTCGCCAGCGCCGCGAGCAGCACGGGCACGAACGCGATGTGCCAGGCCTGGGGCGGACCGAGCAGGCCTACGGCCCCGCCACCGGGCCGGTCACCCGCCGCGGCGACCACCAGATCCACCACGGCGTAGAGCAGTTGGGCGACCAGGAGGCTGGTGGCACAGCCGAGCAGCAGCCGGGCCTCCAGCCACAGCACGAGCCGCCCACGGTCCTCCCAGGTCGACGAAGGCGCGACGACGATGCCGTCCCCACCCCCACCCCCATCCCGGTCGGAAGGATGTCCGGTCAGCAACAGCCGGGCCTGCAGCCCCTCCACCGTGCGCATCGCCGGCACCAGCCCGGCGGGCACCAACGCGGCGGCGGCCACCGCCCAGATCCACCACGCGTCGGTCACGAACTGCAGCACGGCGGGCCACACGACCGCCACGAACAGATGCAGCAGCCGTGTGTACGTCACCGCCCGGCCGAACGGGCGCAGCAGACCGGCCATGGCGCCATCGTGCCAGCCGCCACCGACAACGGACCTCCCCCGCACGGGGGAGGCGATCTCCACCCGCGGGGGAGGACCCGGCGCACCCGAGGCGGCCACGCTGAGGCCATGACCAGCATCGAAGTCCAGGCACTCACCAAGGAGTACGGTCGCAGACGAGCCGTGGACGACCTCACGTTCACCGTCCGCCCCGGCCGCGTCACCGGCTTCCTCGGCCCCAACGGCGCCGGGAAGTCCACCACCTTGCGTCTCGTGCTCGGCCTCGACCGGGCCACCTCCGGCACCGCCACCATCGGCGGCCGCGCGCACGCCACCCTCGAGGACCCCCTGCGCACGGTCGGCGCCCTGCTCGACGCCGGCGCGGCGCACGGCTCCCGCACCGGCCGCGACCACCTGCGGGTGCTTGCCGCCAGCAACCGGATCCCGGCGTCCCGGGTCGCCGAGGTGCTGGCGCAAACAGGGCTCACCCCGGTCGCGCGGCACCGGGTGCGGACGTACTCCCTGGGCATGCGCCAGCGGCTCGGTATCGCGGCGGCGCTCCTCGGCGACCCCGAGGTCGTGCTGCTCGACGAGCCGTCCAACGGCCTCGACCCGGAGGGGATCATCTGGATCCGCGAGCTGCTGCGCCGTCTCGCGGGCGAGGGACGCACGGTCCTCGTCTCCAGCCATCTGATGGGCGAGACCGCGACGTTCGCCGACCACCTGGTGGTCCTGGGCCGCGGCCGGCTGCTGGCCGACACCCCGATGCGGGACTTCATCAGCGCACGCGTGGAGCCACGCGTCCGCGTCCGCACCAGCGACGCCGAGGCGCTGGAGACGCTGCTCGCCCGGCACGGCCTCGACGCCGTCCGGCATGAGTACGGGCACTGGACGGTGCGCCACGCGCGCGTGGACGCCGTCGGACGCCTCGCCTCGCAGGCCGGCGTCCCGATCCTCGAACTCGCCGCCGAGGAGGCGACGCTGGAGCAGGCGTACCTCGACCTCACCTCGGAGGCCACCGAGTTCACCGCACAGCCGCAGGAGGTCTCACGATGACGCACGCGCCCGTGCTCCACTCGGAGTGGCTCAAGATCCGCACCCTGCGGTCCCTTCCGGCGGCGCTCCTCGCGCTGTTCGCGGTCACCACGGCGGTCTCCGCGCTCGCGGGCGCCGACGCGGCCGACGACCCGCAGTCCGACCCGCTCTTCACGGCGCTGTCCGGGGTCCTGCCCGGCCAGATCGCCGCCGTCTCCTTCGGCGCCCTCGCCATGGCGGCGGAGTACCACGGGGGTGCCCTGCGGCTGTCGCTGGCCGCGGTACCGCGACGCGGCCGCTGGTTCGCCGCGAAGGCCACCGCCGTCGCCGTACCGGTGCTGCTCACCGGGCTCGTCACGGCCGTTGCGGCCCTCGGCGCGGCCCGCGCGCGGGGCGGCGCGGCGGACGGCCTCACCGGCTCCGAACAGGCGCGCGCGATCGTCGGATGCGCCGTCTACCTCATGCTCATGGCCCTGTTCGCGGCGGGCCTGACCGCCGTGCTGCGCAGCGGGGTGGCCGCACTGTCCGTCCTGGTCCCGTTCATCCTCGTGGTGTCGTTCGTCGTCGGCGACTCGGTGGGCACCGTCGCCGACTTCCTCCCGGACAAGGCGGGGCAGACCGTTCTTCACCGGACGTACGACGGCTCCCTCGGACCGTGGTCAGGGCTCGCGGTGGCCGCGCTGTGGACGGCCGCCGCGCTCGCCGCCGGTGCGTGGTGCGTGCGGCGCAGGGACACCTGACGCCACGCCAATTGTCAGTGGGGGCGGCGATACTGCACCCCATGGACGTCGTGAAGGACCTGGCCCTGACCGACTCGTTGTGCACCCGGGAGTTCCCGGCCCGGTGCGACGGGACGGCCCCCACCCTGGGCGGTCCCGGCTACTTCCTGGTGGTGCTGGGGGCCGCCACCGGCCGGACGGCCGCCGACCTGTACGCCCACGAGGCCGCGCTCATAGAGCGGTTCGAGGAGCGCTGGGGGGAGGGGTCGCGCTGGGGGAGTGTCACACTGCTGGAGCGCGGGGCCCGGGGCGAGGAGATACCCGAGCCCTGGGCAGAGCTCGGCACGCGCGCGGACGACCTGCGGACCTGGCGGGCGCCGGGCAGCGGACGCTGGATCAGCCTCGCCGTCGCCGACCGGGACCCGGAGGCGGCCCCCGAGCTGCTGCTGATGGTGACCGACACGGACCCGCCCTGACGGGTCAGTCCGCCGCGGCCATCCGCAGCCGCGCGAACTCCTCCGCCATCGTCGCCGCCGTCCAGTGCGCGTTCAGCCCGCTCGGGTTGGGCAGCACCCACACCCGCGTCCGCCCGATCACCCGGTCCTGCGGACCCACCTGGGCCTTGCGGTCGTCGAACGCCGCCCGGTAGGCGGTCACCCCGACGACGGCCAGCCAGCGCGGCCGCAGCCGCTCCACCTTTGCGGCCAGCAGCCGCCCGCCCTCGCGGTACTCCTCGGCGCTCAGCTCGTCGGCCCGGGCGGTCGCCCGCGCGACGACGTTCGTGATGCCGAGCCCGTACGACGGCAACTCGTCCTGCTCCGACGGCTTCAGCCGCCGCGGGGTGAAGCCGGACAGATGCAGCACCGGCCAGAAGCGGTTGCCCGGGCGGGCGAAGTGGTGGCCCGTCGCGGCCGTCATCAGACCGGGGTTGATCCCGCAGAACAGCACGCGCAGGCCGTCCGCGACCACGTCCGGGACGAGACGGTCGCGGGCGGCCTCCAGCTGCGCGGGGGTGAAGCGGGGCGGCATGCCGTGCGGCGGGGTCAGAGGATCGCGCCGGGCGTGTAGCCGGCGGCCTCCGGGCGCTGCTTGACGATCTCCTCGACCCGGCTGACGACCACACCGACCTGCGCGGCGGCGGCGCCCGTGAAGGACAGCTTGTCGGCCATCAGCGCGTCCAGCGCCGCCCGGTCCAGCGGGATGCGCTCGTCGGCGGCCAGCTTGTCGAGCAGTTCGTTGCGCTCGGCGCCCTGCTCCCGCATGGCGAGGGCGGAGGCGACTGCGTTCTCCTTGATCGCCTCGTGCGCGACCTCACGGCCCACACCGGCGCGCACCGCGCCCATCAGCACCTTGGTGGTGGCGAGGAACGGCAGGTAGCGGTCCAGTTCGCGGGCGACGACGGCCGGGAAGGCGCCGAACTCGTCGAGGACCGTCAGGAACGTCTCCAGCAGGCCGTCCAGCGCGAAGAACGCGTCCGGCAGCGCGACCCGGCGCACCACGGAGCAGGACACGTCGCCCTCGTTCCACTGGTCGCCCGCCAGCTCGCCGGTCATCGAGGCGTAGCCGCGCAGGATCACCATGAGGCCGTTGACGCGCTCGCAGGAGCGGGTGTTCATCTTGTGCGGCATCGCGGAGGAGCCGACCTGACCCGGCTTGAAGCCCTCGGTGACCAGCTCGTGCCCGGCCATCAGGCGGATCGTCTTGGCCAGCGAGGACGGCGCCCCGGCGAGCTGCACCAGCGCGGTGACGACCTCGTAGTCCAGCGAGCGCGGGTAGACCTGCCCGACCGACGTGAACGCCTGGGAGAAGCCCAGATGCGCGGCGATCCGGTCCTCCAGCTCGGCGAGCTTCACCGGGTCCCCGCCGAGCAGGTCGAGCATGTCCTGCGCCGTGCCCACCGGGCCCTTGATGCCGCGCAGCGGGTAGCGGCCCAGCAGCTCCTCGACGCGGCCGTACGCCACGAGCAGCTCGTCCGCGGCGGTCGCGAAGCGCTTGCCGAGGGTGGTGGCCTGGGCGGCGACGTTGTGGGAGCGGCCGGCCATGACCAGTTCGGCGTACTCGCCGGCCAGCTTGGCGAGGCGGGCCAGCACGGCCACCGTACGGTCGCGCATCAGCTCCAGCGACAGACGGATCTGGAGCTGCTCGACGTTCTCCGTGAGGTCGCGGGAGGTCATGCCCTTGTGCACGTGCTCATGCCCGGCGAGGGCGTTGAACTCCTCGATCCGCGCCTTCACGTCGTGCCGGGTGACCTTCTCGCGCTCGGCGATCGACGCGAGGTCGACGGTGTCGAGGACACGCTCGTAGTCGGCGAGCGCCTCGTCCGGCACCTCGATGCCGAGGTCCTTCTGGGCCCGCAGCACGGCGAGCCAAAGCTGACGCTCGAGCTTCACCTTCTGCTCGGGGGACCAGAGCGTGGCGAGCTCGGTGGAGGCGTAGCGTCCGGCGAGGACGTTCGGGATGCGGGGCTTGGCGAGCGCAGAAGTCACGTGCACGGAGTTTACCCGCCGCCCCTCCGGCCCCGGGCGCCGCTCCGCCCGAGCGCCCCAGGTCAGGGGCCCGGCCCCTGGGAAGCCGGCGGTGGCGGGTCGAACGGGTGAATTCCCCGGCCGTGGCCGCGTCCCGGTTTCCGGGGGCCTTCACAACTCGTTCATAGTCTGCAGGTCGTGGCGAGTTCGCGGCCACGCGTCACTTCTCCGGCCACGACCTCTCGAATTCCGGCGAGCGACGAATCCGTGTCGATGACCGACGTCGGCCTCCCTTTCCGTCCGATTCCGTCCGAAAGAAAGACAACGAGAATGCGACAGGCTCTGACCAGGGGATTGATCGTGGCCGCCGCCGCGACGAGCGCCCTGTCCCTGTACGGCACCGGCGCGTCCGCGGCCCCGCGTGTACACGGCACCGTGGTGAAATCCGCCGTCGTGCTGCCGGGCCACGCGAAAGCGTCGGACCCGGACGGGCTGAACCAGCTGGACGACAAACTCGGCGCCATGGACGAGCAGCTCGACGGCGTGGACAAGAGGATCGACGACCTGGAACTCCCGGGTGCGGCCCCGGAGCCCGCCGCCTCCGGTCAGGGCACCGCCTCCTACGGAACCGACGAGCCGTCCGGTGGAAGCTACGGCGCCGATGAACCGACCGGTGACGCGGGCTACGGCAAGGAGCCGGGCGGATACGGCTACGGCTCCGACGAGCCGTCGGACGAGGGCCCCGGCTACGGCGACGAGCCCACCGAGCCCACCGGGCCCGGCTACGGATACGGCGACGAGCCCGACGAGCCCACCGGGCACGGCTACGGCTACGGGTACGGCGAGGAGCCGAAGTCCCCCGAGCCCGAGCCCACCCCCACCCCCACCCGCCCCGCCTCCCCGACGCCCACTCCCCACGAGCCCCGCCCGGAGCCCTCGCAGACCCCGCCCGCGGGGCCGGAGCGCCCGCACCTGCCCGAGACCGGCTCCGGCGGCATCGTCGGAGGCATCGCAGCCAGCGGCGCCCTGCTGATCGCCGGCACGGCCCTGTACCGCCGCAACCGGGCCGCCGCCCGCCGCTAGAGAACCCCCGACGCCCCTGCCGCGCCCGAGAGGCACGGCAGGGGCGTCGTCACGACCACAGGGGACTCGCTACGCGGACGGCCCCTCGTAGGGCAGCAGCTCCGGCCGCTTCGCCGGCAGTCCGTCGCCCGAGGAGCGCCCGGTCAGGCGCCGCCCTATCCAGGGCAGCAGATGCCGGCGGGCGAAACGCGCGTCCGCGATCCGTCGCGCCACCCAGCGCGGCGGCACCGTGGCCGGCAGCGGCGTACGCCACTCGGTGTCGTCCGGGTCGTAGCCGAGCTCCTGCCACACGGCCTCCGCGACCCGGCGATGCCCGTCGGCCGTCAGATGGAGCCGGTCCACGTCCCACATACGGGGATCGCTCAGCGACGGCGCCCCGTACAGGTCGACGACGATCGCGCCGTGCCGCTCCGCCAGCTGGTCCACGCAGGCGAACAGCTCCTCCATACGGGGCCGGAACCGCTCCAGGACCGGCCCCTGCCGGCCGGGGCTGCGCATGAGCACCAGCTGCCGGCAGGCCGGGGCGAGCTTCTCCACGGCCTCCTCGAGCAGGCCGCGCACCCGGCCCATGTCGCACTTCGGGCGCAGGGTGTCGTTCAGTCCGCCGACGAGCGTGATCACGTCGGCGCCCATCGCGGCCGCGACATCGACCTGCTCGTCGACGATCTGCCCGATCAGCTTCCCGCGCACGGCTAGGTTCGCGTACCGGAAGCCGGGCGTCTGGGCGGCCATCCGGCCGGCGAGGAGATCGGCCCAGCCCCGGTACGAACCGTCCGGAAGAAGGTCCGACATGCCCTCGGTGAAGGAGTCGCCGACGGCGACAAGGCTGCTGTAAGTGGGATTCGTCTGCATGGCGACGGAAATGGTATCCGGGGCTCCATACCCAGCGGTCGGTCGGCCCGGGAATCCCTTCCGTCAGCGCCGTCAGGTGCGCTGCCCGAACAGCTCCCGCAGGACGTCCTCCATGGTCACCAGCCCGGCGAGCCGCCCGTCGGCGCCGAGGACGGCCGCGAGGTGGGTACGGCTGCCCCGCATGGCCGTGAGCACGTCGTCCAGCGGTGTGCTCTCCCGGACGCGGGCGATGGGCCGCATGTCCCGGATCTGGAACGGCACGTCCCGCGGGGAGGCGTCGAGCGCGTCCTTGACGTGGAGGTAGCCGACGATACGGCGGCCCGAGTCGACCACCGGGAAACGCGAGAAGCCCGACCGCGCCGACAGCTCCTCCAGCTCCTCCGGGGTGACGCCGACGTGCGCGTAGACGACCCGCTCCAGCGGGAGCACCACGTCGCGCACCGGACGGCGGCCCAGCTCCAGCGCGTCGTGCAGGCGCTCGCGCGCACGCTCGTCGATGAGGCCGGCCTCGCCCGAGTCCCGCACCATCCGGGCCAGCTCGGAGTCCGAGAAGGTCGCGGTGACCTCGTCCTTCGTCTCGACGCGCAGCAGCCGCAGCAGCGTGTTGGCGAACGCGTTGATCGTGAAGATCACCGGGCGCAGCGCCCGCGACAGCGTGACCAGCGGCGGGCCCAGCAGCAGGGCGCTGCGGACCGGCTCGGCCAGGGAGATGTTCTTCGGCACCATCTCGCCGAGCAGCATGTGCAGATACGTGGCCAGCGTCAGCGCGATCACGAAGGAGACCACGTGACCGGCGCCCGCGGGGACGCCCATCGCGTGGAACACGGGCTCCAGCAGATGCGCGATGGCGGGCTCCGCGACGATGCCGAGCACCAGGGTGCACAGGGTGATGCCGAGCTGTGCGGCGGCCAGCAGCGCGGACACGTGCTGCAGTCCCCACATCACGCTCTTGGCGCGGCGGTCCCCCCGCTCGGCGTAGGGCTCGATCTGGGAGCGGCGCACCGAGATCAGCGCGAACTCGGCGCCCACGAAGAAGGCGTTGACGACCAGCGTCAGCAGGCCGATGAACAGCTGTACGGCGGTCATCGCCCGTCCTCCTGCGTCTCGTGCTCCGACGGTGCGTCGAGCGGGGGGTGCAGCAGCACCCGCGCGGCCCGGCGGCCCGCGGCGTCCACCACGTCCAGCCGCCATCCGGCGACCTCGACCGTGTCACCGACGGTGGGGATCCGGCCCAGCTCGGTGGCGACCAGGCCGGCCAGGGTCTCGTAGGGCCCCTCGGGGGCCTTCAGGCCGACGCGCGCGAGCTGGTCGGTGCGCGCCGAGCCGTCGGCCGAGTACAGCGGCCGTCCCTGCGGGTCGGTGCCGGCGGGCGCGATGTCGGGGGTCTCGTGCGGGTCGTGCTCGTCGCGGACCTCGCCGACGACCTCCTCGACGATGTCCTCCAGCGTGGCCACGCCCGCGGTGCCGCCGTACTCGTCGATGACGACGGCCATGGTGCGCTTGCCGGAGAGCCGGTCGAGGAGCCGGTCGACGGTGAGGGTGGCCGGGACGAGCAGGGGCTCGCGCATCAGCTCGGCGACCGGGGTGCGCGGCCGCTCCTCGGCGGGCACCGCGAGGATGTCCTTGATGTGGGCGGTGCCCACCACCGAGTCCAGGGTGTCGCGGTAGACCGGGAAGCGGGACAGGCCGGTCGCCCGGGTCGCGTTCGCCACGTCCTCGCAGGTCGCCTGGGCGTCGAGGGCGACGACCTGGACGCGCGGGGTCATCACGTTCTCGGCGGTCAGATCGGCGAGGTTCAGGGTCCGTACGAACAGTTCGGCGGTGTCCGCCTCCAGCGCGCCCTCGCGGGCGGAGTGCCGGGCCAGCGCGGCCAGTTCCTGAGGGCCACGCGCGGCGGCCAGTTCCTCGGTGGGCTCCACGCCCATCCGGCGCACTATGCGGTTCGCCGTGTTGTTCAGATGGGTGATGAAGGGGCGGAAGACGGCGCTGAACCAGCGCTGCGCGCTGCCCACCCGCTTGGCGACGGCCAGCGGGGAGGAGATCGCCCAGTTCTTCGGGACGAGTTCGCCGACGACCATCAGGACGACCGTCGACAGGGCCGTGCCGATGACGAGGGCGATCGAGCTGGCCGTCGAGGGGGAGGCCCCCATGGACTTCAGCGGGCCCGCCAGCAGGGCGGCGATGGACGGCTCGGCGAGCATGCCGACGACCAGGTTGGTGACGGTGATGCCGAGCTGCGCGCCGGAGAGCTGGAAGGTCAGATTCCGTACGGCTTTGAGGGCGCCCGCGGCGCCCCGCTCGCCGCGCTCCGCCGCGCGTTCCAGCTCGCTGCGCTCGACGGTCGTCAGGGAGAACTCCGCCGCGACGAACGCGCCGCACGCGAGCGAGAGCAGGATCGCCACCAGAAGGAGGAGCACTTCGGTCATCGGGTCACCTCCGTCCCATGGTCGGACAGGGAGGGAACGAACGCGCGATATCTAAAACTGGGAGGCTCGCCCATGGGCGGAGGCTCACACCTTTCACTGGAGGACCGAAGTGGCGCTCCAATAGTAAAGGATCGGCAAAGCGGTCAGTCGGTGAAGTGCTTCACCCACCGCCGCCACTGGTCCTCGGGCGTGTACCCCGCCGCGCGCCAGGCATGATGCGCACGCGCGTTCCGTTCCAGCACCATCGCGTCACCGCGCCGCCCGCCCAGCGCCACGAACCTGTCCTCGGCGGCGGCCAGCAGCGCCGAGCCGATGCCCTGCCGGCGCCGGTCCGGGTGCACCGCCAGCCGGTACAGATGGCAGCGCCAGCCGTCGAAGCCCGCGATCACCGTGCCGACCAGTTCGCCGTCCCGCTCCGCAAGGATCAGCGCCTCGGGGTCGCGAGCGACCAGGCGCTCCACACCGTCCCGGTCGTCGCTGATGCTGGTGCCCTCGGCCGCCGTCTTCCAGAAGGCCAGCACGGTGTCCAGGTCGCCGGCCGTGGCCGGGCGCATACGAAGATCATCCATGGTCCGATCCCACCACCGGGGCCGGGGCTCCACAGAGGTTTCCGGTATGTGGACGCCGTAGGCGGTCACTCGTGCGCGATCGCGTCCAGCACGTTCATCCGCGAGGCGCGCAGCGCGGGCAGCAGCGCCGCCACGACCCCCACCACCGCTGAGCCGATCACCACCGCGACGATCGTGCCCCAGGGGATCGCCAGCGCCGTCATGCCCTGCAGGGCCAGCACCTGCTGGGCGCACACCCCCCACACCAGCCCCAGCGCGAGCCCGAGGACGGCGCCGAACACGGCGATCACCACCGACTCCAGCCGGATCATCCGGCGCAACTGGCGCCGGGCCAGCCCGATGGCCCGGAGCAGCCCGATCTCACGGGTCCGTTCCACCACCGACAGGGCGAGCGTGTTCACGACGCCGAGCACCGCGATGACGATCGCGAGGCCGAGCAGGGCGTACACGAGATAGAGCAGGACGGCGATCTGGTCGTGCACCAGCTCCTTGTAGTCGGCGACGTCCCGGACCTGCACCTGCGGATACGGCTCGAGGGCCTTCTCCAGAGCGGCCCGCAGCGCGTCCGCGTCCGTGCCGGGGGCGCGGTTCACGTACACGGCCGCGTCCTGGCCGCCCGGTGCGTACTTCTCCAGCGTGGCCAGGCCGAAGAACACACCGCCCTGGGTGCCGAACCCCTCGGTGGACTCCTGGTCGGTGAGGGCGCCGACCGTCAGCCGTGCCTGCCGTCCCCCCTGGAACTCGACGGGCACCGCGCTGCCGACCCGCACCCCGTGCTCCTCGGCGAACTCCCGGTCCATCCCGAGATGCCCGTCCGCGAGCGCGGCGGCCGTGTCCCCGCGCGCATAGGTGAGATGGGCGACCTCGTCGAGCTCGGACTCGTACCCGGCGGCGGTGGTCCGCACCCGGTCGCCGTCGGGCAGCCGCAGCGCGATCGTCGTGACCTGCGAGCGGACGACCAGCCCGACGCCCTCCGTCGCGCGGATCCGGTCGGTGATCTCCCGGGGGAAGGGCACGAAGTTGCCGTCCTGCACGACGAAGTCGGCGCCGAGCGTCTTGTCGATCTGCTGGTCGAACGACTGTGTCATCGAGGCGCTGGCCACCGACATCCCGCCGACCAGGGCGAGCCCGATCATGAGCGCCGCCGCGGTGGCCCCCGTACGGCGCGGGTTGCGCAGGGCGTTGCGCTGGCTCATCCGGCCGACCGGCCCGAACAAGGCCGGGAAGGCGCCGCCGAGCACCCGGATGACAGGACGCACCAGCAGCGGGCCCGCGACGACCGCGGCGACGAGCGTGAGCAGGATGCCGAGGCCCAGCAGGGAGGCGGCCGTGGACGTCTCCGAGGACAGGGCGGCACCCACGAGCGCGGCCGCCCCCGCCGCCCCGACCACCGAGCCCGCCACCGCGCGCAGCCGCAGCGGGCGGCCCACGTCCGCGATCTCCGCGTCCGCCAGGGCCGCCATCGGCGACACCCCGGCCGCCCGCCGGGCCGGGAGGTACGCGGCGACGAACGTGACGCCCAGCCCGACGACGTACGCGGCCACCGGTGTGCCCCAGCCGATCACCATATCGCCGGTCCTGATGCGCATGCCGAGCAGGCCCATCAGCTCGATCAGTCCGATCGCGAGGCCGATGCCGGCCGCCAGCCCCGCCGTCGAGCCGAAGAGACCCAGCAGCAGGGCCTCGGTGAGGACCGAGCGGCGCACCTGGCGGCGGTCCGCGCCGAGCGCGCGCAGCAGCCCCAGCTCCCGCGTGCGCTGGGCGATCAGCATGGAGAACGTGTTGACGATCAGGAACACGCCCACCAGGACGGCGACGCCGGCAAAACCCAACATCACGTACTTGATGACGTCGAGGAACGTGCCGAGCCGCTCGACGTCCGACTTGGCCTGCTCGTCGGCGGTGCGCAGTTCGTAGGCGTCGGCGTCGGAGCCGAGGGCCTGCGCGACCCGCCGCTTCAGCTCCGGGTCCGGGACGCCGTCGGCCGCGTCCACGGAGACGGCGGTGGCCGCGTCCGGGTCGCCCAGCAGCCGTTTCTGCGCGGTCGCCGTGTCGAAGAAGACCAGGGCGGCACCGGGGTTGGTGGTGGTGAAGGTCGCGATGCCGACGACCCGCACCGGGAAGGAGCCCCGCGGCCCGATGACCGTGAGCCGGTCGCCGACCCGCACGTCCGTCCGATCGGCGGTGTCCGCGTCGAGCAAGACCTGCCCGTCTCCGCGCGGCGCGTGTCCGGAGGTGAGTTCCACGGGGCTGCGGTCCGTCGGGTTCCAGACGGCGGCCAGGGTCGGCGCGCCCGACGTCGGGCTGACCCGCTCGCGGTCCGCGTCGACGACGGTGATGCCGTCCACGTCGACCTCCGAGCGGGCCGCCGCGACACCGTCCACCCGGGAGAGGCGGCCGGCGAGCGCGGCCGGCAGCGTCGGGGTGCGCCCGGAGGGGATCGTCTCGTCGAACGACTCCTTCGGCGTGACGGTGACGTCCGCAGCCGTCGAGGCGAACAGGCGGTCGAAGGTACGGCCGACGGTGTCCGAGAAGATCAGGCTGCCCACGACGAACGCCACCGACAGGAGCACCGCCAGCGCGGACAGCGCCAGCCGCCCCTTGTGGGCGAGGAAGCTCCTGAGTGTCGCTTTGAGCACGGTCAGCCCTTTCCGAGCGCCGGGCCCTCCCCGGCCTCGACGCCGCCCGGTGCGCGCCCGCCGTCCTCGGACGCGCCGCGGATCACGTCGAACCGCTTCATCCGCTCCAGCACGGCCTCGGCCGTGGGCTGCGGCATCTCGTCGACGATCCGCCCGTCGCCGAGGAAGAGCACCAGGTCGGCGTGGGCGGCGGCACCCGGGTCATGGGTGACCATGACGACCGTCTGGCCCAGCCGGTCGACGGCCTCGCGCAGGAACCCGAGCACCTCCAGGCCCGCCCGCGAGTCCAGGTTGCCGGTGGGCTCGTCGGCGAAGATCAGCTCCGGGCGCGAGGCGAGCGCACGGGCGCAGGCGACGCGCTGCTGCTGGCCGCCGGACAGCTGGGAGGGCCGGTGCCGCAGCCGGTCGCGCAGCCCGAGCGTGTCGATGACCTGGTCCAGCCATGCCTCGTCCGGCCTGCGGCCGGCGATGTCCATGGGCAGGGTGATGTTCTCCGCCGCCGTCAGCGTCGGGATGAGGTTGAACGACTGGAACATGAACCCGATCCGGTCCCGCCGCAGTCGGGTCAGCTCACGGTCCTTCAGCCCCGTGATCTCGGTGTCGCCGAGCCAGACCCGGCCCGCCGAGACGTCGTCCAGACCGGCCAGGCAGTGCATCAGTGTGGACTTCCCGGACCCCGAGGGCCCCATCACCGCCGTGAACCGGCCGCGCGCGATGTCGACGTCCACCGCGTCGAGGGCGAGCACGGTGGTCTCGCCGGACCCGTACGCCTTGGTCAGATCGCGGGCGCGGGCCGCCACCCCGCCGGCCGGCGCGGGACCCGGGACGTACTGCGCAGCTGCTGTGGACAAGGCCGCCTCCTCACGGGACGCCACGACGGCCGCCGGGACGCCGCCCCTATTCGTCGCCGCCGAGCCTAATGTGATCCACCGCACACCGGGTATCCTCCTGCGGTGCCGCGCCGTCTCCGACCCAGGTGGGGGCCCCGAGACCGGTGTAAGGGGCACCATCCCGCCGCCCGGAGGGAGCTTGCCGTGCTAGCGCCTGCGCGCTAGCTTCGAAGTATGGCGAAGACCCAGCTGAACGTGAGAGTGGACGAGGGCACGGCCCGCGCCGCCCGCGAACGTGCCCTGGCCCGCGGGATGAGCGTGAACCGCTACATCGAGGAGCTGGTCCGCCAGGACACCGGCGAGGTCGGGCATACGTTCGTGGAAGCCGCCGCGGACTTCATGAAGCAGTACGAGTCGGTGTTCGCCGACGAGTTCGGGGCCGAGCGCGAGGGCCCGCGCGAAGGGCGCCACTGATCCGTTGAGCCAGCTGACCATCGATCTCGCCTGGCTGCTCATGGTCGCCGAGAAGCGCACACCGGGGGACCCCCGGGTCACCGACTGGGGTGCCCTCGTCGCCGCCGTCGCCCGCCATCAGGCCGAGATATTCGACGTCCCCGTGTACGACAGCCCGCAGGCCCGCGCGGCCTCCCTGCTGCAACTCCTCGTCCACGTCCCCGCCCTGGAGCGCTCCAACGCGATGTTCGCGTCCGCGGTCGCCTACGCCTACCTCGTGGCCAGCGGCCTGAAGGTCGTCACTTCGCCCGAGCAGGTGCGCGACCTCGCCCGTCTGGTGCACAGCGGCGAGGCGTCGGTCCAGGACATCGCGCGGGAACTGGAGAGCTGGAGCCTGTGATGGTCCTACCGCCCGGCTGACGCCTCGTCGGCCGGCGGCCGCCACGCCGTGCCCAGAGCGCAGTACGACGCCGGAAGGACCGGCCCGTTCTCCGGGACCATCAGCCGCCGGTACGGGCCGAGTTCGAAGCCGGCCCGCCGCAGGGCCGCCACCGGATCGCGCGAAAGATGGCAGCCGCCGGCGACCAGCGGCCACACCGTCCGGTCCAGGACGCGCTGGGTGCGCAGCATCGCGGGTCCGCCGCCCCGGCCGTGCTCGAAGAACCGCACGGTCCCGCCGGGCCGCAGCACCCGGCGCACCTCCGCGAGGGCCCGCGGCACGTCCCGCACACTGCACAGCACCAGCGACAGCACCACCGCGTCGAAGCCCTCGCTCTTGACCGGCAGCGCCTCCGCCGTGCCCGGCACCACGTCCACGGGCACCTCGGCGCGCAGCGCCGCCTCCACCGCCAACCGCCGCAGCACGCGCTCCGGTTCGATGGCGACGACCTCGGAGACGGTGCTCGGGTAGTGGGTGAAGTTCAGGCCGTTCCCGGCGCCGATCTCCAGCACCCGGCCCGACAGCCCGTCCAGCAGCCGCTCCCGGATCCGGGCCAGGCCCATCCTGGTCTCGGCGCCGACGCTCGCCCGGGCGTAGTAGCGGGCGAACACCGGATGGTGCACGGCGTCGCGTGGACGGGTGCCCGCACGGGCGGAGCGCAGGGCCATGGGACCTCCCGGGCAGAACGGGACTCACTCCCGATTCTCCCCCGAACGGGGCGGACGCACCCCCGCTTCACGCATCCGCCGCGTCAGGGCCCGCTCAGAACCCCGTCCGCTTCGCGCATCCGCCCGTCCCTGCCCCTTCAGAGCCCGTCCGCTTCGCGCATCCGCCCGTCCCTGCCCCTTCAGAGCCCGTCCGCTTCGCGCATCCGCCGCGTCAAGCCCCATCCGCTGTGCGCGTCCGCCGAGTAAAGCCCCGCTCACCGCCCGGTCCGCTGCGCGCGTCCGCCGCGTCAGGCCCCGCTCACAGCCCCGTCCGCTCCCGGAACGCGTCCGCGTCCCATCGGCCGAACAGCCGGGGTGCCAGCCACTCCGGTGCGCAGGCGCGGAAACCGGCGGACGGCAGCCCGCCCGCGCCCGCCGGCACCGCGCCGAGCAGCGGCGCCCCCGACACCTCCGGAAGGTCGGCCACATTGCACCGCGACGCCAGATCCGGTTCGCCGGGCCAGCTGCCGATGACCACGCCGAGCGGGTCCAGCCGCCGGCGCCGCAGCTCACGAGCCGTCAGCGCGGTCGTGTTCAGGGTGCCCAGGCCGGCCGACGCCACCACCAGGACGGGTGCCGCCAGCAGCTCGGCCGCGTCGGCCAGGGTGCCGCCCGCCTCGTCGAAGCGGACGAGGAGCCCGCCCGCCCCCTCCACCAGCACCAGATCGTGCTCGGCGGCCAGCTTCGCGGCGGCCTCGGCGATCTCCGCCGGACGGACCGGGGCCCGGCCCGCCCGCCGCGCCGCCGTCGCCGGAGCCAACGGCTCGGGATAGCGGGCGAGTTCGGCCGTCGTCACCGGACCGGCCAGCCGCGCGACCTCGGCCGCGTCACCGTCCTCGTCCGGTCCGACGCCCGTCTGCGCGGCCTTGAGCACCGCGACGGTACGGCCCGAGGCCAGCGCCGCCGCGGCCACCGCGGCGGTCGTGACCGTCTTGCCGACCTCCGTGCCCGTGCCCGTGACCACCAGTACCGGCATGTCAGCCCTCTCCCGCTGCCGCGCACACCGCGCGGGCGATCCGTGCGACGTCCGCGTCGCCCGTGACGTACGGCGGCATCGTGTAGACGAGGTCGCGGAACGGGCGCAGCCACACGCCCTCACCTACGGCGGCCGCCGTCGCCGCCCGCATGTCCACCTCGTGGTCCAGCTGGACGACGCCGATCGCGCCGAGGACCCGTACGTCCTTGACGCCCGGCAGGTCCGCCGCGGGTGCCAGACCGGCCCGCAGGCCCGCCTCGACGCGCCGGACCTCGGCCTGCCAGTCCTGGCCGAGCAGCAGCTCGATCGACGCGCAGGCCACGGCGGCCGCCAGCGGGTTGCCCATGAACGTCGGGCCGTGGGCGAGCACCGGGACCTCGCCGCGCGAGATGCCGTCGGCGACACGGGACGTGCACAGCGTCGCCGCCATCGTCATATAGCCGCCGGTCAGGGCCTTGCCCACACACATCACATCAGGCGTCACCGCCGCGTGGTCCGCCGCGAACAGCGCGCCCGTACGCCCGAAACCGGTCGCGATCTCGTCGAACACGAGCAGCACGCCGTGCGCGTCGCACGCCTCGCGCAGCACGCGCAGATACGCGGGGGAGTGGAACCGCATCCCGCCCGCGCCCTGCACCACGGGCTCCACGATCACCGCCGCCAGTTCGTCCGCGTGCCGCTCGATCAGCGACCGCAGCCGTTCGGCGTACGCCTCGTCGTACTCGGCCGGGGGCGCGTCCGCGAACAGCTGGCGAGGGAGCACGCCCGACCACAGCTCGTGCATCCCGCCCTCGGGGTCGCACACCGACATCGGCTGCCAGGTGTCGCCGTGGTAGCCGCCGCGCCAGGTCAGCAGCCGCCGCTTGCCGGGCCGGCCCAGCGAACGCCAGTACTGCAGGCACATCTTGACGGCGACCTCGACCGACACCGACCCGGAGTCGGCCAGGAAGACATGCTCCAGACCCTCGGGAGACAAGTCGACAAGGAGCTTCGCCAGCCGTACGGCGGGCTCGTGCGTGAGCCCGCCGAACATCACATGGCTCATCCGCGCCAGCTGCTCGTGCGCCGCCTCGTTGAGCACCGGGTGGTTGTAGCCGTGGATGGCCGACCACCACGACGACATGCCGTCGACCAGCTCGCCCGAGCCGTCGGCGAGCCGCAGCCGCACCCCGCTCGCCGACTCCACGACGAGCGGTTCGGCGCGGCCGGGCATCGGGCCGTACGGATGCCAGACGTGCCGCCGGTCGAGCTCCAGCAGCTCGGGCACGCTCAGACCGGACATGCTCAGGCCGGGCAGATCAGGCATTGGGCGCGAGATCCGTCCCTGCGCCCCGCCGCCGTACGGCGACCAGATCGGTGCGCGGCTCGGCGGCCGGCGCGGCGGGCTCCGCGGCGGCCGTACCGCACACCCCGCCGTCCGCGTGCGAACCGCAACCGCCGCCCTCGTGGGACCCGCAGCCCGCGCTCGCGTGCGATCCGCAGCCGCCCCCGCCCGCGGTCGCCCGGTGCTCCGGCAGGGTGACCTCGCCGGCGCCCTCCACCTCGAAGCCGGCGTCCGCGATCATCTCCAGGTCGGCCCTGCCGGCCTGGCCCTCGCTGGTGAGGTAGTCGCCGAGGAAGATCGAGTTGGCCAGGTGCAGCGCGAGGGGCTGCAGGGTGCGCAAGTGCACCTCGCGGCCGCCCGCGATACGCACCTCGACGTCCGGGCACACGAACCGCACCATCGCGAGGATCCGCAGACAGCGCTGCGGGGTGAGGTTCCACTCCTTGGCGAGCGGGGTGCCCTCGAACGGGATCAGGAAGTTGACCGGCACCGAGTCCGGGTCCAGCTCGCGCAGCGCGTAGACGACGTCGACCAGGTCCTCGTCGCTCTCGCCCATGCCCGCGATCAGCCCCGAGCAGGCGGACAGACCGGCCGCGTGCGCCTTGTTCACCGTGTCCACCCGATCGGCGTACGTGTGGGTGGTCGTGATCTCCCCGTACGTGGACTCCGAGGTGTTGAGATTGTGGTTGTAGGCGTCCGCGCCGGCCTCGCGCAGGCGCTCCGCCTGCCCGTCCGAGAGCAGCCCGAGGCAGGCGCACACCTCGACGCCCTCGTTGCCGTCCTTGATGGCCTTGATGGTCTCCGAGACCCGGTCCACGTCCCGGTCGGTCGGGCCGCGCCCGGATGCCACGAGGCACACCCGCTTGGCGCCACCCGCCAATCCGGCGGCCGCGGCCTGGGACGCCTCGTCCGGCTTCAGCCAGGTGTACTTGAGGATCCCGGCGGTGGAGCCGAGCCGCTGCGAACAGTAGGAGCAGTCCTCCGGGCACAGGCCCGACTTGAGGTTGACGAGATAGTTCAGCTTCACCCGCCGGCCGAACCACTTCCGGCGCACCTTGCCGGCCGCGGCCACCACGTCGAGCAGGTCGTCGTCGGAAGTGGCGAGAACGGCGAGCGCTTCCTCGCGGGTCGGCAGCTCGCGCCGAAGCCCCTTGTCCACCAGCGTGTTCAGCAGGTCCATGGGAGCTGATCCTGACGTACGGAGGGGGCCGGAGCCAAGGTGAGTTTGCACAACCCTGTCGATTCGATGTGTGGGTATTGCCACACCGTGGGCGGCGGTCCCGGCCGCTAGTGTCTGTGCACTGCCTACAAAAGCCCGGAGGAGCCATGGCGTTCGGCTGGATCGACGGACAGGCGGACCAGCGCCGCCGCGCCGGACTGGTACGGACCCTGCGGCCCCGCCCCGCCGACTCCCCGCTCCTCGACCTCGCGAGCAACGACTACCTGGGCCTGGCCCGGAACCCCGAGGTCGTCGAGGGCGCCGCGCGCGCCGCGCGCACCTGGGGCGGCGGCGCGACCGGCTCACGGCTCGTCACCGGTACGACGGAGCTGCACACGGAGCTGGAGGACGAGCTGGCCCGCTTCTGCGGCTTCGAGGCGGCGCTCGTCTTCTCCTCCGGCTACGCGGCCAACCTCGCCGCGGTCACCGCGCTCGCGCCGCACGGCTCGCTGATCGTGTCGGACGCGGGCAACCACGCCTCGCTCATCGACGGCTGCCGCCTGTCCCGGGGCACCACGCAGGTCGCCGCCCACGCCGACCCGGACGCCGTCCGCAAGGCGCTGCGCACGCACGACGGCCCCGCCGTGGTCGTCTCCGACACCGTCTTCTCGGTCGACGGCGACGCCGCCCCGCTGGCCGCCTACGCCGATGTGTGCCGGGAGCACGGCGCCGGGCTGGTCGTGGACGACGCGCACGGTCTCGGCGTCCTCGGCGACGGCGGCCGGGGTGCCCCGTACGCGGCGGGGCTCGCGGGCGCGCCGGACGTCGTCGCGACCGTCACGCTCTCCAAGTCGCTCGGCAGCCAGGGCGGTGCCGTGCTGGGGCCCGCCCGGGTGATCGACCATCTGGTCAACGCGGCGCGGACGTTCATCTTCGACACCGGTCTCGCCCCGGCGGCGGCGGGCGCGGCCCTGGCGGCGCTGCGGCTGCTGGACCGGGAGCCCGAACGGGCCGCGCGGGCCCGCGCGGTGGCGGGCGAACTGCACACCCGGCTGACGGCCGCGGGTCTGGAAGCGGTGCGTCCGGACGCCGCGGTCGTCTCCGTGCGGGCGCCGTCCCCGGAGGGGGCCGTGCGGTGGGCCGCCGACTGCCGTGCGGCGGGTCTCGCCGTGGGCTGCTTCCGTCCGCCTTCCGTGCCGGACGGCGTCTCACGGCTGCGGCTGACCGCCCGCGCGGACCTCTCCGAGGGGCAGATCGAACGCGCTGTACAGGTCATCGGTACGACACGACCATGAGTCGGCGTGACACGGCCGGGCGGAACCGGGACGGGCAGAAACGATCAGAAATGGTCAGGACTGGAGTGCGGCCGTGAAGCCCGCCCAGCTCTCGGGGAGAAGAGCAGCGCGGGGCCGGCCGGATCCTTGGAGTCGCGCACGGCCAGCAGGCCGGTCCAGGGGCCCGCGTGCGGCCGGGCCGTCTCGACGCAGTTGTTCGCCCCGGTGCTGTAACTGCTGCGCAGCCATCGTGCGTCCGGGAGTTCGGTGCTCGACCTGAGGTTCCGAGGCAGTGCGGTCATGGTGCCTCCTTACGCGCCGCCACCTATCGCGGCGATGTGATCCAGCGATTCCTCGGGCGAAAGGGCGTGGAGCCGAAGGGTGTCGAAGGCCTCCGTGTAGGCCTGGAGGTCTTCTTTCCGTTCGAGATAGAGGCTACTCGTCAAGTGGTCGAGAACAACCACGTCCAGATCAGAAGTGCTCGAAAATGAGAAGATAACGAAAGGCCCGGTGACGCCGACATGCTCACCGGCCGTGAACGGCAGCACCTGCAGGGTGACTTGGGGCAGCCGCGCCGCCTCCACCAGCCGCTCCAGCTGGCGCCGCATCACCTCGGGGCCTCCGACCTCCCGGCGCAGCACCGCCTCGTCCAGCACCGCGCTGAACCGCAGCGGCGGATCGGCCCGCAGCACCTCCTGCCTGGCCAGCCGCACCGCGACCAACGCGTCGATCCGGTCGTCGGTGCCGTCGTCCGTCCCGCCGGTCGCCGCCCGGGTCACCGCCCGCGCGTACTCGGGCGTCTGCAACAGGCCGGGCACCACGGACGTCTCCAGCGTGCGCATCGCGCGGGCCTGGGACTCCAGACTGATGAAATCCCGGTACGCCGGCGGCAGGACCCCGCGGTAGGCGTGCCACCAGTGGTGCCGCCCGGCGCCGTCGGAGCCGGCCAGCGCCAGCAGCACCTCCCGGAGCCGCGCGTCCCGGACACCGTAGGCGTCGAGCAGTAAGCGCACATCGGCCGGTTTCACCCCGCTGGCACCGGTCTCGATACGGCTCACCTTGGACTGGTGCCAGCCCACCAGGCGGGCCGCCTCCCCACTGGTGAGCCCGGTCCCGGTGCGTAACGCACGCAGTTCCGCGCCCAGTTTCCGGCGGCGTACCGCCGGGCCGTGCTGCATGGGCAACTCCTTACTCCGACCGGGCCGCCCAAATACGGTCTGCCGTCGCAGAGTTCACCGCTTCGAGCGACAGATATATGCATATCTTGGCGGATCGCCACCCGTGACCGCCGCGGTGATGGCAGTCTGGCGGCGAAGCACCAGTCCGGGACCGTACTCGAACCCTCCGCTCCGTGTCGGACTGCGGTCCCGTGGGAAAGGGACGACGTCGCCATGGCAGACCATCTGGAAGCATCCGTCACTCTGCCGAGCGATCCCGCCTCGGTCTCCGCGGCCCGGTCCTATGTGGTCACCACACTCGCCGAGTGGGGACTGCCGTCGGACACGGACACGGCGGACACCATCCGGCTCATCGTCTCCGAACTCACCACGAACGCGGTACAGCACACCCTGGGGCAGTCGCCCACCTTCACGGTGGACCTCGAGCTCGACCGTGACGAGCAGCTGCGCATCGGGGTGACCGACAGTCATCCCCGGTTCCCCAAACGGCTTCCGGCCGCCGTCCAGCAGGACAACGGCCGGGGCATGGTGATCATTCGCTGGCTGACCGCCGAGTGCGGCGGCCGGCTCCGGGTGTGGCCGACCCGTGAGGGCGGCAAGACGGTCTCCATCGAGCTGCCGTGGACCGTACCGGCCTCGCCGGTCACGGTCGCGACGCCGCAGGACACCCCCTAGAAGCGCCGCGTGGCGCCGCACCGGGCGCCATGCGGCCCGCTCCGCCCCCGTCGGCCCCGGGAGGCCCCGGAGGCGCCGGAGTGCCCGGCCCGTGCCGGACGCCCTCCGCGCCCCGGGAGGGCGCCGGCGGGGGTGGGGGCGCCGTCGGCGCCCCCACGAGGGTCACTTGACCCGGCCGTACCAGACGCTCCTGGTCCAGATCTTCTGCAGCCGGACCACGTCACCGCTCTTGGGGGAGTGCCAGATCTTGCCCTTACCCGCGTAGATGCCCACGTGGTAGACGTACGACCCCGAGTGGAAGAAGACCAGGTCCCCCGCCTTGCGGTTCGAGGCGGAGATGTGGCGGGTCTTGTTGTACTGCTGGGCCGCCGTGCGCGGCAGCTTCTTGCCGGCCTTCTTGAACGAGTACAGCGTGAGCCCGGAGCAGTCGAACCGGTTCGGCCCCGTGGCGCCCCACTTGTACGGGGAGCCCTTCTTCGAGGCCGCGATCTGAAGTGCCTTCGTCGCCGGCGTGGCGGCCTGCGCCTCCGAGGCGAGACCGGGCGTCACGATCGAGCCGCCCACCGCGGCGAGAGTGAGGGCCGAGGCCGTACCGGCCCTGGCCATGAGCGACGGGACACGATTGAGCGCAGTCATGCGCAACCCTTCGTCAGCCGCCTGTGAAGGATGACCTGTCGGATTCGGGCTGGCGAAGTTGCCCGGCCGCAATGTCGCGGCTTCACCCCAAGGGTTGCTCGGTTCGAACGAACGTCCGTACCGGCGACCCGTCTTGCTCGGGTCCTCCACTCCTGCCGATCCACTCCTGTCGACCGGTCATCCGGGCGGCGGCAGGACTCGGCGTCCGCCCGGATCGCCCCGCCGCTGCGGCGGGGTCTTGTCGTCAGTCAGGGATCTTGGCGCACGGAAGAACGAAAATCCCAACGGAACCGGGGATTTGTGGTGTTACTCACCACTCACCCGTTCGGGTGGACGCTACTGCGTTCGAGGTCGTCGCCGGATACCCGACGAGCCCCGGACCAGCGGCGGAAGGCTCAACCCGGGCTGTGCGTCCCGTCCCTGACGCAAGCCGTACGAGCGCGTGGACGGAGTGCGGAATACGCCGATGGGGGGTACGCCATTCGGTCCGTTTCGGCGCGTCGGCGGACGTTCCGAGCCGGGCGGCGTGCCCGGGACGCGGCTGTGGCGCCGTCAACTGTCGGAGCGCGCCACCGGCGTGGCACGAGCCGTGCGGCGCCGCCCGTCCGGGACGCGCGGCGCACGCTCCAGCGCCCGTACGCACGGTCCCGTCCCGCCCGACGCCGCGTCAGCGCCGGCGCGCCCCGGGGTGACGGCCGATCAACTCGTCCGCCGGAACCGGGACGTACGGCCGTTCGCGTGGTCACGGCCGCCGGAGACGCCGAGGCCGTGCGCCCCCGTCCGCTACAGCGGGGGCGCACGGCCGGTTCGCGGGGCCGGGTCAGGCGGCGGTGGCCGGTTCCCGGGCGGTGGTCGGCTCCGGGCTGGTGCCGTCGGCCTTGAGGCGGTCTCCGAGGAGGACCGCGCCGAGGCCGACGGCGGCCCACCAGGTCAGGGTGAGGGCGGGGCCGACCGCCGCGGCGCCGTCGAAGAAGGACACCGACCGCAGCAGGGTCGTGCCCGCGCCCGGCGGCAGCCACTGGCCGATGGTGCCGACCGGCTCCGGCAGCATCCGGGGCGCCGACGCCGCCCCGGAGAACGGGTTGCCGATCAGCATGACGGTGGCGGCCATCAGGCCGACGCCGGCCGGTCCGAGGAGGGCGGCGAGCCCGGCGACGGCGGCGCTCACGGCGAGGGTCATCAGCGCGAACACCCCGGCCTCCGCCCACCAGTCACCGGTGATCACACCCAGCCAGCTGTGCGCCAGCGCGGCGGCGATCAGGCCGATCAGGGCTGCGACGCCCGCGAGAGCGCCCGCGGCGCCCAGACCGCGCAGCCCCAGCAGGGTGACGGCGGCCCCCGCCGCCAGGCCCGCGAGGGCGAGCGGCAGCACGCTGGAGTTCAGGGCCGCCCCGCGCGGGTCCTCCTCGGGTGCGGGCACCACGTCGACGGTCTCCACCTGCGTCCCCTCGGCGGCCGCCTGTCCGGCCACCGCCTGCTGCAGCAGCTGGGCCACGGCCGGGCTCGCGGCGGACGCGGTCAGCAGCTTCGGCCCCTGGGGTGTCACCACGACCGCGCCGTACACGTCCCGGTCCTCGATGGCCTCGCGGGCGGCCGGCTCGTCGGCGTAGCGGTGCACGTCGAACGCGCCGTCGTGGGCGGACAGCTGTCGCTCCACCTGCGTCACGGCCGCGGCGGGCCCCGCCACGCCGAGCGGGAGGTCGCGCGGCGCGGTGCGGGCGGCCGGCCAGGCGAACGCCCACAGGGCGAGGGCGGCCAGTACGGGGACGAGCACGACCACCGCGACCAGGCGCCGGGGTGCGGGCTTCCTGGGCGGTGTGGCGGACGGCGAGGACATGGGATCTCCCGTGATCTCAAAAAGAAGGATCGTTCGTTTTTGGTGAGTCCACCGTGCTCCCCGATGTCGATGCTTGTCAAGAAGGAATGTTCGTTTTAGCTTGAGGGCATGGCCCGCGTATCCCAGGAACACCTCGACGCACGCCGCCGCCAGATCCTCGACGGCGCCGCCCTCTGCTTCGCCCGCAACGGCTTCCACGCCACCTCGATGCAGGACGTGCTGAAGGAGGTCGACCTCTCGGCGGGGGCCGTCTACCGGTACTTCAAGGGCAAGGAGGAGCTGATCGGCGCGATCGTCGCCGAGGTGCTCGGCTCGGTCCGCGCGGCGTTCGAGGAGGCCGCCCGGCAGAGCCCGCCCCCACCGCCGGACGAGCTCGTCGCCTATGTCCTCGGCCACACGCTCGCCGCCCGGGAGTCCCTGGTCGTCGACGGCAAGCCCGCCTTCCCCCGGCTCGTCGTCCAGGTGTGGACGGAGACCCTGCGCAACGACGAGCTCGCGGCCATCCTGCGCGAGGGCTACGGCTCGGTGCGCGCCGCCTGGGCCCGGATCGTCGAGGGCTACCAGGAGGCCGGGCTGATGCGGACGGACGTGGACCCGGACCATGTCGCCCGCACGATGATCGCCTCCGTGCTCGGCTTCATCGCCCAGCAGTCCCTGTTCGGGCCCGCGCCCGTGGACGTCCTGCAGCAGGGTCTGCGCGCCCTGATGAGCATGCGGTACGACGACGCCGCCCCCTCCGGCCCCGCGCGGGGTTAACGCGCCCGAAACGCGGTCCAACTAGCCTGCCGACCCACGTCGTCGGGCCCTCGCCCGAGGGCGTCGGCCACCGGACCCCGCAGGTCCGGAGCGAGGACTGTGAGGTGGGACGCCGTGCAACTGACCCCGCACGAGCAGGAGAGGCTGCTCATCCATGTGGCGGCCGACGTCGCCGAGAGGCGCCGGGCCCGCGGGCTCCGGCTGAACCACCCCGAGGCCGTCGCCCTCATCACGGCGCACATCCTGGAAGGCGCTCGCGACGGCCGTACGGTCGCCGAGCTGATGTCCTCCGGCCGGACCCTGCTCACCAGGGACGACGTCATGGAGGGCATCCCCGAGATGATCCACGACGTCCAGGTCGAGGCGACGTTCCCCGACGGGACCAAGCTCGTCACCGTCCACGACCCGATCGTCTGAGGGCGGCCATGACACCCGGAGAAGTCCTGTTCGCCGAGGGCCCGATCGCATACAACGAGGGCCGCGAGATCACCCGGCTGACCGTCCTCAACGCCGCCGACCGGCCCGTCCAGGTCGGCTCCCACTACCACTTCGCCGAGGCCAACCCCGGCCTGCGCTTCGACCGCGCCGCGGCCCGCGGCAAGCGGCTGAACGTCGCCGCCGGCACCGCCGTGCGCTTCGAGCCCGGCATCCCCGTCGACGTCGAACTCGTCCCCCTCGCCGGCGCCCGCGTGGTGCCCGGACTGCGCGGGGAGACCGGAGGTGCCCTCGATGCCTGAGATCTCCCGCGCCGCCTACGCCGACCTGTTCGGGCCGACCACCGGCGACCGCGTCCGGCTCGCCGACACCGATCTGCTCATCGAGATCGAGGAGGATCGTTCCGGCGGTCCCGGACGCGCCGGTGACGAGGCCGTGTTCGGCGGCGGCAAGGTCATCCGCGAGTCCATGGGCCAGTCCCGGGCCACCCGCGCGGACGGCACCCCGGACACGGTGATCACCGGAGTGGTGATCGTCGACCACTGGGGGATCGTCAAGGCCGACCTCGGCATCCGCGACGGCCGGATCACCGGCATCGGCAAGGCCGGCAACCCCGACACCATGGACGGTGTGCACCCGGACCTCGTCATCGGCCCCGAGACCGAGATCATCGCGGGCAACGGCCGGATCCTCACCGCCGGCGCCATCGACGCGCACGTCCACTTCATCTGCCCGCAGATCGCCGACGAGGCGCTCGCCTCCGGCATCACCACCCTCGTCGGCGGCGGCACAGGCCCCGCCGAGGGCTCCAAGGCGACCACCGTCACGCCGGGCCCCTGGCATCTGGCCCGGATGCTGGAGGCGATGGAGCAGTACCCGCTCAACATCGGCCTCCTGGGCAAGGGCAACACCGTCTCGCACGAGGCGATGCTCTCCCAGATCCAGGGCGGCGCCGTCGGACTGAAACTGCACGAGGACTGGGGCTCGACCCCGGCCGTCATCGACGCCTCCCTCACCGTCGCCGACCGGACCGGCGTCCAGATCGCCATCCACACCGACACCCTGAACGAGGCCGGTTTCGTCGGCGACACCCTCGCCGCCATCGGCGGACGCGGCATCCACGCGTACCACACCGAGGGCGCGGGCGGTGGGCACGCGCCGGACATCATGACCGTGGTCTCCGAGCCGCACGTCCTGCCCAGCTCCACCAACCCGACCCGCCCCTACACCGTCAACACCGCCGAGGAACATCTCGACATGCTGATGGTGTGCCACCACCTGAACGCGGCCGTGCCCGAGGACCTGGCCTTCGCCGAGTCCCGCATCCGGCCGTCCACGATCGGGGCCGAGGACGTCCTCCACGACCTCGGCGCCATCTCGATCATCTCCTCCGACTCCCAGGCCATGGGCCGCGTCGGCGAGGTCGTCCTGCGCACCTGGCAGACCGCGCACGTGATGAAGCGGCGGCGGGGCGCCCTGCCCGGCGACGGCCGCGCCGACAACCACCGCGTACGCCGGTACGTGGCCAAGTACACGATCAACCCCGCGCTCGCGCAGGGCCTGGCCCGCGAGATCGGCTCCGTCGAGACCGGCAAGCTCGCCGACCTGGTGCTCTGGGAACCCGCCTTCTTCGGCGTCAAGCCGCTCCTCGTTCTCAAGGGCGGGCAGATCGCCTACGCGCAGATGGGCGACGCCAACGCGTCCATCCCGACGCCGCAGCCGATCCTGCCCCGGCCGATGTTCGGCGCGACCGGCCGGGCGCCGGCGGCGAACTCGGTCAACTTCGTGGCCCCGCTCGCCCTCGAGGACGGGCTCTCCGAACGCCTCGCGCTCGGCAAGCGGTTCGTGGGCATCGAGTCGACGCGCGCCGTCACCAAGGCCGACATGCGCGAGAACGACGCCCGGCCCGATGTGCGCATCGACCCCGACAGCTTCGCCGTGCACATCGACGGGGAGCTGGTGGAGGCCGCGCCCGCCGCCGAACTGCCCATGGCCCAGCGTTACTTCCTCTTCTGAGGGCCGGCCGACGATGACACGGGCCACGCTTCTCGTCCTGGCCGACGGCCGCTTCCCCGCCGGGGGACACGCCCACTCCGGCGGTGCCGAGGCCGCCGTCCGCGCCGGGCGGATCACCGGCGCCGCGAGCCTGGAGGACTTCTGCCGGGGCCGGCTGCACACGGCCGGGCTCGTCTCGGCCGCGCTCGCGGCGGCGGCCGCGGCCGGGCTGGACCCGGTGGAGCTGGACGCGGCCGCCGACGCCCGTACGCCGTCACCGGCACTGCGGACCGCCGCGCGCAGGCTCGGCCGGCAGCTGCTGCGGGCCGGCCGCGCGACCTGGCCGTCCCCCGAACTCGACGCACTCGCCACCCGGTTCCCCAAGGGCGCGCACCAGCCCGTGGTCCTCGGCACCGTCGCCCGCGCCGCGGGTCTCGACGCGCCCGACGCGGCGTACTGCGCCGCGTACGAGGGCGTGAGCGGGGCCGCCACGGCGGTCGTACGGCTGCTCGGCCTGGACCCCTTCGAGGCCACGGCCGTGCTGGCGCGGCTCGCCCCGGAGCTGGACCGTGTCGCGGACCGGGCGGTGGAGGCGGCCCGGCGCGCGGCGGACGAAGGCGTCGACGCCCTGCCCGCGGCCTCCGCGCCCCTGCTGGAGATCGCGGCGGAGGCCCACGCGGCCTGGCCGGTCCGCCTCTTCGCTTCCTGAACCGACCGTTCCCGACCCGACGGCCCTTCCGCGCCAGGGCCCCCACCCACAGGAGCCGTGACTCATGCACCTCGACCACACCCACGACGGCCCCGCCGCCCTCAGCGCCGACGCGCGCCGCCCCGACGGCTCCCGCCGCGCCCTGCGCCTCGGTCTGGGCGGTCCCGTCGGCTCGGGCAAGACCGCCACGGTCGCCGCCCTGTGCCGGGCGCTGCGCGAGGAGCTGTCCCTCGCCGTCGTCACCAACGACATCTACACCCGCGAGGACGCCGAGTTCCTGCTGCGCGAGGCCGTGCTGCCGCCGGAGCGGATCACGGCCGTCGAGACGGGCGCCTGCCCGCACACCGCCATCCGGGACGACATCTCCGCGAACCTGGAGGCCGTGGAGGATCTGGAGGACGAGGTGGGGCCGCTCGATCTGATCCTCGTGGAGTCCGGCGGGGACAACCTCACCGCGACCTTCTCCAAGGGGCTCGTGGACGCCCAGATCTTCGTCATCGACGTGGCGGGCGGCGACGACATCCCGCGCAAGGGCGGCCCCGGCGTCACCACCGCCGACCTGCTCGTCGTCAACAAGACCGACCTCGCCCCGTACGTCGGCTCCGACCTGGCGCGGATGGCGGCGGACGCCAAGGCGCAGCGGGCCGAACTCCCCGTCGTGTTCCAGTCGTTGAGGAGCGAGCCGGGTGTCCGGGACGTCGCCGACTGGGTGCGGGCGCGGCTGGCCGCGTGGACGGCGTGACCGCCAGGGTGCGGGCCCGCGCCCGGATCGTCGCCCGGCCGGACGGACGGGGCGGCACCGCCCTGCCGGTCCTCGAAGGCGCCGGGCCGCTCGCGCCGCGCCGGACCCGGGGCTCCGGCGGGGAGGCGCACGTCCTGATCGTGGGGGCGATGAGCGGGCCGCTCGGCGGCGACCACTTCACCGTCGGCGCGGAGGTACTGGCCGGGGCGAGCCTCCGTGTCGGTTCGGCGGCCGCCACCCTCGCACTGCCGGGACAGGGCAAGGGCGGAGCCCGCTACGACGTCCGCCTCTCGGTGGCCGACGAGGCCGAACTGCGGTGGCTGCCGGAACAGCTGATCTGCGCGCGCGGCAGCGACCTGACCGTGACGACCGAGGTCGACGTCGGTGCCACGGGGCGGCTCGTGCTGCGCGAGGAGCAGGTGCTCGGACGGGTGGGGGAGGAGCCGGGACGCCTGGCGAGCCGGATCCGGGTGCGGGTCGCGGGGCGGGTCGTCCTCGACCAGGAGCTGGAGTGCGGGCCCGGCGCTCCGGGCGGCTGGGACGGGCCCGCCGGGCTCGGCGGCCACCGCACGGCCGGGCAACTCGTCGTCGTACGGCCCGAGTTCGCGGACTCTCCGGTGGCGCCCCGGATGCTGGGGGAGAGCGCCGCCGTCCTGCCGCTGGCCGGACCGGCGGTCCTGGTCAGCGCGGTCGCGCCGGACGCGATGCGGTTGCGCGCGACGCTCGACGAGGCGCTGGCCCTGCTCGGTCAGGCGCCCCCGGTCATCTGAGGGGCAGCCGGGGGAAGCGCCGGCCCTGCTCGGCCTTGGCGGCGGCCTCCTCGGCCTTCGCGACGGTGGCGTACTGGTCGACGTACTCCTGCTCGGAGAGCGACAGGATGGCGTACATGATCTCGTCGGTGACGGCCCGCAGGATCGCCTTCTCGTTCTCCATCCCGGCGTAGCGGGAGAAGTCGAGGGGCTTGCCGAAGCGGATGGTGACGGGGTGGACGTTCGGGATCACCTTGCCCGGCGGCTGGGCCTCGAACGTGCCGATCATCGCGCACGGGATCACCGGGACGCCGGCCTTCAGCGCCATCACGGCCACGCCGACCTTGCCCTTGTAGAGACGGCCGTCGTGCGAGCGGGTGCCCTCGGGGTAGATGCCGAGCAGCTCGTCCTTGCGCAGCACCCCGAGGCCCTCGCGGATCGCGGCCTGGCCGGCCTCCTTGCCGGTGCGGTCGACCGGGATCTGCCCGGCGCTGCGGAAGAAGGCCGCCGTCAGCCTGCCCTTGATGCCGGGGCCGGTGAAGTACTCCTTCTTGGCGAGGAAGGTGATGCGCCGCTTGAGGATCGCGGGCATCAGGAAGTGGTCCGAGAAGGACAGATGGTTCCCGGCGACGATGGCCGCGCCCGTGGCCGGCACATGCTCCAGACCCTCGATACGGGGCCGGAACACCAGTCGCAGCAGCGGGCCCAGCAACACGTATTTGAGGACGTAGTAGAACAAAGGGGCGCTCCTCACTCGGGCGGATCAGCTCGGGCCGCCATGTTCTGGCAGGTCAGCCAGCGTGCAGTGGGGCTGTCAGTGTAGGCGCCGGGCCGGACCACCGGAACCGGCGCGGACCGGCGGCGTCCCGGCACATGACGGCACGTCAGCGGGCGGACGGACGGCGGGTGTCGCGTGTGGGGAGGACCGCCGGACCAGCCTCGTCCCCGGGGCCCGGCACGGCAAGCCGATCCCGGGCTTTGGCGTGATCACGGCGGCTCGGGCGGTGGACCCGCCCGGCCGTGGCGGAGCCGCTCGACCCGCATCACAGCCGCACGATGACCAGGGCCGTGTCGTCCGTGGCGCCGCCCGGCGGCAGCAGCTGCAGCAGGACGGCGTCGGCCAGTTCCTCGGGGGTGTCGGTGCGGTGCTCGACCAGCGCGTCGGCGAGCCGGCCGAGACCGACGTCGATGTCCTCCCGCCGGCGCTCGATCAGACCGTCCGTGTAGAGCGCCAGCGTGGCGCCGTCGCCGTACGAAGTGGCGGCCTGCGGACGCCGTATCGGGTCGGGGCGGGCGTCGAGCGGGGTGTCGGTGGCCTGGTCGAGGAACTCCACCCGGCCGTCGGCGTGCACCAGGACGGGCGGGGGATGGCCGGCGCTGCTGTAGGCGATGGTCCGGGCGTCGAAGTCGATGAACGTCGTGACGGCGGTGGCCGATTCGGCCCCGTCCACGACGTGCGCGTACCGTCCGAGCACGTCCAGCGCCTGCGCCGGGCCGTCGGCCACCCGCGACGAGGCGCTCAGCGCGCTGCGCAGCTGCCCCATGACGCCCGCCGCCCGCAGCCCGTGCCCGACGACGTCGCCCACCGAGACCCCGATGCGGTTGCCGCCGACCAGGTCCACCAGGTCGTACCAGTCGCCGCACACGTTGAGCGCGCCGACCGCGGGCCGGTAGCGGACGGCCGTGCGATGCCCGCCCACCTGCCGGCCGGCGGGCAGCATCGCTTCCTGGAGGGCCAGCGCCACCTCGCGCTCACGGGCGTGGGCCTGCCGCAGCCGCTCGTTGAGCTCCTGGAGCTCCCGGGCGCGCGTGTACAGCTCGGCCTCCAGGATCCGCGCCCGGCTGTCGCCGCCCGCGCCGCCCCGCACCCGGATCAGCTCGGTGACCTCCTCCACCCGGTGCAGGATGTACGCGACCTTCCCGTCCGGGCCGGCGACGGGCGCGTTGACCGGGCTCCAGTAGCGCTCCTCCCAGTGCCCGGGGTTGCCCGCGTCCTCCACGTCGTAGCGCTGGAGCGCCATGGCGTCGCGCTCGCCGGTCTCCGCCACGCGCTGCATGGACGCCCGCACGTTGCTCATCCCGGTCGCGGCGGGGTTGTCGGGGTTGTCCGGGAACACGTCGAAGATGTAGCGGCCGACGAGCTGCTCCCTGCTGCGCCCGGACAGCCGCTGGAAGTCGTCGTTGGCGTCGACGTAGATCAGATCGGTGTCGAGCAGGGCCACCATGCCGGGCAGCGCCTCGAAGACCGCCTTGTAGTCGACCTCGTCCATGGCACCCGCCTCACCGCCGTGATCCGACCAGTTTCGCACGCTATGCGCTGTATGTGCCGATGTTCCGCATCCGGTCCGGTCCGGCAGGTCAGGGCGGTGCGTCCGTCAGCGACTGCTCGGCCCAGATGATCTTCCCCTCGGGGACGAACCGGGTCCCCCACTGCTGGGTGAACTGCGACACCAGCAGCAGCCCGCGCCCCCCTTCGTCCGTGGTGCGGGGATGGCGCAGATGCGGCGCGGTCGCACCCCCGTCGTAGACCTCGCAGAACAGCGCGCGCTCCTTGATCAGACGCAGCCGGATGGGGCCCGTGGCATACCGGATCGCGTTGGTGACCAGCTCGCTGACCACCAGTTCCGTCGTGAACGCCAGGTCGTCCAGGCCCCACTCCGCGAGCTGCCGGGTCGCGGTCCGGCGGGCGTCGGCCACCCCGGCCGGGTCCGCGGGCAGGTCCCATTCGGCGACCTGCCCGTCGCCGAGCACCCTGGTGCGCGCCATCAGCAGGGCCACGTCGTCGTACGGCCGGTCCGGGACCAGCGCGTCCACGACGGTCCTGCACTGCAGCTCCAGCGAATCGGCCCGTTTCTCCAGGGCCTGCCGCAGCCGCTGCCGGTCGGCGTCCACGGTCCAGCGCGCCCCGGCGGCCAGCAGCCCGTCCGTGTGCAGGGCCAGGGTGCTGCCCGCCGCCAGTGCCAGCTCCACCGACTCGAAGGGCGGGCCGCCCACCCCGAGCGGCGGCCCCTGCGGCAGGTCCACGAAGGCGACATGCCCGTCCGGCATCACGACCGCGGGTGCCGGATGCCCAGCGGCGGCCATCGTGCACGTCCCGTCCACCGGGTCGTACACCACGTAGACGCACCCGGAGCCGACCCCCAGGGTGTTGTCGGCCTCCGCCGTCCGCGGTTCGACGCCCTCCTCCCGGGCCGCCCGCGCCACCAGGTCGTCGAGATGAGCCAGCACCTCGTCGGGTGGCAGATCCAGCGCTGCCAGTGTCCGTACGGCCGTCCGCAGCCGCCCCATCGCCGCCGCCGCGTCGATGCCGTGCCCCGGCACCTCGCCCACGACGAGGGCCACGCGCGCGCCCGACAGGGGGATGACGTCGTACCAGTCGCCGCCGAGGCCGGTCAGCTCGTCGGCCGGGCGGTAGCAGGCGGACACCTCCAGGGCGTCCTGCTCCGGCAGCCGGTGCGGCAGCAGGCTGCGCTGCAGGACCAGCGCCGCGTCGCGTTCCCGGGTGTAGCGCCGGGCGTTGTCGATGCAGACCGCCGCCCGGGACACCAGGTCCTCGGCCAGGCTGAGGTCGTCCTCCTCGAAGGGCTCCTGGCGGTGGCGCCGGAAGAACGTGGTCAGGCCGAGGGTGACGCCCCGCGCGCGGATCGGCACGATCATCGCGCTCTGCAGCCCGAGTTCCAGGAAGATGGCGGTCCCGCCGCCCTGGGCGTGCTCCGCCCACGCCTCGCCCAGCGGGTCCAGCTTCGGCTCCCGCCAGGACCGCTCCGTCCTGAGGGTGCGGATCGGCGGCGACCCCGCCGGATAGGTGACCACCTCGCCGATGTCGACGACCGCCTCCGGCGCGCGCCGGCTGACCGACCGGTAACCGGCGCGCCGCAGCGGCACCCGGCCCGCCTCCGCCGGCTCGTCCGACGGCTCACCGCCGCTCAGCACCGACTCCAGCAGATCCACCGCGACCACGTCGGCGAGCCCGGGCACGGCCACGTCGGCCAGTTCCTGCGCGGTGCGCGTGACGTCCAGCGTGCGGCCGATGCGCTCTCCCGCCCGGTCGAGCAGGGCCAGACGCTGGCGGGTGCGGTGCCGGTCGGTGACGTCCTCGACCGTGTAGTACACGCCCATCGGGTTGCCGTTGCCGTCGTCGAGCCGGGTGAACGACATCATGTGCGCGGTCTCCCGCAGCGGCGCAGAGCGGACCTGCCCGACATGCTCGTAGCCGACGACGGGCTCGCCGGTGAGCAGCACCCGGCGGATCTGCGCCTCGATGTTCTCGGCGTCCAGGCCGGGCTGGATGTCCCCCAGCCGCAGCCCGAGCCGGGTGCTCGGGGGCCCGCCGCCGAACTGGGTGAGGGCGGGGTTCGACCAGACGAACCGCAGATCGGTGTCGACGACGGCCACCCCGACGGGGGAGCGGGTCACCATCTGCTCCAGCACCTGCCGGCTCATGTCCCAGCCCGGCGCCCCCGCGAGCTCCGACAGGAGCAGCAGCCGGCGTGTGGAACCGCCGGCGTCCAGGGCCTGCGTGATGCGGGCCATGAGCCGCAGCCGCGTCCCGTCGGCGCGCACCGCCGAGATCAGCCCGGCCCAGCCGCCCTCCCGGCGGCACCGCTCCATCAGCTCCGGCACCCGGTCCGCGTCCGGCGCTGCGAGCACCGCGGCGACATCGCGGCCCACGATCCGTTCGGCGGTGTGCCCGAGCAGCCGTTCGGCCTCCCGGGTCCATCCGGTGACCACGCCCTGGGCGTCGAGCAGTACAGGCACGGCGTCCGCCACGTCGAACCCCTGCCGGGTCACGCTCCGCTCGTCATCCGGACCCACGGCCGACCTCTCTGTCGCTGAGAGCGGTCTACCACCACTTGTCCCCATCTTCGCCCTTCCCCGCACCCGTGCCTCTTCGCGGGGGCCGTGCGTGTGGGAACGACGCCGTACGGCCGCCCGGGTGGACCACCCGGGCAGCCGTACGCGGGAGAGTGCTACGCCAGCACCTTCTCCAGGGCCGCGAGCGCGCCCCGCAGCTCGTCCGCCGTGATCGTCAGCGGCGGGGCCAGCCGGATCGTGGAGCCGTGGGTGTCCTTGACCAGGACGCCCTCGGCCATCAGCCGCTCACCGATCTCCCGGCCGGTGCCGAACGCCGGGTCGATGTCGACGCCCGCCCACAGGCCGCGGGCGCGGTAGCCGACGACACCCTTGCCGACGAGCGCCGCGAGACCGCCCCGCAGGACCACGCCGAGTTCGGTGGCCCGGCGCTGGAACTCGCCGGTCTCCAGCAGTTCCATCACCGCCGTGCCGACCGCGGCCGCCAGCGGGTTCCCGCCGAACGTCGAGCCGTGCTCGCCGGGCCGCAGCACCCCGAGCACGTCCCGGCGCCCGACGACCGCCGAGACCGGCACGATGCCGCCGCCCAGCGCCTTGCCCAGCAGCACCAGGTCCGGCACGACCGACTCGTGCTCCACGGCCAGCGTGCGCCCGGTGCGGCCGAGACCCGACTGGATCTCGTCGGCGATGAACAGACAGCCCTTCCGGCTGGTCAGCTCACGCACCCCGGCCAGATAGCCCTCGTCCGGGATGACGACCCCGGCCTCGCCCTGGATGGGCTCGATCAGCACCGCCGCGGTCGTCTCGTCCACCGCCGCCTCCAGCGCCGGCAGATCGTTGTACGGCACGATCCGGAAGCCCGGCGTGAACGGCCCGAAGCCCGTCCGCGCGGTCTCGTCCGTGGAGAACGACACGATCGTCGTCGTCCGGCCGTGGAAGTTGTCCGCCGCGACCACGATCGTCGCCCGGTCGGCGGGGACGCCCTTCACCTCGTACGCCCACTTGCGGGCCACCTTGATGCCGCTCTCCACGGCCTCGGCGCCCGTGTTCATCGGCAGCACCATGTCCTGGCCCGTCAGCGCCGCCAGCCGCTCGGCGAACCCGGCGGGCCGGTCGTTGTGCAAGGCGCGGGAGGTAAGCGTCAGCCGGTCGAGCTGGCGGTGCGCGGCCTCGGTCAGCGCCGGATGGCGGTGGCCGAAGTTCAGCGCCGAATAGCCGGCGAGCATGTCGAGGTAGCGGCGGCCCTCCACGTCCTCGACCCAGCTGCCCTCGGCACGGGCGACGACCACCGGCAGCGGATGGTAGTTGTGCGCCAGGACCGGCTCCTCGGCGCGGATCAGATCGGCGGACGAACGGGTCTGCGCGGGCGCGGTCATGAGCGGATCTCCTGAGTGCAGCACTTGATGCCACCGCCGGCCTTGCGGAACTCCGACAGGTCGACGGGGACGGGGACATAGCCGCGGTCGTCCAGCCGGGCCGCCAGGGCCTCGGCCTGCGGCGCGATGAAGACGTGACGGCCGTCGGACACGGAGTTCAGCCCGAACGCGGACGCGTCCTCCCGGGTCGCGAGCACCGCGTCCGGGTAGAGCCGCGCGAGCACCTCGCGGCTGCCGGCCGAGAACGCCTCCGGGTAGTAGACGATGTTGTCGTCGTCCAGCACGAACAACGCCGTGTCCAAATGGTAGAAGTACGGGTCCACCAGCGTCAGGCTGATCACCGGGTGGCCGAAGAACTCCTGCACCTCGCGGTGCGCCTCCCGGGTGGTGCGGAAACCGGTCCCGGCGAGCACGTAGCGGCCCGTCCAGACCAGGTCGCCCTCGCCCTCGCACACCGACGCCGGGCGGTGGACGTCGAAGCCCGCCGCCTTGAACCACATGTCGTAGTGCGTGGACTCGGGGCGCCGCTCGGGCGCGTGGAAGAGGGAGCCGAAGACACGGCCGCCGACGACGACCGCCGAGTTCGCGGCGAAGACCATGTCGGGGAGACCGGCGACCGGCTCCACGACGTCCACCGCGTGACCGTGCGAACGGTAGGCGCTGATCAGTGTGTGCCACTGCTCCCGCGCCAGGTCGACGTCGACGCGGACGTCCGGTCGCATCCAGGGGTTGATCGCGTACCGCACGGCGAAGTGTCTGGGTTCGCAGACGAGGAAGCGCCGCCGGCGCGGCACACGGGTCTCGGGCACGAAGGGGTTCCTCCGCTTCCTACGGTGTCGATGAGGATCGACTCCAACGGTAGAAACCGACGCCGACGAGCGACAAGGAACGGGAATTGCGTGTCCACGCAGCGATGCTGCGCATTTATTGCGGTTCACGCAGGAGTGCTGCGTCGGAGGGTGCGGGCTGGCTCGCGCCCGCCTCCGGGCTCTCCGGGATGAGGTGGGACAGCACCATCACGCTGATCGTCTTGCGGATGAACGGCTCCACACGGATGCGCTCCAGCACCTCCTCGAAGTGCTCCACGTCCCGCGCCCGCACATGCAGCAGCGCGTCCGCGCCGCCCGTCACCGTCATCGCCGCGGTGATCTCCGGATGGTTGCGGACCACCTCCGCCAGCCGCCGCGGCGGCGCCGCGCCCTCGCAGTACACCTCGACGTACGCCTCCGTGCGCCAGCCCAGCGCCGATGGGCGGACCGTGGCCGTGAACCCGGTGATCACGCCCGTCTCCCGCAGCCGGTCCACCCGCCGCTTGACGGCCGTCGCCGACAGCCCGACGCTCATGCCGATCTCGGCGAAACTCGTCCGGGCGTTCGCCATCAGAGCGGTGATGATCTTCCGGTCGAGATCGTCGAAAGAAGCCGCGCCGCTGTTCATGAGGGCACTGTAAGCGCCCGGGCACCCAGCGCGAACGTCGCCTCCCGGCACATGTCCAGCGGCGCTCGTTGCTCCTACACTCCCGTTCCATGTTGCGCGCGCTGGCTGTCGACGACGAACGCCCCTCGCTGGAGGAACTGCTGTACCTCCTCAACGCCGACCCGCGGATCGGCAGCGCGGAGGGCGCCGGCGACGCCACCGAGGCGCTGCGCCGCATCAACCGCGCCCTGGAGTCGGGCCCCGGCGGGGCGGAGGCCATCGACGTCGTCTTCCTCGACATCAACATGCCCGGGCTAGACGGCCTCGATCTGGCCCGGCTGCTCACCGGCTTCGCCGAACCGCCGCTCGTCGTGTTCGTCACCGCCCACGAGGACTTCGCCGTCCAGGCCTTCGACCTCAAGGCCGTCGACTACGTCCTCAAACCGGTCCGCAAGGAACGCCTCGCCGAAGCCGTCCGCCGGGCCGCCGAACAGCGCGGCGCCACCCCCCGGATACCCGTCAGCGAGCCCGACCCCGACCATCTCCCGGTCGAGCTCGGCGGGGTGACCCGCTTCGTCCCCGTCGACGACATCACCCATGTCGAGGCCCAGGGCGACTACGCCCGCCTGCACACCGGCAGGGGCAGCCACCTCGTGCGCATCCCCCTGTCCACCCTGGAGGAGCGCTGGCGCTCCCGCGGGTTCGTCCGCATCCACCGCCGCCATCTCGTCGCCCTGCGGCACATCGGCGAACTGCGGCTCGACGCGGGCAGCGTGAGCGTCGTCGTCGGCTCCGAGGAACTCCAGGTCAGCCGCCGCCACGCCCGCGAACTGCGCGACCTGCTGATGCGGAGGACGTGACGATGCCCAGCAGCCCCGCCGACCGCCGTGTCGTCGTCACCGGCCCGCCCCGGCGCACCCGGACCCGCCGTGTCTCCGGCTACTACCGGCCCCGCACCGAGATCGACGAGCAGACCACCCTCGGCCACACCTACGTCCGCTCCCTGATGCGCACCCAACTGCGCACCGCCCTCGCCGTGCTCGCCGTCCTCGGCCTGCTCGTCGGCCCGCTGCCGCTGCTCTGCGCGGCGATGCCGCACGCCCGCCACCTGGTCTGGGCGATCCTCGGCTTCGGCCTGTACGCGCCGCTCGTGCTGCTGGCCCGCTGGTTCGTCCGCCGCGCCGAACGCAACGAACGGGACTTCGTACGGCTCGTCGAGGACCGCTAGCGCGCGCACCAGCCCGTCGACCCGAGACCCGAGACCAGGAACCGATCCGGCCGTGAACTCCAGCTACGCCGTCCCCGCCGTCGCCCTCGTGGCCCTGGCGACCGTGCTCGTCGGCGCCTTCGGCCTGCGCATATCCCGCACCACCTCCGACTTCTACGTCGCCTCCCGCACCGTAGGACCCCGCCTCAACGCCGCCGCGATCAGCGGCGAGTACCTCTCCGCCGCCTCCTTCCTCGGCATCGCCGGGCTGGTCCTCGTCCAGGGCCCCGACATGCTCTGGTACCCGGTCGGCTACACCGCCGGTTATCTCGTCCTGCTGCTGTTCGTCGCCGCCCCGCTGCGCCGCTCCGGCGCCTACACGCTGCCCGACTTCGCCGAGGCCCGGCTCTCCTCGCAGGCGGTACGGCGGCTCGCGGGCGCCTTCGTCGTCGGCACCGGCTGGCTCTACCTGCTGCCCCAGCTCCAGGGCGCCGGGCTGACCCTGACCGTCTTCACCGGGGCGCCCGACTGGGTCGGCGGACTCGTCGTCGCCGTCGTGGTCGTCGCCATCGTCGCCGCCGGCGGTATGCGCAGCATCACGTTCGTACAGGCCTTCCAGTACTGGCTCAAGCTCACCGCGCTGCTGGTCCCCGCCCTCTTTTTGATCCTCGCCTGGCAGGGCGACGGCGCGCCCCGGCACGCCTTCGACGAACCCGCGAATTTCCGCGAGCAGCGCGTCGTCCGCGTCGACGACACCATCACGATCAGACTGCACAGCCCTCTGACGGTCACCGTGGACGGCACCGTCGACGGCCGCGTCCACGACGACCGTCGGGTACGGCTCGACGCCGGCGCCCACCGCGTCAAGAACGGCACCCGGCTGACCTTCGCCCGCGGCGACGAGGTCCCCGCCCGCGACCACGGCACCGGCGGCGGACTGTCCCCCTCACAGGCCGAGAGCCGCGGCGAACGCCCGCTGTACGCCACGTACGGGCTGATCCTCGCCACCTTCCTCGGCACCATGGGGCTGCCGCACGTCGTCGTCCGCTTCTACACCAGCCCCCACGGCGTCGCCGCCCGCCGCACCACGGTCGCCGTGCTCGGCCTGATCGGCGCCTTCTACCTGCTGCCCCCGGTCTACGGCGCCCTGGGCCGGCTCTACGCCCCCGAGCTCACCCTCACCGGTGACGCGGACGCCGCCGCGCTGCTGCTGCCCGGACGCATGATCGGCGGCGTCGGCGGGGAACTGCTGGGCGCGCTCGTCGCGGGCGGCGCCTTCGCCGCGTTCCTGTCCACCGCGTCCGGTCTCACCATGGCCGTCGCCGGAGTCCTCACCCAGGACGTCCTGCCCTCCCGGGGCGTACGGCACTTCCGGCTCGGGACCGTCCTCGCCATGGTCGTCCCGCTCGCCGCGAGCGCCCTGGTCGGCGGGCTGCCCGTCGCCGACGCCGTCGGCCTGGCCTTCGCCGTGTCGGCGTCCTCCTTCTGCCCGCTGCTCGTCCTGGGCATCTGGTGGCACCGGCTGACCCCGCCCGGCGCGGCCGCCGGGATGCTCGTCGGCGGCGGCTCCGCCCTGCTCGCCGTCGCCGCCACCATGGCCGGCTTCCCCAAGGCCGGGGCGCTGCACGCGCTGCTCGCCTGGCCCGCCCTCTGGTCGGTGCCGCTCGGCTTCCTCACCATGATCCTGGTGTCCCTCGCCACCCCGGGCAGGGTGCCGCCCGGCACCGCGGCGATCCTCGCCCGCTTCCATCTGCCCGAGGAACTGAGAGCGGAGGTCAAGGCATGAGCGGCTTCGTCGCGGGCCTGTGCGTGGCCATCCTGCCGCTGCTCGCCGCGGGCTTCTGGCTGGGCCGGCGCACCGCCCGCCCGCAGAGCCTCGGCGACCTCGGCACCCCGGTCGAGCACGCCACCTTCGAGACCCTGCACACCGCGTCCCTCGCCGCGCCCCCGCTGCGCGCCGGACTCACCGAGGAGACCGCCCGCAAGTCCGCCCGGCGGCTGCGCTCCCTGCTCGGCACCGACGCGCTGTGCCTGACCGACCGCACCGACGTCCTGGTCTGGGACGGCGTCGGCCAGCACCACCGCACCCAGATCATGGAGCTGCTCGCCGGGCCCCTGGAGTCGGGGCGAGGCGAGGCGCTGCCGCTCGACTGCGACAGCCCCGACTGCCCGGTGCGCTGGGCGGTCGTCGCCCCGCTCACCGTCGACGACCGCGTGCACGGCGCCCTCGTCGCCTGCGCGCCCCGCGAGTCCGCCGTCCTGGTACGCGCGGCGGCCGAGGTCGCCCGCTGGGTGTCGGTACAGCTGGAGCTGGCCGACCTCGACCGGTCCCGCACCCGGCTCATCGAGGCCGAGATCAAGGCACTGCGCGCCCAGATCTCCCCGCACTTCATCTTCAACTCGCTCGCCGTGATCGCCAGCTTCGTGCGCACCGACCCCGAGCGCGCCCGCGAGCTGCTGCTCGAGTTCGCCGACTTCACCCGGTACTCGTTCCGCCGGCACGGCGACTTCACCACCCTCGCCGACGAGCTGCACGCCATCGACCACTATCTGGCGCTGGTGCGGGCACGCTTCGGCGACCGCCTCGACGTCACCCTCCAGATCGCCCCCGAGGTCCTGCCGGTGGCCCTGCCCTTCCTGTGCCTCCAGCCGCTCGTGGAGAACGCCGTCAAGCACGGCCTGGAGGGCAAGGGGGCGTCGTCGGCGTCCGCGAAGTGCCGGATCGGCATCACCGCCCAGGACGCCGGCGCCGAGGCCCTCGTCGTCATCGAGGACGACGGCGCCGGGATGGACCCCGACGCGCTGCGCCGCATCCTCGCCGGCGAGGTCAGCCCGTCCGGGGGCATCGGGCTGTCCAACGTCGACGACCGGCTGCGGCAGGTCTACGGCGACGAGTACGGGCTCGTCATCGAGACCGCCCCGGGCGCGGGCATGAAGATCACCGCCCGGCTCCCGAAGTACCAGCCGGGCGTGCACTCCGGCGGACGGCTCACCGCCCCCTGAGACTCAGGTGCTGCGGCTGACGACCATCCCCAGCGTGATCAGGCCCAGCACCACCCACCCGAACCACAGCCAGCCGTTGCTCCCGAGGGCGACCGTGTACGCCGTCACCATCACCAGGGCGCCTACCGTCAGCGCCCCCATCGCCTTGGTGGAACCGTCCGCGGAACCGGGCATCGCGACACCCTCCTAAGGTTCGGTTCCCTCCATGGTGCCCCGATATCAGTTCCCGCGTGCGTTCAATGAGGCGAGATAGGCGTTGTACGCCTCCAGTTCCTTGTCGCCGTCGCGGTCGGCGGCGCGGTCCTTGCGGCGGGCCTGACGCTGCTCGGAGCGGTACCACTGGAACAGCAGCGCGATCAGCACGAGCACGGACGGGATCTCGCTGAAGGCCCAGGCGATACCACCCGCCGCGCCCTGGTCGGAGAGCGCGTCGATACCGAGGGAGGCCGGCGGGTTCTTGAACGTCTCCACCATGGGGACGGACCCCATCATCAGCGCGATGCCGAAGAACGCGTGGAACGGCATGCCCGCGAACAGCTCCAGCATCCGCATCAGATGGCCCGGCCGGTGCGGTCCGGGGTCCACGCCGATGATCGGCCAGAAGAACACCACGCCGACCGCGAGGAAGTGCACCATCATCGCGGTGTGCCCCGTCTTCGAGCCCATCAGGGTGTCGAACAGCGGCGTGAAGTACAGCGCGTAGAGGCTGGCGACGAAGATCGGGATGGTGAACGCCGGGTGCGTCACGATCCGCATGTACCGGCTGTGCAGCAGCGCGAGCAGCAGCTCACGCGGCCCCTTGCTGCCCCGGGCCGCGGGCGGCAGCGCGCGCAGCGCCAGGGTGACGGGCGCGCCGAGCAGGATCAGGATCGGCGACAGCATGCTGATCACCATGTGCTGCACCATGTGCACGCTGAACATGACCATGCCGTACTCGTTCAGCCCGGTGCACATGACCAGCAGCACGGTCAGCACACCGACGACGTACGACACGGTCCGGGTCACCGGCCAGGCGTCCCCGCGCCGCCGCAGCCGGACGACACCCCACGCGTACAGGCCGAGCCCCACCAGGCAGGCGATGAGGAAGAACGGGTCCGTGGACCACGCGAGCCCTCGCTCCAGCGTGAACGGCGGCAGATCCGACATCGTGCCGTGGCCGCTGTGATCCATCCGACGGCTCCTGTTTCGTGGGGGTTGTGCGTTTCTGTCCGCACACAGACTAGGACTGCCCCCGGCCGCGCTCGCGGCCGGGGGCAGACTCGTCAGATCAGTGCGGTGTCGCCTACAGGACGCACTCGGCTTCCTCGTAGCGGTCCCCGGGGACCGTCTTCAGCGTCTCCACGGCCTCCGCCAGCGGCACCATCTCGATGTCCGTGCCGCGCAGCGCCGTCATGTGCCCGAACTCGCCGCGGTGCACGGCCTCCACCGCGTGCCAGCCGAACCGCGTCGCCAGCACCCGGTCGTACGCGGTCGGGGTGCCGCCGCGCTGCACATGCCCGAGGATCACCGGACGCGCCTCCTTGCCGAGGCGGTGCTCCAGCTCGATCGACAGCTGGCGGGCGATCCCGGCGAAGCGCTCATGGCCGTAGACGTCCTTGCCGCCCTCGTCGAAGGCCATCGTGCCGGGCGCCGGCTTGGCCCCCTCCGCGGCGACGACGATCGCGAACCGCTTGCCCGCCTCGAACCGGGCGCCGACCCGCCGGGTCAGCTCGTCGATGTCGAAGGGCCGCTCGGGGACGACGATGGCGTGCGCGCCGGCCGCCATGCCGGAGTGCAGCGCGATCCAGCCGGTGTGCCGGCCCATGACCTCGACGACGAGGACGCGCTGGTGGGACTCGGCGGTGGTCTTCAGCCGGTCCAGGGCCTCGGTGGCCACGGTCACGGCGGTGTCGAAGCCGAAGGTGACGTCGGTGACCGCGATGTCGTTGTCGATGGTCTTCGGCACCCCGACGACCGGCAGGCCGCTGTCCGACATCAGCCGGGCCGCCTTGAGCGTGCCCTCGCCGCCGATCGGGATGATCGCGTCCAGGCCCAGCTCCGCGACATGGCCCTTGGCCCGCTCCACGCCGTCGCGCAGATGGGAGGGCTGGACACGGGAGGATCCGAGGATCGTGCCGCCGCGGGCGAGGATGCCGCCCACCGCGTCGAGGTCGAGCTTGAGGTAGTCGCACTCCAGGAGGCCCTTCCAGCCGTCCCGGAAGCCGATGACCTCGTCGCCGTGGTCGACGACGGCGCGGTGCACGACGGACCGGATGACGGCGTTCAGGCCGGGGCAGTCGCCGCCGGACGTGAGGACACCAATGCGCATAGCCCGAAAACCTTCTCCACGTGGGCCGGGACCGGACCACGCTGTCCGGCTCGAATTCCCCGCCACCCTAGCGGCACAGGGGGGCGGGGCCGAACCGTGCGTCCGCCTGCTGGACGGCCCCGCTCACCTGTGCGGACTCGCTGTCAGACGGGCTGCCGCGGCCCGCGTCAGGCGGGCTGCTGCGCGGCCGCGATGCGCTCGTCGCGCAGCGCCTCGTACCAGCGGTCGTCGGTCGGGGGCAGCGCGTTCACGTCGAGCGCCAGCTTCAGCAGCAGATCGGCGATCTGCGGGTTGCGCGCGAGGACCGGGCCGTGCATGTACGTACCGAAGACGGTGTCGTTGTACGCGCCCTCGGTGCCGTCGCCCGTGCCGTTGCCGTTGCCGAAGCGGACCTGGGCGAACGGGCGGGCGGTCGGGCCGAGGTGGGTGACGCCCTGGTGGTTCTCGAAGCCGGTCAGCGGGGGCAGGCCGAGCCGCGGGTCGATGTCCGCGAGCACGTCGCCGACGCAGCGCGCGCCCTCGCCGCGCACCGACACCACGTCGATCAGCCCGAGACCGGGCTCGCGCTGGCCGAGGTCGTTGATGAACTCGTGGCCGAGGATCTGGTAGCCGGCGCACACCGAGAACACGATGGCGCCGTTCTCCACGGCCCGGAGCAGGCCGCCGTCCCGGCGCAGCCGCTCGGCCGCGAGCCGCTGCGGCCGGTCCTCGCCGCCGCCGATGAGGTAGATGTCCCCGGAGGTCGGGATCGGCTGGTCGCTGCGCACGTCGAGACGGGCCACGTCGAGGCCGCGCTGCCGCGCCCGGCGCTCCACCACGAGGACGTTGCCCTGGTCGCCGTAGGTGCTGAGCAGGTCCGGGTAGATCCAGACGACCCGCAGTTGGTTGTCGCTCACTTGAAGTCCCCTGAAAGTCTCTTGGCTCAGTTGCCGACGCGGCGGCGCAGGTCCTGGAACGCGGTGTAGTTGGCGATGACCTCGATCCGGCCCGGCGGGCAGGCCCGTACGGCCTCGTCGAGCGTGTCGAACACCTGGAACTGCTGGTTCGCCACCTCCAGACGCACCGCGAGGTCGAGCCGGCGGTCACCGACGACGCAGATCGGGTGGCCGGACAGCCGCGTGTAGTCGACGTCCCACAGCCAGGAGGTGTCGGTGCCGTCGGCGCCGCGCGCGTTCACCGAGAGGATCACCGGGGTCGGCGGCGGGTCGATCAGGGAGAACGTCTCCAGCCAGCCCGCCGGGTTCTTCGCCAGCAGCAGACGCAGGTCGCGCTCCATGAACTGCACGACGTCGTACCGTCCGGCGACGGCCTGCACGCTGTACATCCGCTCCAGGGCGACCTGCGGGGGCACGCCGAAGACGGCGGCGACGGCGGCCGAGGAGGCGGCGTTGGCCTTGTTGGCCCGGCCGGGCAGCTGCAGCCGGATGGGCCACGCCGAACCGTGCGGGTCGAGCACATGGTCGCCGGAGAGCGCCCAGCTCGGCGTCGGCCGGCGGAAGCCGCACTCGCCGCAGAACCAGTCGTCGCCCGGCCGCTGCATCACACCGCCGCAGGACGGGCAGGACCAGGCGTCGTCCTTCCACATCTGCCCGGCGGCGACCCAGATCACGTTGGGGGAGGAGGACGCGGCCCACACGACCAGCGGGTCGTCGGCGTTGGCCACGACCACGGCCTTCGAACCGGCCAGGCCCTCACGCCAGTTCTCGGCGAGCATCCGGGTCTCGGCGGCCCGGTCCAGCTGGTCGCGCGAGAGGTTGAGCAGCGCGATGCACTTCGGGTCGGTGTCGCGGGCGACTCCGGCGAGGTACTTCTCGTCGACCTCGATGACGCCGTAGCGCGAGTCCGAGCCGCCGGCGAGCGCCGAGGTGATGCCGGCCGGCATGTTGGCGCCGAGCGCGTTGGAGACGACCGGCCCGGCGGCCCGCAGCGCCTCCGCGATCAGCCGGGTGGTCGTGGTCTTGCCGTTGGTGGCGGACACCAGGACCACGTCCAGGTTCTGCGCCAGCCGGGCGAGGAGGTCGGGGTCGAGCTTGAGCGCCACCCGGCCGCCGATCACCGAACCGCTGCCGCGCCCTGCGGCGCGTGATGCAGCCGCGACCGCCTTGCCCGCGGTCACGGCCAGCTTGGCCCGCGGCGAGAGCGGGTCCGAGTTGCCTGCCATCAGATCTCGATCCTCCTTGCGTACGCGCCGCGCCTGAAGCCCAACGGCACCGTGGTGGTGGTCAGCCTATTCGAGATCCAATCGCACTCCCGAATCGCCGTACCCTTGCGGCCATGCGCAACAGCTCCATTCCGGGCACCCGTGGGCGAGTCCGGCCCCTCACCCTGCTCGGCGACCCCGTCCTGCACACACCCTGTGCGGAGGTCACCGCATTCGGACCGGAACTCGCGGATCTCGTGGAGGACTTGTTCGCGACGATGTACGCCGCGCAGGGCGTCGGCCTCGCGGCGAACCAGGTGGGGGAGTCCCTGCGGGTCTTCGTCTACGACTGTCCCGACGACGAGGACGTCCGCCATCTCGGCCATGTGGTGAACCCGCGGCTGGTCGAGGCGGACGGCGTGGTCGTCCGGGGCCCGGAGGGCTGTCTGTCCCTGCCGGGCCTTGAGGCGGGCACCGAGCGGTACGACCACGCGGTGGTCGAGGGGTTCACGATGTCGGGCGAGCCGGTCACCGTGCACGGCACCGGGTTCTTCGCCCGCTGCCTCCAGCACGAGTGCGACCACCTGGAGGGCCGGGTGTACGCGGACCGGCTGAGCGGACTGCGCCACCGGCGGCTGATGCGCCAGGTGGCACGGGCCCCCTGGCACCGGTCCGGCTGACCGCCCGCGGGCGGTCCCGGCGTCAGAAGCCGGGTCCGCCGATCTTGTCGCCCGCCGCGGCGAGCCGCCCCCACAGCAGGTCGGCCAGGCTGCGCACCAACTCCGCCCGGGAGCACGGCCGCTCGCCGAGCCACCAGTCCCCGGCGGCGTGCATCATGCCGACGATGCCATGGCCCCAGACCCGGGCCAGCTGCTGGCTGCCGGGGCCGAGGTCGAGGCGCTCCTCGATGACGGTGGCCAGTTCCTCGCCCATCCGCCGCAGCAGCGGGGCGGAGTGCTTGCCGACGTCGAAGCCCTGGTCGCCGGTGTGGCCGCCCTCCGCCGGATGCATCAGGAACCGGTAGACCTGGGGGCGGGCCTCGATGGCCGCCAGATAGGTGTCGAGCGTGGACTCGACGCGCTCGCGCCGGTCGGCGGGCGCGTCCAGGGCGGCCCGCAGCGAGTCCAGCAGGGCGTCCGTGTGCCGCTTGGCCAGGGCCGCGTAGAGCCCGCCCTTGTCGCCGAAGTGGCGGTACAGGATGGGCTTGGTGATGCCCGCCTCCGCCGCGATGGCGTTCATCGAGGCCTGCGGGCCGTCCCGCAGCACCACTCTGTCGGCGGCCTCCAGCAGCTCGCGCCGACGTCGGTCGGCGGACCGCTGCTGATCCGTCCGCTGCGTGGTGTCCATGAGCTCTCCCCACCCGTACTGGTTCGGTGACGCCTGCGCAAAGTAACACTCAACCAGGCATGACCCTCGAACGGGCTGCCGAGGGCGCATCGCGGGTTGACTTTACCTACCGACGGGTAACAAACTAGGGTTACCGCTAGTAACAAGCATGCAGCGGGCATGCGCGTACGCCGCTGGAGGGGTCATGGCCGAGTTCACCATGGAGCTCAACGACGAACAGAAGGAGGTCCGGGACTGGCTGCACGGCTTCGCGGCCGATGTGATCCGCCCCGCGGCCGCCGAATGGGACGAGCGTGAGGAGACTCCCTGGCCGGTGATCCAGGAGGCCGCGAAGGTCGGCATCTACTCGCTCGACTTCTACGCCCAGCAGTACTTCGACCAGACCGGCCTCGGCATCCCCATGGCGATGGAGGAGCTGTTCTGGGGCGACGCGGGCATCGCCCTGTCGATCGTCGGCACCGGTCTCGCGGCCGTCGGCGTCCTCGCCAACGGCACCGAGGAGCAGATCGGCACCTGGGTGCCCCAGATGTACGGCGACGCCAACGATGTCAAACTCGCGGCGTTCTGCTCCTCCGAGCCCGACGCCGGCTCCGACGTCGCCTCCATGCGCACCCGGGCCGTGTACGACGAGACCAAGGACGAGTGGGTGATCAACGGCACCAAGACCTGGGCGACCAACGGCGGCATCGCCAACGTCCACGTCGTCGTCGCCGTCGTCGACCCGGAGCTCGGCTCCAAGGGCCACGCCTCCTTCATCGTCCCGCCGAACACGCCGGGCCTGTCCCAGGGGCAGAAGTTCAAGAAGCACGGCATCCGCGCCTCGCACACCGCCGAGGTCATCCTCGACAACGTGCGTGTGCCCGGCTCCTGCCTGCTCGGCGGCAAGGAGAAGCTCGACGAGCGCCTCGCGCGGGCCCGTGAGCGGGCCAGGACGGGCGGCGAGCGTGTGAAGAACGCCGCGATGGCCACCTTCGAGGCGTCCCGGCCGGCGGTCGGCGCGATGGCCGTCGGCACCGCCCGCGCCGCCTACGAGGTCGCCCTGGACTACGCGACGACGCGTGAGCAGTTCGGGCGCCCGATCATCGACAACCAGGGCGTCGCCTTCCAGCTCGCCGACATGCGCACCCAGATCGACGCGGCCCGGCTGCTGGTGTGGCGGGCCTCGTGGATGGCGATCAACGGCAAGCCGTTCACGGCGGCCGAGGGGTCGATGTCGAAGCTGTTCGCGAGCGAGACGGCGAAGAAGGTCACCGCGCAGGCCATCCAGATCCTGGGCGGCAACGGCTACACCCGGGAGTACCCGGTGGAGCGCATGCACCGGGACTCGGCGATCTACACGATCTTCGAAGGGACGAGCGAGATCCAGCGGCTGGTGATCGCCCGCACGCTGTCGGGCATGTCGATCCGCTAGAGCGGTGGACGGGGGCCCGCGTGCGGCGCGCGGGCCTTCGTCCTGACCGGCGAGACATCCCCTACGGGGTGGTGCCGCTGCTGTGGGCGATGCAGGCCACGTCGATCCGGTCCGCGAGCTTGGCCAGCTCGATGGTCAGCGCCGCGACCGTGTCCTCGTCGAGTCCGTCCGCGCCGGCCTCCACGAGGTGCAGCCACCGGCCGCCCACCGTGCGCAGCAGCTTGCTCACGTCGGCGGCGGCCACCTGCAAGGTCCCCCGGTCGTCGACGATCAGCGGCAGAGTAACTTCGCGGTTCACAGCTGGGATCGTAGTCGCGCTGCGCTCACGCGCCCTGCCAAACCGTAGTGATGTTGCAGAACTCCCGGATTCCGTGCCCGGACAGCTCACGGCCGAAGCCGGACCGCTTCACCCCGCCGAACGGGAACGCCGGATGGGACGCCGTCATGCCGTTGACGTACACGCTGCCGGCCTCCAGATCCCGTACGAAGCGCTCCACCTCCGCGTCGTCGCGTGTCCAGACGTTCGAACTCAGGCCGAACGGCGAGTCGTTGGCGATCAGCACCGCCTCGTCCAGGTCCGCCGCCCGGTACAGCGTCGCGACCGGCCCGAACGCCTCCTCACGGTGGATGCGCATCTCGCGGGTGATGCCCGTGAGGACGGTCGGCGGGTAGTACCAGCCCGGCAGTTCGGGCCGGCGCAGCGCGTGCCCGCCGCACAGCGCGGTCGCCCCGCTGCGGGTGGCGTCGTCGACGAGTTCCTCCAGATCCGTGCGTCCCTGTTCGCTGGCGAGCGGACCGACGTCCGTGTTCTCGTGCATCGGGTCGCCGACCACCAGCGCCTTCATACCCGCCACGAACCGTTCGGCGAAGGCGTCAAGGACGTCCGTGTGCACGATGAACCGCTTCGCGGCGATGCAGGACTGCCCGTTGTTCTGCACCCGTGCCGTCACCGCGACCTTCGCGGCCCGGTCCAGGTCGGCCGACGGCATCACGACGTACGGGTCGCTGCCGCCCAGCTCCAGCACCGTCTTCTTGATCATCTCGCCGGCGGTGGAGGCGACCGCGCGTCCCGCCGGCTCGCTGCCGGTGAGGGTGGCCGCCTTGACGCGCTCGTCGCGCAGGATGTCGTCCACCTGGGCGGAGCCGATGAGCAGGGTCTGGAAACAGCCCTCGGGATAGCCCGCGCGATGGAACAGGTCCTCCAGATACAGGGCCGTCCGGGGGACGTTGGACGCGTGCTTGAGCAGACCCACGTTGCCCGCCATCAGCGCGGGCGCGGCGAACCGGATCACCTGCCACAGCGGGAAGTTCCACGGCATCACGGCCAGCACCGGCCCCAGCGGGCGGTAGCGGACCCGCACCCGCGAGGCGCCCGAGTCCTTCACGTCCGACTCGGCGGGCTCCTCGTCGGCCAGCAGCCCCTCGGCGCGCTCGGCGTACCAGCGCATCGCCTTCGCGCACTTGGCGGCCTCGGCGCGGGCCTGGGCGATGGGCTTGCCCATCTCGGTGGTCATCATCCGGGCGACGTCGCTCTGGTCCTCGTCGAGGAGGTCCGCGGCGCGGTTCAGCAGACGCGCCCGGTCGGCGAAGCTCGTCGTCCGGTACGTGCGGAACGTGGCCTCGGCGAGCTGGAGCCGGCGCTCGACCTCCTCCTCGCCCATGGCCTCGTACGTCTTGAGCGTCTCGCCGTTCGCCGGATTGACCGTCGCGATGGGCATGACCGACCTCCTGGGGAGCGACCTGTTGCTTCGACCTTCCCGCGCCGCGGTGGGTCCCGCAACGCGTGCTGCTGCTCAGGACGAGTGCTCCGCCAGCCGGTCGAGAAACGCGGCCTGGGCCTTGACGATCACCTCGCGCGCCCGGTCGAGGGACAGCCAGGCCACCCGGTCCAGCTCCGGGAACTCCTGGGTACGGCCCGAGCGCGGCGGCCACTCCATCGTGAACGTGCCCGGTACGACGGCCGCCGGGTCCAGGTCGGCCTCGACCGCCCAGACGGTGACGGTCTTGCCGCCCGCCTGCTTGACCTCGCCCAGCGGGACGGCCTCGCCCTCCGGCGGCGGCAGCCCCAGCTCCTCCTCGAACTCGCGACGGGCCGCGTCCCACGCGGGCTCGTCCGGCGTGTACTCGCCCTTCGGGACCGTCCACGCCCCGGCGTCCCGCCGTGCGAAGTACGGGCCACCCATATGGCCGAGCAGTACCTCCGGTCCGGCGTCCGTGCGGCGGAACAGCAGCAGGCCGGCGCTGCGCCGCTCGCGGGCCGGGCTCACGGCCGTACCCCCGGATGGGCGGCCAGCAGCGACTCGACGGTGTCCGCCTCCTCGGGGCGCTTGTCGTCGCGGTAGCGCAGTACGCGCGCGAAGCGGAGCGTCACGCCGGCCGGGTAGCGGGAGGAGCGCTGCAGTCCGTCGTACGCGATCTCGACGACCAGCTCGGGGCGCACGGTCACCCCCCAGGGGTGTGTGCTCACGGCGAGTTCCTGGAGCCGTTCGGTCTGCCAGGCCAGCAGCGCGTCCGTCATGCCCTTGAACGTCTTGCCGAGCATCGCGAACCCGCCGTCCGCCGTGCGCGCCCCCAGGTGGAGGTTGGACAGCTTGCCGGTCCTGCGGCCGTGCCCCCATTCGGCGGCCAGCACCACCAGGTCCAGGGTGTGCACGGGCTTCACCTTCAGCCAGGACGCGCCGCGCCGGCCCGCGCCGTAGGCGGCGTCCAGCGCCTTGACGACCACGCCCTCGTGGCCGCGCTCCAGGGTCTCGGCGAGGAACTCCTCGGCGCGCGGCAGGTCGTCGAGCCCGGACACCAGGGCGCGGCGCACCCGCATCGGCCCCGGGACCAGCCGGGCCAGCTCCGCGTGCCGCTCGGTGAACGGCAGGTCGAGCAGATCGCGGCCGTCGACGGACAGGGCGTCGAAGAAGACGGGGGAGACGGGGACCTCCCGGGCGGCCGTCGCCACGTCCACCCGGGACCCGACGCGGCCGGCGGTCTCCTGGAAGGAGCGGGGCCGTCCGGTGGCGTCGAACGCGATGACCTCGCCGTCCAGGATGAACCGCTCACCGCGCAACTCCCGCGCCGCCGCGACGACTTCGGGGAGACGGTCGGTGATGTCGTCCAGGGTGCGGGTGTACGCCCGTACGGTGTCGCCGTCGCGGTGCAGCTGGACGCGGATGCCGTCCAGCTTCTCCTCGACCACGCAGTCGCCCAGTTTGCCGACCGCCTCGGACACCGTGGACGCGGTGTGCGCCAGCATCGGCAGCACCGGCCGGCCGACCGTGAGCCGGAAGCGGGCCAGCGCCTCCGGGCCGTCCGCGAGCAGCGCCTGCGCGACGCTCTGCAGGGAACCGGCGAGCATCACCGCCCTGCGTACGTCCGCGGGCGGCGCCCCGGTGGCCTGCGCGAGCCCCTCCACGGCCACGGCGTCCAGGGCGCCCTGGCGGACCTCGCCGGTGATGAGGCCGAGCAGGAAGCGCTGCTCGTCCTCGGTCGCCGCGCCCAACAACTCACCGACGAGGCGGGTCCGTTCGGCCTGCGAACCGGCGCCGGACACCTTGCCGAGCGCGGTGAGGCGGGCGTCGACCTCACGCACGGTCAGGGTGGGCTCGGCGGCCGGGGGCACCGGTCGGCTCAGCACCTTCCAGCCCACGCCGAGCCGCCCCTGGGGCAGCCGTCCCGCCAGATACGGGATGACGAGGGGGACGTCGTCCGCCTCGGCGTCCCGGAAGAGCTCCGCGAGCAGAGCGATCTTCCGGGACCGTGCCGATGTCGCGGCGACCTCTTGGGACACGTTGGCCAGACGGGTCAGCAGCATGCGAACCATCCTGGGGTTTTCGACGCCGGTCCACACCTGCGCGGTTGCGGTGTGTTGGTCCGCTGCGGCGCCGTTGGGGTCTGTCGCGCGGTTCCCCGCGCCCCTTCAGGGCGTTTCTGCTCGCGGCGTTCCTATGATCCGGCGTCCAGGTCTGTGAAGAGGAGCTCGCCGTTGAGGGTGGCCGCGGCGCGGTAGCCGGCCGACGCCGCGTTGATCACCTGCTCGGAGAAGCCCATCGCGTTGCCCGCCGCCCAGACGCCCGGCACCGAGGTGAGGCCGGTGGCGTCGACCACGGGGTAGGAGCCGAACGGGGTCTCGTGGAGCTCGGCGCCGAGCTTCTCCAGCAGACCGGTCTGCGGGACCGGGCGCGGGGCGACGAACAGCACCTCGCGTGTGTGCGGCGTGCCGTCGGCCAGGCGGACGCCGGTGAGCCGGTCGCCCTCGACCGTCAGTTCGGCCACCCGGCCGGGGACCACCTTCACACCGGCCGCCGCGAGCCGGCGCACGTCGTCGTCCGTGAGGTCGGACTCGGCGACCTCGTGCAGGAAGAAGGCCACGTCCTTCGACCACTGCGACACCATGATCGCCTGGTGGGCGCTCAGCGGCGTGGTCGCCAGCACGCCGAAGGCCCGGTCGCGGACCTCCCAGCCGTGGCAGTACGGGCAGTGCAGCACGTCCGTGCCGAAGCGCTCGGCGACGCCGGGGACGGACGGCATCTCGTCCTTGAGTCCGGTGGCGACGATCAGGCGCCGGGCGCCGACGCTCCGGCCGCCCGCCAGCTCGACCGTGAAGTCGCCGGTGTCCCCATCCCGGGAGACGTCCACCGCCCGGTCCCGGACCAGTTCCACGCCGTACCGCGCGATCTCCTCCCGGCCCTTTGCCAGGAACTCGGCGGGCGGCACGCCGTCCCGGGTCAGATAGCCCTGCATATGGGCGGCGGGCGCGTTGCGCGGCTCCCCGGCGTCGACGACCAGGGTGTGGCGCCGGGCGCGGCCCAGGACGAGCGCGGCGGACAGCCCGGCCGCGCCCCCGCCGATCACGATCACTTCGTATGTCTCGGTCACGATGACCACCTCCACCCGCACCGTGCGGCTCGGAATGCGGGATTGACAAACAAGTTTGCCGAAACTGCAATGGCCGTATGACGGACGAGACCATGAGTGACGACGATGTCCTTGCCGGTGTGGGACCCAGGTTGCGCCGGATGCGCAAGGAGCGCGAGGTGACGCTCGCCGCGCTGTCCGAGGCCACCGGCATCTCGGTGAGCACGCTCTCCCGGCTGGAGTCCGGCCTGCGCCGCCCCAGCCTGGAGCTGCTGCTGCCGATCGCCCGCGCCCACCAGGTGCCGCTGGACGAACTGGTCGGCAACCCGGTCGTCGGCGACCCGAGGGTGCGCGCGACCGAGCCCATCGAGCGCTACGGCCGCAAGCACTGGCCGCTCACCCGCCAGCCCGGCGGCCTGCAGGCGTTCAAGGTGCTCGAACCGCAGCGCAGCTGCCCCCCGGAGCCGCGCACCCACGAGGGCTACGAGTGGCTGTACGTCCTGTCCGGCCGGCTGCGGCTCGTGCTGGGCGACCACGACGTGGTGCTCACGGCCGGGGAGGCCGCCGAGTTCGACACCCGGGTCCCGCACTGGTTCGGCTCGACCGGGGAGGGGCCGGTGGAGTTCCTGAGTCTCTTCGGGCCGCAGGGCGAGCGGATGCACGTGAGGGCGCGGCCGCGGCAGGCGTGACGCGACCGACGGTTCCCTGAACGGCAAGCGACCGCTTAGTATGCCAACCGACCCCGGTCAGACGACGCAGTCCCCCGTGGAGGCACCGCATGCAGGCATGGCAAGTGCACGAGAACGGCGAGCCGAGCGAGGTGATGCGGCTCGCGGACGTCGGGACGCCCACGCCCGGCGACGGCCAGGTCCTGCTCAAGGTGCGTGCCGCGAACATCAACTTCCCGGACGCGCTGATGTGCCGGGGTCAGTACCAGGTGCGGCCCCCGCTCCCCTTCACGCCCGGTGTGGAGATCTGCGGCGAGACCGAGGACGGCCGCCGCGTCCTCGCCAACCCCGCGCTGCCCCACGGCGGCTTCGCCGAGTACGCCGTCGCGGACGCCGCCGCCCTGCTGCCCGCGCCCGACGCCCTCGACGACGCCGAGGCCGCCGCCCTGCACATCGGCTACCAGACCGGCTGGTTCGGCCTGCACCGCCGCGCGCGCCTCGAAGCCGGCGAGACCCTGCTGGTCCACGCCGCCGCGGGCGGCGTCGGCAGCGCCGCCGTCCAGCTCGGCAAGGCGGCCGGCGCCCGTGTCATCGGTGTCGTGGGCGGCGCCGCCAAGGCGGCCGTGGCCCGGGAACTCGGCTGTGACGTGGTGGTCGACCGGCACACCGAGGACGTCATCGCCGCCGTCAAGGAGGCCACCGGCGGACGCGGCGCCGACGTCGTCTACGACCCTGTCGGCGGCGCGGCCTACGCGCAGTCCGCCAAGGTCGTCGCCTTCGAGGGCCGGATCGTCGTCCTGGGCTTCGCCAGCGGCACCGTCCCGAGCCCCGCCCTCAACCACGCCCTGGTGAAGAACTACTCGATCCTCGGCCTGCACTGGGGCCTGTACAACACCAGGAACCCCAAGCTGGTCCAGCACTGTCACGAGCGGCTCACCGAGCTGGCCGCTCAGGGCGCCGTCAAGCCGCTGGTGAGCGAGCGCGTCCCGCTGGGCGGGGCGGCGGCCGCCGTGCAGCGGGTCGCCGACGGTGTCACCACCGGCCGCGTCGCCGTGGTCCCGGGACTCACCGAAGGAGGAGCGGCATGACCGACGCCGTCGAACTGCGCCGGCGCACCCAGGAGTTGCTGGCCGCGCACCCGCCGGCCACGACCGACCGCCTGGACTTCCTGCGCGCCCGCTTCGACGCGGGCCTCGCCTGGGTGCACTACCCCGAGGGCCTGGGCGGCCTCGGCGCGCCCCGCTCCCTCCAGGTCGTCGTGGACGCCGAACTGGAGGCCGCCGGCGCCCCCGACAACGACCCGCGCCGCATCGGCATCGGCCTCGGCATGGCCGCCCCGACCATCCTCAAGTACGGCACCGAGGAGCAGAAGCAGCGCTTCCTGCGGCCTCTGTGGACCGGCGAGGAGGTCTGGTGCCAGCTCTTCAGCGAGCCCGGCGCCGGCTCCGACCTGGCCGCGCTCGGAACGCGCGCGGTGCGTGAGAGCGACACATGGGTCGTCAACGGGCAGAAGGTGTGGACGTCCAGCGCCCATCTCGCCCGCTGGGCCATCCTCATCGCCCGTACCGACCCGGACGTGCCCAAGCACGCGGGCATCACCTACTTCCTGTGCGACATGACCGACCCCGGTGTCGAGGTCCGTCCGCTGCGGCAGATCACCGGCGAGGCCGAGTTCAACGAGGTGTTCCTCACCGACGTCCGCATCCCCGACAGCCGCCGGCTCGGCGAGGTCGGTGACGGCTGGCGGGTCGCCCAGACCACCCTCAACAACGAGCGCGTCGCCATCGGCGGCATGCGGCTGCCCCGCGAGGGCGGCATGATCGGCCCGGTCGCCAAGACCTGGCGCGACCGCCCCGAACTGCGTACCCACGACCTGCACCAGCGGCTGCTGAAGCTGTGGGTGGACGCCGAGGTGTCCCGTTTCACCGCCGAACGGCTGCGCCAGCAGCTCGTCGCCGGGCAGCCCGGCCCGGAGGGCGCCGGCATGAAGCTCGCCTTCGCCCGCCTCAACCAGGAGATCAGCGGCCTGGAGGTCGAACTGCGCGGCGAGGAGGGCCTGTTGTACGACGACTGGACCATGCGCCGGCCGGAGCAGGTGAACTTCACCGGCCGCGACGCCGGGTACCGCTATCTGCGTTCCAAGGGCAACAGCATCGAGGGCGGGACCAGCGAGGTCCTGCTGAACATCGTCGCCGAGCGCGTCCTGGGCCTGCCCGCCGAGCCGCGCACCGACAAGGACGTCGCCTGGAAGGACCTCGCCCGATGAGCACACAGCCCGACCTGCTGTACTCCGAGGAGGAAGAGGCGCTGCGGGCCGCCGTGCGGGACCTGCTCGCCGACCACTGCGACGCCCCCGGCGTCATCGCCCGCACCGAGTCCGACGCGCCGCACGACATCGCGGCCTGGAAGGCGCTCGCCGGGACCATGGGGCTCGCCGGTCTGCTGATCCCCGAGGAACTGGGCGGACAGGGCGCCACGCACCGCGAGGCCGCCGTCGTCCTGGAGGAACTGGGGCGGGCCGTCGCCCCGGTGCCGTATCTGACCAGCGCCGTCGTGGCCACCGAGGCGCTGCTGGAGTGCGGGGACGACGAACTGCTCGGCCGGCTGGCGTCCGCGACGACCGTCGCCGCGCTCGCGCTCTCCCTGAACACCGCCGCGGGCGGCGCCTACAAGGCCGTACGCCTTGAAGGCGGCGCGCTGCACGGCGAGTTGACCGGCATCGCGGACGCCGTCGCCGCCGACGTCCTGCTGGTGCCGGCCGACGACGGCGGGCTGTACGCGGTCGACGCCGACGCCGTGACGATCACACCGCGCCCCTCCCTGGACCTGACCCGGCCCGTCGCCACGGTCACCCTGGACGGCACCCCCGGGCGGCTGCTCGGCGACGCCGAACCCGCCGTCCGGCGTGCCCTGCGCGCCGGCGCCGGACTGCTCGCCTCCGAGCAACTCGGCCTGGCCGAGTGGATGTTGACGGAGACCGTCCGCCATCTGAAGGAGCGCAGGCAGTTCAACCGCCCCGTCGGCGGTTTCCAGGCGCTCAAGCACCGGCTCGCCCAGCTGTGGCTGGAGGTCGTCAATCTGCGCGCCGCCGCCCGCGCGGCCGCCGACGCGCTGGCGACCGGCGAGGACACCGATGTGACGGTCGCCGTCGCCCAGTCCTACGCCGCCCCGGTGGCCGTCCGCGCCGCCGAGGAGGCCCTGCAGCTGCACGGCGGGATCGGTATGACCTGGGAGCACCCGGTCCACCTCTATCTGAAGCGGGCCAAGGCCGACTCCCTCGCCTACGGCACGGCGGGCACGCACCGGGAGGCGCTGGCCGAACTGGTCGACCTCCGCGCACCCTGACGCGACGGAGCGGACCCCGCGAGAAGCCCACCCCGACGACCAGGGGTGGGCTTCTCGGCTCTTCCGTGCGCGCTGCGCCGGTGAAGTGAACGAGGGGCGGCGGTTCGGCCAATTCCCGCCCCCGCCCCTGCTGTTCGGGCTCCTCGGGACCGCATACTCACTGCGGTCCCGTCCGGCCCGACACGGAGGCGAAGCATGGCCCTCACCACCCGTCGCAGAGCCCTCACCACCCTCGGCGCCGCCCTCGCCGGCGCGGCCGCCCTCCCCGTGGCCCGCGCGCAGGCCGGCGAACACCCGCACCACCCCCGCCCGTTGTGGCGGGCCCACGCCCACAACGACTACGAGCACCCGCGGCCCCTCCTCGACGCCCTCGACCACCGCTTCGGCAGCGTCGAGGCCGACGTCCACCTCGTCGACGGCCGGCTCCTGGTGGCGCACGACCCCGAGGACCTCGACCCCGCCCGCACCCTGGAGACCCTGTACCTCGACCCGCTCGCCGCCCGCGTCCGCGCCCACCACGGCCGGGTGTACGCCGGTGCCCGCCGCTCCTTCCAGCTGCTGATCGACCTCAAGACCGAGGGCTCCTCGACCTACCTCGCCCTCGACCGGCTCCTCGCCCGTCACCGCCACCTGTTCACGACGTACGCCCACGGCCGGGTGCACCCGGGTCCGGTCACCGCCGTGATCTCCGGGGACCGCGCCGCCCGCGCCCCGATGGAGGCCCAGACGTTCCGCCGCGCCTTCTACGACGGCCGGCTCAGCGACCTCGGCACCGCGGCGCCCGCCTCCCTCATCCCGTTGATCAGCGACAACTGGACGCTCAACTTCACCTGGCTCGGCTCCGGCCCCTTCCCGGACGCCGAGCGCCGCAAGCTGCACGCCCTCACCGACGCCGCCCACTCCCGCGGTCAGCGCGTCCGCTTCTGGGCCACCCCCGACACGCCCGGCCCCGCCCGCGACGCCCTCTGGACCGAACTGCTCGCCGCCGGCGTCGACCACCTCAACACCGACGACCTCGCCGGCCTGGAGGCCTTCCTCGACAGCCACCGCCGTATCTAGCCGTTCGACGCGCAACATCACACGTTCGGAGGACAGGTCAGCCGCCCGGACGAACCCTTCGCTACGCCACACTTGCGGCCGAACGCCGTGAACCGGGCGATTCGGCGTGGCGGAGGAGGTTGACGATGGCCATTTCCATCTCGGTGGTGCTGCTGCTGTTCATTCTGGCGGTGATCTTCATCCGCAACGGCGGGCTGAAGGTCACCCACGCGCTGGTGTGCCTGCTGCTGGGCTTCTATCTGGCCAGCACCAGCATGGCGCCGACCATCCACAGCGGCCTGACCGCCACGGCGGACATCGTCAGCGGCCTCAGGCCCTGAGCGTCAGGACGTCGAGAACACGCCGATGCCGTTGGCGACCGGGCGCTCCGTGCCGTCGGACGGATGGTTGCGCACCGAGACGGCCGATGCGCCCGGCTCACGCGCGACCAGCGTCGAGGAACCGCCGCCGTCCAGGCTGAAGGCGGCCGTCGACCCCAGCGCCCGCATGACCCCGGCCACCTCCGCGATCGTCAGGCCGGTGCGGTACTGCGGCGCGCCGTCCAGCGCGAGCAGCACCACGCGCCGGCCGCCGTCCGCGATGCCGACGGCGGTGCGCACCGCCGACGTCCGGTCGTCCAGGCCGGGCAGCGGCCGTCCGCCGGCCAGCACCGGATACCCGCCGAGCGCGAAGCGGTACGGCACCCGGGACGTCGCCGCCACCAGCCGGTGCCGTACCGCCACCCGCTCGCCCACGAAGAGCTTCCGCAGCTGCCGCGCCCCCTCCTCGCGCCCCACGAGCACGGTCGTGCCCGCGGTGACGGGGCCGCTGCCGGGGGTGTCCGAGGCCGACACGACCCGGCCGCGACGGACCGTGACCTCGTAGGTGTCCGTGCTGCACGGGGCCGCCCGGTCGGTGTCCGTGCCGCACGTGGCCCGCACCCGCGACGCGCTGCCCCAGGCCGGGGTGAACGCCCCGATCGAGCCGACCGGCAGCGCGTACTGGTTCAGACCGCGTAACGCCAGCACGCCCTCCGGGGTGCGTACGGACCCGGTGAGCCGCAGCCGGTCCAGCCGGGCCCGGCGGTCGGCGCCCACCCCGAAGACGTCCTCGGTGCCGGTGCCGGGCGGCAGCGCCGGTCCGAAGCGCTGCCCTGCGGGCACGGCGCCCTTCACGGCCCGGCCCCGCGCGATCGCCGGTCCCACGCTCGCGCCGGTCGCCTGGACGCCGGGGTGCTGCGTCTCGCTGATGTTGAAGAAGTCGCCGTTCACCCCGGCGACGGCGCCCTGCGCGGCCGCCTGCCGGGAGACGGCCGCCCGGGCGGCCACCGCGCCGGGGTGCAGCAGGCCCAGCCGGACCCGCCGGTCGCGCAGGTCGACGGTGAGGACATGGGCGTGCGCGGTGCCCCTGGCCGCCGCGATGTCGAACCGGTCGTAGACCACGCCCGGCGCGATCGTCGTGCCCCGCTGCGCGGCGCCGGCCGGTGCCGCCCCCGTCAGGGCCGCGCCGGCCAGCGAGCCGAGTGCCGTGAGCAGCGTGAGCGCCGCCCGGGCCGTGCCGAATCTTCTCCGACGAAGCGTCACGATCCCCCCTGAGGTCACGTCAAATGTGGCAGGACTCAGGGGAAGTGCACCAGACGGCGATGACCTGCGGCGTCAGCGAGCGCCGACGACGCGGGAACGGATCAGGAAACGCACTCCCTCGGGTGCCTCCAGGGAGAAGCCGCTGCCCCGCCCCTCGACCACGTCGACGATCAACCGGGTGTGCCGCCACGCCTCGTACTGGCTCCGTGACATCCAGAACGTGACCGGCTCCGCCACCCCCTCGACGTCGAGCTCGGCGAGGAGCACGTCGGAGCCGCCCGTGCGGAACTCGCCCTCCGGGTAGCACATGGGCGCGCTGCCGTCGCAGCAGCCGCCGGACTGGTGGAACATCAGCGGCCCGTGGACCGCGTGCAGCCGCCGCAGCAGATCGGCGGCGGCGGGTGTGAGTTCGACGCGCGGGGTCTCCTCATACATGCGCCCAGCGCATCACACCCGACGTTGCGAGGGGGTTGCGGCGTGTGCCGCCGGGGTCAGCGGTCGCGCCGCTCGCGCCGGGCCCGGGCGAGGACCGGCAGGGCGGGCAGCAGGGAGAGCACCACGACGACGGCGATCAGAGGGAGCAGATAGGACTCGATGTCCGGGACGGAGTGGCCCAGGGCGTAGCCGGCCAGGACGAGGCTCTGCGACCAGAGCAGTCCACCGACGATCTGCCACACCGTGAACGTGCGCGCGGGGACGCCGAGCGCGCCGGCCGCCGGGTGCAGGACCGTGCGCACCAGCGGCACGAAACGGCCGATCACCAGCGCCTTGCCGTAGCCGTACCGGGCGAGCAGGGTCTCCGCGCGGGCCGCCGCCTCGCGCACCCGGGGTCTGGAGGTGCGGGCCAGCAGCGCCCGGCCGCCGTGCCGGCCGATCAGATAGCCGACCTGGCCGCCGAGCAGGGCCCCGGCCGCCGCGCACAGCAGGACCTGCCACAGCACGAGGTGCGGTCCCTGGCCCGCGCCGGCCGCGCACAGGACCCCGGCCGGCAGGAGCAGGGTGTCGCCGGGCAGGAAGAAGCCGAACACCAGCAGACCGGACTCGGCGAAGATCACCACCAGGACGCCGAGGGCGCCGAACGTGGCCAGGACCGCGTCGCCGTCGGTCGGGTTGACGGCCATCAACGCCCTCACCTCCCGGCTGCCCGGCGCCGCCCGCGCGGGGTCACGCGCGGCCGTGGGTTTCCTGCGAGCGGCGGGACAGCGCGTCGATGACGACCGCCGCGAACAGCACACCTCCGGTGATCATGAACTGGATGGCCGCGGGGGTGTCCGTGATGGCCATGCCCGAGGCGATCGACTGGATGACGAGCATGCCGAGCACCGCCGACCAGGTGGAGCCCCGCCCGCCGAACAGGCTGGTCCCGCCGATCACGGCCGCCGCGATCGCGTTGAGCAGCAGGACGCCCGAGCCCGAGCTCTGGCTGACCGAGGTGATGCGCGAGGCCAGGAACAGACCGCCGACGGCGGCCATGGTGCCGGACACCGCGAGGACCGCCGTCTGCACCCGGGTCACCCCGAGGCTGGCCCGGCGCGCGGCCTCCACCCCGCCGCCGAGGGCGTACACCTGCCGTCCGTAGTGCGTGCGGCGCAGCACGATGTCGAGGCCGGCCACCACCACGAGGAAGATCAGCAACGCCAGCGGCAGCCCCTGGAAGCGGTTGAGCACATAGGCGGAGACGAAGGCGATCACCGCGAGCCCGCCGGCCCGCGCGACGATCACCTGGAGCGACCGGTGCGGCATCCCGGCGGCCACCCGGCGCCGCCGGTCCAGCCACGACACCAGCAGGACGAGGCCCACCGCCACGGCGGCGATGGCGTAGGCGACGGCGTCCTGGTTGAAGTAGTAGCCGGTCAGCTTGGCCACCAGGCCGTTCTCGTCGAGGTTGATGGTGCCGCTGGTGCCCAGGATGTAGAGCATCAGCCCGTTCCAGGTGAGCAGCCCGGCGAGGGTGACGACGAACGCCGGCACCCGGGTTCTCGCGAAGCTGTAGCCCTGCACGGCGCCCGCGGCGGTCCCGGCCAGGACGGCGATGACGAGCGCCAGCCATTCGGGCACGCCGTTCTGCACGTTCAGCACGGCGAACACGGCCGCCGCGAGCCCGCTGATCGCCCCGACGGACAGGTCCAGCTCGCCGAGCAGCAGGACGAAGACGATGCCCACGGCGATCAGGCCGGTGCCCACGATGTCCACGCTGAGGTTGGACAGGTTCCGCGGGGAGAGGAAGTTGTCGTTGAGGGACTGGAAGGTGATCCAGACGATGGTCAGCACGACCACCACCGGGAGCGAGCCGACCTCACCGGCCCGCAGCCTGCGCCGGCCCTCGGCGATCCACCGCTTGACGGCGTCTCCCGCCGCCCGCCCCCGGGAGCCGTGGCCGTCCCCGGCGGGGGGAGCCGCGGTCCCGGTGGTCCGGTCCTCCGTCCTCGTGGGGGTCCCTTTCACCACGCCGCCTCCTGGTGCGCCGGCCGGCGGGGCGTGTTCTCGGTCGCGCCGGTGATGGACGAGATGATCTGCTCCTGCGAGGCCGTGTTCACGTCGAAGAAGCCGTTGTTGCGCCCCAGCCGCAGCACGACGGCCCGGTCCGCCAGGGCCTTCACGTCGCCCATGTTGTGACTGATGAGCAGCACGCCCATGCCCCGGTCGCGCAGTTCGTCCACCAGGTCCATGACCTCGGTGCTCTGCTGGAGCCCCAGGGACGCCGTCGGCTCGTCCAGCAGGATCAGCCGCGGGTCGCCGAGGAGCGAGCGGGCGATGGCCACCGTCTGCCGCTGCCCGCTGGACAGGGACACCACGGGCGCCCGCAGGTCGGGGACCGCCCGGGTCAGCCGTTTCAGCAGCTGCAGGGTGCGGCGCTCCATCTCCATCTCGTCGAGGAAGCCGTACCGGCGGATCTCGCGGCCGAGGAACAGATTGCCGACGACGTCGAGGTTCCCGCACAGCGCGAGGTCCTGGTAGACGGTGGCGATCCCCAGCTCGCGGGCGTCGGCCGGCCGCCGGATCTGCACCGCGCGGCCCTGCCACTCGATGACGCCCCGGTCGGCGGGGGACACCCCGGAGATCACCTTGACCAGCGTCGACTTGCCGGCACCGTTGTCTCCGAGGAGCGCGACGACCTGGCCGGCCCGGATCTCCAGGTCGATGTCCATGAGGACCTCCACGGCGCCGTAGCGTTTGCTCACGCCGCGCAGGGCCAGCAGTGGGGGAGAGGACACGGGGACGATCTCCTTCCCTGGCGTCCGGCCGGGCCGGACCGGTGGTCAGGTCAGCCCTGCCGTACGGCACGCGGCGGCGAGGTCCGGAATGCAGATCTGGCGGACCGTGTAGACGCCGTCCTTCACCACGGTGTCCTCGATGTTGTTCACGGTCACGGGGACGGGGGCGAGCGTCACCGCAGGCACCTCGTGCCCGTCCCGGGTCGTCACGTCGTCGCCGGCCACCCGGCCCAGGTTCTCCCCGCGGGCCGCCGCCACGGCCATCTCGGCGCCCGCGGTCGCCTCCGGGCGGAACGGCTTGTAGACGGTCATGTACTGCTCGCCGGCGACGATGCGGCGCACGGCGCCGAGTTCCGCGTCCTGTCCGGTCACCGGGGGCAGCGGCCGCACCTGGTTGGCGCGCAGGGAGGCGATGCTGCCGGCGGCCAGCCCGTCGTTGGCCGCGTACACGCCGTCGATGCCCTCGCCGCCCAGGGCCGCGATGGCGGCGGACATGTTCTGGTTGGCCGCCTCCGGCCGCCACTGGAGGGTGTCGTACGCCTTGCCGATCTTCACCTTGCCCCGCAGCACGGACAGCGCGCCCCGCTTGAACAGCACCGCGTTGGGGTCGCTCAGGTCGCCGTTCATCATGACGATCTCGGCGCCGGGCACCTCGTCGCCCATGGCCCGCAGCAGGGCCGTGCCCTGCAGTCTGCCGATCTGCTCGCCGTCGAAGCTGACGAACCCCGAGACCGGCCCCTCGGCCAGCCGGTCGTAGGCGACGACCGGGATGCCGTCCGCCTCCGCCTTGCGGACCGCCGACGCCATCGCCCGGGCGTCCACCGCCACCAGCAACAGCGCGTCGGCGCCGTTCGCGATCATCGAGTCCATCTGCTGCTGCTGGGCCGCCACGTCCGCCTTCGCGTTGGCGGTCTCGACCGTGCAGTCGCCGCAGCGCTCCGCGATCTCCTTCTCCAGCAGCGGCCGGTCCTGGGTCTCCCAGCGTGCCGTCGTGTTGTCCGGCAGGAGGATCCCGATCTTCGGGCCGTCGCCGCCGTCGGTGCCGCCCCCGCCGTCCGACCCGCAGGCTCCGGCGGCGACGGCGGTGGAGGCCGCGAGCAGGGCGACGGCGGTGTCCCGTATGCGAACTCTCATACGGAAGACCTCCCGAACGTGCCGACGCGGCACCGCCGGAGCGGCGATGCCGTGGCGCGGCGGCGGAGCCGGTGGAGTGCGGCGCGGGGCGGCGGAGTCGCCCACCCGCCGGCCGGCTCAGGCGGCACGCGCCCGGCCGGGTGGAAGGCGGGCCGACCGTGCGGCCACGCGCCCGGACCCGGCTGCCGGCCGGTGCGTGCTCCGTGGCAGCGGCAAGACGACCACCTGGTCAGTCTGACACCGGCCAGGTCGAAGGGCGAACGCAGTGATGGCGCCGCCACCGGGGCGCGTCGCACGGCGGACGGAGACGTCCGGGAAGAAATATGTCCGGGTCATCCGGATATGTAATTCTGGTGTCCCGGGTTCCCGTGCGCCCACCGCGTGAGGGTGCCCCCGATCTCCCCCAGCACCTCCGGCAGGGACGGGAGGAAGGTTGCGGACATGCCTCATGACGGCCGTGCCCGGGCCGGAGTTCCGGAGCCGGACGCACCGGAGGCCGGCACCACGGGCACCGGTGCCGCGCTGACCGCGGAGCAGGCCGCCTCGGGCGAGCGCGCCCTGGCCTTCGCCGGCACAGCCCTCGCCGCCGTCTACGTGGCCGACCCGGACGAACCCGAGCTGCGGCTGCTCGACTCGGCCGGCCTGGAGTCCCCCGAACGCCGGCTGCCGCCCACCCTCTCCACGACCGGCGGCTCGGCCGCCGCCCACGCCTTCCGCACCGGCCGGCCGCTGTGGCTGAACGCCGCCGCCCTGGCGTCCTACCCGGAGGGGGCACCCACCCCGCCGCCCCCGCGGACCACCTCCCTCGGTGCGCTCCCGCTGCGCGGCCGGGACGGCTGGCTCGGCTGCCTCGTCGTCGTCGGCACCTCCGCCGACGGCTTCGACGCCGGCCAGCAACGTTTCCTGGAGTGCTACGCCGACACCGTCGGCCGGCTGCTCGACGCCGAACCCGCCGGGTCCGCGCCCACCCTCCTGCTCGCCCGCGCCCTGCACGCCATGCGCGCCGGCTCCTTCGTCCTCGTCCCCGAGACCGGTCTGATCGACGCCGACGAGACCCTGCTCGGCCTGGTCGGCACCACCCCCGACGTCTTCGACGGCAAGGTGGAGTCCCTGCTCGCGCACGCCGTCCCCGAGGACATGCCCGCGCTGATGGCCGTCCTCGAACCGACCACGCAGGCCCCCGTCCGCCGGGAACTGGAGTTCCGCGTCCGCCGCCCCTCCGGCGAGCTGCGCTGGCTCAGCCTGAGCTGCCGGGTGCGGCCCGCCGCCGACGACCGGCCCGAGGAGGTGCTGGGCGTCGTCACCGCCACCTCCGTGGAGCACGGCACCACCGACGACGTGTCCCGGATCCAGTGGCTCACCGCCGCCCTCGACGACGCCGTGACCGTCGAGGACGTCGGCCGGGTCGCCGTCACCGCGCTGCGCGAGCCGCTGGGCGCCGACCGGGTGGCACTGGCCGACATCCGCGACGACCGGCTCGTGGTCACCCTCCTCGACCCGCCCGAACCGTCGGCCTGGCCCCAGGTGTGGCAGGCGCAGTGGCGCTCGGAGTGGCCGGACGCCCCGATCGCGGCCGTACCGACGCTGCAACTCGCCCTGCGGGACGGCCGGATGGACCTGTGGCCCGCCGGGACGCCCCTGGAACCCGCGCTCGCGGGCATCGGCTCCGGAGGGCTGGCCGTGCTGCCGCTGCCCGCCAAGGGCAGTGTCGCCGGGGTGTGCCTGGTCGGCTGGGAGAGGCCGCACGAGTTCAGCCCCGAGGAGCGGTCGCTGCTGACCGCCACCGCCGCGCTGGTCGGGCAGGCACTCAAACGGGCACACGCCCATGACGCCGAGCAGGAACTGGCGACCATGCTGCAGCGCAGCCTGCTGCCGCGGCGCCTGCCCGAGCTGCCCGGCGGCACGGCCGTCGCCCGCTATCTGCCCGCCCGGCGCGGACTGCAGGTCGGCGGCGACTGGTACGACGTCATCGCGCTCTCCGACGACCGGGTCGCCCTCGTCATCGGCGACGTCCAGGGCCACAGCGCGGGCGCCGCCACGATCATGGGCCAGATGCGGACGGCGGTCCGGGCCTACGCCGTCGAGGGGCACCCGCCCGACGTCGTCATGGCGCACGCCAACCGCCTGCTGACCGGCATGGAGACCGACCTCTTCGCCACCTGCTGCTACGTCGAGCTCGACATGGAGGAGGGCAACTTCCTCTTCGTCCGGGCCGGGCACCTGGCACCCCTGCTGCGCCACCCGGACGGCACCACCGAGGAGGTGCTGGTCGAGGGCGGGCCCCCGCTCGGCGTCCTCGCGGACGCGGAGTTCCCCATGACGGCGGTCGCGCTCGGCACCGGCACCGTGCTCGCGCTGGTCACCGACGGTCTCGTGGAGGCGGCCGACCTGCCGCTGGACGTCGGCATGGAGCGCACCCGGGCCGCGCTCGCCGCCGCCGACCCCGCCGATCTGCCCCGCACCGCCGACCAGCTGCTCGGCGACCTCGGCCGCCGCGAGGACGACGTGGCGCTGCTGCTTCTGCGCTACGACGGCATGCGGACCAAGCCGCTGCGGGCCGGCTGGGTGGTGTGGCGGCTGCCCGACGCCGTGATGCACGCCCGCCGGTTCACCGCGCGCACCCTGCGCCGCTGGCATGTCGAGGAGGCGGCCGACGCGGTGCTGCTCGTGGTGTCGGAGCTGGTCACCAACGCCCTCATGCACACCCAGGGCTCGGTCCGCCTCGATCTGATCCTGCGCGGCGACCGGGTGCGGGTGTGCGTCGTCGACTCCTCGCCGCGGGCGCCCGCCAAGCCGGTCGTCGTGGACTGGGAGTCGACCGGCGGCCGGGGGCTGCTGCTGGTGGAGGCGGTGTCGGAGGCCCACGGGTCGTTCCCGGTGGCCGGCGGCAAACAGGTGTGGGCCGAGGTCGCCGTGCCGGGCGGCCGCGCGCCCTGAACCGGACGAGGGGAGCTGTGATGCGCACCCGTACGCTGCACGTCGCCGCGGCGCTCGTCGCGGGTCTGCTGACGGTGCCCCTGGCCGCGTGCGGCTCCGACGAGCGGACCGGCGGCAGCGACGGCTTCACGGTCGGCCTGCTCCTGCCGAACCGGGTGACCCCGCGCTGGGAACTGGCCGACAAGCCGCTCATCGAGAAGCACGTCGAGCGGCAGTGCCCGGAGTGCCGGGTGGAGTACGCCAACGCCGACGCGGACGCGGCCCGCCAGCGCGACCAGGTCACCTCCATGATCACCAAGGGGGTGAAGGTGCTCATCCTCGACCCTGCCGACAGCAAGGCGCTGCGCTCCTCGATCCAGGAGGCGCGCCGGGCCGGGGTGCCCGTCGTCGCCTACGACCGCCTCGCCGAGGGGCCCGTCTCCGGGTACGTCAGCTTCGACGGCGCCCGCGTCGGCAGACTCCAGGGCGAGGCGCTGCTGACGGCGATGAAGGCGCGCGGCGACGGCCGGACGGTCGTGATGATGAACGGCGACCCGAGCAGCGCCAACGCCGGGTGGTTCCGCCGTGGCGCCCTGTCCGTCCTGGCGGGCCAGGTGACCGTCGCCCGGTCCTACGACACCGCGGGCTGGAGCCCGGAGAGCGCCCACGCGAACATGTCGGCCGCGATCTCCGCGCTCGGGGCGGACCGGATCAGCGGGGTCCTGGCCGCCAACGACGCCATCGCCGCCGGGGTGGTCTCCGCGTTCCGCAAGGCCGGGGTCGACAAGCCGCCGCCGGTCACCGGGCAGGACGCCGACCTGGAGGCCGTACGGCGCATCGTCGCGGGCGAGCAGTACATGACGGTGTACAAGCCGTTCGAGAAGGAGGCCGAGGCGGCCGCCGCCATGGCCCTGGCGCTCGGCCGGGGCGAGTCCGCGGAGGACGTCGCCACCACGACGATCGACAGCGCCACCCGACGGGACATCCCGGCCACCCTGCTGACCCCGACCGAGGTGACCGCGCAGGACGTGGAGCGGACCCTGGTGCGGGAGGGTGTCTACACCGTCGGGCAGATCTGCGTCCCGGAGCTGCGGGCCGCCTGCGACCGGCTGGGGCTGACCCGCTGAGCTGGTCGGCGGCCCGCGCCGGGGGGAGCATGGAGACAACCGTCGAGGGAGGTCGGCCATGAAGAGCGGAGCCTCGTACTACGACCGCTGGCTGTACTCGCACACCCCGTCCCAGGCCGAGGGTGAACGCGACGAACCGGCGGAGCGCGCGGCCACGGAGCAGCACCCGGAGGTCCCGAGGACGGAGCCGTCCCAGGCGGAGGGCGAGCGGGACGACGTCAAGGAGCCTCATCCGTTCAGGTGACCGTTCCGTCTGTTCAGGTGGATGAACATCGCCCACGTGGGTGTACAGTGCGGCACGGCTCATGCAAGGCTCGGTCAACTCCGTTCCCCCACCGAGCAGTTGGAGGAGTCCGCATGAGTCTTTCCCGGCGTACTGTGCTGGCCACGGCGGCCGGAGCCGCGACGGCCGGTGCGTTACCGGCACCGGCCGCGGCCGCGGCGACGACGGCACCCGCATCGGCCCAGCGCACCCTTCGCGAGGCGGCCGACTACGCGGTCGACAAGCTCGCCGCCGTCTCACCCACGGTGACCGCCTTCCCGGTGGGCACCAGATTCGAGAAGTGGGTGTACTCCCAGAACGGCGACTGGGTCGGCGGCTTCTGGCCGGGCACGCTGTGGATGGCGTGGCTGTACAGCGGCGACGACGCGTTCCGCACCCGGGCCCTCGCCTCGGCGCAGAAGCTGGCACCCCGCCAGAACGACACCGGCACCCACGACCTCGGCTTCCTCTTCTATCCGTCCTGGGTGACCGCGTGGCGTCTGACCGGGGACGACGCCTGGCGGGCCGGAGCGTTGAAGGCGGCGGGCACGCTCATCCGCCGGTACAACCCGCGCGGGCGTTTCATCCGGGCCTGGGGCGGCCTCGACGACCCGAACAACGCCGGCCGGGTCATCATCGACACGATGATGAACCTCGACCTGCTGGCGTTCGCGAGCGAGCAGACCGGCGACGAGACCTACCTGGACATCGCCGTCGAGCACGCGAGGACCGCGCGGCGCGTCTTCCCCCGCCCCGACGGCTCCACCCCGCACGTGTACGACTTCGACCCGGCCACCGGCGCCCCGATCGGGCCCGACACGGTCCAGGGCTACAGCCCCACCTCCTGCTGGTCGCGCGGACAGGCGTGGGGCATGTACGGGTTCACCACCATGTACCGCAGGACCGGCGACCGCGACTTCCTCGCCACCGCCCGCGCCCTCGCCGACCACGCCATCGGCGCCCTCACCCCGGACCACATACCGGTGTGGGACTTCCGCGCCCCGCAGCAGCCCCACGACGTCAAGGACGCCTCCGCCGGCGCCGTCATGGCCTGCGCCCTGCTGGACCTGGCCGCCGTCACCGGGAGGCAGCGGTACCGCGAGGTGGCGCTGCGCATCCTCACCGCGCTGGCGGAGACGTGCCTGACGACCTCCTCGGCCCGGGCGGACGCGGTGGTGGCCCGCTGCACCCGCAACCGCCCGGCCGAGGACGGCGTCGAGATCTCCCTCCCGTACGCCGACTACTACCTGCTGGAGGGCATCCTGCGGGTGCTGCGGCCCGCCGACGTCGACCGGGCGATCGACCTCTCCACGGTCTGACCCGCGGGGCCGCCGGTCACCCCGCGATCGAGTCCAGCTGTTCCGCCGCCGGGCGCAGGGCCCACAGATCGCCGCCCGGCGGCTCCTCGAGCAGTGGGACGGCCTGCCGTGCCCGGCGGTCCCCGGCGTCGGCCGCCGCGTGCACGACGTCCGTCGCCGCGAAACGGTGGAACTCCAGCTCCGGATGCGGCCAGGGCGCGGCACCGGTCGCGGCGGGCAGCAGATAGTCCACGGCCTTGAACAGGCTCTGCCCGTCCGGTCCCCGGTACGCCCACAGATCGACGCCGACATGACGGCCGATCGCCGCGAGACGGGTGTAGGCGACCAGGTCGAACGTCGAGTAGTGCCAGCTCCGGGTGCGGGCGAGTTCCTGGGGCTGCCCGCCGTCGGACGCGATCTGCGGCGCGATACGCCGGGGGCCCACGTCCCGCACGGTCCGCCGGGCCAGCTCCCGGTCGCCGGTCGCCGACGCCAGCCCGGCGAGCAGCAGATCGTAGAAGGTGCCGTGGTTGTTGGCGGCCGCGGCCTCCTGCCGGCCGAAGTCGCTGTCCCGGAGCCAGGTCAGGAAGTCGGCGTTCCACTGCCGCATGGCGGCCCGGTCGTCCGCCGTCCAGCCGGGAGCGCCCGTCTCCAGCAGGGCGACCGCGTCGAGGACGGCGGTGTACGACTGGGAGAAGTCGATGATGCCGATGGCGCGGCCGTCGTACCGGCACGGGATGAACTGCGCGTGGTCGAGGTTCGGGTTCATCCTGGTGGCCGGGTCGAGGAACCAGGTGCGCAGGACGCGCGCGGCCTTCTCGGCGTACCGGCGGTCCCCGGTGTAGTACCAGGCCAGGGAGAGGTCGTAGGACGAGTCGAAGGTCTTCTCCACGTCCTGGCGGTCGGTGCCGGAGTCGACCTCGGGATTGCGCTGACCGTCGCGCTGCTCGTACGGGCAGCCCCACGGGTTGTCCGCGGTCGGGGCAGTGGTGGGCCACCAGTAGGGGGCCTGGCTCAGATAGTCGTGGACGTCGCCGCCGGGGGCGGGCCGGGGTTTGTCGACGACCGTCCACGGGCCCTGGTCCAGCCAGGCGTCGGCCCGGACGCGCAACGCCCCCACCGCGCGCCGGAGTTCGGGGTCCCCGTGGTCGAGGCGGACCTTCGTCCGCTGCATGCGGGAGCCGTCCAGGACGACGGTGTGCGGTACGCGGGGCGTGTGCCGCTCCCGCGCGTCGGCCGTCGCGGCCGGGACGGCGCCCGTGGTGAACGCGGCCAGCGCCATCAGCAGGACACCCCATCGGGACGTCGCTCTCATCTCCAGCCTCCGAGTCGCTCAAAGCCATAACGGCCATATACATGAACGCTGTTCAGGAATACGTTCGCATGAGCATGGCATGAAGGGGCCCCCTGCGGAACGGGCCGTGCGGCGGTCCGTCGTGGACGGGCGGTCGCGAGTGTCGTCCCGGCTGGTCGCTCTCGCTGGCGCCGATTCCGTTGTTTTCGCAGGTGGTTCGGGATCTTCGGAGGGTCCGGAGAGGGGCTGGATCGGTGCCCGGTGACTCCTTGACAACGCTTCTGGGCCGCCTCCAGACTGGCGTTGCGTTCACCGCAATCCGTTTCGCTATACGCACCGAGGTGTCATGATGATTCCCGTGTGCCGTCTTGCGGATCTGCCGCGAGGCGAGGTTTTCCGGCTCGATCTCGATCCGCCGGTCTCGGTGTTCCACACCGACGACGGTGAACTCTTCGCCATCGACGACACCTGCACCCATCAGGACGCCTCGCTCGCCGACGGCTGGCTGGAGGGCAGTGCGGTCGAATGCCCGCTGCACGCCTCGGCGTTCGACCTGCGGACCGGGGCGGTCGACGGCCCGCCCGCCCGGCGCCCGGTGCGGACCCACGAGATCGTCGTCGTTGACGGTGTGATCCACGTCCGGCTCTCCACCGCGGCACGCGACCTGCCGCCCTGCGTCACCGTCCGGGTGGCCGGCGGTCCCGCGTGAGGACCGTCGCCGTGGTCGGCGCCTCCCTCGCCGGACTGTCGGCCGCGCGCTCCCTGCGCCGGCGCGGCTACGACGGCCGGCTCGTCCTCGTCGGGGACGAACCCCATCGCCCTTACGACAGGCCCCCGTTGTCCCAGGAGTTCCTCACGGGGACCGTCGACGAGACCGACCTCGCCCTGGAGACGGACGACGAGGACCTGGGCGCCGAATGGCTGCTCGGCACCCGGGCCGTCGCCCTCGACCCCACCACCCGTGCCGTCCGGATCGCCGACGGCCGGGAGATCCGGGCCGACGGCGTGGTCGTCGCCACCGGCGCCGCCGCCCGCACCCTGCCCGGCACCCGGGGTCTGACCGGAGTGCACACCCTGCGCACCCTGGACGACGCCCGTGCCCTGCGAGCCCAACTCACGCCCGGCGTACGGCTGGTGGTGATCGGCGCGGGCTTCGTCGGCGCCGAGGTCGCGTCCACCGCGCACGGCCTCGGACTCGACGTGACCGTCGTGGAGGTGGCCCCCACACCCCTCGCCGGACCGCTCGGCGCGGCCATGGGCGCCGTCGTGTCCGGCCTGCACACGGACCACGGGGTGCGGCTGCTGTGCGGAGTGGGCGTCAAGGGGCTGAGCGGAGAGCGGCGGGTGACCGCCGTCCTGCTCGAGGACGGACGGACCGTCCCGGCCGACGTGGTCGTGGCCGGCGTCGGCGCCCGCCCCTGCGTCGCCTGGCTGACGGGCTCCGGCATCGCCCTGGGGGACGGCGTCACCTGCTCGGCGCACGGGAGTACAAGCCTCCCCGGAGTGGTCGCGGTCGGGGACTGCGCCGACTGGTACGACCCGCGGGCCGGCCGGCACCGCCGCGTCGAGCACTGGACGAGCGCGCGTGAACGCGCCGACACGGCGGTCGCCGCCCTGCCGGCCGAGGGGGCGGCACAACCGGGAGCCCCCAGGCCGCCGTACTTCTGGTCCGACCAGTACGGCGTCCGCATCCAGTTCGCGGGGCACGCCGCCGGTGCCGACAGCGTGACCGTGGAGGAGGGGGGCGCCGAGAGCCGCGACGTCCTCGCCGTGTACCGCCGGGCCGGGCACCCCGTCGCCGCGCTCGGGATGAACCGCCCACGCCTCTTCACCCGCTGGCGCAGGCAGCTCGCCGCCGCCTCCTGACCGGCGCGGCCGCCCCCGCCCCGCGCGTGAACTCACCCTCCCCGACGTCCCCGAGGAGCGCACCGTGACTCCGACCGGCCTGCCGGACAGCCTGATCGCCACCCTCCCCGGCTCCGCCTACACGGACCCCGGCGTCTTCGCCCAGGAGCAGGAGCGCATCTTCGAGGCCATGTGGTGCTGCGTGGCGCGCGCCGCCGACCTGCCCCGGCCCGGCGCCTTCCGCACCGTCGACGTGGGCCGGGAGAGCGTCCTCGTCACCCGGGCCCGCGACCACGGCGTCCGCGCCTACCTCAACGTGTGCCGGCACCGCGGGGCCCGGCTCGTCACGGAGGACGGCGGCGAGGTGCGGCGGGCGTTCAGATGCCCGTACCACGCCTGGACGTACGGACTCGACGGCACGCTCGTCGCGGCCCCCAACCTCAGCAGGATGCCCGACGTCGGGCGCGGCACGTACGGCCTCGCGACCGTGGCCGTCCGTGAATGGCTCGGCTATGTGTGGGTGTGCCTCGCACCGGAACCGCCGTCCTTCGAGGAGGACGTGATCGGAGACGTCGTCACCCGCCTCGGCGACCTCCCGTCCCTGGAGCGCTACGGCATCGAGGAGTTGGCGGTGGGCCGGCGGATCGCCTACGACGTACGGGCGAACTGGAAGCTCATCGTCGAGAACTTCATGGAGTGCTACCACTGCGCCACCATCCACCCCGAACTCACCGAGGTGCTGCCCGAGTTCGCCGACGGCTACGCCGCCCAGTACTACGTCGGCCACGGCGCCGAGTTCGGCGCGGACGTCCGGGGCTTCACCGTCGACGGCTCCGAGGGCCTGGACCGGCTGCCCGGCATCGCCGGGGAACAGGACCGCCGCTACTACGCGATCACCGTCAAACCGCAGGTGTTCATCAACCTGGTCCCCGACCATGTGATCTTCCACCGGATGTACCCGGTCTCCGTCGATCGCACCCTCGTGGAGTGCGACTGGCTGTACCTCCCGCACGTCGTCGACGGCGGCGCGGACGTCAGCCGGTCGGTGGAGCTCTTCGACCGGGTCAATCGGCAGGACTTCGCGGCCTGCGAGCGCACCCAGCCCGGGATGAGCTCCCGCCTCTATGCCCAGGGCGGCGTGCTGGTGCCCAGCGAGCACCACATCGGGGCCTTCCACGCCTGGGTGACGGAACGCCTGACGGAAGGCGTCAGCCCAGGAACCCCATCCGGTGGCTGATCTCCTCGGCGCCCTTGAGCAGCACCGGGGACAGCTCGTGCATCCGCTGCTCGGTGAGCCGGTACGCCGGGCCGGAGGCGCTGAGCGCGGCGATGACGTTGCCGTCGCGGTCGCGCACCGGTGCCGCCATGGCGTGCAGACCGATCTCCAACTCCTCACGCGTGAGCGAGTATCCGCGCTCCCGCACCGCCGCCAGATCCTTCTCCAGCTTCGTCCGGGCCGTGATGGTGTGCGGGGTGACCTTCTTCAGGCCGGCCCGGGCGAGCAGCGCCGCGCGTTCCTCGGCGGGCAGATGCGCGAGCAGGATCTTGCCGCTCGAGGTGGCGTGCAACGGGGTCAGCTGGCCCACCCAGTTGTGCGCGGTGATGGCACCCGGCCCACGCACCTGGTAGAGGTTGATCGCGTAATGCTCCTGCATCACCGCGATGTTGACGGTCTCGCCCAGCTCCTCCGCGAGACGCTCGCAGATCGGGCGGCCCTGCTGGGTGATGTCGATACGGCCCGTGACCGCCCCGGCCAGCCGGACGATGCCGAAGCCGAGCCGGTACTTGCCGCGCTCCCCGGCCTGCTCGACCAGCCCGCGGGACTCCAGCGCGCCAAGGAGCCGGAAGGCGGTGGACTTGTGGACGTCGATCTCGGCGGCGACCTCGCTCACCCCCGCCTCGCCACGCTGCGCGAGGATCTCCATGACAGTGATGGCGCGGTCCACCGACTGCACGCCGCCCGCCTGCGACGTCGGCGTCTCCGGGTCAGGGCTGTAGTTGCTCACAGTGAAACTATACGCGCAGTAAACAACACGGTTACCGGGCGGACATGTCTCGATCGGGTCTCCACGTTGCGCCGTCCGCAACCTGGTGCGTATCACGCGTCGCGTCTGGCATGCCTGGCGACGACGTGAGGAAGCAGGAGGGCTTCGCCGCCTTCGACCGCACCCTGCACCGAGGCCGCCGGCTCTCCGCCTCGAAGGCGTACCTGAGGCCCGCGACGGCGCGGCCCAACCTCACCGTGCGGACCCGCGCCCTGGTCACCCGCGTCCTCTTCGAGGGCGGCCGGGCCGTGGGCGTGGAGTACCGGCGCGGCCCGAGCGGCTTACGGCAGGTCCGCGCCGGCGAGGTGATCCTGTGCGGCGGCGCCATCAACTCCCCGCAACTACTCCACCCTCTCCACCGAACAGGACCGCCGCGAGTGGGTGGAGGCCGTCCGCGTCGCCCGCGACATCCTCGGCCGCCAGGCGCTCGCCCCGTACGACGCGGGCGAGATCTCCCCGGGCCCGGAGGTGGAGACCGACGAGCGGATCCTCGACCGGGTCGCCCGGGAGGGCGAGACGGCCCTGCACCCGTCCTGCACCTGCCGGATGGGCACCGACGACCTGGCCGTCGTCGACCCGGCGAGTCTGCGCGTCCACGGCCTGGACGGACTGCGGGTCGTGGACGCCTCGGTCATGCCGTACGTCACCAACGGCAACGTCCACGCGCCCGTCATGATGATCGCCGAGAAGGCCGCCGACCTGATCCTCGGCAGAGAGCCCCTGGCCCCCGCGAAGGTCGCGTTCCACCGGCACCGCGGCGAGAGTGGAGGGACCGTGTCCACCGACCTCCACCCGGGAGAGGAATGACCACCGGAACCGACTGGCCGCTCACCCACACCTTCACCAGCACGTCCGGCGCCGTCCGCTGGGACCGGCTGGGCCCGCCCGACGGCCCCCCGGTCGTCCTGCTGCACGGCACCCCGTTCTCGTCGTACGTCTGGCGGGGCGTCGCCCGCGCGCTCGCCCGGGACCACCGGGTCCACGTCTGGGACATGCCCGGGTACGGGCGGTCCGAGAAGGCGGCCGGACAGGACGTGTCCCTGGCCGCCCAGGGCCGCGTCCTCGCCGAACTGCTCGCCCACTGGGGCCTGGAGGAACCGCTCGTCGTCGCGCACGACATCGGCGGCGCCGTCGCCCTGCGCGCCCACCTCCTGCACGGCGCCCGCTACCGGGCCCTCGCCCTCGTCGACCCGGTCGCCCTCGCCCCGTGGGGCTCGCCGTTCTTCCGCCTGGTCCGCGAACACGCCGCCGTGTTCGAGCAGTTGCCGCCCGCTCTGCACGGCGCCCTCGTGCGCGCGTACGTCTCCTCCGCCAGCGCCCCCGGGCTGCGCCCCGGCGTCGTCGAACGGCTCGTCGAGCCCTGGCTGGATCCGTCCGGGCAGGCGGCGTTCTACCGGCAGATCGCACAGGCCGACCAGCGCCACACCGACGAGATCCAGAGCCGTTACGGCGACATCGCGATCCCCGTGCTCGTGTGCTGGGGCGAGGAGGACACCTGGATCCCGGTCGCGAAGGGGCGCGAACTGGCCGCGCTCGTGCCCGGCGCGCGGTTCGAGCCGCTGGCGGGTGCGGGACACCTCGTCCAGGAGGACACCCCGGCGGAACTCGTTGCCGCGCTCCTCGGATTCGTCGCACAAGTCCCTTAGTCCACTGGGAAGTTGGGAGCCGTGGCACCGGCGTCCGGGAGTCGCCGCGTTCGGCGCGCGGTGCCGTGGGGAAGGCATGGCATACGCGATCGTCATCCGTCGCCCCCTTGACGCCGGTCGGCCGATTCGCAAAGGTGTTCCACCACAAGCAATCGGGTGCACATTGCGCAACGACTTCTGTCGAAAGGCTCGGCGCGTGGCAGACCTGTTCGTGGACGGCGCGTGGCGGGGCCCGGTGGCCGGAAACCACCGGGCGGTCCGACGCCCCGCCGGGTGCACCCCCACGGCGACGCGAGCCTCTGCCTCACGCGGCGACGGCGGCGCGCGTGCCGAGGCGCCCGGACCGTCCGGGCGGCTGAACCGGCCCCACCGGCCCAACCGGTCCCGCGCCCCACGCCCCCGACGCGGCGACACCGGCCCGTCGGACGCGGACCACGCACCGAGGCCGGCCCGTCCGGACGCCTTCCGCATGCCCCCATCCGCCCGGCAGCACATCCATCACCGGCCGCAGCACCGGATCCGCGGCTGAACGCCGAAACGAGGTCGACCGTGACCACTCACACCGAGGTGCCGCCGCAGCGGCGCGGCCCGTCCGAGGACCCGGACTCCACCCCGGTCGTCTCCGTACGCGGGCTGTGGAAGGTGTTCGGGCCGAAGGCCGACCGGGTGCCGCACTCCGAGGAGCTGCGCGGACTGACCCGCCGTGAACTCATGGACCGCACCGGCTGCACCGCCGCCGTGCGCGACGTCCACTTCGACGTCGCACCCGGCGAGGTCTTCGTCGTCATGGGCCTGTCCGGCTCCGGCAAGTCCACCCTGGTGCGCTGTCTCACCCGGCTGATCGAACCCACCGCGGGAGAGGTCGTCTTCGAGGGCGAGGACATCAGCGGCGCCGACACCGCCCGGCTGCGGGAGCTGCGGCGCCGCAAGTTCTCCATGGTCTTCCAGCACTTCGGGCTGCTGCCGCACCGACGGGTCGTCGACAACGTGGCGTTCGGACTGGAGATCCGCGGCATGAGCCGCGGCGACCGCCTTCGCCGCGCGCAGGAGGTCGTCGAACTCGTCGGGCTCGCAGGCTACGAGAACGCCTACCCCGACCAGCTCTCCGGCGGTATGCAGCAACGCGTCGGCCTGGCACGGGCGTTGGCGGGCGACCCCGACGTCCTCTTCTTCGACGAGCCCTTCTCCGCGCTCGACCCGCTGATCCGCCGCGACATGCAGAGCGAGGTCGTCCGGCTGCACCGCGAGGTCGGCAAGACGATGGTGTTCATCACCCACGACCTGTCCGAGGCGCTCAAGCTCGGCGACCGCATCCTGATCATGCGGGACGGCCGGACGGTCCAGTGCGGCACCGGCGACGCCCTCGTCGGCGCCCCCGCCGACGACTACGTCCGTGAGTTCGTCGAGGACGTGCCACGCGGTGACGTCCTGACCCTGCGCTGGATCATGCGCCCGCCCCAGGACGGTGACGCGCTCGACGGCCCGGAGCTGGGCCCGGACGTCGTGGTGCGCGAGGCCACCCGGGCGGTGCTGGCCGCCGACCGGCCCGTCAAGGTCGTCCGGGACGGCGAACTCCTCGGCATCGTCGGCGACGAGGAGATCCTCGCCGTCGTCGCCGGAGGGGACGGCGGCACCCGATGACCGTCGCCGTGGAGAGACCCGAGGAGACCGGCACCGACGCACCCGGCCCCCCGCCCCGGACCGCGCGCAGGCCCGGCCGTCCCCTCGTCATGGCCGCGATCCTCGTGCTCTGGCTGCTGCTCTTCGCCGTCCTGCGCGGCCGGCACACCCTGTCCCTGGCGGCCGCCGACCTCACCGATCTGCACCGCTGGTTCAACGACGTCAACGACTCGATCGGCGCGGACCGCAACTCCGACCCGCTGTTCCTGTACTTCTTCAACGAGATCCGGCTCGTCGTCGACACCCTGGTCACCTTCGTCCAGGAGCTGATCTCCCAGTCGGGGGCCGGCCGTCCCGTGCCGCAGATCGGCTGGCTGGGGGTCGTCGGCCTCGCCGGATACGTCTCCTGGGCCGTCGGCCACTGGAAGGTCGCGCTGCTCGCCGTGGCCGGTTTCACCTTCCTCGGCCTCCAGGGGCTGTGGCAGGAGAGCATGGACACCCTGGCGCTGACACTCTCCGCCGTACTCGTGGCCCTGCTCCTCGCGATCCCGCTCGGGGTGTGGGCGGGCCTGTCCGACCGGGTCCACCGGATCGTGACGCCGTTCCTCGACTTCATGCAGACGATGCCGACCTTCGTCTACCTCGCCCCGCTCACCCTGTTCTTCCTCATCGGCCCGGCCTCCGCGACCATCGCGACCCTCATCTACGCGGCGCCGCCCGCCATCCGCCTCACCGCGCACGCCATCCGCTCCGTGCCGACCACCACCGTCGAGGCGGCCGACTCGCTGGGCGCCACCCGGCGGCAGACCCTGACGAAGGTGCTCCTGCCGATGTCCGCGCGGACCGTCGTCATGGGCGTCAACCAGACCATCATGGCCGCCCTCGCCATGGTGACCGTCGCCGCCCTGATCGACGCCCCCGGCCTCGGCAAGACCGTCGTCCAGGCCCTCCAGTCGCTCGACGTCGGCACGGCGTTCAACGCGGGCCTCGCCATCGTCGTCATGGCCATCGTGCTGGACCGCGTCACCACCGCCGCGGGCGCCCGCCAGGAGGCCGCCCGCCACGCGCACGGCCGTACGGCCGCCTGGCGGCGCCCCCTGCTCGGCGCGGGCGCGGCCGTCACGGCCGTCCTCGTGTATCTGTCCCACACCTATGTCTGGGCGGCCGAGTTCCCCGGCGAGGGCGGTGTCGGCAGCGCCATCTCGCGGGGCGCGGACACCGTGACCACCTGGGCGCAGGACCACCTCTCCGGACTCACCAACGCCTTCCGCGACGCGCTCACCACCGGCCTGCTCAACCCGTTCCAGACGCTGCTCACCGACTCCCCGTGGTGGCTGGTCGGCGCGGCCCTCATCGCCCTCGGCGCCGTCCTCGGCGGATGGAGCGCCGGCCTCACCACGGCCGTCTGCGTGGGTCTGCTCGTCGGCACCGGACTGTGGTCGGACAGCATGACGACCCTGGCGTCGACCGTCGTCGCCACGGTCCTCGTGATGGTCCTCGGCATCGGCCTCGGCGTGTGGATGGGCCGCAGCGCCCTCGTCGACCGGTTGCTGCGGCCCACCCTCGACGCGGCCCAGGTCTTGCCGCCGTTCGTCTATCTCGTGCCGTTCCTCGCCCTGTTCGGCGCGACCCGCTTCACGGCGATCGTCGCCGCCGTCGTCTACGCGGCACCCGTCGTCGTGAAGATCGTCGCGGACGGGGTGCGGAACGTGCCGGCGGCCACCGTGGAGGCGGCCACCTCCGCCGGGTGCACCACCTGGCAGATCGTCACCAAGGTGCAGCTGCCCATGGCACGGAGCGCCCTGACGCTCGCGACCAACCAGGGCCTGATCTATGTGCTGTCGATGGTCGTGGTGGGCGGTCTGGTGGGCGCGGGAGCCCTCGGCTACGACGTGGTCGCCGGGTTCTCGCAGGGACAGCTGTACGGGAAGGGACTCGCCGCGGGGCTCGCCATCGTCCTGCTCGGCGTCATGTTCGACCGGATCACCCAGGCGGCGGCTCGCCGCACCAGCGCATAAGGAGCACCCCACCATGGCACGACATTGGCGGGCCGGCGCGGCCGGTACGGCCGTCCTCGCCCTCACCCTCACCGCGTGCGGCGGCGCGAAGGTCGGCGACGACTCCGCGGGCTCCGGCGGCTCGTCCGGCTCCGGCTCCTGCGGCACCTTCAACCTCGCGGTCAACCCGTGGGTCGGCTACGAGGCCGACGCGGCCGTCGTCGCGTACGTCGCCGAGCACGACCTCGGCTGCACGGTCCGGCAGAAGGACCTCAAGGAGGAGATCGCCTGGCAGGGCTTCGGGACGGGCGAGGTCGACGCCGTCATCGAGAACTGGGGCCACGACGACCTCAAGAAGAAGTACATCACCGACCAGAAGACCGCCGTCGACGCCGGGCCCACCGGCAACAAGGGGCTCATCGGCTGGTACGTACCGCCGTGGCTGGCGAAGGAGCACCCCGACATCACCGACTGGAAGAACCTGAACAAGTACGCCGACGAGTTCCGCACCTCCGAGTCGGGCGGCAAGGGCCAACTCCTCGACGGCGACCCGTCGTTCGTCACCAACGACGAGGCCCTGGTGAAGAACCTCAAGCTGGACTTCAAGGTCGTGTACGCGGGCAGCGAGACCGCGCTGATCCAGGCCTTCCGCAAGGCGGAGAAGGACAAGGAATGGGTCATCGGCTACTTCTACGAGCCGCAGTGGTTCATGTCCGAGGTGCCCCTCGTCAAGGTGAAGCTGCCGCCCTACACGGACGGCTGTGACGCCGACGCCGAGAAGGTCGCCTGCGACTACCCCGAGTACGAACTGGACAAGATCGTCAGCGCGAAGTTCGCCAAGTCGGGCAGCCCCGCCTACGACCTGGTGAAGAACTTCACCTGGACCAACGACGACCAGAACACCGTCGCCAAGTACATCGCCGTGGACAGGATGAGCCCCGAGGCGGCGGCGAAGAAGTGGGTCGAGGCCAACCGCGACAAGGTGGAGGCCTGGCTCAAGTAGACGCCCCGGGAAGCCCGGTGGCCGCAGCGCGCGACCTGCGCCCGGCCACCGGGCTTCCGTGCTTCCCGGAGCCCTTCCACCACGTCACCCGCGCCCTTGACACCCCCTGGCACGGCGGGCACATTGAGTTGCGCGACCCGAGGCACGTTGCGCACAGAGCAACTCAAGCGGAGGTGCGGCGATGGCGGGACCCCGAGTGGTCATCATCGGAGCGGGAGTCGTCGGAGCGGCCCTCGCCGACGAGATCTCCGCCCGGGGCTGGACCGACGTGACCGTCGTCGACCAGGGCCCCGTCCCCGCCACCGGCGGCTCCTCCTCGCACGCCCCCGGCCTGGTCTTCCAGACCAACCCCTCCAGGACCATGACCCACCTGGCCCGCTGCACCGTCGAGAAACTCACCTCCCTCGACGTCGACGGCGAGCCCTGCTTCCTCCAGGTCGGCGGGCTCGAAGTGGCCACCGGCCCCGAGCGGCTGGCCGAACTGCGGCGCCGGCACGGCTGGGTCACCGCCTGGGGCGTCGAGGCCCGCCTGCTGACCCCCGACGAATGCGTCGCCGCGCACCCGCTCCTCGACCCCGCCCGCGTCCTCGGCGGACTCCTGGTCCCCACCGACGGCCTCGCCCGGGCCGTCCTCGCCGTCGAGGCACAGCTCCGCCGCGCCCGCGCCCGCGGCGTACGCGTCCTCGACCGCCACGAGGTCCTCGGCATCCGCACCGCCGACGGCGAGATCACCGGCGTCCGCACCGACCACGGCGACCTCGACGCGGACATCGTCGTGTGCTGCGCCGGCATCTGGGGCCCCCGCATCGCCCGCATGGCAGGCATGAACCTGCCGCTGACCCCACTCGCCCACCAACTCGCCTGGACCGGACCCGTCCCCGCCCTCGCCGGCCAGAGGGAGGAGGCGGTCCGCCCGATCCTGCGCCACCAGGACGCCGGCCTCTACTACCGCGACCGCTTCGACCGCCTCGGCATCGGCTCCTACGGACACCGCCCGATGCCGGTCCGCGCCGACGACATCCTCCCCGTCGACGCCGCCGGCGGCATGCCGTCCGTCCTCGACTTCACCGAGGACGACTTCGCGCCGGCCTGGACCGAGACCCGCTCCCTGCTGCCCGCCACCCGGGAGGCGAAGGTCGAGGACGGGATCAACGGCCTGTTCTCCTTCACCACCGACAACTTCCCGCTCCTGGGGGAGTCCCCGGACGTCAAGGGCTTCTGGGTCGCCGAGGCCGTCTGGGTCACCCACAGCGCCGGCGTCGGCCGGGCCATGGCCGAATGGCTGGTCGACGGCCACTGCTCCTCGTTCGACCTGCACGAATGCGACGTCAACCGCTTCGAACCGCACCAGCTGGCACCGGAGTACGTCCTGACCCGCGGCTGCCGGAACTTCGTCGAGGTGTACGACATCCTCCACCCCCTCCAGCCGTCCGGGGAGCCGCGCCCGCTGCGCACCAGCCCCTTCCACGTCCGCCAGCGGGAGCACGGCGCGTACTTCCTGGAAGCGGGCGGCTGGGAACGCCCGCAGTGGTACGCGGCCAACGCCCGTCTCCTGGACGGCCGTTCCATCCCCACGCCGGACGACTGGGCGGCCCGCTACTGGTCGCCGATCGTCGGCGCCGAGGCCCAGGCCACCCGCGAGACCGTCGCCCTGTACGACATGACGCCCCTCAAACGCCTGGAGGTCAGCGGCCCCGGCGCCGCCGCCCTCCTGGAACGCCTGTGCACCGGCCGGGTCGCCAAGTCGGTCGGCTCGGTCACCTACACCCTCCTCCTCGACCACGACGGGGGCATCCGCAGCGACATCACCGTCGCCCGGCTCGGCCGCGACCTCTTCCAGGTCGGCGTCAACGGCAGCCTCGACCTCGACTGGATCACCCGCCATCTGCCCGCCGACGGCACCGCACAGGTCCGCGACATCACCCCGGGCACCTGCTGCGTCGGCCTGTGGGGCCCACGCGCCCGCGACATCCTCCAGCCCCTCACCGAGGACGACTTCTCCGACACCGGCCTGAAGTACTTCCGCGCCCGCCGCACCCACATCGGCAGCGTCCCGGTGACGGCGCTACGGCTGTCGTACGTCGGTGAACTCGGCTGGGAGCTCTACACCACCGCCGACCTGGGGCTGCGCCTGTGGGACACCCTGTGGCGGGCCGCCGAACCGGTCGGCGGCATCCTCGCAGGGCGGGGCGCCTTCAACAGCCTCCGCCTCGAGAAGGGCTACCGCTCCTTCGGCACCGACATGACCTTCGAGCACGACCCCTACGAGGCCGGCCTCGGCTTCGCCGTCCGCCCCGACAAGGACGACTTCATCGGCAAGGCCGCGCTGGAGCGTCGGCGGACCGACGTCCGGCGCCGGCTGACCTGCCTCGCCATCGACGACCCCCGGTCCGTCGTGATGGGCAAGGAGCCCGTGTACGACGGCGACCGCGTCGTCGGCTACGTCACCAGCGCCGGGTACGGCTACACGGTCGGCACCGGCGTCGCCTACGCGTGGCTCCCGGCCGAACGCGCCGTCCCCGGAAGGGCCTTGGACATCGGCTGGTTCGGGCGGCGCGTGAAGGCGGTCGTGGCGGAGGAGCCACTGTTCGACCCGGCGATGACCCGGCTCCGGGGATGAACCCACCGTGCCGCGGCCTTCACAGGCGGACGGAGACCCCATGAACGGCTTCGGCACCTCGGAGGCCGACGTCCCGGGCCCCCCGGACCTCCGCGGCCACCCGGACCTCCCCGGCCATCCCGACCGGCTCTGGCGCACCCCCGACCTCAAGAAGTCGTACGACGTGGTGATCGTCGGCGGCGGGGGACACGGCCTGGCCACCGCCCACTACCTGGCCCGCAACCACGGCATCACCGACGTCGCCGTACTGGAGAAGGGCTGGCTCGCGGGCGGCAACATGGCCCGCAACACCACGATCATCCGCTCCAACTACTTGTGGGACGAGAGCGCCGGCATCTACGAACACGCCCTACGGCTCTGGGAGCGACTGGAGCAGGAGCTCGACTACCCCCTGCTGTTCTCCCGGCGAGGTGTACTGAACCTCGCGCACAGCCTCCAGGACGTCCGCGACGGAGTGCGCCGCGTCGAGGCCAACCGTCTCAACGGCGTCGACGCGCAATGGCTCGACCCCGACGGCGTCAAGGAGGTCTGCCCGATCGTCGACACCTCGCCCGACGTACGCCACCCGGTGCTGGGCGCCACCTACCAGCCGCGCGCCGGCATCGCCAAGCACGACCATGTGGCCTGGGGCCTCGCCCGGTCGGCGGACGCGGCGGGCGTCGACATCGTCCAGAACTGCGAGGTCATCGGACTCGACATCACCGGCGGCCGAGTCGTAGCAGTCCGCACGAACCTGGGACCCGTGGCAGCCGGCCGGGTCGCCCTGTGCTCGGCGGGCCACACCTCCGTCCTCGCGGCCATGGCCGGCATCGAACTCCCGCTCCAGAGCCATCCGTTGCAGGCCCTGGTCTCCGAACTCCTCGAGCCGGTCCACCCCACGGTCGTCATGTCCAACGCCGTCCATGTCTACGTCAGCCAGGCCCACAAGGGCGAGCTGGTGATGGGCGCCGGCATCGACGCCTACCCCTCCTACACCCAGCGTGGAGCCTTCCACATCATCGAGGAGCAGATGGCGGCCGCCCTCGAACTCTTCCCCGTGTTCGCCCGCGCCCACGTCCTGCGCACCTGGGGCGGCATCGTCGACGTCAGCCCCGACGCCTCACCCATCGTCGGCCTCACCCCCGTGGACGGCCTCTACCTCAACTGCGGCTGGGGGACCGGCGGTTTCAAGGCGACCCCCGGTGTCGGCTGGGTCTTCGCGCACACCATCGCCCACGACCGGCCGCACGCCCTCAACGCCCCGTTCTCCCTCGACCGTTTCACCACCGGCGCGCTCGTCGACGAACACGGCGCGGCCGCGGTGGCCCACTAGAACCGGCAGCCAGCCCCGGGAGCCGACCCATGCTGCTCATCCCCTGCCCGTGGTGCGGGCCCCGCGACGAGGCCGAGTTCCACCACGGCGGCCAGGCCCATGTGCCCTACCCCGAGGACCCGGCCGCTCTGTCCGACGAGGAGTGGGCCCGCTACCTGTTCTTCCGTGCCAACCCCAAGGGCCCGTCCGCGGAACGCTGGATGCACGGGGCAGGCTGCCGCCGCTGGTTCAACGCGATTCGTGACACGTCGACGAACGAGATCCTGCTGGTGTATCGGGCGGGTGAGGAACGCCCGGAGCCACCGGAACGGGCGGAGCCGAGGCGGGCGGTGCCGTCAGACCGTCCTGCTCTCCAGGACGAGACCGATTCAGGCTTTTCAGCCCGTCCGACGTCTGAGGACGAGGCCCGTCCAGGGCCGAAGCGGGGGTCCGGGGGCGGCAGCCCCCGGGGGACGGGAACGGGTAGGGGCGGCAGGGGCGATCCAACCCAACCGTTCCGCCACCCCACCCAAGGCCGAATCAACCGCCGAACCCCCCTCACCTTCACCTTCAACGGCACCAAATACCACGGCTACCAAGGCGACACCCTCGCCTCCGCCCTCCTCGCCGAAGGCGTCATCCAAACAGGCACCAGCGTCAAACTGGGCCGCCCCCGAGGCATCTTCACCGCCGGCGCGGAAGAGCCGAACGCATTCGTCCAGATGGAAGAACCCTTCCCCGAGCCGATGCAACCGGCAACCACCCTCGAGCTGTACGACGGCCTGGCCGCAACCACCCTCCCCACCCCCGGCCGCGGCCGCCTCGCCCCCACCCCCGACCCCGCCCGCTACGACGCCGTACACACCCACTGCGACCTCCTGATCATCGGCGCCGGCCCGGCCGGACTCGCGGCAGCCGCCGCGGCAGCGGACACCGGCGCCCGAGTCGTCCTCGCCGACGACCAGCCCGAGCCCGGCGGCACCCTCCTCACGAGCGCCGACCACCTCGACTGGGTGGAAGAGGTAACCGCCCGCCTCCAGAAGGCCCCCGAGGCCCGCGTCCTCGCCCGCACCACCGTCTTCGGCTACTACGACGACAACCACCTCCTAGCCCTCGAGCGCCGCACGAACCACCTGGGCGCCACCGCCCCCGCCCACCTCGCCCGCGAACGGATATGGCGCATCCGCGCCCGCCGAGTCGTCCTCGCCACCGGCGCCCACGAACGCCCCCTCGCCTTCCCCGACAACGACCGCCCCGGCGTGATGCTGGCCGCCTCGGCCCGTACGTACGTCAACCGGTACGGCGTCCTGCCGGGCCGCGAGGCCGTCGTGTTCACCACCAACGACACCGCGTACCCGGCGGCGCTCGACCTAGCGGCGGCCGGCGTGCACGTCGCCGCCGTCGTCGACACCAGACCCGACGCAGGGGAGTGGGCCGCCCACGCCGAGGCAGCCGGCATCGAGGTACTCCCCGGCCACACCGTCACCGGCACGGCAGGCACCGCCCGCCTCACCACCGTGACGGTCGCCCCCTCCGAACACCCCTCCCGCCAACGGCGATCGCCCGCCGACCTACTCCTGGTCTCCGGCGGCTGGAACCCGGTAGTGCACCTCTTCAGCCAGTCCGGCGGCACCCTCCGCCACGACCCGGTGCTGGGCGCCTTCGTCCCCGACCGGACACGCCAGGCGGTCGAGGCCGTGGGCGCCGCCAGCGGCGTACTCGACCTGAAAACCGCCCTGAAGCAGGGCTCGGACGCCGGCGCCCGAGCCGTCGAGACCGAGGGCCACCCACCCGCACCCACGCCCCCACGTCTGCCGGACCCCGCACCGCAGCCCCGCCCAACACCCCCCATGCGCCTGTACGACATCCCCGGCGACGGCGACGACGCCGGCCCCCGCTTCGTGGACCTCCAACGCGACGTCACCGTCGCCGACCTGGCCCGCGCCACCGGCGCCGGACTGCGCTCCGTCGAACACACCAAGCGCTACACCACGGCCGGCACCGCGGCCGACCAGGGCAAGACCTCGGGCGTCCTGGCGAGCGGCGTCGTCGCCGGACTGCTCGGCATCGACATCGCCGACCTCGGCACGACGACGTTCCGCCCGCCCTACACACCGGTGTCGTTCGCCGCGCTCGCCGGCCGGGACCGGGGCGCCCTGCGCGACCCGGTGCGCACCACAGCCCTGCACGAGTGGCACGTCGCGCACGGCGCCCTCTTCGAGAACGTCGGCCAGTGGAAACGCCCCTGGTACTACCCGCGCGACGGCGAGGACATGACGGCCGCCGTGCTGCGCGAGTGCCGGGCCGCCCGCGAGGGAGTGGCCTGCATGGACGCCTCCACTCTCGGCAAGATCGACGTCCAGGGCCCGGACGCCGGCGTGTTCCTCGACCGGCTCTACACCAACCTGATCAGCACCCTGCGGCCCGGCACGATCCGCTACGGCGTCCTGTGCCGCCCGGACGGCATGGTCTTCGACGACGGCACGGTCACCCGCCTCGCCCCGGACCGCTTCCTCGTCACCACGACCACCGGCAACGCCGCTGCCGTCCTGGACTGGATGGAGGAGTGGCTGCAGACGGAGTGGCCGAAGCTGAAGGTGCACTGCACTTCGGTGACCGAGCAGTGGGCCACGGTGGCCCTGGCCGGCCCGCGGTCCCGCGCGGTGCTGGCCGCCCTCGCACCACAACTCCCGATCGAAGCCGCCGACTTCCCCTTCATGGCCTGGCGCGACGCGACCGTCGCCGGCATCGAGGCCCGGGTCTGCCGGATCAGCTTCTCCGGCGAACTCGCCTACGAGATCAACGTGTCGGCGTGGCACGCCCTCGCCCTCTGGGAGGCGGTGCACACGGCCGGCGCCCCGTACGGCATCACCCCGTACGGCACCGAGACCATGCACGTGCTGCGGGCCGAGAAGGGCTACCCGATCATCGGGCAGGACACCGACGGCACGGTCACCCCGCAGGACCTCGGCATGCACTGGGTGGTGTCCCGCAAGAAACGCGACTTCGTCGGCAAGCGGTCCCACACCCGCGCCGACACCGCCCGCCCCGACCGCAAGCACCTGGTGGGCATCCTGCCCGACGACCACGACACCCTGCTCCCCGAAGGCACCCATCTGATCGCGGACGGTGTGCTGCCGACCCCGCCGGTCCCGACGCTCGGCCATGTCACCTCCAGCTACCGCAGTGCCGCACTCGGCCGCACCTTCGCGCTCGCCCTGGTCAAGGGCGGCCGTGACCGTGTCGGGGAGCGGCTGTTCGCCCCCGTCGGCGGCCGGCTGGTCCCGGTGACCGTCGCCCACCCCGTCCTCTACGACCCCGAGGGAGCCCGCCGCGATGGCTGACCCCGCCCCGCGCAGCCCGCTGGCCCGGCACGCGCACCGCCTGACCGCCGCCACCCGCGCCTCACAGGGCGCGGTCCGGCTGGCCGAGATCCCCTTCCTCACCCAACTGGACATACGCCTCGACCCGAAGGGCCCGGCGGCCGGCGCCGTAGGCCTGGCCCTCGACCTGCACCTCCCCACCCAGCCCAACACCGTCGCCCGCGCCGGGCACCTGACCGCGCTGTGGCTGGGCCCGGACGAGTGGCTGCTGGTGGCGCCACCGGGCGCCGAGCGGCACCTGGAGCGCCGTGTCCGGGAGGCCGCGGGGGAGGAGTCGGTCTCGGTCACCGACGTCTCCGCGCAGCACACCACGCTCCTCGTCTCCGGCGCCCGCGCCCGCGACCTGCTCGCACACGGCTGCTCCCTCGACCTGCACCCACGGGCCTTCGGCCCCGGCCGGTGCGCCCGCACCCGACTGGGCCGCACACAGGTCGTCCTGATCGCCCGGGACACACACCGGGCCGGTTTCTGGGTGCTGGTCCGCTCGACGTTCGCCACCTACCTGACGGACTGGCTGCTGGACGCGGCGACGGAGTATCTCCGGGACGCCTGAGGACCTACGCCCCGACGTCCCGCAGCGCCGCTGTCAGCAGGGTGACCAGCTCGTCGGCGATCGGGGGCCGGGTACCGGGCCGGCTCACGGCCAGCACCTCCCGGCGCATCGGTGCCGACCCCGGCGGCAGCACCACGCGCTGCACGCCGCCCCCGCCGTGCTCACCGTCGATCAGGCTGGCCGGGATCCAGCCGACGGCCAGGCCCGCCCGGATCATCGCCAGCATGCTGTGCAGATCCTCGGTCTCCAGCGTGACCTCGGGGGCGATGCCCAGCTCACCGGCCCAGCGGTGCAGCAGCCGCCGGTCGGGGCTGTGCGCCAGACCGGACGTCCACTCCCGGTCCAGGCAGTCCTCCAGGGCGAGCGGGCGGCCACCGGGCTGCGGGCCGGCGACGAGGACGAGCGGTTCGTGGCCGAGCGAGGTGAGGGACAGTTCGGCGGACGCGACGGGCGGGTCCTCGGGGAGATACCGGTAGGCGATGAGCAGATCGAGGTCGCCGGAGCGCACCCTGGGCAGCCCCGCGTGCGTCTCCACGATGATCAGCCGAACCCGGACGCCCCGCTCCCGGGGCCGCAGCGCGGACAGCACGTCCGGGAACAGATGGCTCACCGCGCTCGGGTACGCGCCGACGCGCAGTTCGGCCACCTCTCGGCGGGCGATGCCGTCGGCGGCGTCCCGGAAGCGGGCGGTCGCCTCGAACAGGTCCGCGGCGGCACCGGCCAGCGACCGTCCGGCGGAGGTGAGGATCAGCCGGCTGCCCGGACGGCGGACCAGCAGCTCGACCCCCAGGTCACGTTCCAGGGCGGCGACGTGCTGCGACACCGCGGACGGCACATAGCCGAGCGCGGTCGCAGCCGCGGCCATGGAGCCGTGCTCGACCACGGCCAGGAAGGTGGACAACAGCTTCAGATCCGGCTGGTCCTTCATGACGCACCGCCTCGCACGAGCCCTCGCCCCATCATGAAACGTGAACTCTCCCTTCGCGATCCATCGCTTTACGTGTCGCACGGCCGGGTGCCAGAGTCTAGGTGTCCACGGCGTCCCGACCGAAAGCCGAGGCCATGGCCATCGACCTGACCGCACTCCGGGCCCACTTCCCCTCCCTTCGGGACGGACTGGCCTTCTTCGACGGACCCGGCGGGACCCAGACCCCGCGCCCCGTCGCCCACGCCATCGCGGCCACGCTGAGCGCACCGCTCTCCAACCGGGGCGCGGTCAGCCCGTCGGAGCTCAACGCCGAACGAGCCGTCGCCGACTTCCGCGCCGCCTACGCCGATCTGCTCGCCGTGCCCGCGCGGGGCGTCGTCCACGGGCGCAGCGCCACCCAGCTGACGTACGACTTCTCCCGGCATCTGGCCAAGGACTGGGCGCCCGGCGACGAGATCGTGCTCAGCCGCCTGGACCACGACTGCAACGTCCGCCCCTGGATCCAGGCCGCCGAACGGGCCGGGGTCACCGTGCGCTGGATCGAGATCGACGCCGGGACCACCGAGCTGGACCTGGACTCGTACGAGCGCGCGCTGTCCTCCCGCACCCGCCTGGTCGCGGTGACCGCCGCCTCGAACGTACTCGGCACCAAGCCGCCTCTACGCCGGATCGCCGACCTGGCGCACGAGGCCGGCGCGCTGGTGTACGTGGACGGCGTGCACTACGCCGCGCACGCCCTCGTGGACATACCGGCCCTCGGCGCCGACCTGTTCGTATGCTCTCCGTACAAATTCCTCGGCCCGCACTGCGGTGTGCTCGCCGCCGCTCCCGAACTGCTGGAGACGCTGCGGCCGGACAAGCTCCTGCCGTCCACCGACGCGGTGCCGGAGCGCTTCGAGTTCGGCACGCTGCCGTACGAGACGCTGGCGGGCGCGACGGCCGCCGTGGACTTTCTCGCAGCCCTGGACCCCGCGGCCGAGGGCGCGCGCCGGGAGCGGCTCGCGCACTCGCTGGCCTCGCTCCACGAGCACGAGACCGTGCTGCGCGCCCAATTGGAGGACGGACTGCGCGCACTCGGTGACGCCGTGACCGTCCATGCGAAGGCGGCCGACCGCACCCCGACCCTGCTGATGACTCTGGAGGGACGCGACGCCCGAGCGGCGCAGGCGCATCTGGCGGCGCGCGATGTGGTGGCTCCCGCCGGGTCGTTCTACGCCTACGAGCCCTTCACCGCGCTGAAACTGCCCGACCCCGCGCTGCGCGTCGGTCTGGCGCCGTACAACACGGCCCAGGAGGTGGACCGTTTCCTGGAGGGGCTGGCGTCCTTCCTCTGACACGGCGCGCCAAAAGGCAATTTGGGACATTTCTCATTAATCTCCGTAAATCGTGAGGGGTCACTCTCTCGCGATTCGCATCCACCTCGCTCCACGGAGATCACATGCTCAAGCTTCGCAAGGCCGCCGTCATGGTCGCCGCCCTCGGCAGCGTCAGCTTCCTCGCCGCCGGCACCGCCCACGCCGACGGCCCGCAGGGCAACGCGTACAACGTCCAGCAGAGCACCGAGTGCAAGTCGCACGACCTGAACATCGACATCCTCGGTGTCGTCGGTCTGCTCAACGGCGTCCTCGGCAGCGGCGTCAACGGCGAGGGCGACTCGGGCGCGCAGAGCACGCACCTCGGCTCGGAGATGGGCTGCAACAACAGCGCCTTCTGAGCGAACCCCTACCGGGGCCACCAGCCAGGCGATCGGCATCAGCCGGTCGCCTGGCTGTCGCGTTTCCGGAGCCGTCTCAGCTCTCCTCGTCGTCGTCCTCATCGTCATCGTCATCGTCGAGGTCGTCGTAGTCGTCGTGGTCGTCGTCGTCCGGTGACGCGCTGCCTTCGGGCTGTTGCCGTTCCGCCGGTTCCGAGGGGGAGTCCGACGGTGGGGACGGTGCCGTCGTCTCGCTGGGGGAGCCGGCGTCCTCCGAGGGGGCCACGATCGACGTGCCGTCCCCGGCGGGCCGCGTCTCGTCCGAACTGAACGTGATGCCGTCGGTGATCATCGACATCACGAAGAGGACGCCGAGGAGGACGCCCCCCCGCCAGCGCGGCACTGGCGGCCGTCGCTCTGCGGTCGCCCAGCCGCTCCCACAGCCCCACGCGGTCCTCACCGATCAGGTCGTCGGCCTGGCGGATGGTGTGGACGTCCTGGCGCGTGGCGGAGGCGTCCGTCGTGTCGGAGTGCGCGAACCGCGAGGATCCGGCTTCGGGGTCGCGTGACACGGTGTCCTTTCTCTCTGCGGGACAGGGCCGTGGTGCGAAACCGCCGGCGGGCTGCGCCGCGCACCGGCCGGTCCGCCCCCACCTCAGGAGCGCGGCTGACGGCGACGGGCCAGTGGACGGTCGAGGAACCTCCAACGTTCTGCCTGTTCCATGGTCGTCACAACGGCGGTGCCTCGCCACGAGAGTGATCCCACAACAACTCCGGTGAACGACAGGTGCCGTGCGCACGTACTCGACGGCGGCGGGCCGTGCGCCGCCCAGACCCATCCGCCTGCCTGCCGCACGCGCCGCTCACTCCCCGCCCTCTCAACCCCCTTGGGAGTCCGCCGAATGCATGTCTTGCTGATCGAGGACGACGATCGGGTGGCCGGTCCCCTGAAGGAAGGGCTGGGCCGTTTCGGCTTCACGGTCGACCGTGCCCGCACCGGAGCGGAAGGGCTCGCCGCCGGACCCTGCGACATGGTGCTGCTGGATCTGGGTCTGCCGGACGTGGACGGCATCGAGGTGTGCCGGGCGCTGCGGCTTCGCTCCCAGGTGCCCATCATCATGATCACCGCCAGGAGCGACGAGGTCGACCGGGTCCTCGGTCTGGAGATCGGTGCCGACGACTACATGTCCAAGCCGTTCGGTGTCCGTGAGTTGATCGCCCGGATCAGGGCCGTCACCCGGCGCTCGCAGAGCGCCTTCGCCGAGGGTCCGCCGACCGCGGCCGCGACCGGGCCCACCACGCTGGGCCGCCCGACTCCGGGCCTCCAGCGGATCGGCCCGCTGACGGTCGACCGCCGGACCCGTCAGGTGCACCTCGGTCGGGAACCGGTCGCCCTGTCCCCGAAGGAGTACGACCTGCTGGTGTGCCTGGCCGACGACCCCGGCGCCGTCTGCACCCGGCAGCACATCCTGGACACCGTGTGGCAGCCCAACTACTTCGGTCCCACCAAGACGTTGGACGTCCACATCGCCGCCCTGCGCCGCAAACTCGGCGACTCCGGCTGGATCGACACCATCCGCGGCGTCGGGTTCCGGCTCCAGCCGCCCGACGCCGCGCGGGTGCCGCCTCCCGCCGCCCCCGAGTCCGCCGTACCGGCGTGGCAGGGGACGGGGGAGAACTTCCGGTGACCCGCCGGCTCCTGCTCAGCTAGCTCAGTGTGACCATGCTCGTCCTGCTCGGCCTGGAAGTGCCTCTCGGCTACTTCTACGCCCGAGGCGAGGTGTCCCGCTTCACCGGCGACGGACGGCACTCGGCCGAACTGCTCGCCCAGGCCCTGGAGGTCCGGGTCGAACGGCGCGCCACCTCGGACGTCCCGGAACTGGTGTCCGACTTCATCGAGGGCAACGGCAGCCATGTCCTCGTCGTCGACGCCACCGGTAAGGTGCTCGCCGACTCGGACGAGGCCATCGCCGTCGGCACCGACCTGTCCGCCCAGCCCGACATCGACGCCGCCCGGCGCGACCGCTCGCTGTCCACCACCCGCGAGAACCGCGCCGTCCAGGGCGACACGTTCACCGTCACCGTGCCCGGCTCCTCCGGTACGACCGTCCGCTGCGTGGTCCGCGTCTCCTACCCGGTCGCCCCGGTCACCGCGAAGATCCACGGCATCTGGACGACCCTGGCCCTGATCGGCCTGGGCCTGCTCGTGGCCGTCGCCGCCATCGCCTTCGCGCTCGCCCACTGGGCCACCGGACCCGTACGGGCCCTGGAGCACGCCACCGCCGAACTCGCCGACGGCAGCCTGAAGGCGCCGCCCACCACCTCGCAGGGCCCGCCCGAACTCCGGCGCCTCGCCCACACGTTCACCCGGACCGCGACCCGGCTGCAGCATCTGCTCCAGGCACAGCGGGCGTTCGCCTCCGAGGCCTCCCACCAGCTGAAAACCCCGCTGACCGCGCTACGGCTGCGGCTGGAGAACTTCGAGCCCTACCTCGATCCGCGCGCCCACGGCAGCCTCGAGGAGGCGGTGGGGGAGGTGGAACGCCTCGGCCGTATGGTGCACGGACTGCTGGCCCTGGCCCGGCTCGAGAACTCCGCGACCGCCCCGGAGGCCACCGACCTCGACGCGGTCGTGGCCGACCGCGCGGCCACCTGGACCGCCTTCGCCGCCGAGCACCATGTCGACATCATGGTGACCGGAGACCCGGCCGGCCGGGTCTGGGCGGTCCCCGGTGCCCTGGAGCAGGTCATCGACAACCTGCTCTCCAACGCCCTCCGGGTCACCCCGCCTGGCACCGCGATCACGCCGGCCACCCGGCGCACCGGCGACGAACGCTCAGGCGGGGGACGCTCCGGCGGTGTCGAACTCCATGTGATCGCCCAGGGACCCGGTATGAGCGAGTCGGAACGGGAACGCGCCTTCGACCGGTTCTGGCGGGCCGCCGACTCCTACCACGAGGGCACCGGCCTCGGCCTGCCCATCGTGCGCCAACTCACCCGGGCCGGCGGCGGCGACGTCATCCTGAAGGTCGCACCCGGCGGTGGTCTGGACGCCGTGGTCCGGCTGCGCCCCGTGGTGGAACAGCCCACCGGCACGCCCCGCCGCGCACGGTCGGGCCAACGGGAGGAATGGGTCTCGGTGTTCTGACGGGCGCGTCTGCGCGCCGGCGCCCTTCAGTGCTCGCCGTGGAGCACGAGCAGGGTGATCTCGCTGGGTGCGAAGACCCGGAAGGGCGGGCCCCAGAAGCCGGTGCCACGGCTGGTGTAGAGCTGGGTGCGGGTGCCGTGCCGGCTGAGCCCGGCGAGAGCGGGCTGGTCGAGTCGGACCAGGTGGTGGAAGGGCCAGATCTGGCCGCCATGGGTGTGTCCGGACAGCTGGAGGTCGACACCGGCGGCCGCCGCCCGGTCCACGAACTTCGGCTGGTGCGCCAGGAGCAGCACGGGCAGGTCGGGGTCGGCGCCCGACAGGGCCGCGGCGACGTCGGCCCGGTGACCGGGCAGGCCGGAGGACTGGGCGGTGACGTCGTCCACGCCGGCGACGACGAGGGTGTCACCGCCGCGTTCGAGCAGCAGATGGCGGTTGCGCAGCGGCTCCCAGCCCAACTCGTCCATCAGGTCGACCCAGCCCTGGGCCTCGCTGTAGTACTCGTGGTTGCCGGTGACGTACACCTTGGCCCGCGAGGCGCGCACCGTGCCGAGCGGGGCGGCCTGGGCGCGGCGGCGGTCGGCGGTGCCGTCCGCGATGTCGCCGGTGTGGCACACCACGTCGGCGTCCAGGCCGTTCACCGTCTCGCAGACCCGCGCGGACCAGCGGGCGCGGTCGAGAGGGCCGTAGTGGGTGTCGGTGACGAGGGCGACCCGCAGGCCGTCCAGCCCGGCGCCGAGCCGGGGGAGCCGGACGTCGACCTGCCGCACGCGGGGGACGCGCCGGGCCTCCGCGTAGCCCCAGGCGAGCAGGACGGCGGTGACGCCGAGGACGGCCCAGGTGACGATCCGGGCCCGGTCCTGTCCCTCGCCGACACCGGCCAGGGCGAGCGCGATCCGCAGCGGCACGCCCAGCAGCACCGACCAGGTGAACAGCACCCAGCTGCCGCCCAGCAACGAGTCGCCGAGGACGGCCGCCCGGTCCTGCTGGCGCCGCCCGTGACCACGCGCCATCGCGACCGGCATGACCACGAGGCCCAGTACGAAGAGGGCGGTGCCGGTGAGCGTGACGGGGAGCGGCCACTGCTGACCGGTGTGCAGGAGCACCCAGCACGGCACGGCCCACAGCAGGACGGGGGCGATCGCGGGGAGGTAGCGCATCACGCGGTACAGCAGCCGCCTCGGCCGCGGGGTCCGCGTCTCGCCGTCGGTGGATCGGGTGTTGCTGGTGTCGGTCACGCGTCCCCTCCAACGAACTGCCGTCTTTCCGCACTGTATCCGCCGCCCTCGGGACCTGTGCGGGCTGGCCGGGCATGGGGCGCAGCGGGTGGGCGGCCGCACGGGGTGAGCCGCACGAGGGGGGCCGTCTGTGGAAAATGCTGAATTGCAAAATTACGCAATTGCATAGATGCTGTTGTTGCTGCTCACGCAAAGGCGTGCCGACGCAAGGGTGTGCAGACGCCAGGACGCACCGACGACAGGACATGCCGACGCCCGGGTGCCGCACCTCCACAGGCCCCCGCCCGGGGTGCCGTCCGCAGGAAGCCGAGGGGTCGTGTCCGTTCCGCTGTACCAGGCCAAGGCCGAGTTCTTCCGGACGTTGGGGCATCCCGTCCGTATCCGGGTCCTGGAGCTCCTGCAGGACGGGCCGATGCCGGTCAGGGACCTGCTGGCCGCCATGGAGATGGAGGCGCCCGGCCTGTCGCAGCAGCTCGCGGTGCTGCGACGGTCCGGCATCGTCACCTCCACCCGGCAGGGCTCCACAGTCGTCTACGAGCCGGCCGGCGGTGACGTCGCCGACCTCATGCGCGCCGCGCGCCGCATCCTGACCGACATGCTCGCCGGACGGGGCGAACTGCTGGCCGAGCTGAAGGAAGCCGAGGTCGTCGCGCGATGACCTCCGGTGCCCGCCGGGTGTGGACCCGGATCACCTCCCTGCTCCCCGGCCGCGACGACCTCGCCGACGTACGGCGCGACCCGCGCCGGGACCTCCTCGCGGGGCTGACCGTCGCGATCGTGGCGCTGCCGCTCGCCCTCGGCTTCGGGGTCTCCTCCGGGCTGGGCGCCGAGGCGGGCCTGGCCACCGCCGTCGTCGCGGGCGCCCTGGCCGCCGTCTTCGGCGGCTCGAACCTCCAGGTCTCCGGACCCACGGGGGCGATGACCGTCGTCCTGGTGCCGATCGTCGGCACGTACGGCCCGACCGGCGTGCTGACGGTGGGCCTGATGGCCGGCGTGCTGCTGGTGGCCCTGGCCGCGCTGCGCGCCGGGAAGTACATGCGGTACGTGCCCGCCCCGGTGGTCGAGGGCTTCACCCTCGGCATCGCCTGCGTCATCGGCCTCCAGCAGATCCCCAACGCCCTGGGCGTGCCCAAGCCCGAGGGCGACCGGGTCCTGGTGGTCACCTGGCACGCGGCCGAGGAGTTCGCCCACTCCCCGAACTGGACCGCCGTCGGCCTAGCCGTCGCCGTGGCCGCCGTCATGCTCGCGGGTGCCCGGTGGCGGCCTACCGTCCCCTTCTCGATCGTCGCGGTGATCGCCGCCACCGTCGTCGCCCAGCTCGCGCACCTGGACGCGGCGCAGCCGATCGGCGACCTGCCGTCCGGCCTGCCCGCCCCGACCCTCGCCTTCCTCGACCCCGGCGCGCTCGGCTCCCTGCTCGCACCCGCCGTCGCGGTCGCCGCCCTCGCCGCCCTTGAGTCCCTGCTGTCGGCCTCGGTCGCCGACGGCATGACCGTCGGACAGCGGCACGACCCCGACCGGGAACTCTTCGGACAGGGCCTGGCCAACATCGCGTCCCCCCTGTTCGGCGGCGTCCCCGCGACCGGTGCCATCGCCCGCACCGCCGTCAACGTCCGCACCGGCGCGACCTCACGGCTCGCCTCCCTCACCCACGCCGCCGTCCTGGCCGTGATCGTCTTCGCCGCAGCGCCCCTCGTCTCCAGTATCCCGCTGGCCGCGCTGGCGGGCGTTCTGCTGGCCACCGCGATCCGCATGGTCGAGGTCGGCTCCCTGCGGGCCATGGCCCGAGCCACCCGCTCCGACGCCGTGATCCTCGTCCTCACCGCCGTCGCCACCCTGGCCCTGGACCTCGTGTACGCCGTGATCATCGGCCTCGTCGCCGCCGGCGCCCTCGCCCTGCGGGCGGTGGCCAGGCAGGCCCGACTGGACCAGGTCCCGCTGGACCGAGGCGACCACAGCGCCGAGGAGCACGCCCTGCTCGCCGAGCACATCGTGGCCTACCGGCTCGACGGCCCCCTGTTCTTCGCCGCCGCCCACCGCTTCCTGCTCGAACTGACCGAGGTCGCGGACGTCCGGGTGGTCGTCCTGCGCATGTCGCGGGTGTCGACGATGGACGCCACGGGCGCCCTCGTCCTGAAGGACGCGGTCGAGAGACTGACCCGCCGCGGCATCCTCGTCCTCGCCTCCGGCATACGGCCCGGCCAACGCCAGGTCCTGGACTCCGTGGGCGCGCTCGAACTGCTCCAGCCCGACGGCCGGGAGTACGCCACCACCCCGGAGGCGATCCGCGCCGCCCGCGACCACCTGGAACTGACGGGAGTCCTGTCGGCCGACACGGTCCCGCAGCAGCCGGCACCGAAGGCCTCGCTGCCGTCGGAGTCCCAGGAAGAACCCGCCTGACCGGGCCGGCGTCCGGGCGCTCAGGCAGTGCGGGACCCTTCTGCCCGATTGCTAATGTTGGCAATTCGAGAGGTCGTCACCACAGAACAGCGGTGCGCCCGGAACCGAGCGCGGAATCGGCGGTGCCGGCTCTGCCGGCGAGGATGGCAGCATGGACACGGAGGCGGCACGATGAGCACGCCGCTGTACCAACTGAAGGCCGAGTTCTTCAAGACGCTCGGGCATCCCGCCCGCATCCGGGTCCTGGAACTCCTCAGCGAACGCGAGCACGCGGTCGCGGAGATGCTGCCCGAGGTGGGCATCGAACCCCCGCACCTCTCCCAGCAACTGGCGGTCCTGCGCCGCGCCAACCTCGTCACGACCCGCAGGGAGGGCGCCACCGTGTACTACTCCCTGGCCACCCCCCAGGTCGCCGAACTCCTGCGCGTCGCCCGCACCATCCTCTCGGGCGTCCTCACCGGCCAGGCCGAACTGCTGGCGGATCTCCAGGCGGGGTCCGGCCCGACGGCCGAACCGCCGTCCTGACTCGGCCCGGGCGCGGACCGGTGCGAGCGCCGCTGGAGCGAGGTGCCGTCCTCATCACTCCCGACGGCACCGCCGAATAGGTCGCCCTGCCGGCCACCTCCGGCGACGACGAGGCGCTGGCCGGATACATCGAGGCCCTGCGATCCCGCACACGCCCCGCCGACGACCCAGAGGCACGCACCGAGGCCGTGGCGCGATGGCGAGAGGCGCTGCGGGAGTTGGCAGAACGGACGGGACGCAGCCACCTCGCTCCGCTGCTCCACACGCTGACGCGCCGTTGCGGACGGCGCACCGACGGCCGCCACCGGGTCGTTCTCGTCCCGGTGGGCGATCTCGCGTTCGTGCCGTGGGCGGCGGCCGTCCTGGACCGAGGGGTCCCCGCCATGGACCGGCTGGTGATGACCATGGTCTGCGGAGCCCGACAGTTCATCGCCGCCTCGGAGCTCCCCAGGGTCGGACCGGCCCGCACCGCCCTCCTCGTCAACGGCCTCACCGGCAAGGAGGCGACGTGGGCCGCGACGGGCCTGCTGCACGAGGCGGTCTACCCCGACGCGGTCCGCCCGTCCACCGAGGAGACCACCGTGCCCTGGCTGCTCGGGCACCTGTCCGACGAGCACTTCGACGTCGTGGACATCGCCGCTCATCTGGCCGCCGACGTGACCGAGTCCTGGCGCGCCCGGATCGTCCTGCCAGGTGGGGGACTGGGGATCGACCGGATCGGCGCGCTGGACCTCACCGGTGAGGGTGTTTCCGGTGCCTCGGGCGGCGTATGCGTGTCACTCGCGTGCTGTGCCAGCAACGTCAGTCTCAGCCACCCGGACGAGGGCTTCACGGTGGCCTCGGCCTTCCTCGCCGCCCGAGCGAGCGCGGTCATCGCCTCGCTGTGGCCGTTGACCAACGCCACCACGGGCTTTCTGATGACCGTCTTCCACTACCACCTGAGCGTGGGCCGCGAGCCCGCCGAGGCGCTGCGTCGTGCCCAGCGCTGGATGCGCGACCCCGACCGGCGCGTCCCGGGAGGCTTCCCGGAACCGCTCGCCGAAGCCTTCGCGGACCGGGTCGCCCGGGTCGAGGCCGCCCTGCGCAGACGCGGAGACACCATGACGTCACCGGCCCACTGGGCGGGGGTCGTCCACATGGGCCGGTGAGAGGGGGTGTCGGGTGTCCGGAAGGAGCGGGTCCAGAAGAGGCGGGTCTAGAAGAAGCCCAGCTTCTTCGGCGAGTAGGAGACCAGGAGATTCTTCGTCTGCTGGTAGTGCTCCAGCATCATCTTGTGCGTCTCCCGGCCGATCCCGGAGCCCTTATATCCGCCGAATGCGGCATGTGCCGGGTACGCGTGGTAGCAGTTCGTCCACACCCGGCCCGCCTGGATGGCCCGCCCCGCGCGGTACGCCGTGTTCACGTCGCGGGTCCACACACCCGCGCCGAGGCCGTACAGCGTGTCGTTGGCGATCTTGATGGCGTCGTCGAAGTCGTCGAACGACGTCACCGACACGACCGGTCCGAAGATCTCCTCCTGGAAGATCCGCATACGGTTGTCGCCCTCGAAGATGGTCGGCTGGACGTAGTAGCCGCCCTTCAACTCGCCCTCGTGCTCGAGGCGCTCCCCGCCCGTGAGGACCTTCGCGCCCTCCTGCCGGCCGATGTCGAGGTAGGAGAGGATCTTCTCCAACTGGTCGTTGGACGCCTGCGCGCCGATCATCGTGTCCGTGTCCAGCGGATGACCGGTCTTGATCTGCTCGGTCCGCGCGACCGCGGCCTCCATGAACTCCGCGTACTGGCCCCGCTGCACCAGCGCCCGGGACGGACAGGTGCAGACCTCGCCCTGGTTGAGAGCGAACATCGTGAAGCCCTCGAGCGCCTTGTCCCGGAAATCGTCGTTCGCCGACCAGACGTCGTCGAAGAAGATGTTCGGGGACTTGCCGCCGAGCTCCAGCGTCACCGGCGTGATGTTCTCCGAGGCGTACTGCATGATCAACCGGCCCGTGGTGGTCTCACCGGTGAACGCCACCTTCGCCACCCTCGGGCTGGACGCCAGCGGCTTGCCCGCCTCCACACCGAAGCCGTTGACGATGTTCAGCACGCCGGGCGGCAGCAGATCGGCGACCAGGCTGAGCCAGTAGTGGATGGACGCCGGGGTCTGCTCGGCCGGCTTGAGCACCACCGCGTTGCCCGCGGCCAGCGCCGGCGCAAGCTTCCACGTCGCCATCAGGATCGGGAAGTTCCACGGGATGATCTGCGCGACGACGCCCAACGGCTCATGGAAGTGGTACGCCACCGTGTCGTCGTCGACCTCCCCGAGCGTGCCCTCCTGCGCCCGGATCGTGCCCGCGAAATAGCGGAAGTGGTCGATGGCCAGCGGGATGTCGGCCGCCAGCGTCTCGCGCACCGGCTTGCCGTTCTCCCAGCTCTCGGCGACGGCCAGCCGCTCCAGGTTGGCCTCCATCCGATCGGCGATCTTCAGCAGGATGCCGGCCCGCTCGGTGACCGCCGTACGGCCCCACGCCGGAGCGGCCGCGTGCGCCGCGTCGAGCGCCCGCTCCACGTCCTCCGCCGTGCCCCGCGCGATCTCGGTGAACGGCTGACCGGTCACCGGCGACGGGTTCTCGAAGTACTGCCCCCGGCTCGGCGGCACATACTCACCACCGATGAAGTGGTCGTAACGCGCCTGGTAGGAGACGATCGCGCCGTCGGTGCCGGGCGCCGCGTAACGGGTCATCTTGCTCTGCCTCCCGAAGAAGCGCTGCCCGCCGTTGGGCAGCTCGCACCGCGAGGCTAGGAGCGGCGAGGTTGCAACCAGGTTGCGTGCCCCCCGCCCGGCCCCCGCCCCCCCCGCCGCCCCGCCCCGCCCACGGCCGCGCTCACCACGGCGAACGGCGCTCCCGTACGGGGCCGGCCGTCAGTTCGTGCTCCAGCGCAGCCAGCCGCGACAGTACGGCCGGTATCGGCCGGACCGCCGCCAGCGCCCGCCACACGTCGAGGTCGTCCTCACCCCACGGCGCGTGTGCCCAGTCGGCCAGCAGGTCCGGGTCGCGACGGGCGATCAGGGCCGTCCGCAGCCCGTCGGCCAGGCGGCGCCTGAGCCGCACCACCGCCGGCGCCTGCGAACCCGGCAGCAGCGGCCCGGCGTACGCCGTCGCCGCCGCCGTGACCGCGCCCGCCTCCAGCCGCCGTTCCACGACCGCCACGTCCGACTCCACCGGCACCAGCAGGCGGTAGGGCCGCGAGCCCAGCAACGACGGGCCCAACGTCCGGCGCAGCCGGGCCAGTTCGGCGCGCAGGGTCACCGGCGTCACCGACTCGTCCTCGTACAGCGCGCACAGCAGCTCGTCCCCCGTCAGCCCCTCCGGATGACGTGCCAGCAGCACCACTATCTCGCTGTGCCGCCGGCTCAGCCTGATCCTGCGGCCGGCGACGAGCAACTGCGCCTCATCCCGCCCCAGCGCCGTCAGTTCCGGCGCGCCCACCGGGTCGTCCTGGGGGCCGAGCAGCGCCAGATGGGACTCCGCGGCCCGGGCGACCGCCTGCACGAACCCCAGACTGTGCGGATGCGCGAGCCCGTCCCCGCCCGTGATGTCCACGGCCCCGAGGACCCGCCCGGTGCGCGGATCGTGCACCGGCGCCGCCGCACACGTCCACGGCTGCACCCGGCGGATGAAATGCTCCGCCGCGAACACCTGCACGGGACGGTCCACGGCGACCGCCGTCCCCGGCGCGTTCGTCCCCACGGCCGTCTCCGCCCAGCGCGCCCCCGGCACGAAGTTCATCCCGTCCGCCTTGCGCCGGGTCGCCGGATGCCCCTCGACCCACAACAGTCGGCCGTGCGCGTCGCACACCGCGAGCAGATGCTCCCCGTCGGCGGCGAACGTGCCCATCAGCTCCCGGAACAACGGCATCACCCGCGCCAGCGGATGCTCCGCCCGGTAGGTGCCGAGGTCGCCGTCCGCCAGCTCCACGCTCGCCGTGCCGTCCGGACCGACCCCCGCCCGCGCCGATCGCCGCCACGAGTCCGCCACCACGGCACGTACCGGCCTCGGCACGGTGCCCACCGCGGTGAAGGTCTCATGGGCGCGGCGCAGCACTCGGACACGTTCGGCAGGGTCGGTCCCGGGCTCCAGGGCCACCCATGGATCGGACACGTCGGCCTCCCCGGACGGCGATGCGGCTGGGGACATCGTCACGCCGGGTAGGCGTGCCGACAACCACTTCGACGCCGCTCACTCGAACGATGTCCCGGCGGCGCGGCCGTACGAACCCTCAGGCGGCGTCGACCAGACGTAGGTAGCGCGCCCAGTCCCAGTGCGGTCCGGGATCGGTGTGGTCGCTGCCCGGCACCTCGTGGTGCCCGATGATGTGCGCGCGGTCCTTGGGTATCCCGCGCCGGGCGCATATCGCGGCCGTGAGGCGGGCGGAAGCCTCGTACATGACGTCGGTGTAGTAGGACGGCTCGTCCACCCAGCCCTCGTGCTCGATGCCGATGCTGCGCTCGTTCTCCTCCCAGTTCCCCGCGTGCCAGGCGATGTCGGACTCGCGGACGCACTGCGAGATGTGCCCGTCGGAGGACCGGACGACGTAGTGCGCGGACACTTTCTTCCGTCCGGCCTCGAAGAGGAACAGGGTCTTTCGGTAGGCGGTCTGGGTCATGTGGATGATCACGCGGTCTATGGGGCGGACCGTCCCGGGGGCCACGGCCGTGTACGCGCTTCTGCCCGCCGGCCTCCACTCGGCGGACGGCTGATCCGGTCCGGGGACATGCGCCCCGGCCGGCCGCTCGGGAAGCAGGACGTAGGGGACTGCGGCGAGTGCGGTCCCCTGTAGGACCCGACGTCTGTTGAGGTGCGGACGTACGCGCTCCACGACGTGAACCGCCTTTCTCAAGGGGTGGGGTGTGGGCGGGAGCCCAGAGGAGAGGAGAGGGCGACGCCCGCCCGGGTTCCTCACCCGGCCCGTGCGGGCGGCGTGTGAATCAAGGTACGGCCCCGAACCACCAGGCAGAAGGGCTGATCCGGTTTCCGTGGACGGCCCGCGACTTGTGGACAACTCGCTCACTCGTGTGAGTGAACTGGGCCTCGCGCAGGCGGAATTCAGGCCCGAATCAGGCCCGCGTGGCCACCGACGCCGGGTCGTCCAGCACCGCCCGCACCACCGCGTGCGCGGCCCCGAGCAGCGGACCCTCCGGGCCCAGCTTTGACACGGACACCGGACAGGCGGGGCCCGCGGTCCGGCGGTCCAGTTCGGACTCCAGCGACGGCAGAAGCCACGGCGCCAGCGCGGCCAGGGCGCCGCCGAGCACCACCGTGCGGGGGTCGAGCAGATTGACCGCGCCCGTCAGCGCGATGCCGAGCGCCGTCCCCGCCTCGCGCAGTGCGCCCCGTACGTCCTCGTCCCCTGCGGCTGCCCGCCGCGCCAGCAGCCCCACCTGGTCCTCGCCCGGTTCGAGTCCGGCCGCGCGCAGCACCGCCTCCTCACCCGCGTACTGCTCGAGGCAGCCACGGCCCCCGCACGGGCACGCCGGTCCCTCGGGCTGGACGGGGACATGCCCCAGCTCGCCCGCGAATCCACGGGTCCCGTGCAGCAGTGATCCGTCCACGACGACCGCGGCGCCGATGCCGATCTCCGCCGACACGTGCAGGAAGTCCGGCGGGGTCTCGTCGCCCAGCCACAGCTCGGCGAGGGCGCCGAAGTTGGCCTCGTTGCCGACCGTGAGGGGCACGTCGGTGGCGAGCAGGTCGCCCAGGTCGGCGTCCCGCCAGTCGAGGTTCGGGGCGCGGACGACGGTGCGGGCGTCGCGGGCCACGAGACCCGGCACGGCCACCGCCAGACCGGCGGGCCACAGCCCCTCACGGCCCGCCTCCGCGACGACCTGGTCCACCAGCTCGCGGAGTTCGGCGAGCACGGGCTCGGCGGCCCGGCCCCGGTTCGCGGCATGCCGCACCGCGCGGGCCCGCACCTCGCCACGCAGATCCACGGCGCAGACGGCGAGATGATCCACGCCGACCTCCGCGCCGATCCCGGCCGGACCGTGCGCGCTGACCGCCAGGGCCGACCCGGGACGGCCGACCCTGCCGGGCCGCTCGGGACCCAGCTCCTCCAGCAGGCCCGAGCGGATGAGCTCGTCGACCAGGGTGGACACCGCAGCGCGGGTCAGCCCGATACGGGAGGCCACGGCAGCGCGCGAGAGCGGTCCCTCGGCGCTGACCGTGTGCATCACCCGGGCCAGATTGCGGCGGCGCATGCCCTGCTGGGTGTCGGGCAGCGTGCGCCCGGCCCCGGCCGGGTTGACCTCGTGCAGCGGTGCGGTCATGCCTCCGTCTTCCTCAGTGCGCCTCAGGGCTCCGCTCCAGCAGCGGGGCCGCGTCGGAGAGTACCCCGCTGATCCTCGCCAGCGTCTCGTCGTCCCGCTCCACGGCGTCCAGCACCGGCCCGCGCGCGGTGTTCCAGCGCCGGGCGACCGCGGCCGGGTCCTCGCCGGTCAGCAGCCCGGCGGCCTGCGCGGCGGCGCCGAGCGCGACCAGCTCCTTGGCCTCCGGGACCTGAACCGGGCGTCCCGACAGCCGGCGGACGGTCTGCTGCCAGGCCGTGCCCCGGGCGCCCCCGCCGATCAGCAGCAGCGGAACCGAACGGTCCGCGTCCTCGTCGAGCACCAGGTCCAGGGCGCCCAGCAGCGCGTGGACGGCACCGTCGTACGCCGCCTGCAGAAGCTGCCCCGGAGTGGTGTCGTGCCGCAGGCCGTGCAGCACACCGGACGCGTGCGGCAGATTCGGCGTCCGCTCGCCGTCCAGGAAGGGCAGGAAGGTCAGGTTCGACACCGGTTCCACGGCCTCCCGGTCGAGGCCCAGCAGGGCGGCGAGCTTGTCGACGGCGAGAGTGCAGTTCAGCGTGCAGGCGAGCGGCAGCCAGTCGCCGTGCGCGTCGGCGAAGCCCGCCACGGTGCCGGTCGGGTCCGCCGGGCGCCGCCGCGACACGGCGTACACGGTGCCCGAGGTGCCGAGGCTGAGGACCGGCGCGCCGGGGAGCAGGCCGAGGCCCAGCGCCGCCGCCGCGTTGTCGCCGGTGCCGGGCGCCACCAGGGTGCCCTTGGAGAAGGGCAGGTCGTGGCTGTCGCGCACGGTGCCCGCGACCTCGCCGGGCCGGACCACACGGGGCAGCAGCGCCGGGTCCAGGCCGACGTGCTCCAGGATCCCGGCGTCGTACGTCTCCGTCTCCGACGCCCACCAGCCCGTGCCGGAGACGTCGCCCCGGTCGGTGGTGCCCTGACCCGTCAGACGCTCGGTGAGGTAGTCGTGGGGGAGGCGCACGGCCCGCGTGGCTCGCACCGACTCCGGCTCGTTCTCGGCCAGCCACGCCCACTTCGTCACCGTGAACGAGGCCGTCGGGACGGAGCCCGTCCGGTCCGCCCAGACCTTCGCACCGCCCAGCTCCTCCGTCAGGCGGCGGGCCTGCGGCGCGGAGCGCACGTCGTTCCACAGCAGAGCCGGACGCACCGGCTCACCGTGCTCGTCCAGCGTGACCAGACCGTGCTGCTGCCCGCCGATCGACACGGCGGCCGCCTCACGCGCGGGCTGGCCGCACTGGCGCAACGCCTCGCACAGGGCGTCGTACCACTGGCGGGGGTCGCTCTCGCGGCCCGCGCCGGACGTGACGGTGTGCGGTGCCTGGCCGCTCGCGACGACCCGCCCGGTCGACACGTCGACGACCAGCGCCTTGGTGGACTGGGTGGACGTGTCCACGCCGACGACGAGCGGACCCTCGGCTGCTGACATCGGGTTCTCCCTTTTTCCGCGGCTCTGCGGCTCTCTGACCTGCTGTTTTGTGGCCGTCCGGCGCGTGGCGACCCGGATCCGGCCCTTTCGGGGACATCGTGTCCCTTCCCAGGGACGCGTTGGCATACTAATTTGTAAACCGCCATGACGAAATAGTCGTAGCGAGTCGTTCAAGCAGTCGTCAGTAAGCAAGGAGCCGCGTCATGAGCTACCAGCCCACCCCCGAGGACAGGTTCACCTTCGGTTTGTGGACCGTCGGCTGGCAGGGACGGGACCCGTTCGGCGACGCCACCCGCAGCGCCCTCGACCCGGTCGAGACGGTGCAGCGCCTGGCCGAGCTCGGCGCCCACGGCGTCACCTTCCACGACGACGACCTGATCCCCTTCGGGTCCTCCGACACCGAGCGCGAGGCGCACATCAAGCGCTTCCGCGAGGCCCTCGACGCCACCGGCATGAAGGTGCCCATGGCGACGACCAACCTCTTCACCCACCCCGTCTTCAAGGACGGCGGCTTCACGGCCAACGACCGCGACGTGCGCCGCTACGCCCTCCGCAAGACGATCCGCAACATCGACCTGGCCGTGGAGCTCGGCGCCGAGACCTACGTCGCCTGGGGTGGCCGTGAGGGCGCCGAGTCCGGTGCCGCCAAGGACGTGCGGAACGCGCTCGACCGCATGAAGGAGGCGTTCGACCTCCTCGGCGAGTACGTCACCTCCCAGGGCTACGACATCAAGTTCGCGATCGAGCCCAAGCCGAACGAGCCCCGCGGCGACATCCTGCTCCCGACCGTCGGCCACGCGCTGGCGTTCATCGAGCGCCTCGAGCGTCCCGAGCTGTACGGCGTCAACCCCGAGGTCGGCCACGAGCAGATGGCCGGACTCAACTTCCCGCACGGCATCGCCCAGGCGCTGTGGGCGGGCAAGCTGTTCCACATCGACCTCAACGGCCAGTCCGGCATCAAGTACGACCAGGACCTGCGCTTCGGCGCCGGCGACCTGCGCTCCGCATTCTGGCTGGTCGACCTTCTGGAGAGCGCCGGTTACACCGGTCCCCGGCACTTCGACTTCAAGCCGCCGCGGACCGAGGACTTCGACGGCGTGTGGGCGTCGGCCGCGGGCTGCATGCGCAACTACCTGATCCTCAAGGAGCGCGCCGCCGCCTTCCGCGCCGACCCGGAGGTCCAGGAGGCCCTGCGCGCCGCCCGTCTTGACGAGCTCGCCCAGCCGACCGCGGCGGACGGTGTCAAGGGCCTGCTCGCCGACCGTTCGGCCTTCGAGGAGTTCGACGTCGACGCGGCCGCCGCACGCGGGATGGCGTTCGAGCACCTCGACCAGCTCGCGATGGACCACCTGCTGGGCGCCCGCGGCTGACGCCACGCACGCGCGCGTGTGCACCGCCTGGCGAGGGACGGGCGGTGCACACGCGGTGCTGTTCGGCCGTGCGGCTGCGGCCATGATGGGCCGTTCGGTGCGGTCATGAATCGAGCGATTGTTCCGGAATCATGAGGTCCATGGCCGGGACCCGTCCCAACTCCCTTGACGGGGTCGCGAATCGGCCCTGGCCTTGCGACCCTTGACGGTATGGCCACGCCCCCCGTACCGCCTCAGCCGCCAGGACCGCCCCCGGGCCACACGCCTCCGGGCGGTTTCGGCCCGCCCACCGACGGCTACGGCAGCGGAGGGCCGCCCCCGTACGGTGGCGGCGGTCCCAGGCGTCCCCGCAATCCGCTGATCGTCCTGCTCGTCGCCGTGGTCGCCGTCGCGGCCGTGGTGGCGGCCGTCGTACTGGCCACGCGCGGCGGGGACGACGACGGCTCGCCGGCCGGGACGACCACGGGCCCTTCGCCCCGGCCGTCCCTCAGCATCCCCAGCGAGCTGCCGACCCGGCTGCCCAGCGAGCTCCCCACGTCCCTCCCGTCAGGGTTCCCCAGCGATCTGCCGAGCGGCTTCCCGAGCGGTCTTGAATCGCTCCTGCCGTCCCTGGAGGGCGCGTTGCCGTAGTCACGGGCCCTCGGGCACCAGGGGGCCGTCGGTCCGGTGACCGTCGGGTTGCGCGGTGGCCAGTGCCGTCGCGGGGTCCCGCGCGGGTGCTCCGGCGGGCACCCACCGGCCCGCCTCCTCGCGGTAGGGCCACCAGCGGCCGTCGCGTCCCAGGCGGAGTTGGGCGGGTGCGTCCTCCACCGTCCAGCGGTTTCCGTCACGCCGCAGCGGTGGCCGTTCGTCCTCGTCCCAGGCCGACTCCAGAGCGGCACGCGCGCGTGCGAGCGCCTCGCCCTCCACCTGCCACTCCTCGTCGTGCACGGACAGGGCCGCCTCACCACCGAGCCGCCACGCGCGTACGGCCGTCTCCAGCCCTTCGCGACCACGCCCCGAACCCTCGGCCAGCCGCTCGATCACACCTGCGTCCGACGCGCCCGCGGCGAGACGCGCCGCGTCCTGAGCGACCGTCAACTCCGAGACCGTCCCCGGCGTGGTTCGCAGCGCCTCCGCCAGCATGCGGTGCGCCTCCCCGGCCGTGCCGGCGGCCAGGACTTCCAGGGCGGCGGGGTCCACGCCCGGCACGCCCGGTGCGGCCTCGGTGTCCAGGGAGGGCGGTACCCCCGGTTCCGTGGGCAGTTCGGGCAGGGCGGGCAACGGCGGCAGGATGTCACCGGTCGCGTACGCCTCCGTGGCGTCCACGCCCGGCCGCGCGCGGGACGCGGGGGAGTCCCGTGTCCCGTCGGCGGACGCCGTGTCGCCGCGGACCTGGAGATCGGCCAGGAGGGTCTGTTCACCCCGCCCGCGCATCAGGAACAGGACGAAGGGGTCCTCGTCCAGCAGCCGTGCCACCTGGTAGCACAGGGCGGCCGTGTGCTCGCAGTGGTCCCAGGCACCACACGCGCACTCGGGCTCCAGCTCGCCCAGCCCGGGCAGCAGATCGATCCCCGTGACCGAGGCGTCCTCCACCAGATGCGGCGGCATCTCCCGGTCCAGCAAGGCCGCGACATGCCCCGCCCGCTCCACGGCCATGTCCAGGAATCGCTCCCACTGCGCCTCGGCCAGCGGCTCCACCAGCACGTCCGCCCGGTGCGCCGTACGGTCGCGGCCCCGCACCATGGCCGTGATGCGCCCGGGCCGCACCGACACGACGCCGACCGCTCCCGCGCGCGCGAGCCTGCGTCCCGCCTTGAGCTGCCGGAGATCCAGAGCCGACTCCTCCAACGCCGTCAGCCAGGCCTGACCCCACCAGGTGGCGGCGAAGCCCCTCCCGCGCGCGGGAGGGAACGCGGCGAACGTGCGCTCCACATCGGTGCTCCGTCCCTCCGTATCGTCCTCGCGTCCGGTCATCGTGCGCCCCCTCGCAGTTCCACCAGTTCGGCCAGCTCCGCGTCCGTGAGCTCCGTCAGGGCCGCCTCGCCGGCACCCAGTACGGCGTCCGCCAGTGCCTGCTTGGGGCCGAGCATGTCGGCGATACGGTCCTCGACGGTGCCCTCTGTGATCAGCCGGTGCACCTGCACGGGCCGGTTCTGGCCGATCCGGTACGCGCGGTCGGTGGCCTGCGCCTCCACGGCCGGGTTCCACCAGCGGTCGTAGTGCACGACGTGCTCGGCGCGCGTGAGGTTCAGCCCGGTGCCGGCGGCCTTCAACGACAGCAGGAAGACGGGCACCTCGCCGTCCTGGAAGCGCCGCACCATACGCTCGCGCTCGACCAGGCTCGTTCCGCCGTGCAGGAACTGCACGGCGATGCCCCGGGCCGCCAGGTGCCGTTCGATCAGCCGTCCCATCCCGACGTACTGGGTGAAGACCAGCACGTTCGCCTCCTCGGCGAGGATGGTGTCCAGCAACTCGTCGAGCAGCTCCAGCTTTCCGGACCGTCCGGCGATCCGCGGCACGTCCTCCTTGAGGTACTGCGCGGGGTGGTTGCAGATCTGCTTCAGCCCCGTCAGCAGCTTCACGATCGCACCGCGCCGCGCCATGTCGTCGGCGCCGGCGATCGCCGCGAGGGCCTCCCGGACAACGGCCTCGTACAGGCCCGCCTGTTCCGCGCTCAGCGACACCGTGCGATCCGTCTCCGTCTTCGGCGGCAGCTCCGGCGCGATCCCCGGGTCGGACTTGCGCCGGCGCAGCAGGAACGGGCGTACGAGGCGGCCGAGACGTTCCCCGGCGGCCGGGTCCCGACCGCTCTCGACCGCGTCGGCGTACCGTCTGCGGAACGTGCCGAGGCGGCCCAGCAGACCGGGTGTCGTCCAGTCCAGGATCGCCCACAGTTCCGACAGGTTGTTCTCGACGGGGGTGCCCGTGAGCGCCACACGCGCGCGTGCGTCGATGGAACGCAACGCCCGCGCGGTCGCCGAGTACGGGTTCTTCACATGCTGGGCCTCGTCCGCGACGACCATGCCCCAGGGGACCGTCGCGAGCCGGTGCGTGTCCTGACGCATCGTCCCGTACGTGGTGAGCACGAACTCGCCCTGTCCCACGGACGCGAGGTCACGCCGGGCCCCGTGGAAGCGACGCACGCGCGTGCCGGGCGCGAACCTCTCGATCTCGCGCTGCCAGTTGCCCATCAGGGACGCCGGGCACACGACGAGCGTCGGCCCGGCCGACGAAGGGTCGCCCTGCCGGTGCAGGTGCAGCGCGATCAACGTGATCGTCTTGCCCAGGCCCATGTCGTCCGCCAGGCAGCAGCCCAGTCCCAGGGACGTCATGCGCGCCAGCCAGCTCAGGCCCCGCCGCTGGTAGTCCCGCAACGTGGCGGCGAGGGCGGGCGGCTGGTCGATCTGCTCCTGCCCCTCGGGGTCCGCGAGCCGTTCCCGCAGCGCGGTCAGCCAGCCCGTGGAACGCACCTCCACCTGACGGCCGTCGACCTCGATCGACCCGGTCAGGGCCGCTCCGAGCGCGTCGATGGGCTTGAGGTCACGTCCGCCCCGCGCGTGGGCGCGCCGCACCTCGTGAGGATCGACAAGGACCCACTGGTCGCGCAGACGCACCACCGGACGGCTCGCCTCGGCGAGGCGGTCCAGTTCCTCGCTCGTGAGCCGCTGGTCGCCCAGGGCGAACGACCAGTCGAAGGAGAGCAGGGCGTCGGCGGACAGGAACGCGGGTGCTCCGGAGGAGAGTGCGCCCGGACCGGTCGCGTCGTCCGGCGGACCGATCACCGCGTGCGTGGTCAGCTCACGGGCGAGGCCGAGGCCCTTGGGCCAGTGCACCTCGACGCCGATCCCGGACAACCGGTGAGCGCCTTCCCGGAGCAGGTCCGTCACCTCGTCGTCGGCGAGGGCGACGGCGTCCGGGACGGCCGCGGAGAGCAGCGGCGACAGGGGAGCCCAGGCCCGGGCGGCGCGGCGCAGCGCCAGCAGGGTGTCCATACGCGCGCGTGGCTCGAACCTGTCGGAGCCGCCCCACACCTCCACCGCGTCCGCGACCAGCGTCGGGTCGCTCACGCTGTGGACCTGGAGCACGGCCCGGAACGACGGCGCGTCGCCGCTCTGGAACGTCGCGTCGAACTCGGCGCCACCGGCGAACTCCACGCGCAGGGACAGCCGTACGCCCGCGTCATGGCCGGCCGCGACGTCGGAGGCCCAGGCGCGCAGCCCCGGCAGGTGCTGGGGAGGCGTCGCCGCGTAGGCCGGCCCGCCGGTGACGAGCGGTGCGGCGGGGGAGCGCGGGAGCGTGTCGGCGACCGCGTCCAGGAAGGCGCGGACCAGCCGCTCGGGGTCCGGCAGCCTCAGCGGCTCCTCGCCGGGCAGCGGCAGCGCGTGCGCCTCGGGCGGCATCGCGGCGGCGAGCAGCCGGATGCGCTCGATGTCCTCGGGGGGCAGCGGCCCGGCCCGCCACGCGTCGTGGTCCTCGGCCGAGAGGCCGGGCAGCAGCAGGCCACGGGCCACGACATGCAGGGCGAGGACGGCCGCCGTGCCCCAGAAGACGCCCGCACGGGCGGCCTGGGGCGACCTACGCGCGCGGGTGAGCACCGGCAGCGCGGCGCGGACGGGGAGCAGCAGCGCCGGTACGGTCACCTGCTCCGCGCCGTCCTCACCCGGCACGACGACGGACAGCTCCTCGACGCTCCCGCCGGGGAGAGTGGGTACTGCGCCGCCGTCGGACCGCCAGAAGGCGACCCGACCGGCGCGGGCGGGCTCGCCCGGGAGGAACACGACGTTGCAGGAGGACAGGTCGGGGACGTCGGACGAAGTTGCCTTTGCCTCGGGAAGCCTCGGCACGACTGAGCAGCACTCCTCAAATTTGACTACTCGAAGACGAGTCGCCGAGGCTACACCATTCGACCGTCCGGCGGGTACGGTCATGGTGTGACCCAGGTCACCCCGTCCACGAGGCGGCCTCAGCGGTGACTGCGGATCAAGGTGACCCGCGACCACTAGGGGCCGGACCTCAGGGTCGTCTCAGGGGTGCGGTGCGGAACTGCCGGAGACGCGGGCCCGTTTTCAGGTCAGAGAGCGGCAGTGGCCGCGAAGGAGGCGACGCACATGTCGAAGAACGCCAAGATCGCCGCAGGAGGTGTGGCGGTCGGTCTCATCCTGCTGATCTGGCTGCCCTGGTGGGCGGCACTCCTGATCGTGCTCGGGGTCCCGGCCGCCGCCTACCTCACCCTCGATCCGTCACAGCGGCGCAGGCTGCGGCGTGCCACCCGCAAGGAGCTCGGTCGCTGACCGGCCCCTTTGCGGGCCCCTCGAGGGTGGCGGGCCAGACGCCTACAGCGCGCAGGAGTTCACGACGTCGCCGTCCACCGGCCTGACCACCGTGTGGTCCGCGGGCGGGCGCACACCTCGCTCCACCCAGGAGACCAGCCTGTCGAAGGCGGACCGGTAGCAGGGAAGGATCGGCCGGAGCCGGTCCGGATAGGAGTCGTACAGGCCGTCGACATGGGTGCCGCCGGTGACGGTGACATAGCTGTGCAGCCGGCCGCGTCGGCTTCCGTCGACCATGCGCGCGTACACGTCGGAGTCGGCGGCCTTGGGCAGCAGGGTGTCCAGATCGCCGTGCAGGGTGATCAGGGGGCGGCCGATGCGTCCCGTCAGCGCGACGCGGGCCACGGCGCGATGCACGGAGGCGGGCCGGGAGGCGTAGTCGTAGGAGGCGTCGGAGGCACAGGGCGCCAGGATCTGGTCGGTTGTGGTGCCGGCCGAGGCTCCGGGGCAGGCGGGGTCGTACGCGGGGTCGAACTCGGCGCGATAGATCTTCTGCGTGATGCCCCAGTACGCCCGCTCGTGATACGGCCACAGGAATTCGGAGCCGCGGGCGAAGCCGGCGGCGTACAGGTCCTCGTCGCGCGCGGAGCCCAGCATCCGCGCCACGGCGGTCGGCAGGGAGGTGAGGAGGCTGGGGCCGTTCACCGTCCACAGCGCCCCCTCCCAGTCCACGCCACCGTCGTAGAGCTCGGGGTGGTTCTCCAGCTGCCAGCGGGTGAGGTAGCCGCCGTTGGAGATGCCGGTCATGTACGTCCGGCGGGGAGCGTGCCCGTAGCGCTGGGCCACGGCCTTGCGCGCGGCCCGGGTGAGCTGGGTGGTCCGCGTGTTCCACTCGGCGATCGCGTCACCGGGACGCCGGCCGTCGCGGTAGAAGTCGGCTCCGCTGTTGCCCTTGTCGGTCGCCGCGTAGGCGTACCCCTGCGCCAGCACCTGGTCGGAGATCGCCGTGTCCGTCGCGTACTGCTTGCGGGTCCCCGGCGCCCCGGTCACCACGAGGCCGCCGTTCCACCGGTCGGGCAACCGGATCACGAACTGCGCGTCATGGTTCCAGCCGTGCGTGGAGTTGAAGCGGGAGGAGTCCGGGAAGTAGCCGTCGATCTGGACGCCGGGGACGCCCGACGGCTTCCGGGTGTCGCGTGCCGTCAGCCCGGCCTGGTCGGCCATGTCGGTGTACGGGGTGCCGGCGAGGCCCGTCGTCGTCAGATCCGCGAGGCACGCGGTCTGCTGGAAGGAGGCTCCCGGTACCCGTAGACGGTCCTGGCGGGCGCAGTGCTGCTCGGTACCCGTCGCGGCCGAGGCGGGGCCGGGCCCGCCGAGGGTCGCGGCCAGCAAGGTGGCGGCGAGGAACGGGACGGCTCTGGACAGGCGCATGGCAGCACTCCTGGCGGAAGAGGGACGGCACATGAAGCGGGCAAGCCTCGAGGGCTGCCCCATGGTGCGGTCCCGGCTCCGCCTCATCCATGGGCTGGAACCACATGGAACGCGACTGCCGAATGGGTCCCCACGACAGGGGGCGTGTCCGCGGACGGCGGACCGGCCGGCTCAGCTCGGGCGGACCGCCATCTTGTCGAGCGCTTCCAGCAGCCCGGGCAGCTCGGGGCCACGGCCCACCGGCAGGACCTCGCCGGGCTCGTCGTCCAGCAGCACGAACGCGATGTCGTCGGTCCGGGCGACCATGGACCAGCCGGGGCCGTCCGCCCGCAGGGTGCGGGCGTCACCGGAGGCGAAGGACGAGCGGACGCGGCCGAGCGGCGGCGGGGAGTCCACGTACGCGCGTGCCTCGGCGAGCACCCGCCGGATACCGCTGTGCCCTCCCGGAGGGGCGGCCTTGCCCTTCTCCCCTCTCTCGTCCTCGCCGTCTTCCGCGTCCGCGGAGGAGGCGGCGGTGCCGGGCGCCGCGAAGTCGTCGTCGCCGATCTGCTCGCGCCACATCGCCCACTGGAGGGCGATCTCGTCGGCGCCGAGGCGTCGCTGCGCCGGTCCCCACACGCTCGTGTCCGGCGGGGTCAGCGGCGGGCCGTCCGCGATCTCGGGGTCCGGGTCGTGCGGCGCGGGCACGTTGGGGGCGGCCACGGCGACCGCGAGGGGCCACCCGGGAAGGGCGGCCACGACCGTGCGCTCGTCCGGCGACAGGTCGTACTCCATCCCGCAGTCCCAGGACGCGATGGCCACCGCCACCAGGGAGACGTCGTCGATGACGACCGTCCACCGGGCGCCTTCGCCGTCCTGGCCGAGCACCAGGCCGTAACCGTCGGCGAGCGGGGCGAGCCCGAGCGCCGCGCAGGCCTCCGGATAATCGTCGCCCAGCACGCTCGGGAACTTCGCCGGCGTCAGCAGCACCGCCGTGAGCACATAGAGCGCATCGTCCGCGGCGGCGACGGCCTCCTCGTCCGTCCCGGCCATCCCAGCCTCCCCATCGGTTGGTCCATCGGCGCGCACCCTAGTGCGCCCGCAAGCCCCTTGTCACGACTCCCAGACACACCCGGGCCTGCAGGTTTCCGGCCGCACGGGGCGAAATCCACCGCGAACGCCACCCATGACGAGCCCTATGTCACGCCGCCGGAAGCCCCAGGAGCGCCCGAGCGACGGCCTGCGGAGACTCCTCGCGCTCACGGGCGAGGGTGAGGACGGCCCGGCAGGCCAGCTCGCTCACCCCGAAGGACAGGGCCTCAGGAGACACCCAGCCGCTGGCCTCCTCTATTCGCTCCTCGTCGTCCGTCGCGCGGGCCGAGACATACACGGCGGCCGCCTCGAACAGATTGTGCGTGCCCGAGTCCTTGCGGCTGTCCGGCTCCAGACGCATGGAGCGGAAGACTCTGGCCGACGACTCGCGCAACCTGTTCCACATATGGACACCTTCCCCCTGTCGGACGCATGACCGCGACCACGGATGTCGAACGCTCATCTTCCGGTCCCCCAACCTAGGAGCCGGGGTCACCGCTGCATAAGGGGGCCTCGCCGCCGCGGGACCCGCACAAACCTCGAGGCGGTCAGGATGTCCGTGTCGCCAGAGTCAGGAAGCGGTCGTCCTCGTCGACGTACGACGTCATACGCCACCCGGAGCCGGCGAGGAGCGGCCGCAGGTTGGCCTCGGCGCGCAGATCGTCCGGGGTCAGCCGGCGGCCGTGCCGGGCCGCCAGCGCCGCCCGGCCGATCGGATGGAACAGCGCCAGCGTGCCGCCGGGGCGCACGACCCGGGCCAACTCCCGCAGGTTGTCCGCCGGATGCGGCAGATGCGCGATGAGGCCCGCCGCGAACACCGCGTCCAGCGACTCGGCCCGCAACGGCAGGGCGGCCACGTCGGCGAGCAGCAGCCGCCCGTCCCGGTCGCGTCCGGCGTCCAGGGCGGCCTCCAGCATGGCCGGGGTGAGATCGACCCCCAGGACCACTCCCGAGGCGCCCACGGCAGCGCGCAGCGGCGGCAGAGCGCGGCCGGTGCCGCAGCCCGCGTCGAGCACACGATCGCCCTCGCCCAGGCCCAACTCGGCGACGGCCGCCGCGTAGACGGGCCCGTCGTCCGGGAAGCGGCTGTCCCAGCCGGCGGCTCGGGCGGTGAAGAACTCCTGCACGTGTGTGTGGTCGTCGCTCATGTTCCGCATGATCCCTCACCGGCACGGATGACGCCGCTGTGCACATGTTCGAGCCTCAGGCGGTCGTTCCGGCGCATCTCCGGGTCATATTCCAACACCTTTCGAAATGCGCCCCCTTCGTGCGCCCGTGCCCCGGCTAGCGTCCCGGGGCCATGGGACACCTGGACCACGCCGCTCTCGGCTGGCTGACCCCCGCACTGTCGTACGTGATGGCGTGCACGGGCGCCGCGCTGGGACTGCGGTGCACCGTACGAGCGCTCGGCGCCACCGGCCGCTCCCGCCGCAACTGGCTCGTCACCGCGGCCTCGGCGATCGGCACCGGCATCTGGACCATGCACTTCGTGGCCATGCTCGGCTTCAGCGTCAGCGGCACCGACATCCGCTACGACGTGCCGCTCACCGTGCTGAGCCTTCTCGTCGCCATGGCCGTCGTCTGCGGCGGGGTCTTCGCCGTCGGCTACAGCAAGGACCGCACGCGCGCGCTGTTCCTCGGCGGCCTGACCACCGGACTCGGGGTGGCGAGCATGCACTACCTGGGCATGGCCGCCGTACGGCTCAACGGCGACATCACCTACGACCCCACCCTGGTCGGGCTCTCGGTCCTGATCGCCGTCGCCGCGGCGACGGCCGCACTGTGGGCCGCGCTCAACATCAAGTCGCCCGTCGCGGTCGCCATCGCCTCACTGATCATGGGCGCGGCGGTCAGCAGCATGCACTACACCGGGATGTTCGCGGTCCGCGTGGACGTCGTCCCGGCCGGTGGGGTCCTGCCCGGGGCCACGGCGATGCAGTTCATCTTCCCCCTCGCCGTCGGCCTCGGGTCCTACCTCTTCCTGACCTCCGCCTTCGTCGCGCTGTCGCCCGCCAAGGCAGAGCGTGACGCGACCGCTCCGGCCCCCCGCCCGCTGGGACGCGCCGCCGGCTGACCGTGCCCACGGGGCCGCACGGCCCGTCGGAGCAGGTCACGAACCACTCCCGATCGAGGAGGCCATGCGTACACCCCGCAGCAGCACCGCAGTCGACGCCGGATCACCGTCCCCGCCGCCCGTGCGCGGACGCCGCGCGCACGCCGGACCACCGGCCGACGAAGGCCCCGAGGACACACCGGGCGTCGGCGCCGGGACCGCGCCCCCGCGCGCGGGACGCGCCCTGCGCCCCCGCACGGTCCGCGCCAAGATCGTCTGCCTGCTGATGGTCCCGGTCGTCTCGCTGCTGGCCCTGTGGGCCTTCGCCAGCGTGACCACCGCACAGGACGTCGCCCGGCTGCGCCAGCTCCAGCGCGTGGACGACGGCATCCGGAACCCCGTCGCGGCCGCCGTCGCCGCGCTCCAGGCCGAGCGTGCGGCGGCGGTCCGGTACGCGACCGATCCGTCCGCCGGACGCGCGGCCGACCTCAGGAAGGCCGCCGAGGACAGTCGCACCGCGGTGGGCAAGCTCCGGCTCGGGAAGCGCAACACGGTCGCCGACGGTGAGGAGTTCCCCGCCGGCGTGGCCCCGCGCCTGAAGGACTTCGTGACGGGCGCGGAGCGGCTGAGCGTGGTGCGGGACGACGTCCTCGACCACCGCTCCCGCTGGCAGGCGGCGTACGGGCAGTACACCGAGAGCATCGGGAGCGCCTTCGCCGTACTGGGCGCGCTGACCGGCGTCCAGGACGCCGAACTCGGCTCCGACGCGCGCGTGCTGCTCGAGTTCGCCCGCGCGGGAGAGGCGCTCGCCCAGGAGCAGGCGGTGCTGGACAGCGCGCGCCTCGCCGGGCGCCTCGACGGACCGCGGCTACGGCTGTTCACCGGCGCCGTCGGTGTCCGCCGTACGCTCACCGACTCCGCCGTCGCCGACCTGAGCGGCACCCAACGCGCCGCCTGGCGGCGTCTCGCCACCGGCGAGGACTACGCGACCGTCACGGCCCTGGAGGACACGGTCACCGCCACCCCGCCCGGCTCACCGGCGCCTGGCACGACCGCCGGGCCGGGGGCCGGCTGGAGCGCGGCACACACGCGCGTGCAGAGCGCGATGCGGACCATCCAGCAGGACGCCGGACGCGCGGTCGCCGACCGCGCCGACCCGTTCACCCGGGGGCTGCTCACCCCGGCCGGCGCCGCCGTGCTCTTCGGGCTGCTCGCCGTCGCCGCGTCCCTCGTCATCTCCGTGCGCATCGGCCGCGGGCTCGTCGTGGAACTCGTGACCCTGCGGGACACGGCTCTGGAGATCGCCCGCCACAAACTCCCCGAGGCCATGCGGAGACTGCGCGCCGGCGAGGAGATCGACGTCCGCAGCGAGGCACCGCCAGGACCACCGGCCGAGGACGAGACCGGCCAGGTCGGCGAGGCCCTGAACACCGTGCACCGCGCGGCCCTGCGGGCGGCCGTGGAGCGCGCCGAACTCGCCAGCGGTGTCTCGGGGATCTTCGTGAACCTCGCACGCCGCAGCCAGGTCCTCGTGCACCGGCAGCTGAGCCTGCTGGACAGCATGGAGCGGCGCAGCGACGACCCGAACGAACTGAGCGACCTCTTCCGGCTCGACCACCTCACCACACGGATGCGGCGCCACGCCGAGAGCCTGATCATCCTCTCCGGAGCGGCCCCGGGGAGGGCCTGGCGGATGCCGGTCTCCCTCACCGACGTGGTGCGCGCGGCCGTCTCGGAGGTGGAGGACTACGCGCGCGTAGAGGTACGCCGGCTCCCGGAGGCCTCCGTTCTCGGAGCGGCCGTCGCGGACCTCACCCACCTCCGGGCCGAACTCGTGGAGAACGCGGCCCAGTTCTCGCCCCCGCACACGCGTGTGCGCATCACCGGCGAGCCCGTCGGCAACGGGTACGCCGTCGAGGTCGAGGACCGTGGCCTCGGCATGGGCAAGGAGGCCCTCGAGGAGGCCAACCGGCGGATCGAACAGTCCGAGGCGCTCGACCTGTTCGACAGCGACCGACTCGGCCTGTTCGTCGTCAGCCGGCTCGCCGCCCGGCACCACATCAAGGTGCACCTGAGCACCTCGCCCTACGGCGGCACCACCGCCGTGGTGCTGCTGCCCACGGCGCTGCTGCACGCCGGCCCGACGGAACGTTCCGCCCGGGCCCACGCCCACGCCGCGGCCGACGCCGCAGGGCCCGCGGAACACGACTACGCGCGCGGGCCCGAGCGGCGCCAGGAGTCCGTCCCCACGGCCGCCGAACGCCCGGCCCTGGTGGCGTCCGCGCCGCCCGCGCCCGAGCCGACCCGCACCTCACCCCCCGGAGTCACGACCTTGCGACTTCACCGGCCCCCGGACGACTCCGGCACCACCGACGACCTGCCACGGCGGGTGCGGCAGGCGAACCTCGCGCCCCAGCTGCGCGAACGCCGGACGGACGAGCCCGCGCGGACCGGACCGGAGGACGGGCCCGATCACGGGCGGACCCCCGAGATGGTCAGGGACCGCATGGCCGCCTACCGCGAGGGGTGGACACGCGGCGGCGGCAGGCCGCCCGGCAGCGGAACCCCATCCGACCCCGCACTGCGCCACGAAGGCAGCGAAGGAGATTTCGCATGATCCCGGAACCGAGCATGAGGGCCGCCGGCCGGTCCGGCGAACTCGACTGGCTGCTGGACGACCTGGTGGCACGGGTGAGCGAGGTACGGCACGGCGTGGTGCTCTCCAACGACGGGCTCGCGGTCGGCTCGTCGTCCGATCTGCGCCGCTCCGACGCCGAGCATCTCGCCGCCGTCGCCTCCGGGTTCCATTCGCTCGCCAAGGGCACCGGCCGCCACTTCGGGGTCGGCGGAGTGCGCCAGACCATGGTCGAGATGGACGACGCCTTCCTCTTCGTGGCGGCGGCGGGCGACGGCTCCTGCCTCGCCGTCCTGACCGCGGTGACCGCCGACATCGGCCTCGTGGCCTATGAGATGGCGCGGATGGTCAAACGCGTCGGCGAGCACCTGCGCACCCCGACCCGCACCACCACCCGGCCGCCCGCCGGGGGCTGAGAGCGAAGGGCGGCCGGCGCACATGAACGCGCAAGACCAGGACCACCGGCGCGAGCAGGGCAGCCAGTGGTACGACAACGAGGCCGGGCCCCTGGTGCGTCCGTACGCCATGACGGGCGGACGCACCCGACCCGGGCCCGCCGGGGTGCGGTTCGACCTGATCGCCCTCGTCACCCTCGCCGGCACCGCACCCGAGGGCGACGACGACAGCACCCTCGGGCCGGAACACCGCGCCCTGATCGAGCTGTGCCGGCCGGAGACCCAGTCGGTCGCGGAACTGGCGGCGGGCGCCGACCTGCCCGTCGGCGTGGTCCGGGTGCTCCTCGGCGACCTCCTCGAACGCGGGCGGGTCACCGTCAGCCGCCCGGTCCCGCCCGCCCACCTGCCCGACGAACGCATCCTGCGCGAGGTCATCGAGGGCTTGCGTGCGCTGTAGCCACCCCGCGCGCGGGACACCGACAAGAGGGGAGGGTGTGAGATTTCCGAACCCACGCGGTCCGTACGGCCCTCCGCGCGCACCCGTACGGACATCGAACAGGTACGAGACGGTCGCATCGGGCAAAAAGCGGTCCAACCCCACGAAGCGGAGGGTCCGTTGTCATGATGCTGACTTCGCGCAGTGACGTCGACCGATGCCGGCACTCCAGAGAGAAGTGATCGATGGTCTCCGAGCACTCCGACGCCTTCGACGGCGACACGTCCGCCCTGGCGTTGAAGATCCTTGTCGCCGGCGGGTTCGGCGTGGGCAAGACGACCCTGGTGGGCGCGGTCAGCGAGATCAAGCCGCTGCGCACCGAGGAACTGCTCAGCGAGGTGGGGCAGTCGGTGGACGACACCGACGGCGTGGACCACAAGGTCACGACGACGGTCGCCATGGACTTCGGGCGCATCACCATCCGGTCCGGCCTGTCGCTCTACCTCTTCGGCACCCCCGGCCAGGACCGCTTCTGGTTCCTGTGGGACGAACTCTCCCAGGGCGCCCTCGGGGCCGTGGTCCTCGCGGACACCCGCCGCCTGGAGGACTGCTTCCCCGCCGTCGACTTCTTCGAGCACCGGCACATCCCGTTCGTGGTGGCCGTGAACTGCTTCCCCGGCGCCCGGTCGTACGGCGCCCAGGACGTCGCCCGCGCCCTGGACCTCGACCAGGGGACACCGGTCGTCCTCTGCGACGCCCGGGACCGCGACTCGGGCAAGGAGGTGCTGATCCGCCTCGTCGAGTACGCCGGGCGGATGCACACCGCCCGGCTGCTCGACTCCGTCGGCTGACCGGCCCCGCCGGGTGCCGCCGGATCAGTCGGCGACGCCGCGCTCCGCCAGCACCTTGTCGATCGAGACGCGGACGAGGAGTTCACCGGGCACGCCGTTGCGGGCCCCGAACTCCTCGGCGCGGTCCTCACCCATGTAGCGGGCCCCGATCCGCCCGGCCCAGTGCCGCAACTCGCCCAGATCCTCCGACACCCGCGCGCGCCCCTGGATCACCACGAAGGAGTACGGCGGACGGTCGTCGTCCACGCACAGCGCCACGCGGCCGTCACGGACGACGTTGCGGCCCTTCACGCTGGACGCGGCGGTGTTGAACACCAGATCGTCCCCGTCCAGCACGAACCAGATCGGCGTCACATGCGGGCTGCCGTCGGCCCGCACCGTGGAGAGCTTTCCGGTGCGGGTGCCCTGCGAGACGAACGCCCGCCATTCGTCCTCGGTCATCTTCTTCGCCATGCCCCCCATCCTCCTTGCCCGGGGGCCGGATGGTCCGGAATGGTGTCGAGAAGTTCCTCCGGTGCCGGAGGACGCATCTACACGGGGAGACCGACCATGGCGCAGAACCAGAAACTAGGCTGGCTGCTGGACGACCTGACACAACGTGTCGACCATGTGCGACACGCGCTGGTGCTGTCGAACGACGGGCTGGTGACCGGGGCGAGCAAGGGACTCAGGCGCGAGGACGCCGAGCACCTCGCCGCCGTCTCGTCGGGGCTGCACAGCCTGGCCAAGGGCTCGGGGCGGCACTTCGGCGCGGGCAGAGTGCGGCAGACCATGATCGAGTTCGATGACGCGGTCCTGTTCGTGACCGCCGCGGGGGCGGGCAGCTGCCTGTGCGTGCTCAGCGGCGCGGAGGGCGACATCGGGCAGATCGCCTACGAGATGACCCTTCTCGTCAACCGGGTAGGTGAGCACCTCGACGTGGACGCGCGCATGCCGGGAGCGGCCCCGCTCCCGGACTGACCTCCGTCTTCCGAGTCCCTGACCTGCTGTTTCGTCGACCCCGACGGAGTTATCCACAGGCTCGCCACGCGATGCGGCGGCCGGGCTACATTTCTGTCACGGGGCACGCACCGAGCGTGACCGATCGACTCCACGGGGGAGACACACCATGCCCGGCGACACCATCACGACAGCGCACGACCGCTCCTGCACGCCGAGCCGTGCGGCACGGGAACTCGGGCTCAGGCGGAGCGACCTGGACCTCGCCGTCCACCTCGGCCTGATCCGGACCGTCCCCGGCGAGGGCGGGGGCGGCGCCCGCCGCGTCACCCGGTCCGAGATCGACCGGGTGCGCTCGGCGGACGGCTTCCCGGACGCGCTGCTCGCACGGATCGAGGTCGTCGGTACGGCCGAGGGCGCGCGGCTCCTGGACATCCCCGCCGGCCGGTTCACCCGCCTCGCCCGCCTGGGCCTGGTCGTCCCGACCAAGTGGTACCTGAACCGGTACCGAGCCGTCGTCTGGCTCTATCTCGCGGAGGAGCTGCGGCGGTTCGCCGCTGACGAGGAGAACGTCCCGCTCCTGAAGGCCCGCCGGATGCCCGAGGGACCGCGGGCCCTGCTGGACGCGGGTGTGGACCTGCGACCGCGCAACTGGCGGGGGCGGCACCGGGGCTTCCTGCTGCGCCAGTCGCAGGACCCTTGGGAGAGAGCCGGCGCGTACGCCGCGTTCCTCGACCCGGTCGAGATCGCGGAGGCCGTCCCCGACCCCTACGAGCGCTCGCATCTGGGCCGCTTCCGGCCCGGCCCGCCGGTGGCAGGCGCTCCGGGAACACCCGCCGCACGCATCGCCGAGCGGATCATGACCGCGGCCGACGCGGACGAGATCGGCCTGCTGCGGACCGAGTTGGCGGCGCTCGTGCGGGAGGCGCGGGAGGCCGGTCCCGCACCGCGCCCCACGCCACGCCGGGCCCCCGCCCCGCCACGGGCCCTCGCACCCCCACTCGGGGGACCGAAGACACCGCGTCGGCTCCTGGGCCGGTTCCGGCGCCGATCCTCCGCGGCTACAGCGCCCTGAACAGTCCCTCCTGGACGACGGACACCAGCAGACGGCCCTCCCGGTCGTAGATCCGGCCCCGGGCGAGTCCCCGCCCGCCGACCGCGATCGGCGACTCCTGGTCGTAGAGGAACCACTCGTCCGCCCGGAAGGGCCGGTGGAACCACATGGCGTGGTCCAGCGAGGCCATGTCGAAGCCCCGCTTGCCCCACAGGGGTTCGACCGGGATGCGCACGGCGTCGAGGAGCGTCATGTCGCTGGCGTACGTCAGCGCGCAGGTGTGCACCAGCGGATCGTCGCCCAGCGGCCCGACCGCGCGCATCCACACGGCGCTGCGCGGATCGGCGCCCTTGACCTCGTCGTCGGTCCAGCGCAGCCGGTCGACATAGCGGATGTCGAAGGGCTGGCGCCGGGCCATCCGCTCCAACTGCTCCGGCAGTGCGCCGAGATGCTCACGGATCTCGTCCGTGACCGTCGGCAGCGACTCGGGCGCCGGGACCTCGCGGGCCGGCGGCAACTGATGCTCGAAGCTTCCCTCTTCGGGCTTGTGGAAGGAGGCGGTGAGATTGAAGATCGTGCGGCCCTGCTGCACGGCGGTGACCCGGCGGGTCGTGAACGACCTGCCGTCCCGGACCCGCTCGACCTGGTACACGATCGGCACCCCGGGCCGTCCCGGGCGAAGGAAGTACGCGTGCAACGAGTGCACGGGGCGGTCGCCCTCGGTGGTGCGTCCGGCCGCGACCAGCGCCTGGCCGGCCACCTGGCCGCCGAACACCCGCTGCAGCGACTCCTGCGGGCTGCGGCCACGGAAGATGTTGACCTCGATCTGCTCCAGGTCGAGCAGGTCGACGAGCCTTTCGGCCGGGTTGGTCGTCATGGGTGCGTCTCTCCTGAGCTCACAGCTGGCCGACGTCGGTGACACGGACGACCGCGCGGCCCTCCGCGTCGGAGGCCGTGAGATCGACCTCCGCGCTGATGCCCCAGTCGTGGTCGTCGTTGGGGTCGTCGAAGATCTGGCGGACCCGCCACAGCCGGTTCGCCGGCTCCTCCTCGATCACCAGGAGCTTGGGACCGCGGGCGTCCGGCCCGGTGCCGAGGTCGTCGTACTCGTCCCAGTACTTGTCCATCGCCTCGCCCCACGCGTCGGCGTCCCAGCCGGACTCCGCGTCCATCTCGCCCAGCTCCTCGACGTGGTCGAGCGCGGCGAGCTCCACCCGCCGGAACATGGCGTTGCGGACCAGGACCCGGAAGGCACGCGCGTTGGTGGTGACCGGCTTGACCTCGTCGGCCTTCTCCTGGGCCTCCTCGGCGGTCATCACCTCGGGGTTGGCGAGCTGCTCCCACTCGTCGAGCAGGCTCGAGTCGACCTGCCGCACCATCTCGCCCAGCCACTCGATCAGGTCCTGCAGATCCTCGGACTTCAGGTCGTCGGGGATGTTGTGGTCGAGGGCCTTGAAGGCGCTGGCGAGGTAGCGCAGCACGATGCCCTCGGTACGGGCCAGCTCGTAGAACGACACCAACTCCGTGAACGACATCGCGCGTTCGTACATGTCCCGCACGACGGACTTCGGGGACAGCGGATGGTCGCCGACCCAGGGGTGGCTCTTGCGGTACGTGTTGTACGCGTGGAAGAGCAGCTCCTCCAGGGGCTTGGGGTAGGAGATGTCCTGGAGCCGTTCCATGCGCTCCTCGTACTCCACGCCGTCCGCCTTCATCGCGGCGACGGCCTCGCCCTTCGCCTTGTTGAGCTGGGCGACGAGGATCTGCCGCGGGTCGTCCAGCGTGGACTCCACGACGGACACCATGTCCAACGCGTACGACGGCGACTCCGGGTCCAGCAGCTCGAACGCGGCCAGCGCGAAGGTCGACAGCGGCTGGTTGAGTGCGAAGTCCTGCTGGAGATCGACCGTGAGCCGGACGATACGGCCGCTCGCGTCCGGTTCGTCGAGCTTCTCGACGATGCCGCCGTCCAGCAGCGACCGGTAGATCGCGATCGCGCGCCGGATGTGCCGCAACTGCTGCTTGCGGGGCTCGTGGTTGTCCTCCAGCAGATGCCGCATCGCCTCGAAGGCGTTGCCGGGACGGGCGATCACCGACAGCAGCATGGTGTGCGTGACCCGGAAACGGGACGTCAGCGGCTCCGGCTCGGAGGCGATCAGCTTCTCGAAGGTGTTCTCCGTCCAGCCGACGAACCCCTCCGGGGCCTTCTTGCGGACGACCTTGCGGCGCTTCTTCGGATCGTCACCGGCCTTGGCGAGGGCCTTCTCGTTCTCGATGACGTGCTCGGGAGCCTGCGCCACCACCAGGCCCGCCGTGTCGAAGCCGGCCCGCCCGGCCCGGCCCGCGATCTGGTGGAACTCACGGGCGCGCAGCGTCCGGACCCGGCTGCCGTCGTACTTCGTCAGAGCCGTGAACAGCACCGTGCGGATGGGTACGTTGACACCGACGCCGAGGGTGTCGGTACCGCAGATGACCTTCAGCAGCCCGGCCTGCGCGAGCTTCTCCACCAGACGCCGGTACTTGGGCAGCATGCCGGCGTGATGGACGCCGATGCCGTGCCGGACGTACCGGGAGAGGTTCCGGCCGAACTTCGTGGTGAAGCGGAAGTTGCCGATCAGCTCGGCGATCTGGTCCTTCTCCTCACGCGAGCACATGTTGATGCTCATCAGCGCCTGCGCCCGCTCCACGGCCTGCGCCTGGGTGAAGTGGACGATGTAGACCGGCGCCTGCTTGGTCTCCAGCAGTTCCGTCAGGGTCTCGGTGAGCGGTGTGAGGCGGTACTCGTAGGAGAGCGGCACCGGCCGGGTCGCCGAGCGGACGACGGCGGTCGGCCGGCCCGTGCGCCGGGTCAGGTCCTGCTCGAACATCGAGACGTCGCCGAGCGTCGCCGACATCAGGATGAACTGCGCCTGCGGCAGCTCCAGGATGGGGATCTGCCAGGCCCAGCCGCGGTCCCCCTCCGCGTAGAAGTGGAACTCGTCCATCACGACCTGGCCGACATCGGCGTTCTTGCCGTCGCGCAGCGCGATCGACGCGAGCACCTCCGCGGTGCAGCAGATCACGGGGGCGTCGGCGTTGACGGACGCGTCGCCCGTCAGCATCCCGACGTTCTCCGTGCCGAACAGCTTGCACAGCTCGAAGAACTTCTCCGAGACGAGCGCCTTGATCGGCGCGGTGTAGAAGGTGACCTCGTCACGGGCCAGCGCCGCGAAGTGGGCGCCCGCCGCGATCATGCTCTTGCCCGAGCCGGTGGGCGTCGACACGATCACGTTCGCGCCGGAGACCACCTCGATCAGCGCCTCCTCCTGATGGGGGTAGAGCGTGAGACCACGCTCCCCGGCCCACGACTCGAAGGCTTCGTAGAGGGCATCGGGGTCGGCGGTCTTCGGCAGCTGATCGATGAGGGTCACCCACCCATCTTGCCTGCCCGGTGCCCGCACAGGGGAATCGGCTGTGGGAACGAAGATCGCGAACGCTACGCTGTGTCGCCGACCGCAGGTCAGCGGACCGGGTCAACTGGACAGCGGCACACGAGGAATGGGGCGGGCAACGGCGATGATGGGACCAGCGCACTCACTGTCGGGGGCCGCCGCCTGGCTGGGCGTCGGAGCGGCCGCCGCCGCCATGGGCCACGGGATGCCGTGGCCGGTGCTCCTCACCGGTGCTCTCATCTGCGCCGGAGCCGCCCTGGCACCGGACCTCGACCACAAGGCGGCCACCATCTCGCGGGCCTTCGGACCGCTGTCGCGCTGGCTGTGCGAGATCGTCGACAAGCTCTCGTACGCCGTCTACAAGGGCACGAAGAAGCCGGGCGACCCGCGGCGCTCGGGCGGCCACCGCACGCTCACGCACACCTGGCTGTGGGCGGCCCTCATCGGCGGCGGCACCTCGGCCCTGGCACTGGCGGGGGACCGCTGGGCGGTGCTGGCGATCCTCTTCGTCCACCTGGTGCTGGCCATCGAGGGCCTGCTGTGGCGTGCGACGAGGGGCGCGAGCGCCGATGTGCTGGTGTGGCTGCTCGCCGCGACCAGCTCCTGGATCCTGGCGGGTGTCCTCGACAAGCCCGGTCACGGTTCGGACTGGCTGTTCACGGCACCGGGCCAGGAGTATCTGTGGCTGGGGCTGCCCGTCGTGCTGGGTGCCCTGGTGCACGACATCGGGGACGCGCTCACGGTGTCCGGCTGCCCGATCCTGTGGCCCATCCCGGTGGGACGCAAGCGCTGGTACCCGTTGGGCCCGCCGAAGTTCATGCGCTTCCGGGCCGGCAGCTGGGTGGAGCTCAAGGTGCTGATGCCGGCGTTCATGGTGCTGGGCGGGGTGGGCTGCGCGGCGGCGCTGAACGTGATCTGACCGGGCGGCGATCCGCCCGCCGCCCGGACGCCGGGTCAGCCGCCCTGGCCGGCTCCGCCGCCTCCGTAGCGCCGCTCGAACGCGGCGACGCGGCCCTCGGTGTCCACCGTGCGGGCCTTGCCCGTGTAGAAGGGGTGGCTCTCCGAGGAGATCTCGACGTCCACGACCGGGTAGGTCTGGCCGTCGTCCCACTCGATGGTCTGCTCACTGGTCGCGGTGGACCGGGTCAGGAAGGCGTAGCCGGCGGCCCGGTCACGGAAGACGACCGGGTGGTAGTCGGGGTGCTTGTCCTGCTGCATGCGTACTCCTCGTGTGACGGCGGCGGGCCGGAAGGGGAGGCGGAGGTCCGGAGGACGGGTGCCGGACCGCACGGACCGGGGGAGGGCTCAGCCGGACAGGGCGTCCTCGTCGACGATGTGCATCGCGGCCTCCTCCGCGGACGCGGCCGCACCGTCGATACCGACGTCGGTGGCGACGAGTGCGCTCTCCTCGTCCTCATGGGCACCCTCGTCCGGTGCCACGAGCCGTCCGGAGCGCGCGGCGCCGACCTCCTCGTCGAGCAGTTCACCGTCGGTGTCCTCGGCGTCCCCCATACCGTCGCCGTCGGGGGTGGCGAGGTCGGGCAGCTCCTCGGCGAGCCGCTGATCGAGGCTCTCGCCCCGGTGGCGCTCGGCGGCGGTGACACCGTCGTGCTCCACCGCCCAGGGGCGTTCCGGAGGGGACCAGCCGCGGTCGAGGGGATCGTCGACGCCGTCCTCCTCCAGCGTGTCCTCCGCGTCGAGGAGCCCGGTGTCCTCGCGCTGCTCGTCGCTGTCGGGCTGGTAGACGTCGTCACCCCATCCGTCGGCGCTGTTCACGGGTACCTCCAGGTGGTGGGGAAGGGCCCGAGGTCACCGCGGTCGACGGCGTGGCGCCGCGACGCGGGGCACAGGCCGCACCCGGCGCGAACCGCGAGGTTCCCGGGTGCTCCCCGAACCGGTGCCGATATCCAGCCTTCCACCCCTTTTCACCCCCGCGCAACGGCACGGCCGGGGCGAGTGGTCCCGGACCCGCCGGACCTCACCGAGCCGCGCCGTACTCCGGGGGCCCGGGGCGCCGGGCCCCCGGAGTACGGCGCGGCTCGCGCCGACCGCCCTCTCCCGCGTCGCCGTCACCCGTGCCAGGACCGCCACAGCGCCGCGTAGGCGCCGTCCGCCGCCACCAGCTCCGTATGGCTGCCCAGCTCGCTGATGCGTCCGTTCTCCACGACGGCGATCAGATCGGCGTCGTGGGCGGTGTGCAGGCGGTGGGCGATGGCGACGACCGTGCGGCCGTCCAGGACCCGGGCCAGCGAGCGCTCCAGGTGACGGGCGGCCCGGGGATCGAGGAGCGAGGTCGCCTCGTCCAGGACCAGGGTGTGGGGATCGGCCAGCACCAGCCGGGCCAGCGCGATCTGCTGGGCCTGGGCCGGGGTGAGCGCGAACCCGCCGGAGCCGACCTCGGTGTCCAGGCCCTCGTCCAGCGCCCGGGCCCAGGTGTCCGCGTCGACCGCGCGCAGCGCCTCCCACAGCTCGGGGTCGCCGGCGCCGGTGCGGGCGAGCAGGAGGTTGTCGCGGAGGGAGCCGACGAAGACGTGGTGCTCCTGGTTGACCAGGGCCACATGGGAGCGGACGCGCTCGGCGGGCATCCGGGACAGTTCGGCACCGCCGAGGGTGACGTGGCCGTCCCGGGGCGCGTAGATACCGGCGAGCAGCCTGCCCAGGGTGGACTTGCCGGCGCCCGAGGGGCCGACCAGGGCGAGCCGGGTGCCGGGCGCGACCTCCAGGGAGACCTTGCGCAGCACGTCCACGCCCTCCCGGTAGCCGAAGTGCACACGGTCGGCGTGCACGTCCCGTCCGTCCGGCGTCAGCCGCGCGTCCCCGGCGTCCGGCTCGATGTCCCGGACCCCGACCAGCCGGGCCAGGGACACCTGCGCCACCTGGAGCTCGTCGTACCAGCGCAGGATCAGTCCGACCGGGTCCACCAGCATCTGGGCGATCAGCGCACCGGTGGTCAGCTGGCCGACCCCGATCCAGCCCTGCAGGACGAACACCCCGCCGATGAGCAGGACGGAGGACAGGACGGTCACATGGGTGACGTTGATGACCGGGAACAGCACCGACCGCAGCCACAGGGTGTAGCGCTCCCAGGCGGTCCACTGCTTGATCCGCAGGTCGGACTGCTCGATCCGGCGTTCGCCGAGCCGGTGGGCCTCCACCGTGCGCCCGGCGTCCACGGTCTCGGTGAGCGCGGCGGCCACGGCGGCGTACCCGGCGGCCTCCGACCGGTAGGCGGACGGTGCCCGCCGGAAGTACCAGCGGCAGCCCGCCACCAGCAGCGGCACCGCGACCAGGACGGCGGCGGCGAGCGGGGGAGCGGTCACGACGAGCCCGCCAAGGAGCAGGGCCGCCCAGACCACACCGATCGCCAGTTGCGGCACCGCCTCGCGCATCGCGTTGGCGAGACGGTCGATGTCCGTGGTGATCCGGGACAGCAGATCGCCGGTCCCGGCCCGCTCCAGCACACCCGGCGGCAGCCCGACGGACCGGACGAGGAAGTCCTCGCGCAGATCGGCCAGCATCCGCTCGCCGAGCATCGCCCCGCGCAACCGCACCTGCCGGACGAACGCGGCCTGGACGAGAAGTGCGGCGACGAACAGGCCGACGGTGAGTTCCAGACGGAGTTCCCGCCCGGCGGCACCGTCGGACACACGCTCCACCAGCCCGCCCAGCAGCCAGGGCCCGACCATGGAGGCGACGACCGCGACGGTGTTCACCAGGACGAGGAGCAGGAACGCGCGGCGGTGCCTGCGGAACAGCTCGGCCACATAGGCGCGTACGGTCGCGGGGGCGCCGACCGGCAGCGTGTGCGCCGTCGTCGGGGCCGCCGGGTCGTAGGCCGGAGGCGCAACGCCGATCATGCCGACTCCTCGATCTCTTCCAGTTCCTTCATGACGTCGACCAGGGCGGAGCCGTGCGCGGCCGCCACCGGCCGGTCCCCGTCCCGGTGGTGGTCCCGGCCATCGTCGGGCTCGCGGGTCACGACGGCCCGGTACCGCGGCTCGGAGTGCAGCAGGTCGCGGTGGACGCCGACGGCGACGACCTCGCCCTCATGGACGAGGACGACCCGGTCGGCGCGGTCCAGCAGCAGAGGCGAGGAGGTGAACACGACCGTGGTGCGCCCCGCCCGCAGGTCCCGTACGCCCTGCGCGATCCGCGCCTCGGTGTGGGAGTCGACGGCCGAGGTCGGCTCGTCGAGGACCAGCACCTCCGGGTCCGTCACCAGCGACCGGGCGAGCGCGAGCCGCTGGCGCTGCCCACCGGACAAGGACCGCCCGCGTTCGGTGATCCGCGCGTCCATCGGGTCCGCGGCGTCGACCGACCCCTGGACCAGAGCGGCCAGGACGTCCTCGCACTGGGCGGCGGCCAGCGCCGGTTCCGGGGCGACGGCCCCCGACTTGGGCACGTCGAGGAGTTCGCGCAGGGTGCCGGAGAGCAGCACCGGGTCCTTGTCCTGCACCAGGACGGCCGTACGGGCGGAACCCAGCGGCACCTCGTCCAGGGGCACGCCGCCCAGCAGGACGGACTCGCTCTTCTCCGAGGGGTGCCCGCCGAGCCGTTCGGCCAGCCGTCCGGCGGCGTCCGGGTCGCCGCACACCACGGCCGTGAACCGGCCCGCGGGGGCGAGCAGTCCGGTCGCCGGGTCGTACAGGTCGCCGGACGGCAGTTCACCGCCGGTCAGGGTGCCGCCGGTGTCGGTGGCCCGCTCCAGGGACAGCACCCTCGCCGCACGGCGGGCCGACGGCCGCGAGAAGGAGTACGCCATCGCGATCTCCTCGAAGTGCCGCAGTGGGTAGGTGAGGATCATGACCGAGCTGTAGACGGCGACGAGTTCGCCGACGTCGACGCGGCCCTGACCGGTGAGCCGGACGCCGTACCAGACCACGGTGATCAGCAGCAGGCCCGGCAGCAGGACCTGGATGGCGGAGATCAGGGACCACATACGGGCGCTGCGCACCGCGGCGTGGCGCACCTCCTGGGAGGCGGCGCGGTAGCGGTCGAGGAAGAGTTCCTCGCCGCCAATGCCCCGCAGGACACGCAGGCCGGCGACGGTGTCCGAGGCCAGTTCCGTGGCGCGGCCCGCCTTCTCGCGCTGCACGTCGGCCCGCCCGGTCGCACGCGGAAGCAGCGGAAGGACGGCGAGCGCCAGCACGGGCAGGCCCACCGCGACGATCACGCCCAGCGCGGGCTGGTAGACGACGAGCCCGACACAGACCAGCACGATGGTGACCGCGGCCGCCGTGAAACGGGACAGCGCCTCCACGAACCAGCCGATCTTCTCGACGTCGCCCGTCGACACGGCCACGACCTCGCCGGCCGCGACCCGCCGGGTCAGCGCCGAGCCCAGATGGGCGGCCTTGCGGGCCAGCACCTGCTGGACGCGGGCGGCGGCGGTGATCCAGTTGGTGACGGCGGCGCGGTGCAGGAAGGTGTCGCCGAGCGCGCTGCCGGCACAGCACAGCGCCAACAGCCCGCCCGCCAGGGCGAGTCGGCCGCCGGAGCGGTCGACGACGGCCTGGATGGCGACGCCCACGCAGAACGGCAGCGCGGACACCGACAGGAAGTGGAGCATGCCCCAGGCGAGGGCCTTGAGCTGGCCGTCCAACTGGTTCTTGAAGAGCCACCACAGGAAGCGGGGCCCGGAGCGTGCGTCGGGCACACCCGGGTCGGGATACGGAAGGTCTTGAATCTGCATGACGTCCCAGTGGCTCGTGGCAGGGAGGGGAGGAGAGCGGGTGCGTGGGCGGCGGCCTCGCACGGCGGCAGCAAACCGTGACAGGTTGACGTCGGGGCGTGGCCGCGCGCAAACGGTTTTCCGCGGTGCCGCTCGGATCCGGTCCGGGCCGGTCCCGCCTCGGACCGCCCGCCTTCCCGCCCTCGGCGGGTCCTCGGTGCGACCATGGGCCGATGCGCACCACCGGCACTCGACGGACGGTGGCCGCGGCGGCCGCCGTCGCGTCCGTCCTGACGATCCTCACGGCGTGCGACGGCGCGCGGCCCGGCGCGGGCGCGGGCGCGGAAGCCGCCCGGACGGCACGGACACCCTCGGCCGACGTGGCGGAGCCGACGCGCATCCCCGGCGTCGGCGACCACTGGCACGCACGCATCCCCGCGACATCGAGGCAAGCCGTGGCGGTCTACGGCGACGGCAGGAACTCGGCGGACGCCACGGTCGTGTACTACCGCAAGCAGGGCCCCACCTGGGAACGGGTGCGCAGTTGGCCCGCGCACAACGGCAAGAAGGGCTGGACCACCGACCACCACGAGGGCGACAACCGCAGCCCGGTCGGTGTGTTCACGCTGAGCGACGCGGGCGGCGTACGCGCGGACCCGGGCGCCAAGCTGCCGTACACGCGTTCACCGGCGTTCGCGGCACCGCGCTGGTGGGCCGCGTCGCACTGGCACGACTTCGACTACGTCATCGCCATCGACTACAACCGGATCAGGGGCACGTCCCCCAACGACCCCACCCGTCCCGAGGGTCGGCGCAAGGGCGGAAGCATCTGGCTGCACATGGACCACGGCAGTGGCACGTCCGCCTGCGTCAGCGTGTCCGAAACGGCCATGCGGTATCTGCTGCGCACGCTCGATCCGGCGCGGCATCCCGTGATCGTCATGGGCGACAGAGCCGGCCTGCGACGCTCGCGCTGACACGGCGATCGCGCTGCCCCTGACCCGCAAGCCGACTCCCACCGATACCGCGGCGCGCTCAGCAGCCGCGACCCGTGCCCCCGTCCACCAGAGTGTCCAGCAGACCGCCCAGGACCTTCCGCTGGTCGTCCGTCAGCGGCGCGAGGATCTCCTCCGCGGCCGAGCGCCGCGCCCGGTGCAGTTCGCGCAGCGTGGTGCGCCCGTCGTCGGTGAGTTCGATGCGGATCACCCGACGGTTCGTGGGGTCCGGGACCCGGCGTACCTTCCCGCTCGCCTCCAGCGCGTCGACCAGGGTCGTCACGGCGCGCGGGACCACCTCCAGCCGTTCGGCGAGGTCGGCCATCCGCGGGGGCGCTTCGTAGTGCGCGAGCGTACGCAGCAGACGGGACTGCGCGGGAGTGATGCCGACGCCGCACTCCTTCAGGTGCCGTTTCTGGATCCGGTACACCCGGCGGGTGAGGCGCAGCAGCTGCTCGGCGAGCGGGCCGTCGGCATCGGGCATGGTCATGCGGGAACAATATCAGGACTGCATTCATTGTGAGCATAGGTAACAATGAGCTAAGCTCCGTCAGTCCGCGCCTGCCCACCTCCGTAGGAGCCCATGCACCCCGACCGCGAACCCAGCTGGACCCCACCCGCAGCCGACCCCGAGCAGCCGCGGCAGGTCCGCCGTATCCTGCGGCTCTTCCGCCCGTACCGAGGCCGCCTCGCGGTCGTCGGCCTGCTGGTCGGCGCCTCGTCGCTGGTCGGCGTCGCCACGCCGTTCCTGCTGAAGGAGATCCTCGACGTAGCGATCCCGCAGGGCCGCACCGGTCTGCTCAGTCTGCTGGCGCTCGGCATGATCCTCAGCGCCGTCCTCACCAGCGTCTTCGGTGTGCTCCAGACGCTGATCTCCACCACGGTCGGACAGCGCGTCATGCACGATCTGCGCACCGCCGTCTACGGCCGACTCCAGCGCATGTCGCTCGCCTTCTTCACGCGCACCCGCACCGGCGAGGTCCAGTCCCGCATCGCGAACGACATCGGCGGCATGCAGGCGACGGTCACCTCCACCGCGACCTCCCTGGTCTCCAACGCGACCAGCGTGGTCGCCACCATCGTCGCGATGATCGCGCTCGACTGGCGGCTCACCCTCGTGTCGCTGCTCCTGCTGCCCGTCTTCGTCTGGATCAGCCGCCGCGTCGGCAACGAACGCAAGAAGATCACCACCCAGCGGCAGAAGCAGATGGCCGCGATGGCGGCCACCGTCACCGAGTCGCTCTCCGTCAGCGGCATCCTGCTCGGCCGCACCATGGGCCGCTCCGACTCGCTGACCAAAGCGTTCTCCGACGAGTCCGAGCAACTGGTCGACCTCGAGGTGCGCTCCAGCATGGCGGGCCGCTGGCGGATGGCGGTCATCACCATCGTCATGGCCGCCATGCCGGCCTTCATCTACTGGACCGCGGGCCTGGCGCTCCAGCTCGGCGGCCCGCAGGTCTCCATCGGCACGATCGTCGCGTTCGTCTCGCTCCAGCAGGGCCTGTTCCGGCCCGCCGTCAGCCTGCTCTCCACCGGCGTCCAGATCCAGACCTCGCTCGCGCTCTTCCAGCGCATCTTCGAGTATCTCGACCTCCCCATCGACATCACCGAGCGCGAGGACGCCGTCCACCTCGACCGCGTCAAGGGCGAGGTCCGCTTCGAGGGCGTCGAGTTCCGCTACGACGGCAAGGGCGGCCCGATCCTCGACGGCATCGACGTCACCGTCCCGGCCGGCAGCAGCCTCGCGGTCGTCGGCCCCACCGGCGCCGGCAAGTCGACCCTGGGCCACCTCGTGCCCCGCCTGTACGACGTGACGGGCGGCCGCGTCACCCTCGACGGCGTCGACGTGCGCGACCTGGACTTCGACACCCTCGCCCGGGCCGTGGGCGTCGTCTCGCAGGAGACGTACCTCTTCCACGCGTCCGTCGCCGACAATCTGCGTTTCGCCAAGCCGGACGCCACCGACGAGGAACTGCACGCGGCGGCGAAGGCGGCCCAGATCCACGACCACATCGCCTCGCTGCCCGACGGGTACGACACCGTCGTCGGCGAACGCGGCCACCGCTTCTCCGGCGGCGAGAAGCAGCGCCTCGCCATCGCCCGCACCATCCTGCGGGATCCGCCGGTGCTCATCCTCGACGAGGCGACCAGCGCCCTCGACACCCGTACCGAGCACGCCGTCCAGCAGGCCATCGACGCCCTCTCGGCCAACCGCACCACGGTCACCATCGCCCACCGGCTGTCGACCATTCGGGGCGCCGACCAGATCGTGGTCCTCGACGCGGGGCGCCTCGCCGAACGCGGTACGCACGAGGAGCTGTTGGCGCGCGACGGCCGCTACGCCGCGTTGGTCCGCAGGGACGCACAACTGGAGCCGACGAGGTGACGATATGCCGCTTTTGTGACGTTGTGCGGGTTACCGTTCCCGCATGTATCTGAACACTCCGTCACGGAGCACCATCCGACTCACGCGCCGGGGCCGTATCGCCCTCATCGCCGCAGGCGCCGTCGTGGCCGGCACCGCCGTGGCGGTGCCGCTGCTGATCACCGGCGAGGAGGAACCGGCGCCGCCCACCTCCCTCGTGATCCCGCCCGGTTGGCGCGCCGGCCAGGTCTACGCGGCGGTCGACAAGGCCCTCGCCCTTCCGCCCGGCAGCACCAGGAAGTCTTTGGGCAAGGCGAACCTCAAACTGCCGAACGAGGCCGACGGCAACCCGGAGGGCTACTTCTTCCCGGCGACGTACTCCCTGGAGCGCGACGGCACCCGGGTCACACCGGAGACGCTGCTCGCGGACATGGTCGCCAAGGCCGACCAGAAGTTCAGCCGCGCGCCGATCGCCGCCGGGGCCCAGCGCAACGCCATGAACGTCTACCAGGCGGTCACCATCGCGAGCATCATCCAGGCCGAGGCCACGACCAAGGCCGACATGGCCAAGGTTGCGCGGGTCGTCTTCAACCGGCTGGAGCGCGGCATGCCGCTGCAGATGGACTCCACGGTGAACTACGCGCTGAAGCGTTCCTCCGGCCGCACCAGCCAGGCCGACACCCGGATCGACAGCCCCTACAACTCGTACCAGCGCATGGGCCTGCCGCCCACGCCGATCGCCAACCCGGGCGAGGAGGCCATGCGCGCCGCCGTCAATCCGGCCACCGGCGACTGGCTGTACTTCGTCACCGTCAAGCCCGGCGACACCCGCTTCACCGCCGACTACGCGGAGCACCAGCGCAATGTGGCCGAATCCGACGCGCGCCGCAGCAAGGCCGCGCCGTCCCCCAGCAGCTGACCGGCAGGTCGGCCCCCTCACTCAGTGGGTCGGCCCCGCGCCCCCGCCGCTGACCTTCAGGCCGGCCCCGCACTCAGGCCGCTGAACCGCCGAACGGCCGATCACGCCGCCACCGGCTCCTCCGACAGCAGCCGTCTGATGTCCCGGACGGCCGCGCGGCCCGCGCGGTTGGCGCCGATCGTGCTGGCGGACGGCCCGTAGCCGACGAGATGGATCCGGGCGTCGGCGACCGCGCGCGTCCCCTCCACCCGGATGCCGCCGCCCGGCTCGCGCAGCCGCAGCGGCGCAAGATGATCGATGGCGGCCCGGAACCCGGTCGCCCACAGGATGACGTCGGCGGCCACCTGCCGCCCGTCCTTCCACTCCACGCCGTCCGGTGTGATCCGGTCGAACATCGGCTGCGGGTCCAGCACGCCGTCGGCGATCCCCTGCCGCACGGGCTCGGTCAGCGGCAGCCCGGTGACCGACACCACGCTCTTGGGCGGCAGCCCCTGCCGGACCCGCTCCTCGACCAGTGCTACGGCCGCCCGGCCCAGGTCCTCGGTGAAGGGCCCTTCCCGGAAGACCGGCGGACGCCGGGTCACCCAGGTCGTGGCCGCCGCGTACGGGGCGATCTCCATCAGGTGCTGCGTGCCCGACGCGCCACCGCCGACCACGATGACCCGCAGCCCCGCGAAGGCCTCCGGCCCGGGGTACTGCGCCGTGTGCAACTGCCGCCCCCGGAACGTCTCCTGACCGGGATAACGCGGCCAGAACGGCCGGTCCCAGGTGCCGGTCGCGTTGATCAGCGCCCGTGCCGCCCAGGTCCCGGCCGAGCTCTCCACGCGCAGCCGGCCGTCGGCGCCCTCGCGGACGGCCCGCACCTCCACCGGGCGCCGGACGCGCAGGTCGAACGTCCGCTCGTAGTCCGCGAAGTACTCCGCGATCACCTCGGACGACGGCCGCTCGGGGTCCGCGCCGGTCAGCTCCATACCGGGCAGCGAGTGCATCCCGTGCACCTTGCCGTACGTCAGCGAGGGCCAGCGGAACTGCCAGGCGCCGCCCGGACCGGGGGAGTGGTCGAGCACCACGAAGTCACGACCGGGCTCGAACCCGGTGCGCCGCAGGTGGTAGGCGCTCGACAGCCCCGCCTGACCGGCGCCGATGACCACCACGTCGACCGTCTCGACCGCCTCAATGCTGTTCACATCTCAACCAACGGACCGGCGGGCACGGATCTTCCCGTGGGATGAGCCAGGATGGACGGCATGTCAGACGCCTTCACCACCCGAGTCCTGAACATCGCCTCCGGCTCCTCGGAGCGGGTCGTGGATCTCACCCGCGACTGCGAGTCCTTCCTGCGGGAGGCCGCCGGGGGCCGCGACGGCCTGCTGAACGTCTTCGTGCCGCACGCCACGGCCGGCATCGCGATCATCGAGACCGGCGCCGGCAGCGACGACGACCTCCTCGCCGCGCTGCACACCCTGCTGCCCGCCGACGACCGCTGGCAGCACCGGCACGGCAGCCCCGGCCACGGCCGCGACCACGTCCTCCCCGCGATCGTGCCGCCCCACGCGACGCTGCCGGTCGTGGGCGGACGGCTCGAACTCGGCACCTGGCAGTCCGTGTGCCTCGTGGACACCAACCGCGACAACCCGAACCGGCAGGTCCGCCTCAGCTTCCTCGGCTGAGAGGAGAGACGCCGGCCGGTCACAGCAGGGCCGCACGCCTGTCCCGCGCGGCCGGCGCGGCACGGCCCTGGAGGCGGGACAGCTCGCCCGCGCAGCGTTCGAGGGCCACCTCCATGACCTCCGGGATGTTCAGCGTGCCGGAGCCGTCCGGCGGGATCAGCCAGCGCAGCGCACCCCAGCGGCAGTGCGGGGCGGGAGCGGCGATCCACGAGCCCGCCCCGAGCAGCCGCACGCCGGTGCCGACCCACACCGTCCGCGGCTCCGGCGGCAGCAGGAAGCCCACTCGGCGGCGCCGGGTGTCCAGCAGGCAGGGGCCGCGGTCCAGCAGCGGCAACTCGTCCAGCAGGTCCGCCACACGCAGGCCCAGCTCCTCGGGCACGACCAGCACGTCCCAGAAGCGCCCCGCCGCGAGGAGGGCCACGCCGGTCGTGCCGTTCTGCCACTCGTGCTTGCAGGCGCCTGGATCCGCCGAGGCCGCGGCCAGCCACTCCATCGACCTCGTCCACTCCGTCAGTGCCATGTAGGAAGCCTCCCGATGTGAGCGGTGAAGGCCTCAGTGGACCGGGTGACGGGTGCTGCGGCCATACGGCGGAGCGCAATTCCCCGTATGGGGCGAGCGCCCGCGCGCCAAACAGGCGGAAGGTGGAACGCGCGCCCCGGACCGGGCCGTGCGCGCCCGGCGCCGCACCGGACCCCGCACCGTTTTGACGCGATCCCTGTGGGCCGTACGGGGGACGGTCTCACCCGACCGGGTGGTGGCGGTGGCATCGCGCGTACCACCGGCGCACGCCGAACCGTTTGCTCTGGCATGGACAACAGAGACACGGCGCGGCGTGTCCTGGGCAACGATTCCGCGCCCCTGTCGTACGTCGTACCGCCCACCGGCACACCCGGTGGCCGCCCCTCGATCTACGCCGCGCTCGTCGCGGAGTGGCGGGCCAACGGCCGCACCGTCCCCACACGTCTGGACACACGGCGGGACTTCTCCGCCACCGGACTCGGGTCCGCCGGCACCTCCTGGGCGGCCGGCCGGTGGCGCGGCCCGGCCGGCACCAAGGAACCGGAGCGGGGGACCGAACGGTCCTTCGCCACCACCGAGCGGGTCCCCGCCGTAGTCGTCCCCCGGGGGCTGCCAGGCCCGGTGAACCTGTGGGAGTGGGACGGCGCCGCCGGTCACGTCAGCGTCGTCGCCCCTCCCGTCGCGGACGACTGAGCCACCACCCCACCCGCCCCACCCCCAGAACCCCTCCGCGTGTACGTCGCGAAACCGGCTATAAGTCGGCTATACGGTAGTTTGATGCGACTTGTGCCTACGTGGGCTCTGCTGTCGTCGGGATCCGCGCCGGTCGTACTGATCGGGGGCTGGCTGATCGCGGCGCATCTCGAAGGGCCGGCATACGACCCGGTGACCCAGACCATCAGCGTCCTGGCGGCCTACGGGGCCCGGGGATTCTGGGTGATGACCTCGGCGCTCGCCGCCCTCGGCGTCTGCCACCTCTGTACCGCCCTCGGACTGCGCCCCGCGGCGCTCCCCGGCCGGCTCGCCCTCGGCGCCGGCGGCATCACGGCGGTCGTGGTGGCGTTGCTGCCGCCGCCGAGCAGCGGCGGCTCCCTCAGCCACGGAACGGTCGCAGGGATCGGGTTCGCCTTCCTCGCGGTGTGGCCCGTACTGGCCGCGCACCGGGGTGCGACGGCGCCCTGGGGGCTGCGTCCCGTCCCCGCGTTCACGGCGACCGCCGTGATGCTGGGCAGCGCCGCCTGGTTCATGATCGAGATGGAGCAGGACGGCGCCGCCGGGGTGGCCGAGCGGCTGGTGACGGCCATTCAGTCCGTGTGGCCGTTCGTGGTCGTCGCCTCGTGCCTGTGGCATCGGCACCGCCGTGCTGTCCCCCAGTGATGTGTATCCACCGCTGACGAGCCGGCCCGGGATGCGAGGATGAGGCCGTCATGGGTGCTGGGTGGGGCGTACGCGCGTTACGGGCCGCGGTGTTCGCGTCCGTCTGTGTGCTGCTCGCCGCCCTCGGTCACACCCTGATGTCGGGTGCCGCCGTCCCGTGGTGGACGCTCGTCGCCGGTCTGCTGGCGACATGTGGCGTGGGCTGGTGCCTCGCCGGCCGGGAACGGGGACTGCCGCTGGTCGTGTCCGTCGTGGTCGTGGCCCAGGGCGCGCTGCACGCGGTGTTCGAGCTGGCGCAGGGCGTCGGTGTGGGTGAGGCGTCGGCAGGCATGGGCCGCGGGCCCATAGGCGAAGACCACACGGCTCTGCACCAGACAGCGCTGCACCACACGGGTCCGGACCACATGGGTGCGGCCCACACAGCGCACACGGTGGTGGACAACATGGGCGCGGCCCCCACAGGCACGCCGCCCATGTCCATGGCCCACGACATGAGCGGTGACGCTTCGCTCGCCATGTTCGCCGCCCACACACTCGCCGCCCTGCTCTGCGGCCTGTGGCTGGGGCACGGCGAGCGGGCCGCGTTCCAGATCCTGCGGGCCGTCGCCGGCTGGCTGGCCGCACCGCTGCGCCTGATCCTCCTCCTGCCCGCGGCGCCACCCGACCGCCCACGGCTTCGGCCGCGGCGGGCTCGCTCCGAGCGGGCACCGCGCCTGCTGCCGCTCGTCCACACCATCACCTCTCGGGGGCCGCCGGCGGGGCCCGCTGTCGTCTGAGACAGCCGGTTGCCCCGAGGCCACCCGGTCCCGTGCCGTGACGATTCGGCGACACGGAGACACGGCGACATGCCGATACCGGCCGTGCCTCGGGTCCACGGTCGTGCGCCCGTACGGCCGTGGCCGTGCCCTGCATCCCCGGGCCCTCCGGCACCGCGTGTGCGTCTGTCTGCCCTGCACCGTCATGCGCCGTCGTGCATCCGCCGTGCCGGAGTCCGGGCTACCCGAGAAGGACTCAGGTGATCACTCCTGCCCTGCCCGCCCCGCGCGTGCCCCAGGACGAGCCGGCGACCACGTGGGCGCTGGCTGCCCGCGCCGGCGATCCGGACGCCGCCGAGCGTTTCGTCCGCTCCCTGCACCGGGACGTCGTACGGTACGTAACCCATCTCTCGGCCGATCCGCAGGCCGCCGACGACCTGGCGCAGGACACGTTCCTGCGGGCGCTCGGCAGTCTGCACCGGTTCGAGGGCCGTTCGTCGGCGCGCACCTGGCTGCTGGCCATCGCGCGGCGCGCGGTGATCGACAGCCACCGGTACGCGGCCACCCGGCCCCGGCTGTGCGACACCGACGACTGGACGCGCGCCGCCGAACGCGCCCAGCCCGCCGGTCTGCCCGGCTTCGAGGAAGGGGTCGTGCTGCTCGACCTGCTGGACGCGCTGCCCGACGAACGGCGTGAGGCGTTCGTGCTGACCCAGCTGGCCGGACTGCCGTACGCGGAGGCCGCCGAGCGGAGCGACTGCCCCGTGGGGACGGTCCGTTCACGCGTGAACCGAGCCCGCGCCACGCTCGCCCGCCTCCTCGCCGAAGCCGAAGCAACGGCCGACGCCGAAGCCGAAGCTAAGGCTGAAGCCGAAGCCGACCGAGAGGCCGTCGCCGCCTGATCAGGGACCGGTCCGCCCCCACCCCACACCCCCGGCGGGCCGGTCCACGATCGACGTGCGTCCGCCCCACGACCGGAGAACACTGGAGAACGGCGGGACGAGGCGTCCTGCCGACATCTGCACGAGGTGCGAACGGATCAGCCGCACCGTGCGCCCCTGCTCCCGCCCGGACGACGGAGGCCGGGTGCCGCCATCCGTGGCTCACCGACTTCGAGCGAAGGGGTCCGGCCATGGGCGCCATCAACGCAACGGCACTCGAGGAACTGCGCGCGGGAATGCGGGGACCCGTCATCACCCCGCAGGACCCTCAGTACGACGAGACCCGCAAGATCTACAACGCGATGATCGACCGGCGTCCCGCCGCGTTCGCGCAGTGCGTGGACGTCGCGGACGTGCGCACGGCGATCGCCTGCGCCAGGGACACCGGGGTGGAGCTCGCGGTGCGCGGCGGCGGGCACAGCGGGCCCGGCCTCTGCCTCGTGGACGACGCGCTCGTCCTCGACCTGTCGGCCATGCGCGGGGTCCGGGTCGACCCCAAGACGAAGACCGCGCAGGTCGCCGGTGGGGCACAGCTCGGGGATCTCGACCACGCGGCCCACACGTTCGACCTGGGTGTGCCGGCCGGCATCGTCTCGATGACCGGCGTCGGCGGCCTGACGCTGGGCGGCGGGCACGGGTACCTGACCCGCAAGTACGGCCTGACGATCGACAATCTGACCTCGGCCGACGTCGTGCTCGCCGACGGCAGCTTCGTCACCGCCTCAGAGGAGGAGCACCCCGATCTGTTCTGGGCGCTGCGCGGCGGCGGCGGGAACTTCGGGGTGGTGACGTCGTTCACCTTCCGTCTGCACCCGGTGGGCACGGTCGGGTTCGGCGTGACGGTGTGGCCGGTCGACCGGACGCCCGAAGTGCTGCGATGGTACCGGGACTTCCTGCCCGCGGCGCCGGCGGACCTGTACGGGTTCTTCACCCTGTTCTGCATCCCGCCCGGCCCCCCGTTCCCGGAGACGATCCATGGACAGAAGATGTGCGGTGTCGTCTGGTGCTACACCGGTGATCCGGAGAGCGACCAGTTCGAGCGGGTACTGGCCCCGGTGAACGACCCGGCCCCGCCCGCCTTCCACTTCAGCGCGCCCATGCCGTACCCGGCCGTGCAGAGCATGTTCGACGAGCTGATCCCGAAGGGCTACCAGTGGTACTGGCGCGGTGACTTCTTCGACTCGATCAGCGACTCCTCGATCGACGTGCACCACAAGTACGGGGAGAACATCCCCACCCCGCTGTCCCTGATGCACCTGTATCCCGTGGACGCCGCCGCCCATCAGCCGGGGCCCGACGACACGGCCTGGGCGTACCGGGACGCCGTGTGGTCCGCCGTGATCGCGGGCGTCGACCCCGACCCCGCCAATGCCGATGTCATCCGTGACTGGGCGGTCGCGTACCAGACCGAATTGCACCCGTACTCCATGGGCGGCTCGTACATCAACTTCATCGGTGAGGGGGAGGGGACGGACCGCGTCCGGAACACCTACCGCGGGCACTACGACCGGCTCGCCGCCGTCAAGCGGACGTACGACCCGGACAATTTCTTCCGCGCCAACCAGAACATCCCCCCGGCCGCCTGAGCAGCCAACCGCTCCCCACCTACACGCCCCGGCCGTCGTCGGGGCGTGTCGACGGGCAGGCCCGCGTGCCCCTCAAGAGGCCCGTGCCGCCCGGTCGGTGATCGACTGGAGGGCCGTACGGCACCGGCGTACGGTCGAAAGGTGGCGGGCAGCCAGTCCGATTCCGACCCGGCCCCCGAACCCCCGCCCACGGCGATGCGATGAGCCCTTCGGAGCCGACACCCCAAGCAGCGACCACCCCGCAGGACGCGGAGCGGAACAAAGGCCATGGCAACGCCATGGCGCTGTTCGTCATCGCCTCCTGTCAGCTGATGGTGGTGCTCGACATCACCATCGTGAACATCGCCCTCCCGGACATCCAGCGGTCGCTCGACTTCTCGACGACCAGCCTGTCCTGGGTGGTCAACGCCTACACGCTCACCTTCGGCGGACTGCTCCTCCTCGGCGGCAGGATGGGCGACATCCTGGGCCGGCGGCGGGTGTTCGTCTTCGGTGTGCTGCTCTTCGTCCTGGCCTCGCTGCTCGGGGGACTGTCCCAGAACGAGTGGCAACTCCTCAGCGCCCGCGCCCTCCAGGGCGTCGGCGGTGCCATCGCCTCCCCGACCTCGCTCGCGCTGATCAGCACGACGTTCCCCGAAGGGCCCCAGCGCAACCGGGCGTTCGGGGTGTTCGCCGCGGTGTCGGCGGGCGGCGGCGCGATCGGGCTGCTGGCCGGCGGCATGCTCGTCGAGTGGCTCAACTGGCGCTGGGTGCTGTTCGTCAACGTGCCCATCGGCCTGCTCATCGTGCTCGCCACACCTCGTTGGATCCGTGAGTCCGAGCGGCACGCCGGGCACTTCGACATCCTGGGCGCGATGACGTCGACCATCGGCATGGTGCTGCTCGTCTACGGCTTCATCCGGGCCGCGCAGGACGGCTGGCGGGACGGGCTGACGCTCGGCTCGTTCGGGGCGGCCGTCGTCTTCCTGCTGCTGTTCATCCTGGTCGAGCAGCGGTCCAGACAGCCGATCACGCCGCTGCACATGTTCGCCGACCGCAACCGCGCGGGCACCTACGGCATCATGCTGAGCCTCGCCGCGGCGATCTTCGGGATGTTCTTCTTCCTCACACTGTTCGTACAGAACGTGCTGAACTTCAGCCCGCTTCAAGCGGGGCTGGCCTTCCTCCCGGTGAGCGCCGTCATCGCGGTCGGCGCCGGACTCGCCTCCCAGCTGCTTCCCAAGTACGGGCCCAAACCCTTCATGGTGACGGGGGCGATCCTGGCCGCCGCCGGGCTGGCCTGGCTGACCCTGACCGACGTCCATTCGACCTACCTGGGCAGCATCCTCGGGCCGATGCTGGTCTTCAGCCTCGGCATGGGCATGGAGTTCGTGTCCCTGACGCTGATGGCGCTGTCCAACGTGACCCCCGCGGAGACCGGAGCCGCATCCGGGCTGCTCAACGCCACCCAGCAGGTCGGCGGATCACTGGGACTGTCGATCCTGGTCACCATGTACGGGACGGCCAGCAACAACGAGGCCGAGAAACAGATCCCGGCCTTCCTGGCCCAGGCCACCCCGCTGGAACGGCTGCGCTTCGAACGCACCGGGCAGCTCCCGGCGCGGTTCGCCGACGAGATCCTCAGCGCCGGTGTCTCCGCCGCCTTCATCACGGCCGCGATCTTCACGGCGATCGCCGCGGTCATCGCCCTGCTCGTGATCCAGGTGCGCCCGTCGGACCTCGAACGCCTCCAGGGCGGCGGCGTACCGGCGGCCTGACCGGCACCCCGCGGAGCCCCAACGCGGTTCCCGCATCGCCCCGTTGGGTGTGACGACGTTCACCCCCATGTGGCTGGATGTAGTGAATGCGTTACACAACAGGCGCGTAAGGGACGGTAGCGCAGGCATCACGCGACCGCGGAGGTTTCGATGCGACCTTTCACCCTGAACTACGCGTTCCCCACAGGAGTCACCCAGGCGGTGACGCCGTACACGTTCGACCCGGCCCGGCAGTTGAACATGCTGCCCGACGGCCGCCCGGCCGTCAGCGACCCGGATCTCCTCCTCGCCGCCGGCACGACGACCTCCACGGCCGGTTCCGCCACCCACTTCGACGACTGACGAACCGGCCGGCGCATGACGGTACTGATCCTCACGTCCGAGGAGGACGTGACCGCCGACATGGTGGTGAGCGAACTGCACGCCACGGGCACGCCCGTGCTGCGGCTGGACCCGGCCGACCTGCCCGGCAAGGCCGTGCTGTCCGCGGACTACGCCCACGGCGACTTCGACGGGCATCTGTCGGTCAACGGCCATGTGCTGTCGATGGGAGGGCTGCGCTCCATCTGGGTGCGCCGGCCCGGTGAACCGGCCGCCCACGCGCCCGACCCCTCGCCCTGGCTGACCGCCGAGACCCGGCAGGCGCTGTACGGCATGCTGCACTCCGCCGCCGCACGGTGGATGAACCATCCCCGCAACGCCGACCAGGCACGGCTCAAGCCCTGGCAGCTCAGACTCGCCCACCTCAGCGGATTCGCCGTACCGCCCACGGTGTTCACCACGGCACCGCGGCTGGCGCGCGCTTTCGTCGAGCAGCACAAAGAGGTCGTCGTGAAGTCCGCCTCCGGACCGCCGCCCGGCGAGCCGCCGCTGGCCCTGCCCACCACGCTGATCGGCCCCGACGCGGACTTCTCCGCCGTCGCGGCCGGGCCGGCCCTGCTCCAGCGGTACGTCCCCAAGCGGGCGGACATCCGGCTGACCTGCGTCGGCACCGGACTGTTCGCCGCACGCAAGACCGCCGAACCCGACCAGATCGACGGCCGGTACGGCGACACCGGGCATCCGTGGGAACCGGTCCCGGTGCCCGACCGGATCGGCAAGTCGGTGCAGGAGTACGTCACCCTGGCCGGACTGGCGTACGCCGCCTTCGACTTCGCGGAGGACGAGGACGGCATCTGGTGGTTCCTGGAGTGCAACCAGGGGGGTCAGTTCGGCTTCGTCGAGCTGGAGACCGGGCAGCCGATCGCGGCCGCGGTCGCCCACTGGCTGGCGCTGCAGCGCCGCCCGGACCGGCGCGGCAAGGAAGCCGGCATCGGGCGCCCCTGAGCCCTTACGACCACCCACGACCGCACCCCCGACACACCACGGCGTCGGGGGTGCGGTCGTCTCACGCGGGCCGGATCGCGCTGTGGATCGCGTCCTCGCCGGCGTAGTGGATGGACTCCTCGCGGATGACCGTGCCGGGGCCGGGGGCGTGGATCATCATGCCGTTGCCGGAACAGATGCCGACGTGACCGGCGTGGTACAGGACCAGGTCGCCGGGCTCCAGGTCCGTGAGCGCCACGCCCTGACCGGCGGTGGCCTGCTCCTGGGCGGTGCGGGGGAGCGCGATACCGGCGGCCTTCCAGGCGGCCTGGGTGAGGCCGGGGCCGTCGTAGGTGTTCGGTCCCGTCGTGCCCCAGACACAGGGCTTGCCGATCTGAACCCGGGCGAACTCCAGGGCCCGCAGGGCCCGGCTGTCCTGCGGGGCCGCAGGGGTCGGAGCGACCGCCGGATAGCTGCCGGTCTGGTCCACGGCCGGGAAGCCACCCGTCTGCGCGACCGCCGGATAGCTGCCGCTCTGGTCCACGGCGGGGAAGCTACCGGTCTGACCGACAGCCGGGAAACTCCCGGTCTGCGAGACCATCGGGAAGCTCCCGGACTGGTCCACCATCGGGAACCCAGCGGTCCGGTCGACCACAGGGAAGCTCCCGGTCCGGTCGACCGCCGGGAAGCCGCCGGTCTGGTCCACCATCGGGAACCCAGCGGTCTGGTCGACCACAGGGAAGCTCCCGGTCCGGTCGACCGCCGGGAAGCCGCCGGTCTGGTCCACCATCGGGAACCCAGCGGTCCGGTCGACCACAGGGAAGCTCCCGGTCTGGTCGACCGCCGGGAAGCCGCCGGTCTGGTCGACAGCCGGGAAGCTCCCCGTCTGACCGGCCGCAGTCGCGGAGAAGCCCGCGTCAGGCACGCCGTACCCCTGAGAGGCACCCAACTCCGACCCGGCGACAGGAGTTGCCGTGAGATAGGCAGCCGAGGCGGCCGAAGTCTCCGAGGGCTGCCCCGCCCAAGCCGTCGACCCCGGTGGAACCGTCGTCAGATCGGCGGGGCTCTGCGCCTCCAGGGCGTCCCACTGGTTCTGCGCAGAAGCAGGCGCAGCGGCAGCAGCAGGGACGGCGGCCGCCGGCGCCTCGATCGCCGCCAAGGACCGCCCGGTGTACGCCGACAGCAACTCACGCGCCTGCGACAACTTCCGCTGGCTGCGCTCCTTGGTCGTACGCAGGGAGGCCCGCTGATCGACCTCACTCTGCACGGCAGGTGCGACGGGCGCCGCAGGCAGTGCGAGCGCGCCCCCCGCCTCACCCCCCGCGGGCAGAGCCGCCACAGGCCCCGCCGTCAGCTCACCGACAGCCGCCGAACGCGAGGCACCGGACGTCAACTCGGCGACAGGGGCACCCGATCCAGCAGGCAGCTCCAGAGCCGTACGCCCCGATATCTCGCGCGCCCCTTCACCCCCGCCCGACGGGCGCGCACCCCGCGCCGGGGCGGCGGGCCGTTCCGGCATCCGGTCCTTCGGCAGGGTGGCCGGCATCGTCGGACCGAGCTTGGACCGGGCGACGTCGAACCACTGCCGGGCCACGTCGTCGAGCGGGGCGGCGCCACGGCCGCGGTCACCGTCGCGTCCGGAGGCCGCCGGACCGCCCGCGCGCTTGCGCGGTCCTGTGGACGAGGCGCGGGTGGCGTTGAAGGTCCCCGTGTCGGTCTCGGCCCGGTCGTAGAGCGAACTGACCCGCCGGCTGACCTCCTCGCGGCTCGGCCCCTCGTCCGCCTGGGCGGCGCCGGTCGACTGGCCGAACAGGGCCACCGAGGTGAGGGCTGCTGCCGAGGCGAGCGCGGAGTTGCGCATGCCGGTGCGTTCCGGCGCCATGGGCGACGTGCTCCTTCCGTACTCCGCCTACCGAGTTAGCTGACGGGTTCGGGCGTTTCGCGTCGGAAGGTGTGCCCTACGACCCGGCCCGTCACGGCCTCGGGTCGATTCACCCCATGATTCGGTTGGGTCCTCGGCTCCGCGGCCCCGAAGGGCGCGCCGACTCGGCGGAGGTCGCACGTCCCGGCGGGGATCGCCGGAGTTCAACGCGCGTCCTGGGCGGTAACTTAGCCAACTTGTGTGCCTGCAGTGAAGATTGACGTGTGAAATGTCCGATACGTTTTTGTGACCTTCGACGCTTGTGACGGCGGCCGGCCGCCGTCGCCGCGCCATGTACCTGCGTGAATACGGAGGGTGGCGGCGCTCGCGATCCCCTCCGCCGCCCGGACGAGGTCTTGCCCAGCCCTCCGAAACACGTCACACTGGTACCGAACGAATGGTCGGTTGGGAAGCGGGAGCGATGACGACCTCACACTCCGCCGAGGCGCCCCCACAAGGGCCGCTTGAGGAGCACTTCGACGCGACGATCGCGCGCGACCAGCGCATCGAGCCGCGGGACTGGATGCCGGACGGCTACCGCAACACGCTGATCCGGCAGATCGCGCAGCACGCCCACTCGGAGATCATCGGCATGCAGCCGGAGGGGGAGTGGATCACCAAGGCGCCCTCGCTGCGCCGCAAGGCGATCCTCTTCGCCAAGGTGCAGGACGAGGCCGGACACGGTCTGTACCTGTACTCGGCGGCCGAGACCCTGGGCGCCGACCGCGCCGACCTGACCGAGCGGCTGATCGAGGGTCGCCAGAAGTACTCCTCGATCTTCAACTACCCCACGATGAGCTTCGCCGACGTCGGCGTGATCGGCTGGTTCGTGGACGGCGCCGCGATCTGCAATCAGGTACCGCTGTGCCGCAGCTCCTACGGGCCGTACGCGCGCGCGATGGTGCGGATCTGCAAGGAGGAGTCGTTCCACCAGCGGCAGGGCTACGAGCTGCTGATGACGATGATGCGCGGCACCGACGCCCAGCGTGAGATGGTCCAGGACGCGGTGAACCGCTGGTGGTGGCCCTCCCTGATGATGTTCGGCCCGCCCGACGACTCCTCGCCCAACTCGGCCCGCTCGATGGCCTGGAAGATCAAGCGGCACAGCAACGACGAGCTGCGCCGGCGCTTCGTCGACATGACGGTCCCGCAGGCCGAGAAGCTCGGCGTCACCCTGCCCGACCCGGAGCTGCGCTGGAACGCCGAGCGCGGCCACCACGACTTCGGCACGCCCGACTGGGACGAGCTGATGCGGGTCATCAAGGGTGACGGCCCGTGCAACGCACAGCGGATGGAACAACGCAGGAGCGCCCACGAAGAGGGCGCCTGGGTGCGGGAGGCGGCCACCGCCCACGCGGCCAAGCAGGCCGCCCGCGCGGAGAAGGGAGCGGTGGCATGAGCACCGGAAAGCAGGACTGGCCGCTGTACGAGGTGTTCGTCCGGGGCAAGCGCGGACTGAACCACGTCCACGTCGGCTCGCTGCACGCCGCCGACGACCGGATGGCGCTGACCCACGCCCGCGATCTGTACACGCGGCGCAACGAGGGCGTCAGCATCTGGGTCGTGCGCTCCGAGCACATCGCCGCCTCCACGCGCGACGAGAAGGACCCGTTCTTCGAGCCCAGCGCCGACAAGGTCTACCGCCACCCGACCTTCTACGACATCCCCGACGACGTCCCCCACATCTGAAGGAGAGGGCATGAGTGACGACCACGTCTATCTGACCCTCGCCGAGGGACACGAGGACGACACCCGCTGGGCCTACGGCACCGGCTTCGAGGACCCGCTGCACGGCGTCGACACCACCGTGCCGCACGACGTCGACGCCGCCGCCCTGGCCGCCCTGTGCGTCGCCCTCGGCGACGACGCGCTCGTCTCGGCGCAGCGCCTGGGGGAGTGGGTCACCCGCGCCCCCGAGCTGGAGGAGGAGGTCGCGCTCGCCAACATCGGCCTCGACCTGCTCGGCCAGGCCCGGCTGCTCTACTCCCGCGCCGGCCAGACCGACGGCACCGGTCGCGACGAGGACGCGTACGCCTACTTCCGTGACGCGGCCGACTTCCGCAACGTCCGCCTGGCCGAACTGCCCAACGGCGACTTCGCGTTCACGATCGTCCGGCTGCTGGTGCTGTCCAGCTGGCGGCTCGCGCACTTCGAGCGGCTGGCGTCCCACCCGGACCCCGTGCTCTCGGCGATCGCCACCAAGGGCGCCAAGGAACTGCGCTACCACCGGCAGTACGCCGCCGAGTGGGCGGTGCGCCTGGGCGACGGCACCGAGGAGTCCCACCGCCGTATGCGCCGTGCCCAGGAGCAGGTCGCGCCCTACCTGGGCGAGCTGTTCACCGCGTTCGACGTACGGCTGGAGGTCGTCGCCGACCTCAAGCAGGTCACCGACGCGGCCGGACTGCCGATGCCCGTGTACCGCCCGCTGCCCGGCTGCGGACGCGAGGGCGAGCACACCGAGCACCTCGCCCCGCTCCTCGCCGAGTTGCAGGGCGTCGCCCGCGCGCACCCGGAGGCGACATGGTGACGACGCTCCTCGACGCCCGGCGCGCCCGGCACATCGCCGCCCAGGTGCCGGACCCCGAGCTGCCCATGCTCACCCTCGCCGACCTGGGCGTCCTGCGGGACGTCGAGATCACCGAGGACGGCACGGTCGTCGCGAGCCTCACCCCGACCTACTCCGGCTGCCCGGCGATGGCCGAGATGCGGGCGGACGTCGCGGCACGTCTGCGCGCCGCCGGATACCCGCGCGTGGAGATCCGCACCGTCCTCGACCCGCCGTGGACCAGCGACTGGATCACCCCGGCCGGCCGCGCCAAGCTCGCCGAGCACGGCATCGCCCCGCCCGGCCCCGCGCCGCGCGGCGGCCCCGTCGCGCTCGTGCTGTCACCGACCCGGCACGCCGTGGCCTGCCCGCGCTGCGGCTCGGCGGACACCGAGGAGACCTCCCGGTTCGCCGCCACGTCCTGCAAGGCACTGTGGCGCTGCCGGGCCTGCAAAGAGCCGTTCGAGTACGTCAAGGAGATCTGATGGAAGGCCTCAGGGAAGCACAGACGGCCGCCGCGCCCGGCCCGCGCGCCCGCCGCCGTCCGGCCTTCCACAAGCTGCAGGTCGCCGCCGTGCAGCCGCTGTGCTCCGACGCGGTCGCCGTCAGCTTCGACATCCCGGACGGGCTGGCCGAGGAGTTCGCGTTCGCGCCCGGTCAGTCGCTGACGCTGCGCCGCGAGATCGACGGGCGCGACGAGCGGCGGTCGTACTCGATCTGCTCGCCCGTCGGCGCGCGTCCGCGCATCGGCGTACGGGTCGTGCCCGGCGGGCTGTTCTCGTCCTGGCTGGTCCACGACGTACAACCCGGCGACGTCGTCGAGGTGATGGCCCCCACCGGCGCCTTCACCCCCGACCTCGGCACCCCCGGCCACCATGTGCTGATCGCGGCGGGTTCCGGCATCACCCCGATGGTGTCCATCGCGGAGTCCGTCCTGGCCGCCGACCCCCGTTCGACGGTCACCCTCCTCTACGGCAACCGCCGCACGGACACGGTGATGTTCGCCGACGAGCTGGCCGATCTGAAGGACCTGTACCCGGCGCGGTTCCAGCTCGCCCATGTGCTCTCCCGCGAGCCGCGCGAGGCCGAGGTGCTGTCCGGGCGCATCGACGCCGAACGCCTCGCCACGCTCGTCGAGGCACTGGTCGACGTGCACACGGCCGACCACTGGTGGCTGTGCGGGCCGCACGGCATGGTGCGGGACGCGCAGCGGGTGCTGGCCGGCCTCGGCGTCCCGGACGAGCGTGTGCACCAGGAGCTCTTCTACGCCGACGACGAGCCGGTGCGCGAGGCGCGGCACGTGGAGAGCGGGCCGGAAGGCCCCGTCAGCCAGGTCACGATCACCCTCGACGGGCGCTCCACCACGGCGGCCCTGCCGCGCGACCGGACCCTGCTGGACGGCGCCCAGCAGACCCGCCCCGACCTGCCGTTCGCCTGCAAGGGCGGGGTCTGCGGCACCTGCCGGGCCCTGGTCACCGACGGCAAGGCGGACATGCGGCGCAACTTCGCGCTGGAGACCGCCGAGGTCGACGCGGGGTATGTGCTGACCTGCCAGTCGTACCCGGTCTCCGAGTCGCTGACCGTGGACTACGACAGCTGACGTCCGGCTGACGCAGACGCGCCCCGGTGACCGCCCTCCTGCGGTCACCGGGCGCGCTTCGCGTGCGTGCGGGTCAGGCGTCCTTCGACGCCCGCTCGGCGTCGCGCTGCCGCAGCCGGGCCGCCTCCTTGCGGACCTCGGCCTGGGTGGCCCGCTCCTTGGCCAGCCACTCGGGCTGATCCTGCTTCAGGGCCTCGATCTGCTCGGTGGTCAGGGCCTCAGTGACACCGCCGCGGGCGAGCCCCGCGATGGACACGCCGAGCTTCTGCGCGACGACCGGGCGCGGGTGCGGGCCGTCGCGGCGCAGGTCGAGCAGCCACTGCGGCGGGTCGGCCTGGAGCGCGTTCAGCTCCGCGCGCGTGACCTCGCCCTCCCGGAACTCGGCGGGGGTGGCTTCGAGGTACACACCCAGCTTCTTCGCCGCGGTGGCGGGCTTCATGGACTGAGTGGTGTGGTGCGACGTCATGGGGTCCAGGGTATCCACCGGGTGAACCTCCGCCGACCACGGCCGGTAACCTGGCCAGGTGACAGGCTCGGCGGCACCCTCCTCGTTCCGGCTCGCGTACGTCCCGGGAGTGACACCCGCGAAATGGGTGCGGATCTGGAACGAACGCTTCCCCGACGTCCCCCTCACCCTCCACGCGGTGACCGCCGCCGAGGCGCCCGGGCTGCTGCGGGACGGCGGCGCCGACGCCGGGTTCGTACGGCTCCCGGTCGATCGGGACTTCTTCAGCGCGATCCCCCTCTACACCGAGTCCACGGTGGTCGTCGTCCCCAAGGACCACGTCATCTCCGCCGTCGAGGAGGTCACCACCGAGGACCTCGCCGACGAGGTGGTCTTCCACCCCCTGGACGACGTCCTCGGCTGGGAGCGGCCGCCCGGACAGCCCGGCTTCGAACGGCCCGCGACCACCGCGGACGCCGTGGAGCTGGTCGCGGCCAACGTCGGCCTGCTCGTCGTCCCCCAGTCGCTGGCCCGCCTCCACCACCGCAAGGACCTCACCTACCGCACCCTGGTCGACGTCCCGCAGTCGAGCGTCGCCCTGTCCTGGCCGGAAGAGGCGACCACCGACCTGGTCGAGGACTTCATCGGCGTGGTCCGCGGCCGTACGGTCAACAGCACCCGGGGGCGTACGACGTCACAGGCCCCGGCCGCCAAGGAGCAGCCCCGGCGCAAGCGCCCCGAGTCCGGTGGAGGCGCCGCACGCGGCGGAGCCGGCCGTCGTGGCACCTCGGGCGGGACCAAGGGTGCCAAGGGCAGCAAGGGCGGCGCCCAGCGTGGCAAGCCGCGGCGCCGCTCCTGAGCTAGGCAGCCCCGCGCAGCCACGCGTAGGCCGACCGGGCCGAGAACTCCTTCTGCCCCACCGCGCAGCAGCAGCTCGGCGGTCGCGAACTGCGGGCCGTCGGCCTCGGCGGCCACATAGGGCACGGCAATACACCGCATCCCCGCCGCGTGTGCGGCGGCCACACCCGGTGCCGCGTCCTCCAGGACGACACACGCCGACGGGTCCGTGCCGAGGCGCCGGGCCGCCTCCAGGAAGACGTCCGGGGCGGGTTTGCCCTGAGCCACCTCGTCGGCGGAGACGACGGTGCGCAGGTGGGCGTCCAGGCCGGTGCCGGTCAGGATCGCGGTGATGGCCTCGCGCGACGAGCCCGAGGCGACGGCCATCGGGACACCGTCGGCGGCCAGCAGCTCCACGAACGCGCGCATCTCGGGGTAGACACGGATGCCGCCGGCGGCGAGGTCCAGATAGTGGCGGTTCTTGGCGGCGAGCAGGTCGCCGACGCCGGCCCGCAGACCGTAGGCGTCCTTCCAGAGCGTCACCGTCTCCAGGGTGCTGATCCCGACGTACTTCTCATGGTCGGCCCAGGTGAAGCCGGTCACGCCGTGCTCGGCGAGGAGCCGTCGGCCCGCCTCGAAGTACAGGGGCTCGCTGTCCACGAGTGTTCCGTCGAGATCGAAGATGACCGAAGTGCCGCCGAGATCGCTCATGGCCCCAGGATGTCAAAGGTCACCCGCGCGCCGACGCCCGCCCGACCGACTCCAGGAGCGGCAGCAGCCGGTGCGGGACGCGTTCGCGCAGCGCCACCTCCGTGCGGGTGCGGACCACGCCGGGCAGACTGATCAGCTTCTGGATCACGTCCTCCAGATGCGCGTTGTCCCGGGCCACGACCCGGGTCAGCAGATCGCCGCCGCCCGTGATCGAGAACGCCTCCACGATCTCCGGCACGGCGGCCAGTTCGGCGCCCACGTCGTCGAGGTGCCCCTGGGTGACCTCGATGTGCACGAACGCCAGTACCGGGTGGCCCAGGGCGGCCGGCGACAGCGTCGGCCCGGTGCCGGTGATCACCCCGTCCCGCTCCAGCCGGTCCAGCCGGGCCTGGAGCGTGCCGCGCGCGACTCCGAGGATCCGGGCGTACTCCCGCACACTGGTGCGCGGCTGCTCCAGCAGCAGCCGCAGGATGCGGGTGTCGAGCTCGTCCACAGCCATGCTGCCGACCCTTCTCGCTGTTCGATCCTGGTCCGATGGCTCGCCGATGGACGATCCAGGACCGGAATGTCTGTACCAATGGCCCACTCTAAGGGAGACCGCTTGAGCCAGTCGGCCCGGTGATGCTCCAATGGGACGGTCGATGGCGCTGCGGATCCCCGCGGCGCCTTTTCTGTGCCGTCCATCAGGGGGTTCACATTGCTGAAGAGGGTGTTCGTGGCGCCGGACCCGGGGCGCGTACGGCTGCGCTTCGCCGCCCGGGGCGTCCTCGGCATCGGCTTCGCGGTGCTCGTGAGCGGACTCGCCGGACACACCCTCGTCGGCATGGTCACCGGTGGCCTCGCCGCGCTGCTCGCCCTGTTCACGGTCACCGACGCGACCGTGCGCGGGCAGGCCGTCACCACCGCGCTGCTGCCCCTCGCCGGTCTGCCCGTCCTCGCGGCGGCGGCCGAACTGCACGACCAGCCGGTCGCCCGCGACCTCACCTTCCTCGCGGTCGTCGGCGCCGGCGTCTACGCCCGCCGCTGGGGGCCGCGCGGCCACAGCCTGGGCGTGTTCGCCTTCATGACGTACTTCGTGGCGCAGTTCCTGCACGCGACGCCCGGGCGGCTGCCGGAGCTCTACGCCGCCCTGCTGCTGTCCGTCGCGAGCGCGGCCGCCGTGCGCTTCGGCCTGTGGTGCTACGAGCGCCGGACGCCCCCGGCGGCCGTCCCCGCACCGCCGGGCGGCCGCGGCCTCGCCCGGGTGACCACCCGCCAGGCCGTCCAGGCCACCGCGGGCGCCGGATTCGCCCTCGTGGTGGGGCAGGTGGTCTCCGGAGAGCGCTGGTACTGGGCCGTCGGCGCCACCTGGTGGATCTTCGTCAACACGACCTCCCGCGGCGAGACCCTCGTGCGCGGCTTCCGCCGGGTCATGGGCACCGTCCTCGGCATCGGCCTCGGCTTCCTCGTCGCCGTACCCCTGCAGGGCGCCCATCTGCCCACGGCCGTCCTGCTCGCCGCCTGCGTCTTCGGCATCTTCTACTCGGCCGCCGTCTCCTACACCTGGATGATGCTCTGCGTCACGGTGCTCGCCGAGCTCCTCTACGGCCTCCTCGGCGTCCTCGAGCCCGCCCTGCTGGCGGTGCGGCTCGCGGAGACAGCCGTGGGAGCCGTCGGCGCCGTCCTGGCCGTGCTCCTCGTCCTGCCCGTCACCACCCACGCCATCACGGACGCCTGGATCCAGCGGGCGCTGCGCTGCGTGCACTCGGCCACCGCCGAGGCCGCCGCCCGCCTCGCCGGCGACGAGAGCGCCGACCCGGCCCAGCGGGTGGCCGAGCTGGAACAGCTGCTCGCCCGTGTACGGCTCTCGGTCGCCCCGCTCGTGCACCCGCTGAACCCCCTGCCGGCCCGCAAGCGGCGCGCCCGCCACGTCCTGTCCCTGCTGGACGACTGCGTCCGCGAGGTGCGCGGCCTGGCCGCCGTCGCCGCCGACCCGGAGGCCTCGCACGACGCCCGCCTCGCCGCCGCCTGCTGGCGCGTGGAGAGCGCCGTGGAGGCCCTGACCGGCGGCAACGCGGCCATCGCGGCCCCCACCGACCGCCCGACCGCCACGGACCCGGCCCTGGCCCACCTTCACAGCCTCGAACAAGCCCTGTCCGAACTGGCCCACCCCCTGCGCACCGCTTCGGAGCGGCGCCTGGTGGCGGCGGAGTAACAGGGCCGGACACGACTCGGGGCAGTCGGCTTCGAGTGATCCACTGCTACCGTCGGCCGCACGGGACGCGAGCGGAAGGGGACAGCGGTGGCAGACGCCGGCAAGCGGGGGAGACGGGCCTACATCGGGTCGTTCACGGCGGCCGGAGGCGCGGGGATCAGCACGGCGGCCGTCGCCGACAACGGGGCGCTGACCGTGCTGACCGGCGTACGGGACGTGCCCGACCCCTCGTACCTCGCCCTCGCACCCGGCGGCGACACGCTCTACGCGGTCAGCGAGACGGCCGAGGGCGCCGTGGCCGCGTACCGGGTGACCGGGGACGGGCCGGAACGGATCGGCTCCCCGGTGGGGCTGGACGCCAACGGCCCCACCCACCTCGCCCTCCACGACGGGCACGTCGTCACCGCCAACTACGGCTCCGGCAGCGTCACCGCCGTCCCCGTCCGCTCCGACGGCTCCCTCGCGGGCGGCCCGCTCGCCGTGCTGCGGCACACCGGCTCCGGCCCCTGCACACCGCGCCAGCAGGGCCCGCACGCCCACCAGGTGCAGCCCGACCCGAGCGGCCGCTGGATCGTCAGCGTCGACCTCGGCACCGACTCGGTCCGGGTGTGCACCCTGTCCGACGGCACCCTCGCCCTGCACCGCGAGATCGCCCTGCGGCCCGGCTCCGGCCCCCGCCACCTGGCCTTCCACCCGCTCCGCCCGTACGCCTACGTCGTCAACGAGCTGAGCCCGACCGTCACGGTCTGCCACTGGGACGGCGACGACGGCACCCTGAAGCCGCTGACGGAGCACCCGGTGCTCGTGGACGCCTCCTCCGGCGACGCGTACCCGTCGGGCATCGCGATCTCGCCGGACGGCCGCTTCCTGTGGGTCGCCACCCGTGGCGAGGACGTCCTGTCGGCCTTCGCCGTCGACGACGAGGAGCTGCGGCTGGTCGGCACGGTGTCCTGCGCGGGGCACTGGCCGCGCGCCCTCACCGAGGCCGACGGCGTCCTGTACGTCGCGAACGAGCGGTCCGGCGACGTGGCCTGGTTCTCCGTGGACCCCGAGTCCGGGCTTCCGCGCCACCAGGGCTCCGTCGAGGTGCCCGCCGCCTCCTGCGTGGTCGTCGGCGAGGCCCCGGACGCGGTCTGACCGTACGCCGAAGGGCCCGCTCCCTGTGAGGGGGGCGGGCCCTTCGGCGTCACGATCTCCGGGGGCGTCAGCGCACCGGCGTGCCCTGCGCCTGCTGCGGGGCGATGCCCAGCGCCGTCGTGTACTGCGACAGGGCCAGCTTGCCGATCGCCGGGTACGGGCCGAGCGCCTCGGCGGCGGAGCAGCCCACCTCCCGCGCGGCCTCCTCGATCAGGGCGGCGTCGATCTCCGGGCCGATCAGATACGGGGCCAGGGCCAGCTGCTGCGAACCGGAGGACCGCAGCTGCTCGGCGACCGCCGCGATCGAGCCCTCCTGGTCCAGGGCCGCCGCCATCACCGGCACGGCGAGCCGCGCGGCGAGCAGCATGCCGGTGATGCCGGCCGCCTGCACGGCCTCGTCACCGCCGACCGAGGCCAGGATGATGCCGTCTGCGGCCGTGGCCACGGTGAACAGGCGCGCCCGGTCGGCGCGGGCCAGACCTGCCTCCGACAGGCGCACGTGCAGGGCCTCGGCGAGCAGCGGGTGCGGGCCGAGCACATCGGTCAGATCGGCCGCCACACGGCTGTCCATCACGGCCTGGCGGATGACGCGCAGCAGCGCGCTGTCCGGGCCGGCGAGCAGCGGCACGACCACGGCGACGGGGCCCTCGGGCTCCTTGGCCTCCACACCCGCGGCGATCGCCTGCTCGTAACGGGCGGTGCGCTCCTCGGCGGCCCGCGTGAGCACCGACTGGAGCGTGGGGAACTCCCCGTCGTCACCGTCGACGTACCCGATGCGGGCGTCGAGGCCGGGAAGCTCGGAGCGGGCGATGCTCACGACCTCCTCGGCGAGGCCGCGGGTGGCGGCACTCGGTGTGCCGGGCACCGCGAGGACGAGCGCGGGCGCGCCTTCAGGAGCCGCCAAGGGCTCGGGTCGGCGGTGCCGCCCGGGCTGGCGGGGTCGCGGCATTCGTACTGGCAGGCCGGACGCGGGTCCAGTGGGGGAGCTCATGGCGCCGCATGTTACTGGTTTCCTGGGCTCCCCTGTTCGGGGAGGGTGCAGGTGAGCGGTATCCGTCCGCTTTTGTCGGATTGGTTGACGCGTAGAGGGGGATCGCGCGACCCCGGAAGATCACTCCTCGTCGCCCTCTGTCACGGTCGCCCCCTCGATCACGGTCAGCATCGCCGGGTCGCCGGGCAGTGTCAGTCCACCCGTCACCAGGTCGGTCGCGAGGCATACGGACCCCTCCAGCGGGTCCCCGGCGGCCGGCACGCGCCGCGCGTGCGGCAGCCGTCGCGCCATCTCCTCGTCCAGCGGGCCGAGCAGCGGGTCCCCCAGCTTCAACAGGCCACCGGTGAGCGCGAGATGCGGTGTGCCCGACGACGGGCAGACGGCCGCCGCCGAGTCCGCCACATGGCGCGCGGCGGCCCGCAGCACGTCCACGGCCACCGGGTCCCCGTCGGCCGCGCAGGCGGCCACCCGCGGGGCGAACGAGGCGAGGACGGCCGCCCGGTCCGTCCGCGGATACACCGCGCCCGGCAGCCCTCGCACCGGCCCGAACTGCTCCTCGGCGGCCGCCAGCAGCGCGGCGGAACCGCCGGAGCGCCCGTCGTGCGCGCGCAGCGCCGCCTCCAGTCCGGCCCGCCCGATCCAGGCGCCGCCGCCGCAGTCGCCGAGCAGATGCCCCCAGCCGTCGGCGCGCTGCCATGCCGTCAGATCGGTGCCGATCGCGATCAGACCCGTACCGGCCGCGACGACGGCACCGGGCCGGGAGCCCAGGGCACCCACATAGGCGGTAATGGCGTCGGCGGCGAGAGCGACCCGCCGGATGCCGAACGCCCGCTCCAGCGCGACAGGCAGCTCGTCCCGCAGGGCGTCCCCGAGGGAGGCGAGCCCCGCCGCACCGATCGCGGCGGCGCCGAGCCGGCTGACCCCTGCGTCGGCGGTCAACGCACGCACCATGGGCACCAGTTGTCCCATGAGGTGGTCGGGGTCGAGCCCTCGGTCCCCGGTCCGCAGGGGCTCGCGCGACTCTCGCCGGGCCAGCACCCCGCGTCCGGCCTCACCGACGACGACGCGCAGCCCCGAACCGCCGGAATCGACGGCCAGGAACCCGGCCGGCCCGCCCCCGGAACCGGTCACGGCAGACGCCAGTCCACGGGCTGACCGCCCTGCTGGATCAGTAGGTCGTTGGCCCGGCTGAACGGACGCGAGCCGAAGAATCCGCGGTCGGCCGACATCGGCGAGGGATGCGCCGACTCCACCGACGGAAGGGTCCCGAGCAGCGGACGGCAGTTGCGGGCGTCGCGGCCCCACAGGATGGACACCAGAGGCTTGCCGCGCGCGGCGAGCGCGCGGATCGCCTGCTCGGTGACCTCCTCCCAGCCCTTGCCGCGATGCGCTGCCGGTTTGCGCGGGGCCGTGGTGAGCGCCCTGTTGAGCAGCAGCACGCCCTGCTGGGTCCAGGGCGTCAGATCGCCGTTGGACGGCTGCGGCAGCCCCAGGTCGGAACCCAGCTCCCGGTAGATGTTGATGAGACTGCCGGGCAGCGGACGTACCTCGGGAGCCACCGAGAACGACAGACCGACGGCGTGCCCCGGGGTGGGGTAGGGGTCCTGACCGACGATCAGGACCCGCACCTCGTCGAACGGCTGCTGGAACGCCCGCAGGACGTTCGGCCCGGCCGGCAGATAGGTGCGTCCGGCCGCGATCTCGGCGCGCAGGAAGTCCCCCATCGCGGCGATCCGGTCGGCGACCGGTTCCAGGGCCTTCGCCCAGCCCGGTTCGACGATTTCATGCAAGGGTCGTGGAGCCACGGGCGTCACCCTACTGCCGTACGGGTGGCGCCGATCAACCGGTGGCCGGAGGCCGCCCGTAAGCCGCGCGCGGTCATCCGATCACCGCCGCCCTGACGCACAGCACATCCGGCAGATGGGAGGCGAGCTGGCGCCAGGAGTCGCCGTCGTCGGCCGACGCGAACACCTCGCCGTTGCGGTTGCCGAAGTACACGCCCGCCGGATCGGCGTCGTCGGTGCACAGCGCGTCCCGCAGCACCGTGCCGTAGTGGTCCTCCTGCGGCAGCCCCGCCGTCAGCGGCTCCCAGGTCCCACCCGAGTCCGCCGTACGGAAGACGCGGCAGCGCCGCTCCGCCGGCACGCGGTCGGAGTCGGCCTGGATCGGGAACACGTACGCCGTCCCGCCGCGCCGCGGGTGGGCGGCTGCCGCGAACCCGAACGTGGACGGCAGGCCCTCGCCGATGTCCGTCCAGTGCCCGCCCGCGTCGTCGCTGCGGTACACCCCCCAGTGGTTCTGGAGGTACAGGCAGTCCGCGTCCTCGGCGTCCTGCGTGACCTTGTGGACGCACTGGCCGAACTCGGGGTTCGGATCCGGCAGGAACACCGCCGAGACACCGGAGTTGGACGGTGTCCAGCTCGCCCCGCCGTCGGTGGTGCGGAACACGCCCGCCGTGGAGACGGCGACCGTCAGGGTCTTCGGGTCGCGCGGGTCCGTGACCACGGTGTGCAGGCCCTCGCCCCCGCCGCCCGGCACCCACTTGGACCGGGTCGGGTGCTCCCACAGCGGCCGGACCAGCTCGAACGTCTCGCCCCGGTCCTCCGAGCGGTACAGCGCGGCCGGTTCGGTGCCCGCGTACACCACGTCGGGCTCCGCGGCGGCCGGGTGCAGCTGCCACACCCGCTCCAGCGAGGCCCCCGTGTCCTTGGGGAACTTGACCGCCGGCTGGGCCGGTTCGGTCCAGGTGCGGCCCAGGTCGTCCGAGTGGAACACGGACGGGCCCCAGTGCGCGCTGTCGCCGCCGACGAGGAGCCGGGTGCGGTCGCCCCGGGTGTCGACGGCGACCGAGTACACCGCCTGCGCGTTGAAGTACGGACTCTCGTCGAACTCCCAGGTCCCCCCTCGCCTCCGGCCGATGAACAGGCCCTTGCGTGTGCCCACTGCGAGCAATACCTCGGTCATGACGGTCACCTCCGCGACGCCTTTGTCCCAGACATCGGCCAGTCTGCACCCCACCACTGACAGTCACCCCCGCGAAGGGCGACACCGCAGGTCGGAGCGGCGATGACACGTATCGCGTGACGCGGCCCACGCCCGTGTCCGTCCCGCGGCGTGAGCAACCGCGCGCCGGGGCCCGTATGGGTGTGAGCCGGCCCGGCACGTCCGTGCCGCGCGTCCGTGCGCTCGTGAGGAGGCAGCCGCCTATGGCGTTCCGTGGTCGCAGGGTGTGGCTGTGGCGGTGGCGGCGCAATCCGCTCAAGCGCCGCGCCGACGCGCTCGAGTCGTGGGTCCTGCTCGCCGTCTGGGCGGCCATGGTCCTCGCCGGCGTCCTCACCTGCCAGACGACCGCCGACACCGTGGAGCGGGGCCTGGCCCGCGAACGGGCCGAGTGGCGGCCGGTCGTCGCCCTGCTCGGCGACGACGCGCCGGGCCGGGCCGGCGCCCGCACCGGCTCGTCGAACGCCGAGCGGGTCTGGGCCGAGGTCCGCTGGAGCGCGCCGGACGGCTCCCCGCGCTCCGGCCAGGCCCGCGTCCGCCCCGGCAGCCCGGCCGGCACACCGGTCACCGTGTGGACGGACCCGGAAGGACATCTGGTCGGCCGCCCCGCCACCCCCGCCGAGGCGCACACGCGGGCGACGCTGGTGGGCGGCCTGGCGGGCCTGTGCGCGGCCGCCGTCCCGTTCGTCGCGGGCCGCGCCCTGCGCACCCGCCTGGAGAGCCGCCGGATCGAGTGGTGGGGCCGGGAGTGGGCCCGCTTCGGGCCGTCCTGGGGCGGACGCCCCACCTGGTGACGGCGGCTCCCCGGTGGGGGCCCGGGTGGCGAGGCGCCCGCGGTGGTGACGGCGGCTCCCCGGTGGGGGCCCGGGTGGCGAGGCGCCCGCGGTGGGGCCCCGGTGTGGTGCGGGCCCGCCACCTGATGCGCGGCGCGGCCCTCAGACGCCGTCCGGCAGGGCCCGCGCCAGGATCGTGTCGAGGTCCGCGCTGTCGGGGAGGGTCCCGAAGGCGTGACCCCAGTCGCCGCCGAGCCGGGTCGCGCAGAACGCGTCGGCGACCGCAGCCGGGGCGTGCCGGACCAGCAGGGCGGCCTGGAGGGTCAGGGCCATCTGCTCGACCAGGCGCCGGGCCCCGGCCTCCGTCCCCTCGGCCAGCCCGGCCTTGAGCCGGGTGACGGAGGCGTCCAGCCGGGCGTCCGCCCCGCGCGCGAGGGCCAGCTCGGCGAAGAGCGCGTCGGCGGTGGCCGGTTCCCGGCTCAGCGCCCGCAGCACGTCCAGGGCGTTGACGTTCCCGGAGCCCTCCCAGATCGACAGCAGCGGTGCCTCGCGGTAGTGGCGGGGCATGCCCGACTCCTCGACGTAGCCGTTGCCGCCCAGGCACTCCAGCGCCTCCGCGGTGAACGCCGGGCCCCGCTTCGTCACCCAGTACTTGCCGACGGCGGTGGCGATCCGGCGGAACGCCGACTCGGTGCCGTCGGGGTCGTCCCCGCGCACCGACCGGTCGGCGGCGCCCGCCAGCCGCAGCGTCAGGGTCGTCGCCGCCTCCGACTCCAGCGCCAGGTCGGCCAGGACGTTGCGCATCAGCGGCTGGTCGATCAGCCGGGCTCCGAACGCGCTGCGGTGGCGCACATGGTGGCCCGCCTCGACGAGCGTCTTGCGCATCAGCGTCGCCGAGGACATCACACAGTCGAGCCGGGTGCAGTTGACCATCTCGATGATGGTCTTGACGCCCCGCCCCTCGGGCCCGACGAGCCAGGCGACCGTCCCGTCGAACTCCGGTTCGGAGGACGCGTTGGAGCGATTGCCGAGCTTGTCCTTGAGCCGCTGGATACGGAAGGTGTTGCGGCTGCCGTCCGGCAGGACCCGCGGCACCAGGAAGCAGGACAGACCGCCGGGGGCCTGCGCGAGCACCAGGAAGACGTCGCACATCGGGGCCGACGTGAACCACTTGTGCCCGCGCAGCGTGTACACGCCGGGCTCCGCGGACGGCCACGCCGTCGTCGTGTTGGTCCGGACGTCGGAGCCGCCCTGCTTCTCGGTCATCCCCATGCCGGCGAGCAGGCCGCGCTTCTCCGTCGGCACCCGCAGGCCGGGGTCGTACTCCCGGCTGGTCAGCAGCGGTTCGTACACCTTGGCGAGCTCGGGCTGCCGGCGCAGCACGGGGACGGCCGCGTACGTCATCGACGTCGGGCAGCCGTGCCCGGCCTCGGTGTGTCCCCACACCAGCCCGCCCGCGGTCCGGGCGACGTGCGCGCCGGGCCGGTCGTCCGCCCAGGGCGCCGCCGCGAGGCCCTCGCCGACCGCGACCCGCATCAGGTGGTGCCAGCTCGGGTGGAACTCGACCTCGTCGACGCGATGGCCGTACCGGTCGTGGGTGCGCAGCTCGGGCTCGTGGCGATTGGCCAGCTCGCCCCACTCCTGCGCCTCGGCGCTGCCGGCCCGCAGGCCGAGCCGCCGGATGCCCTCCTCGGCCCAGCCGGCGCCCTCGCGCCGCAGGCCCTCCAGCAGCGCGATGTCCTGCGACGCGTCGTAGGGCGCCAGCGGCGGGGGCTGGTTGGAGACGTCGTGGGTGGCGTACGGCCCGGACCGGTCCTGCGGGTCCACGGGCTGCTCCTGGGCGGGTGTCGAGACCATGCCGCCCATGTTGCACCACCTCTACGGCCGCAGCAATACTGTAATACGCCGATCCGGCACGTAAGCTACCCGGTCATGGGCGAGGACGTGGCACAGCGGGGTGACGAGGTGGAACTGCGCCCGTTGTCCGCCCGCTCGGTCGTCCTCAGCCTCCTGCTCGGCCTGCACCCCCCGGAGCTGCCCGTACGGGAACTGGTGCGCGCCGTCGAGCCGTTCGGCATCGCGGGCACCACACTGCGGGCGGCGCTCAGCCGTATGGTCGCCGCCGGCGACCTGCGCCGCGCGGACGGCGTGTACGCGCTCAGCGACCGTCTTCTGGAGCGGCAGCGCCGCCAGGACGACGCCGTCCATCCGGAGACCGGGGTCTGGGACGGCGACTGGGAGATGGTCGTGGTCACGGCCACCGGACGCGACCCGGCCGACCGCGCCGAACTGCGCGCCCGGCTGACCCGGCTCCGCCTCGCCGAACTGCGCGAGGGCGTCTGGCTGCGCCCGGCCAATCTGCGCCGCCCTCTGCCGGAGGCCCTCGACGAGGTCGCCCAGTGCTACCGGGCCCGGCCCGACCTGGCCGCCCGCGACCTGGCCGCCGCCCTGTGGGACCTGGACGCCTGGGCCGCCACCGGGCACGCCCTGCTCGACCATGTCGCCCGCGCCGACACGCCGTCCGCGCGCTTTACCGCCTTCGCCGCGGTCGTACGGCATCTGCTGGCCGACCCGGTGCTGCCGCCCGCCCTGCTCCCGGACGACTGGCCGGGCGCGGGCCTGCGCGCCGCATACGCGCGCTACCGGCGGGAGATGGCCGGCGAGGCGCGCGGGCCGGCGTCCGAAACGGTGTAGCGGTCCCGAGGTGGCGGGCCGTGACCGTGTGGTGCGGCCGCCGGCCGCCGGGCCTCGATGTGGGTCAGACCGACCGGTGGTACTGGTCGGGCACACTCACCTCGCCACCCAGCTCGCGCGCCGCATGGCGGGCGAAGGAAGGGTTCCGCAGCAACTCACGGCCGAGCAGGATGGCGTCCGCCTCGCCGTTCGCGAGGATCTTCTCCGCCTGCTCGGCGTCGGTGATCAGCCCCACCGCGGCGACCGGCAGGGGAGTCTCGGTCTTGACTCGCGCGGCGAACGGCACCTGGTAGCCCGGGCCGACGGGGATCTTGGCGCTGGGGGAGTTGCCACCGGTCGAGACGTCGAGCAGGTCGACGCCGTGGGCCTGCAGATCGGCGGCGAGGCGGACCGTGTCCTCGTCGGTCCAGCCGTCCTCGCCCAGCCAGTCGGTGGCGGAGATCCGGAAGAACAGCGGCTTGTCCTGCGGCCACACCGCGCGCACGGCGTCCACCACCTCGAGGGCGAGACGGGTGCGGTTCTCGTACGAGCCGCCGTATTCGTCCGTGCGGTGGTTGGAGTGCGGGGAGAGGAACTCGTTGATCAGATAGCCGTGGGCACCGTGGATCTCGGCGACATCGAAGCCGGCCGCGAGGGCGCGGCGGGCGGCGTCCGCGAACTGCCGGACCACGTCACGGATCTCGTCGACCGTCAGCTCGCTCGGCACCAGGTGTCCCTCGGCGAAGGCGATCGCGCTGGGCGCGACCGGCTGCCAGCCGTGGGCGTCCGCTCCCACCGCCCCGCCGCCCTCCCAAGGGCGCCCGGTCGAACCCTTGCGCCCGGCGTGGGCGAGCTGGATGCCCGGCACGGTGCCTTGGGCCCGCAGGAAGTCCGTGACCCGGCGCAGCGCCTCGACCTGCCGGTCGTTCCAGATGCCCAGGTCGTACGGGGTGATCCGGCCGTCGGGGTGGACGGCGGTGGCCTCGACGAGGATCAGGCCCGTTCCGCCGGTCGCGCGGGCGGCGTAGTGCGCGAAGTGCCAGTCGTTCGCGGCGCCCGTGTCGGGGCCCTCCGGTGCGGCCGAGTACTGGCACATGGGCGCCATCCACACACGGTTGGGGATGGTCAGGTCGCGCAGGGTGTAGGGCTCGAAGAGCGCACTCACGGCGGACTCCATTCGTCACGGGACCGGTGGTCGACTCGTACGATAGGCATCGTAGTACGGTGGATGTCAAACTACGAGAGGTCTCGTACAATGAACCGAACCGAGTGAGGGACTCCGCGTCAGCGGGCCCGACGAACTGGAGCCGCCGTGACCAGCCCCGCCGTCAGCAGCCGAGACCTGCCGCACCCGGCGCGCGAGGAGATCCGTCTCGAAGGGGTGCTGCACGCCCTGTCGGATCCGATGCGGCTGCGGATCGTGCGCGAACTCGCTTCGGTCGGCCATGAGTTGACGTGCTCGCACTTCGACCTGCCCGTCACCAAGTCGACCACCACGCACCACTTCCGGGTGCTGCGCGAGAGCGGCGTGATCCGGCAGATCTACCGGGGCACGGCCAAGATGAACGGCCTGCGCGACGACGACCTGGACGACCTCTTCCCGGGGCTCCTCGACGCGCTCCTCGACGCGGCCGGCCGACAGGCCGCACGGCTCGGTGAGGACGGGGCCTGAGCCGTGTCCGCGAAGTCCCGCCCGGCGCCCCGCGCGATCGAGGGCCTCTCGTTCGGATCATGCCGGGCTCGCGGGGTCCGGCACCGCACCTCGCCGCGTTGTCGTCGGTTGCCATGGCTCCGCCATGGCGCCCTCCTCCGCCTTGCGATGCGCGGCACCGGACCCCGCTCCCTGATCCGGCCTGATCCAAAAGAAAGACCCTAGGCCCCGCCGCCCTGCGCCGCGCGCATCAGTGACTGCCAGTCGGGGAGCTTGACCGTGCCCCGGCCGAGCGACGCGCCCAGTTCCGCCTCCGCCCGCTCGATGGCGCACCAGCCCTGCCAGCGCACCGGGTCGATCCCGGCCGCCCGCAGGGCCGTGACCGGCTCCTCCGGCACGGACTTCCCCTCCAGCGCGGCCGCGTCCGCCAGCAGGGAGGCGACCGTCTCCTTCGCGCACGGACGGTTGGTGCCGATGACGCCGGTCGGCCCCCGCTTGATCCAGCCGGCCACGTACTCGCCCGGCGTCACCGCCCCGTCGCGCAGCACCCGCCCGTCCCGATGCGGCACCGTGCCGGTCGCGGGGTCGAACGGCAGCCCCTCCAGCGGCACACCGCGATAGCCCACCGACCGCAGCACCAACTGCGCCTCGACGTCCTCGAACCGGCCCGTGCCCGTCACACCGCCCCGCCCGTCCGGTGCCGTCCGCTCGAACCGCACGGCACCCACGCCGCCGTCGGCGGGCAGGAGTTCGACCGGGCGCAGGAAGAAGCGCAGCCGGATACGGTGCCGGGCGGCCCGCGCCGGGGCCTCGGCCCAGGCGTGCAGCACCTCCACGTTGCGGCGCTGCGGCGCGGGCAGCGCGGCGGGCTCGGCGCACGCCGGGTCCATCGCCAGCTCCCGCCCGTCCACCACGACCTCGGTGTCCGGCAGCGCGCCCAGCTCGCGCAGCTCCTTGGTGGTGAAGCGGGCCTGCGACGGGCCGCGCCGGCCCACCATGCTGATCTCGGACACCCGGCTCGCGGCGAGGGCGGTGAGCGCGGCGTGCGGGATGTCGGTGGGGCTCAGCTCGGCCACGCCGCGCGCCAGCATCCGCGTCACGTCGACCGCGACGTTCCCGACGCCGATGACCACCGCGGAGCGCACCCCGGTCAGAAACCCGTCGGCGGCGGCGTCGGGATGCGCGCTGTACCAGGACACGAACTCGGTCGCCGACCAGCTGCCCGCCAGATCCTCGCCCGCGATCCCGAGGCGCCGGTCGCCGGCGGCGCCCACGCAGTACACCACCGCGTGGTACAGCTCCCGCAGCCGTGCCGCCGGTACGCCGTCCGGGCCGACCGGCACCCCGCCGAGGAACCGGACCCGCTCGTGCTCCAGCACCGTGCGCAGGGTGTTCTGCAGGGACTTGATCTTCTCGTGGTCGGGTGCCACCCCGTACCGCACGAGGCCGTACGGGCACGGCAGCCGGTCCAGGACGTCGACGAGCGCGCCGGGATGCTGCTGGACGAGCCCCTGGGCGGTATAGCACCCGCTGGGGCCGGAACCGACGACGGCGATCCTGAGCACGGCGGAACTCCTCGGTCATGGAAGGTCGGGAGTCGCTCTCGACTCCCAGCATCGCACCGCCGCCGCTCCGCTGACAGGGTGCTGTGCCGTGCGCGGGGAGCGTGTTCGTTCGTTATGGAATGTGATCATGCGGTTACGTTGCGTGTGTGCTGGAAGCATCCTTTCTTAATCTTTCCGATCGTTGTGCGACAGACGGCACCGTGTCCGTGTGGCCCGCGTGGGAAGTGCGGGACGGCGCCGGGGCCACCTCGTGGCTGGGTGTCCGCTTGGAGTTCGGTGACGGCGCACATGTCGACGCGGTCGCCGTCGTCGGTGAGGGCGGCGTCTACCTGGAGGACGTCCGGGCCGTACCGGCGCTCTCGCTGGACGACCTCGCGGCGCTCGCCGACTGGATCGAGGATCCGCTCTCCCAGGCGTGCGGTGTCGCGGGGCGGCAGGGCGACGGCTCCGCGGCGAGCCGGGCGCGCCCTGAGTGGCCGCTCGGTGTCGAGGGGCAGTGGCTCGTCGCGCGGGAGTACCGCCAGGCCCAGGAACGGGGCGCGGACCCCGTTCTGGCGGTGATGGGCGCGACCGGGCACAGCCGCCGCCGGTCGCTGCGGCTCATCGGCCAGGCGCGCGACGCGGGATTCCTGCCACCGCGCCGCGCCCGCCGCTGACGCCGGTCGGCGGCCCCGGGTCCACTGCCGACGCCCCTCGACGCACCCCTGTTCGGCTCGTCCGGCTCCTCCGGCTCGGTCAGAGCAGATCCCGCATCCGCGAGATCTCGGTCGTCTGCTGTGCGACGACGTCGTCGGCCATCTCCTCGACCTGGATGTTGTTGCCCTGCGCCTTCACATCGGTGGCCATGGTGACCGCCCCGTCGTGATGGGTGATCATCAGGGTGAGGAAGAGCTGGTCGAACGCCTGCCCGCGCGCGGCGCGCAGCTTCGCCAGTTGCGCCTCGGTCGCCATGCCCGGCATCGGCGCGTGCGCGTGCTCGTGGCCTTCGGCCTCGGTGCCCTTGCCGTGGGTCTTCAGCCAGCCCTTCATGGCGTCGATCTCCGGGCCCTGTGCGGCGGCGATCCGCGACGCGAGCTTCTTCACCTTCGCCGACTCCGCCCGCTCCGGCACGAGTTCGGTCATCAGCAGGGCCTGCTCGTGATGCTGGATCATCATGCGCGCGTAGGAGACGTCGGCGGAGTTGGGGGAGTCGTCCTCGGAGCGCTGCCGTGCGGCCTCCTCCGCGGACAGCACCTTGTTGGGCTCGCCCGGCTCACCCGGCACGATGACCGAAGGCCCGCTGTCCGCGGGCGACTTGGCGTCGGTGGCGGAGTCGCAGGCTCCCAGCGCGAGCACGAGGGCGGCCGCGGCCAGGGCGACGCGGGCCCGGCGCCATGAAAGCGGTGTCACATCTGCCTGGTCCCCTTTTGATATGGGCATGCTGAGACGATACTCGGGCGTGCGTGAACCGTTCCAGTGCGAACGGCACAAGGGAGGAAAACAGTGATCCTGTTCGGCAATTCCCGAACCCGACGCAGACACCTGGGAGTTGTGGCCGTCGCCGCCGGACTCCTCGGCGCTCTGCTGACCGCGCAGCCGGCGACCGCGACCCCCGACCCCGGGGACGGACCCGCCCAGGAGCAGAAGATCTCGGAGAGCACCCGTGCCGAGGTGCGCAAGGCGCTGAAGGACGGCGAGATACCCGGCCAGGACGAGATCGTCCACTCCGCCAACATCCGGCACGTGGCGAACGTCCCCAAGGACGCCCTCCAGGGCACCAACTCCGACCTCGCCTTCCAGGGCAAGTACGCCTTCGCGGGCAACTACGACGGCTTCCGTATCTTCGACATCAGCAACCCGAGGGCCCCGAGGACCGTGGCGCAGGTGCTCTGCCCCGGCTCGCAGAACGACATCACCGTCTCCGGCGACCTCCTCTTCCTGTCCACCGACTCCTCGCGCAGCGACAGCAGTTGCAACAGCACCACCCAGCCCGCCACCGAGAAGTCGTCGTGGGAGGGCATGAAGGTCTTCGACATCAGCGACAAGCGCAACCCGAAGTACGTCGCCGCCGTCGAGACCGCCTGCGGCTCGCACACCCACACGCTGGTGCCCGAGCGCAAGAACGTCTACATCTACGTCTCGTCCTACTCGCCCAGCGCCACCTACCCGGACTGCCAGCCGCCGCACGACGGCATCTCCGTCATCAAGGTGCCGCGGCACGCGCCCCAGAAGGCGGCGGTCATCGACTTCCCGGTGCTCTTCCCCGGTGAGGGCCCGGACGGCGGCGGCAACCCCGGCACGCCCGGCCGCGTCAGCAAGACCACGGGCTGCCACGACCTCACGGTCCTGCCGTCCGAGGACCTGGCCGCCGGTGCCTGCATGGGTGACGGCATCCTGCTGTCGATCAAGAACCCGGAGCGCCCGAAGGTCATCGACCAGGTGCGGGACGACGTGAACTTCGCGTTCTGGCACTCGGCGACCTTCAACCAGAAGGCGAACAAGGTCGTCTTCACCGACGAGCTCGGCGGTGGCGGCGCGGCCACCTGCAACGCCGAGATCGGCCCGGACCGCGGGGCCGACGGCATCTACGACATCGTCGGCAAGGGCGACAAGCGCAAGCTGGTCTTCCGCAGCTACTTCAAGATCCCCCGGCACCAGGCCGACACCGAGAACTGCGTGGCGCACAACGGCTCCCTGATCCCGGTCAAGGGCAAGGACCTCATGGTCCAGGCCTGGTACCAGGGCGGCATCTCGGTCTGGGACTTCACCGACTCCAAGCGTCCGAAGGAGATCGCCTACTTCGACCGCGGCACCCTGACCACGGACACCCTCCAGCTCGCGGGCTCGTGGTCGGCGTACTACTACAACGGCTACATCTACTCCAACGAGATCGCGCGCGGCCTGGACGTCCTGAAGATCGACGACCGCCGCACGGACCCGGCCCGCCGGATCCACCTGCGTGAGCTCAACGTCCAGACGCAGCCGGACTACTTCGACTGACCGTTCGGACGGCCGGGTTCGTCACCGCTCCCGGTCGCGAAGAACCGTGACAGATCCTCGGCGCACGTTCCGCCGGACGCGGCCTCCGCGTCCGGCGGGACGCCCATCTCCCAGTCCAGCCGGTAACGCTTGAACAACTCCGCCCGCAGCACCGGCACCTGCATCGGGACTCCCGGCACCAGCGCCGCGAACACCGCGCCCATCAGCAGGGCGCGCAGCATCGGATAGTCCGCGTCGACGTCCCGCGAACCGTACCGCTCACAGGTCTCCCGCAGCAGCTCGGCCAGCCGCCGCTGCTCCGGGCACTGCACAAAGCCCTCCGCCTGCAGAATGCCCGCCATGTGCTGACGCATCAGCACCGGCCGGTCCCGGGCCAGACCCAGCACGGCGTCGATGGCCCGCGCCATCCGCTCGCGGCCGTCCTCGGTGCGGGGCTCGCGCTCCAGCGCCTCCTCCAGCGTCCGGTGCATCAGCCGGTGCACGGCCGACTGCACCAGCTGGCGCTTGCCGGGGAAGTAGTACGACACCAGTCCGCGCGCCGATCCGGCCCGGTCCGCGATGTCACCCAGGGTGGTCGCGTCGAACCCGCGTTCGCCGACCAGCTCCACCGCCGCCTGGAGGAGCCGTTCCCGGGAACGCCGCCGCAACTCTTCATTGACCGAGGCGCTGCGCGGGGACATCCTGTAACTCCTGCGTTGACTGGCTGCCAGCCAACTATACTCAGCGCAGTCCGTCCGGAGCCGTAGCGCCCGGTCGGGGTCTGTCGTCCGCCCTGGGCGACGCGGGGGATCGTCCAGGGCGGACTCGACGGCGTCTGCCTGCCGCCTTCCGATTCCTACGGCCGCGGGCCGCAGCCCACGAGGTCCAGGACCGGCAGCAGGGCGTCCGGGCGTTCTGTCGCCGGGAGGTGGTCCACGAAGTGGACCGTGCAGCCCAGGGCTGCCGCGCCGCCGTCCGCGCGGTGGCTGTCGCCGACCATGACGGCGTCCCGGGGGTCGGCGCCCAGTGCCTCGCAGGCCACTGTGAACAGGCGGCGGTCGGGTTTCTGGACGCCGTGCTCGAAGGACAGGACGTAGGCGTCGACATAGGGGTCGAGTCCATGTGCCCTGAACACAGGGCGCAGGTCCCAGCCGATGTTGCTGACCACAGCGACGCCCACGCCGCGTTCGCGCAGCGTCCGCAGCACGTCGGCCGCGTCCGGGTAAGGGGCCCAGGCGGCCGGGGTCATGTGCCGGTCGTACAGCAGGTCGTGCAGACGGTCGTCCGGCAGCCGTACCTGCCGTGAGAGGCCGGTGTACGCGGCCCGGTGCAGCTCCTCGCTCGTGTCCCGCACGCCCCACACGCTGGCGACCTCCTCGGGCAGCCAGGAGGGCGGGGCGCCGCCGGGGAGCGCTCCCATCACCTCCAGGGCCCGCGCCGCCTCCAGCAGCTCGGCCTCGGGGAGGTCCCAGGGGGCCTCGGCGAGGGTGCCGCGCAGCCATGACTCGGTGGACTCGACACGGAAGAGCGTCCCGGAGAAATCGAACAGCACTGCGGTCATGGGTGTGATCGTAGGTGGCCGTTCGGTGCGGTGAGGCAAGATCGCGCCATGGGGCGGGGAGGGGGTGGGCAGGCGCGTGCGGGGAACGTCAGGTGAGTACGTCGTCGGTCGGTTGTGCCCGGTCTCGTGAGCGGCGGACGTCCACGCCCACCGCCAGGACCACCACCAAGGCGCCCAGCAACCAGCCTCCGACGACGTCCGTGGTCCAGTGGACGCCCAGCCACACCCGGGTCAGTCCGACCCCGGCCACCGACACGACCGCCACCGCGACCGCCGTGTGCCAAACGGGGCCGACGACGCCGTACCGGTGCAGCAGCCAGAGCAGGAGGCCGCAGACGACCGTCGCGGTCATGGCGTGTCCGGACGGAAAGGCGGCGTAGTGGGCGGAGTCCACGGGGTCGGGCCACACCGGGCGGGGCCGGTCGACGGCTGCCTTCAGTGTCTGCTGGACCAGTGTGGCCAGCGCACATGTGACCACCAGCCATACCGCCGTCCAGCGTGCGGCGTGGCGCCACACCAGCCAGATCGCCACCAGGAAGGTCAGGATCCGCATCGTCCACGGGTCCCACACCCAGTCGGTCAGGATGCGGCAGGCTTGCGTCATCGCGTCCGCATCTACGGCCCAGCCGTGTGATGTGTCCGCGATGTCGGCGTCGAGGCGCATCAGCGGGTTCCAGCGGAGCGCGACGAGGGCGAGCAGGAGTGCCGAGGCGAGGCCGAGGGCGCCGGCCCAGCGGGGGACCGTGCGCTCGGCCCTCGGGTGGGGCGGGGACTCGACGGATCGGGTGGGCATACAGGGATCCTCGCCGACTCGTGGGGCGGGACTCCACTACCAATGGTGCGTCCGCGGCCCGCGCCGCGGCCATTCCGGCCGCCCCCAGGATGAACACCGTGGTCCACCACATACCCAGGGCCACCCCGCGTATCCGTGCGCTTCTGTACGGCCGCCCGGCGGAACCCGTTCAGAGGGTCAGCAGCATCGCCAGCATCGCGATCCCCATGGACAGCCGGCACGCGCGCGCCAACTCCGGGCGGTCGCCCCAGCCCACCCCCGGCCCGCCCGCCGCGACCGGCACCATCCGCACGCCGGAGACGAGTACATAGCCCGTGAAGTAGGCGAGCAGGACGCCCGTCAGGAGCGGGACGCCCGCCTCACCGTGGCCACCCCCGCCCCCGGGCGAGGCGGCCATCGCCAGGGACATGTAGACCATGGCCGCGGCGCCCACCAGATGGTGCAGATGGTGTCCGCCGGCCCGCGCCGACCACAGCGCGTGCAGCGCCGCCGCGCCGAACACGGCCGCGTAGACGGGCCAGGCCCAGTCGGGCGGAGTGAACACCGCCGCGGGCACCGCCATCACCGCCATGCCGAAGCCCATCAGCGCCTCGCCGCCCGCGGCCCGGCGCTGCTCCTCCACATGGCTGCGCATCCGCAGCAGGCAGTAGGCGCCGGTCACCGCGCACAGCGTGACCAGCAGCCAGCCGGGCGAAGCCGGTCCGTGCACGCGTACCTCCCCGCTCGACGGTTCGGACAGTGCGTCGATGCCCGGGCGAGGTGGGGGCCACGCGGGCGCAGAGGTGTACACGGGGAGCGTTCGGAGGTGCATCACATTTGATTCACGGGTAAAACACTCGCTAAAGTAATGAAGTGAGTAGTCGAATTCCGCTTGAGGTCGCCCGAGTGCTGCGCCTCGGCCGGCCCCCGGAGATCTGGTTCAAGCCCGCCCTGAGCGTGGTCGCCGCCGTCGCCCCGCCCAACCTCACCCTGGTGGTGCTGGACCGGCTCGACCTGGCGATGTACACGATGGCCGGATCCCTGTGCGCGCTCTACGCCCACAACCGCCCCTACGCCGCCCGCGCCCGCACCCTGGCCTGGGTGCTGCTCGGCATGCTCGGCGGTCTCGCCGCGGCCCTGCTCGCCGCCTCGCTCACCGGCAGCGCCGTCGTCCTCGTCACCGTCGGCGCGGTCCTGGCCGCCGCGCAGAAGGTGCTGTGCGACGCCACCCGGATCGGCCCGCCCGGCAACGTCATCCTCACCTTCGTCAGCTCCGCCGCCCTGTTCGTGCCCCAGACGCTCGCCGAGATCCCCGGGCACCTCGCCCTGGGCACCGCCGCCGGCGCCTGGGCCTGGCTGGTCGGCATGGCGCCCGGCCTGCTGCGCCCGCACGGCCCCGAGCGCCGGGCCACCGCGGCGGCGCTCCGCGCGGCGGCCATGTACGCCGAGACCGCCGGTGAGCACGACAGCGCCGAGCACGACCGCGCCGGGGCCGTCGGCGAGCACGTCCGCGCGAACGCCGTAACCGCCCTGGCCGCCGCCCGCCACGCCCTGCTCGCCGCCGGCCGCGCCACCGACCTCCGCCAGGCGCTCGGCCGCCTCCTCGACCGTGCCGAGATCGCGCTCGCGGCCCCCGCCGACGCCGACCCGGACCTGCTGCGCGCCTGGGCCCGGGACCTGCGCGGGACGCGGCCCGTACCGCTGGTCGACGACCTCACACTCCTGCGGGGCGAACCCGTTCCGCAGGACCCGCTGTGGGCACGGGTCCGCCCGCTCGGCCGGTTCGCCCTACGCACCGCCCTGGGCTGCGCGTTCGCCGGTTACGCCTCCCTCGCGCTGGGCGTCGGCCGCCCGTACTGGGCGCTGGTCACCGCCGCCTCGCTCTACCAGGCCAGCTTCACGCTGACCTGGGGGAGGGGAGTCCAGCGTGTCGTCGGCAACCTCCTCGGCGTCCTCCTCTTCGCCGCCCTCGTGCCCCTCGCGCACACCGGCGGCCTCGCCCTAGTCCTGTGCTGCGCCGCCCTGAACTTCGGCGCCGAGGCCCTCATCGGCCGCAACTACTGGCTCGGCAGCGTCTGTGTGACCCCCATGGCGCTGCTGATCACCGAGTTCGCCGGCTTCCAGGACCCGGGACGGCTCATCGGCGAGCGCGTGCTGGACACGATCGTCGGCGCGCTCATCGGTCTGCTCGCCGCCCTGGCCGTCCCGGACCGCGCCCGCGCGCGGGTCGTGCGAGCCGGGCGCGGGACACCCCGTACGCTCGCCGGGGCGGAGCACCGCGAGGTGCCGCACCCGGACCAGCGCACACAGAGCGACACGACGGAGGGCGTACGGCCATGACGGCGACGAACGGCGGGCCGACCGGGACGCGACAGGACACGGTGGCCGCCGTGGTCCGCCAGTGGCGGACCGTGCACCCCGACCTCGACACCGCCCCCATGGAGATCATCGGCCGGATCAACCGCTGTGCCGCCCTGCTCCAGCAGGCCGAGGACGCGCCGCTGCGCCGGGCCGGCCTGAGCCGTGCCGAGTTCGACCTGCTGGGCGCGCTGCGGCGCACCGGCCACGAACTCACCCCCAGCGAGCTCACCCGGGAGACCTTCTCCTCCGGGGCCGCCGTCACCAAACGCCTCAAGGCGCTCAGCGAACGCGGACTGGTCGAGCGGCGCGGTGACACCCGGGACCGCAGGGTCGCCCACGTCCGCCTCACCGACGCCGGCCGGGACCTCGTCGACGGCATCCTGCCCGAGCAGCTCGCCTACGAGACGGCCGTCCTGTCCGACCTCGACCCCGACGGCCAGGAAGAACTCGCCTCCCTGCTGGGTGATCTGCTCACCCGGCTGGAGGGGCGGCTCGGCAGCCTGCGGGCCTGACGGGCGGGCCGTCGCTCAGATGCCCGGGCGGTAGCGCAGCGGATGTTCCGCCGGCACCTCGACCAGCACGATCGGTGTGCCGTCCGGGTCGGCGAGCCACATCTCGATCAGGCCCCACGGCTCTCGCAGCGGCGGCCGGACGATCTCGACGCCCTTCGCCACCAGCTCCTCGTGCGCGGCCGCCACGTCCTCGACCTGCATCCACAGCCGCACCGCCGGTGAGGCCGGCGTCTCGGACCGGCCGGAGACCTCCAGGAAGCCCCCGCCGAGGAAGTAGACGGTGCCGCGCTCGGCGCCCGTCCCGAACTCGCGGTACACCGCGAGGCCCAGCTGCTCGCCGTAGAACACTCGGGACCGCTCGGGGTCGGTGGGACGCAGGAGGGTCCGGCCGCTCAGTACATGCACCATGCGGCCGCACAGTAGTGGCGCGTTAGGCTCTGCGGTGCCCGAGCCGCGCCCGAGACGGGGGAGAACGCACCATGGACACCGCCGCGCCCGACGCCCGCGCCGGAATGGTCTTCCGGGACGCCACCGACGCCGACGTGGACTCGATCGTCGCGCTCGTCGAGTCGGCCTACCGCGGGGACTCCAGTCGCGCCGGCTGGACGACCGAGGCCGACATCCTCGTAGGGCGGCGGACCGACCCCGAGGGCGTCCTGGAGGTCGTCAAGTCGCCGGACAGCCGGCTGCTCACCGTCGAGCGCGACGGCCGGATCGTGGCCTGCTGCCAGCTCGAGCACCGCGGGACGTACGCGTACTTCGGGATGTTCGCGGTCAGCCCGGAGCTGCAGGGCGCCGGTCTGGGCAAGGTGATCATCGCGGAGGCGGAGCGGCAGGCCCGCGCCACCTGGGGTGTGACCGAGATGCACATGACGGTGATCTCGGTACGGAACGATCTGATCGCCTGGTACGAGCGGCGCGGTTACCGCCGTACGGGCCGGATGACGCCGTTCCCGTACGGCGACGAGCGCTTCGGCATCCCGCAGCGCGACGACCTCCAGTTCGAGCTGCTGGTCAAGGGGCTCGGCTGAGCGGTACGCGCTCCTGCGGGGGCGGCTACGCGGTGAAGCGGCCGGTGCGCTTGATCTCCGGGTAGTCGGTGGTCGCGCCGTCCAGTTCCAGGGCGCGGACGAGCCGCAGATGATCCTGCGTGTTGACGACCCAGCCGATGATCCTGAGGTCGGCCTTGCGGGCGTGCTCGACGATCTCGAGGGTGAGGCGGCGGATGTTGAGGCAGACCGTCGCCGCGCCCACGGCGACCGCGCGGTCCACGATGTCGGTGCCGTAGCGGCTGGCGATCAGCGCGGTGCGGATCCCGGGCACCAGGCGGGCGATCTCGGCGACGGCGTCGTCGTGGAACGAGGACACCTCGACACGGGAGACGAGATCGCGGCGGGTGATCACCTCGGCGAGCGCCCGGGCCGCGGCCACGTCCTTGATCTCCGCCTGCAGCGGCGTCCGTACCGCGTCCAGCACCTCTTCGAACACCGGTACGCGCTCCCCGCGGCCCGCGTCCAGGGCGCGCAGCTCGGCGAGGGTCTTGTCGGCGATCGCGCCGGTTCCGTCGGTCGTGCGGTCCACGTCGGTGTCGTGCATGACGACGAGGGCGCCGTCCTTGCTCAGGTGGAGGTCGAGTTCGATGACGTCGAGGCCGGCCTGCTGGGCGGCGACGAAGGAACGGAGGGTGTTCTCGGGTTCGAGACCCATGACTCCGCGGTGACCGATGGTAAGGAAGTTCAAGACTCAACTCGCTTCCGTCGACGGCGGCTCGGCACGCAGGCGAACCGGAGGGCACTGTTCGCGTGGCAGCCCGAGCCTAGTGGCCGCCGCGCGTGATGAACCCCACATGTGCGCGGGGTTCGCGCTGCGTGACATGGCACGGCTGGCGCACAGGGCGGTGGGCCGTCACCCTGGGGTGGGCGAGTCCTGTGGGGATTGACCGGGGCTTGCCGGGTAGGAGCGACGTATGCCCATCTGACGGCGGCTCAATCACGTTCCCCGGGTCCGACAGGAAAAAGTGCGGTGACCTTGAGGGTGTGCAGGATAATTTCCCGAGCCTCCTCTTGCTGGGAGGAACCTCGTATGTATACGGTCTCTTTACGCGAGGTTCTCCCGTGGAGGATGGGACATGACGGAAATTCTTGTGCAGGCGGCTTCGGGGGACCAGGTTCCTCCCGTGACCAGGGTGGTGGAGCACCCGGCATGGCCCGTGCTCAAGGATGCCGTGGAGCGGATCCGGCCATGGCAGTCCAAGGACGGGTCGATCGACTTCTCGGCCGAGGGCGCGCCCGAGCGCGGTGACGCCGAGGCCGCCGTACGGCGTGTCGTCGAGGCCGTGGAGGAGCTTTCGCCGCTCCTGCCGCACGATGCCGCGTACCACCAGGCCCTGGTGAAGGACCTGACCCGCTGGGCCGAGGGCGGCTTCGCCATACCCGACTTCCTGGACTCGCTGCTGGCCTTCCAGCCCGCCGCGGACCGTGCGGACGGCCTCCAGCACCTGGTCGTCTTCCCGATGTACACGCAGAACGGCAACCCCGACCGCAACCTCGAGGCCGTCGTCCTGCGCATGGTCTGGCCGGACTGGCTGGCCGAGCTGGAGCGCACCCGCTACGACAACCCGCTGTTCTGCGGCATCAAGTTCGAGGACTTCACCGCGGGCTACGACACCAACTCCGCGGTCCTCTTCCCCGAGACGATCGCCGTGCGCGAGGCGCCCGAGCGCTTCACCTGGGGTGGCATCTTCTGCGACCGCGAGGCAGCCCGCTTCCGCCGCGTCACCGACGCCGCCGTCGACATCCTGGGCCTGGAACTGCCCGAGGACATCGCCGCGATGGTCCACGACCAGAAGCGCTGCGAAGAGGCGTTCGTCCTGTGGGACATGGTCCACGACCGCACCCACAGCCACGGCGACCTGCCGTTCGACCCCTTCATGATCAAGCAGCGCCAGCCGTTCTGGATGTACGGCCTGGAGGAGCTGCGCTGCGACCTGACCGCCTTCAAGGAGGCCGTGAAGCTGGAGGCCGAGGGCGTCTCCCAGGCCCGTGACGTGCAGTTCGCCGTCCTCTTCGACCGCATGTTCCGCTTCCCGGTCACCGGCGAGCGGGTGCGCAACTACGACGGCCTCGGCGGTCAGCTGCTCTTCGCCTACCTGCACAAGCACGACGTCGTCCGCTGGACGGACAACAAGCTGCACATCGACTGGGACCGCGCCCCGCAGGTCACCAACCAGCTGTGCGCCGAGATCGAGAAGCTGTACCGCGACGGCATCGACCGCCCGAAGCTCGTCCACTGGTTCGCCGGCTACGAGCTGGTCTCCACCTACCTGGCCCCTCACCCGGGATCCAAGTGGGCCAAGGGCCCCGACGCCCTCGACCTGAGCCAGCCGCCCCGGAAACTCGTCGATGACGTGCTTCCGGACGAGTTTCCGCTGAGCATGTTCTATGAGGCCCTGTCCAAGAAGCTCAAGAACGTGATCGCCTCGACCCGGGGCATCACCGCGGACGACGCCGAGCGGATCGCCGCGTGAGCGACCGCGACACAGGCGACACGGCTCAGGCTGCCCAGGAGGCGAGGCGCATGGTGGGGAACGGTGCACTCAACGGTGCGGTGATCGCGGTGGCCGGAGCGGGCGGACCCGCCGGCCGGGCGGCACTGCGGCGGCTCGCCGAGGCGGGCGCCACCGTCGTCGGCGCGGACAACGACCCCGAGCGCCTCGCCGAGGCCGTCGACGCGGCCCGCTACGCGTCGGGCGGGGCGACCGTGACCGGGGAGACGGTCGACCTGCTCGACCTGGAGTCCTCGCGTGACTGGGCGCTGCGCACCGAGAAGGAGTTCGGGCGGGTCGACGGGCTCGTCCACCTCGTCGGCGGCTGGCGCGGCAGCGAGACGTTCATCAAGACCAGCCTCGACGACTGGGACTTCCTGGAGCTGCTGCTGATCCGCACGGTGCAGCACACCTCGCTCGCCTTCTTCGAGGCGCTCCAGCGCAGCGACCGGGGGCGCTACGTGCTGATCAGCGCGGCCGGCGCCACCAAGCCGACCGCGGGCAACGCGTCGTACGCCGCCGCCAAGGCCGCCGCCGAGGCGTGGACGCTCGCGCTCGCGGACGCCTTCCGCAAGGCGGGGGGCCCCGGGGGCCCGACCTCGGCGGCTGCCATCCTGGTGGTCAAGGCGTTGGTCCACGACGCGATGCGCGCCGACCGCCCCAACGCGAAGTTCGCGGGCTTCACGGACGTCCACGACCTGGCCGACGCGGTCGTGGGCGTCTGGGACCAGCCCGCCGCCGAAGTGAACGGAAAGCGCCTGTGGCTGACCGAGAAGCCGTGAACCCTCCGAAGACCGACGCCCGCCGTCACCACGACCCGGACGTCCGCGGCTTCGCCAGCGACAACTACGCCGGCGCCCACCCCGAGGTGCTCGCCGCCCTGGCCCTCGCCAACGGCGGGCACCAGGTGGCGTACGGCGAGGACGTCTACACGGAGAACCTCCAGCAGATCGTCCGCGGGCACTTCGGTGCCACGGCGGAGGCGTTCCCGGTCTTCAACGGCACCGGAGCCAACGTCGTCGCGCTCCAGGCGGTCACCGACCGCTGGGGCGCCGTGATCTGCGCCGAGAGCGCCCACATCAACGTCGACGAGTGCGGGGCGCCCGAGCGGGTCGGCGGACTGAAGCTGCTCACGGTGCCCACCCCGGACGGCAAGCTCACCCCCGAGCTGATCGACCGGCAGGCGTACGGCTGGGACGACGAGCACCGGGCCATGCCCCAGGTCGTCTCGATCACCCAGAGCACCGAGCTGGGCACCCTCTACACCCCGGCGGAGATCCGGGCGATCTGCGAGCACGCCCACGCGCACGGTATGACGGTGCACCTGGACGGCTCGCGGATAGCCAACGCCGCCGCCTCGCTGGACGTCCCCATGCGGACGTTCACCAACGCGGTCGGCGTCGACCTCCTCTCCCTCGGCGGCACCAAGAACGGCGCCGTCTTCGGTGAGGCCGTGGTCGTGATCAACCCCGACGCCGTGCGGCACATGAAGCATCTGCGCAAGCTGTCCATGCAGCTGGCGTCCAAGATGCGGTTCGTGTCGGTGCAGCTGGAGGCGCTGCTCGCCAAGGACCTGTGGCTGCGCAACGCCCGCCACTCCAACGAGATGGCCCAGCGGCTCGCCGAGGGCGTACGCGCCGTCCACGGGGTCGAAATCCTCTACCCGGTGCAGGCCAACGCCGTCTTCGCGCAGCTCCCGCACGATGTGGCCGAGCGGCTCCAGAAGAAGTTCCGCTTCTACTTCTGGGACGAGGCGGCCGGCGTCGTGCGCTGGATGTGCTCCTTCGACACCCGCGAGGACGACGTGGACGCCTTCGTGGCGGCGCTCAAGGAGGAGATGGCCCGCTAGCCGCTCACGTTCTGCATAGGTATGCGGTCATTCGAAAAGTCATTGACTCTCGGATGGCCGCATCCTTACGCTCTGCCGTCATGGAGCTCATCCAGGAAACCTCCGACCTCTCCGCCTACTTGGCCGCTGACGAGGTCATCGACCATGACAGTCCGGTGGTGCGGCAGGCGGCTGCGCGGCTCGCCACGCAGGCCGAGGACTCGTATGCCTATGCGCGGCTGGCCTTCGAGTTCGTACGGGACACCGTCCCGCACTCCCAGGACTCCGGCGACCCGCGTGTCACCTGGCGCGCCTCGGACGTACTGAAGCAGGGCACGGGAATCTGTTACGCCAAGTCCCATGCCCTCGCGGCCCTGCTGCGGGCCGAGGACATCCCGACGGCGCTGTGCTACCAGAAGTTCGACGTCGTCCACGGCCTGGTCGCCGTCCGCTTCGGCGGCGCCTGGCACCGCCAGGACCCGCGGGGCGACAAGCCCGGCGTGACCACGCGATTCTCCCTGGACGGCGAGCAGTTGGCCTTCCCGGTGGATCCGGACTCCGGCGAACTGGACTACCCGACCCTGTACGCCGAGCCGCACCCGGCGGTCCTTCAGGCCCTCCGGGCCGCGAGGGACCGGGAGCACCTGTGGGAGCTGCTCCCGACCGCACTCTGAGCAGGGGTCAGCGGGCCTCGGCCGCGCGGACCTGCTCCGGGGTGGGCGCGGTGCCGCCGAGATGGGCCGGCATCCACCAGGTGTCGTTCGCGTCCTTGGGGCGGACCGGGTAGGCGCGCTGGGCGGCCTCCAGCAGCTCCTGGACGCGCTCGCGCAGCTGGCGGGTGATGGCCCCGGCGTACTTCTCCCGGGACGCCTCGATGGCCTCGCCGACCCGGATGGTGATCGGGATGTGGCTGCGCTTGAAGTTGCGCGGGTGGCCCTTGGTCCACAGCCGCTGGGTGCCCCACACGGCCATCGGGATCAGGGGCACGCCGGCCTCCTGGGCGAGGCGGGCGGCGCCCGACTTGAAGCTCTTCAGCGTGAAGGACTGCGAGATGGTGGCCTCGGGGAAGACCCCGACGATCTCCCCGGAGCGCAGCGAGTCCAGCGCGTGGGCGTATGCCGCCTCACCCTGCTCGCGGTCCACGGGGATGTGCTTCATGCCCCGCATGAGCGGGCCGGAGACGCGGTGCCGGAACACCGACTCCTTGGCCATGAAGCGCACGAGCCGCTTCTGGGGGAGCGCCGCCAGGCCGTTGAAGACGAAGTCCAGGTAGCTGATGTGGTTGCTCACCAGCACGGCGCCGCCCGAGCGCGGAATGTTCTCCGATCCCTTGCAGTCGATCTTGAGGTCCCACACCTTGAACAGTGTCTGGGCGAAACCGACGACAGGACGGTAGACAAGCTCTGCCATGGACGGGGTGGACCCTTCCTTCAGTGCCTGGGAAGGAAGCTCCCAGAGGTAAGTTACGCAGCCGTAGGTTTACGGCTTGTCGCCGATCGTGCCCGAAGAACGGCCGAGGGCCAAGCCCAAGTGCCCGGATGCCGCGAGATCCTCGTCACGTCCCCACCTTGATCCACCTCGTGCTTTGGATCGCCCTTTACCCGGCGCGCACCGTCATCCGCCGTACGAGCAGGTACATCTCACACCCCAGGCAGTACCCGAAAACGGCGTTGAGGAACGCGGCGGCCAGGGCGGCGCCGGTGGCGGCCAGGCCGAGCCACTGCGGTCCCAGCGTGTAGCCGACGAGCCCGACGACCGCGAAGACGAGGCCCACGGCCTGCGCGAAGCGCGGCGGCTCCGGCGCCTCGAAGGCGGTCGGCGGCCCGAGCCGCGGCCGCACCACCCGGCGGAACAGCACCCCGTAGGGCGACCGCCCCACCCCGCCCGCGGCGCCCAGCGCGAACGCCAGCGTCTGCCAGGCCAGCAGCCAGGCGCTCCCCGTGACCAGGACGACCGCCAATACCACGGTCGTCACGGCCGCCCCGAAGCGCGGCCCCCTCACATCGATGTCCATGAATCAAGCATTCCGCAACGGACAGACTTCCGGGAGACGGGAATCTTTGCAGTCCTGTGAATGCTTGAGCAGGGTGATGACCGGACTCATGGTGTGCGTGGCGGTGCTGGCGGTGGCGAGCGCCTACGGAGTGCTGCAGCGGCGGCGGAGCGGGAGGGTACGGGTGCGCGGGCGCGACGACGGAAAGCGGCTCGGCGCGGGCGAGTTGGGCGGCGAGCTCGGCGAGCGCGCCACGCTCGTACAGTTCTCCAGCGCCTTCTGCGCCCCCTGCCGGGCCACCCGGCGCGTGCTGGGCGAGGTCGCCGGCATCGTCCCGGGCGTGCGCCACATCGAGATCGACGCCGAGGCGCACCTCGACCTCGTACGGCGGCTCGACATCCTCAAGACGCCGACCGTGCTGGTCCTGGACGCCGACGGGGCCGTGGTGCGGCGGGCCACCGGGCAGCCCCGGAAGGCCGACGTCATCGCGGCTCTGGGTGAGGCGGTCTGAGGGGCCGTGCGGCCGAGGGTGAGTCATCTCCCACATGCCGGGACGCACTTGACTGTGCGGACCACCTATCGTCAGCCTGACACGTATGGGTGAGGAACTCCTTCTCTTCGGCCGGGCCCCCGCCGAACCGGCCCGCACCGTGGGCGCGCGCTGTCCGGGCTGTTGAACCGCCCCGGACCGCCCCGCATCCCCTCGCAGAAGGACAACTCCATGACGGCCTCTCCCGGCCTGGACACCGCTCAGCTCGCCTCTCCCGATCTGCTCCGCTCCGTCTTCCGGCGCCATGCCGCCGGTGTGGCGGTGATCACCGCACGCGGTGAGCAGGGCCTCGCCGGCTTCACGGCGACCTCCCTCAGCTCCGTCTCCGCCGAGCCTCCGATGCTGTCCTTCGGCGTCGGCGCCGGTGCCTCCAGCTGGCCGGTCATCGCCGCGACGGACCATGTCGGCGTCCACATACTCGGCGAGCACCAGCAGGACCTGGCCGCGACCTTCGCCCGCAGCGGTGCCGACCGCTTCGGGCCGCCGACGGTCTGGCGGGAGGGCCCCGAGGGGGTCCCGGTGCTGGACGGGGTGCTCGCGTGGATGGTGTGCCGGGTGGTGGCGCGCGTGCCCGCGGGCGATCACCGCATCGTGCTCGCCGAGGTCGTCCGCGGCGACCCCTCCGGGCAGGGCCGTCCGCTGCTGTACCACCAGGGCCGGTTCAACGGCCTGCGTGACTGAGGTCACCGGGGGCGTGTGACCGGACAGGCGCCGCGGGCGTTCTGCGAAGCCGTCGGATTCCGATTACGCTGCGTTGCAAAGGTCACAGTTCAAAGCGCTTGCTTAGCGGGAACGAACTGGGTGTACTGACGAGTAATATCTCGCTCGGAGCGCGGGTCGCCCCGATCGGGATCGGCCACTTGGGGCGCCTATGCTGCCTGCAAGAGGCAGCAGAGAAATGTCGACGCAGTAGGAGAGCCGGCGTGAGCTTGAGGATCGTTGTCACCGTGAAGTACGTGCCCGACGCCACTGGCGACCGGCACTTCGCCGATGACCTGACCGTCGACCGGGACGACGTGGACGGTCTGCTCTCCGAGCTCGACGAGTACGCCGTCGAACAGGCGCTGCAGATCTCCGAGAACTCCGACGACGACGTCGAGGTCACCGTCCTGACGGTCGGCCCCGAGGATGCCAAGGACGCCCTGCGCAAGGCGCTGTCCATGGGTGCCGACAAGGCCATCCACGTCGAGGACGACGACCTGCACGGCACCGACGCCATCGGCACCTCCCTGGTGCTGGCCAAGGCGATCGAGAAGGCCGGCTACGACCTGGTCGTCTCCGGCATGGCCTCCACCGACGGCACCATGGGCGTCGTCCCGGCCCTGCTGGCCGAGCGCCTGGGCGTCCCGCAGGTCACCCTGCTGTCCGAGGTCACCGTCGAGGACGGCACCGTCAAGGGCCGCCGTGACGGCGACGCCGCCTCCGAGCAGCTGGAGGCCTCCCTGCCGGCCGTCGTGTCCGTCACGGACCAGTCGGGCGAGGCGCGCTACCCGTCCTTCAAGGGCATCATGGCCGCCAAGAAGAAGCCGGTGGAGTCCTGGGACCTGTCGGACCTCGACATCGAGGCCGAGGAGGTCGGTCTCGAGGGCGCCTACACCGTCGTCGACGGCGCGGCCGAGCGTCCGGCCCGTACCGCCGGCACGATCGTCAAGGACGAGGGCGAGGGCGGCAAGCAGCTCGCCGAGTACCTCGCGAGCCAGAAGTTCGTCTAAGGCTCGACACGCCGACCGCCCCTCAACTTCGTTTCGCAGGAGAGCAATCCCATGGCTGAAGTTCTCGTCTACGTCGACCACGTGGACGGCGCCGTCCGCAAGCCCACCCTGGAGCTGCTGACGCTGGCCCGCCGCGTCGGCGAGCCCGTCGCCGTCGCGCTGGGCAACGGCGCCGGTGACACCGCCGCCACCCTCGCCGAGCACGGCGCCGTCAAGGTCCTCACCCACGAGGCCGCCGAGTACGCCGACTACCTGGTCGTGCCCAAGGTCGACGCCCTCCAGGCCGCCGTCGAGGCCGTCTCCCCGGCCGCCGTCCTCGTGCCGTCCTCCGCCGAGGGCAAGGAGATCGCCGCCCGTCTGGCGCTGCGCATCGGCTCCGGCATCATCACCGACGCCGTCGACCTCGAGGCCGGCGACGAGGGCCCGGTGGCCACCCAGTCGGTGTTCGCCGCCTCCTTCACCACCAAGTCCCGTGTCTCCAAGGGCACCCCGGTCATCACGGTCAAGCCGAACTCGGCCGCCGTGGAGGCCGCTCCGGCCGCCGGTGCGGTCGAGGCCCTCTCCGTGACCTTCTCCGCCGCCGCGACCGGCACCAAGGTCACCGCGCGCACGCCGCGTGAGTCGACCGGCCGTCCTGAGCTGACCGAGGCCGCGATCGTCGTCTCCGGCGGCCGTGGCGTCAACGGCGCCGAGAACTTCGCGATCATCGAGGCGCTCGCCGACTCGCTCGGCGCGGCCGTCGGCGCCTCGCGTGCCGCGGTCGACGCCGGCTGGTACCCGCACACCAACCAGGTCGGCCAGACCGGCAAGTCGGTCTCGCCGCAGCTGTACATCGCCTCCGGCATCTCCGGCGCGATCCAGCACCGCGCGGGCATGCAGACCTCGAAGACGATCGTGGCGATCAACAAGGACGCCGAGGCCCCGATCTTCGAGCTGGTCGACTACGGCGTCGTCGGCGACCTGTTCGACGTCGTGCCGGCCCTGACCGAGGAGATCAACGCCCGCAAGGGCTGATCTCCCACCGGCTGCGCCCGAGGCCCCCGTGACCGTTTCCGACGGTCACGGGGGCCTCGTGCGTCCGATGATGGGAGGGAGGCGGGCGGACCGCCGCCCGTGGACACGGTGTTGACCAGCCGGAAGGACTCCGGATACCGTCATTCAACGGATTGTTGATTCCGTATCGCGGAAGCGGAGGGTGTGGGAATGGGCCAGCAGGAGAAGGTGACGACGAGCCTCGCGGGTGCCGTCAGCGAGGAGATCGACGCCTCCCTCGCCCCGGTCGACGCCGAGCTGGAGCGCCGCTACCCCGGTGATCCCGGCACCCGTCAGCCCGTCCACACCGTCTACGTCCCCGGCGACGTCTTCGCCGCCGACACCGTAGGCACCTGGGGCGACCGGGCGCTCGCCTCGCTCGACGAACACGCCCCGGACGCCGCGTCCTTCGCGGCCGCGCTCGGCCTCTGCGACGACCTCGCCGAGCCGGTGTACAGCCGGGTCCGCGCCAAGCTGGAACGCGAGCCCGTGGAAGACCTGCGGGTCGACTTCGAGGACGGCTACGGGCCCCGCCCCGACACCGAGGAGGACGAGACCGCCGGCCGAGCGGCCCGGCTGATCGCCCAGGCCTACCGGGACGGGACGGCCGCCCCGTACATGGGCATCCGTATGAAGTGCATGGAGGCGCCCGTACGTGCCCGGGGCATCCGCACCCTCGACATCTTCCTCACCGGCCTGATCGAGGCCGGCGGGCTGCCCGGCGGACTGCTCCTCACCCTGCCCAAGGTCACCTATCCCGAGCAGGTCACCGCCATGGTGCGCCTGTTGGAGGCGTTCGAGAAGGCCCACGGCCTGGACGCCGGCCGGATCGGCTTCGAGATCCAGATCGAGACCAGCCAGGCCATCCTCGCCGCCGACGGCACCGCCACCGTCGCCCGTATGATCCAGGCCGCCGAGGGACGTGCCACCGGACTGCACTACGGCACCTTCGACTACAGCGCCTGCCTCGGCGTCTCCGCCGCGTACCAGGCCGGCGACCACCCGGCCGCCGACCACGCCAAGGCCGTCATGCAGGTCGCTGCGGCCGGCACCGGCGTCCGCGTCTGCGACGGCTCGACGAACGTCCTGCCCGTCGGCCCGGCCGAGAAGGTCCACGCGGCCTGGCGGCTCCACTACGGCCTCACCCGCCGCGCGCTCGCCCGCGCCTACTACCAGGGCTGGGACATGCACCCCGGCCACCTCCCCACCCGGTACGCGGCCGTCTTCGCCTTCTACCGCGAGGGCTTCGAACAGGCCGCCGCCCGTCTCGCCCGCTACGCCAACCGGGCCGGCGGCGACGTCATGGACGAGCCCGCCACCGCCAAGGCACTGAGCGGCTATCTGCTGCGCGGGCTGGACTGCGGGGCTCTGGACATCGGAGAGGTGGCCCGACTGACCGGGCTGACGCGTGCCGATCTGGAGGGGTACGCGTCGCCTCGGCGCGGCGATCTGACGGCTTCGGGAAGCTGAAGCGGGTGCCGGCCGGCGGGGTCGCGTGACCGCTGCGCGGCCGGGGCATCGGCGAGGTGGTTCGGCTCCTCGGGCTGACCCGTGCGAGACGGGGGAGGGGTACGCGTCGCCTCGGCGCGGCGGCCTGACGACATCGGTAAGCTGACGTCGCCGCCGTTCGGGCGGGTCGCGTCGGCGCACGTACGCCGTTGTTCGCGCCCCCGGGCGCCCGGCCCTCGGTCGCCCACGCCGTCACACGCGCCCCGTAGGCTGTACGGCACGCAAGGACGGGCCACAGGACGGGGTTGCGGGTGTCTTCGGGGGAGAACGGACAGGTGGAGGAGCCCGGCAGGCTGCTGGCCGGACGCTATCGGGTGGTGGCACAGCTCGGACGCGGCGGCATGGGGGTCGTCCGGCGGGCGGTCGACGAGGTCCTCGGCCGTGAGGTGGCCGTCAAGGAACTCCGTACCTTCTCCGACGCCGGCGGTCCCGAACTCGCCGATCTGCGGCTGCGGATGCGGCGCGAGGCCCGCGCGGCGGCCCGGATCCGGCACCCCGGCGTCGTCGCCGTGCACGACATCGCCGAGGTCGACGGCCGTCCACTCATCGTCATGGAACTCGTGGACGGACCCTCGCTGGAGGCGGTGCTGCGCGAACGCGGCACCCTCGACCCGTACGAGGCGGCCCGCATCGGCGCCAAGGTCATGGACGCGCTGGCCGCCGCCCACCGGGCCGGTGTCCTGCACCGGGACGTCAAGCCCGGCAACATCCTGCTGGAGACCTCCGGCCGTGTCGTCCTCACCGACTTCGGCATCGCGACGATGGACGACCCTGGCGACGGCTCCGCGACCCAGCTGACCCGCACCGGTCAACTCGTGGGCTCTCTCGACTACCTGGCGCCCGAGCGGGCCCAGGGCGCCGAGCCGGGACCCTCCTCGGACGTCTGGGCGCTCGGCGCCACGCTGTACGCCGCCGTCGAGGGCTCGGCGCCCTTCCGGCGCACCTCGACCTTCTCCACGCTCACCGCCATCGTCGGCGAGCCCCTGCCCGCGCCGCGCCGGGCCGGGCCCCTCGCCCCGGTCCTGGAACGCCTGCTGGACAAGCGCCCCGAGTCCCGCCCCGAGGCCGAGGAGGCCCGCGACCTCCTCCAGACGGTGGCGGACGCCGGCACGGACACCCCGACGACGGCGTTGCGGGGGCCCTCGGTGGCGGCGGACACCTCCGGCGCCCCGGCCGGTGACGGTGTTCCTGCCTCCGGGCTGCCGGGCGCTCCCCGCTTCGGAGTCGGCGGGCAGGACGCCGACGGGCCCACGGCATCGCAGGGCTTCGGGGCCGCCGCCCAGGACGGTCCTACGGCCCCGGGCCATGGGCCTGTCGACCCAGGGCAGCAGCCGTACCCCGGACCGCACAACCCCAGCTCCACCAGCCCCCTCGCCCCCTCCTCCGGTTCACGCTCCCGCCGTCGCGTGCTGCTCGCCGCCGCTGCCGTCGCCCTCGTCCTCGCCGTGAGCGGGACGACCGTCGCCCTGCTCAGCAACCGCGACGGCAAGTCCGGGACCGAATCGGCGGGGACCGCGTCCCCCACGACCACCGGCCCGTCCGTACGGGCCAACGGCAGCCAGGAGACCGGCCGTACGGGCGACGCCGGGCTGACCGAGCGGGACGAGGCGGCCTCGTCCGACCCCACCGGCGACGAGAGCCGGTCAGCCGACCGGAAGCCCTCCGAGCGGCCCGACGACGCCACCCCCAGTAGGACGGCGGGCGGTGCCCCCGGCGCGGGCGACGACGGCGAGGGCGAGGGCGACGGCGGGCCGACGGGCGGGGGCGACGACCCCTCCACGCCCGCCGCGGCCTGCCACCCCATCGGCGGCGGCAAGTACAACTGCGAGGTCTGGAGGACGGCGGACTCCTACACCGCCGCCGGCGCCAAGGCGGGCATCCTCAACGCGGGCACCAACTACTTCTACTGCCAGCAGAACCTCGGCCGTCGCGAGACGTCCGGCCGCTGGACGAACGTCTGGTGGGCGAAGACCGACGACGACAGCGGCAACACCGGTGTCTTCGTCAGCGACGTCTACATCAAGGGCGGCGACAACGACGAGCCGGTGCCGGGCCTCCCGGTCTGCTGACCTCGGCCCCGGACGGCCGTACGGCTCAGACGTACGGCTCGAGCCCCGACGGCGTCACCAGCTTCTCGCGCGCGAACACCTCTGTGCCGAGCGCGCACAGGCGTATGTCCGCACGCACCCGGGCGCTGAACTCCTCCGGGGTGACCCCGAACAGCTCCCTCAACCGAACCGACCCCGACAGCAGTTCGGTGAGCAGCGGCCGCTGGCCGGGGTGGGTGCGCGGGGCGCCGGTGCCGTCGTGCAGGACGCCGTGGCGGTTGACGTAGACGTGGGCGCCGGGGAGTGACGTGCCGTCGGCCAGGACGATCCCTACGTCCGGCGCGGGCAGCCAGGCGCGGGCGTAGTTGCCGTCGGGCCGGGGCACGCCCTCGCTGGCGTCGATCACCGCGAGCTGTTCGTCGTCCAGCCAGGTCAGGAACAGTTCGGTGACCCGGCCGGGCGCGAGGAACGGCGCGGCGGCCAGATAGCCGAGGCGGCTCACATGCGCGGAGACGCCCACCGCGAGTCCCGTCACCCGCGTCTTCACCAGGGGCACCGGCGAGTCGATCCCGAACGCCTCCATCTTCCGGCGCAGTTGGGCGGGGCAGGCGTTGGAGCCCACGGCGAGGACCGGGGTCCGCCCGTCGTGCACCAGGCGGTCCAGGGGCAGCAGCAGATCACCGTCGAGGAGCGCGGAGTCGTTCGGCCAGGCGCCCGGGTAGAGCAGCGGATGGTCGTGGGGCGACTCGGCCAGGCCCAGCGCCTCCAGCGTGCGGCCGCCGTCCCCGGTCCTCGCCTCCGCCCGCCCGGACGCGCCGTCCATCCCCGCTCAGCTCTCGGGCGGCAGCTCGCCGGAGCCGCGGGTGACGAGGCGGGTCGGCAGCTCGATGCGCTCGGGGGCGACCAGCGTGCCGTCCAGCTGGCTGAACAGCCGCTCGGCGGCGGTGCGGCCGAGGGCGGCGGCGTCCTGCGCGACCACGGTGACACCGGGCTGCAGCAGATCGGCGAGCTCGATGTCGTCGAAGCCCACGAGGGCGACCCGGCGGCTCTGCGCGGCCAGGACCCGGATGACGGTGACGGTCACCCGGTTGTTGCCGGTGAAGATCGCGGTGACGGGGGAGGGCCCGGTGAGCATGTCCTCCGCGGCCCGGCGCACCCGATCCGGGTCCGTCACCCCGAGCGACATCCAGGCGTCCTCGACCGGTATCCCGGCGTCCTCCATGGCGGCCCGGTAGCCGCGCAGCCGCTCGGCGGCCGTGTGGATGCGGGGCATGTCGCCGATGAAGCCGATCCGGCGGTGCCCGTGGGCGATCAGGTGGGCGACGCCGTCGCGGGCGCCGCCGAAGTTGTCGGACAGGACGCAGTCGGCGTCGATCTGCCCCGCCGGACGGTCCACGAACACGGTCGCGACGCCGGCCTTCAGCTCGGGCTCCAGATACCGGTGGTCGTCACCGGCCGGGATGACCACCAGGCCGTCCACGCGCCGTGCGCACAGCGCGAGCGCCAGCTCCTGCTCACGGTCCGGGTCCTCGGCGCTGGAGCCGTTGATGAGCAGGGCGCCGTGCGCCCGGGCCACCTCCTCCACCGCCCGGCTCAGCGGACCGTAGAAGGGGTCCGCGAGATCCTCCAGGACCAGTCCGATACTCGCCGTACGGCCCTTGCGCAGCACCCGGGCGCTGTCGTTGCGGCGGAAGCCGAGGGCGTCGATGGCCTCCTGGACGCGGCGCTCCGTCTCCGGTGTGACTCCGGGCTCCCCGTTGACCACGCGCGAGACGGTCTTCAGACCGACTCCGGCACGCGCGGCGACGTCCTTCATGGTCGGACGGTTGCCGTAGCGGCTCTCGGGAAGTCGGTCGGATCGGCGGATGGTCTCGGGCACGATGCGGTGTCCTGTCCTGTTCTCGTCCACGGAGCTGCGGCGGTCCATGGGCTTGTATGAGGATGTGGCGTCGAGCATAGAGCCTGGACAACGTTGTCAGATCCGGGAGACACTGTCCACCGCAATCTCCGGCCTGCGCCCCCACCGCCAGACCGGCGCGTCCGATTCCCGTCGTGGGCGGGAGTTCCGAATGGTTGACGGGGAGAACTGAATCAGATGCACAACGACCTCGTGGCTGCGCTCGACATCGGCGGCACCAAGATCGCCGGAGCGCTGGTGGACGGTCACGGCACCATCGCCGTCCGGGCGCAGCGCCCGACCCCGGCGCAGGAGGACGGCGAGACCGTGATGCGGGCCGTCGAGGAGGTCGTCCAGGAGCTCGCCGCCTCGCCGCTGTGGGGGCAGGTCGCGGCGCTCGGGATCGGCAGCGCGGGACCGGTGGACGCCTCGGCGGGCACCGTCAGCCCCGTGAACGTCCCCGGCTGGCGCGGCTACCCGCTGGTGCGCCGGGTCAGGGAGGCGACCGGCGGGCTGCCCGTCGAGCTGATCGGCGACGGCGTGGCCATCACCGCCGCCGAGCACTGGCTGGGCGCCGCCCAGGGGCACGACAACGCGCTGTGCATGGTGGTCTCCACGGGTGTCGGCGGCGGTCTGGTGCTGGGCGGGCGGCTGCACCCCGGGCCTACCGGCAACGCCGGTCACATCGGCCACATCAGCGTGGATCTCGACGGTGACCTGTGCCCGTGCGGCGCGCGCGGCTGCGTGGAGCGCATCGCGAGCGGCCCGAACATCGCCCGCCGGGCCCTGGACGCCGGCTGGCGACCGGGCCCGGACGGCGACACCTCCGCCGCCGCGGTGGCCGCCGCCGCACGGGAGGGCGACCCCGTCGCCGTGGCCTCCTTCGAGCGGGCCGCGCGGGCCCTGGCCGCCGGGATCGCGGCCACCGCGACCCTCGTCGAGATCGACATCGCGGTGATCGGCGGGGGCGTCGGCAAGGCGGGCGACGTGCTGTTCGCACCGCTGCGCAAGGCACTCGCCGACTACGCCACGCTCTCCTTCGTCCAGCGCCTGACCGTCGCGCCCGCGCGCATGGGCACCGACGCGGGGCTGGTCGGCGCCGCCGCGGCCGCGCTGGCCGGCCGGACGGGCGTGGCGGCGGCGGGAGTCTGAACCGACCCCCCGGGGGCGCCATCGGCGATGGCCGCCAATGTTTTGAACACGTTCAACAATGGGCTAGGGTCGACCTCGGGCGATGAGAGGGGACCCCATGAAGATCGTGATTCCCGGTGGCACCGGGCAGGTCGGCACCATGCTGAACCGTGCGCTGAGCGCGGCCGGTCACGAGGTCGTCGTCCTGACCCGGCGTCCGGGCCGGGCCGGCGAGGTCGGCTGGGACGGTACGACGCTGGGGGCGTGGGCCGCGGAGATCGACGGCAGCGACGTCGTCGTCAACCTGGCCGGGCGCAGCGTCAGCTGCCGCTACACCGCGCCCAACCTCAAGGCGATGATGGACTCGCGGGTCCGCTCGACCGAGGTCGTCGGCGAGGCGATCGCGGGCGCCGCCCGGCCGCCGCGGGTCTGGCTGCAGATGAGCACGGCCACCGTGTACGCCCACCGCTTCGACGCGCCCAACGACGAGGCGACCGGCGTCATCGGCGGCCAGGAGCCCGACGTGCCGGGCTACTGGTCCTACAGCGTCGACATCGCCAAGGCGTGGGAGCGGGCCCTGGACGAGGCCGACACCCCGGACACCCGCAAGGTGGCCCTGCGCGCCGCGATGGTGATGAGCCCGGACCGGGGCGGGGTCTTCGACGTCCTTCTGCGGCTGGTGCGCCTGGGGCTCGGCGGTCCCGTCGCGGGCGGCCGGCAGTACGTCTCCTGGATCCACGAGCACGACTTCGTCCGTGCCGTCGAGTACCTGATCGCCCGGGACGACCTGTCCGGGCCGGTCAACCTCGCAGCCCCGGAGCCGCTTCCGCAGCGCGCCTTCATGAGCGCCCTGCGCTCCGCCGCGCACGTCCCCGTCGGCCTGCCCGCCACGAAGGCGATGGCCGAGATCGGCGCCTTCGCCCTGCGCTCCGACACCGAACTGCTGCTCAAGAGCCGCCGGGTGCTCCCCGGCCGACTCCTCGACACCGGCTTCGACTTCACCCACCCGACGTGGCCGGAAGCGGCGAGGGAACTGCTGGCGCGGCGTGCTTCGGTGCGGCGCGGGGCAGGGATCGGACCGTCGTCCGATCGGTCCCGGGCGGGGGCGTAACCGCCGGACCCTGCCGAGTGGTCGGAGGCGGCCGAGGGGCTCCTGCGGCGGCGCGTGAGGCCGGGTGTGGGGCGAGGCCGCCGACGCCGTCGGGAGCGGGCGCGGGGGCCTCGGGTGGACGGAGGGCCGGCCGTCGTCCGATCCCTCCCGGTCCTGGGCGTGACCGGTGGGGCGTTTTGGCAGTTGGACCGGGCATGAAGAAGCGCAGCATGCTCGCCATCGCCTCCCTGGCCACCGGATTCGTCGTCGCCGCCGTCACCCCGTCGCACTCGGCGGAGCCGGCGGGCCCTCCCGGCACCGGCAACGGCGCCCCCGACACCGGGCTGCCCGGTCTCACCGGCGGGCAGATCAAGGCCGCCGGGCTGGACATGAGCGGCAAGAAGATCGACGGGCTCGGCACGACCGGTGCGACCAAGCTGGCCGGGGTCGACGTCGATCAGGCCCTGGACACCTTCGGCAAGGCCGTGAACCGCGAAGCGGACCGGGCCGTGAACGACGCCCCGCACGGCACCTCGGGGAAGAAGGGCTGACGAGCCCCGCCGACCCGCCCGCACGGCGCCGTACCCCGCACCCGAGCGGAGGGCGGCGCCGTCGTCATGCGCCCTCTCCTGGGAGTGGTTTCCGTGGCAGTGTGGAGCGGGCAAGCCACAGGGGGCCAACAGAAGAGGGGGAAACGTGATCGTCTGGATCAACGGCGCGTTCGGTGCGGGGAAGACCACCACCGCACGGGAGCTGATCGAGCTGATCCCGAACAGCACGCTCTTCGACCCCGAGGTCATCGGCGCGGCGCTCAGCCATCTGCTGCCACCCAAACACCTGGCCGAGGTCGGCGACTTCCAGGACCTGCCGATCTGGCGGCGCCTGGTGATCGACACCGCGGCGGCGCTGCACGCCGAGCTCGGCGGGACGCTCGTGGTCCCCATGACCCTGCTCCGCCAGGAGTACCGCGACGAGATCTTCGGCGGTCTCGCCGCTCGCCGGATCACCGTCCAGCATGTCCTCCTCGCCCCGGCGGAAACGATCCTGCGCGCCCGGATAGCGGGCCGGGACATCCCGCCCGACGCGTCCGACGGCGAGATACGCGTCCGGCAGTGGTCCTACGACCACATCGAGCCCTACCGTGCCGCGCTCGCCGCGTGGCTCGTGGCGGACGCCCACCCGGTCGACAACAGCTACCTGACGCCGTACGAGACCGCCGTGCGGATCGCCGGGGCGGTCGGCAGCGGCGAGGTGCCCGTCTGCGACATCGTGCAGACGCCGGAGCCCACCGCAGAGACCCTCGCCGCCGGGGTGCTCCTCTTCGACGAACGGGACCGCGTCCTGCTGGTCGACCCCACGTACAAGGCCGGCTGGGAGTTTCCCGGCGGTGTCGTCGAACCCGGTGAGGCGCCCGCGCGCGGCGGTATGCGCGAGGTCACCGAGGAGACCGGGATACGGCTCCAGGACGTGCCGCGGCTCCTGGTGGTCGACTGGGAGCGGCCCGAGCCGCCCCGCTACGGCGGTCTGCGGCTGCTGTTCGACGGCGGCAGGCTGGACTCCACCGACGCCGAACGGCTGGTGCTGCCCGGCCCCGAGCTACGGGAGTGGCGCTTCGTCACCGAGACCGAGGCCGCCGACCTGCTGCCCCCGGTGCGCTACGAGCGGCTGCGCTGGGCGCTACGGGCCCGCGAGCGAGGGGCGGCCCTGTACCTGGAGGCGGGCACCCCCGCACCGTCCTGAACCGGCGGGGCCTCACCGCCCTGACCGGGCGGGGGCACCAGGCGTGCCCCCGACCCGGACGCGCTCAACTCCCCGCGTAGTTCCGCAGGAACAGGGCCTCCGTCACCGACAGGCGCTCCAGCTCCTGCGGGGACACGCTCTCGTTCACGGCGTGGATCTGAGCCTCCGGCTCGCTCAGGCCGATCAGCAGGATCTCCGCCTCCGGGTACAGCGCGGCGAGCGTGTTGCACAGCGGGATCGAGCCGCCCTGCCCGGCGTACTGCATCTCCTCGCCCGGGTAGGCCACCGCCATCGCGTCGGCCATCGCCCGGTACGCCGGGCTGGTCGTGTCGGCGCGGAACGCCTGGCCCTGCCCGATCTGCTCGGTGCTCACCCGCGCGCCCCACGGGGTGTGGGCCTCCAGATGGGCCTGAAGAAGCTTGGTCGCGTGGGCCGCGTCCACGCCCGGCGGCACCCGCAGGCTCACCAGCGCGCGGGCGCTCGCCTGCACGGACGGGGTGGCGCCGACCACCGGCGGGCAGTCGATGCCGAGGACCGTCACGGCCGGGCGGGCCCAGATCCGGTCGGCGACCGTGCCGGAGCCGATCAGCTCCACCCCGTCCAGCACCTTGGCGTCGGCGCGGAACTGCGCCTCGTCGTACTGCAGCCCCTCCCAGGACGACTCCCCGGTCAGCCCGTCGACCGTCGTCGAGCCGTCCTCGGCGCGCAGCGAGTCCAGTACGCGGATCAGCGCGCCCAGCGCGTCGGGCGCGGCCCCGCCGAACTGACCGGAGTGCAGGTTCCCGGCGAGGGTGTCGATCTGCACGCGGACCATCGTCATTCCGCGCAGCGTCGTCGTGACCGTCGGCAGGCCGACCCGGAAGTTGCCCGAGTCGCCGATCACGATGGTGTCGGCCTTCAGCAGCTCGGGGTGCGCCTCGGCGTACCGCTCCAGGCCGCCGGTGCCCATCTCCTCGGAACCCTCGGCGATCACCTTCACGTTGACCGGGACGCCGCCGTCCGCCTTCAGCGCGCGCAGCGCCAGCAGATGCATGATCACGCCGCCCTTGCAGTCGGCGGCGCCGCGTCCGTACCACCGGCCGTCGCGCTCGGTCAGCTCGAAGGGCGGGGTGCTCCACCCGGCCTCGTCCAGCGGGGGCTGCACGTCGTAGTGGGCGTACAGCAGCACGGTCTTCGCGCCCTCGGGGCCCGGCAGATACCCGTACACCGACTGCGTGCCGTCGGGGGTGTCCAGCAGGGCGACGTCCTCGAAGCCCTCGGCGCGCAGCGCGTCGGCCACCCAGCGGGCCGCCCCCTCGCTCTCGCTCCGCGGGAACTGGTCGAAGTCCGCCACCGACTTGAAGGCCACCAGTTCGGTGAGCTCCGCCTTCGCCCTCGGCATCAGCGAGGCGACGGTCTCGGCGACCGGAATCGACGACATGGGCACGCTCCTTGTGGGTGCGACGTTGTACGCGTGAGTGCTGTGATCCTCCCACAGTGGCCTGCGACGACGCCCGCCGTAGGATGCGGGGGGTCAGCATCGGGCGGCGAACAGAGCGGAGCAGTAGGCCATCGTGAGCAGCGAGAACTCTTCGGCGGACGACGTGCGGCAGGTGTGGGACGTCGTCGTGGTGGGAGCGGGTCCGGCGGGGGCCTCGGCCGCCTACGCGGCGGCGGTCGCCGGGAGGCGCGTCCTGCTGCTGGAGAAGGCGGAGCTGCCCCGGTACAAGACGTGCGGCGGAGGCATCATCGGCCCCTCGCGCGACTCCCTCCCGCCCGGTTTCGACCTCCCGCTGCGCGATCGCGTGCACGCGGTGACCTTCACGCACAACGGCCGCTTCGCCCGCACCCGCCGCTCCCGGCAGACGCTGTTCGGGCTGGTCAACCGCCCCGAGTTCGACCAGGCGCTGGTCGAGCACGCGCAGAAGGCCGGCGCCGAGCTGCGCACCGGCGTCACCGTGCAGCGCGTCGAGCAGCACGGCTCGGCCGTGCCGGACCGCCGCTGTGTCGCCCTCGTCCTGCAGGGCGGAGAGACCGTGCTCGCCCGTGCCGTGGTGGGCGCGGACGGCAGCGCCAGCCGCATAGGGGCGCATGTCGGGGTGAAGCTCGGCCAGGTCGACCTCGGTCTGGAGGCGGAGATCCCGGTGCCGGAGACGGTCGCCGAGGACTGGAAGGGGCGGGTGCTCATCGACTGGGGCCCGATGCCCGGGAGTTACGGCTGGGTCTTCCCCAAGGGTGACACCCTCACCGTCGGGGTCATTTCCGCCCGCGGTGAAGGCGCCGCGACCAAGCGGTACTTGGAGGAGTTCATCGGGCGGCTCGGGCTCGCCGGGTTCGAACCGAGCATCTCCTCCGGACATCTGACGCGCTGCCGCGCGGACGACTCGCCGCTCTCGCGCGGGCGGGTCCTGGTCTGCGGGGACGCGGCGGGCCTGCTGGAGCCGTGGACCCGCGAGGGCATCTCCTTCGCACTGCGGTCGGGCCGGCTGGCGGGGGAGTGGGCGGTCCGGATCGCCGAGGCGCACGACGCCGTCGACACCCGGCGCCAGGCGCTGAACTACGCGTTCGCCGTCAAGGCGGGCCTCGGCGTGGAGATGAGCGTCGGCAAGCGGCTGCTGACGGTGTTCGAGCGCCGCCCCGGCCTCTTCCACGCGGTGCTGACCGGGTTCCGGCCGGCCTGGAAGGCGTTCATGGACATCACCCGGGGGACGACGACCCTGGCCGAGATCGTCCGCACCCATCCGATGGCCCACCGCGCCCTGAGCGCGCTGGACCGCCGCCAGGCGCCCGCGGACGAGCAGCCGACCTCCTGACGGCGCCGGGGCGCCACCCGCGCCGCCCCCGTCATCCGTCGACCGTGATCCGGAAGACGGGGTGGTCGGGGGCGCAGGCCACGATCTCCTCGTCGGTGGACTTCGCGGTCACGCCCTGGAAGTACTGGTTGACCTCCCAGCCCCACTTCTCCAGGTAGGTCCGCAGGATCGGGAGCTTCTCCTCGTCGGGGAGCTCCACCGCGGTGAACGTCCGCAGCTTGCGCCCGACCCGCAGCTCCCCGCCGCCGGCGACGCGCATGTTGCGCACCCACTGGGAGTGCCCGCGCGCCGAGACGAGGTACTGCGCGCCTTCGTACTGGTGCGGGTTGACCGGGATGCGCTGCATCTTGCCGCTCTTGCGGCCGCGCACGGACATCTCCGCCGTGCCCGCGATGCTCAGGCCGTGCCGGGCGAGCCAGCCGACGACGTTGTTGAAGCGGACGGCGAGCGGGCTGCCCTTGAGGTAGTACGGCGACGACGACATGGTGACCCCTTGGATCGGACGGAGAACCATCTGGCTCCGCGACTCCGAGAGCACTGCTCTCGCTTGAGAGCAGTGTGCACGAGGATGGCGATCCAAAGCAAGAGCAGTGCTCTCGAATGTGTGCACTGCTCTGTTCTCGTGGGAGACTGCACGGCATGAGCAGCACCGCACAGGGCGCCCGCGCCCGCGCCAGGACGGAAGTCACCGCCGCCATCAAGGAGGAGGCGCGCAGACAGCTCGCGGCGGAGGGCGCCGCACGGCTGTCGCTGCGTGCCGTCGCCCGTTCCCTCGGCATGGTCTCCTCCGCGCTCTATCGCTACTTCCCGAGCCGCGACGACCTGCTGACCGCACTCATCATCGACGCCTACGACTCCCTCGGCGAGGCCGCCGAGGGGGCGAACGAACGGGTCGCGGACGCCGAGCCGCTCGAGCGCTGGACGGCGGTCGCGGAGGCCGTCCGCCTCTGGGCGCTGGAGCACCCGCACGAGTACGCGCTGATCTACGGATCGCCGGTGCCCGGCTACACCGCCCCCGTCACCACGGTCCCACCGGCCTCCCGCGTCGGACTGTTGTTCATCGGCATCGTCCGCGACGCCCACCACGAGGGCGTCCTGGCCGACGCCCCCGAACTGCCGGACGACCTGACCGCCGAGGCCGGGCGCATGGCCGCCGACCTCGCCCCCGACCTGCCCCCGGCGACGGTCGTGGCCCTCATCGCCGCCTGGTCCGAGCTGTTCGGTCTGGTCGGCTTCGAGCTGTTCGGCCAGTTCAACAAGGTCGTCGAGGACCGGCGCCCGTTCTTCCGGCACGGGGCGATCCGTATCGCCCACGAGGTCGGCCTGCGCTGACCCGCCGGCCCACCCGTACTTCCCGGGGAGTACGCGTGATCGCCACGCGCGGGTGACGCCGCGCCCTGGTCCGCGCGTCTAGCGTGGCCACCATGGACGAGCAGCAGGCACACCGGCCCGGCGGTCCACCGACGGGGTGGCGCCACGGGCCGCCGCCGTGGAACCGCTGGGACGACGGCGTGCGCGGCCCGCGCCGGCCGTGGCGCTCCACCGTCCTGGTGACGGCGTTCGTGCTGGTCGGTTCCTCCTTCGCGGCCCGTGGCCAGCACGAGGACCGCCTGGACCTCGACCCCTTCGCACGGGTGCTGCTCGTCGTGGCGTCGGCCCTGCTGCTGTGGCGCAAGCGGTACCCGGTGCCCGTGGCCTTCGGCACCGCGGCCGCCGTCACGGTCTATCTGGCCGCCGGCTATCCGTACGGCCCTGTCTTCCTCACCGTGGCGGTGGCCTGCTTCAACGCCGTCGTCACCGGGCACCGGTGGGCCGGCTGGACGGCGATCGGGGCGGTGTGGGCCGGGCACGTCCTCGTGGGGCACTGGCTGTACCGGTGGCTGCCGCCGTCCGGGGACGGGGCCGCGCCCTGGGAGCAGGAAGGTGTGGTCGCCGCCTGGGTCGTGGCGGTCGTGGCGGTGTCGGAACTGGCGCGGGTCCGCCGGGAGCAGTGGGCGAAGGAGCGCGCCGAGCGGGCCCAGGCGGCCCGGCGGCGCGCCGACGAGGAGCGGCTGCGGATCGCCCGCGAGCTGCACGACGTCCTCGCCCACAGCATCTCCGTCATCAACGTCCAGGCCGGGGTCGGCCTCGCGCTTCTCGACACCGACCCCGAGCAGGCGCGCACCGCGCTCACCACCATCAAGGCCCAGAGCAAGGAGGCGCTCGGCGAGGTCCGCCAGGTCCTCGACACCCTCCGCACGCCCGGCGACGCCCCGCGCGCTCCGGCCCCGGGTCTCGCCCGTCTGCCCGAACTCGTGTCCCAGGCGGCGGGTGCCGGGCTCACCGTCGAGGTCGAGGGCGAGCCGCCACGGCTTCCCCCGGGCACGGATCTGGCGGCCTTCCGGATCGTCCAGGAGGCCCTCACCAACGTCGTACGGCACTCGGGGGCGCGGCGCGCGCGGGTGCGGTTCGAGCAGGCGGACGGGGCGACGCTGCGGTTGTGCGTGGACGACGACGGGCCCGCGACCGGCGCCGACGCGGGCGGCAGCGGCAACGGGCTGGCCGGAATGCGGGAGCGTGCCGCCGCGCTCGGTGGCACGATCGAGGCGGGTCCGCGCGGCGACGGCGGTTTCCGCGTGCTGGCCGTCGTGCCGCTCACGACGTCGAAACGGGCGAAGAACACGACCCCTCAGGAGGAGGACCGGTGATCCGCGTACTGCTCGCCGACGACCAGTCGCTCGTGCGGGCCGGTTTCCGGGCGCTGCTCGACGCGCAGCCCGACATCGAGGTCGCCGGGGAGGCCGCCGACGGCGAGGAGGCCGTCCGCTCGGTGCGCGAACTGCGGCCGGACGTCGTGCTGATGGACATCCGGATGCCCGTGCTCGACGGGCTCGCCGCGACCCGCCGGATCACCGGGGACAGCGCGCTGGAGGACGTGAAGGTGGTCATGCTCACCACCTTCGAACTGGACGAGTACGTCTTCGAGGCGATCCGCTCCGGCGCCTCCGGCTTCCTGGTGAAGGACACCGAGCCGGACGAACTCCTGCGCGCGGTCAGGGCGGTGGTCGACGGCGACGCGCTGCTGTCGCCGGGGGTGACCCGGCGGCTCATCGCCGAGTTCGCGGCCCGCTCCAAGGAGCCCGCGGCCGCCGACGCCCTCGCCCGGCTGACCGAACGGGAACGCGAGGTGATGGCGCTGGTCGGCATCGGCCTGTCCAACGAGGAGATCGCCCGCCGCCTGGTGGTCAGCCCGCTCACCGCGAAGACCCACGTCAGCCGCACGATGGTGAAGCTGGGCGCCCGCGACCGGGCCCAACTGGTGGTGCTGGCCTACGAGTCCGGGCTGGTCCGGCCCGGCTGGCTGGGCTGAGCGCCCGGCCGGAACCGCATCAGCACGCTCACGACCCGGACGACGAACAGCACGGCGGCGACGGTGGCGCCCACACCCACGAGGGCGCGGCGCACCCCGTCCGGCAGGTCGAAGACGAACACCGGTCCCACGACCGCGCCGAACACCACGGCCGCCGCGAACACCGCGCTGCACAGCGCGTATACGATCTCGACGGTGATCGCGTCCCGCTCGGCCTGACCGCGCCGTCCCCCGTGGTCACTCATGGGGCGAGTCTCACACCGGAGCCGGGCCGGAACAAGCGGGCCCTCGGCTCACGCCGCGCCCGGCCGCTCCGGCACCGCGCGCCCCGTCCCGGCCCCGATGAGCGTGGCGATCGCCGCCAGCAGGGCGACGCTGGTGAGGGCGACGGGAAGGGAGAACCAGTCCGCCATGAACCCGATGGCGGGCGGCCCGAGCAGCATGCCGCTGTAGCCGAACGTGGAGGCCAGGGCCACGCCGCTCGGCCCGGCGACCGTGCCGGCGCGTTCGACGGCCACGGGGAAGAGGTTGGCGAGGCCCAGCCCGGTGACCGCGAAGCCCAGAAGGGCCGCCCACAGGGAGGGGGCGAGGGAGCCGAGCAGCATCCCGAGGGCGGCGGTCGCGCCGCCCGCGACGACGGTCCGGGTGTGGCCGAGCCGTTCGAGCAGGGTCGTGCCGGTGAGCCGGCCGACCGTCATGGACAGCGCGAAGAGGGTGTAGCCGAGGGCGGCGACGCCGGGCGCGGCACCGAGGTCGTCCTCCAGGTGCAGCGCTCCCCAGTCGGCCATGGCCCCTTCGCCGTACGCCGTGCAGCCGGCGATCAGCCCGAAGACGATCACGAGGCGGCGGGTGCGCGGGTCCTTGCGACCGGGCGTGGCGCTCGGACGGCCGGGGGCGGCGGTGACCGGCGGGGCGTGCCGCAGCAGGGTGCGGCCCGCGACGGCGGTGACGACCAGACCGATGACGGTGAGGGCCAGCAGATGCCGCGTGGGGGAGAGGGAGCCGGCGACCAGTCCGCCGAGTCCGGCGCCGGCCATGCCGCCGAGGCTGAACGCCGCGTGGAAGCTGGGCATGACGGGCCGCCCCAGGGCGGTCACCAGGTCGACGGCCGCACTGTTGAAGGCCACGTTGATACTGCCGTAGGCGGCGCCGAAGAGCAGGAGCACCAGGCCGAGGGCGAGTGCGGAGTGGGTCAGCGGGGGCAGGGCGACACTGAGGCAGAGCAGGACCGCGCAGACGACGGTCACCTGGTGGCTGCCGTAGCGGCGGCACAGGCGGCCGGTGAACACCATGGTGACGACGGCCCCGGCCGACACCCCGAGGAGGGCAAGACCGAGCGCGCTGGCGGAGGCGCCCGTCTGCTCCTTGATGGCGGGGATGCGGACCACCCAGCCCGCGAAGAGGAAGCCGTCGAGGGCGAAGAAGACGGTGATGGCGATCCGGAGACGGCCGAGCGGGCTGAGGGGGCGGGGCACGACGCTGTGCGCCCGCGATTTGTTTATTTGCGGCACAAAAGCAGGCTAGGCGGGGTCCAGGGATGCGGCAAGGGCTGCTCACCTGTGCGTTCGCCGGATCACACGCCTCAGGGGGCGGCGGTGAGGTAGCCGCCCATGGAGGTGAAGTACTCGGTCGCGGGCAGTTCGCGGCCGTCCTCGGTGCGGACCCGGGTGATCGCCAGGCCGTGGTTGCGGCCGGCGCGGGCGTCGGCGCCGGCGACGATCACCACGCCGTCGCCCTCGCGGTAGAAGACGCGCCCGGGGGTGCCGCCGTAGCGCCCCTCGGAGACGACGGCGGACAGCACCTCGAGCCGCCTGCCCCGGTGGAAGGTGAAGGCGCTGGGATACGGCTCGGACTGGGCGCGCACCAATCGTTCCAGGTCCTCGGCGGGCCAGGTCCAGTCCATGCGGCTGTCCTCGACGGACCGCTTGTGGAAGAAGCTGGCCCGGGAGCGGTCCTGTGGTGTGAACCGTGTCTGTCCCGAGGCGATGAGGTCGAGGGCGCCGAGGGTGACCGGGGCGATGAGGCCGACGGTCCGGTGGAACAGGTCGGTGGCGGTGTCCCGTGGCCCGACCGGGACCGCCTCCTGGCGCACGATGTCACCGGCGTCCAGCTCCTCGTCCATGAGGTGCGCGGTGACGCCCACCTCGGACTCGCCGTTGATCAGCGCCCAGATCAGCGGGGAGAAGCCGGCGTACTTCGGCAGCAGCGAGTCGTGCACGTTCAGGGTGCCGTGGCGCGGGAGTCCGAAGACCTTCGGAGGGATCCAGGTGCGCCAGTTGTTCGCCACGATGATGTCCGGGTCGGCCTCCTTCAGGCGGGCCAGGAGGTCGTCGTCGTCCGGGCGGTCGCGGATCAGGACCGGCACGCCGTGTTCCTCGGCGAGGTCGGCGACGGAGTCGTTCCAGATCTTCTCGTAGGCGTGCTCGCTCTTCGGGTGGGTGACGACCAGGACCACGTCGTGCTCGGAGTCGAGGAGGGCCCGCAGGGTCCGGTGCCCCCACGTCTGGTATCCGAACATGACGACCCGCATGGAGTTCCTCCTCGGAGCAGGGGCTGGTCGTCGCTAGTAAAGCGAGGCTTACCTAACTCGTCAACGGGGCCTATTCTGCGGCCTGTTGAACGCTTTCGCGCACAAGTACCCCTCTGGACAGGCCGCCTGACGTGAGCTTAGCCTTACCTAAGTTCCGGGCGGCCCCGGCGTGCCCGAGCTGTCGTACTTCCCCGCTGCACGTCAATGGCGGCCTGCCTCCGCAGGGCCGCCGCCCCGCACGATGGGAGTGACATGGCACAGGCTCGTCCCGGCGGCACCCCCACCATCCACGACGTCATCGGCATCGGCTTCGGGCCGTCCAACGTGGCCATGGCGATCGCGCTCAGCGAGCACAACGCCGGCCCCGGCGGGCTGCCGCTCCGCGCCCACTTCTTCGAACAGCAGCCGCGCTTCGGATGGCACCGGGGCATGCTCATCGACGACGCCACCATGCAGGTCTCGTTCCTCAAGGACCTGGTGACGCTGCGCAACCCCGCCAGCGACTACAGCTTCGTCTGCTACCTCAAGAGCAGGGGCCGGCTGATCGACTTCATCAACCACAAGAGCCTCTTCCCGCTGCGGATCGAGTTCCACGACTACTTCGAGTGGGCCGCCGCCCGCGTCGACGACCTCGTCTCCTACGGCCATGAGGTCGTCGGTGTCATGCCCGTCCTGCGCGACGGCGTCGTGGAGCACCTGGACGTCACCGTCCGGTCGGCGCAGGGGCTCGCCGTGCACCGCGCCCGCAACCTCGTCCTCGGCACCGGTCTGCGTCCCCTGATGCCGGACGGCGTGGAACGCTCCGACCGGCTGTGGCACACCTCCGAACTCCTCGGCCGGGTCGCCGCGTGGGAAGGCCCGCCGCCCGGGCGGGTCGTCGTGGTCGGCGCCGGGCAGAGCGCCGCCGAGAACGTCGCCTATCTGCACCGCCGCTTCCCGGACGCCGAGATCTGCGCCGTCTTCTCGCGCTACGGCTACAGCCCCGCCGACGACAGCGGCTTCGCCAACCGGATCTTCGACCCGGAGGCCGTGGACGCCTTCTACACCGCGCCGGAGAGCGTCAAACGCCGGCTGATGGACTACCACGGCAACACCAACTACTCCGTGGTGGACATCGACCTGATCGACGACCTGTACCGGCAGATGTACCGGGAGAAGGTGCTCGGCACCGAGCGCCTGCGCTTCCTCAACGTCTCCCGGCTCACCGACGTCAAGGAGACCGAGGACGACAGGGTAAGCGCCACGGTCACCTCCCTCGTCACCGGCGAGGAGACCCGGCTGGACGCCGACGTCGTCGTGTTCGCCACCGGTTACGGCCCGGCCGACCCGGTGGGGCTGCTCGGCGAGGTGGCGGACCACTGTCTGCGCGACGACGAGGGCCGCGTCCGCGTCGAACGCGACTACCGCGTCGCGACCGACGACTCCCTGCGCTGCGGCATCTACCTCCAGGGCGGCACGGAACACACCCACGGCATCACCTCCTCGCTGCTCTCCAACACCGCCGTCCGCGTGGGCGAGATCCTCGACTCGCTCCTCGACCGTGACCCCGGCCCGGCACCCGAAGGGCCCCGCGCGGTCGTCGACGGCACCGGCAGGCCCGCCCGGTAGACACACGCCGGCCCGGCCCCACGGAGCGGAGGGACGACCCACGTCCAGATGAACGCCACAGCCGAACGCACGGCGACCCAGCGCATGACCCCGATCCGCGGCAGGCGGGTGGGCGGACTCGCCGTGCTCGGCGCGGTCCTGGTGACGGCCGCCGCGGTGTCCCTGGCGGTCGGGGCGCGGGCGCTGACCCCGGCCGAGGTGTGGCACGGGCTGTTCGCGGCGCCGGACCCCGACCAGCGGCTCACCGAGATCCGGCTGATCGTGCGGACGGTCCGGGTGCCGCGCACGGTGCTCGCGATCGTGGCGGGCGTCGCCCTCGGGGTCGGCGGCGCCCTGATCCAGGGCCACACCCGCAACCCGATCGCCGACACCGGTCTGCTCGGGGTCAACGCCGGAGCGTCCTTCGCCGTGGTCACGGTGACCGCCGTGTTCGGGCTGTCCGGCCCGTTCCAGTACCTCTGGTTCGCCTTCCTGGGCGCCGCGCTCGCCGGAGTCGTCGTCTTCGGGCTGGCGAGCCTCGGCCGGGGCGCGGGCCATCCGCTGACCCTCGCCCTCGCCGGGCAGGGCGTCGCCGTCTTCCTCGCGGCCATGACCACCGCCGTCGCGCTGTCGGACCAGAAGTCGCTGAACGCGCTGCGGTTCTGGAACGCCGGCTCCGTGGCCGGCGTCGGCTTCGACGTCATCGGACCGGTGAGCGCGTTCGTCGCGGCCGGTCTGCTGCTCGCGTTCGTCACCCTGCCCGCCGTGAACCTGCTCAACCTGGGCGAGGACGTGGCGCGCGGCCTCGGCGTCGACGTCGCGCTGAGCCGGACCCTCGGCATCGCCGCCATCACCCTGCTCGCGGGCGCGGCGACGGCGGCCTGCGGGCCGATCGCGTTCCTCGGGCTCATGGTGGCGCACCTCGCCCGCTCGCTCACCGGTCCCGACTACCGCTGGCTGGTCCCGTACGCCGGCCTCCTCGGCGCGATCGTGCTGCTGCTCTGCGACAGCGTGGGCCGGCTCGTGGTGCGGCCCGGGGAACTGGACGCCGGGGTGCTCGTCGCGCTGGCCGGCGCCCCGTTCTTCGCGGCGCTGGTGTGGCTCGGAAAGGTGAGGAACACGTGAGCGGGGCGAAGGCGCTGCGATCAGGGCCGCCGGACGCGGCGACGGCGCCGGTGCTGCCCGGCGTCCGGCTCGGCCCGGTGTCGTTCGTGTGGCGGCCCTGGCAGGTCCTGGTCACCCTGCTGCTCGCCGCGGTGACCTTCCTGCTGTTCTGTGTGTCGATCGGCGTCGGGGACTTCCCGATCGCCCTGCCCCGGGTCGTCGCCACCCTCCTCGGCCGGGGCGAGCGGATCGACGAATTCGTGATCACGGACCTGCGGCTGCCGCGCGCCCTGGCCGGTCTCGTCGTCGGTGTGGCGCTCGGGGTGTCCGGGGCGATCACCCAGTCCGTCGCCCGCAACCCGCTGGCCAGCCCGGACATCCTCGGCATCACCGGCGGCGCCGGTGCCACCGCCGTGTTCCTGGTGACGGTCTCGGGCGGTGCCTCCGCAGCCGTCATGAACACGGTCGGGCTGTCCGCGGCGGCCCTCGCCGGGGGTCTCGGCACCGGTCTGCTGGTCTACTTCCTCGCATGGCGGCGCGGCATCGAGGGACTGCGGCTCATCCTCATCGGCCTGTCGGTGAGCGCCGTGATGGAGGCGGTCACCACCTGGCTGCTCACCACGGCCGACATCCGGGACGTGGCCCAGGCCCAAGCCTGGCTCATCGGCTCGCTGGACAACCGGTCCTGGGACGAGGTGCGGCTCGCCCTGTGGGGCACCGTCGTCCTGCTCGCCGTCGTGGCGGCCACCGCCTTCCCGTTCCGCCCCCTGCACCTGGGCGACGACGTGGCGGCCGGACTGGGCGTGCGCTTCGCGGCGGTACGCGCGGTCGTGCTGCTGTGCGCGGTCCTGCTGGCCGGTGTCGCGGTGAGCGCGGCGGGGCCGGTGCCGTTCGTGGCCCTGGTCGCCCCGCAGGTCGCGATGCGCCTGACGCGCTGTCCCACCCCGCCGCTCGCGGCGTCCGCCGTGACGGGCGCGCTGCTGCTGCTCGGCTCGGACCTGGTCGCCCGGACGGCTCTGCCCGTCGGCCTGCCGGTCGGCGTGGTCACGGCGGCGATCGGCGGCCCCTTCCTCGTCCATCTGCTGGTGCGGGCCAATCTGCGCAGGGACGGTACGGCGTGAACAGGCGGAGAAAGAGGGGGAGTCGTGGCCATCCACTCCATCACCGGGAGCCCGGCCGAGGTCGCCGGGGCGCGGCTCGCGGCCCGGTCCGTCACGGTCGGGTACGGCGCCCGGCCGGTCATCGAGGGACTCGACGTCGAGATCCCGCCCGGCGTGATCACCACGATCATCGGCCCCAACGGCTGTGGGAAGTCAACCCTGTTGCGGACCCTGGCGCGGCTGCTCAAGCCGGCCGAGGGGGCCGTCGTCCTGGACGGCGAGGACATCGCCCGGCTGCGCACCCGGGACGTGGCCCGCAGGCTCGGTCTGCTGCCGCAGGCGCCCGTCGCGCCGGACGGGCTGACGGTCGCCGACCTGGTGGCCCGGGGCCGTCATCCGCATCAGAGCCGACTGCGGCAGTGGTCCTCCGACGACGCCGAGGTGGTGGCGCGCGCCCTGGCCATGACCGGGGTGTCCGACCTCGCGGACCGCCCCGTCGACACGCTGTCCGGTGGTCAGCGCCAACGGGTGTGGATCTCGATGACGCTGGCCCAGGGGACCGGTCTGCTGCTCCTGGACGAGCCGACCACCTACCTAGATCTGGCGCACGCCGTCGAGGTGCTGGACCTCGTGGACGATCTGCACGAGTCGGGCCGCACCGTCGTGATGGTGCTGCACGACCTCAATCTGGCCGCGCGCTACAGCGATCACCTCGTGGTGATGCGGGACGGGGCGGTCCTCGCGCAGGGTGCGCCGCGGGACGTCGTCACGGCCGAGCTGATGCGGGAGGCGTTCGGGCTGCGCGCCCAGGTGATCGAGGACCCGGTGGGCGGCCGTCCGCTCATCATCCCGATCGGTCGCACACACGTACAACTTCCTTAGGCGGTAGGCAAGTTGACGTACTTAGGCTAGGTTTACCTTACCTGCATGAAGGTACGGTTTCGCTGCCTCGGACGGGGCTCGACAGCGCGACAGGCAAGGGGATTTCGGATGCTCCTGCACACCACTTTGCGGAAGAGGCCCCGGCGGCGGACGGCGGCGCTGCTGTCCGCCGCGGTCCTCGGCGCCGGCCTGCTCGCCGGCTGCGGATCCGACGACGACACGCCCGGCGAGGACCGCGGCGCCACCAAGGCGGCGGCCGGCGCCTTCCCGGTCACCGTGGAGCACGCCTTCGGCACGACCGAGATCACCGAGGCCCCCGAACGCGTCGTCACCGTCGGCTACACCGACGACCAGACCGTCCTCGCGTTCGGCATCAAGCCCGTCGGCATGACCGACCAGTACCCCAACCCCGCCGGCCGCAGCCCCGACATCAACACCCAGTGGCCGTGGGTGAAGGACAGATGGGGCGACACGAAACCAGAGGTCGTCATGAAGAACGGCGACTCCGGCCCCAACTACGAGAAGATCGCCGCCCTGCGCCCCGACCTGATCATCGCGGTCTACTCCGAGATCGACCGGGCCGGCTACGACAAGCTCTCCCGCCTCGCCCCCACCGTGGCCCGCACCAAGGCCGAGAAGGAACTCTTCAGCGCCCCTTGGCAGGACAACGCCCTGCACATCGCCAAGGCGCTCGGCCGGGCCGAGGAAGGCGAACGCAGGGTCAAAGACATCCAGGCCCAACTCGACCGGGCCGGCAAGGACCACCCCGAGTTCGCGGGCCGCACCGCCGTCGCGCTGTCCTGGTACGAGAACTCCGTGGCCCCGTTCACCTCCACCGACGTCCGCGGCCGGCTCGTCTCCGGCATCGGCTTCACGTACCAGAAGAAGATCGACGACATCGCCGACGGCAGCTTCTACACCAAGCTGTCGCCCGAACGCCTCGACCTCGTCGACGTCGACCACATCTTCGTCATCAACGACAAGGCCGACACCGAGGCCCTGAAGAAGTTCGAGCTGTTCACCAACCTCGACGCCGTGAAACAGGGCAACGTCTCCTACCTGCTCGACAGCGAGGGCCCCGCGGTCGGCGCCGCCATCTCCCAGGGCACCCTGCTGTCCATGCCGTACGCGGTGGACGAACTCGTGAAGTCCGCGGCCGGCCGGTGATGCCGGCCGGCACCCCCAGCCCCCGGCCCATCGAGGCCGCCGTATGACCACCGTCGACTCCCGTCCCGCGCCGGCCGTGCTGCGCACCGCCGGCGCGCGCGAGGCCGGCCGCTGGGTCGCGGCGCACTGCCGCGAGCGGCCCTGGCCGACCACCGCCACCGTGCTCACCACGGTGGCGGGCGCCGCCCTCCAGGTGCTGCCCGTGCTCCTGCTCGGCCGGATCGTCGACGCGGTCGCCGACGGCGGGCCGCGCTCGGTGCTCGTCACCGTCGGGACGCTGACGGTGGCCGCCGCGCTGCTCGGCGCCGCAGCCACCGCCGCGTCGGCCTACCTCATCGGCCGCCTCGGCGCCGACCTGCTGGCGCGGCTGCGCGAAGGGGCCGTCCGCGCGGTGCTCGCCATGCCCGGCGACCGCGTCGAGCAGGTCGGCAGGGGAGACGTCCTCTCCCGCGTCGGCGACGACGTGGCCGTCGTCTCCAAGGGCATCCGTACGGCCGTCCCGACCGTGTTCTCGGCGGGCGTGCTGGTCGCCATCGCCACCGCCGGCATGTTCGGCCTGGACTGGCGGCTCGGCCTTGCGGGCGCCGGTGCCCTGCCCGCCTACGCGCTGGCGCTGCGCTGGTATCTGCCCCGGTCCGCCCCGCTGTACCGGCGGCAGCGGCTGGCGCAGGCGGACCGGGCGCAGGCCCTGATCAGCGCCCTCGACGGGATCGACACGGTCCGCGCCCACCGGCTGGAGGAGCCCTTCCGGGAGAAGGTCACCGCCGCGTCCTGGCGGGTGCGCGAGCTCGGCATCGACGTGTTCCGCCTCTTCGGCCGGTTCGTCGGCCGGGAGAACCGCGCCGAGTTCATCGGGCTCGTCCTGATCATCGGTGTCGGTTACGCGCTGCTGGAGGCCGGTGCCGCGAGCCTCGGCGAGGTCGCGGCGGCCCCCCTGCTGTTCCACCGGCTGTTCACCCCGCTGGGACTGATCATGTTCACCTTCGACGAGGCGCAGAAGTCGGGCGCGAGCCTGACCCGGCTGGTCGGCGTCCTGGGGGAGGAGGCCGGGGAACGCCTCGTCGGAGACCCCGCCGTCGCACCGCCGGGCCAGGTCCCGCACCCGGTGGTGGTCCGCGGTCTGACGTTCCGTTACCCCGGCGGCGAGGAACCGGTCCTCAGGGACATCGACCTGACCATCCCGGCGGGCGGCTCCCTCGCACTCGTCGGCGCGACCGGAGCGGGCAAGTCGACACTCGCCGCCCTGGTCGCGGGCATCGGCATCCCGCAGTCCGGGTCGGTACGGATCGGACCGGCCGATCTCGCCGAGCTGGACGAGGCGGGGGCCCGCGCCCTGGTGAGCATCCTGACGCAGGAGACCCATGTCTTCTCCGGGCCGCTCGCCGACGACCTGCGGCTGTCCGCGCCCGGGGCGACCGACGCCCAGCTGTGGGAGGCGCTGCGCACGGTCGGAGCCGACAGCTGGGTCCGGCTGCTCCCCGACGGCCTGGACACACCCGTCGGTGAGGGCGGCGAACGCCTGGACGTCACCAAGGTCGCCCACGTCGCTCTGGCCCGCCTGGTCCTGGCCCGGTCACCCGTCGTCGTGCTCGACGAGTCCACCGCGGAGGCCGGCAGCGAGGGGGCCGCCGAACTGGAACGCGCGGTGCGCGCCGCCTGCGCGGGCCGCACCACCCTGTTCGTGGCCCACCGGCTCACCCAGGCGGTGGCGGCCGACCGGATCGCCGTCCTGGACGCGGGACGGGTCGTCGAACAGGGCACGCACGAGGAACTGGTCGCCCTGGGCGGCCGGTACGCCCGTCTCTGGCAGGCGTGGCGCGAAGGCGGCCGGGCGGGCCCGGAGGGGCTCCCACAGGACTTCGGGAAAGGGTGCTGAGTCTTCGATGAGCGAACCGGACGCACGGCTCGTACGGCTCTCTCCCGCACGCCTGACCGAGGTGCGCGGGCGGACCGGCGACCACTCCGACACCACCATCACCCGGGCGTGCGCCATCGCCCTGTCCTACTGGGCCCGCGGCCACGGCTGCGACGGCCTCGACCTCACCCCCGGCACGCTGTTCGCCGACGTCCTCGGCTGGGCCGAACACGGCGGACAGGGCCCCGCCGACTGGCCGATCGACGCCGACGGCCGCGGCATCCACGTCCCGGACGGCGTCGATCCGTCCGAGGCGCAGCTCGCCCTCGACGACCTCGCGGACTTCCCCGACCGGCCCCTCGGCACCGTCGGCCCGGCCGGCGCCGCCGACCGGCTGGCGGCACTGGCCCGCTGGAACGACACCCGCGTCGACCGGATACGCCCCACCCTCATGGCGCTGTTCCTGGAGCAGGCCCGCCGCAGGCCGGACGCGATCGCCGTGGTCGACGAACGCCGAGCCCTGACCTACCGTCAGGTCACGGAACTCTCAGCCCAGTTGGCCCACCACCTGATCGCGCGCGGACTCACCGCCGAACAGGTCGTCGGCATCTCCCTCGCCCGTTCCGCCGAGCTGGTGGTCGGACTGCTCGGCGTCCTCCGCGCCGGCGGCGCCTTCGTCCCGCTCGACCCCCAGTGGCCCGCCGCACGCCGGGCCGTCGTCGTCCAGGACGCCGATATCGTCCTCCAGCTCAACGCCACCGGCACGCACGACCGTGCCGAACCCCCGGCCGTGGCGGTCGACCTGGACGAGTGGAGCCACGGCACCCACCCGGCCACGGACCCCGGTCTCTCCGTCCACGGCGACCGGCTCGCCTACGTCATCTTCACCTCGGGGTCCACCGGCCGCCCCAAGGGCGCCATGATCCGGCACGAGGCGATCAGCGAGCGTCTGCTGTGGCAGAGCGGCGAGATCCTGCGCTTCGGCCCCACCGACGCCTCCCTGTTCAAGGCTCCCCTGTCCTTCGACATCTCCATCAACGAGATCTTCCTGCCGCTGGTGAGCGGCGGCCGCCTGGTGGTCCTGCGCCCGGGCGGCGAACGCGACCCGCAGCATGTGCTGAGCGTGATCGCCGAGCAGCGCGTCACCTTCACCTACCTGGTGTCGTCCATGCTGGACGTCCTCCTGGAGATCGCCGGGGACTCCGGCGGCCTCGACAGCCTGCGGCACGTCTGGTGCGGCGGCGAGGTCCTGACCCCCGAGCTGTACGAACGGTTCCGCGCCCGGCTCGACATCCCCCTCTACCACGGCTACGGCCCCGCCGAGACGACCATCGGCGTCTCCCACGTCATCTACCGGGGCGCCGCCGAACGCCTGTCGACGTCCATCGGCAAGGCCAACCCCAACACCCAGCTGTACGTCCTCGACCGCGAACTGCGGCCCGTCCCGGTCGGCGTCGGCGGCGAACTCTACGTCGGCGGGCTGCTGCTGGGCCGCGGCTACGCCGGCGCGCCCGGCCTCACCGCCTCCCGCTTCGTGGCCAATCCGTTCGCCGACGACGGTTCGCGCCTCTACCGCACCGGCGACCTCGCCCGGTACGCCCCCGACGGCTCCCTCGACTTCCTGGGCCGCGCCGACAACCAGGTCAAGATCCGCGGGATGCGCCTGGAGATCGAGGACGTCGAGACCGGCCTCGCCGAGCACCCCCGCGTCCGTCACACCTGCGTCGTCGCCCGCAAGAACACGGCGGGCGGCACCTATCTCATCGGCTATGTCATCCCCACCACCGGGAACGAGGACCTCACACCGGACGACGTCAGGGCGTGGGCCACCACCCACATGGTCGACCACATGGTGCCCGCCCACATAGTCGTCCTGTCGCGCTTCCCGCTCACCGCCAACGGCAAGCTCGACCGCGACGCACTCCCGGACCCCGACCTCGGCACGGCCACGGTCGCCCGCCCCACCACCGACGCCGAACGCACGGTCTGCGCGGCCGTGGCAGCCGTCCTGGGACGCGACGAGGTCGGCGTCGACCAGGACTTCTTCCGGCTGGGCGGCGACAGCATCCTCGCCATCTCCCTGCTGAGCGCACTGCGTGACGCCGGACTCCACGTCACCGCACGGCAGATCTTCGCCCACAGCACCGTCGGTGCGCTCGCTGCCGTCGCGAGCCGCCAGGACACCGCACCCCTGGACCACCGCGACATCCCGACCGGCCCCGTCGTCGGCTCGCCCATCGTGCAGTGGCTCGGCGAGACGACCGACGCCGTGGACGGCTTCGTCCAGTCGGTCGTCCTCAACACCCCGCCCGCGCTCACCGCCGGGACACTCGACGCGATCCTGACGGCCGTGGTCCGCCACCACCCCATGCTCCGGGCCCGGCTCGTACGCGGCGAACGCTGGAGCTTCGACATCCCCGAGGCCGGGGACACCACCGCCGACTGGCAGGAGAGTGACCTCCCCCTCGGCGCCTGCGTCGCGCTCGCCACGGAGGGACTCGACCCGGCGGCCGGTGTGATGCTGCGCGCCATATGGCGCCGCACCACACGTCAACTCGTCCTCGTGGCCCACCATGTGGTGGTCGACGGGGTGTCCTGGCGCATCCTGATGGACGACCTCGCCATGGCGTGGCGCCACATGTCCGCGGGGACGCCCATCGAACTGCCCCCGACCGGAACGTCGTTCCGCCGCTGGACCCAGCTCCTCGAACTCGCCGCGTTCGACGCGGACAGCTCCGTCCACCGGCGCCCGCTGCCCGCCGAGGACCAGCCGCTGGGCCGGCGGCCCCTCACCCCCGCCGACACCGTCGCCACCGAACGGACGGCCACCGTCGCCGTCGACGCCCGTACGACGGCCGCGCTGCTCGGCGAGATCCCCGCGAGGTTCCACGCGGGCGTGGACGACGTCCTGCTCACCGCGCTCGCCGTCGCCCTCGCCCGCCGGCGCCGGGACCTGGGGCAGCGCCAGACCTTCGCGCACATCGAGCTGGAGGGGCACGGCCGCGAGACCGGGTTCGTCGCCCGGGCGGCCGGCCTCGAACCCGAACTGTCGCGCACGATCGGCTGGTTCACGACCCTGTGCCCGGTGACCGTGGACCCCGGCACGGCCCCCGACCTCACCGACCCGGCCTATCTGACCTCGGCCCTCAAGGCCGTCAAGGAGGACCTGGCCCAGGTGCCGTACCACGGCATCGCGTACGGCGCCCTGCGCCACCTGACACACACGACGTTCGACAACCCGCCACCACAGGTGCTGTTCAACTACCTGGGCCGCTTCGCAGGCGGATCCGATGTCGACTGGCAACTGGCCGTCGCAGCAGGTCAGCTGGGCGAGCGACGCGATCCGCGGATGCGTCTGCCGCGCGCCCTGGAGTTCAACGCGGTCGCCGAGCCCGGGCCGAGCGGCGCCCACGAACTCGTCACGACTCTGTCCTGGCCGGACGGCATGTTCACGGACGAGGACATCGCCGCACTCGGCGGCCACTTCCGTACGGCCCTGGAAGGACTGGCCGCCCTCGACCCCACGGGCGGCCACTCACCCAGCGACTTCCCGCTGGTGCCGCTCACCCAGGCCGACGTCGACGCCCTGGACGGCCCGGCCCTGCGGGACATCCTGCCGCTCACCCCGCTGCAGGAGGGCCTGTACTTCCACTCCGTCTACGACGACGACGCGGCCGGCGCCTATGTCGAGCAGCAACTCCTCACCCTGGACGGCGACGTGGACCCCGAGCGGCTCGCGGACGCCGCCACCCGGCTGCTCGCCCTGTTCCCCAACCTGGCCGCGCGGTTCGTCGCCCTCACCGACGGCCGGGTCGTCTCCGTCCTGGAGCGGGACGTACGGGCCCCCTTCACCACCCTGGACCGCCCCGGCATCGGCGACGACGAGCTGCGTGAACTCGCCGAGCGGGACCGCCGCGCCGGGTTCGACCTGGCCACGGGCCCGCTGATGCGGTACACGCTGGTCCGATGCGGACCGGGCCGCAGCGTCCTCGTACAGACCGTGCACCACGTCATCGCCGACGGCTGGTCCGTCCCGCCGATGCTGCGGGCCCTGCTGGACGAGTACCACGCGCCCGGCAGCCGGTACCCGGCCGACGGCTTCGCCGACCATGTACGCCGGCTCGCCGCCCTCGACGACGAGGTGAGCGACCGCGTGTGGCGCGAGCGGCTGGCCGCACTGCCCGGCCCCGCGCTGGTCGCCGAGGGGCACACCCCCTCGGACCGGTTCGCCGACGTCTGCGTGGTGCCCGACGGGGACCCCGACACAGCCGCGCGCACGGCCGGAGTCCCGCTGAGCGTGGCCGTGCACAGCGCCTGGGCGCTGACCCTGGGCGGCATCCTGTACCGCGACGACGTGGTGTTCGGGTCCACCGTCTCCGGCCGGGACGCGGACGTGCCCGGCATCGAGGACATGGTCGGCCTGTTCATCAACACCGTGCCCGTGCGGGCCCGCTGGACCGGCACCACCACGGCCCGGGACCTGCTGGCCGAGGTGCGCGCCCACCAGAGTGCCGTCCTGGCGCACCAGCATGTCTCGCTCGCCCGGATCGCACGCCAGGCGGGGACCGGCACGCTCTTCGACACGCTGGTCGTGTTCGACGTCGCCCCCGACGTGGCCGGGCTGCGGCGCCCCGGTGACACGCTGGTCGTCACGGACATCGTGAACGAGGGCGCCCCGCACTACCCGCTGACCCTGGTGGTGGAGCGCGACTCCGACGGCCGCTCCCGCTTCCGGCTGATCCATGACGCGGCTCTGCTCCGCGAGACCGGGGCCCGGTCGATCCTCGACACGTTCACGTCGACCCTGGCCGCTCTCCTCGACCGCCCGGACACGGCGGTACGCGACCTGCGGGCACCGTACGTTCCATGGGAGACGGCCCCCACGACCCTGGCCGACCGCTTCGACGCCGCCGCCCGCCTGGACCCGGACGCCACGGCCGTCACCGAGTGCTCCCTGGACGGGGCCGGGCGGTCGATGACATACGGCGAACTGGCGTCCAGCAAGAACGAGTTGGCGGCCGTCCTGCGGGCGGCCGGGGTGCGGCCGGGCCGACGGGTCGCCGTCGCCGTTCCACGCTCCGCCGCACAGACAGTCGCTCTTATCGCCGTCGTCAGCGCGGGCGGCGCCTACGTCCCGCTGGACCCGGCGTACCCCGACGAACACCTGCGGTACGTCCTGTCCGACGCGGCCCCGCACGTCGTCCTCGTGGCCCCTGAGCTGCGCGAACGCTTCGCCGGGCTGCTGGCCCGGGCGGGATCGGAGGCGCGCGTTCTGGTTCCGGGCGACGACGAGGTGCCGACTGCCTCCGACGGCCCCCGCCCCGCACCGCACGACCCCGCCTATGTGATCTACACGTCCGGCTCCACCGGCCGCCCGAAGGGGGTCGTCGTCCCGCACTCCGCCGTGACCTCCCTGCTCGACCGGACCCGGCCGCTGATGGACACCGGTCCGGACGACGTCTGGGCGCAGTTCCACTCCGCGTCCTTCGACTTCGCCGTCTGGGAGCTGTGGGGCGCGCTGACGCGCGGCGCCGAACTCCTCGTCCCCGACCACGCGTTGACCCGCTCCCCGGTCGACTTCCACCGGCTGGTGCGGGAGCGCGGGGTGACCGTGCTCAACCAGACGCCGTCGGCCTTCTACCAGTTCGCCGAGGCCGACCGGGCGGCCGGGGTCCCGCTGTCCGCCCTGCGCCGGGTCGTCTTCGGCGGCGAGGCCCTGGACCTCGGCCGGCTGCGCGGTTGGGTCGACCGGCACGGCACCCGGACACCCGAGCTCGTCAACATGTACGGCATCACCGAGACCACGGTCCACGTCACCCACCGCGCCCTGACCGACGAGGACTTCGCGCACGACACGGGCGCCAGCCCCATCGGCGGCCCGATCCCCGGCCTCGTCACCCACCTGCTGGACGAGCGGCTCAGGCCCGTGCCGCCCGGTCGTGTCGGTGCCGTCTACGTGTCCGGCGACCAGGTGTCCCTCGGGTATCTGGGCAGGCCCGCGCTCACCGCCGCCCGCTTCGTGGCCGACCCGTTCGCGGCGGACGGCTCCCGCATGTACCACACGGGCGACCTCGCCATACGCACCCTCGACGGCGAGCTGGAGTTCGTCGGCCGGGCCGACGACCAGGTGCAACTGAAGGGCTACCGGATCGAGTTGGGCGAGGTCGAGGCCGCGATCCGGGGCCTGGACGGCGTGACGGACGTGGCCGTCACCGTGGCCGCGAGCGACGACCACCTGATCGCCCACCTCGTGGGCGAGATTCCCGGCGACCTCACCGCCCTGCTCTCCGCGAAGCTGCCCGCGCACATGGTCCCGGCCCGGGCCGTACGGATCGACGCGCTGCCACTCACCGTCAACGGCAAGCTGGACCGCGCGGCCCTGACCGTGCCCGCCACCGAGGACGACACTCCGGCGGCCCTCAGCACCGACGGCGGGCTGGCCGCGCTCGTCGACCTGTTCACCGAGACGCTGCCCGGCGTCCCCGTGGACGCCGACACCGACTTCTTCCGGGCCGGAGGCGACAGCATCGTCGCCCTCACCGTCGTCAACCGGGCCAGGACGCGCGGTCTGCCGCTCACACCCCGGGACGTCTTCCTGCTGCGCACCCCGCGCGCCCTCGCAGGCCACCTGGCGACGACCGCACCGCAGCCCGCGCCCACCCCCACGCGTCGCCGTACCGACGGGGCCTTCCCGCCCACCCCGATCATGCTGCGGCAACGCGAACTGGGCGGCTCCCTCGCCCGGTTCGTCCAGGCCAGGACCCTGGTGGCCCCCCAGGGCACCACGCTCGCCGACATTGAGCGGGCCGCACGTGCCGTCGTGGCCGCACACCCCGTGCTCAGGCTGAGGCTGCGCGTCGAGCACGGCGTGTGGACCCTCGCCACGGAACCGACCCGCGAGGTCACCGTCGTACGACCCGACCGGCCCGACCCCACCCACGGATCGGCCGACCTGCTCAACCCCGCCCACGCCGCCGACCAGGCCGCCGACCGTCTCGACCCCGTCTCCGGTGACGTCATCGCCTTCGCCTGGCTGGAGGCGAGCCGTACGCTCGTCGTCACCGTCCACCACCTCGCCATCGACGCCGTGTCCTGGCTGGTCCTCCTCGACGACCTCACCGCGGCCCTGCGCGGCGACCCTCTGCCGCCCCCCACCACCTCGTACGCCGAGCACGCCGAAGCCCTCATGCTCACCTCCGCCCGCACGGCCGGTGACCTCGGGCACTGGCTCAGCACCCTCCAAGCGCCGCCGCTGCTCGCCGACGTCCAAGGCAGCCGCCGCACCCGGGTCGTCGTGCCCTCCGACGTCACCGCGCGCCTCACGCGCACCGCACTCGGCGTCGGCACCACCGAACTGCTGTGCGGCGCCCTGCGCACCGCGCTCACCCGGATCCAGGACACGCCCACCGACCTGGCCGTGGAGCTGGAGCACCACGGCCGGGTGCCGGCGTCGGTCCACCACGACTACAGCCGCACCGTCGGCTGGTTCACCGCGATCGCCCCGGTTCGGCTGACCGCCCACACCGACCCGCTCACCGCCGCCCGCGAGGTCGCCGCGCGCCGGCCCGGCGAGCACGCCCACGTCGGCTACGGGCAACTGCGCCACCTCGACCCGCAGACCGCCCCGCTGCTCACCGCCCGCCCCCAGGTGCTCTTCAACTACCTCGGCCGGGCGAGCGAGTCGCAGGCGATCCACCTCGATCCCGGGGATCAGCAGAGCCCGTACGCGGTCGAGGTCGACGCATGGCTCGAAGGCGACGCCGAACAGCCGGCCCTGCACGCCGAGTTCACGCTCGCCGACGGCGTCCCCGACGATCTCGTCCGGCACTGGCACGCCGACGTGGAGCGTCTCGCGGACGCCGTGGCCTCCGCCGAGCGCACCGCACCGGTCACCCCGCTCCAGCGCGGCCTGTACTTCCAGGCCCAGCTTGCCGGCGCGGCGGCCGGGCACTATGTGGCGCAGAGCTGGTTCACCTTCGACCGCCGTCTCGACCCGGACGCGCTGACCGACGCCATGGCTCACGTGATCGCCCGTCACCCGGGTGTCGGCGCCGGCTTCACCACCGACGCCGACGGCAACCCCGTCCAGACCCTCGCGCCGGGCCGCCGGGTCGAAGTCCGCATGCTCGAAGTCTCAGACACCGAGGTCGACGCACTGCGCGCACGGGACCGGGCCACCGGCTTCGACCTCGACGCGCCCCCGCTGATCCGGCTGACCGTGGTCCGCCTGCCCGGCGGGCACGACGGGCTGCTGCTCAGCCACCACCTGCTGCTGTGGGACGGCTGGTCCCGGGAGATCGTGCTGCGCGAGCTGTTCGAGGCCTACCGGGCCCTCCTCGCGGGCGAGACCCTCGATCCCACCCCGGCCGTCCCCTCGTTCGAGGAGCACGCGCGGGCCCTCGACGCCCGGGACCCCGCCGACGCCGAGCGGTTCTGGGCCGGGCACCTGGCCGGGCTGCCCGGGCCGACCCTGCTCGCAGGGCCCGCGCCGGACCTCGCCGACGACCTGCCGGGCACCCTCGTACACACGCTGTCCACCGAGTCCTCCGACCTGCTGAAGGACGCCGCCAAGGCCCACGGGGTCACCCTGAACACTCTGCTGACCGCCGCGTTCGGACTGTTTCTCGGGGCGCGCACCGGACGGGCCGACGCCGTGTTCGGGGTGACCGTGTCAGGACGGGACGGCGACGGTCTCGCGGACATGGTCGGCGTCCTGCTCAACACCGTGCCCCTGTGGACGCGGCCGCGGCCCCACGACACCGTGCGCGCCTGTCTGACGGCCGTGCAGGAGGCGCGGGTCGGGGCGATGGAGCACGAGCATCTGGGGCTCGGCGAGATCCAGCGGGCGGCCGGGCACGACACGCTCTTCGACAACCTGTTCGTGCTCCAGAACTTCCTGGACCTGGACGCCTTCGCCGCGATGAACGCCCGGCACGGCATCACCTCGGTCCGGGCCGACGACTCCACGCACTACCCCTTCACCTGGGTCGTCACCCCCGGCGACCGGCTGACGGTCAAGCTGGAGCACCGGCACGGCGACACCGCGAGCGCCCGGCTCCTGCTCGACGACTATCTGCGGATGCTCGACGGACTGGCCCGGACGACCGGCCCGCTGGGCGCCCTGCCCGGGCTTGCTCCCCGGCCCGTCCCGGGCGAGCGCACGCCGATCGGCACCGACACCGTCGTGGACCGGTTCGACCGGGCGGCGGACCGGCACCCCGGGCGGACCGCCCTGGTCGCCGCCGGAGAGACCCTGACCTTCGCCGAACTGCGCGACCGCAGCCGGGAGGTCGCGGGTGTGCTCGCCCGGCCCGGCATCGGCCCCGAGACCACCGTCGGCCTCGCGATCCCGCGCTCCCTGGACTCGATCGTGGCCCTGTTCGCCGTGCTGCGTGTGGGCGCCGCCTATGTGCCGCTGGAGCTGGACCACCCCGACGAGCGCATCGCCGCGATCCTCGCGGACGCCCGGCCGGACGTGATCCTCACCGTGCGGTCCGTCGCACCCCGGCTCACCGGCGACCTGATCGAGCTGGACGCACCCCTGCCGGACGCGGAGCCGTTCACGACGTTCGCGCCGGACGACCCCGACCGGCTGCGGCACCCCGCGTACACGATCTACACGTCCGGGTCGACGGGACGGCCCAAGGGCGTCGTGACCGAGTACGCCGGACTCACCAACATGCTCGTCAACCACCGGCGCCGCATCTTCGACCCCGTCCTGGCCGAGCACGGCCACCGTGTCTTCCGCGTCGCGCACACCGTCTCGTTCGCCTTCGACATGTCGTGGGAGGAGCTGCTGTGGCTCGCCGACGGCCATGAAGTGCACATCTGCGACGAGGAGTTGCGCCGGGACGCGCCCCGGCTCGTCGCGTACTGCCTGGAGCACGCCGTAGACGTCGTCAACGTGACCCCCACCTACGCCGGGCAGCTGCTCGCCGAGGGCCTGCTCGACGACCCGGGCCGGCGGCCCCCGCTGGTGCTGCTGGGCGGCGAGGCCGTCACCCCGGCCCTGTGGCGGAGGCTCGCGGACACCGAGGGGACGGTCGGATACAACCTGTACGGGCCGACCGAGTACACCATCAACACCCTCGGCGCCGGCACGTTCGACTGCGCCGACCCGGTGGTGGGCGTCCCCATCGACAACACCGACGTGTACGTCCTCGACCCCTGGCTGCGGCCCGTCCCGGACGGCGTCCCCGGCGAGCTGTACGTGTCGGGCGTCGGTATCGCGCGCGGCTATCTCGGGCAGCCCGCCGGGACCGCGCACCGCTTCGTGGCCTGCCCGTTCGGCGCGCCCGGCGAGCGCATGTACCGCACCGGGGATTTGGTGGCCCGGCGGCCCGACGGGCATCTGACGTACCTGGGCCGCATCGACCGGCAGGTCAAGATCCGCGGCCACCGTGTCGAACCGGGGGAGGTGGAGGCCGCGTTCGCGGCCCACCCGGCGGTCCGGCAGGCCGCCGCCGTCGCCCAGCCCGACCCCCAGGTCGACGGCGCGTACCGGCACGCCGCCTATCTGGTCCTGGCGGACGGCGCCGACCTGGCCGCCGTCGCCGGCGAGGCGGGCGCCGCGCTGCCCGACTTCCTGCGGCCCACGCACTACGCCGCTGTCGACGCCGTCCCGCTGACGGTGAACGGGAAGGCCGACACCGAGGCCCTGCCCGAGGCACGCCCGCTCGGCGCGCTCACCACAGCGGGGGAGCGGGGGCCGAAGACCGCGACGGAGACCGCGGTGTGCGAGGCCTTCGCCGAGGCACTGGATCTGGACGACGACGAGGTGAGCGCGGTGGGCGACTTCGTGGCCCTGGGAGGCCACTCCATGCTGGCGGTGCGGCTGGTCGGGCTGCTCCGCCGCGAGTTCGGTCCGGTGCTCACCCTCCGCGACCTGTTCACGCTCCGCACCCCCGAAGCGATCGCCCGGCACCTCGATGAACACGCCTGACCAGGGGCCCCGCACCGGGGCCGAGATCCTGCGCACCGCCCTGCGGCGCAACGTCGGCGCCATGGCGAGCGGCACCCTCCTCATGGGCCTGTACCAGGCGGGGGAGACCGCCTTCCCGATCGCGCTCGGCCTGATCGTGGAGCACGCCCTGCGCGACCGCGCCCCCGAGGCCCTCGCGCTGTCGGTCGCCGCGCTGGCGGTGATCATCACGACGGTGTCCCTGTCGTGGCGGTTCGGGATGCGCGTCCTGCAGAAGGCCAACACCACGGAGGCGCACCGCTGGCGGGTGCGGGTCGCCTCCCACGGGCTGCAGCCGGTGGCCCGGGACGTCGATCTGAAGTCCGGCGAGATCCTCACCGTCGCCACCGAGGACGCCGACCAGACGGCCGACATCATCGAGGTGGTGCCGCTGCTCATCAGCTCCCTGGTGGCGGTGCTGGTCGCGGCGGTCGCGCTGGGCATCGCCGACCTCCGGCTCGGACTGCTGGTCGTCGTGGGCACCGTGGCGATCCTGACGGTGCTCAGCGTGCTGTCCCGGCGGATCGGGGCGAGCACGCGCGAGCAGCAGGCGCGGGTGGCGCGGGCGGGCGCGAAGGTCGCCGACCTCATCACCGGACTGCGCCCCCTGCACGGCTTCGGCGGGAACCACGCCGCGTTCCGCTCGTACCGGACGGTGAGCACGGAGGCCAGGCGCCAGGCGGTCACCGTCGCCAAGGTGAACGGCGTGTACGCGGGCACCGCACTGGCCCTGAACGCCGTCCTCGCCGCCGCCGTCACCGTGCTGGCGGGCTGGCTGGCGTTCGAGGGCCGGATCGGCGTCGGCGAACTCGTCATGGCGGTGGGGCTCGCGCAGTTCATCATCGAACCGCTGAAGATGTTCTCCGAGATGCCGAAGTACGTGATGATCGCGCGGGCCTCGGCCGACCGCATGGCCCTCGTCCTGAGCGCCCCGCCGGTGATGACCCCCGGCGACGGGCGCCCCGCCCCTGCTCGTGGCCTGGAGGTGGACGGTGTCCGCCACGGGGCGCTGCGCGGACTGAAGTTCCACGTCCAGGCGGGGGAGTTCGTCGCGATCGCCGCCTACCGGCCGCGCGCGGCGGCCGACCTGGCGGCGGTGCTGGCGGTGAACGTCCCGCCGGACGCGTACGAGGGCGAGGTCCGGGTCGGCGGGCGGCCGCTGCCGGAGCTGTCCGTGGCGGCGGTCCGCGAGCATCTGCTGGTGAACCCGTACGACGGGGAGATCTTCGCGGGCACCCTGCGCTCCAACATCGACCCGTCGGGCACCGGCCGCCCGGTCCGCGAGGCCGTCGAGGCGTCCCTGCTCACCGATGTCGTGGCCCTGCACCGCGACGGACTCGACCACGCCGTGCGCGACCGGGGCGCCAACCTCTCCGGCGGCCAGCGGCAACGGCTGTCCCTGGCCCGCGCCCTGTTCGCCGGCCCCGACATCCTGGTCCTGCACGACCCGACGACCGCTGTCGACGCCGTCACCGAGCAGTTGATCGCCCGCAACATCGCGAGAGTGCGCCGCGGCCGCACCACCCTCGTCATCACCGCGAGCCCGGCCCTGCTGGACGCCGCCGACCGGGTCCTCGTCCTCGACGACGGCGTCGTCACGGCCGAGGACACCCACCGCAACCTCCTGGCCCGCGACGCGGACTACGGCAGGGCGGTCGCCCGGTGACGGGCGCGGCGGACGCTCAGGTGGCCTCCAGCGTCCAGGCCACGTCCCGGAGCAGGGCGTGCCGCCACCCCGCCCGGTCATGGCCGGAGGGCGACCGGGACACCCGTACGGCCGCGCCGGCCTTTCCGCACAGCTCCTCCACCAGGGCGCAGTGGGGGAGCATCCGTCGCTCGTGCTCGCCCACGTCGAACGCGATCCGCAGCCCGGACAGATCGGTGCCCCCCCGCAGCAGCGCGGCGACGGTCCCGCCCACCTCACCGCCCAGCGGGTCCGGTCCTTGCGCGGCGCCCGGCGCCCACCAGAAGGCACCCGACTGGCACGCGACCCGCGTGACCAGCTCCGGGAAGCGCAGCGCGGCGTACAGGGCGCTCAGCCCGCCGAGGCTCTGCCCGGCGACCACGAGCCGGTCCTGGTCCGCCGGCACTCCCGCCTCCGCCACCAGCGGCAGCAACTCGTCCCGGACCGCCTCCCACAGCCCGGGACGGCAGGCGAACTCCGTCACCCGGTCCCCGGCGGGCAGGAACACGAGCGTGACCGGCGGCATCGCGCCGGCGGCGAAGGCCGCCTCGAACGCGGTCGTCGCCGGATGCAGATGGAGCCAGTCGTCGCCGTCGAGCAGCAGGACGACCGGCCCGCCGCCCCCGACCGGCTGCACCCGCACGGTGCGCCGCCCGCCGAGCCGGCCGCCCGTCCAGCGGATCCGGGTGCGCGGCAGCGGGAGGACGTCGTCGGCGCCCACCGGAGGCCAGTACGGCTGCGGTGGGCAGTCCGGCGTGGCGGCGACGGACCGGTCCCCGCCCACCCCGGCAGGGTTCAAGGGGTCCGCGTACGCCTGGCCGCCGGACAGGAACCAGTACGTCATCCGCAGTCGCGTGGGCAGGGCGACCTCGGCGTACCAGCAGTCCGTGTCCGCCCAGCGGCGCAGCGGCACCCGTTCCGGACGGCTCTCGAAGTGGATGCTCGCCGGGGAGCCCCGCCACAGGAAGAGGGTCCGCCAGCCGCCGTCGCCGTCGGGGACCGAGGCGGGCGCCCCCGCGCGGGACCAGAAGGCGCCGGTGCCGGGCGCATCCGGCAGGCCGTACGGGGCGAAGGGATGCTGGACGTCGGGCGCGCGGCGCATACGTCTCCTTCGATCCAGGGGACCTTGTGGGACGGGGAGGGACACACTAGGCTCGCCAATTAGGCAAGGCTAACCTAAGGTTGACGGTCTGTCAGTGGTCCGGTCGGGATCCGAGGAGGCGCCGAGCATGAGCACCAACCCCTTCGACGACGACGAGGGCCGCTTCCTGGTCCTGGTGAACGACGAGGGCCAGCACTCGCTGTGGCCGTCCTTCGCCGAGGTGCCCGGAGGGTGGGCGGCCGTGTTCGGGGAGGACTCCCGGCGGGCGTGCCTGGACTACGTCGACACGCACTGGACCGATCTGCGGCCCCGGTCCCTCGCGCGGGTCCAGGATTAGTTTGTTCCTCGGCGGCACAAAAGGGCTCCGGGTCCTCTGCAGGGCGGCTTCCACGTCGTCGGCTGTCCGGGTCGCCTCCGAGGTGGGACTCTGGGACCGGAAAGGTGACCGCCGAGGGAACTCGGGAGGGCCCCATGGGACGCGATGTGCCGGCCCGGGTGTTCACGCGCGAGGACCGCCGCCGCTACCGGGAGAAGATGCACACCTGTCTCGACGTGCTGGCGCAGATGCTGCGCGAGTCGACGTTCGAGAGCGAGCGCCCGCGCGTCGGGCTCGAGATCGAACTCAACCTCGTCGACGACGACGGACTGCCGGCGATGCGGAACACCGAGGTCCTCCAGGCCATCGCCGACCCCGCCTGGGACAGCGAGCTGGGCCGCTTCAACCTCGAGATCAACATCCCGCCCCGGGAGCTGACGACCGGCGGCCCAGGCGCCTGGGAGCAGGCGATCCGCGACGCCCTCAACCACGCCGAGGACCGCGCCTCGGCCGTCGGCGCCCATCTGATCATGATCGGCATTCTGCCGACCCTCGGCGAGGACGACGTCGGCGAGGCCGCGCTGTCCGGCGACCCGCGCTACCGGCTGCTCAACGAGCAGATCTTCGCGGCCCGCGGCGAGGACCTGCGGATCGTCGTGGACGGCGAGGAGCGCCTGTCCACGTACGCGGACACGATCACCCCGGAGGCCGCCTGCACCAGCACGCAGTTCCACCTCCAGGTCTCGCCGAGGGAGTTCGCGGACTACTGGAACGCCGCCCAGGCCATCGCCGGGGTGCAGATCGCCCTGGCCGCGAACTCCCCGTACCTCTTCGGCCGTGAACTGTGGCGGGAGACCCGTATCCCGCTGTTCGAGCAGGCCACGGACACCCGTCCGGTGGAGATCAAGGCGCAGGGCGTACGGCCGCGGGTGTGGTTCGGCGAACGCTGGATCACCAGCGTCTTCGACCTGTTCGAGGAGAACGTGCGCTACTTCCCGGCGCTGCTGCCACTGTGCGACGACGAGGATCCGCGCCTGCTGCACGAAGACGGCCGGGTCCCCGAACTGGGCGAGCTGACCTTGCACAACGGCACCATCTACCGCTGGAACCGGCCCGTCTACGCCGTCACCGACAGCGGACCGCATCTGCGCATCGAGAACCGCGTCCTGCCCGCGGGCCCCACCGTCTCCGACACCATCGCCAACGGCGCCTTCTACTACGGCCTCACCCGCGCCCTGGTCGACGAGGACCGGCCCGTCTGGTCGCGGATGTCGTTCGCGGCGGCCGAGGAGAACCTGCACACCGCCGCCCGCGACGGCATCGACGCCCGTCTGTACTGGCCGGGCGTGGGCGAGGTCCCCGTCACCGAACTCGTCCTGCGGCGGCTGCTGCCGCTGGCCCACAGGGGCCTGGAGCTGGCCGGGATGGACACGGCGTGGCGGGAACCGCTGCTGGGCATCATCGAGCAGCGGTGCGTCACCGGGCGCAACGGCGCCCTGTGGCAGGCGGAGACCGTGCACCAGCTGGAGAAGGGCTCGTCCACCGACCGGCGGGAGGCTCTGCGCCGGATGACCAGGTCGTACATGGACTACATGCATCTCAACGCGGCCGCGCACACCTGGCCCGTCGACTGACGGGCCCCGGGCCGGACCCCGGCGCCCCCACACTTCCCGCCGGATCTGCGCAGGAGTATCACTCAGGCTGCACACAGCCCGTCCATGGTCTCGTTAGCGTTCTGGCCGTCCGGCCTCCGGCACGGACACGACCAGGCCGCGGCCGAGCAGGCCCGATGGCGCAGTCAACCCAGGAAGACCACCGATGGACTACTGCTCCTCGTGCCGCCGGCACCTCAACGGGGCGCTCGTGTGCCCCGGGTGCGGCGCCTACGCCCCGGACATCGCTCCCTCCGTGGCGGGTCCCGCCCGGCCCGCGACACCGGGCCCGGCCGCGACCGGGAGGCAGCCGGACCCCGGCCCCTGGTTCGACGCCTCCTTCCACGACGGGGCCGCGCACGCGGCGGCCCTCGACGACGACCCCTCCGACCTGCCCGAGGACGTGGAGGGCGCCGAGGGCGTGACCGGCGCGCCCCAGGGCCGGGCGGCCCGGCGACGCCAGCGGGCCCGCTGGAAGAAGAACCAGCGCCGAGCCGTGGTCGCCACCGCCGTCGCCCTCGTCGGCGGCGGCCTCACCCTCACCTCCCTGGACCGCCAGTCCGGCGACCGCGCCCAGGCCGCCACCGCGCCGGAACAGCCGCACACCGAGCTGTCCCGGCAGCGGCACATCGAGCCCAGCGGCCCGGCGCAGAGTGCCCCCGACGGCTCCGAGGCCCCGCGCGGCGACACCTCGTCCCCGAAGCCGTCGGCCACCGATGTGGCGCGCGAGCCCGTGTCCTCCTCGCACACCACCCGTCGGGTCACCCGCCCGGACGCCCCCTCCAGTTCCACCACGGCCGCTTCGCAGGCGCCCCGGACCCAGCAGTCCACTCCGCCGCCCGCCGCCACGACCCCGGGCACCGGTGGCGGCGGCACCCAGGCCGGCGGACAGCAGCAGTCGGCGGAGCCGGCCCCCTCGGACGACACGGGCACCGGCGCCACCCCGGCGCCCGACAACCCCCAGGGGCCGCAGGACAACACCTCGCCCGCACAGCTCTGCGTGCTGAACCTGCTCTGCCTCGGCTGACCCCCGCCCCCACCCTCCTGAGATCACCGTCACGCTCCGGTGACGCCGCGAAACCCTGCGTCTGCGTCCATGCTGGAAGGAGTCGGCCGCCGCCCCGGCGCGCCCGGCACCGCAGAAGCAGGTTGTGGCACTCAGGAGGGAACTCCCCATGGTCGAGCAGGACGAGCGCTTCGACGTCGTGGTCCTCGGCGCCGGACCGGGCGGCTACGTGGCCGCCGTCCGCGCCGCGCAGCTGGGCAAGCGCGTCGCGGTCGTGGAGGAGAAGTACTGGGGCGGCGTCTGCCTGAACGTGGGCTGCATCCCCACCAAGGCGCTGCTGCGCAACGCCGAACTCGCGCACATCGTCACCCGTGAGGCGAAGACGTTCGGCATCCAGGCGGAGGGGCAGATCACCTTCGACTACGGCGAGGCGTTCCGGCGCAGCCGCAAGGTCGCCGACGGCCGGGTCAAGGGCGTCCACTACCTGATGAAGAAGAACAAGATCACGGAGATCGACGGCCGCGGCACCTTCCTCGACCCGCACACCCTCCAGGTGGCGGGCTCCGACGGCACCACCCGCACCGTCCGCTTCGACCACTGCGTCATCGCCACCGGGGCCACGCCCAAGCTGCTGCCCGGCACCCGGCGCACCGACCGCGTCGTGACCTACGAGGAGCAGATCCTCACCGACGAGCTGCCCCGGTCCATCGTCATCGCCGGCGCCGGCGCGATCGGTGTGGAGTTCGCCTATGTGCTGCACAACTACGGTGTGAAGGTCACCATCGTCGAGTTCCTCGACCGGATGGCCCCGCTGGAGGACGCCGAGGTCTCCGCCGAACTCGCCAAGCAGTACCGCCGGCTGGGCATCGACGTGCTCACCTCCACCCGGGTCGACGCCGTCGACGAGTCCGGCGAGCAGGTGCGCGTGACCGTCACCGGCAAGGACGGCGCCCAGCAGGTCCTGGAGGCCGACAAGGTGCTCCAGGCCATCGGCTTCGCCCCCAACATCGGCGGCTACGGCCTGGAGAACACCGGTGTACGGGTCACCGAGCGCGGCGCCATCGACGTCGACGGCCGCTGCCGTACGTCCGTCCCGCACCTCTTCGCCATCGGGGACGTGACGGCGAAGCTGATGCTCGCGCACGCCGCCGAGGCGATGGGCGTCATCGCCGCCGAGACCATCGCCGACGCGGAGACGATGGAGCTCGACTACACGATGATCGCGCGCGCCACCTACTGCCAGCCCCAGATCGCCAGCTTCGGCTGGACCGAGGCACAGGCCCGTGAGCAGGGCTACGACGTGAAGGTGGCGAAGTTCCCGTTCACCGCCAACGCCAAGGCGCACGGCCTCGGCGACGCGACCGGCTTCGTCAAGCTGATCAGCGACGCCAAGTACGGCGAACTCCTCGGCGGCCACCTCATCGGCCCGGACGTCACCGAGCTGCTGCCCGAGCTGACCCTGGCCCAGCAGTGGGACCTCACCGTCCACGAGGTCGCCCGCAACGTCCACGCCCACCCGACCCTCGGCGAGGCCCTCCAGGAAGCGATCCACGGCCTCTCCGGCCACATGATCAACCTCTAGGCGAGCGGACGGCAGTACAGCGCGTCCGGGGTCCGGGCCGAGCCGATCCGGCCGGTGTACGCGATCCCGGCCGCGTACTCGCCGTCACCGCACTGCCCCTTGTACCGGCCGTACGCGAAGTCGCCGCCCTTGGGCGCCGTCCCGCGCGCGTCCCCCCGGTCGAACCAGACCGTACGGCCGCCGGTGCCCAGCGTGCCGGGTCGCGCGGTGACGCACAGGGCAGCCGAGACCGCCGCCCCGCGCACGCTGTACCCGGCGAGGAACTGCCCGTCGGCGCACTGGAGTTTGGTGTACCCGGACGCCCAGTCGCCGCCGGGGCGGACGTGCCGCTCGTCGCGGACCACCTCGTGCCCGAGGGCCGGGCCGCCCAGGTCTGCGGCGGTCACGTCCGAGCACAGTCCGCGGTTCCCGGTGTGCGCGAGCCCGAGCAACCGCTGACCGTCGGGGCAGACGGCCTTGCGGGCGCCGGAGTCGAAGTCGGGGAGCTCCCGCATCCGGCGTGACGCCACGAAGTCGCGGTGGTCGGGGCTGAGCTGGGACCACTCGGCGGCCCGGGGTACCGGTCCGGTGCGGCCGGGTGCCTCGACGAGCCGCCGCCACGCCGGGGCGCGCCAGTCGTCACCGTCGTACACGCCCATCCGGTGTCCGGCGGCGTCCCAGTGCAGCAGGGCCCAGCCGTTGCCGCCGCGGTTCTCGTGCCAGCCGACGAGCGGCCAGAAGGCGAAGTCGGCGTCGGTGCGCACGAGATGGTCGACGAAGTTCTCGAACCAGGCGCGCGGCCTCGCGGCGGTCTCGGCGCGCCCGCCGACGCCGAACTCGCTGATCCAGACGGGAGCGGTGAACTGCCGGTCCTGCTCGGCGGCGACGAAGAACGCCTGCCGGTTCAGCACGGCGACCAGTTCGTCCGGGCTCAGATCGCGGTAGCGGGGGTCGCTGGTCTCGCCGAGGCCGGTGGCGCCGCTGTGCCGGGGGCCCGTGTAGTCGTAGAAGTGGGCCGAGTACACGAGCTTGCCGGAGTCGACGAGGGTGTGGGAGAGCTGGCGGGCGGGCTCCAGGGTGGGGCGTTCGTGCGGAAGGCCGTCGACGGGGATGCCGGTCCAGTTGATGCCCTCGACCACGATGAGCAGGTCCGGGTCGGCCTCCAGGAGGATGCGGTCGCCGACGCGCTGGGACGCGGCGAACCAGTCGTGGTCGTCGCCGAGGCCCCAGTTGGGGTCGTCCCACACCGAGCGGCGCACCTCGTTGTAGAGGTCGGCGCCGACCACTCGGGGGTTGTCCCGGTACCGGCGGGCCATGAACAGCCAGTCCTCCTCCCACTCGGCGATCGAACGGCTCGCGTTCCAGCGCTCGTTGCCGTCGACGCCGCAGCACCACCGGGTCGTGTTGGTGTGGTTGTTGAGGATGACCGCGAGCCCCGCGCCGGTGAGGGCGCGCACCACCGCGTCGTACACCTGGAGCGGTGTCCTGCCGCGCAGGGCCGGGTTGGCGGCGACGGCGTCGTCCGTCACGGGGCGGGTGTCGTGGACCATCTCGTTGGAGAAGGGCAGCCGGACGCTGTTGATGCCGATCTCCTGGAAGCCCGCGATGATCTCGGCCATCGGGGCGCGGTCGAGGCCGAGCGGGATCCGGCCGGAGTTCTCGCCCGCGTGGTGGTTCGCGTCGTCCTCCGTGTCGCCGGAGCCGTTCCATGTGCCGCTGGCGCCGTGCCAGTTGCCGGAGCGCAGCTTGAACCGGTCGCCGTCCGCGTCGACGATCCAGCGGCCCCGGGTGCTCAGCGGCGGCGTCCAGCCCTCCGCCACGGGCGCCGGGGAGGACGCGGGCACCCCGGCGGCGGGCGGCGTGGCCGCCTGGGCGTGGGGGAGCGAGGTCATCGGAGCCACGAGGAGCGCGGCGGCCAGGGCCGCCCTCACCAAGGAAGCACGCACGGCCACCCTCCCGCCCTATTGTCATGACTGTGTCACGACGATCGACGCCCACCACGGTAATGCACCAACGGCCGTACGACACCTAGGAGTTCACGCCGCGAGCACACCCCCCGGAGGGCTTCCCCCGGCGGCCCCCGGCGCCGTCCCTGTGGCGCGTGGCCGCCGCTGTGCGCATCCTCGGTGGTAACGCGTCCCCAGGAAGGCACGAACCCCATGCCGGCCAAGAACCTCACCACCAACCGCGCCGCCCTCGGCCACCGTCTGCGCTACGCCCTGCACCACCCCGAGCGCGTCCCCCGCCACCTGGCCCGCACGGCCCGGGACCTGTGGCTGCGCCGCCGCCACCGGGACCACGTCTCCTACTACCGCGCCGTGATGCGCTCCGACACCCGCGCCGACCCGGACGCGGCCGTCGGCAGCGCGAACCGCGAGCGGTGGCTGGCGCTCGGCGCGATGCAGTTCGACTATCTGGTCGGGCATGGTCTGCGCCCCGAGCACCGGATGCTGGAGATCGGCTGCGGCAATCTGCGCGCCGGCTGGCGGTTCATCCGCCATCTGGAGCCCGGCCACTACTACGGCATCGACATCTCGCCCGACATCCTGTTCGCCGCCCAGGACACCGTCGTGCAGATGGGCCTGCAGGACCGGCTGCCCACCCTCACCCCCGTGCGCGACCTCAGTCTGGCGTTCCTGCCCGACGCCCACTTCGACGTGGTGCACGCCCACAGCGTCTTCTCGCATTCGCCGCTGCCCGTCATCGACCAGTGCCTGGCCCATGTGGGACGAGTGCTGACACCCGGCGGCTGGTTCGACTTCACGTTCGATCGAACAGAGAGGGAGGAGCACCAGGTCCTGCGGGAGGACTTCTACTACCGCACCGAGACGCTGCTGGCGCTGGCCGAGAAGCACGGGCTGCGGGCCCGTTTCATGGCGGACTGGGAGCGGCTCCCGCACGGGCAGTCCAAGATCCGCGTCAGTCACCCGGAGTGAGCGCCCCACATCCCGTCAGTAGGTCATCCGTCCCGGACTATTGACTCGTTCGGCGGTACTCGCGATCCTCGTCGCACATTGAGCGAGGTCATGACAACACGGCCTCGCACCGTCGCCGACCGAGGGACGTGGGCCGTGACCAGTGCCGGACGCCCGTACCGCAGACGCAAGAACGTCACCGTGGTGTCGCTCCTCCTGCTCGTGCTGTCCCTGGCGCTCGGCCCCGCCCCGAGCGCCTCGGCCGGATCCGACTGGTGGACGCCCACGGCCCGGCCCGCACCGGACTCCGGCATCGGGGTGACCGGCGAGCCCTTCACCGGCACCGACGCCCGCGGCGAGGTGCGCGGCTTCGTCGACGCCCACGACCACATCTTCTCCAACGAGGCCTTCGGCGGGCGCCTGATCTGCGGCAAGCCCTTCTCCGACAAGGGCGTGGCGGACGCCCTGAAGGACTGCCCCGAGCACTACCCCGACGGTTCGCTCGCCGTCTTCGACTTCATCACCAAGGGCGGCGACGGCCGGCACGACCCGGTCGGCTGGCCCACCTTCAAGGACTGGCCCGCCCACGACTCGCTGACCCACCAGCAGAACTACTACGCCTGGATCGAGCGGGCCTGGCGCGGCGGCCAGCGCGTCCTGGTCAACGATCTCGTCACCAACGGCGTGATCTGCTCCGTGTACTTCTTCAAGGACCGCTCCTGCGACGAGATGACGTCCATCCGGCTCCAGGCCAAGCTGACGTACGACCTCCAGGCCTACATCGACCGGATGTACGGCGGCCCCGGAAAGGGCTGGTTCCGGATCGTCACCGACAGCGCGCAGGCCCGCCAGGTCATCCAGCAGGGCAAGCTGGCCGTCGTCCTCGGCGTCGAGACCTCCGAGCCCTTCGGCTGCAAGCAGATCCTCGACATCGCCCAGTGCAGCAGGGAGGACATCGACAAGGGCCTCGACGAACTCCACGCGCTGGGCGTGCGCAGCATGTTCCTGTGCCACAAGTTCGACAACGCCCTGTGCGGCGTCCGCTTCGACTCCGGCACCCTCGGCACCGCCATCAACGTCGGCCAGTTCCTGTCCACCGGCACCTTCTGGAAGACCGAGAAGTGCACCGGCCCGCAGCACGACAACCCGATCGGCAACGCCACGGCCGCCGAGGCCGAGAAGAAGCTCCCGGCCGGCACCGACGTGCCCTCGTACAGCGGCGACGCCCAGTGCAACGTCCGCGGGCTCACCTCGCTCGGCGAATACGCCGTCCGGGGCATGATGAAACGCAAGATGATGCTCGAGGTCGACCATATGAGCGTCAAGGCCACCGGCCGCGTCCTCGACATCTTCGAGTCCGCGTCCTACGCCGGCGTCCTGTCCTCGCACAGCTGGATGGACCGCGAGTGGACCGAGCGCGTCTACGGCCTCGGCGGCTTCACCGCCCAGTACATGAACGGCTCGGAGCACTTCGTCGCGGAGGCGAAGCGCACCGAGGCGCTGCGCGACAAGTACGGCGTCGGCTACGGCTACGGCACCGACATGAACGGCGTCGGCGGCTGGCCGGCCCCGCGCGGCGCCGACGCCCCGAACAAGGTCACCTACCCCTTCCGCAGCGTCGACGGCGGCTCCGTCCTCGACCGCCAGACCACCGGCGAGCGCACCTGGGACATCAACACCGACGGTGCCTCCCACTACGGCCTCGTGCCGGACTGGATCGAGGACATCCGGCGCGTCGGCGGCCAGGACACCGTGGACGACCTGTTCCGGGGCGCCGAGTCCTACCTCGACACCTGGGCCGCCTCCGAGCGCCACGCGGCCGGCACGAACCTCGCGCGCGGAGCCGCGGCGACGGCCAGCTCCTCCGAGTGGAGCCTGTTCACCGGCTACCAGCCCGGCCGGGCCGTCGACGGCGACCAGAGCACCCGCTGGGCCAGCGACTGGAGCGACGACCAGTGGCTCACGGTCGACCTCGGCGCCACCCACCTGGTCGGCAGGGTCACCCTCGACTGGGAGCGCGCCTACGGCAGGGCGTACCGGATCGACCTGTCCACCGACGGCACCACCTGGCGGACCGCCTGGTCCACCTCGGCCGGCGACGGCGGCCTGGACACGGCCAGATTCACCGGCACCCCGGCCCGCTATGTGCGCGTCCAGGGCCTGGACCGGGGCACCGACTGGGGCTACTCCCTCCACGAGCTGGGCGTCCACAGCAGCTGACACCCACGAGAGGGGCTCCATGGCACGACTGCCGTCCGCCGAACGGCGGCGACAGCTCACCGAGGCGGCGATCAGAGCGATGGCCCGGGACGGCGTCCCCCGGACGACGACCCGGTCCATCGCCGCCGAGGCGGATGTCTCGCTGAGCGTGTTCCACTACTGCTTCGACTCCAAGCAGGAGCTGATCGAGTCCGTCATCACCACCATCACCGACCACTACGCGGGCGTGGTGAAGGAGGCCCTGCGCCCCCGGACGACCCTCGAGGACACCGTCCGCGCGGGCTTCCAGGCGTACTGGGACCACGTCCGCGCCCACCCGGACGAGCACATGCTCACCTACGAGCTGACCCAGTACGCCCTGCGCCAGCCCGGCTTCGAGCATCTGGCCCGGCACCAGTACGAGCTGTACGCCGCCGTCTACACCGACCTGATCGACCAGCTCAGCGCCACGATGGGCCTGCGCCTGCGGGTCCCCGTCCCGGTCCTCGCCCGCTATCTGGCCGCCATGACCGACGGCCTCACCCTCAACTACCTCGTCCTCGGCGACGACGCCGCCTGGACCGGCATCCTCGACACGGTCACCGCCCACGTGGCCTCGCTCGTGCGTGAACCCTAGGCGGGGTCCCGCCGGAACAGCCACGGCATCCGGGGCTCGACCACCCAGCGCAGGGCGTGCCGGACGGGCGGGGTGCACAGCAGCGTCACGACGGTCGCGGCGACGGCGGTCACCACCAGCGCGCCACCCGGCGTGTGGACCCACGCCGGGTCGTACCAGCCGAAACGCCCGGCCGCCTGCGCCACGAACCCGTGCAGCAGATAGCCGAACAGCGTGCCCGTGCCCAGCACCGTGCACCACATCCGCCGCCCCGGCACCCAGGACAGGAAACAGGCCACCAGCACCAGCGAGCAGACGAAGAGCACCGGCGTCATCACCAGCCCCGCCCACGGCGGCGCGCCCAGTTCCCCGGCGCTGTCCCGGTGGTAGAACCAGCCGCCCGTCATCCGCGGCTGCGCCCAGTACGCCACCGCGAGCGCGCCCGCGAACACGGGCACCGCGGCGATCCGCACCGCACGGCGCCGCACCCACCGGAAGTGCTCGGGCCGCAGCATCAGCCCCACCACGAAGTACGGCAGGAACTGCAGGACACGCTGCAGATCCAGGTCGTTGCCGATCGGTGACAGCGTGGCCAGCATCGCCACGGCCAGTGCCACCCCGACGGCGTAGCGCAGCCGCCGCCACAGCGGAGCCGTGAGCCGCCACACGAACAGCGCCGCCAGGAACCAGGTCAGATACAGGGGGTCCAGAAGGCTGATCGGCCGGCCGGGTTCCCCGTCCGTCCACCGGGTGAAGAACGTGTAGGCGGTCTCGAAGATCACATACGGCACGAGCAGCCCGGTGACCAGCCGTTTCAGCTGCTCCGAACGGGCCTCGAAGCTTCGCGAGAAGTAGCCCGAGACGATGATGAAGGCCGGCATGTGGAAGGCGTACACGAGCATGTACAGCGCGCTGACGGCCCGGCTGCCGTCCCGCAGCGGCTCCCACGCGTGCCCCACCGCGACGAGCACGATCGCCGCGTACTTGGCATTGTCGAAGAACGCGTCCCGCTGACCGGAAGCCGCAGGTCGCGGCGGTGCGGCACGCTCCGGAGCGGTCTGCGCGGCCGGGCTCACCACACCGCCTCCCGGGCACCGCGCACGGGCCCCGGGCAGGGGCCGGCGGCTCTCGGGGGCAGGGCTGGACGGAGGCTGGGCTTCGGCATCCCCCGCGTCTCACCACTTACGGGTGATCCAAACCCGGGGGAGGGGATGCCGCTGGTCACAGGGGTAGGGACACCCGTTCATACGGCCGTCAGGGTGTGCGGGTAACCCATGTGATCGCTTCGGATGGTGCCCCGGGTGGACATGGCTGACGGTGGATCACGTCAAGGCCTGGCTCCAGTGGTGATGAAGCGTCAGCCGCCCAGGCCGTGACGGGAGGACTCACCTATGCGCTCTGTTCGCATGCTGCTCGCCACCGCGACGGCCACGGCCGCGCTGGCGATCGCACCCGCCGCCCACGCCGTCACCACCGGTGACTGGGACAACAACGACGACCCGTCCCACAGCAAGGAGCACGGCAAGGGCACCGACAAGTCCGACGAGCACGCGAAGTCCGAGGACCACGGCAAGTCCGACGAGCACGGCAAGTCCGAGGACCACGGGAAGCCCGACCACGACCAGTCCTACAGCAAGGAGCACGACAAGGAGGACAAGCACGACGGTCCGCGCGGCGGGATCCACACCGGTGGCGGAGCGCTCGGCTCCGTCATGAACGGCGACGACTGGGGCGGCGACCCCAAGCACGACCCGGACACGTACCGCAACAAGGACGACGGCGAGAAGGACGGCTGGAAGGGCGACCACGGCAAGGACTCGTGGAAGGCCGAGGAGAAGAACGACTCGTGGGGCGGCGGTGACCACGGTGACGACTCCTGGGGCGGCGACCACGACGAGGAGGAGTCGTGGGGCGGCGGCGGTGACCACGACAAGCCGCGCGGCGGGATGCACACCGGTGGCGGCGGCCTCGCCTCCTCGGGTGTGACGGCCGGCGGACTGGCCGTCCTCGGGGTCGCGGGCGCCGGCGTGTACGCGATGCGTCGCAGGAAGGCCGCCGGGTCCGTGGCCTGACCCACACCCGGCGACCGGCCGTCGAGGCCGCCGCACGTGCCCGCGCGTCGCGGCGGCCCCGCCCGCCCCTCCACCCCGACCGTCCGCTGTCCCGCTGCCCGTCCCAGTGAGGTGGTTCCCCGATGGACGCCGGCCGTCCTCCCGCACCCCAGCCCGGCCCGGCCGGTCGCGACGACCCGCCCGCGCGCTCGCGGCGGACCCGACGCGTGGCCGTCGTGTTCTGGAGCGCCCTCGCCACGACGATCCTCTTCACCCTGTTCTCCGGCGGCCGCACCGACGGGGAAGGGCGCGTCGGCGCCCCCCACGCGCCGCCCGCCGCCACCTCCTCCGCACCCGCGACGGCCGAGCCGGCCGGGCCCGACGCGCGTCCAGGCAGCAAGCATCTGCCCAGGTCACGCCCGGTGCGCCTGGTCATCCCGAAGATCTCGGTGGACGCCCCCTTCACCGACCTGGCCATCGGCCGCGCCGGCCGTCTCGAGCCGCCGCCCGCCCATGACACCAACCTCGTCGGCTGGTACGCCAAGGGCGCCTCACCGGGCGAGCGGGGCACGTCGATCATCGCCGGGCACGTCGACACGGCGACGTCCCCGGCCGTCTTCGCCGAACTGCACCGGCTGGCCAAGGGGGACCGCTTCGAGGTGCGCCGCGCCGACGGGCAGAAGGCCGTCTTCGAGGTCGACGAGGCGCAGACCTTCGACAAGGACAGCTTCCCGAGCGACCGCGTCTACGAGGACACCCCCACCCCCCAGGTCCGGCTGATCACCTGCGCGGGCGACTACGACCGCCAGGTCCGCGACTACACCGCCAACCTGGTCGTCTTCGCGCACCTCGTCTGAGCCGCCCGGGCCGGGTTCCCCCGGCCCCGCTCTCCGCGCTGACCTCGTGTCTTACAGTGACTGCTACCAGATCCGGTGAACGAACCTGTGAGGTAGTCGCTAACCATGCCGACCGAGACGTTTGAGTTCCAGGTAGAGGCCAGGCAGCTGCTCCAGCTGATGATCCACTCGGTCTACTCGAACAAGGATGTCTTTCTCCGCGAGCTCGTCTCCAACGCCTCCGACGCGCTCGACAAGCTGCGCCTGGAGAAGCTGCGGGACGACGCGCTCGACGCCGATGTGTCCGACCTGCACATCGAGATCGACGTGGACAAGGAGGCCCGTACCCTCACCGTGCGGGACAACGGCATCGGGATGTCGTACGACGAGGTGGGGCGGCTCATCGGCACCATCGCCAACTCCGGCACCGCCGGCTTCCTGAAGGAGCTGCGGGAGGCCGAGGACGAGAAGGGCGCCGAGGGCCTGATCGGCCAGTTCGGCGTCGGCTTCTACTCCGGCTTCATGGTCGCCGACGAGATGACCCTGGTGACCCGGCGGGCCGGCGAGAGCAAGGGCACGCGCTGGTCGTCGCGCGGCGAGGCCACGTACACGCTGGAGACCGTCGAGGACGCCCCGCAGGGCACCTCCGTCACCCTGCACCTGAAGCCCGCCGACCCCGAGAACCAGCTCCACGACTACACCTCGCCGTGGAAGGTCCGGGAGATCGTCAAGAGGTACTCGGACTTCATCACCTGGCCGATCCGGATGGTCCCGGAGACCGCCGACGGCGACGGCACGCCCGAGCCGGAGACGCTGAACTCGATGAAGGCCCTCTGGGCGCGCTCGCGCGACCAGGTGACCGACGACGAGTACCACGAGCTGTACAAGCACATCAGCCACGACTGGCGCGAACCGCTGGAGACCATCCGGCTCCAGGCCGAGGGCACCTTCGAGTACCAGGCCCTGCTGTTCCTGCCCTCGCACGCCCCGTACGACCTGTTCACCCGCGATCACAAGCGCGGCGTCCAGCTGTATGTGAAACGCGTGTTCATCATGGACGACTGCGAGGAGCTGCTCCCGCCCTATCTGCGCTTCGTCAAGGGCGTCGTCGACGCGGCCGACCTCTCGCTGAACGTCTCGCGCGAGATCCTGCAGCAGGACCGGCACATCCGGATGATGCAGCGCCGGCTCACCAAGAAGGTGCTGTCCACGGTCAAGGAGATCATGACCAAGGACAGCGAGCGCTACGCCACGTTCTGGCGGGAGTTCGGCACCGTCCTCAAGGAGGGCCTGGTCACCGACTCCGAGAACAGCGAGGGCATCCTCGCCGTCGCCTCGTTCGCGACCACCCACTCCGACGACGAGCCGACCACCCTGGCGCAGTACGTCGAACGGATGGGCGACGAGCAGAAGGACATCTACTACATCACCGGCGAGTCCCGGCAGAGCGTCGAGAACTCCCCGCACATGGAGGCGTTCCGGGACAAGGGCATCGAGGTGCTGCTGCTCACCGACCCCGTCGACGAGGTGTGGGTCGACGCCGTCGGCGAGTACCAGGGCAAGAAGCTGCGGTCCGTCACCAAGGGCGAGATCGACCTCGACGCCAAGGGCGACGAGCAGGCCGACGAGGAGCGCGAGAAGCAGGCCGAGGACTACGCGGGGCTGCTCGGCTGGATGGGGGAGCGGCTCGCGGAGGACATCAAGGAGGTCCGGCTGTCGACCCGGCTGACGGTCTCGCCCGCCTGCGTCGTCTCGGACGCGCAGGACCTCACCCCGGCCCTGGAGCAGATGTACCGCGCCATGGGCCAGGAGGTGCCGCGCACCAAGCGCATCCTGGAGCTCAACGCCGACCACCCGCTGGTCAAGGGCCTCAACCAGGCGTTCAAGAACGACGACGACCGCACGCGCCTCGCCGAGTCCGCCGAACTGCTGCACACCCTGGCGGTGCTCGCCGAGGGCGGCCAGGCCAAGGACCCCGCGCGGTTCGTGAAGCTGGTCGCGGAGCGCATGGAGCGCACCCTGTAGCCGGGCCTGTGCCCCGTACGGCCGTGAGCGCGGGCCGCTGTCAGTGGCCCGCGCTACGTTCCGTGGAGTCGGCTTCCGTCACTCCAGGAGGAACCATGGCTTCACGACTCAACCCCTACATCACGTTCGCCGGCGACGCCCGCGAGGCGCTGGAGTTCTACCAGCAGGTCTTCGGCGGCACCCTCGACGTGAACACCTACGCCGCGTTCGGCCAGGCGGACACACCGCTCGCGGACAAGATCATGCACGGCATGCTGGAGACCCCGAGCGGCTTCACCCTCATGGGCGCCGACACCCCCACGGGCGACCACCGTCCCGGCAACAACATCTCCGTGAGCCTGAGCGGCGACGACGAGTCCGAGCTGCGCGGCTACTGGGAGAAGCTCAGCGACGGCGCCACGGTGAGCGTCCCGCTGGAGAAGCAGATGTGGGGCGACGTCTTCGGCATGTGCACGGACCGGTTCGGCGTCACATGGATGGTCGACATCACCGGTCAGGAGGGCTGAGCGGAGGCCGCCGGGCGGCACGGGCCCGGCACCGTCCGATCCCAAGTACTGCTAAAGGATTCTTCACCTGCCTTGACAGTGTGCGTCCCGCTTCGCGACGTTTGATCCTCGCCGCATGGTTCGACAGAGGGGGAGACCGTGTGGCGGGCGCGCCGGAAAGCGCGCCCTGGGGGGACATCTGGGGGGAGCGGTCGCCATGCGATCCACGAACGCCATCACCATTCACCGGCCCGAGGACCTGAGCGGCCCGCTGCGCGCGGCATGGCACCGGGCCATGGACGAGTCACCCGAGTACGCCAACCCGTTCCTGTCACCCGAGTTCGCGCTCGGCGTCGGCCGATTCCGGCCGGGCGCGCGGGTGGCCGTGCTGCACCAGGAGGGGGAGGCCGTCGGCTTCCTTCCGTACGAACGCAACGCCCTCGGCGTCGGCCGGGCCATCGGCCTCGGGCTGTCCGACTGCCAGGCGCTGGTGCACCGGCCGGGCGTCGGCTGGGACACCCGTGAACTGCTGGCGGCGTGCGGCCTGGCCGTCCTCGAGTTCGACCATCTGGTCGAGGAGCAGCGGCCGTTCGCCCCGTACGTCACGGGCACCTTCGCCTCACCCGTGCTCGACCTCAAGCCCGCCGAGGGCGACTACCCGGCCTGGCTGCGCGCCACCTACCCCGGGCAGGCCAAGACGACGCTGAAGAAGGAGCGCCGGCTCGGCCGGAACGTCGGCGAGTTCCGCTTCGTGTACGACGAACGCGACCCGCGCGTCCTGCGGACGCTCATGCGCTGGAAGTCCGCCCAGTACCGCAGGACGGGGCGGATGGACCGGTTCTCCAAGCCGTGGATCGTCGCTCTGGTCGACCATCTCTTCCAGGTCCGCGAGGACCACTTCACCGGCATCCTGTCCGTCGTGTACGCGGGGGACAGGCCCGTCGCCGCGCACTTCGGGCCCCGTTCACGCAGCGTGCTCGCCGCCTGGTTCACCGCCTACGACCCCGAGTTCGCGTACTACTCGCCCGGTCTGATGATGCACCTGCGGATGGCGTACGCCGCGGGCCGGGACGGCGTCACCCTCATGGACATGGGGCGCGGCGAGAAGGAGTACAAGGACTGGCTGAAGACCCGTGAGCTGCGGGTGGCCGAAGGGTTCGCGACGCGCCCCCACCCGGTCGCGGCGGCCCACCGGATGTGGCGCAGACCCGTCCGCGGCCTGCGCAACACCGTCCTCGCCCACCCGGCCCTGCGGGACCCCGCCGACCGGCTGCTCAGAACCGCCGGCGGCCTGCGCACCTCTGTCGTCGCCCGCACGAGAGGCACCGACTCCGGCACCCGCTGACCGCCGCCCCACCCCACTCACCGCCGCCGTCCACCACGGACGCCGCGGCCCTGGCCCCGCACGCCCTCATCCCACCCCCCGCGAGACGGCCCCGCACGACGTCCGCCAGCCCGCACAGCCCGCCCCCGGGCGGTCTTCGCCGAAGCTCTCACGGAAGAGGTGACCATGCCGTACGGATCGCGGCTCGCCGCGATGATGACGCGGCGCATCGGACGCGAATGCGTCTACACGCCCTCGGCCCGACTCGCCCTCTATCTGGCGCTGCGGCGCTGGTGCCGGCCGGGCGGACGCGTGCTGATGTCCCCGGTGAACGACGACGTGATCCTCTTCGTCGTCCTCGCCGCCGGACTGCGCCCCGTGCAGGCCCCCGTCTCCCGCTGGGACGGCAACATCGACCCGGACGCCGTACCGGAGGCCACCTGGCGCGGGATCGACGCCGTCCTGACCACCAACCTGTACGGCCTGCCGGACCGGGTCGTCGAGCTGCGGCGGCGCTGCGAGGCGCTCGGCATCCCGCTGATCGAGGACGCGGCGCACGCCATCGGCACCCATGTGGACGGACAGCCCGTCGGGACCTTCGGCACGGCCGCCGCGTTCAGCCTCTCCAAGCATGTCGCGGCGACGGCCGGCGGCTTCCTCGCCGTCGACGACGTACGCACCCGGCGCGAACTCGAACGGCTGCGCGACGACCTGCTCACCCCGCGCCGGCTGCGCGCCGACCTCACCGTCACCCTGCGCCCCCTGGCCCGGTCCGCCGTCCGCTCGCTCCACCTGGTGCGGCCCGTGTGGCGCACCATGCAGCGGCTCGGCCTGCTGGAACGCGACGAGTTCCGGATGGCCCTGCACGCCCCGCGCCTCACCGCGAGCGCCCGTCGCGCGCCCAGCCTGGCCGCGTACGAGCCCTGGGTACGGGTCGACCTCCACGGCTTCCGGAACCGGCACGGGGCGCTGGTGCGCGGGCAGCTGCAGCTGCGCATGGCCCTGCTCGACGGCGACCTCGCCCGCCGCAGGGACGGTGTCTCGCGGCTGGCCGGCACCACCTGGGCCAGCCCGGCGCTGCGGGAGCGGACCGCGCACGACGGCCCGCCCGCCCTCTTCCGCGCCCCGCTGCTGGTCCACGACCGTGACGCGCTGGTGGACCGGCTCGTCGACAGCGGTGTGGTCACGGGCTACATCTACGATCCGCCGCTCGACGACTACGCCGGCGCCGAGTTCGTGGAACCGTCGCCCGACCCGACGGCGGCCCGCTGGTTCGCCCGGCACGTCCTGCCGGCCGACCCCCTCCTGGCCCGCGGGATCGCCGCCTGCCTCACCAGGGAGCAGGTCACCCCGGCCCACCCGCCGCTCTCCGCCACGGCCGGCGAACCGGACCCGGCTGCCACACCGCCCGCCGGGAGCCCTGCCTGATCCGTGCCTACGCTGGAGGGGTGGCCCGGTCCAACGACGAGGTGGCCGCGCTCCTCCAGGAGTACGCGGACCTGATCTCCCTCACGGGAGGCGACGCGTTCAAGGCACGTGTCTACGAGAAGGCGGCCCGTGCCCTGGGCGCCCATCCCGCCGACGTGTCCACCCTCGACGTGGACCAGCTCAAGGAGATCCCGAACGTCGGCCGGTCCATCGCCGAGAAGGTCGTCGAGTACTTCTCCACCGGCCGGGTGGCGGCGGTGGAGGAGCTGCGGGAGCGTGTCCCCGCCGGGGTCCGGCAGCTGACCGCCATACCGACGCTCGGCCCGAAGAAGTCCCTCGTCCTCCACCGGGAGCTGGGCATCTCCACCGTCGACGAACTCGAGGACGCCATCGCCCAGGAGAGGCTGCGCGGCCTCAAGGGCTTCGGGCCCCGGACCGAGGCCAAGATCCTCCACGGCATCCGCCTGCTGCGGTCCTTCGGCGACCGGCTCCTGATCGACGTCGCCCTGGAACTGGCCGAGGACATCGTCGCCGCGCTGTCCCGGGTGCCCGGCTGCGAGCGCTGCGCCTACGCGGGATCGCTGCGCCGCGCCCGCGAGACGATCGGCGACGTCGACATCCTGGCCGCGGCCACCGAGCCCGGCCCGGTGATGCGGGCCTTCACCGCGCTGCCCGAGGTCCGGGAGGTCGTCGCGAGCGGCGAGAAGAAGACGTCGGTCCGCACCGCGCAAGGCCTCCAGGTCGATCTTCGGGTCGTCCCGCCGGACGCGTGGGGCGCCGCGATGCAGTACTTCACCGGCTCCAAGGCGCACAACATCCGCATCCGCGAGCTGGCCGTCGCCAGAAGCTCAAGCTCTCCGAGTACGGGCTGTTCGACGTGGAGAGCGGGGTGCGGATCGTCTCCGGGACCGAGGAGGAGGTCTACGCCCGGCTCGGCCTGCCGTGGATCCCGCCGCCGCTGCGTGAGGACCGGGGCGAGATCGAGGCCGGGCTGCGCGGCGAACTGCCCGTCCTGCTCCAGGAGCCGGACCTCCGGGGTGATCTGCACACGCACACCGATCTGACGGACGGCTTGGCCCCGCTGGAGGAGATGGCCGCTGCGGCCGCCGCACGGGGCCACGCCTACTACGCCGTCACCGACCACGGCCCGGACATGGCGATGCAGCGGATGACGGCCGAGCGGATGCTCGCCCAGCGCGCCCGCCTCCGCGCGCTGGACGGGACGTACGGCGGGATGCGGCTGCTGCACGGCGTGGAGCTGAACATCGGCCCCGACGGCGAGGTGGACTGGCCCGCCGAGTTCCTGGCGGACTTCGACGTGTGCGTGGCCTCGGTGCACTCGCACTTCGACCAGGACCGCGACACGATGACCCGCCGTCTGATCCGGGCCTGCGAGAACCCGCACGTCCACATCATCGGGCACCCCACCACCCGTCTCATCGGCCGGCGTCCCGGCATCGACGCCGACCTCGACGCGGTCTTCGCGGCCTGCGCGCGCACCGGCACCGCGCTGGAGATCAACTCCCATCCGGACCGGCTCGATCTGCGGGACGAGGACATCCTGCGGGCCCGGCGGCACGGGGCGCGGTTCGCCGTCGACAGTGACGCCCACGCGGTGACCCATCTGGCCAATCTGCGCTTCGGGGTGGGCACGGCCCAGCGTGGCTGGCTCACCGCGGACGACGTGATCGACGCCTGGCCGCTGAGCAGGCTGCGCCGCTTCCTCGACAAGGGGCGGGGCCCGACGGCGGATTGAGCGGCGCAACCCCCTGGAGACCGCTGCGGCCCGCTGTTCCAGGCCCTCCTGACCCTTGCCCCGAGTGCCCCGAACCCCTGTCAAGTCCCCCGAGTTGACGGTTTGTTGAGCCGTAACGGAGTAAACGACCGTTCAGGTGTCAATCATCTTGTCATGAACCTGCGGTCCGACGGGCGGACCGCAGCCTCATGGAGGTGTGGAAATGCGCCGCACACTCACCACCACGCTCGCCGCCTCGGCCGTGTCCGTCGCGACTCTCGTCGTCCTCGCACCGGCCGCCCAGGCCGCTCCCGCGGACAAGCCCCAGGTACTGTCCAGTTGGACGCAGACGTCCGCGTCCAGCTACAACGCCTGGGTCTCCGCCCGCAACAACCAGTCCGGATGGGCCGCCTACGGATTCGACTGGTCCACCGACTACTGCTCCTCGTCCCCGGACAACCCCTTCGGCTTCCCGTTCCAGACGTCCTGTGCCCGGCATGACTTCGGCTATCGCAACTACAAGGCCCTGGGCACGTTCAGCGCCAACAAGTCCCGTCTCGACAGCGCCTTCTACGAAGACCTCAAGCGTGTGTGCGCCGGGTACAGCGGCGCGAGCAAGACCACCTGCAACAGCACGGCGTGGACCTACTACCAGGCCGTGAAGGCGTTCGGCTGAGCCGACGGCACACGGCGGAGGGGCGCCGCGACCGCGGCGCCCCTCCTGTCCCTTACGGCCCTCAGTCCGTGGCGCGGAAGGACCGCAGCCGCAGCGAGTTGCCGACCACGAACACCGAGGAGAAGGCCATCGCCGCCCCCGCGATCATCGGGTTGAGCAGCCCGGCCGCGGCCAGCGGCAGCGCGGCGACGTTGTAGGCGAAGGCCCAGAACAGGTTCGACCGGATCGTACCGAGCGTACGGCGGGCGAGCCGGATGGCGTCGGCGGCGGCACGCAGGTCGCCGCGCACGAGCGTGAGGTCACCGGCCTCGATCGCCGCGTCCGTCCCGGTGCCCATCGCGAGCCCCAGGTCGGCCTGGGCCAGCGCGGCCGCGTCGTTGACGCCGTCACCCACCATGGCGACCGAACGGCCCTCGTCCTGCAGCCGCTTGACGATGTCGGCCTTGTCCTGCGGCAGCACCTCGGCGATCACGTCGTCGGCCGCGACGCCGACCTCGGCGGCGACCGCCAGGGCGACCCGACGGTTGTCACCCGTCAGCAGCATCGGCGTCAGACCGAGGTCCCGCAGCCGTGCGACAGCCTCCCGGCTGGTCGGCTTCACCGCGTCGGCGACCTCCAGCACCGCCCGTGCGGCGCCGCCCCAGGCCACCACGACCGCCGTACGGCCCGCCGCCTCGGCGGACTCCAGGGCCCGCCGCAGCTCCTCCGGCAGCTCCGGCACCTCGCCGGTGAGCAGCCGCTCGCGGCCCACGAGCACGCTGTGCCCCTCGACCACGCCCCGCACGCCGAGCCCCGGCACGTTCGCGAACTCCTCGGGCGCGGGCAGCGATCCGAGCCGGCCCAGGGCCCCCTCGGCCACCGCACGGGCGACCGGGTGCTCGGAGGCGTGCTCCAGCGCCCCCGCCAGCCGCAGCACGTCCTCCTCCTCCGTGCCGGTGGCGGTGTGCACGGCCAGCAGCGTCATCCGGCCGGTCGTGACGGTGCCCGTCTTGTCCAGGACGACGGTGTCGACCCGGCGCGTGGACTCCAGTACCTCGGGGCCCTTGATGAGGATGCCGAGCTGCGCGCCGCGCCCGGTGCCGACCAGCAGCGCGGTCGGCGTGGCCAGGCCCAGGGCGCAGGGGCAGGCGATGATGAGCACGGCCACGGCTGCCGTGAACGCGGCTGCCGTACCGGCGCCGTTGCCCAGCCAGAAGCCGAGGGTGCCCAGTGCCAGGGCGATGACGATCGGCACGAACACGGCGGAGATCCGGTCCGCCAGCCGCTGCGCGGCGGCCTTGCCGTTCTGCGCATCCTCCACCAGCCGAGCCATCCGCGCCAGTTGGGTGTCCGCGCCGACACGCGTCGCCTCGACGACCAGCCGGCCGCCCGCGTTCAGCGTCGCGCCCGTCACCGGGTCGCCGACGGAGACCTCGACCGGCACGGACTCTCCGGTCAGCATCGATGCGTCCACCGCGGAGGAACCCTCGACCACCGTGCCGTCGGTGGCGATCTTCTCGCCGGGACGGACGAGGAAGCGGTCGCCCACGGCCAACTGCCCGACCGGTACGGTCCGTTCGGTGCCGTCCGGGCCCAGGACGGTGACGTCCTTGGCACCCAGCTCCAGCAGGGCCTTCAGGGCCGCGCCCGCCTTGCGCTTGGAGCGGGCCTCGAAGTAGCGCCCGGCCAGGATGAAGGCGGTGACACCGGCGGCCGCCTCCAGGTAGATGTTCCCCGAGCCGTCGCCGCGGGCGATGGTCAGCTCGAAGGGGTGGGTCATGCCGGGCTCGCCGGCCGTGCCCAGGAACAGCGCCCACAGCGACCACAGGAACGCGGCCGACGTGCCGACCGAGATCAGGGTGTCCATGGTCGCGGCGCCGTGCCGCAGATTGGTGAACGCGGCCCGGTGGAAGGGCCAGGCGGCATACGTCACCACGGGCGCCGCCAGGGTGAGCGACAGCCACTGCCAGTACTCGAACTGCAGGGCCGGGACCATCGCCATCGCGACGACGGGCACCGCCAGGACCACCGCCGTCACCAGCCGCTGCCGGAGCGTCCGCAGGCCGTCGCCCCCGTCCCCGTCTCCGTCCTGGCCCGCCGGGATGTCGGCGGCGGGCGGCTCGGGCTCCCGGGCGGTGTACCCGGTCGCCTCGACGGTGGAGATCAGGTCCTGGACGGAGACCCCGGCGGCGAAGCTGACCCTGGCCTTCTCGGTGGCGTAGTTGACGGTGGCGGTCACGCCCTCCATGCGGTTCAGCTTCTTCTCGACGCGCGCCGCGCACGAGGCGCACGTCATGCCGCCGATGGCGAGCTCCACGTCGCTCGTCGGGCCGGTCGCGGTGGTGGTCATCACTGCTCCTGGTGAGGGATGCGGGCGGGGGCCCGGCGTGGCCGGGCCCCGGGGGAGGGGTGCGTCAGGCGGCGCGGCCGGTGAGCTCGTAGCCGGCGTCGTCCACGACGGCGGCCACGCGTGCGTCGTCCGGCTCGGCGGCGCTGGTGACGGTGACCAGTCCGGTGGCGAGATCGACGTCGACTCCGGTGACGCCGTCCAGCCCGCCGATGGCCTCGGTGAGCGTGGCCCGGCAGTGGCCGCAGCTCATCCCGGAGACCGCGTACGTGGTGGTGGACATGCGTTCCTCCTTGGCAGGGGGTCGGTGATCGACCCTGATACGGGGCGGGGGTACCCTCGCCGGAGTCCATGTATACCCCTGGGGGGTAAGGGAGGCAAGTCCTCTCCCTCGACTTGACTTGGTACCCCCCAGGGGTATGGTGAACTGCATCGAAGGACAGACGCAGCAGCATCAGACCCGCAGGAGACCGCCATGCATGCCGGACTGAGGATCACCGCGTTCACCGCCGCGCTGGCCGCGACATTCGGCACGGCCTACGGCGTCGGCCAGGCGTTCGACCCCGTCGTCGAGGACGCCGTGCCCGCCCGCCACGACACCCACCCCCGGGCCTCGGCGGAGCCGGCGGAGGAAGGTGACCACGGCGGGCACGAGGCGGAGCCCGCCGGGGGACTGCAGATCTCCGAGGGCGGCTACACCCTCGACCTCGCCACCCCGCGGGTCGCCGCCGGCGAGCGCTCGAAGCTGAGCTTCGTGATCCGCGACGGCGCGGGCCGGGCCGTCACCGCGTACCAGCGCGAGCACGAGAAGGAACTGCACCTCATCGTGGCCTCACGCGACCTGGGCACCTACCGCCATCTGCACCCCACCCGCGCCGCCGACGGCACCTGGAGCATCCCGGTGGACCTGCCGCGCGCGGGCGGCTACCGCGTCTTCGCCGACTTCACCCCGGCGAGGAAGGGTGCCGAGAACCTCACCCTCGGCGCGGACCTCGCGGCCTCCGGCCCCTACGAGTCGCAGCGCCTCCCGGTCCCGAACAGCACCGCGAAGGTCGACGGCTACGAGGTCCGGCTCGACGGCGGCCTGCGTCCGGGCAAGGCGGGCGAGCTCAAGCTGAAGGTGTCCCGCGACGGCCGCCCGGTGACCGACCTCCAGCCCTACCTCGGCGCCTACGGACACCTGGTCGCCCTGCGCTCCGGCGACCTCGCCTACCTCCACGTCCACCCCAACGGCGAGCCCGGCGACGGCACCACGAGGCCCGGCCCGGACGTCTCCTTCACCGCCACGGCACCGAGCGCCGGCAGCTACCGGCTCTTCCTGGACTTCAAGCACGAGGGCAAGGTCCACACCGCCGCCTTCACGATCCGGGCCGGCGCCACGCAGAGCACCGAGGAGCCCCACGCCGACGAGCCGGGGCACGGGCACTGAGCCTCAGCCCAGCGCACGGTCCAGGTTGAACGCGGCGCTGATCAGGGCCAGATGTGTGAACGCCTGCGGGAAGTTGCCCTGTTGCTCGCCCGTGTGGCTGATCTCCTCGGCGTACAGGCCCAGATGGTTGGCGTACGTGAGCATCTTCTCGAAGGCCAGCCGGGCCTCGTCCAGCCGGCCCGCGCGCACCAGGGCCTCCACGTACCAGAAGGAGCAGATGGAGAACGTGCCCTCGTCGCCGCGCAGCCCGTCCGGGCTGACCCGGGGGTCGTACCGGTAGACCAGTGAGTCGGACACCAGCTCCTCGCTGAGCGCGTCCAGCGTGGACAGCCACTTGGGGTCCGTCGGCGCGATGAACTTCGTCAACGGCATCATCAGGACGGCCGCGTCCAGCACGTCGGTGTCCTCGTGCTGGACGAACGCCTGCCGGGACTGGGACCAGCCGTGGCTCATGATCCGGCGGTAGATGGTGTCCCGGCAGCCCTGCCAGCGGGCCAGGTCGGCGGGCAGGCCGCGCCGCAGCGCCATCCGGATGGCCCGTTCGATCGCCACCCAGCACATCAGCCGGGAGTAGAGGAACTTCCGGCGCCCGCCCCGCGTCTCCCAGATCCCCTCGTCGGGCTGGTCCCAGTGCGCGCACACCCAGTCGACCAGGCCGCACACGTCGTCCCACTGGTCGCTGGAGATCGGCTGCGCCCACTTGTCGTACAGGTAGACGGAGTCGATCAGCGCGCCGTAGATGTCGAGCTGGAGCTGGCCGACGGCGCCGTTGCCGACCCGGACCGGCGCCGAGCACAGATGCCCCTCAAGGTGGCCGAGCTCGCGCTCGGGCAGGTCGGTGCGGCCGTCGATGCCGTACATGATCTGCAGCGGTCCCGAGCCGTGGCCCTCGCCCGGGGTGATGTGCCGGCTCAGGAACCGCATGAACGCCTCGGCCTCGCTGGTGAACCCGAGCCGCAGCATGGCGTACACGGCGAAGGCGGCGTCGCGCACCCAGGCGTACCGGTAGTCCCAGTTGCGCTCGCCGCCCACCTGCTCGGGCAGGCTCGTGGTCGGCGCGGCCACGATGGCGCCGGTCGGGGCGTAGGTGAGCAGCTTCAAGGTGAGGGCCGAGCGGTGCACCATCTCCCGCCAGCGGCCCCGGTACCGGGAGGAGGACAGCCAGCGCCGCCAGTACGCCACCGTGCCGTTGAACTCGTCCTCCGCCTCGGTCCACGCGCACCGGCGCGGGGTCACCTCGCCGCCGACCTGGTCCAGGGCGAACACCGCCCCCTCGCCCTCGGCGATCTTGAACTCGGCGTGCACGTCGGCGCCGTCGATCTCCAGCGGCACGGTCGAGGTCAGCCCCAGCGACAGCTTCGCGGACTCGAAGACCGCGACGTCGTCGATCATGCGCAGGGTGTGCGGATCGGCGCCGTAGCCGAAGCGAGGCGCGATCCGGGTGCGGAACGGGATGGACCCGCGCACGCCCACCACCCGCCGGATCAGCCGGTGCCGGTCCGTCTCGGCCGGATTCCCGCCGACCGGCATGAAGTCCTGGATCTCACCGACGCCGTCCTCGGTGAAGAAGCGGGTGATCAGGACGTTGGTGTCCGGGAAGTAGAACTGCTTGGTGCGAGCGGGCACCGCGGCCGCCAGCTCGAAGCACCCCCCGCGCTCGGTGTCCAGGATCGAGGCGAAGACGCTCGGGGCGTCGAAGGCCCCGCAGCAGTACCAGTCGATGGTGCCGTCCACACCCACCAGGGCGACACTGCGCAGATCGCCGATCAGCCCGTGGTCGGCGATCGGCACATAGCCCCTCGCCCCGGGTGTGTCCGCCTCGATGGGAGTGGTGCTCATCGCAGCCTCCTAGGCTGTGCGCCTCGCTCCCAGCGTAGAAGCAATCGCGCGGACCGGCGCCGTCACGGCCGGAGCCGTGCGGGCTCAGACCGTGAGGACCCGCAGGCCGGTCTCCTCGAAGCCGCGCACCAGCTCCGGGTCGGCCGCCGTGTCGGTGACGAGGGTGTCCACCGTGTCCACCGCGCAGATCCGGGCGAAGGCCCGCCGGCCCAGCTTGCTGGAGTCGGCCGCGACGACCACGCGTTCGGCGCGCTCGCACAGCAGCCGGTTGATCGCCGCCTCCGCCTCGTCGTGCGCGGCGGCGCCGTGGACGACGTCGAGGGCCACCACGCCGAGCACGGCCACGTCCAGGGTGATCTGGGACAGCACCCCGTCCGCGAGCGGCCCGATCAGCTCGTACGACTGCGGGCGCGCGACCCCGCCGGTCAGCACGATCTTGAACTGGGGGCGTACGGCGAGCTCGTTGGCGATGTTGAGCGCGTTGGTGACGACGGTCAGCGCGGGCGTGCCCGAGGTGAGGTCGCCGCGTACGGCGAGGGCGCGGGCCACCTCGGTCGTGGTCGTGCCGCCGGTCAGCCCGACCGCCTCACCCGGCGCCAGGAGATCGGCCACCGCGGCGGCGATGCGCTGCTTCTCGGAGGCGTTGCGGGCCGTCTTGTAGCGCAGCGGCAGCTCGTACGACACCCCGTGCACGACCGCGCCGCCACGGGTGCGGACCAGCATCTGCTGGGCGGCGAGCTGGTCGAAGTCGCGGCGGATCGTGGCGGCGGACACCTCCAGTTCGGCGGCCGCCTCCTCGACGTCCAGCCGTCCCCGCTCCACGAGCAGGTCCAGGAGCGCCTTCCAGCGGGCGTCGCGCGACATCCGCCCTCCAATCCGTCGATCTCCCGTGACCTTAGCGCACGCCCGTTCCCGCGCTTTGCTTGATTCTGCTCGAAAGCTCGCTATATCTTGCAAGAACAAGCATCTTGGATGCAGGGCCGGGAGGGGTGGCGGCATGACGTACGTCGAGGACGAGCTCAACAGCCAGCCGGAGTGCTGGACCCGTGCCGCGGCGGACGCCACGGACGCGTGCGCGAGGCTGCCGGAGCCGGGGGAGCGGGTCGCGGTCGTCGGCTGCGGCACCTCGTACTTCATGGCGCAGGCCTACGCCGCGCTGCGCGAAGCGGCGGGCGCCGGCGAGACCGACGCTTTCGCCGCGTCGGAGTTCCCGCACGGCCGCGCCTACGACCGGATCCTCGCCCTCACCCGCTCCGGCACGACCACCGAGGTGCTGGACCTGCTGGAGCGGGCCGAAGGACGTATGCGCACCACGGCGATCACCGCCGACCCGGACACCCCCGTGATGACCGCCGCCGACGACGTCGTGGTCCTCGACTACGCGGACGAACGCTCCGTCGTACAGACCCGCTTCGCCACCACCGCGCTCACCCTGCTCCGCGCACACCTCGGCCGGCACCCCGAGACCGCCGTGGCCGACGCGCGCACCGCGCTCGCCGACGACCTCCCCGAAGACCTCGTCCGGTCCAGCCAGTTCACCTTCCTGGGCCGGGGCTGGACCGTCGGTCTCGCCAACGAGGCCGCCCTGAAGATGCGCGAGGCGTCCCTGTCCTGGACCGAGGCGTACCCGGCGATGGAGTACCGGCACGGCCCCATCAGCGTCACCACCACCGGCACCGCGACCTGGATGTTCGGCGAGGCCCCCGAAGGGCTGGCCGCGCAGGTCCGCGCCACCGGCGCCCGCTGGATCGACGGCCGGCTCGACCCGCTCGCCGAACTGGTCCGCGCCCAGCGCCTCGCCGTCGCCGTCGCCGCGGCCCGCGGCCTCGACCCCGACCGGCCGCGCCACCTCACCCGCTCGGTGATCCTCACCCCCTGACGCGCCGCGCCCGTCCATGCCCGCCCCCGCCCAGAAAGGACAGGCCGTGCCCCTCGTGACCACCGGCGAGCTCGTCACCCGCGCCGCCGCCGACCGTTCCGCCGTCGCCGCGTTCAACGTCATCACCCTGGAGCACGTCGAGGCCGTCGTCGCCGGCGCGGAGAGCGCCGGTTCACCCGTCGTTCTCCAGGTCAGCGAGAACGCCGTCAAGTTCCGCTACGGACGGCTGCTGCCCCTCGCCCGCGCGGCCGTCGCCGCCGCCGAACGCGCGGACGTCCCCGTCGCCCTGCACCTGGACCACGTCCAGAGCGACGACCTGCTGCGCCAGGCGCCCGCCGCCGGATTCAGCTCCGTGATGTACGACGCGGCCCGGCTGCCCTACCTCGACAACCTCGCCGCGACCAAGGCCGCCGCGGACTGGGCACACGCCCAGGGACTGTGGATCGAGGCCGAGCTGGGCCGCCTCGGCGGCAAGAACGGCGAGCCGCCGCTCGACGCGCACGCCCCCGGCGCCCGCACCGACCCGGCGGAGGCGCACGCGTTCGTCGCCGACTCCGGCGTGGACGCCCTCGCCGTCGCCATCGGCAGCGCGCACGCCATGACGACCCGTACCGCCGCCCTCGACCACACCCTGCTCAAGCGCCTGTCCGCCGCCCTCGAGGTCCCCCCCGTCCTGCACGGCTCCTCCGGCGTCCCCGACGGGGAGCTGACCGAGGCCGTCGTGGGCGGCATCGCCAAGGTGAACGTCGGCACGGCCCTCAACCTCGCGATGACGACCGCGATCCGCGAGTTCCTCGCCGCCCACCCGGACGCCGTCGACTCGCGCACGTACCTCAGCGTGGGACGGGAGGCGATGGTGCGCGCGGTCGCCCGGATCATCACACTGCTGGCCGGCACGCTCTAGCTGCGGACCGCCCGCAGCACCACGAACTTGGGGTCGGAGGCGACCACTTCGCTGTTCCCGAACAGCCGCCGCAGCTTCACGTGGTAGCCGAGGTGCCGGTTGCCGACCACCCACAGCTCACCACCCGGCCGCAGCGCCCGCCGCGCCCCGGTGAACATCCGCCAGGCCGTCGCGTCGGTCGTGGCCTGGTGGGAGTGGAACGGGGGGTTGTTCAGCACCAGGTCGACGCTGCCCGCCGGCACCCCCGCCATTCCGTCGCCCACCCGGAACTCGGCGTGCCCGGGGACGCCGTTCGCCTTGAAGGTGGCCTCCGCCGACGCCACGGCCTGGAACGACTCGTCGACGAACAGCACCTCGGCCTCCGGGTTCGCCAGTGCCACCGCCGTCCCCACGACGCCGTTGCCGCACCCCAGGTCCACCACCCGCCGCGGCCCCCGCCCGCCCGGCAGATGCGCCAGGAAGAACCGGGTGCCGATGTCGAGCCGGTCGGCGCAGAACACCCCCGCGTGATTGACGACCGTGCTCCCGGACACGGCCCCCACTCCGTCCGGCAGCGTGTAGGTGTTCGGCCACGGGTTCGCGGGCCGTTCCACGGACGGCTCGGGCCTGCAGAAGATCAGACGGGCCTTCCGCTTCGCCAGCGACGTCCGCGTCGGCCCCAGGATCCGCCCGAACAGCTCCAGCGTGGACGTGTGGATCTCCCGCACCATGCCGGTGCCCACCACGACCGTGCCCCCGTGCACGAAGGGCGCCAGCCGCAGCAGCTGGTCCTCCAGCAGCGCCAGGCTCTTCGGCACCCGCACCAGCAGCACGTCGATCCGCGGCGGAGGCGGGTCCTGCGTCGTGAGCAGCCGGACCGCGCCGGGCTCGACGCCGTGCCGCGCGAGGTTGGCCCGGGTGGCCTCCTGCGCCAGCCAGGAGTCCGTGATCTGGGTCGGCCGGTGCGCCGCCAGCGCCGTGACCAGGGCGCCCCAGCGGTCGCCGACGACCACGACCGTGCCCGACAGCGGGACGTCCTGCTCGGCCAGGTGCGCCAGAAGGTACTCGTCGGAGGCGTCCCAGGCGCGCAGCCTGTCGCGGGGGTCCTCGGGGAAGCGGGTCAGCGCGAGAGCGCCCCAGGGCGTCGTCATCCGGTCGTTCATCGTGCGTCAAGGCTAAGCGACCACGGGCGCCCGCCCGCACCGAGCCGCGACGCCGGACCGCGGAGGAGGACCGTGGGGCAGGATGGGGGACATGGACGCCGAGCTGTTCCCGCGGGAGCGCACCGTCGTCGCCCCGGGCGCGGTGCACGTCCCCGACTGGCTGGACGCCGCCGCCCAGCGCGAGCTGCTGGACGCCTGTCGCGTCTGGGCCCGCCCCCGGCCGGCCTGCGCACCGTCCGCACCCCCGGCGGCGGCACGATGACGGCCCGGCAGGTGTGCCTCGGCCGGCACTGGTACCCCTACGGCTACGCCCCCACGGCCGTCGACGGCGACGGCGCCCCGGTCAAGCCGTTCCCCGGGTGGCTGGACGAACTGGCCCGGCGCGCGGTCCGGGACGCCCTCGGCGAGGAGGCCGGCCCCTACGACATCGCGCTGATCAACTTCTACGACGCCGAGGCCCGGATGGGCATGCACCGCGACGCCGACGAGCGGTCCCCACAGCCCGTGGTCTCCTTGAGCCTCGGCGACAGCTGCGTCTTCCGCTTCGGCAACACCGAGACCCGGACCCGGCCGTACACGGACGTCGAACTGCGCAGCGGCGACCTCTTCGTGTTCGGCGGCCCCGCGCGGCTCGCCCACCACGGGGTGCCCACCGTGCACCCGGGCACCGCGCCCCCGGAGCTCGGTCTCACGGGGCGGCTGAACCTCACGCTGAGAGTGAGCGGCCTGTAGGCCACGGCGTTCCGGGATCATGGGAGACTCGCCCTCATGAGCGGCAAGGCGGACCCCCGGCCGGCGGGGGAAGGGACCACCACCCCGAGGACGCGACTGGAGCGTGGGCGCGGTGCGCTCGGGCCCGCGTTGGAGCTCGTGCACACCGGGCGCGCCCCCACCCGTGCCGTCCTCACCGCCGAACTCGGCGTCACCCGGGCCACGGCCGGGGTGGTCGCCGCCGAACTGGAGGCGCTCGGGCTGATCCGGGTCGACGCCCGGCCGGGCGCGGCGGCCGGCTCCCAGGGACGGCCCTCGCACCGGCTGTCCGTCGCCGAGGACGGCCCGGTCGTCCTCGCCGCCCAGGTGCACGCCGACGGGTTCCGGGCCGCGCTGGTCGGCCTCGGCGGCCGTATCGTCGCCACCGCCCCGGGCTGCGAGACCGTGGAGGCCGACCCGGCCAAGGTGCTCGGCTCGGTCGTCGAGGCCGGCGCGGACCTGCTGAGCGCGACCGGCCGGCGCTGTGTCGGCGCCGGACTCGCGGTCCCGTCCGCCGTCGCCGAACCGGACGGCCTCGCCCTCAACCCGCTGCACCTGGCGTGGCCCGTGGGCGCCCCCGTCCGCCGTATCTTCACCGAGTGCGTGCGCGCGGCCGGGATCACCGGACCGGCGTTCACCGGCAACGACGTCAACCTGGCCGCGCTCGCCGAACACCGGCACGGCGCCGGGCGCGGCGCCCGCGATCTGCTGTGCGTGGCCACCGGGCACCGGGGCGTCGGCGGCGCGCTCGTCCTGGACGGCCGTCTGCACACCGGGAGTTCGGGGCTGGCCCTGGAGGTCGGACACCTCACCGTCAACCCCGAGGGCCGGCCCTGCCACTGCGGCAGCCGGGGCTGTCTGGACGTCGAGGCCGACCCGCTGGCCCTGCTCACGGCGGCCGGCCGCGAGCCCGGCCCCGAGGTGTCGCTGCTGAAGCAGGCCATCGACCTGATCCAGGACCACTACGACGACCCGACGGTCCGCACCGCCACCGAGGCCCTGATCGACCGGCTCGGCCTCGGCCTGGCCGGCCTGGTCAACATCCTCAACCCCGACCGCATCATCCTCGGCGGTCTGCACCGCACCCTCTTCGACGCCGACCCCGGCCGGCTGCGCGCGGTCGTCGCCGACCGCAGCCTGTGGGGGCAGAGCGGCGGCGTCCCGATCCTCGCGTGCAGCCTCGACCACAACAGCCTCGTCGGCGCCGCCGAGTTGGCGTGGCAGCCGGTGCTCGACGACCCGCTCACCGCGCTGGCGGCCTAGGGTCTTTCGTTAACGAAGACCCTGGCGGTCGGTAGGCTTTTCGGTATGCGGATCTCCGTCTCCTCGGACATGGACGAACCCGTCGCACGGCGCCTCGTCGCCGAGCTGCGCGAGCGGGGGCACGACGTGCGGGCGCACGGCGCGCTCGGCCCCGGCGACGACGCGCGCTGGGCCGTCTGCTCGCAGGCGGCGGCCGCCGAGGTCGTGGAGGGCACGGCCGACCAGGCCGTGGTGTGCTGCTGGACCGGCACGGGCGCGTCGATCGCCGCGAACAAGGTGCCCGGCGTCCGAGCGGCCCTGTGCACCGACGCGTACACGGCGGAGGGCGCCCGGCGCTGGAACGACGCCAATGTGCTCGCCCTCAGCCTGCGGCTGACGTCGGAGCCGCTGCTCAAGGAGATCCTCGACGCCTGGTTCGCCACCGAGGCCGGCACGGACGCCGAGGACCGGGAGAACGTGGCGTACCTCGAACGGCCCGACGGAACCTGACGGCGTACTCCACGGCGTACTCCTCCGGGGGTACGCACGGTGCCGCTGCCCGTACGACGACCCGGACCCCTCGCGGCGCGAAGCTCGAGTCATCACTCAGGAACGTCCCGACCACCCGGGAGATGACCCGACATGCAGACCTTCGCGCACTTCGCCGACGGCGGGCCCGGCCCGTGGATCCTCTTCTTCCCGCTGATCTGGGCTGCCGTCGTGATCGGCGGCATCACGCTGCTGCGCCGCACAGGATGGCGCCCGCGCCGCGGACCCCGGCCGACGGGCCCCGACGACAGCTCGCCGATCACCGTCCTCGGCCACCGGTTCGCCTCCGGCGAGATCGACGAGGACGAGTACTGGCGCCGGTTGTCCGTCCTCAACGAGGAGTTCGGCCGCACGGGCAAGGGCGGCCCCGTGTGACACCTGAGGGTGCGCGGCGGCAAGGGCTGCCCCGTGTGACCCCAGAAGGCCCGACGCCGGTGAGACATCCCAAGGGCCCGGGCCCGTGTGACACCTGACGGTGCGCGGCGGCCCCCGTGACCCCCTCACCGCCCGGTCAGCCGGCAACGGCCGACCGGGCGGGAGCGCGTTCCGGCCGACGCAGGTCGACCGGTGGACCGATGGCCGCGAGCCGGCGTACGGGCTGCTCCACGGTGACGCGGCGCGGTGGCCGCGCGGCCGTGGACGGCGCGGCGCCGGGCGTCGGCAGCGAGAACCACACGACCTTGCCGGACTCGCCCTCCGGCCGCACGCCCCAGCTCTCGCTGAGGGCCGCGACCATCGCGAGCCCGCGCCCGCAGGTGGCGAGCGCCTCGGTGTCCCCGGGGTCGGCGGCGACCGGCAGCCGGGGGTCGTGGTCGTGCACGGAGACCGTGAGGCGGTCGAGCAGCAACTCGATCTCCACGGTGCACGTCTTGTCCGGCCGCGCATGTTGATGGACGTTGGTCAGCAGCTCGGTCACGCCGAGCGCGGCGCGGTCTATCAACGGGTCCAGATGCCAGTAGCGCAACTGCGCCGATACGATTCTGCGGACCTGGCCGATCCGCGACGGCAGGGCTTGGAGCTCCACCGCGCAGTGCCTGCTTGGGTAACTGATCACGGCTGCGACTCCCCGACTGAAGAGGTCCGGAAGAACACGGAGTTCGGATCCAGCAGGGTGCTTGAAGGAAACGGCCGCCTGCTGTCGTGGCCGGCGGGCTGGTTCGCAGCGTTATCGCCGGTAAACCCAGAGTGACGTGAGACCAGCGTGACGCAGGAGGCGCGGTAACGCAACTCGCGGTGACTCAGCCGTTACGCCCCGCAGCCCTGTGTACGGCCTCGATGAACCGGCGCGCGGCGGGCGGTCCGGGCTCGCCCGGGGCGGGGTCGTGATCCCCCAACGTCAGTGAGTAGCGCTTGCCGTTGAGGTCGGCGAGCGCCCGGTCGTCCGGCGCGAACCAGGGCCGGGACGCGCGCACCGCCTGCACCGGCGCGCTGTCGATCTCGGTGCCGTAGCTCGTGAGCAACTGCAGCCGGCCCTCGCTGATCCGCACCTGCCCGGCCCGGGTCAGGGAGCGCAGGCGCTTCCCGATCCGCACGCCCTTGGCCGTGAACTCCGCCTCCGCCATGCCCCGCCCCCTCGTGCGTCTCGGTGGCCGGCCCGCTCCGCGCGGGCACCGGCCGGGCCCCGGTCGTGATCCAGTGTGCACCCCGTCGGGTGGAGTCTGCCCCCGTCCCGCGTCCCGCACCAGTGCGCGCGTGCCCCTCGCCGGGGGCGCTCGGAGCACTCGCGCGGATGCGCCCCCGCCGGGTGCGCCGCGACCGCCTGCCCAGGGGTGACTTTGAGCCTCTCAAAGGTGTGTTTATGCAGGTGAGAAGCGTCCTGAAGATGTCTATGCTCGAAGGGACGGCAGTGCGAGTCGCCGCTGCCGCGAGCCCGAGGAGCAGCGCCGTGAGCACCGTCCAGCAGACCCCGTCCGGCGTGACCCTCGACGTCGACCGAAGCGATCCCGCCTACCGGGACTGGCTGAAAGACGCCGTGCGCAAGGTGCAGGCCGACGCCAACCGCTCGGCCGACACCCACCTCCTGCGCTTCCCGCTGCCCGAGCGCTGGGGCATCGACCTGTACCTCAAGGACGAGTCCACGCACCCCACCGGCAGCCTCAAGCACCGGCTGGCCCGCTCGCTGTTCCTGTACGGACTGTGCAATGGCTGGATCCGGCCGGGCCGACCGGTGATCGAGGCGTCCAGCGGCTCGACCGCCGTCTCCGAGGCGTACTTCGCGAAGCTGATCGGCGTGCCCTTCATCGCGGTCATGCCGCGCACGACGAGCGCCGAGAAGTGCCGTCTGATCGAGTTCCACGGCGGCCGGTGCCACTTCGTGGACGACTCCCGCCGGATGTACGAGGAGTCGGCCCGGCTCGCGGTGGAGACGGGCGGCCACTACATGGACCAGTTCACCTACGCGGAGCGGGCCACGGACTGGCGCGGCAACAACAACATCGCCGAGTCGATCTTCCGTCAGCTGCGGCTCGAGCGGTATCCGGAGCCCGCCTGGGTCGTCGCCACCGCCGGCACCGGCGGCACCTCCGCGACCCTCGCCCGCTACGTGCACTACATGCAGTACGACACCCGTATCTGCGTGGCCGACCCGGAGAACTCCTGTTTCTTCGAGGGCTGGACGACCGGCGACGCCCATGTCACCTGCGACTGCGGCTCCCGGATCGAGGGCATCGGCCGGCCCCGGATGGAACCGAGCTTCGTGCCCGGCGCCGTCGACCGCATGATGAAGGTGCCCGACGCCGCCAGTGTCGCCGCCGTCCGCGCCCTGGAGCGTGCCATCGGCCGCAAGGCCGGCGGCTCCACCGGCACCGGCCTGTGGAGCGCGCTGAAGATCGTCGCCGAGATGGTGGCCGAGGGACGGCAGGGCAGCGTGGTGACGCTGCTGTGCGACCCGGGGGACCGGTACCTCGACAAGTACTACTCGGACGCCTGGCTCGCCGAACAGGGCCTGGACATCACGCCGTACGCGGCGGCCCTGGAACAGGTCCTCGCCACCGGCGTCTGGCCCGAGTGAGGCCGCGCCGGCGTCTGACGCCGGCTCAGGACGCGGCGGAGGTCAACCGGCGGTCCAGCGAGACCACCGCGCCCCGGAACGAGCGGGCCAGACCGGCGCGCCCCAGCCGCACCGCCGTACGGAACGGCGCGGTGCCGTCCACGGCGAAGGTCCACTGCACCCGGGTGCCGGTACCGGACGGCGAGAGCCGCCACTCCTCGACGATCGTCCGGGAGCCCGGCACGTTCGTCAGGTCGACGCGATAGGCGTACACCTCGGGGCGCTCGGCCGCGAGCACCGTCTCCTCGAAACGCGTGCCGCCCTTGAGCCGGATCTCGCGCCGGGCCCCGCCGTCCAGCGGACGGGCCAGGGTCACCGCCGCGAACCACCGCGTCCAGCCCGGCACGTCCTCGGCCAGCGCGGTGTACACCGCGTCCGGCGGCGCGGTCGTCTCGCGCGCGAAGACATGCCGTACGGGGGCGGCCCCGACGAAGTCGAGCCCCACCTCACGCAGCAGATGAACCATGGACGACAACCCCCTGTGGGTGACGCTGCACCGGGCAGCGTCACCCTAGCTGGCGCCTCCTCAGATGTCTGCACCCTCATCGGGCTCGCCCGCCACCACCAGCCGCAGATGCTCCGCGATCTCCGCGCGGGCGCCGCCGTCCAGCCCCGAGTCCGTCACCAGGGTGTCGACCTGCTCCAGCGAGGCGAACGAACTCAGGCCCACCACACCCCACTTGGTGTGGTCGGCGATCACCACGACACGCCGCGCCGACTGCACCAGCCGCCGGTTCGTCTCGGCCTCCGCCAGATTCGGTGTGGACAGGCCGGCCTCGGCCGATATCCCGTGCACGCCCAGGAACAGCATGTCGAAGTGGAGCGCCGCGATCGCCTGGTCGGCGACCGGCCCCACCAGCGAGTCGGACGGGGTCCGCACCCCGCCGGTCAGCACGACCGTGGCCGCGCCCTGCCGGGGGCCGGTCGTGCGCTGCGCGGCGTGGAAGACGTCGGCCACCCGCACCGAGTTGGTGACCACGGTCAGATCGGGGACGTCGACCAGCCGGTGCGCCAGCGCGTACGTCGTCGTGCCGCCGGACAGAGCGATCGCGCTGCCCGGGACGACCAGCTCGGCCGCCGCCCGCGCGATGTCCTCCTTCGCGGTCAGCTCCAGACCCGACTTGGCCTCGAAACCCGGCTCGTGCGTGCTCGCCTCGACCACCGGGACGGCACCGCCGTGCACCTTCTCCAGCACGCCCTGCCGGGCGAGCGCGTCGAGGTCCCGGCGCACCGTCATGTCCGACACGCCGAGCTTGCGGGTCAGCTCGTTGACACGCACCCCGCCTCGGCGCCGTACCTCGTCCAGGATCAGGGCGCGTCGCTGCTCCGCGAGGAGGTTCTGATTCTCGCTCACGTACGCTCCGGTCCTCTCGCCGCTGCTGTCCGACCTTGCCCCGGCCACCCTGTCCGACAAGGGCATTCTCGCCCCTGCCCGGGCGCGGGACGACCCATCCTCGCACGGGCCGCCCCCACCCGCGCCACCGGTCGCCCCGACGCGTGCATGCCACATTCGGACGCCCCCTCCGCCCGCCCCGAGCACGCACCGGGGAGATTCCGTGACGAGAGGTGTACGGCGGCCCGGAAACGGAGATCCTGTGCCCGCACGGACACACGCCTCAGCGCTCACGGGGGAGCCGCCGACATGGGCCGCACAGACAGACACGCCGCCGCGAACAGCGCGGACACCGCACCCGGGACACCCGGCCCCTGCGCCGGGGAGGCCAGGATCGCCCTGGAACTCCTCGTCCACGGCGTCGGCGGCACCACACCCCAGCAGATGCTGGACGATCCGCGGACCCAGCGGATCACCGGCGACGACACCGCCGCCGTCTTCCGCCGCGCCGACGACGTCGACGCCGAGGACCGGCCCGACGACTACCGGGGCCGGCCGGTGCCCGAGGCGTACGTCTGGTGCAACCTCACCTCCGGCAACAGCGCCCGCGCGTTATGGCTGCTCCTGCTGCCCTTCATGGTGGTCAACCTCGCCCACTGGATGCGCCCCGCCGCCCGCGACCGCACCCGCACGATCCGCCTGTACGGCCTGCTCGTCCGGCTCGCCGGGCTCAGCCTGACCGTGCTGCTCGTCGCCGCCGCCTGCGAGGTCGCCCTGGACCTCACGGCCTGGCAGTGCGCCGGCACCCCCGACTGCGCCGGCCGGCACAGCTGGCTGGGCTTCCTGTCGGACGGCGGCTGGTGGAGCGCGCCCGGCCGCAGACTCGCCCTCGCCGCCGTCGTGCCCACGGCCCTCACCGGCCTCCTCTGGTACCTCTCCCGCCGTACCTGGAGCGCCTACGAGTCCCAGGAGCCCCTCTTCCAGCAGCCCGAACCCGACGAGACGGCGGGCGGCGCCCTGGGCCGCCCCGGCTTCTGGTACGGCCGCCGGCTGGTCGCCCGGCTGCGCGCCGCGCACACCGCCGCCGGACTGCTGACGGTGGCCGCGGCGGTCGGCTCGGCCGCGGCCCGCTTCGACCGCCGCCCCGGCGGACCCGCGCTCCTCGACGTGCTCGGCCGACTCCTCGACGCGGCCCTCGTCACCGGCGTGGCCGCCGTGGTGTGGGTGGTGTGCCGCCGGGGCCGCAGCGAGGACCGCCTCGACCGGGAACTCGACGCCCGTCTGGTCCGCCGGCTGCCGCTCGCCGCGCTCGCCCTGCTCGTGCTCACCCTCGTCTACGCCGGATGGGAACGCCCCGGCTGGCAGTCGGCGGGGCGCCTCCCGGGCGACGCCACCTTCGGCGCCATCGCCCTCATGCAGGGCCTGACCGCCGTCGTCCTCGCCGTCGTCGCGCACCTCCTGCACCGCACGGCACCCGACCCGCGCGCCGCCCTGCGCGGCCTCGGCGGACCCGCCGTGGTGATGCTGGCCTGCGCCCTCGGCGGTGTGATGTCCGGCGGCGTCTCCCAGCGCGTCGCGGACTGGCTGGACGGCACCCGCGCCTCCCTCCCCGGCCCGCCCGTCCTGCTGACCTGGCAGGCCTCCGTCATCCCGCCCCTGCTGGTCCTCCTGCTGCTGCTCTGCGCACTGCTCGCGCGGCGCGCCTGGCTGCTGCGCCGCGCCGAACTCGTCGCCGTCGAACGCGACTACACGGGCGAGCCGCACGACAGCGCGCGCACCCGCCGGATCGCGAGCACCCGCGCGATGGCCTCCCTCACCGACCGGGCGCCCCTCGTCGTCGCCGTCACCGCCGTCGCCACCCTGCTCCTGGGCGCCGGAGCGCTCGCCGGGGCGCTGATCACCGGGGACACCCCGAGCGAGACGGCGGCGGGCACCTACGCAGTCGTCCACGGGGCCGCCCAGACCGCGCAGGCCCTCGGCTCCTGGCTGATCGGCTTCGGCTTCATACTGTTCGTCACCTGGGGCCGGCGCGCCTACAAGGACGCCTCCGCCCGCCGCACCATCGGCATCCTCTGGGACGTCGGCACCTTCTGGCCGCGCGCCGCGCACCCCTTCGCGCCGCCCTGCTACGCCGAACGCGCGGTGCCCGACCTGACCTGGCGCATCGCCACCTGGACCCGGGCAGGTGAGGGCCGCCGGCTGGTCCTCTCCGGGCACTCCCAGGGCAGCGTCCTCGCGGCGGCGGCGGCCTGGCAGCTGACCCCGGCCGACCGCCGGCGGGTCGCGCTGCTCACCTACGGCTCCCCGCTGGAGCGCCTGTACGGCCGCTGGTTCCCCGCCCACTTCGGCCCCGACGCGCTCACCGCGCTGCACGCCGAGGTGGACTGCTGGCGCAATCTGCACCGGCCCACCGACCCCATCGGCGGGCCGGTCCGCCTGTCCGGCGACGCCGGACCCGCCGTGGACCGCGAGGCCCTCAAGGACCCGCTGGCCTACGGGCGCACCGCGGCACACCCGCTGCCCGCGCCGATCCACGGCCACAGCGACTACCAGGCCGACCCCGCCTTCGCGGAGGAACGGCAGCGGCTGCTCGGGCGGCTGGGACCGGAGGTGCCGGGGCAGCGCCCCGAGAGCTGACCCGGCCGCCGGGGCGCCCGGTCAGCTCAGCTCGGGCAGGTCCTCGGTGTAGAGGAGCGTCAGATCGTCCGTGCTGGGCTCGGCGAGCTGGGCGACCCGGCCCGCGTGCCGCTCCACCATCGCCTCGAACGTCTGCCGGGCCGTACGGCCGTTGCCGAACGCGGGCCCCTTGGGGAGCACCGTGAAGTACTTCTGCAGTGCCTCGGCGACCCCCGGGCCCAGCCGGTACTCGTGCTCCTCGGCCTGCTGCTCCACGATCCGCAGCAGTTCCTCGGGGCCGTAGTCGCTGAAGGTGATGGTCCGTGAGAACCGGGACGCCACACCGGGGTTGACCTGGAGGAACCGCTCCATCTCGGCCGTGTAGCCCGCCACGATGACGACGACCGCGTCCCGATGGTCCTCCATCAGCTTCACCAGGGTGTCGATGGCCTCCTTGCCGAAGTCCCGGCCGGAGTCCTCCGGAGACAGCGCGTACGCCTCGTCGATGAACAGCACACCGCCGCGCGCCTTCTCGAACGCCTCCTGCGTACGGATCGCCGTCGAGCCGATGTGCTCTCCGACCAGGTCGACCCGGGACACCTCCACCAGATGCCCCTTCTCCAGCACGCCGAGGGAGGCGAGGATCTCCCCGTAGAGCCGGGCGACCGTCGTCTTGCCGGTGCCGGGAGAGCCGGTGAAGACCAGATGGCGCTTGACCGAGGCCGCCTTCAGCCCGGCCTCGCGGCGGCGGCGGCCCACCTCGATCATGTCGGTGAGGGCCCGCACCTCGCGCTTGACGCTCTCCAGGCCGACCAGCGCGTCGAGTTCACCGAGGACGTCCTGGGAGGTGCGGGACGGCTCACCGGGCCGCGTGTCGGGGGCCGCGGGCTCCTCCCCGGTGCCGCGCGGGCCCGGGACCGAGCCGAGCAGACCGCCCGGCGCCTGGTGCGCCGTCTGCACCACGGGCTCCGGCGCCGACGGCTGCTGCCGCAGGCTCCCGCTCTCGTCGCTCGTGCAGTCCTCCACGTCCGGGCCCGTGCCCGGCCCGTCCCCGGCACCGTCCGCGAACTCGTAACCCCCGCGCGCGCAGCGCTCGGTACGGCACTTGCGCAGTGTCGTACGGCAGCCGTCGATCACATGGAAGCCGTAGCCCGCGCTGCCCCTGACCCGGCAGTTCGTGAAGGTGCCGCGGCCGCCCGCCGAGACGTAGAAGCCGGCCTCCGCCGGGGAGTCGACGGTGCAGCGCTCGATCGTGGGGTCGGCGCCCTTGGTGACGATGACCCCGGTCTGCGTGCCGTCCACCGTGCAGTTGCTGAGCGTGCCGCCGCTGCCGTGATCACGGAACCAGGCGCCCGTCGCGGCCTCCCGGATACGGCAGTCGTCGAGCTGGGCGGTGGCGCCGTCGCTCACCGACACCGCGGTGTTGCGCACCTGGAACAGATCGCTGTCCACGACGTCCGCGCGGGAGCCCCGGTCGAGGACGAACAGCGCGTCCGGCACGTCGTGCACCCGGCAGGAGTCCAGCACCGCGGTGGCGCCGTCGCTGACCCACACCGCCGGATAGTCGCCGGTGCTGTCGAAGATCTCGCACTGGTTGGCATCCACCCGGGTGCCCGGGTCCCACACCGACAGGCCGTTGCGCCCGAACTGACGGACCGTCGTACGGGTCAGGGTGAGCACCGAACGCGAGCGCAGGTCGACCGCGTTCTCCGGGACGTCGTGGATCCGGCAGTCCGCGAGGGTCAGCACGGCGTCCGTGTCGAGGGTGACCCCGTCGGACGTGGTCCGGTGCACATCGCAGTCGGTGAGGTGAGCGGTGGCCCTGCCGGTGATCTGCACCCCCGAGCCCCGCACCTCGTAGATCTCGCAACCCACGGCCTCCAGCGCGGAGTTCTCCCCGGTGGCCGTCAGACCCGAGCCGGAGGCGTGGTGCACCCGGCAGCGCTCCAGGCGGGGATGGCCGCCGCCGCGCACCGCGATGCCGGCCTGGCCGGCCGCGACGACCTCGCACTCCTCGAACACCCCGCCGCCGCCGTCGAGTACGGCGATGCCGATGCCCGCGGGATTGTCCACCGTGCAGCGCCGCACGGTGGGCCGGGCGCCGCCGCGCACCTCGATACCGGCGGCGGAGCGGGTGACGACCCGCACGCCGGACAGCTCCGGGGTGCCCTCCTCGATGAGCAGCGCCGGCGCCGCCGCGTCCTGGCCCTCCACATGGAGGTCGAGGACCACCGCCGAGGCGCGCACGGTCAACGGCACACCGTCCAGCGGCGCGATCCGCACCGAGCCGGGGGAGCCCTCGGGGCCGCGCAGGGTCACCGCCCGCTGTACCACGAGGTTCTCCCGGTAGGTGCCGGGGGCGACGGTGAGGACGTCACCGTCCGCCGCGGCCTCCAGGGCGGCGGCGAGCGACGCGTACTCACCCGTGCGGCGCCGCCACCGCGAAGTGCCGGTGTGCGTCACCTGGACCGTGCCCTGTGCCATGGTGTTGACGTGCCCCCACCTCGTAGTACGCGGGTCTCCCAGCCGAAGACTTCGGCCGGTCCACCGTAGCGTGCGCGCGGACGGTGGGTTGACCGGAGCCGGAAGGCCGTCAGCTGCCGGCGCCGGTACGGCCCCAGTCGGGGCCCGCCTTGTCCCAGGCCCGGTCCCAACTCAGGTACCGGCGGCGGACCATACGCCAGACGATCAGCCGTCTGGCGGCCTCTATCAGGGCGATCGCGAGCAGCGCGGCGCCGAACCCGGCGATCACGGCGTGCGTCGACGCCGTCGCCGAGTCCAGCGGCGGGGCCACGGCCCGGCCCCGGCGGTCGATCCACAGCGGGAAACGCGTGCCCGGGTCGGGACTGAGCAGGTCGACCGTGACCGCGCCCCGGCGCGCGGTGCCGTCCGCGGTGGTCCAGTCGGCCAGGACGCGGGCCCGTATACCGCGTCCCGTGGTGGTCTCGGGGTCGGCGTCGAGCCGTGTCCCGTCGAGCTTGCGGACCACGGTCGCCCACACCTGGTGCCGCGACGCGCGCTGCTGCCGTACGGACTCCTGGAGGGACTCCTGGGCGAGGCCGCCGACCACGGAGCCGGCCGTGGGCGCGGCGACGACGATCAGCAGCAGCGCCAGCAGGGCGATCCAGCCCTCGGCCACATCGGTCCGGCGGCGCAGCGGATTGTGCCGCCAGCGCCACAGACCCGTGATCGCCCGCATCGTCGCTCACCCCCCTTCCGGCTCCGTCGCCACCCCGCGCCCGTGGCGCCCCGCGGCCTTCACATCCGTCTCACAGCATGCCCAACGCGCGGCGCCCCGGCCGCGGTTCCCGCGAACCGGCGCACTCGCACAGATCTTCTCAGCCGAGGACCCGGACCGGGTCGCCGGTCCGGATCGTGCCCGGGCCGAGGGGGACCAGATTCTGGCCGAACACCAGCTTGCCCCGCATACGCCGGTGCCGGGCGAGGGTGTGCAGGGGCTCCTTGCCACGCTCGCCGGTGCGCTGGTCGGTGGTGGTGACCGTGCAGCGTCCGCACACCTTGGCGACCCGGAAGGTGACGTCCCCGATGGCGACGCGGCTCCAGTCGTCCTCGGCCCAGGCGTCCGTGCCGGAGACGACGACGTTCGGCCGGAAGCGGTTCATGGGCAGCGGGCCCTCGGCGGCGTGCTCGCCGCGCGCGACCAGGGAGTTGAGGGCGTCGAGCGAGGCCGTGGTGGTGAGCAGCAGCGGATAGCCGTCGGCGAGGCTCACGGTCTCGCCGGGCTGCGCGTACTCCGGGTCGACGGGTCGGCGGGTCGCGGGGGAGTCCAGGTGGACGAGGCGCATCGGAGCGCCGAGGTAGGTGCTGCACCAGGTGTGCGCGGCGTCGCCGTCGGCGGGGACCGTCTCCACCTTGTCCCCGAACACGTCCGTCGGCACGGTGTCCGAGGCGCGCGGCACGGCCACCGTCAAGGGCTCCATGCCGGGCGCGGACAGACGGACGCCGCCGCCGGGCAGAAGCTCGGCGGCGGCGCGCGTCAGGCGCGGGTGTCTGCGCTGTGTCACGACCTTCGCCCCCGCGTCGATCAGCGCCCAGCGCCGGTCTCCGGCCAGCCCCCAGGGCTCCACGACGGCTTCCCGGAGTTCGATGCTCCGGAACGCCTTGACCGGGTGGACGTGGATCGACTGCAGCTGCGGGTGTCCCATGGGGTCATCGTGCCAGGCGGCACCGGCAACCCCTGGGACGGATCAGTAGCCGCGGTACTGCTGCTGGTTGTTGTACGGGTCCTGGTACTGCTGCGGGGCGGGCCGGGGAGCCGCGGGGCGCATCGCCTCGTAGCCCATGCCGCCCGGGGCCACCGGGCGCGGCTGCTGCGGAGCCTGCGGACCGGGGTACCCGCGCGGGGCGGCCTGCTGCGGGATGTAGGCCGCGGGCGCCTGCTGCAGCGGTGCGGGCTGCGGTGCCTGCGGATAACCGTAGGAGGGCTGGGACGGCGCCGCCGGGAGGGCGGGCAGCGCGGACGGCAGGGCCGGCAGATGGCTGCCCGGGCTGTCGTACGCGGCGGGGACCCGGATCGGGGCGATCTGCGGGGTGCCCCGCTCGGCCACGAGCGAGTCGTAGATCGGGGTGTCCGGGAAGGCAGCGGAGTAGTAGCCGCCGCCATACGTGGAGCGGGGGGAGGTCATGGCACATAAGGTAAGCCCACGATGTGCTGGTTGGGGAGACCGATAAGAGGGTTGTTTTACGGTTCCGCAGTGACGTCGGATCCCCAATGCGAGCGAACTTGTCAAAAAGGGACGCCAATCGGTGTTCGGATCAGGTAAAGGCCGAGTTCCCAGGGCGTTACCGGCGGTTGACCTCCCCTCTTCCGATCCCCCTCGCGAGACTTCCGGGGCCCACGGAATAGGTTGACCCTGGAGAACTCGACGACCCGCCGGCACACCCCGGCGAAGATCAAACGATGGGGGCGGACATGACAATGTCGAAAGGGTCCAATGTTCCGGTGCCGGCCACGGCATTGACGGTCGAATTGGGCTGGCACTCGGCACCGGGCACCCCCGACGTGGACGCCTCGGCCCTGCTGCTCGTCGGCGGCAAGGTCCGCTCCGACGACGACTTCGTCTTCTACAACCAGCCCGCCCACGCGTCCGGGGCCGTCCGGCACGAGGGCAAGACGACCGCGGGTGCCCAGGTCACCGACCGCCTCCTCGTCGACCTCCCGCGCGTGGAACCCTCGATCGAGACCGTCATCCTCGCCGCCTCCGCGGACGGCGGGGCCTTCGGCCAGGTCCCCGGCCTCTACATCGAGGTCCGTGACGCCCAGGGCGCGGTCGTCGCCCGCTTCGACAGCACCGGCGCCACCGTGGAGACCGCGTTCGTCCTCGGCGAGTTCTACCGCCGGCAGGGCGCCTGGAAGTTCCGCGCCGTCGGCCAGGGCTACGGCACCGGCCTCGCGGGCCTGGCCACCGACTACGGCATCAGCGTCGACGAACCCCAGCAGGCGGCGCCCACGCCCGCCGCCCCCATGACCCCGCCCCCGGCGCCGCCCGTGACGATGCCCCCGCCGCCCGCCATGCCGCCGGTCCCGCCGCCCGCACCCCAGGCGCCCCCGGTCAGCCTGAGCAAGGTGACACTCACCAAGGCGTCCCCGTCCGTCTCCCTCACCAAGCAGGGCGGCACCTCGGGCGCCATGCGCGTCAACCTCAACTGGCAGGTGCGCAAGCAGTTCTCCGGCTGGGCCAGCAAACTGGGCCGCCCGGTCGCCATGCACAACGACCTCGACCTCGACCTGTGCGCCCTGTACGAACTGGCCGACGGCCGCAAGGGCGTCATCCAGGCCCTCGGCAACGCCTACGGAGCCCTGCACCAGCCGCCGTACATCCACCTCGACGGCGACGACCGCACCGGCGCCATGGCCACCGGCGAGAACCTCACCATCAACCTCGACCACCAGCAGGCCTTCCGGCGCATCCTCGTCTTCGTCACCATCTACCAGGGCGCGCGCTCCTTCGCCGACCTGAACGCCACGGTCACCCTCACCCCGCAGCACGGCGCCCCCGTCGACTTCTCCCTCGACGAGTGCACCGTCCCCTCCACGGTCTGCGCCCTCGCCCTCATCACCCGGACCGGCGACGACCTCGTCGTCCAGCGCGAGGCCCGCTACCTCGTCCCGGAACGCGGCGTGAGCCCCCAGCGCACCGTCGACTACGCCTACGGCTGGGGCATGAACTGGACCCCGGGCCGCAAGTAGTCAGCCCTCGTCCGACACCGTCCCGGGACGCGTGTAGGTGCGGCCCTTCCAGGCCGCGCCGCGCCCACGGTAGTGCTGGACCGCGGAGTCGGCCGTCATCAGCAGATAGAGGAACGCCGTCACCGGCAGCAGCGGAGCCGGCCACAGCGGCTGCCGGTAGTAGCGGAGCATCGGCACATACGTGCCCGTCATCACCAGCCACGCCAGCCCGCCCAGGACCGCCGTCACCCCGTCCCCGGAGGCTGCGCCGAAGGCCACGGCCACGGGCGGCACCAGATAGACGAGCCCCAGCCCGGCGATCGTCCCGAGCAGCAGCGAGGGCTGGTGCCGCAGCTGCGCGTAGGCGCTGCGCGAGACCATCCGCCACAGGTCGGCCAGCCGCGGATACGGCCGCACACTGTCCACCCGGTCCGCCAGCCCCAGCCAGACCCGGCCCCCGCCGCGCTTCACCGCGCGCGCGAGCGCCACGTCGTCGATGACGGCACCCCGGATGGCGTCCGGGATCCGCGCCCGTACGGCCGCCTCGGTCCGCAGCAGGACACAGCCGCCCGCCGCGGCGGCCGTCCGCGTGCCCGTACGGCCGATCCGGCGGAACGGGTACAGCTGGGCGAAGAAGTACACGAACGCCGGCACCACCAGCCGCTCCCAAACACTGTCCACGCGGAGCCGGGCCATCTGCGAGACGGCGTCGAAGCCGCCCGTGCGCGCCGCCGCCACCAGCTCCCGCAGGCTGTCCGGGGCGTGCGCGATGTCCGCGTCCGTCAGCAGCAGATACTCGGGATCACGCGCGCGGGCCAAGCCGATGCCGTGCCGCACCGCCCAGAGCTTGCCCGTCCACCCGGCCGGCGGCTCGCCGGGGGAGTCCACGGTCAGCGCGAGCCCGCCCCGCTCGCGCGCGAGCCGCCGCGCCAGCTCGCCCGTGCCGTCGGAGCTCCCGTCGTCGACGAGGAAGACCTCCGCACGCCCCGGGTAGTCCTGGGCGAGCAGCGACGGCAGGCTCGCGGGCAGTACCGCCGCCTCGTCCCGGGCCGGCACGACCACACAGACGGACGGCCACTCCCCGGGTTCCGTACGCCTGGGAAGCCGGACGTCCGTCCGCCAGAAGAAGCCCTGGAACAGCAGCAGCCACAGCCAGGCGGCCAGGGATCCGGCGGCGGTCCACGCGTAGGCGCTCACGCGCGCAGTCTGCCCCACGACGGCCGCCCGCAAGGGCCCATCGTCTATCGTGGCCGGGTGAAGATCGCGCTGATGGACTCCGGAATCGGCCTGCTGGCGGCGACGGCCGCCGTACGGCGGCTGCGACCCGACGCGGATCTCGTGCTCTCGCTCGACCCCGACGGCATGCCCTGGGGACCGCGGACCCCCGAGGACCTCACCCGGCGCGCCGTGGCCGTCGCCGAGGCCGCCGCCGCGCATCGCCCCGACGCCCTGATCATCGGCTGCAACACCGCCACCGTGCACGCCCTGCCGACGCTGCGGGCCCGCCTTGAACCGGGCATACCGGTCATCGGCACGGTCCCGGCGATCAAGCCGGCCGCCGCCGGTGGCGGCCCCGTCGCGATCTGGGCCACCCCCGCCACCACCGGCAGCCCCTACCAGCGCGGACTGATCGAGGACTTCGCCGCCGGAGTGAAGGTCACCGAGGTCCCCTGCTTCGGGCTGGCCGAGGCGGTCGAGCACGCGGACGAAACGGCCATCGACGCCGCCGTCGCCGCGGCCGCCGCGCTCACCCCCGACGACGTCACCACCGTCGTCCTCGGCTGCACCCACTACGAACTGGTCGCCGAACGCATCCGCACCGCCGTCCAGCGCCCCGGCCTCCCGCCGCTCGTCCTGCACGGCTCCGCCGGAGCGGTCGCCGCGCAGGCCATGCGCCGGCTCGGCGAGCAGCCCGCCCCGCGCGCGGAGTCCACCGGCACCCTGACCGTGCTGCTCAGCGGCCGCGAGGGCGCCCTGCCGGAAGCGGCCCTCATCTACGCGGAAGGCCGGCTCCTCAAGGCGACCAGCCCCGCCGGCTGACCTCCGGGCCGCCTGGCGGAACCGTCCGCTCCGGGCTGGGCCGGTCGGAGCAGTCACCCTGTGCAGCGCGGTACCACCACAGCGAAAGCTGAGTAACCTCATAGCCATGAGGGACCACCCCCACGGCAGGAAGCCGCACCCCGACATCTGGACCGGGCGGGCGACCAACAGGGTCCAGTGGCTGCTCGCACTCGCCGGCGCCGCCTGCATGGCGCTCGGCATCGGGCTGGCCGTCGACTCCGCGTGGACCGGCGGCCTCGCCCCCCTCGTGATGGCCGTCGTCGGCTGCATCGCCGCCGGGCTGCTCGTCCTCTTCGGCACCCTCGCCTTCGTGCATGTCGCGCTGAAGGTCGACCAGGAGTGCCTGGAGGTGCGCTGCGGCCACATCGGCGTGCCGCGCCGCCGTATCCCGCTCTCCGAGATCGTCGGCGCCGACTTCCTGCCGCTGGTCACCCCGCGCCACTGGGGCGGCTGGGGCTACCGGTGGCGCCCGGACAAGGGCACCGCCGTCGTCGTACGCCGGGGAGAGGGGCTGGTCCTGCGGCTGGGGGACGGCCACACCTTCACCGTGACCGTGGACGACGCCGAGGCGGCCGTCCGGGTCATCGAGGACCGGCTCCGCACACGGACGGCGGGCACGGCGCTCTGAGGGCGGCGGGTCACGGGATGACTGTCCCGGGCGCGGGACAGCGACTCGTTGCTCGGGGACGGTGCGGTCGTCAGGGGTCGTGCCGTGGCCAGGCCCGCGGGGGGTGGCTCACGGCACGCGATGACCGTCCCGCGCGAGGGCCGGTGACTCGTCGCTCCGGGATGGTGCGGTCGTCAGGGGTCGTGCCGTGGCCAGGCCCGCCAGCAGGCCCGCGCCGACCGAGACCGCCGTGAAGCTGAGCGCGTTGCCGACGGCGGCGATCGAGGCCAGGGCCGTCAGGGTCGCGCCCGCCGTGAGGGCGACCGGTGTCGGGCGGCCCGTGCGCCACAGGGCGAACAGCATCCAGCAGAAGGCCGCCGCGAGCAGCAGCAGTCCTACGACTCCCTGCTCCGCGACCTGCTGCAGCAGCGCCGAGTGCGGCTTGCCGTCCACCGGCACGGCGCCGTCGGCCGTCCCGCCGAGCTCGCCGAAGCGGCCGGGACCGACGCCGAGGGCGAGATCCTGGTTCGCCAGCCGCAGGGCCTCGTGCCACAGCCGCACCCGCTGCCGGGTGAGCTGCCCCTCCAGCCAGCCGCCGAACCCGCCCGGCACCGCCCTCGCCGCGACCGCCCAGGTCAGCCCGGTCACCGCCAGCGCCGCCACGGCCAGCCCGGCGATGCCCAGGCCCCGGCGGCGCACCTGACCGGCGGCGAGCGAGCACAGCAGTACGGCGGCGCAGCCGACGAAACCACTCGTGGAGCCCAGCACCGCCGCGATCACCGCGATCCCGGCGGCGAGCAGGCGCAGACCCAGGCGGAGCACCGCGGATCGCGCCGACCAGGCCGCGCAGCAGGCGGCGCCGGCCGAGAGGGGCAGCACGGCGGCCGTGGCCCCGGCGTGGCCCAGCGGGGCGACAAGCTGAGGTCCGGGCGCCAACTGCGGCACGGCCAGGGTGAGGGCCACCCCGGCCAGCGCGCCGGCGCAGGGCGCGGCGACCGGCAGCAGCGCGCCGCTGATCCGCCCCACCGCATAGCCGGCGGCCACCGCGAGCACCGCCAGCAGAACGCCCTCGGGGCGCCCGCCGTGGACAGCCGCCGAGATCAGCGACCACGCGGCACAGGCGCCCAGCACCACGACGCCCGTCGCGTCAGAAACGTTTCGTCTGTCGCTGTCCTCGCCCGGACCTGCCTCAGACGTCATCCCCGTGAGACCCACCCCGCCCCCTGAACCCGGTCCCCCGACCTGTGACGGACCCCGTCCACCGGACCTGAACCGGATGCGATCGGGGCTGCGGCATACCGTAACGGCAGATGGGCGGTTTGTGGACGTCTCGTGCATGGGGCATCCACGGGTCGGGGAGGTGGGCCCGTCACCGTCCGGTCGAGCGGTGCGTGGGCGAGGCGCCCACCGTCGCCCTCCCGCCGCCGGCCGCGCTGTCGGCCCCGAGCCCGCCCGCCGTACACTCCGGGAGTGACCGTCACCGCAACCTCCGTGGACGAGTCGGACCAGCTCAAGCCGCCGATCGCGCCCTCGTCGCGCGCGGCGAAGCTCCTGCGGCTGGTTCCGGCCCTCACCGCCGCGCTCTCCGGAGTGCTGCTCTACGTCAGTTTCCCGCCCCGCACCCTCTGGTGGCTGGCCCTGCCCGCCTTCGCGGGACTCGGCTGGGTGCTGCGCGGCCGCAGCTGGAAGGCGGGACTCGGCCTCGGCTACCTGTTCGGCCTCGGCTTTCTGTTGCCACTGCTGGTGTGGACCGGTGTGGAGGTGGGCCCCGGGCCCTGGCTCGCGCTCGTGGCCATCGAGGCGGTCTTCGTCGCGCTGGTGGGTGCCGGGATCGCCGCGGTGTCGAAGCTCCCGGGCTCGGCGATCTGGGCGGCGGCCCTGTGGATCGCCGGTGAGGCGGCCCGCGCGCGTGCGCCGTTCAACGGCTTCCCCTGGGGCAAGATCGCGTTCGGCCAGGCCGACGGCGTCTTCCTGCCGCTGGCCGCCGTGGGCGGCACCCCGGTGCTCGGCTTCGCCGTCGTCCTGTGCGGCTTCGGCCTGTACGAGCTCGTGCGGCTCGCCGTCGAGCGCAGCCGGACCCGGGTGCTGCGGCGGTCGGCCGCGACCGTGGCCCTGCTGAGCGTGGCGGTGCCCGTGGCCGGCGCCCTGGCCGCGCGGCCCCTGGTCAGCGACACGGCGGAGGACGGCACCGCGACCGTCGCGGTCATCCAGGGCAATGTGCCCCGCGCCGGCCTCGACTTCAACGCCCAGCGGCGGGCCGTCCTCGACCACCACGCCCGGGAGACCGAGCGGCTGGCCGCCGAGGTGAAGGCCGGCAAGGTCGCCAGGCCCGACTTCGTGCTGTGGCCGGAGAACTCCTCCGACATCGACCCCTTCGCCAACGCCGACGCCCGTGCCGTCATCGACTCGGCGGCCAAGGCGATCGGCGTGCCCATCTCGGTCGGCGGCGTCGTCGAGCGGGACGGCAAGCTGCTCAACGAGCAGATCCTCTGGGACCCGGAGAAGGGCCCCGTGGACACCTACGACAAGCGGCAGATCCAGCCCTTCGGCGAGTATCTGCCGCTGCGCTCGCTCGTCGGGGCCATCAACGAGGAGTGGACCTCGATGGTCCGCAAGGACTTCAGCCGGGGCAGCGAACCGGGCGTGTTCACCATGGCCGGAACCCGGGTCGGCCTCGTCACCTGCTACGAGGCCGCCTTCGACTGGGCGGTGCGCTCCGAGGTCGAGGACGGTGCGCAGATCATCTCCGTGCCGAGCAACAACGCGACCTTCGACCGCAGCGAGATGACCTACCAGCAGCTCGCCATGTCCCGGGTGCGGGCCGTCGAGCACAGCCGGACCGTCACGGTTCCGGTGACCAGCGGCGTCAGCGCGATCATCATGCCGGACGGGACCATCACCCAGCGGACGGGCATGTTCGTCGCCGACTCCCTCGTCCAGAAGGTGCCGCTGCGCTCCGGGGAGACCCCCGCCACCCGGCTGGGCGTCCTGCCGGAGATCGCCCTGGTGCTGCTCGCCGCGGGCGGACTGGGCTGGGCGATCGGCTCCGGCATCCGCGCGCGCCGGGCCGCCGAGGCCTGACCCGGATCCTGTTCGCCAACACCTGCCCACGGTCGCCGACACCTGCCCACGGTCGCCAAGACCCGCGCAGGGTCGGTCGCCGGACCCACGCCCCCATCCCCGCCCTCGCACCCGGTCCCATCTCCGGAGGCGAGGGCGGCGCCGTTAGGGTCGGGCCATGGCTACTCCTGACTTCATCCGGACGATCCGTGCCGCCGCGGGTCACCAGCTGCTGTGGCTCCCCGGCGTCAGCGCCGTCGTGTTCGACGACGAGGGGCGGGTCCTGCTCGGGCAGCGGGCCGACAACCAGCAGTGGACGGTGGTCAACGGCATCCCGGACCCCGGCGAGCAGCCCGCGGCCGCCGCCGTGCGCGAGGTGTACGAGGAGACCGGCGTCCGGTGCGTCGCCGAGCGGGTCGTCCTGGTCAGGTCCAGCCAGGAGGTCACCTACCCCAACGGGGACGTGTGCCAGTTCATGGACATCACCTTCCGCTGCCGTGCGCTGGGCGGCGAGGCCCGGGTGAACGACGACGAGTCCCTGGAGGTGGGCTGGTTCGAGGTCGACGCCCTGCCGCGGATGAAGGAGAGCCAGCTCTTCCGGATCAAGCAAGCCCTGGCCGATGAACCCACGTGGTTCGAACCTATGGATTGAGCCTGAAGTATGGGCTGCGGCCATATGTGGCCAGGTGAGGGGGCTGCCTAGGGTCGAGCCATGACCCCGCCCAGCATCCCTCCCGCCCACGGCTCGACCCCGCCCTCCCCGCCCTCCCCGCTCGATCTCGGGGGGCGCACCGCCCTGGTCACCGGTGCCGCCGGCGGCATCGGGCGCGCCTGTGCGCTCCGGCTCGCGGCCGCGGGGGCCAAGGTCAGAGCCGTCGACCGGGACGCGGCAGGACTGGAGGCGCTCGCCGAGCAGGCGCAGGACCTCGGGGGTGCCGTGGAACCCCATGTCCTCGACCTGACGGACCTCGACGCCGCCGAGCAGTCCGCCGCCGGCACCGATGTGCTGGTCAACAACGCCGGGCTTCAGCTGGTGCGCCCGATCGAGGAGTTCCCGCCGGACACCTTCCACACCGTGCTCACGGTGATGCTGGAGGCGCCGTTCCGGCTCATCCGTGGAGCCCTGCCCCATATGTACGAGCAGGGCTGGGGCCGCATCGTGAATGTGTCCTCCGTCCATGGGCTGCGCGCCTCGGCGTTCAAGTCGGCCTATGTGGCCGCCAAACATGGGCTGGAGGGCCTCTCCAAGGTCGCGGCTCTGGAGGGCGCCTCCCACGGGGTGACCTCGAACTGTGTGAACCCCGGCTATGTGCGCACCCCACTGGTCGAGAAGCAGCTCGCCGACCAGGCCCGGGCGCACGGCATCCCCGAGGAGCGGGTGCTGGCCGAGGTGATGCTCCAGGACAGCGCGGTCAAGCGGCTCATCGAGCCGGAGGAGGTCGCCGAGGCGGTGGCATACCTGTGCGGGCCGCAGGCGTCCTTCGTCACCGGCACCTCGCTCGTGCTCGACGGCGGCTGGACCGCGCACTGAGCGATGGCACCGCGACGGCCCGGACCGGCCGGACATCGAGTTGTCCACAGGGCTGACGAGGTGGTGGCGCGATGAGCAATCCTGTCGGCATGTCCCGCGATCACGTGCAGCCCACCGGGCGTCCCGCCGCAGCCTCCCTGACCGGCGCCGAGACGCCGTTCCTCGAACTGCTGGCCAGGGGCGCGTCCGCCGACGCCTACGAGCAGCCGGTGCTGCTCGCCCGCGCCGAGGGCCGCCCCACCGAGCAGATCGTCGCCCTCGAACAGGCCAAGCTGCTCGCGCTGCGAGTGCGCTCGGAGCTGGAGGGCCGGCGCAGACGCGAGGCCGAGCTGTCGGCCCTCTTCGAGACCGCCCACGACCTGGCCGGGCTGCGGGACCTGGACGCCGTCCTCCAGGCCATCGTCCAGCGCGCCCGCTCGCTCCTCGGCACGGACGTCGCCTACCTCAGCCTCAACGACCCGGCCAGGGGTGACACCTATATGCGGGTCACCGAGGGCTCGGTCGCCGCCCGCTTCCAGCAGCTGCGCCTCGGCATGGGGGAGGGCCTCGGCGGACTCGTCGCCCAGACCGCCCGCCCCTATGTCACCGACGACTACTTCAAGGACGACCGGTTCCAGCACACCCTGGCCATCGACGCGGGTGTGCGCGACGAGGGGCTGGTCGCGATCCTCGGCGTACCGCTGACGCTGGGGCACCACGTCATCGGCGTCCTCTTCGCCGCCGACCGGCGCGCCCGCGTCTTCGAGCGGGAGCAGATCGCGCTGCTCGGCTCCTTCGCCGCGCTCGCCGCGGCCGCCATCGACACGGCGAACCTGCTCTCCGAGACCCGCTCGGCCCTCGCCGACCTGGAGCGGGCCAACGAGATCATCCGGGACCGCTCCGGGGTCATCGAGCGGGCCTCCGACGTGCACGACCGGCTCGCGCAACTCGTGCTGCACGGCGGCGGGGTGCACGACGTGGCCGCCGCGGTCTCCGAAGTCCTCGACGGCACCGTCGAGTTCACCGAGGCCACCGAAGTCCCCGCCGCCGCCCTGGAGGCGTCCCGCGCCGAGGGCCACGCCGTGCGGCACGGCGGCGACTGGGTCGCGGCCGTGGTGGCCGGCGGCGAACTGCTCGGCGCCCTCGTCCTGCGCGGCCAGCCAGGCCTCGACCCCGTCGACCAGAGCACGCTGGAACGGGCGGCCACCGTCACCTCGCTGCTGCTCCTCGCCCGACGCTCCGCCGCCGAGGCCGAGCAGCGCGTCCGGGGCGAGCTGCTCGACGACCTGCTCGACGCCCGAGACCGCGACCCGCGCCTGCTGCGCGAGCGCGCCTCCCGGCTGCACGCCGACCTCGACGCCCGGCATGTCGTCCTCGCCGCCCGCCTCGACGCCGTCGCGGCCGACGCCGAACATGAGGCGGACGCCCGCCGGCGGCTGTGGTCGGCCGCCTCCCACCTCGCCGCCACCCGGCACGGTCTCGCCGCCGCCCGCGACGGCGGCACGGTGCTCCTGCTGCCCCTCACCGGGGACGACACCGCCACCGCGCTGGCCCGGCGCACCGCCCGCCACCTCGGCACGGCCGTCCACGAGGCGGTCACCGTCGGCGCCTCCGCCCCGGTCGAGGACCTCGCCGCCCACCCGGACGCCGTGGCCGCCGCCTACGAGGAGGGCCGCCGCTGTCTGGAGGCCCTGCGCCTCCTCGGCCGGCCTGGCGACGGTGCCGCCGCCGAGGACTTCGGCTTCCTCGGTCTGCTCCTGGCCGGCGACCGGGACGTCACGGGCTTCGTCACCCGTACGATCGGTCCGGTCGTCGCCTACGACCAACGCCGCGGCACCGACCTGCTGCGCACCCTGGACGCCTACTTCGCCTGCGGGATGAGCCCGGCCCGCACCAAGGACGACCTGCACGTCCATGTGAACACCGTCGCCCAGCGGCTGGAGCGTGTCGGCCGCCTCCTCGGCGACGACTGGCAGAGCCCGGCCCGCGCCCTGGAGATCCAGCTGGCGCTGCGGCTGCACCGCCTGTCCGCCCCCGCACAGCGCTGACCCCCGCACCCCCGGAGTACGGGGGATACGGGGGCGGCCCGTCAGGACGCCGTCCGCGTCAGACGAGCGGGGCGCCGGCGGCGGGAGCCTTGGCGGGCACCTCACCGTCCGAGGGGTCGACATCGGTGAGATCGCGGTCGCGGGTCTCCTTGGCCACGAGGACGGCGACCACCGTCAGCAGCGCCGCCGCGATGACGTACAGGGAGATCGGCGTCGAGGTGCCGTAGTCCTTCAGCAGCGCGGTGGCGATCAGCGGAGCGGGCGCGCCCGCCGCGACCGACGCGAACTGGGCGCCGATGGAGGCACCGGAGTAGCGCATCCGGGTCGCGAACATCTCGGAGAAGAAGGCGGCCTGCGGCGCGTACATGGCGCCGTGCAGCACGAGGCCCACGGTCACCGCGAGGAGCAGGTTGCCGAAGCCGCCGGTGTCGATGAGGGCGAAGAACGGGAACATCCACAGGCCCACGCCGACCGCGCCGATCAGATAGACGGGACGCCGGCCGAGCCGGTCCGACAGCGCGCCCCAGGCCGGGATGACGGCGAAGTGGATCGCGGAGGCGATCAGCACCGCGTTGAGGGCGGTCTGCTTGGACACACCGGCCGACGTCGTGGCGTACACGAGGATGAACGCGGTGATGACGTAGTAGCTGATGTTCTCCGCCATCCGCGCGCCCATCGCCACCAGCACCTCCCGCCAGTGGTGGCGCAGCACGGCGACCAGCGGCATCTTCTCCGCGATGGCGTCGGCGGACTTCTTGCGCGCCTCGGCCTGCTCCAACGCCTGCTTGAAGACCGGCGATTCATCGACAGAGAGACGAATCCACAAGCCGACGATCACCAGCACACCGGAGAGCAGGAAGGGCACACGCCAGCCCCAGCTGCCGAACGCGCTCTCCGACAGCACGGCCGTCAGCAGCGACAGCACACCCGTCGCCAGCAACTGCCCGGCGGGCGCCCCGGTCTGCGGCCACGACGCCCAGAACCCGCGCCGGCGGGCGTCCCCGTGCTCGGACACCAGCAGCACCGCACCGCCCCACTCACCGCCCAGCGCGAAGCCCTGCACCAGACGCAGCACGGTCAGCAGCACCGGGGCGGCACTGCCGACGCTGGCGTGCGTCGGCAGCAGACCGATCGCGAAGGTCGCCCCGCCCATCATCAGCAGGCTCAGCACCAGCAGCTTCTTCCGGCCCAGCCGGTCGCCGTAGTGCCCGAACACCAGCGCGCCCAGCGGCCGGGCGGCGAAGCCCACGGCGTACGTGAGGAAGGAGAGGAGGGTGCCCACCAGGGGGTCCTCCTCGGGGAAGAACAGCTTGTTGAAGACAAGCGCGGCGGCGGCGCCGTAGAGGAAGAAGTCGTACCACTCGATGGTGGTGCCGATGAGGCTGGCGGCGACGATGCGCTTCAGATTGCCGGGGCTTGTGGGCTGCGGTGGAGCGGATGCTGCGGAGGCCATGTGCGCCACTTCCTCGTGTGCGGTGGGGACGGGTACGTGTCGGCACACCGTAGGAACACGCAGGTCGGGCGCACATGTGGTGGGGCTACATAGTTCCATGAGCTCTTATGCGTGGGATCACCATGCGGGGGTGGGGGAGTGGGGTGCCCCGACGGCTGCTGTGCGGGTGCCGTACCAACCCGCGGCCCCCGTACGCCCGCCCCGGCCCCCGTCAACTCACGCCCCCGCACCCCCCGTTGAGCGGCCGAAAAACCTCGGCGTGCCGCTCTCGTTGTGAACTGCGTGTTCTTCACCTTCTCAGGCCGGCGGCGGCATGCCCCGCGAGCGGCCGACCGCCCGGCCAGATCCGTAGCGGCGGTGATCGGTGACGACCCCGCGCTCCGGTCGGCGTACCGGTTGTGCCGCGACCGCACCCGGCGGCAGGACCCGGCGGAGTACGCGCTGATCCAGCTCGTGCCCGTCGCCCTGCGCCCCGCCTGCTGGGCCCTGTGGGCCGCCGCCAACGCCATCGACGATCTCGCCGACGACCGTACGGCCTCCGCCGGGGAACGGGCCGCGCGGGTCCGGCGGTGGATCGACGCCCTGGAGCGTGAGCTGACCAGCGGGACCAGCACGGACCCCGTCCGCCGGGCCCTGGTGGACACCGCGGCCCGCTGGCGGCTGGACCTGAGCGGACTGCACCACGCCATGACCGAGGTCGCGGTCGACGCGCACGGCAGGCGGTTCGCCGACTGGAGCGGCTGGCGCGCCTGGGGCCGGGGCAATCTGCTGCCCTGGTTCGAGCAGGTCCGCGACCTGTTCGACCGGGCCGGTGTGCCCGTCGCCCTGCGGCTGGACCGGCAGGAGTCGTACGAGCGGTTCCTCGACGGGATGCGCCTCGCCGACATCCTCACCGACCTGTCCGCCGACCTCGCGCACGGCGACCTTCTGCTGCCCGCCGAAGCCCTCGACCGCTGCCCCGGCGCCGAGGAGGACCTGACCGCGCTGCGCTGGAGCCCCGCCGTCGCCGCACTGGTCGCCCACCTCACGGACCTCTGCCGCCAGTGGGTGACCCAGCCGGCCCTCACCCGGGGCATGCACCCCGGGCCCGCAACGGTCCTCGCCGCCATGGCCGACCTGCTGCTCGCCCAACTCGACGCCGTCGACGCCGCCGGCCCCGCCCTGCTACGAGCCCGGCCCCGGCCCGCGCTGCTCACCACCGCCCGGCTGCTCGCCCCCGCCCGGGCCCGCGCGGCACTCGCCTGGTCCCTGACCCCGGTGCCCGCCCCGCCCGCACGGCGTCCCGCACCGCACCTCCCGGCCGTGCACCCCCGCCCCCTGCGCCGCCCCGCCTTCCGCAGCCCGCCGCCCCACCCCAGCGGGGAGCGGCCGCCGCGGATCCCCGCGGAGCGGATGCCCGCGCACGTCGCCGTGATCATGGACGGGAACGGCCGCTGGGCGCAGCGCCACGGCCTGCCCCGCCACGAGGGCCACCGCGCCGGAGCCGCAGCCGTACGCGACGTCGTCCACGGCGCCCTGGAGATCGGGCTGCGGCATCTGACCCTGTACGCCTTCTCCACCGAGAACTGGAAGCGCGACCCCGAGGAGACCGCCGCGATCCTCGACCTCCTGCGCCAGGAGACACGGGCGTACCCCTTCGAGGACCTCGACGTCCGGATGCGCTGGCACGGCCGTGCCGACAACCTTCCGCAGGATCTGGTCGACCTGCTGGACATGCGGGAGCGCAGCACCCGCGACCGCACCGGGCTGACGGTGACGACCTGCGTCAACTACGGCGGCCGCGACGAGATCGCCCGGACCGCCGCCGCCCTCGCCCGGCGGGCGCGCAGCGGCCGGCTCGACCCGGACCTCATCGGCGAGCAGGACTTCGCCGAGCATCTGCCCCGGCCTGACATGCCCGACGTCGACCTGCTGTGGCGCACCGGCAACGAGCAGCGCACCTCGAACTTCCTGCCCTGGCAGGCCGCCTACGCCGAGCTCCACTTCACGCCCGACCACTGGCCCGATGTCGACCGGCGCGACCTGTGGCGGGCCATCACCGAGTACACGCGCCGGCAACGCCGTCACGGAGCCGCCGGGCCAGCTCCTCACGAACCGGCCACCGCTCCCCGCGAAGGGGCCTGAGGGCACCTATCGGGGGCGGACCGTGAGGATCTGCTGCGCCGTGCCGACGGGGCCGTCCACGTCGTGGAGGACGGTGCTGGTCAGGCCCTGACCGGAGGGGCCGAAGGAGACCGTGGTGTCCAGGCCGGTCCAGCCGCCGCGGGGTTGCCGGTGCAGATGGACGGTCAGATCGACGTTGGGGAACATCCACTCGGCCGGCGGCCGCAGCACGGCGATGCCGTTGGCGGTGTCGACCAGCGCGAGATACGAGGCGAGCGGGCTGACGGTCTCCCCGGCCACCAGGTCCAGCGGGGTGGACACCCAGGCCGTGGTGCGGCCCGGCCGGGGCGGTGTGACGGCACGGACGTCCAGGGAGGCGATGTAGCCGCCGGACCACAGCTCGGACATCGGCCACCGGTCCAGCGCGTCGGGCGGGGTCAGGGGCTCCGCCGTACCGCCCGCGACCTCCGTGGTGTCCAGGGCCGTGAGGTACCAGGCGCGGGCCCGCACCACCGGGCGCCCGGCGATCCGGACGACCGCCTCGAGCAGGGCGATGGTGCGCCCGGGGCGGACGGTCTCCACCTCGATCTCGCACTCGTCCACGGCGAGCTTGCCCAGGATGTCGTAGCTGATCCGGGCGAGCACCAGCCCGTCGTCGGGTGACGCCGCGCGATGCCGGTCCAGGGCATGGACGACCAGCCCGCCCAGCGGACTGAAGTGCTGCTCGTCGCGGCGCCAGGCGCCGCCCACATGTGGCGTGGGCTTGTAGCGGCGGTCGTCTATGGCCTCGAAGTAGCTGTCGGGCGTCACAGCGCGTCTTCTCCCCAGGGTGCGAGGGGCCTGGCGGGCCGGGGCCCGGCAAGCCGGTGTGGCGCCAGGGTAGTTCGCGGCCGCCGGGCGTCCGGCCGACGGGGTGCACATATCGGAACCGGCGTTCCCGACCGTCCCATTCGGCAGATTCACGGACGTTCCCGTGCACACGGTTCCCGGTGTGATGTTCCCCATTGCGGACCCGGCCGGGGCTCGTGAGTCTCACGGACAGCGCGCGGCCTGAACCGTCCGAAACCTCCGAGTCCCACCCGAGCCCCATCCGGGAAACGGTCCGGCGAAATCCGTCGGAGAACCGTTATCCGAGGCCCGCCGAGCGATCTCCCAGGTATCGGACACCACCGTCCGGCGTCGACGACAGGGAAGCATTGATGAGTACAGAGCGCACGAGGGAACTGACGGCCCTGGTCACCGCTGCCCGTGACGGCGACCCGCAGGCCCAGGACGCCCTGGTCGGTGCGTACCTCCCGCTGATCTACAACGTCGTGGGGAGGGCTCTGAACGGTTCCGTCGACGTCGACGACGTCGTGCAGGAGACCATGCTGCGCGCCCTCGACGCGCTCGACGGGCTGCGGACGCCCGAGAGCTTCCGCTCCTGGCTCGTGGCGATCGCGATGAACCAGGTGCGCGCCCACTGGCACGCCCGGCAGAACGCCCCCGGCGGGGTCGAGGAGGCACGCGAACTCGCCGACCCGGGCGCCGACTTCGTGGACCTGACGATGGTCCGCCTCCAGCTGTCCGGGCAGCGCCGGGAGACCGCGCGCGCCACGCGCTGGCTGGAGCCCGACGACCGGGGTCTGCTGTCGCTGTGGTGGCTGGAGTGCGCCGGCGAGCTCACCCGCGCCGAGGTCGCGCAGGCGCTGGAACTGTCGCTGCAGCACACGGCGGTACGGGTGCAGCGGATGAAGGCGCAGCTGGAAGCCGCCCGGGTCGTGGTGCGCGCGCTCGACTCCCGCCCCCTGTGCGAGGAACTGCACGGCCTGCTCGGCTCCTGGGACGGCCGGCCCTCGGCACTGTGGCGCAAGCGAATAGCCCGGCATGCCCGGGGTTGTGCCCGTTGCTCCGGACTGTGGAGCGGGCTGATGCCCGCCGAAGGGCTGCTCGCCGGACTGGCGTTGGTCGCCGCGGCCCCCGCGCTGCTGGACCGGATCCGCTCGGCCGCCGACCTGGCCCCGGCCGGCTCGACGTCCGCGCTCGCCGCCGACGGACACGGCGGCCACCCGACCGCGGGCAGCCGGTCCGCCGCCCGCGGTGAGGCCCGCCGGCGTCGCCGCAACCGGCGCCGCGCCGTCGGAGGCGCCGTCGTGGCGGCCTGTGTGGCGGGCGGCGGGCTCTGGTACTTCGAATCCGTGCCCGGCGCGGGCCGGGAGGAACCGGCCGCCGCGCGCGGAGCCGGCGCCGCCGTACCGGACGAACTCGTCGAGCCCAGCCCGGTCAGCACCTCGGCGTCGGCGTCCGCGTCGGCCTCGGCGTCCGCGAAGCCGTCCGCCAAGCCCTCGGAGAAGGCCACGCCCTCCCCGTCCGCGAAGAAGACCGAGAAGGCCACGCCCACCAGCCAGGCACCCACCCGGGCGTCCCGCAAGGCGGCGGGCGCCCCCCAGCAGGAGGCCCCGTCCGGCACCGTCGGCCAGGTGGTCGCCCTGGTGAACAAGGAGCGGGCCGCCGCAGGCTGCGGTCCCCTCGCGGAGGACTCCCTCCTCGACAAGTCGGCGCAGGCGCACTCCGCCGACATGGCCGCCCGGGACTTCTTCGACCACACCAACCCCGACGGCGCCGACCCCGGGCAGCGCATCACCGCGGCCGGCTACCGCTGGTCGACGTACGGGGAGAACATCGCGATGGGGCAGCGGACGCCCGAGGCCGTGATGGAGTCCTGGATGAACAGCCCCGGCCACCGGGCGAACATCCTCAACTGCTCGTTCAAGGACATCGGCATCGGCGTCCACGAGGGCCCGGGCGGCCCCTGGTGGACCCAGAACTTCGGCGCCAAGCTCTGACGAAGCCGCCGGGCGACGAAAGAAGGTCACAGGCTCAGGGCGCCGCCGTTCGTGGTGAGGGGCTGCTCGGTCCAGATCGTCTTGCGGTTGCGGCCGTAGCGTGTGCCCCACCGCTCGGCGAGCTGCGCCACGAGGAACAGGCCGCGTCCGCCCTCGTCGGTGCTGCTGGCCTGGCGCAGATGCGGCGAGGTGCTGCTGGAGTCGGAGACCTCGCAGATCAGGTACCCGTCCCGGATCAGCCGCAGCTGCACGGGACCGCCGGCGTACCGGTAGGCGTTGGTGACCAGTTCGCTGACGATGAGTTCGGTGGTGAAGGCCAGCTCCTCGTCGAGCCCCCACTGGGCCAGCTGGTCCCGCACGAGGGCCCGGGCGTCGCCCGCGGCGGTCGGCTCGGCGGGCAGCTCCCAGGTGGCCACGTGGCCCGTCGGCAGGACGCGCGTACGGCCCAGCAGCAGGGTCACGTCGTCGTCGGGGCGGCCGGGCAGCATGGCGTCCTCCACCGCCTTGCAGGTGTGCTCCAGGGACGGTGTCGTACCGGCCAGCGTGATCCGCAGCAGGGCCAGGCCCTCGTCGATGTCGCGGTCGCCGGCCAGCAGCAGACCGTCGCTGCAGAGGGCGATCAGGCTGCCCTCCGCCAGTTCGCACTCGGCGCTCTCGAACGGCAGCCCGCCGAGGCCGAGGGGCGGCCCGGCGGGCACCTCGACGTCCTGCACCTGCCCCTCCGGGTCGAGCACCGTCGGCGGGGGATGCCCGGCGCGGGCCATGGCGCAGTGCCGGGAGACCGGGTCGTAGATGGCGTACAGGCAGGTGGCGCCCACGAGTTGGGGGGCGTTGGCGTCGGCCTGCCGCTGCTCGGTCGCGAGATGGTCCACCAGGTCGTCGAGCCGGGCCAGCACCTCGTCCGGCGCCAGATCCAGGTGGGCGAGCGTGTGCACGGCGGCCCGAAGCCGCCCCATGGTGGCGGAGGCGTGCATCCCGTGCCCGACCACGTCGCCCACCACCAGGGCGACGCGCAGCCCCGACAGCGGGATCACATCGAACCAGTCGCCGCCCACCCCGGTGGAGGCCCGCGCCGGCAGATAGCGGTGCGCGGTCTCCACGGCCGGGTGCCAGGGCACCTCGCTCGGCAGCAGACTGCGCTGGAGGGCCTCGGCGGCCTGGTGCTGCTGGGTGTAGCGGCGGGCGTTGTCGATGCAGACGGCCGCCCGCGCCGCGAACTCCTCCGCCAGCGTCAGATCGTCGGCCTCGAAGGGCTCCGGGCGCTGCGAACGCCACAGGGACACCACGCCGAGGACGACCCCGCGGGCGGCGAGCGGCACCACGATCAGCGAGTGGACGCCGGCCTCCAGCGCCTGCCGGGCCCGTTCCGGTTCGGCGGCGATCCAGCCCGAGCCCGTCTTCAGCTCGGGCAGCAGCACCGGCCGGTGCTCGGCCAGACAGCGCTGCGGCGCGGTGTCCGGCGGGAAGAAGAACAGATGGCCCTCGGGGTACATCAGCCGTACCCCTTCGGGCCGGACCGCGCGGGCCGCCATCCGGCGCAGCGGACCCAAGCTGTCCGGTTCCGGTTCCTCGCCGCGGGTCACCGGCTCCAGCAGGTCGACCGAGAGGGCGTCCGCGCGCTCCGGTACGGCCGCCTCGGCGAGCTCGCGGGCGGTGCGGCCCACGTCCAGAGTGCTGCCGATCCTGGTGCCGGCCTGGTTGAGCAGGGCCAGCCGCCGGCGCGCCCGGTGCCGGTCGGTGACGTCCTCGACGATCTGGGTGACGCCCAGCACCCGCCCGGACGGGTCCTCCATCCGGAACGCCGACACGGAGATCACGATCTCCTTCTGCGGATCGCCGAGCAGCCGGCACCGCTGCTCGGCGAAGATCAGTGGCCGCCCCGTGGCCAGGACCGTCTGGAGTTTGCCCTCCACCCAGTCCGCGACCGGCCCCAGCAGGAAGTCCCCGGCCCGCCGCCCCCGGTAGGCGTCGGCGGGCAGTCCGCCGAAGCGGGCGATCGCCTGGTTGACCCGCAGCACCCGCAGATCGGGGCCCAGCACCACCACCCCGATGGGGGAGCGGCGGAAGAAGCCGTCCAGTACCGAGCGGTCGATCTCCCACTGGGTGATCTCATGGGCGAGCGAGCCGACCAGCAGCCACTCGTCGCCGCTGTCCAGCCGCTGCACCCGCCGGGCCCGGAAGCCCACGTGCAGCCGGCGCCCCGAGCTGTGCCGCACCGGGAGCAGGCCGAACCAGCCGTGCTCGCGCAGACAGGAGCGGGCGGCCTCGGCGACGACATCCTCGTCCCCGGCGTCGACCAGGAACTCGTGCACGGTCCGGCCCAGCACCTCGTCCGCCCGGTATCCCAGCAGCGTGGTCGCCTGCTCGCTCCAGGCGACCACCCGTCCACGCCGGTCCAGCACCGCCGACGCGGACCGGAGCACCGAGAACGGGTCCTCCGGACTCTCGCTGAGCGACGTAGGGGATGTGTCGTGCATCGCCCACCCATCTCGCGCCGTGCGCCGGGCCACGGGGCCCGGCCACGGGCGCTGCTGCCGTTCCGAATGCCTGGCCTTGCAGCGTTCCCTCTCAGTATCAGCCGTGAGGGCACCCCGTGCTTGATCACGGTGGCCGGGGGCCCTCGGTCGGGTGACGGGGCCGGACACCGGCCGCCCGGTGCCGCCTCACCCGGGCAGCGCCCGGGCCAGCAGCAAGGCCACGTCGTCGTCGGCGGCCCCCGGCACCAGGTCCGCGAGCAGGTCGTCGCAGATCCGCTCCAGCGGCAGGCCCGGGTCGGGCACCGCACGGGCCAGCCGGTGCAGGCCCTGCTCCAGGTCGGTGCCCCGGCTTTCGATCAGCCCGTCGGTGTACGTCAGCAGGAGGCTGCCCGGCTCCAGATTCAGATGCCGCACATGCCAGTCCTGCCGGCCCACGCCGAGCGGAGGACCGGCCGCACCGTCCAGGAAGGCGACTGTGCCCCGCCGGTCGGCGACCAGCGGCGGAGGATGTCCGGCGCTGGCGATCAGACAGTGCCCGGACGCCTGGTCGTGCACGGCGTACAGACAGGTGGCCATCTCGTTCTCCCCGAGGTCGGCCACGACGGCGTCCAGGAACCGCAGCACCTGGTCCGGGGTGGTGCCCCGGCGCGCGAGGGTCCGTACGGCCGTGCGCAGCTGCCCCATGACGGCCGCCGCGTGGATGCCGTGCCCCATCACGTCCCCGATCACCAGCGCGGTCCGCCCGCCCGGCAGGGCGATGGCGTCGAACCAGTCCCCGCCGACCTCGTGCTCGCCCGCCGGCAGATAGCGCCCGGTGAGCTCGAGGCCGCCGACCTCCGGCAGACAGGGGTCCATGAGGCTGCGCTGCAGGGTGAGGGCGGCGTCCCGCTCGTGGCTGTACATACGGGCGTTGTCGATGTTCAGCGCCGCCCGCGCCACCAGCTCGTCGATCAGCAGCGTGTCCTGGTCGTCGAACGGCTCGCGGTCCCTCGTCCGCGTCACCACGACGGCGCCCAGCACCGTCCCCCGGGCCACCAGCGGCACCAGCCGCGCCGACCCGACCCGGGCGTACAGGTACGCGCGCAGCGGTTCGGACTCGGGGCCGGGGATCAGCCGGTCGATGTCGTCCGGGTACAGGTTCATGGGCCGGCCGGCGTCGATGATCCGCTCGTACTCCGAACCCGGGGGGACCTGCACGGTCATCCCGACCTCGAGGTGCCCGGCCGGCGCCCGCGGGTCGACGAAGGACGCCGCCGCGCGCCGGGCCACCCCGTGCGCCGACGCGGCGGTCTCGTCGGGTGCGACCGCCTCCTCCAGCAGCTGGACGTCGGCGGAGTCGGCCAGCCGGGGCACCAGGACCCGGACGACCTCCTCGGCGGTCTGCCGCAGATCCAGCGTCGAGCCCATCTGCGCGCCCGCCTCCGCCAGCAGCGCCAGCCGCCGCCGGGCCCGCTCGGCCTCCAGGTGGGCGCGCTGCTCACGGGTGACGTCGATCAGCGAGGCGATCACCCCGACCCGCCGGCCGGCCCCGCCGAGCAGGGGCGCGTAGGAGCACGACCAGGTGCGCCGCAGCGCCGGGTCGGGGCCGGCGGAGGTGTACCGGTAGTCGACCACGGCCTCGCCCCGGTCCAGGACCCGCCGCATCACCGTCTCCAGTTCGGCCGTGCCGGGCGCGATGTCCGTGACCCGGCGGCCGACGTGGTCGTCCACCGCGACGCCGTCCATCCGTGCCAGCGCCTCGTTGACCCGCAGGAACCGCAGATCGGGTCCGAGCATGGCGAGCCCGACGGGGGACTGCTCGAACAGCCCTTCCAGCGCCGCCAGCGCGTCCCGCATCCCCTCCACCGCGGAGGTGTCCGCGGCGATGGCAAGCACCCCCGTGCGTCCCCGGGCGTCGGGGAGCGGGCAGTGCCACATCTCCATGTCGACGAGGGTGCCGTCGCGATGGCGGACGGGCAGCCGGGCCGCCACCGCGGCGCCGGTCCGCACCGACCCGGCCAGCCGGTCCGCGAGCTGGTGGTTCTCCTCGGGGACCAGCGCCAGCTTGGCGTCGCGCCCCAGCATCTGCTCCGGCGTGTGCCCGAGCAGGTCCTGCGCGGCCAGCGACCACTGCACGAGGCGCCCGTCGCCGTCGGCGACCCACAGGGCGAGCGGAAGCAGCTCCTCGAAGACGCCCGGGTGACCCGCCGAGGCCGTGAGCAGGTCCGTGACGTCACCGATCGCGTCGTGCGTCGGCACACCGTGGTCAATCGCGCCGGCCATAGGGCACCTCGCTCACACCTCCCGCGACGACAGAAGGCTCAGGAACAGCCTAAGGGCTGTCCCGTGATTCCCGGCGGGCGCGCGACGACAGCTACGGCACCTCGCCGCGTTGTCGGGTCGTCCGCATACATCCAGTATGCGGACGGCCCTCCGCCTTGCGATGCACCGCATCCGACGCCGCGCGCCGATCCACCGGGAATCACGGGACAGCCCTTAGGCCGAGTCCGCAAAATCCCGCCTGGCGCCCGACGCCCACGAGCCAGGCCCGTCCGTCGCTCGCGTACGGGCGACGCACGCCCGCCGGCGCCGGGCGGCACGTCAGTGGCCCGGCTCACATAGCGTGGAAACGATCGCCCCGACACCATGGGTGCTCCGTCTCCGGCCGAAGGGATCAAGAATGTTCCGCAAGGTGCTGGTCGCCAACCGCGGGGAGATCGCGATTCGCGCGTTCCGCGCAGGCTACGAGCTGGGCGCGCGCACCGTCGCCGTCTTCCCGTACGAGGACCGCAACTCCCTGCACCGGCTGAAGGCCGACGAGGCGTACGAGATAGGGCAGCCCGGGCACCCCGTCCGCGCCTACCTCTCCGTCGAGGAGATCGTCCGCGCCGCGCGCCGTGCCGGAGCGGACGCCGTCTACCCGGGGTACGGCTTCCTGTCCGAGAACCCGGACCTGGCGCGGGCCTGCGAGGAGGCGGGCATCACGTTCGTCGGCCCCAGCGCGGACATCCTGGAGCTGACCGGCAACAAGGCGCGCGCGGTCGCCGCGGCCCGGGAGGCCGGGGTCCCGGTGCTCGGCTCGTCGGCGCCCTCCACCGACGTCGACGAACTCGTCCGCGCCGCCGACGAGGTCGGGTTCCCCGTCTTCGTCAAGGCCGTCGCGGGCGGTGGCGGGCGCGGTATGCGCCGGGTCGAGGAGCCCGCCCAGTTGCGCGAGGCCATCGAGGCGGCGTCCCGCGAGGCGGCGTCGGCGTTCGGCGACCCCACCGTCTTCCTGGAGAAGGCCGTGGTCGAGCCCCGCCACATCGAGGTGCAGATCCTCGCCGACGGCCAGGGCGACGTCATCCACCTCTTCGAGCGGGACTGCTCCTTGCAGCGCCGCCACCAGAAGGTCATCGAGCTGGCCCCCGCGCCCAACCTCGACCCTGAGCTGCGCGACCGCATCTGCGCCGACGCCGTCCGCTTCGCCCGGCAGATCGGCTACCGCAACGCGGGCACCGTGGAGTTCCTGCTCGACCGCGACGGCAACCACGTCTTCATCGAGATGAACCCGCGCATCCAGGTCGAGCACACCGTGACCGAGGAGGTCACCGACGTCGACCTGGTCCAGTCGCAGCTGCGCATCGCCGCAGGGGAGACCCTCGCCGACCTCGGCCTCGCCCAGGAGACCATCACCCTGCGCGGCGCCGCCCTGCAGTGCCGGATCACCACCGAGGACCCGGCCAACGGCTTCCGCCCGGACACCGGCCGTATCAGCGCCTACCGCTCGCCCGGTGGCTCCGGCATCCGGCTCGACGGCGGAACCACCCACGCCGGTACGGAGATCAGCGCCCACTTCGACTCCATGCTGGTCAAACTGACCTGCCGGGGCCGGGACTTCCCCACCGCGGTGGGCCGCGCCCGGCGCGCCGTCGCCGAGTTCCGCATCCGCGGCGTGGCCACCAACATCCCCTTCCTCCAGGCCGTGTTGGACGACCCGGACTTCCAGGCCGGCCGGGTCACCACGTCGTTCATCGAACAGCGGCCCCACCTGCTGACGGCCCGTCACTCCGCCGACCGCGGCACCAAGCTGCTCACCTATCTCGCCGACGTCACCGTCAACAAGCCGCACGGCGAACGCCCCGACCTGCTCGACCCGCTGACCAAGGTGCCCCCGCTCCCGGCCGGCGACCCGGCGCCGGGCTCCCGGCAGAAGCTGGCCGAACTCGGCCCCGAGGGCTTCGCCGGCTGGCTGCGGTCCTCGCCGACCATCGGCATCACCGACACCACCTTCCGCGACGCCCACCAGTCGCTGCTCGCCACCCGGGTGCGGACCAAGGACATGCTCGCCGTCGCCCCCGTGGTCGCCCGCACCCTCCCGCAGCTCCTCTCCCTGGAGTGCTGGGGCGGCGCCACGTACGACGTGGCGCTGCGCTTCCTCGCCGAGGACCCGTGGGAGCGGCTCGCGGCCCTGCGCGAGGCCGTCCCCAACATCTGCCTCCAGATGCTGCTGCGCGGCCGCAACACCGTCGGCTACACCCCGTACCCCACCGAGGTGACCGACGCGTTCGTGCAGGAGGCCGCGGCCACCGGCATCGACATCTTCCGTATCTTCGACGCCCTCAACGACGTCTCCCAGATGCGCCCGGCCATCGAGGCCGTACGGGAGACCGGCACGGCCGTCGCCGAGGTGGCGCTGTGCTACACCTCCGACCTGTCCGACCCGTCGGAGCGCCTGTACACCCTGGACTACTACCTGCGGCTCGCCGAGCAGATCGTGGAGGCGGGCGCGCACGTCCTCGCCGTCAAGGACATGGCCGGGCTGCTGCGGGCGCCGGCCGCGGCGAAGCTGGTGTCGGCCCTGCGCCGGGAGTTCGAGCTGCCGGTGCACCTGCACACCCACGACACCGCGGGCGGTCAGCTCGCCACCTACCTGGCCGCGATCCAGGCCGGCGCGGACGCGGTCGACGGGGCCGTGGCGTCCATGGCCGGCACCACCTCCCAGCCGTCGCTGTCGGCGATCGTCGCCGCCACCGACCACTCCGAGCGCCCCACCGGTCTCGACCTGCAGGCCGTCGGCGACCTGGAGCCGTACTGGGAGAGCGTCCGCAAGGTCTACGCCCCCTTCGAGGCGGGCCTGGCCTCGCCCACCGGCCGGGTCTACCACCACGAGATCCCCGGCGGGCAGCTCTCCAACCTGCGCACCCAGGCCGTCGCCCTCGGCCTCGGCGACCGCTTCGAGGAGATCGAGGCGATGTACGCCGCCGCGGACCGGATGCTCGGCCGGCTCGTCAAGGTCACCCCGTCCTCGAAGGTGGTCGGCGACCTTGCGCTGCATCTGGTGGGCGCCGGTGTGTCCCCGGACGACTTCGAGGCGTCGCCCGACCGCTTCGACATCCCCGACTCGGTCATCGGCTTCCTGCGCGGCGAGCTGGGCACTCCGCCGGGCGGCTGGCCCGAGCCGTTCCGCACCAAGGCGCTGCAGGGCCGCGCCGAGGCCAAGCCGGTCGCCGAGCTGGGTGCCGACGACCGCGAGGGCCTCGCCAAGGACCGGCGCGCCACCCTGAACCGGCTGCTGTTCCCCGGCCCGACACGCGAGTTCGAGTCACACCGCGACTCCTACGGCGACACCGGCGTCCTGGACAGCAAGGACTTCTTCTACGGGCTGCGTCCGGGCAAGGAGTACGCCGTCGACCTGGAGCGGGGCGTGCGGCTGCTCATCGAGCTGCAGGCGATCGGCGACGCCGACGAGCGCGGCATGCGGACCGTGATGTCGACCCTGAACGGCCAGCTGCGGCCCATCCAGGTCCGGGACCGGGCCGCCGCCTCGGACGTCCCGGTGACCGAGAAGGCCGACCGGTCCAACCCCGGCCATGTCGCGGCGCCGTTCGCCGGCGTGGTCACCCTCACCGTCAGCGAGGGCGACGAGGTGGAGGCCGGCGCCACGGTCGCCACCATCGAGGCCATGAAGATGGAGGCGTCCATCACCGCAGCGAAGTCCGGCCGGGTGGCCCGGCTCGCCATCGGGAAGATCCAGCAGGTGGAGGGCGGCGACCTGCTCGTCGAAATCGCCTGATCCGTACCGCCGTACGACCGAGCGCCCCGCGCGGGGAGTCCCGCGCGGGGCGCCGCCGTCACCGGTCCCGCCAGCCGAACCGGCGGTCGACCACCGCCGCGAACTCCTCCAGCGTGACCACCTCGTCGCCGTTCAGGTCGGCGGCGTCGAACAACGCGGACGAGTCGTTCTCGTCCCCCAGGCCCCAGGGCGGCAGATCCCCCGAGGCCGCCAGCGACGGGCCCTTGGACCGCAGCGCGACGATGACCTCCGCGCGGGTCAGCGTCCCGCTGTCGTCGAGGTCCAGGGCTTCGAACAGCCGCCGTGCCTTGTCGCTCATCGTGCGCGTCCTCCTGTCGCGGGGAGCCGGACGGTGCCTCGTCCGTACGAGGACGTGTTCCCCGCCTTCGAAGACGTGTTCCCCGCCCCGCCGGTTGCTCCCGAGGCGGATGGCTCCCTCCGTCACCCGAATGCCGCCTCAGGAGTGAGCCGGAGGGGCGAGGACCGGTGCGCGGTGTTTCCGTGGTGGAAGGGATCCGCGTGCACCCGCACCCGAGGAGGCAGCATGGCGGACGGACCGGCCGCGAGCACCGCCATGGCGGACGTCTCACCCCACGCCGACTTCGAGCAGGTCGGCGCGGTCGCCGACGCCGTGCTCTACGAGGGCTATCTGCTCTACCCGTACCGCCGGTCGTCCGTGAAGAACCGGGTCCGCTGGCAGTTCGGCGTGCTCTTCCCCCGCGACTGGGTGGAGGCCGACGGGCCCGTCACCCCCACCGTGTCCGGCTCCGCCGACTCCTGGTACCAGCGCACCGAGTGCCTGGTTCGGCCCCGGCGGCCCGACGCCACGGTGCGGGTCCGGCTGCGATACCTCCAGATGCAGCGCAAGCAGGTCCAGGAGCCCGGCCCGGACGGCGGGCACCGGGACGTGCCGTCGCTGCGCACCGCCGACGGGACTGTGCACCTGACCTTCGACGAGGCGGTGCCGCGCGAGGCCGAGATCACCCTGCGCCTCGACGAGCGGGCCCACCAGGGGACCACCGTGCCGGTCGGGGCGCCCGGCGGCACCGACGTCGAACCACTGCCCGGGGCCGCCGGGCGCGTGGTGCGCGTCCGCGAGGAACTGCGCGGCAGTGTCACGGTCGCCGCCGAGCGGCTCGCCCCCGACCTGGTACGGCTCCAGGTGCGCACCATCCACACCGGGCTCGCCCCCGCCCCGCGGACCGCGCGCGACGAGGCCCTGCGCGGAGCGTTCATCGCCACCCACATGCTGATCGGCGGCGACGGCGTCGAGTTCGTCTCGCTGATCGACCCGCCCGCCGCCCTGCACGACGAGGCCCGCGCCTGCCGCAACGAGTTCACGTTCCCGGTCCTGGGTCGTGTCCTGGGGGGTGTCTCGTCCCTCGGCGACGACCCGCCCACCGCCCGCGTGGTGCTGTCCGCACCGATCATCCTCCCCGACCACCCGCAGGTGGCGCCGGAGAGCCCGGGCGATCTGCACGACGCGGCCGAGATCGACGAGATCCTCACCCTGCGCACGATGCTGCTGACGGACGAGGAGAAGCGCGAGGCCCGCGCCACCGACCCCAGGGCCGCCGCGATCCTCGACCGGGTCGACACCATGCCGCCGGAGGTCTTCGCCCGGCTGCACGGCGCCGTCCGCTCCCTGACTCCGTCCCGTCCGGCCGCCCCGTCCGGCGAGCGCCCGGCCTGGTGGCAGGAGGGCGGCGACGACGGACTGTCCCCGGCCTCCGACACGGTGCTCGTCGACGGCGTGCCCCTCGGCGGCGGCAGCCGCGTGCGGCTGCGCCCCCGGAGACGCGGCGCCGACGCGCAGGACATGTTCCTGGCCGGGCGGACCGCCGAGGTGGCCGCCGTCCTCCACGACGTGGACGGCAGCGTCCACCTCGCCGTCACCCTCGACGACGATCCCGCATCCGAACTGCACACCTGGTACGGCCGCTTCCACTACTTCCGGCCCGACGAACTCGAGCCGCTGGAGCCCGCAAGGGAGCCCGCACCGTCCGACACCCCCGCGGCGGAGGCATGACATGACGACGCACAGCAGCACCACCGAGGCCGCCGGCGAACCCGCGCGCGGCGAGGACCGGCAGGGCTTCGACGAGATCACCATCCTGTGGATCTCCGAGGGCATGAGCTGCGACGGCGACACGGTCTCCCTGACCGCCGCCGACCAGCCGTCCATCGAGGACCTGGTGCTCGGCCTGATCCCCGGGCTGCCGAAGGTGAACCTGGTCAACAAGGTGCTCTCGCCGAGCCTGGGCGGCGAGGACTTCCTCGCCCCCTACCGGGCCGCGGCCCGCGGCGACCTGGCGCCGTTCATCCTCGTCATCGAGGGGTCGATCCCCAACCAGAACATCATCAAGGGCGACGGCTACTGGACGTCGTTCGGCAACGACCCGGAGACCGGCGAACCGCAGACCCTGAACTCCTGGATCGACGACCTCGCCCCGCGCGCCTGGGCGGTGGTCGCCGCCGGCACCTGCGCCACCTTCGGGGGCATCCACGCCATGGCGGGCAACCCGACCGGCTCCATGGGCCTGGCCGACTACCTGGGCTGGGACTACCGCTCGCAGGGCGGCCTTCCCGTGGTGAACGTGCCCGGCTGCCCCATCCAGCCGGAGAACTTCATGGAGACCCTGATCTGGGTCCTCTACCACGCGGCCGGGTCGGCGCCCCCGCCGCCGCTGGACCACATGCTGCGCCCGCAGTGGCTGTTCGGGCGGACCGTCCACGAGGGCTGCGACCGCGGCTCGTACTACGAGCAGGCGAACTTCGCGAAGGACTACAACTCGCCCAAGTGCCTGGTGAAGACCGGCTGTTGGGGCCCGGTCGTCAACTGCAACGTGCCGAAGCGGGGCTGGATGGCCGGCATCGGCGGCTGCCCGAACGTGGGCGGCATCTGCATCGGCTGCACGATGCCGGGCTTCCCCGACGCCTTCATGCCGTTCATGGACGAACCGCCCGGCGGCACCCTGTCGTCGCTCGCCATCAAGCCGTACGGCGCCGTCATCCGCCGCCTGCGCGGGGTGACCAACGAACTCGTCAACCACGAGCCGAAGTGGCGGCACAACAAGCGCAAGCTGACCAGCGGCTACGACCCGCACTACCGGCCCTGACACCACGTCACCCCCACCCACCCAGTCACTCACCACCACACCGACAGCGAGGGGCAGCACCGCAGATGACGACCACCGAGGCCCGCGCGGCGGAGCGCAAGCCGCCACAGATCGTGGACATGTCCTGGGACCCGATCACCCGCATCATCGGGAACCTGGGCATCTACACGAAGATCGACTTCGCCAACCGGGAAGTCGTCGAATGCCACAGCACCTCGTCGCTGTTTCGCGGCTACTCGGTGTTCATGAAGGGCAAGGACCCCCGGGACGCCGGCTTCATCACCTCCCGCATCTGCGGCATCTGCGGCGACAACCACACCACCTGCTCCGACTACGCCCAGCAGATGGCCTACGGCGTCAAGCCGCCCATGCTCGCCGAGCACATCGTCAACCTCGGCGAGGCCGCCGAGTACATGTTCGACCACACGATCTTCCAGGACAACCTGGTCTTCGTGGACTTCTGCGAGGCCATGGTCAAGGCCACCAACCCTGGGGTCCTCGCCCGCGCAGAACGCACCGCGGCGCCCCGCGGCGACATCCACGGCTACAAGACCATCGCCGACATCATGCGGGCCTTCAACCCCTTCGAGGGGGAGATCTACAAAGAGGCCCTGAAGGTCAGCCGGGTCACCCGCGAGATGTTCTGCCTGATGGAGGGCCGGCACGTCCACCCCTCCACGCTGTATCCGGGCGGCGTCGGCACGATGCCCCAGCCCACCGCGTTCACCGACTACCTCAGCCGGCTCATGCGGATCATCGACTTCATCAAGAAGGCCGTCGCCCTCAACGACGACGTCTTCGACTTCTTCTACGAGGCGCTGCCCGGCTACGAGGAGGTCGGCCGCCGCCGGGTGCTGCTCGGCTGCTGGGGAGCCTTCCAGGACCCCAAGGTCGTCGACTACCGCTACGAGACGATGAACACCTGGGGCAAGGCCATGTACGTCACCCCCGGTGTCATCGTGGACGGTGAACTGGTCACCAACAACCTCGTCGACATCAACCTCGGCCTGCGCATCATGCTCGGCAGCTCCTTCTACGAGGACTGGGTCAACGAGGACCCCTTCGTCACCCGCGACCCGCTCGGCAACCCCGTCGACATGCGCCACCCCTGGAACCAGACGACCGTCCCGGTCCCGCAGAAACGCGACTTCGACGGCAACTACAGCTGGGTGATGAGCCCCCGCTGGCTCGACCCCCGCACCGGCGACCACCTGGCCCTCGACACCGGCGGCGGCCCGCTGGCGCGGCTGTGGTCCACCGCGCTCAGCGGCATCGTCGACACCCCCTACGTCAAGGCCACCGGCGACAGCGTCCGGATCTCCCTGCCCAAGGGCGAGAGCCTGCCGGAGACCACCCTGGAGTGGCGCATCCCCAAGTGGAGCAACACCATCGAACGGGACCGCGCCCGCCCCTACTTCGTCGCCTACGCGGCCGCCATGTCGCTGCAGTTCCTGGAGGAGGCCATGGGCCTCGTCCGCTCCGGCGACACCAAGGTGTTCGAGAACTACGAGGTGCCCGACGAGGCGATCGGCTGCGGCTTCCACGAGGCGGTCCGCGGCGTCCTCTCCCACCACCTGGTGATCAAGGACAAGAAGATCGCCAACTACCACCCGTACCCGCCCACCCCCTGGAACGCCAGCCCCCGCGACAAGTTCGGCACCCCCGGCCCGTACGAGGACGCCGTGCAGGGACAGCCGATCTTCGAGGAGAACGGCCCCGACGACTTCAAGGGCGTCGACATCATGCGCACCGTCCGCAGCTTCGACCCCTGTCTGCCGTGCGGCGTCCACATGTACGTCGGCAAGGGAAAGACCCTCACCACGATGCACTCACCGACCTATGGGGCCAACCATGGCTGAGGCGGGCCCGGCCCGGCTGGCCGACCCGGACGTCGAGGCCCGGCTCGCCCGGCTCGACGAGCTCCTGGAGGGCCTGGAGTCCACGCCCGGCCCGGTCACCCGCCCCGCCACCGAGGCCGTCGGGCTGCTCACCGAGGTCTACGGAGAGGCGCTGGCCCGCGTCCTGGACCTCGCCGACGGCACCCTCGCCGTACGACTCGCCGACGACGAACTCCTCGGGCATCTGCTGGTGCTGCACGACATCCACCCCGAACCCGCCGAACGCCGGGCCGCCCGCGCCGTCGAACGGCTGCGCCCCGCCGTCCGCGAACGCGGCGGCGACGTCGAGTGGGCCGGCGTGGAGGACGGCGTCGCCCGGGTGCGCCTGACCACGGGCGGCGGCTGCGGCTCCGGCTGCGGCAGCGGCGGCGGGGTCGACGTCACCGACGCCGTACGGGCCGCCGTGCTCGCCGCCGCGCCGGAGCTGACGGGCGTGGAACCGGTGCCGGACCCCGAGGATCGGAGGCCCGCCCCCGCGTTCGTACCGCTGGCCACCCTGACCCACCGGGGCGCGCCGTGACCACCGGCGGCGCCCTGGCCCGGCTCATCCGCTCCACGGCCGCCCGGGCGGCGACAGCGGACGCGGAGGTGTGCGAGCTGTGCGCGGCGCCGGTCGCCGAGGAGCACCCCCATCTGCACGACGCCGAGGAGGAGCGGGTGCGCTGCGTCTGCGGCCCCTGCTCGGTGCTGTTCGACCGGGGCGGTGCGGGCGAGGGCCGGTACCGGCTGGTGCCCCGCCGCAGGGTGAGGCTGCCCGCGGTCGGCACGGACGTCCTCGGCGTGCCCGTCGGGCTCGTCTTCTTCGTGCCCCGCGCCGACGGAACGGTCACCGCCGAGGGACCGAGCCCGGCCGGGGCGATGCGCTGGGAGGTGGACGCGGCGGCCTGGCGGCGCCTGACCGAGACGTGTCCGCCGCTCGCCGGCGTGGAACCCGAGGTGGAGGCCCTGCTGGTGAACACCGTGCACGGCGCCGACCACCACTGGATCGTGCCGGTCGACGACTGCTACCGCATGGTCGCCGTCGTCCGCCGGCACTGGCGCGGTCTGTCCGGCGGCGGCGCGGTCTGGCCGGCCGTCGAACAGTTCTTCGCCGGCCTCACCGAGAGGTCGTGAGCGCGCCCCGGCGCGCGGACGAGGAAGGAGAACACCATGGGCAGCATCCGAGTCGGCAGGCCCCAGGCCAAGCCCGACACACCCCGCCATGTGTCCGGTATGCACCAGGGCAACGTGGGCCGGTACCAGGACCAGACGGGTCATCACCGGGACGGCACCTCCGACGCGCGCCGCTCCACCGGGATCCACTGGAAGCGGCACGACGCCCTGGTGGACGCCATGCCGAACATCTCACCGGGATGAACGACCGACGGGCGCGCAGATGCGGCGCCGGGAGCAAAGGAGCCGGGATGAGCGGAGAGCGCGTACTGAAGGCCGAGGCCGTCCTGCTGGGCGCCCTCGTACTGGCCCTGCTGGTGTGGGAGCTGCCCAGCCTGCGGCGCGAGGCACGGATCTGGCGGATGGCGGGCGGCCTGCGCGCGGGCCGCCGCTACCCGTGAGCCGGCCGTGCACGAACTGTCGATCGCGACCGCGATCATCGAGCGGGCCGGCGAACTGGCCCGGGCCGACGGGACGGACACCGTGTCGGCGGTGACCGTCCGCGTCGGCGAACTGGCCGGAGTCGTCCCCGACGCCCTGGACTTCGCCTTCGAGGTGGCCCGCGACGGCACCGCCCTCGCCTCGGCGCGGCTGGTCGTCGAGCAGGTCCCCGCGCAGGCCTGGTGCGGGGAGTGCGCCGAGGAGTTCGCGGTCGGCATGCCGCCGTTCTTCTGGTGCCCGCGCTGCGACCGGCCCTCCTCGGACCTGCGCAGCGGCCGGGAACTGGAGATCACCGGGATCGAACCGGCCGTCACCTGACCTACGAGGGGCCCCGGTGGTGCGGGAACGCACCACCGGGGCCCCTCGCACGCCGCTCAGCAGATCCGCGGCAGCTGCTCGCCCAGCGGCAGATCCACCACCCGGGTGCCGCCCAGCCCGGTCGCGACGACGACCATCCCGGGATGCTCGGCGACACACTCGCCGATCACCACGGCCTCCGCCCCGTGCGGATGGGCCCGCATCGCCGCGAGGACCTCCTCCGCCGCCGACGGGGGCACGAAGGCGACCAGCCGCCCCTCGTTGGCCACGTACAGCGGGTCGAGCCCCAGGAACCCGCAGGCGTTGGCCACCGCGTCCGGCACCGGAACGGCCCGTTCGCTGAGCCGGACCCCCGTTCCGGAGGCGCGGGCGATCTCGTTGAGGGACGCGGCCAGCCCGCCCCGGGTGGGATCGCGCAGCACATGGACGTCCGGCGCGACGGCCAGCATGGCCGCGACCAGGTCCGCGAGCGGCGCGCTGTCGCTGGTGACCTCGACACCGAACTCGAGGCCCTCCCGGACACTCATGATCGCCACGCCGTGCAGCCCGATCGGCCCGCTGACGATGACGACGTCACCGGGCCGCGCCCGCTGCGGCCGGATGTCCACCCCGGCGGGCACCAGACCCACGCCGGCGGTGGTGACGTACACCCCGTCGCCGTGGCCCGACTCCACCACCTTGGTGTCCCCGGTGGCGATGGTGACCCCGGCCGCCTCCGACGCGGCGCCCATGGCCCGCGCGATCCGTTCCACGACCGCCAGCTCCACGCCCTCCTCCAGGACGAACGCGGCGGACAGGAAGGCCGGGCGGGCCCCGCTCATCGCCAGGTCGTTGACGGTCCCGTTGACCGCGAGGTCACCGAGGCAGCCACCGGGGAAGAACAGCGGCCTGACCACGTACGAGTCGGTGGAGAACGCGAGCCGGGCGCCCCCGAGTTCGAGGACGGCGGAGTCGGTGAGCGCGGCCAGCGTGCTGTTGCCGTACGCGGGGGTGAAGACGTGCTCCATCAGCTCCGCCGACAGCGCGCCGCCGCCCCCGTGCCCCATCACGACGACGGGCTGGTCGCGCAGGGGAGCGGGACAGGTCCAGGCGGCCGGATCGACCACATCCGTCAGAGGCTCAGGCAACGGGGTTCATCTCCTCGGCCGCGGGCCGGGCGCCCTGCGTCGCGGGCGCGTTCATCCGGCGGTACAGGTAGTAGGCGGCACAGGCTCCCTCGCTGGAGACCATCGTGGCGCCCAGCGGTGTGCGCGGGGTGCACGTCGTGCCGAACGCGGCGCACTCGGTCGGCTTGATCAGGCCCTGCAGCACCTCGCCGCTGCGGCACTCCGCCGGCTCCTCGGTGCGGATGCCGGCCACGTCGAAGCGGTGCTCGGCGTCGTACGCCCGGAAGGCCTCGCTCAGCCGCCAGCCGCTGGCCGGAATGGGCCCGATGCCCCGCCAGTTGCGGTCGGTGACCTCGAAGACCTCCTCGATCATCCGTACGGCCGCCGGGTTGCCGTCGTCACGGACCGCGCGCGGGTAGGCGTTCTCCACCCGGTGCTCGCCCAGCTCCAACTGCCGCACCGTGCGCCGGATGCCCTCAAGGATGTCGAGCGGCTCGAACCCGGTGACCACGATCGGCACCCCGAACCGGTCGGCCAGTCCCGGGTACTCGGCGGTCCCCATCACGCTGCACACGTGCCCGGCGGCGAGGAAGCCCTGCACCCGGCAGGCCGGCGCGGTCATGATGGCCTCGATCGCCGGGGGCACCCGGACGTGCGAGACGAGCAGGCTGAAGTTGCCCAGCCCCTCGCGGCGGGCCCGATGCACGGCCATGGCGTTCGCGGGGGCCGTGGTCTCGAATCCGATGGCGAAGAACACCACCTGCCGGTCCGGGTTGCGGCGAGCCAGCTCCAGCGCGTCGAGCGGCGAGTACACCACCCGTACATCGCCGCCCTCGCCCTTCACCCGGAAGAGGTCGCGGTCGGTGCCGGGCACCCGCAGCATGTCCCCGAACGAGCAGAAGATCACCTCGGGGCGGGCGGCGATCTCCAGCGCCTTGTCGATGACGTCCAGCGGGGTGACGCACACCGGACAGCCGGGCCCGTGAATCAACTCCACCTGCTCGGGCAGCAGTTGGTCGATGCCGTGCCGGATGATCGAGTGGGTCTGCCCGCCGCACACCTCCATCAGCGCCCAGGGGCGGGTGGCGGTCGTGCGGATCTCGTCCAGCAGCCGGCGGGCCAGCTCCGGGTCGTTGAACTCGTCGATGTACTTCACCGTGCCTCACTCCCGCTCTCCGGTGCCCCTGCGGGCGCGGGTTCGCCCGCCTCCCGGGCCGCCTGCTGCCAGGCGTCCCCGAACTCCTCCTCCAGCAGCCCCAGTTCCTCGAACAGCTGCAGCGAGGCCAGGGCGGACTCCTCGTCGAGGCGCTGCAGCGCGAAACCGACGTGCACGATCACGTACTCACCCACCCGCACGTCGGGCACGTACTCCAGGCACGCCTGTTTGCGCACCCCGCCGAAGTCGATGAGGCCGGTGAGCGGGTCGGAGCCGTCCTCGACGGCCACCACCTTGCCGGGCACTGCCAGACACATGCGTCACTCCTTCGTTCGTCGGTGCGCCGCGACCATCAGCTGGCCGAGGGCCAACCCGCCGTCGTTCGGCGGGACCTCGCCGTGCCGCAGCACCGTGAAGCCGTCCGCGGCAAGCAGCCGCGCACACTCCTCCTCCAGCAGCGCGTTGGCGAACACCCCGCCGCTCAGGGCGACCGTGCGCGGGCCGGCGTCCTCGCGGACGTGCCGGCACTGCTCGGCCACGGCCCGCGCGACACCGCGGTGGAAGCGGGCGGCGAGCACGGGGACGGGCGTGCCCGCCCGCAGACCGGCGACGAGCGCGCGCAGCACGGGCGCGGGGTCGCACAGGCCGCCGGCCACCCCGAAGGCGTACGCCTCGTCGTCGGCGTCCCAGGCCGTGGTCGCCGACGCCTCCAGTTCCAGTGCCGCCTGCGCCTCGTACTCGGCGCGATGGCAGATCCCCACCAGGGACGACACCGCGTCGAACAGCCGGCCCATGCTGGAGGTCGCCGCACACGCCACGTCCCGCGTCAACTGACGCTCCAGCAGCGCGAGTTCGTCGGCTTCGCAGGCGGCGACACACGGCAGGTCCGGCTCCCAGCGCACGCCCGCCGCCCACAGCCGCGCCAGCGCCAGCCGGCAGGGGTTGGCCACCCCGGCGTCCCCGCCGGGCAGCGGCGCCGGGGTGAGATGGGCGAGACGCCGGTAGCCGCCGTACCCGGCGAGCAGGAACTCGCCGCCCCACACGGTGCCGTCGTCGCCGTACCCCGTGCCGTCGAACGCGACCCCGATCACCGGCTCGGTGCCGTCCAGCCCGTGCTCGGCCATGGCGGAGGCGATGTGGGCGTGGTGGTGCTGCACGAACACCGGGGACCGTAGCCCCATGTGGGCGGCCTGCAGCCGGGCCCACCGCGCCGAGTGATACCCGGGATGCCGGTCCGCTGCGACCACCTCGGGGGCCACGCCGGTCAGATGCCGCATGTGCGCGTCGGCCCGGCCGGCCGCCTCCAGGGTGGCGAGCTCGCCCATGTCGCCGATGTGCGGCCCGAACCACGCCAGATCGCCCTCGCCGACGCACAGCGCGTTCTTCAGGTCACCGCCCACCGCGAGGGAGGGCCGCACCGGCACGGGCAGCCGCAGCGGGCGCGGGACGTATCCGCGGGAGCGGCGCAGCACCTGCTCGGTGCCGTCGCTGCGCACCCGCAGCAGCGAGTCGTCGCACGGCGAGGCGATGGGGCGGTCGTGCGCGAGCCAGGCGTCCGCGAGGCCCGCCAGCCGGGTCAGGGCCTCCTCGTCGTCCGTGACGATCGGCTCCCCGGACCGGTTGCCGCTGGTCATCACCAGAACCCGGGGCCCCGGCGGGTCGCCGGGCAGACCGAACAGCAGGGTGTGCAGCGGGGTGTACGGCAGCATCACCCCGAGGTGCGGGCTGCCGGGGCAGACGCCGGGCGCGAGCGGTTCGTCCGCCCCGCGCCGGCGCATCAGCACGATCGGCCGGCGCGGGCCGGTCACGGCGGCCAGCTCGGCCGCCGAGGGCAGCGCCACCCGGCGTACGGCGTCGGTGTCGGCGCACATCACGGCGAACGGTTTGCCGCCGCGCTCCTTGCGGGCCCGCAGCGTGTCCACGGCCCGGGCGTCGGTCGCGTCGCACGCCAGGTGGTAGCCGCCGAGGCCCTTCACGGCGACGATCCGCCCGCCCGCCAGCAGCGCCCGGGCCAGCGTCAGCGCGTCCCCGTCGCGGGCGGCCCGCACCCCGCTGCCGGGGGCCGGTTCCAGACGCAGCAGGGGTCCGCAGTCCGGGCAGGCCACCGGCTGGGCGTGGAAGCGGCGGTCGCCGGGATCGCCGTACTCCCGGGCGCACGCCGAGCACATGGGGAAGCCGTCCATGGTGGTGACGGCCCGGTCGTAGGGCAGGCCCGTGGCGATGGTGAAGCGGGGGCCGCAGTGGGTGCAGGTGATGAAGGGGTGCCGGTGACGGCGGTCCTCCGGATCGGCCAGCTCACGCAGACAGGCGTCGCAGGTCGCCGTGTCGGGTGGGAGGAGCGTGCGGCCGGGGGAGCGGTCCGTCGAGCGGATGGTGAAGGTGTCGTCGGCGCCGGTGACCGGCAGGTCCTCGACCTCGACGCCGGTGACCGCCGCCAGCGGGGGCGGCTCGGCCGCCAGCCGGTCGCACAACCGCTCGACACCGTCCGGCAGGCCCTCCACCTCGATGAGCACGCCGTTCGCCGTGTTGCTGACGAAGCCGGCCAGCGCGAGATCGGTGGCCAGACGGTGCACGAACGGCCGGAACCCCACCCCCTGCACGGTGCCGCGCACGACGACACGGCGCCGCACCGACCCGTTGCCGACGGGCGCCGTCACGCGACCGGGCCCGCCGCGTGGGCGTGGCTGTGCGGCCGTGGCGCGAGGGGAGGAGAGTGCACCGGGGCGCCGTCCCGTACGGCGAGCACCCGCTCCAGCAGGGCGTCGACGCCGTCCCCGGTGCGGGCGCAGGACCGCAGCACCTCGACCCCGGGGTTGACCCGGCGCACATGCTCCTCGAAGGCGACCGCGTCGAAGCCGGCCGGCTCCGCCAGGTCGGACTTCGTCAGCACCACCAGATGCGCCGAACCGAACGCGGTGGGGTACTTCAGCGGCTTGTCCTCGCCCTCGGTCACCGCCATCAGCACGATCCGCAGGCTCTCCCCGAGGTCGTAGGAAGCCGGGCAGACCAGGTTGCCGACGTTCTCCACGAACAGCAGCGAGGTGCCCTCGGGCAGCCAGGACTCGACGTGCCCGCGCAACTGGCGGGCCTCCAGATGGCACAGCCCGTCGGTGAGGAGCTGCTTCACGGGGGCGCCGGAGCGGGCGAGGCGCCGGGCGTCGTTCTCGGTGGCCAGGTCGGCGGTGAGCGCGGCCACCGGGAGGCCCCGCTCCACCGCCCGGGCGAGGACGCGGCCCAGCAGCTCGGTCTTGCCGCTGCCCGGACTGGACAGCAGGTTGACCACGCTCACCCCGCGCCCGGCCAGCTCCTCGCGCAGGTGCGCGGCCAGACCGTCGTTCCTCGCCAGGACGGCCCGGCCGACCTCGTCCACGGACTCACACATCGGCGCTGCTCCTCGCGGTCGGTGGGAGAGGGACCGGGGTGCCGGTCCGCTACCGATCCTCCGCGTCCCCGGCCGCCGTCGGCCGGACCCCGGCCGGGGACAGGGCGGGGGATTCGTCCGGGCGGCGCAACGCGGGCGTCGCCCCGGGGTCGGCGAGCAGTGCCGGGACCAGGTGATGCAGGGCCTCCACCGCGTGCCGTACCGCCGCCCGGACCGTCGCGCTCATGCCGGGCGTGATGTCCTCGTCGCCGCGCGGGACCCGTTCGGGCTCGCAGGCGAGGACGAGGACCCGGGGGAGCGGTTCCTCGCCCAGGTGGGCGGCGAGCGCCAGGACCTTCGCCGGGTCCATGCCGTGCGCCTCGGGCGGCGGCCCGCCGTGCGTGCCGTCGGAGAGGTCCGGCTCGATGAGCGACAGGGTGCCCGGGGTGTGGCCCCGGACCGCCGCGTCGACCAGGACGGCGGTGTCGTAGCCGTCCAGCAGGGTGTAGGCGAGGTCGAGCCCGCGGATGCCGAAGTCCCGGACCGTCGCCCCGGACGGCAGGGGCCTCTCGTCCAGGGCGCGGATCACCTCCGGGCCGAAGGCGTCGTCCGCGAGGAAGATGTTGCCGACCCCCGCCACCAGCACCCGTGCGCTCATCGGGCGCCCGCCGGCTGCTTGCGCACGAACGCCGACCGCAGGGCGTGGTACGGGGCGCGCGGGTCGAAGAAGATCGCCCGCATCCGGGCCATTTCGTCCCGGCGGTACTCGGCGAGCGGCTGCCGCTTCTCGTCCGCCTGCCGGGCCGCCGCCTTGGCCTCGATCCGCCGCTCCAGGTCGCGGTCACCGGCGAGCGCTGCGGCCAGCCGGTCCACCTCGGCGCCGAACTCCTGCGGGGGCGCCGCCACCAGACGGTCCACCAGGCCGATCCGCGCGGCGGTCGCGGCGCTCACCGGGAAGGCCTCGGTGGTCAGCCGGTGCGCCGTCTCGACGCCGACCCGGCGCGGCAGCGAGTACGTCCAGAACTCCGAGCCGTACAGGCCCATCCGCCGGTAGTGCGGGTTGAGGACGGCGCCGGAGCGGCACCACACCTCGTCGGCGGCGAGGGCGAGCATGACCCCGCCGGCCGCCGCGTTGCCGCCCAGGGCCGCCACCACCAGCCGGTCGGTGGTGCGCAGCACCGCCTCGACCAGGTCGTCCATGGCGTTGAGGTTCGACCAGGACTCGCCCGCGCTGTCCGGTGCCGCCTCGATGACGTTCAGATGGATGCCGTTGGAGAAGAAGTCACGGGCGCCGCCGAGCACCAGCAGCCGGGTCGGCCGGGTGAGGGCGTACCGGTAGGCGGCGTGCAGCCGGCGGCAGTGCTCGGTGCTCATCGCGCCGCCCGGGAACGAGAAGCGCAGGAAGCCGACATCGCCGCGCTGCCGGTAGCGGATGTCGGTGAAGGTGGTGCGGTCGGCGGGCAGTTCGAGGGGCGCGGCCATCTCCGGGAGCCGCGGCTCGGCGGGCCGCTGGAAGGAGTCCAGCACCGAGGCGGCGGGGCGGCGGAACGGCGCCGGGTCGCCGGACGCCTTGCGGGGGCGCAGTTCGGGGATCCAGACCGCGCCGTCCACGGTGGCCCGGCAGATCGCCCCGGCGCGGGTCGCCAGCAGCTCGCCGGGGCGTCCGCGCAGCCGGTCCTCGGGGTGCCCGCCGTGCAGGAACAGCTCGCGGCCGAGGAGTTCGTCGAGGACTCCGGGCTGGGAGTCGGCGCCGCGCAGCTTGCGCACCACGGTCCGGGTGTCGTCCCGGTCCCAGTCGATCCGGCGCTGCTCCTGACGGAAGGCGTCGCGCCACAGCACCCGGATCGAGGGGTCGGTCTGGGGCTTCGGCTTGAACGATCCTTCGGCGTAGCGGCGCACGGCCTGCAGGACGGCGGCGGAGGCGGCGTCGGACATCTCGCCCCGGTACAGGTCGCTCTTGCCGACCTCGGGCACGGGGAACGTCTCGGCGGCCCATACGGCGCCCGCGTCCATGGCCGCCTCGGCCTGCAGGACGGTCACGCCCCAGTGGGTGGCCCCGTCGGCGATGGCCCAGTCCAGGGCGGACGGGCCGCGGTCCCCCGGCGGGCCGGGGTGTACGACGAGACAGGTGTGCTCCCGCCACACGTCCTCCGGCAGGGCCGTCTTCAGCATGGGGGCGATGATCAGTTCCGGGCGGGTCGCGCGGACCGCGGTCCGGACCGCCTCGTCGCCCCGCGAGGCGAGGACGACGTCCACCCGGTGCCCTTGGTCGGACAGTTCCGCGTACACGCGCTGGGACAGGCTGTTGAACGCGCTGGCGACGAGCAAGATCTCCATGACCGGGCATGTTCGTCCCTTTGTCCAGGGGCGAGAAGGACCACGGCGGCGTTTCGCCGCCCCCTGGCCGGTCTCTTGCTCCATACGGCTCGCTTTCGTCACCGTGCCCCGCCCGGGAGAGGGGTCCCGCGCGGGGCCGGCGGTCACGCGGTCAGGCGCAGAGCACCCGGGTCTCCGGTGTGAAGACCGGGCCTCCGCTGGTGCTGGTCGCGTCGCTGAACTCGGCGTAGAAGTACGAGTAGAAGCCGATGTTGCCGTTGCAGCCGGAGTCGGCGGCGATCTGGAGCGTCAGCGTGACGGTGCGGCTCTGGCCTGGCGGGACGGTCGCCCCGTAGTTCGTGCCCAGGTTGGCGGGCCCGGTGCCGGCGCACGGCGTGCTGCCCGCGGCCGTGGCGAGGGTGCAGCCGGTGAAGCTGTACTTCAGGTCGGGGCGCTGGGTGGTGAGCCAGGTCGGCTCGATCGTCTGGTGGACGAACAGGACGTCGTACGTCTTGTTGTTGGTGAGCGTCATCGAGAGCTGCACCGTGCCGCCGGGCGTGGTCGTCGCGGCGTCGGTGGCGAAGGTCAGGGCCGCCGGTGCGGGGTCCGCCGCGCTCGCGCTCGGGGCGAGCCCGAACACGGCCAGCAGGAGGGCGAGGACGGTGGTGAGACCCAGGCGTCTCATACGTGGTGATCGCATGGCCCGGGAGGCTAGGCAGGCGTCACGCGCACCGTCTGCCCCACGCCGGGCACCCCGGCTGGATGTGTCCGACACGTGGAGGAGGTGTGACGGTGATGTGAAGGGGTGGGCGGGGTGGCATCCGCGCAGGGCAGACCGAGGGCGCCGGGCGGAGACCCGGCCGCGGGTTCCCGCGCGCCGTCTGTCGTGCCGTACGCCGATATTGGCCGGAACCGGGACACCGGCGCCACCGGAACGAACGGACCGGACCGATGTCTATCGGGCATGCGGCGGTTTCCGGCCGCAGGGAACACTGGGCCCATGACCCCGACCCTCGTGGACCCGCACGCCGTCCCCGCCGTGCTGCGGCCCTACTTCACCGAACTGGTCCGCCGCACGCACCGCCTGTGCGGCGCGCGCCTGGTGAGCGTCGTGGCCGTCGGTTCGGTCGCGCTCGGCGACTACCGGCACGGCCGCAGCGACATCGACGTCACCGTCGTACTGGACGGGACAACGCCCACCTCCCTGTCGGTGGACCTCGCCGCCGCGCTCGCGCACCCCGCGCTGCCCTGCCCGGCGGCCGGGCTCGAACTCGTGGTGTACGACGCCGGGTTCGCGGCGCGGCCGTCCGGAGACGCCGGATATCTGCTGGACCTCAACACCGGACCGCTGCTGCCCTCACGCGTCAGCCTCGACCCGGCGGAGTCCCCGGCGTTCTGGTACGTCATCGACCGCTCGGTCGCCCACCAGGCCGGACGGACGCTGTACGGGGCGCCCGCACGCGGGGTCATCGCCGAACCCGCCCGCGCCGATCTGCTCGCCGCGATCCGCGCCTCCGTCCGGGAGCACGGCGCCGGCGACGGGCACCTCGCGGACAACCGGGTCCTCAACGGCTGCCGGGCCGTGCGCTACCGCCGGACCGGCAGTTGGGAGCCCAAACGGGAAGCCGCCCGTGCGGTCGCGGCCGCCGAGGAACGCTTCCGCCCGCTCGTCGAGGCCGCCCTGCACAGCTACGAGCAGCCGTCCCGTACGGCCGCCGCGCCGCTGCCCGCCGAGCGGGTGCGGGAGTTCCTGGCCTGGGTGGCCGAGGAGGTGGCCGGGACGGACACTCCGTAGCGGAGGCCCGTCCCGGCCGCGCGGCACGGGGACCGGATCAGACGGCCGGTGCCGGGTAGGTCGGGTACTCGACGCCGGAGACGTGCTGGACGACCCGGATGACCTGGCAGGAGTAGCCGAACTCGTTGTCGTACCAGAGGTAGAGGATGGCGTTGTCGCCCTCCACCTTCAGCGCGCCCGCGTCCACGATCGACGCGTGCCGGGAGCCGATGAAGTCGCTGGAGACCGCGTCGGGCGCCGTGATGAAGTCGATCTGGCGGCGCAGCGGCGAGGTCAGCGACACCTCGCGGAGGTAGTCGTGCACCTCCTCGCGGGTCGCCTCCCGCTTCAGCTGCAGGTTGAGGATCGCGATCGAGACGTCCGGCACCGGCACCCGGATCGAGCTGCCGGTGATCCGGGCCTTGAGGTCGGGCAGCGCCTTGGCGACGGCCGAGGCGGCGCCGGTCTCGGTGATGACCATGTTGAGCGGCGCGGAGCGGCCCCGGCGCTCGGACTTGTGGTAGTTGTCCAGCAGGTTCTGGTCGTTGGTGAACGAGTGGACCGTCTCCACGTGCCCGCGCTGCACGCCGTACTCGTCGTCCATCGCCTTCAGCGGCGGCACGATGGCGTTGGTGGTGCAGGACGCGCAGGACAGGATCTGCTCGTCCGGCTTGATCGTGTCGTGGTTGACGCCGTGCACGATGTTCGGGACGTCACCCTTGCCGGGCGCGGTCAGCACGACCTTGTCGACACCGGGGCGCAGGTGCTTCGACAGGCCCTCCCGGTCGCGCCACTTGCCGGTGTTGTCGATCAGGATGGCGTTCTTGATGCCGTACGCCGTGTAGTCGACCTCGGAGGGGTCGTTGGCGTAGATCACCTTGATCGCGTTGCCGTTGGCGAAGATCGTGCTGCTCGCCTCGTCCACGGTGATCGTGCCCTGGAACTGCCCGTGGATCGAGTCGCGGCGCAGCAGCGAGGCCCGCTTGACGATGTCCTGCTCGCCGCCGCCACGCACGACGATGGCGCGCAGCCGCAGACCGTTGCCCGACCCGGACTTCTCGATGAGCAGCCGGGCCACGAGCCGGCCGATGCGGCCGAAGCCGTACAGGACGACGTCGCGTCCCTCGCCCCGCTCGATCTTGTTGGCGCCGGTGGCACCCGCGACGGCCTCGGCGGTGAACGCCTCCACCGACAGACCGCGGTCGTCCGCCTTGTAGGTGGCCGCCAGCATGCCGAGGTCGATCTGCGACGGACCGAGGTCGAGAGCGGCGAGCGCCTTGAGGAAGGGGAGCGTCTCGGTGACCGAGAGCTCCTCGCCCGCGATCTGCCGGGCGAAGCGGTGCGTCTTGAGGATGCTGACCACCGACTTGTTCACCAAGGAGCGGCTGTGGACGAGGACGGTGACGTCCCTCTCCCGGTGCAGCTTCCCGATGATCGGGATCATCGATTCCGCGATCTCCTCGCGGTTCTTCCAGTGGGTGAACGAGTCGTCGTTGACAGTCACGGGCGCGGGCCTATCTTTCGAGCTAGGTGGCGCTCATATGCTAACCGCAGGGTTCGACGGGTGTTCGAAGGGGGGGGCCGCACATGATGAGATGGTCCCCTATCGCCCTGTTTCGCCGGAGTGCGGCGGAGCGGCGGCCCGACGAGGAGGGTGGGACGGGTGGAGCTGGAGCTGCGGCATCTGCGGGTGCTGTGCGCCATCGCGGACGCGGGGAGCGTCGGCCGGGCGGCGGCGGAGCTGGGCTACTCCCAGCCCGCCGTCAGCACCCAGCTCCGCCGGATCGAGCGGTACTTCGGCGAGCCCGTCTTCGAGCGCGGCCCGGCCGGGGTGCAGCTGACCCCGTACGGCTTCGAGGTCGTCGCCTCGGCCCGGGACGTGCTGGCCCGCGCGGACGCGATCGGCCGGCGGCCCGCCGGCGGTGGCGCGGGGGCCCGGCGCACACTGAAGGTCGCCGCGACCAACTCGCCGATGCTGGCGGGCATGGTGTCCGGGCTGCGCGCCCGGATGCCCGACGTCTCCCTCGCGGTGAACAGCGTCTACGCGTCCTCGCGGATCGTCGAGCTGCTGGAGGAGGGCGCGGTGGACGCCGCCCTCGCCGCCGACTACCCGGGGCGTGAGCTGCGGCACTCCGACGAGGTCGCCCATCGCGGGATCGTCACCGAGCCCACCTTCGTGGCCCTGCCGGCCCGGCATCCGCTCGCCCAGCGCTCCCAGGTCGCCCTCGCCGACCTGGCGGGCGAGGAGTGGTTCCTGACGCCGGACGACGGGGCGGGCTGGCCGGAGGTGTTCCACGCGGCCTGTACGGCCGCCGGGTTCACGCCGGCCGTCGCGCACGAGTTCCTCGGCGACCACCGGCAGCTGCAGGGCATGATCGCCGACGGGCTGGGCGTGGCGGTCGTGCAGCCGACGATGCGGCCCCTCCCACAGGTGGTCGTGAAGCCGCTGCAGGGGACGCCGCTGTGGTGCCGGTACGTCCTGGCCTGGCGGCGCGCGGCCGTCACCGAGGAGCTGGCCGACGCGCTGTTCCGGTCCGCCGCCGAGGCGCACCGCCAACTCGTCGCCCAGTCACCGCACTTGAGGGCCTGGGCCGCCCGCACCTGGGGAGTGCCGGGGGCGTAACCGCGACGGGCCCAGGACCGCCGGGACGTTATGGCCGCCCGGCGCCAACTGCTATGCCGTACGGCGTTGTTGGGCCGCACCCGCGTTGAGACAGTCCTCTCACGCCTCAGCACCCCACCCCGAGGCGCATCCGTCCCTGGAGGATCCCCGATGCGCTACCGCTTCGTGCTGCCCGGACGCCTGGCGTCCGCACTGGCCGCCGGTGTCGCCCTCACCACGACGATGACGGTCCCCGCCCTGGCCGCGCGGCCCGACCCCACTCCTGTCGTCGCGCCCGCGAGTACACCGGCCCCGCCCCCCACCGGCACCTCCTCCGGTCCCGCCGTCCGGGAACGGCCGGTCAGCCCGGCCCAGGTGCCGCCCCTCACCCCGGCCCACCTCCCCGCCCGCAAGGCCGCCGCGTCCGCCGCCTGCACCCCCGCCGACTTCGGCAGCCGTACCGGGGCGGCGCTCGTCGCCTTCGTCGAGGCCTCCACCACGGACTGCGTGAACAGCCTCTTCGCGGTCGGCGCCACGGACGCCCGCGCCGTCTTCCGGGAGTCCCAGATGGTCACGGTCGCCGACGCGTTCACGCGCGTAGCGCGGACGTACCGCGGCGACAACAGCGCCCGCATCAGCCAGCTCGTCCTCTTCCTGCGGGCCGGCTACTACGTGCAGTTCAACCACCCCGACGCCACCGGCCCCTACGGCACCGCCCTCACCCGGGCCACCACCCGCGGCCTGGACACCTTCTTCGCACGCCCGCGGTCCCGCGATGTCACGGCGGCCAACGGCGACGTGCTGAGCGAGGTCGTCATCCTCACCGACAGCGCCGACCGGCAGGCCCGCTACCTCGACGTCTACCAGCGCGTCCTGGACGACTACGACCACTCCTACGACGGCATCCCCAGCATGCTCGCCGCCGTCAACGCCGTGCACACCCCGCTCTGGCGCGGCCACTGGAACCCCGACTACGTCCGGGCGGTCACCGCCGACCGGTCCGTCGTGTACACCCTGCACACCTTCGCCCTCGCCCATCTCGACCTGCTGGGCACCGAGCGCGGCTACCTCACCTCCAACGCCGGGATGAACCTGGCGCGGCACGTCGAGCACCCCGGCCAGCGGACCGCCGTCCGGCCCCGGATACGGCACCTGCTGGACACCGCCCGGATCACCGGCCCCACCGCCGGGCTCTGGGTGAGCGTCGCCACCCAGGCCGACACCTACGACGGTGACAACTGCGCGTACTACGGCATCTGCGACCTGCGCGGCCGGCTGCTGCGCGCGGCCCTGCCGATCACCCACCGCTGTGACGCCACCCGCACGATCCGCGCCCAGTCCCTGAGCCGGACCGACCTCGACGCGGCGTGCGCCAGCGTGCTCGGCCAGGACGCCTACGTCCACGACGTCGTCCGGGACCCCGGCCCCATCCCGGGCCAGCACCTGTCCACGCTCGACCTCTACGTCTTCGCCGGGCGCGAGGACTACCGCACCTACGCCGGCGCGATCTTCGGCATCAGCACCGACAACGGCGGCATGACCCTCATCGGCGATCCCGACGACCCCGGGAACGAGCCCTTCGCGGTCATGTACCGCAAGAGCGAGGACACCGGGCACGCCGCCCGCATCTGGAACCTCAACCACGAGTACACGCACTACCTGGACGCCCGCGACAACCTGAAGGGCGACTTCGCCCAGCAGACCTCGGTGCCGGACGTCTGGTGGATCGAGGGCTTCGCCGAGTACGTCTCCTACGGCTACCGGGGCCTCACGTACACGAACGCGGTCGCCGAGGCCGGCCGGCACACCTACCGGCTGAGCACGCTGTTCGGGAACACGTACGCCAACAGCGACGTCACCCGCACCTACGCCTGGGGATATCTGGCGGTCCGCTACATGCTCGAACGGCACCCGGCCGAGGTGCACCGCATGCTGGAGCGGTTCCGCGCGGGTGACTACGCGGGCGGGCACGCCGTGTACGCCACCGGGATCGGCACCCGTTACGACGCCGACTTCGACGCCTGGCTGACGGAGTGCGCGGCGGGCGCGTGCGCAGCCTGACGCCTCAGGGTTCGGGAGTCTCGGACTCCAGGGCCGCGCGGGTCGGCTGCCCGTAGACGCCGGACTCGTCGTCGAGGACGACACGGGTCAGCTGGTAGGCGCGGACCGCGTTCTCGACGGAGCGGCCGTAGACACCGTCGGCCTCGCCGCCGTAGAGGCCGGTCCGGCGCAGCCGGAGCTGTAGTTCGACTACCTCGGGGCCCTCGTCGCCCGGGCGGAGGACCGGCGGTTCGCCCGCCGGTCCGGTCGGCGTGGGCTCCGGGCCACTGGTCGGGGCCGCACCGGACGGTGTCGCCGACGCGGTTCCGGACGCCTGCGCCGCCGTGGGGGATGCGCCGGTCGACCGGGTCGCCGAGGGGGAGTTGGCCGACGGCGACGACGGTGCCGTGGACACCGGGCCGGGGGTGGTGCCTGCTCCGGTGCCGGTCTCGGCCGGGGTGCCGGGCAGCGGGGCCCGCAGGCCGTCGTCGGCGGCGCCGTCCCGGGCCGGGCTGTCGTAGCCGAACAGGCCGCCGAAGGAGGCGCCCGTCACCGCCACCGCCAGCAGGGCGCCGGCCCCGGCGATCAGCGGGGCGCGACGGCGCCTGGGGCGCTTCGGCCCGGGCTCGGCAGTGGGCGGCTCGTCGTCGGTGGCGGGGGAGAGGGGTGTCGTCTCCTCGGTCCGGTCGGCCGGTGGTGGCGCTTCCGCTCCGGTGCCGTCCGTCTCGTCCAGGCCCACGAACGGGCGGATCCGCACCGGATCGAAGTCCTCCGCGGCCGCGACCTCCGCCGTACGGGCCTGGCTGCGGGCGTCGGCGGCCCGGTCGCCGCAGTCGCACGCGGGGGTGCCGTCGGACGCCCTGGGGGCGCCGCACGCAGGGCAGACGAGGCGGTCGGGTTCGCTCACGTGGGGGTCCTTCTCCATACCGGACCCAGAGTCTAGACATAAGTTCAACACTCAATCTCCACGGTGCGGGAGGTTGGCGGAGGCCCGGCCCCCGAGCGGCCGAATTCAGCCGCCTCTCAGGCCGAGCGGCTCGGCGAGGCCCCCGCGGCCGGCCGTCCGACATGGCCGGTGAACCAGTCGCAGGCCAGTTCCGCCACCGTGCGCAGGGCGCCGGGCTCCTCGAACAGGTGGGTCGCGCCGGGAACGACGGCGATCCGGTGCTCGCAGTGCATCCGGTCCGCCGCCAGCCGGTTGAGACTGAGGACGTGGGTGTCCCGGCTGCCGACGACGAGCAGCGTCGGCGCGCGCAGCCGGGTCAGGGCCGCGGGTGTCGCGAGGTCGGGCCGGCCGCCTCGGGAGACCACCGAGCGGATGCCGGAGCCGGACAGCGCGGCGGCCTCCAGCGCTGCCGCCGCCCCCGTGCTGGCGCCGAAGTAGGCGACGGGCAGCCCGGTCTGCGTGCGCAGCCACACGGACGCGGCGTGCAGCCGCCGGGCCAGCAGCAGGATGTCGAACACGTTGTGCCGGTCGTGCGCCTCGGCGTCGGTGAGCAGGTCGAGCAGCAGCGTCGCCAGGCCCGCGCGCTGCAGCGCGGCCGCCACATACCGGTTGCGCGGACTGTGCCGGCTGCTGCCGCTGCCGTGCGCGAAGGCCACCGCCACGGGCGCCCCGTCCGGCACCGCCAGCCACGCGCCGAGCTGCGACCCCGCGGCCGGGATCCGCACCTCCCGCTCCACCGGCGCCGCCGTGTTCCCGGTCGGCGGGACCGCGGCGGTGGCCCGCGCCAGCAGGGAGACCACCTCCGCGTCCGGGACCTGGTCGAAGTCCCGGTACCAGGCGCCCACCGCGCCGAAGTCACGGGGCGTGCGCGGGCACACGACGGCGTCGGCCACCTGCCGCAGCCGGGCCACCGAGTGCTCGGGCGCCACCGGCACCGCGAGGACGACCCGGGCCGCGCCCTGACCCCGTACCACCCGGCAGGCGGCCTCGGCGGTCGCGCCGGTGGCGAGTCCGTCGTCCACCACCACGGCCGTACGGCCGGTCACCGGCACCGCCTCCCGCCGTCGCCGGTAGGCGCGCACCCGCCGCTCCAGCTCGGCGCGCTCGGCCGCCTCGACCGACTCCAGCGCGGCGGACGAGACCCCGGCCGCGGCGATCACGTCCCGGTTCAGGACGCGCACGCCGTGCTCGCCGATCGCCCCGAACGCCCACTCCGGCTGACCCGGCACCCCCAGCTTGCGCACCACCAGCACATCGAGGGGCGCGCCCAGGTGCCGGGCGACCTCGGCCGCCACCGGCACCCCGCCGCGCGGCAGGGCCAGGACGACCACGTCACCGCCCCGCAGCTCCTCCAGCTCCCCGGCGAGGAGCCGCCCGGCAGTCCGGCGGTCGTCGTATCGCATACCCGCCTCCCGCACCCGCGAGGACCGGACCCGCTTCGTCCCGTGCCTTCAGGCTACGACCGTTCGGCGCGGCCCTCAGCGCCGTGCGCACACCCGGGACCCCGCGTGTAGGAATGCCGCACTCCGGATCGGGTAGGCGGGCATGACCGCGCCGAGGACCAACCATGCCCTCGGCGGGGTGTACGACCGCCGCTATCTGGGGATTTCGCCATGAACACACCCGCGCACGACAACTCCGCGACACCGGCCAGGCGAGCACTGGACGCGCTGGCCGACAACACCGAGGACCGGGCGGCGATGGACACGCTGGCGAGCAGCGACGTCCTCGTGCCCGTGCCCGACGACGCCGGCGACGGCGACGCCACGGACCCCGGCGTCGTGGCACTCCCGGTGATCGAACGGTCGGGCGCCGAGCCCGTGGTCCCCGTCTTCACCTCGGAGCCCGCGATGGCGGAGCTCCTGCCGACCGTCTCCCGCTACCGTCTGGTGCCGCTGGGCGCGCTCGCCTCGCAGTGGCCCTCGGACGAGCTGGCCCTGTCGATAGACGCCGGGTCCGAGCACCCGCTGACCCTCACGTCGGAAGGGGTGCGCACTCTGCTGGCGCGTCCGTGAGCGCGGCGGCCCGGACGCCCGGCGTCGGCCCCCGGGTCAGGCGCCGAGCATCCGGGCCAGCGCGGCGCGCTGCAGCGGCAGTACCTCGGCGTGCAGGGCACGGCCCTTGGGGGTCAGCGTCACGTACACGCCGCGCCGGTCCTCCGCACACACGGAACGCTCGACGAGACCGTCCTTCTCCAGGCGCCCGATGAGCCGCGACAGCGCGCTCTGGCTGAGATGGACCCGGCCGACGAGGTTCTGGACCCGGCAGGGCGCCTGCGCGTCGGGGGTCGAGGAGACAAGGATGTCGAGCACCTCGAAGTCACTCGCGCCCAGCCCGTGCGGATGCAGGACGCGGTCGATCTCGCACATCGTCCGGGCGTGCACGGACAGGATGTCCCGCCACCGTTCCTCGAGCCCCGCCTCGACCGTGTTCGCTGCCATACCCGCACGGTAGCACCGATGCGGGCATTTGTTGATCGTGCAACTAGTGCCGGTGCGGGGCCGCTGGAACAGCCCCGTCCCCGGGCGCCCGCCGAACCCCTCCAGCCTCCGGCCCGGCTGTGGTGCGGACACGAACTGCCGTTCCGTACAAGGACGTTCGGTACCGGACAACGACCCGTGAGTCCCGGACACGGGGGTGGGTCCTGCGGGACAGTGGAAGCACGCGCCACGCCGCGGCCGGACGGAGGGGAACGACCATGCTGAGGACTCCCGTCAACGAGACGCGCCTCGCCATCCTGGAATGGCTCAGGGATCCGGTCGCGCACTTCCCCGCGCGGCGGGCCGCCGACGCCGGCGAGGACGGGGTCACCGCCGCCGCCGTCGCCGCGCGGCTCGGGGTGCCCCGCGCGGTCGCCGAGACCCACCTGGGGCTCCTCACCGGGCTCGGCCTGCTGCGCACCCTGCGGGTCGGGCGGCGCACCTACTACCGGCGGGACGAGGTGCGCATCGCCGAGATGGCCCGCATGTTCGAGAAGGGCTGGTAGCCCGCCGCCTCACGTGTGGGCGGGCTCGTGGTGCTCGCGCACCGCGATCCGGGCCAGCTTCGTCAGCATCATGCCGTTGCGGATCGCCACGACGTAGTCCACGGGCAGCCCGTGCATCCGGGTGCCGGGCCCCCGCAGCGGATGCCAGTCGATGACGAAGAGGGTGTGCTCGCCCCAGGGGATCAGCCGCATCGCGATCCGGGCCGCACCGAAGGGTTCGGCCCGCGCCTCCAGTTCCAGCCGCCGCGCGGGCTCGCAGATCCGCACCACGACGTCGTCGTCCAGCGTCACGGGGCCGACCCCGACGCGCACCCGCAGCCGGGCGCCCACGTCCGGCCAGTGCGGATCCACGGTGAGCACCCGCTGGGTCCCGGTGACCCACTCCCCGTAGCGGCTGCCGTCGGCGAGCAGGCTCCAGACCTCGGACGGTGAACTGAGGATCAGACGGCGGTTGCGGGCCATCCCGACCACTCTCCTTCCCCGTGCGCGGACCGGCTCGACGGGCCCTCCGACCGTAACCGGCGGCCACTCGGCGGGCATCCGCAGCGGGGCCGGATCGGGCGTGCGCGGCGGGGGCGGGCCGCGCGTGTGCGGCAGGGGGTCGATACCCTGGTGTCCGGCCGCGAGCACCTCGCGGCGCGGCGGTGGGGCCCGCCGTACCCGAACCGCGGCAGCTGCGCCGCCAACGGTCCCTACTTGCAACCGCGCGGCCCGCTGTCGGGCCCAGGCGAGTAGGAGACACACCCATGACCACCCAGGGAACCGACCGCGCGCCCGCCCCCGCGCGGACCACCCGGCCGCCGGCCTGGCGGGCCCAGGTGCCGGTCGTCGCGGTCGTCACGCTCGGCGGGGCCCTCGGCGCCGCCGCCCGCTACGCGGCCTCCCTGCGCTGGCCGGCCACGCCCGGCGCGTTCCCCTGGGCGACCTTCTGGGTCAACGTCGTCGGCTGCGCCGTGATCGGCGCGTTCATGGTGCTCCTCGCCGAGCGATGGGCCGCCCACCGCCTGGTCCGCCCCTTCTTCGGCACGGGCGTGCTCGGCGGCTTCACCACGTTCTCCACCTACGCCGTCGACATCCGCACCCTGGTGGACGACGGTCACCCGCGCACCGCGCTGGCCTATCTCGCCGCCACCCTGGCCGCGGCGCTCACCGCCGTATGGCTCGCGTCGGCGGTCACCCGCCGCGCCCTGAGGAGGAGGCCGTCATGAACGGTACGACCGGCCGCGCCCTGCGCCTGACCGTGCTCGTCGGCGAGCACGACACCTGGCACCACCGCCCGCTGTACTCGGAGATCGTGCACCGGGCCCACCGGGCCGGTCTCGCCGGCGCCAGCGTCTTCCGGGGCATCGAGGGCTTCGGCGCCTCCTCGCTGGTCCACACCTCACGGCTGCTGTCGCTCAGCGAGTGCATGCCGGTGGCCGTCGTGATCGTCGACACCGAGGAACGCGTCCGGGGCTTCCTGCCGCAACTCGACGAACTCGTCACGGAGGGGCTGGTCACCCTCGACGCGTGCGAGGTCGTCCGGTACGGCGACCGCGCTGGGCACGGACCCGGGGAGGCGCCGGCGTGAACTGGTTCCTGGTGATCGCGGGCGCCGCCGTCGGGGCGCCCCTGCGCTATCTCACCGACCGCGCGGTGCAGGCCCGCCACGCCTCGGTGTTCCCGTGGGGCACCTTCACCGTCAACATCGCCGGCTGCCTCGTCCTCGGCCTGCTCACCGGGGCCGTCGCCGCGGGCGCAGCGGACTCCCACGTCCGGCTGCTCATCGGCACCGGCCTGTGCGGCGCGCTCACCACTTACTCGACCTTCTCGTACGAGACCCTGCGGCTCACGGAGACCGGGGCGGGCCGGTACGCCGTCGCCAACGTGGTGGGGAGCGTGCTCGTGGGACTTGGTGCCGTCTTCCTGGGCGTGACGATCGCCGAGGCGGTGTGGTCGTGAAGGCTCGTCGGGCCGCCGCTTGACAGGAACGGTCACCCGAACGGACCATCGATTCCGTGAACCTGTCAGACAGCCGGACAGCCGGACAGCCGCCGCGCCGCGTCAGCGCCATGGAGGCGGTGCTCGCGCACCTGCGCGACGCCATCGAGCGCGGCGACTACGCCGTGGGCGACAAGCTGCCGTCCGAGGCAGAGCTGTGCCGCACCCTGGAGATCAGCCGGCCCGTGCTGCGGGAGGCCCTGCGGGCGCTGCAGACCATGGGGCTGACCGTCTCCAAGACCGGCAAGGGCACCTTCGTCGTCGCCCGCAGCGTCGAGGACCCGACCTTCGGCGACTACACCGCCCGCGACCTCATGGAGGTGCGCCGGCACGTCGAGATCCCGGTCGCCGGGTACGCGGCCCGCCGCCGCACCCCCGAGAACCTCGACCATCTCGCCCATCTGCTGGACCGCATGGAGCGCGAGACGGACACCACCGCGTGGGTCGCGATGGACACCCTCTTCCACCTGGGCGTCGCCGAGGCCGCGCAGAACCCGGTGTTCCGCCGGGTCATCGAGGAGATCCGCGACGCGCTGGCCCGCCAGTCCGCCTTCCTCAACGAGCTGGGCGGCCGCCGCGAGCAGTCCGACCGCGAACACCGCGCGATCCTGCGCGCCCTGACCGACGGCAGCGAGGGCGACGCCACCGCCGCCATGACCCACCACCTCGACCGTGTCGGGACCACCCTCACCGACATCGTGCGCCGCGGACGCCAGGACGGCCCCACCCCGGCCGCCGGGCACCGCACCCCGCACCCCAGGCCCCGCGCGTGACCCCCGCGCCGGCCGGCCACCCCGCACCGACCTACGACCCCCAGGCAGTGATGTACTCCAGCACCATGGCGGACGCACCCCTCGTCCGCGCACCCCTGCACGCGCCCGTCGCCCACCTCGTCCGCAGCGGCGTCATCGAGGGCACCCACCACGGCTCCGTCGTCGTCCTCGGCCCCGACGGCGCCGTACAGCTCCAGCTCGGCGACATCGAGGCCGCCTTCTACCCGCGCTCGGCGATCAAGCCCGTCCAGGCCGTCGCCATGGTGCGCGCCGGGCTCCCGCTCGACGGCGCGCTGCTCTCGCTCGCCGCGGCCAGCCACTCCGGCGAGGAACGCCACCTCGCCGGCACCCGGCGCATACTCGAACTCGCCGGACTCACCGAGGACGACCTGCGCAACGTCCCGGACCTGCCGTACGACCCGGTCGTACGGGACACCTGGGTGCGCGAGGGCCGTCCGCCGTCCCGGCTCGCCCAGAACTGCTCCGGCAAGCACGCCGCCATGCTCTACACCTGCCGGCTCAACGGCTGGTCCCTGGACGACTACCTCGACCCCGCCCACCCCCTCCAGCAGGCGATCGCCGAGATCGTCGAGGACCTCACCGGGCAGCGCACAGCCCGGGTCAGCGTCGACGGGTGCGGGGCACCGCTGTTCTCCATCTCCCTGCACGGGCTGGCGCGCGCCGCCGCCCGGATCACCACGGCCGCGCCCGGTACCCCCGAGGCGCGCGTCGCGGACGCCATGCGCACCCACGCCGAGATGGCCTCCGGCTCGGGCCGGGACGTCGCGGCGCTGATGCGGGCCGTGCCGGGCCTGCTCGCCAAGGACGGCTTCGAGGGCGTACAGGTCGCGGCCCTCCCGGACGGACGGGCCGTCGCCGTCAAGATCGCCGACGGGGCGAACCGGGCGCGCGTCCCGGTCGCCGCGGCGGCGCTCGCGTGGGCCGGTGTCGACCCCGTGTCGCTCACCGAGTTCCGGGGCGAGGCCCTGCTGGGCGGCGGCCATGAGGTGGGCCGGGTGCAGCCCGTGCCCGCGCTGGAGCCGGCCCCGGTCTCGGCCCTCTCGGCCTGAACGGTCTGCAGGGCTTGAACCGCCGGGCACGCGAAGGGACCCCCGGAAGGGCATGATGTGATCATGGCAGCGTCGACGCCCCTGACCTTCCAGTCGATCCTGGAGCGCATCGCCGAGGAGATCGAGCGGACCCCCGGCCGGGGCCGGCCCGCCGACTACATCCCGGCGCTCGCGGCCCGCGATCCCCGCAGCTTCGGCATGGCGGTCGCCGAGCTCGACGGCACCGTGTACGGCGTGGGGGACTGGCGCGAGCCGTTCTCCGCGCAGTCCATCACCAAGGTGTTCACCCTCGCCCTCGACCTCGCCCGCGAGGGCGACGAGCTGTGGGAGCACGTGGGCCGCGAACCGTCCGGCAACCCGTTCAACTCGCTGGTGCAGCTGGAGTACGAGAACGGCATCCCGCGCAACCCGTTCATCAACGCCGGCGCCCTCGTCGTCACCGACCGCCTCCACACCCGCACCGGCGACGCGGCGAGCGAACTGCTGACCTTCCTGCGCGCCGAGAGCGGCAACGACGGCCTGGACTTCGACCTCGAGGTGGCCGCCTCCGAGACGGCGCACGGGGACCGCAACGCCGCCCTCGCCCACCTGATGGCGTCCTACGGCAACATCGACAACCCCGTGCCCGTCCTGCTGGACGACTACTTCCGGCAGTGCTCCATCATGGCGTCCTGTGCGGACCTCGCCCTGGCGACCATGTTTCTGGCGCGGCACGGCGTCCGGGCCGACGGCACCCGGCTGCTCAGCCTCAGCCAGGCCAAGCAGATCAACGCGATCATGCTGACCTGCGGCACGTACGACGCCGCCGGCGACTTCGCCTACCGGGTGGGCCTGCCCGGCAAGAGCGGGGTGGGCGGCGGCATCATCGCCGTCGTCCCCGGTCGCTGCACGCTGTGCGTATGGAGCCCCGGCCTGGACGAGCGCGGCAACTCGGTGGCCGGTGTGGCGGCCCTCGACCGTTTCACCACGCTCACGGGCGTCTCGGTGTTCTGACACCGGTGCTCCGGCGCCCGCCTCCGGTCACTCGGTCCGGCCCCGCGTCACCAGCGACACGGCCCCCGCTCCCATGCCGGCCGCTCCGGCGATCGCGCACGCCTCCGCCCAGCCCACCCGCCGCTCGGGCGGCGCGGCGGCCACCACCGGTACGGCGCTGGGGCCCGGCCCGGGTCTGGCCCGCCGCCCGTCGAGCGAGCCGACCGGCTCCACGCGTCCGGCAGCACCGAACCCCCAGTCGAGCAGCGCGGACGCCTCCTCGTAGACGGCGTGCCCGCCGCCCGCCCGCGGGTTGAGCACGGTGACCACGAGGGTGCGCCCGCCGCGGCGGGCGGCGGCGACCAGGGTGTTGCCCGCCTCGGTGGTGTAGCCGTTCTTGACGCCGATCGCCCCGGGGTAGCGGGCCACGCCGTCCGCGCCGGTCAGCAGCCGGTTGGTGTTGCGGATCCCGTACGCCCGGCCGCCCGCTCCGGGGAAGAGGGCCTCCGCCGTGCCGCAGTACCGCGCGAAGTCGGCGTTGCGCAGCCCCGCCCGCCCGAACACCGCCAGGTCGTACGCCGAGGACACCTGCCCCGGGGTGTCGTAGCCGTCCGGTGACAGCACCCGGGTGTCGAGGGCGCCCAGGGCGCGCGCCTTCTCCTGCATCCGTGCCGCCGTGGCCCGCCAGCCGCCGTTGAGCGCGGCCAGGACCCGGACGGCGTCGTTGCCCGAGCTGAGGAACACCCCGCGCCACAGGTCGGCGACCCGGTAGGTGCGGCCCTCCGCGACGCCGACCAGGCTGGAGCCGGGACCGATGCCCGCCAGCTCCTCGGGGCGCACGGTGTGCGGGACTCCGGCGGGGAGCGTGGGCAGGACCGTGAGGGCGAACAGGGTCTTGAGCGTGCTGGCGGGCGGCAGCGGGCGGTGCGCCTCGTGGGCGGCGAGCACCTCGCCGGAGTCGGCGTCGGCCACCAGCCAGGACCGCGCGGAGAGGCGGGGCAGCGCGGGGGCGTCCGCGTGGGGCCTCACCTGGGTGCCGGACCGGTACAGCAGCGCGGGCGGCGGGGTCGCGCGGGGTCCGCGTGGCGGGTCGGGGTCGTGCCCGGGGTGCGCGGAGGCGGAGGCGGGCGCCAGCGCCAGCATACCGGCCGCGCCGAGGGCGCAGGCGGACACGAGAGCCCGTGCGGTAAATCCGATCTTCATACCGCCAACGTAGGAACAGGAGACGGCCGCGGGGCGCTGCCCGGGCCGCGCGGGCCGCTCCGGCACCCGGACGGGCGATGCCCGGCAGGTGGCAGGTGGCAGGTGGCAGGTGGCAGGCGGCGAGGTCGGACGGCCGGCGCGTCAGGCGGCCGGCAGTGTCGGCTGGATGCGCCGCAGGAACGTGGCGTTGTCCGGGGTCTCGCGCATCCGCTCCAGCAGGGTCTCCGTACCGCTGAGGCCGTCCCGGCTGCGCAGGGCCCGGCGCAGGCCTCGTACCGCGTTCAACTCGCCCGGCGACAGCAGCAGTTCCTCGCGGCGGGTGCCGGACGGGTCGATCTCGACGGCGGGGAAGACACGGCGGGAGGCCAGCTCCCGGCTCAGCCGCAGCTCCATGTTGCCGGTGCTCTTGAGCTCCTCGAAGAAGTAGTCGTCGGCCCGGGACCCCGTCTCGACGAGGGCTGTGGCGAGGACGGTGAGCGAACCGCCCTCCTCGGCGAGCCGCGCGGCACCGAAGAACCGCTTGGGGCCCTGCAACGCGGCAGCGTCGACACCGCCGCTCAGGGTGCGGCCGCCGGAACCGGCCGCGTTGTTGTGCGCCCGGCACAGCCGGGTCAGCGAGTCGAACAGGATGACGACGTCGTCGCCCGCCTCCACCAGCCGCTTGGCCCGCTCGACGACCAGCTCGGCCAGTGCGATGTGCTGCCTGGGCGACCGGTCGAAGGTGGAGGCGTAGACCTCGCCGCGCACGGAGCGCCGCATGTCGGTGACCTCCTCGGGGCGTTCGTCGAGGAGTACGACCATCAGCCGGCACTCCGGGTGGTTGCCGGCGACGGCCGCCGCGATCTGCTGGAGCAGCACGGTCTTGCCCGTCTTGGGCGGCGCCACGATCAGTCCGCGCTGTCCCTTGCCGACGGGGGCGATGAGGTCGGCGACCCGCCCGGCCGCACCGGACGCCGGGTGCTCCAGGCGGAGGCGCTCCCGGGGGTGCAGCGGCGTCAGATCGCCGAAGCGGCGGCGCTCGTGGCCGGGCGTGCGCCCGTCGACGCGGACGACGCCGGTGAGGGTGCGGCGCTCGCCGCGTTCGCCCTCGACGAGGTCGCCCTTGCGCAGGCCGTACCGGCGGATCAGCGCGGGGGAGACCTGTGGGTCGGCGGGGGAGGGCAGCAGGTTCGGGGACCGCAGATGCCCCTTCCCGCTCGCGTCGATGTCGAGGACACCGGTGACGGCGTGGACGGCGGCCCGCTCGGGTGCCGTGGGGTGTTCGAGTGTGGTGGTCATGGTGGGTGTCCTTTCGGACGGAAGACAGACGGAAGACAGAGGACATGCGTGAGGGAGGGGAAGGGCCGCGTGAGAGACGGGAAGGCGTGGAACGTGCCTTCGCGGGCGGCGAGAACGGCACCTCGTCGAACGAAGCGAAATCGCTGGTCACACGAGGTGGGAGAGAAAGCCGCCGGTACGCCGACCGGCGAACGGGGGAGAGGGACAGGCACCGGCGCCCACGACGGGGCGTACACAAGTGCTGTCTGGACCGTACCACGGGGCTTCAGGGCATGGCGAGCAGTGCGTACGGCGGGGGCTCTTCAAGCCCTGTCGAACGGGGTACGGGACAGCGGGAGTTGAGCAGCGCGACGGGCGGCGGGAGGACCACCACACCCGCCGCCCGCCCGTGCGAGACCTCTACGCGGAGCGCGTCTCGGCGTCCGCCACGATCCGGTCGAACTGCGCACCCATGGCCTCGGCCAGCGCCTGGAGCCCGGACAGCGGGCGCACCATCACCATGAAGTCGTCGATCAGCCCGTCCTCGTTCACCGACAGGAAGTCGCAGCCGGTGACCTGCTTGTCGCCGACCCGCGCGGTGAAGACCAGCGCGTGGTCGCGGCCGCCCGCGTCGTTGATCTCGCGGACGTACTTGAAGTCCTCGAAGACCCGGACGACACCGCGCAGGATCGCCGCCGTGATCGCCTTGCCGGTGTACGGCTTGAACACCGCCGGGCTGGTGAAGACGACGTCCTCCGCCAGCAACGCCTCGATGGCGTCGGTGTCACCCGCCTCGACCGCCGCACGGAAAGCGTGCATCCGGATCACCTCATAGTCAATTAGTTGAGTAAGTGCGGATGACAATAGTCACCCGCTGTTACGGTGTCCACATGTCCCTCAAGTACGCCGTGCTCGCCGCCCTGCTCGAGGGTGAGGCCTCGGGCTACGAGCTGTCCAAGCTCTTCGACATCTCGTTCGCGAACTTCTGGCCCGCGACCCCGCAGCAGCTCTACCGGGAACTGGAACGCCTCGCCCAGGACGGCCTCGTCGAGGCCAGGTTCGTGCAGCAGGAACGCCGCCCCAACAAACGGATGTTCACGCTCACCGAGGCCGGTCGCGCCGACCTGCGCGCCTTCGCCGCCGAACCGCCCCGGAGGCCCACCGCCATCCGGGACGAACTCCTCATCAAGGTCCAGGCCATGGAGGACGCGGAGACCGCCCGCGCGCTGGTCGAGGAGCGCCGGGGCTGGGCGCGCGGAAAGCTCGACCGCTACGAACGCGTCCGCGAACGGCTGCTGGACGGCCGGACCGAGGAGGAGTATCTGCGGGACGCGGAGCGCATCGGGCCCTATCTGACGCTGCTGGCGGGTATCTCCTTCGAGGAGGAGAACCTGCGCTGGTGCGACCGCGTCCTCGCGGTCCTCGGCCGACGTGTCGCGGCGGGGTGACGGCGATGTTCAGCCCCGAGGGTCCCAGCCTGCGCGAACTCACCGTCCAGGCCCTGTCGTCGGTCGAGCGCGGCTACGACCTGCTCGCCCCCAAGTTCGACCACACGCCGTTCCGTACGCCGGACTCGGTCCTGACCGCCGTCAGGGGCGCGCTCGCCGCCGACGGCCCGTACGAGGACGGACTGGACCTGTGCTGCGGTACGGGCGCCGGGGCGGGTGTCCTGGGCGAGCTGTGCCGGCGCAGCGTCACCGGTGTCGACTTCAGCGCGGGCATGCTCGAGGTCGCCCGGCGGCGGGCCGTGCCGGGCTCACGGACGGGTGACGGGCCCCGGGTGCACTGGGTGCGTGCGGACGCCCGTGCGCTGCCGTTCACGTCCGCCTTCGACCTGGTGGTGAGTTTCGGGGCGTTCGGCCACTTCCTGCCGCGTGAGCTGCCCGGACTCTTCGCCCAGGTCCACACGGTCCTGCGGCCGGGCGGCCGCTTCGCCTTCCCGGTCGTGGCGCCGCCGCGCCCCACGTCGCCCGCCTACTGGGCGCTGCTGGGCTTCGACGCGGTGATGCGCGTACGCAACGCCGTCCGGCGGCCGCCGTTCGTCATGTACTACCGCACCTTCCGGCTGGCGGAGGTGCGCGCGGGCCTCGCGGAGGCGGGGTTCGAGGTGTCCTGGCAGCCGCTGCCCGAGTTCGGCGCGCGGCGGGACGGCAGCCCTCGGGTGCGGATGGTGGTGGCGCGCCGGCCCCTGAAATGACCTGCGCAGATGGCCTGCGCAGATGGCCTGCGCAGATGGCCTGCACAGATGGCCTGCACAGATGGCCTGCACAAATGGTCGACACAAATGGCCCGTGAGGAGCAGGGTTGGATTTCCGAACTTGATATCGAGAAAGGGTTTGTTTTTCAAACTCGCGCGGCTATCGTGACCGGGTGAGCACCACGACCGACACCGAGACCCGCGTCGACCCTGCCTGGTGGTCCTGGGAGGGGGCGCACGGCGGCCATGTCGCCGCCCTCGCGCTGACCGCCGTCCGCGACCGCTTCCCCGGCGCCGCGCACCCGGTCCGCACGCTGACCACCCACTACCTCGCCCCCGTGGACGACAGTCCGCTGCACTTCTCCGGTGCGGCCCCGGCCGCCCCGGGCCGGCGCACGGCGACCTGTGTCTTCACCGGCCACCAGAACGGCGCCCCGGTCGTCCTGGGGTCCGCCCTCTTCGGCGCCCGGCGCCAGGACGTGCCGTACGCGCACCCGGCGCCGCGCGTGCCCGGGCCCGAGGACTCCCCGCTGCTGCGGCTCCCGGCCGAACTGTCACCGTTCTCGCAGCAGTTGGAGATACGCCCGCCGACGGCGGACCGCCCGCTCGCCGGTGGGGGACGGGCGGAACTCACCGCGTGGATCCGCGTCCTGGACGGCCGGCCGCTCGACGCGGCGGCGGTCGTCACCCTCACCGACGTCCTGCCGCCCGCGCTGTACGCCGTCTGGGACACCCCACGTCCGGTGCCCACCGCCGAACTCACCGTCCATCTCACCGACGTTCTCGACGAGGGTGCCGTGGACGGCTGGGCGCTGGTGACCATCCGCACCGAGCACGCGGGTGGTGGCTGGGCCGTCGACGACAGTGTCGTCCGCGCCGCCGACGGCCGCCTGCTGGCCCTGGCCCGGCAGTCGAGGGTCGTCCGCCCTCAGCCCGCCGCCGGGACCGTGAACTCGTAGACCAGCGCGTCCTGATGGGCGTCCACGACCAGGTCCGTGATCTCCAGCGGGCGCCCGTACTGGTCGTGGGAGCGCCGGGTGACCCGTACCGAGGAGCCGCCCGGCAAGCGGGTGATGGCGTCCCGGTGATGCAGCGTCAGGCCCGCCCGGCGCATCCAGTCGTAGGCGCGGCGCAGTTCGGCCGCACCGGAGCCGTCCGCGCGGTCCCGGTAGCGGGCCAGCTCCACCACCTCCGCGAGCGCCACGGCCGAGAACGTCGTCACGGCCGTGCGCCGGGCCCGGCCGTCGGCGCCGGTGGACTCGTGGCGGTGCACCAGCGTCGGGCGGTGCGGATCGATCCCCAGCGCCTCGGCATGCTCCGGCGAGGGAAGCTCCCAGGCGACCGCGGCCCGGTCCACGGCGCCCGGACCCGTGGCCCGGGCGCCGATCGGGAACGCCACCGCCGTCGGCGTCTCGACCGGCAGGCCCGGCAGGCTGGCGTGGCTGCCGCGCCGGTCGGTGGCGACCAGACCACTGCTGCGCAGCACCTCCAGCGCCTGTCGTACGGTCTCCCTGCTGACTCCGAAATGCCCGGCCAACTGGCGCTCCCCCGGCAGCCGTTCACCGGGCGGGATGGTGCCGTCGCGCAGCTCGCCCAGCAGCTGGGTGGCGATCCGCCAGTACAGCGGCTGCGCTGTGGTGAGAGGGCGTTCGTGCGGGGTGGTGCGGACCATGCCGCGCCTCCTGATCGGTGACGTGTCGTAGCCGTGCGGGCTCCTTGCGTCACCAGATCCAAGCATTGGTCTAAACCATGAGGGAAGGGTCGGCCTCCACTTCGGCCGAAACCGCGTGGTCGTCCACTGACTCAGAGTGAGGCGTACACGGCGTCGACCAAGGTCATCTTGCGGGGATCGTCGGCGATATGCGGCCCCATCCGGTTCATCACATACCCCATCGACACCCCCGCCTCCGGATCGGCCAGACCGCAGGAGCCGCCGAAGCCGTCATGTCCGAAAGCCCGTGGGTTGGGTCCGTACGAGCCATCGGCGCCGCTGAGCCACAACCCCAGCCCGATCTCCGTGTCGTGCCCCAGTCCTGCCCCCAGCACCAGGTCACGGCAGCTGCCCTGCCCCTCCCGCACCCGCTCGGCCGCCTCCGGGGACAGGAACCGCAGGCCGCCGTACGAACCGCCGCCCGCGAGGATCCCGTACAGCGCCGCGACCGCCCGCGCGGTGCCGTGCCCGTTCGCGGCGGGGATCTCGGCCGCCCGCCAGGCGGCGGTGCCGGCCTGCTCGGCGCCCACCGCCGGATTGGCCAGCGCGGCCAGCGCCACGGGCGGCAACGCGGCCGGTGCGGCGGGCCCTTCGCCCTCCGGGCCGGCCGGCGGCTGGACCAGCTCGGCCGCCCGGCCGGACTCCTTCTCCGGCAGCCCGATCGTGAAGTCGACGCCGAGCGGCCCGGTCACCTCGCGCTCCAGGAACGCCCCCGGCAGCAGCCCCGACACCCGCCGTACGACCTCCCCGACCAGGAAGCCGTAGGTGAGCGCGTGGTACCCGGACGCCGTCCCAGGTGTCCACCAGGGCTCCGTCGCCGCGAGCCGCCCGGTCGTCGCCTCCCAGTCGTAGAGCTGCTCGAGCGAGTGCGGCTCACGCAGCCCCGGCAGGCCGGCCCGGTGTGCCAGCAGATGCCGTACGAGGACCCCCTCCTTGCCCGCGGCCGCGAACTCCGGCCAGTGGTCGGCCACCGGCGCGTCCAGGTCGAGCAGCCCCCGGTCGGCCAGGATGTGCGCGCACAGGGCCGTCGGACCCTTGGTCGTCGACCAGACGTTGACCAGTGTGTCGCGTTCCCAGGGGCGGCTGCGGGCCTCGTCCGCCCAGCCGCCCCACAGGTCCACGACCGTCTCGCCGCCGACCGTCACGGCGACCGCGGCCCCCAGCTCGCCCCGCTCCCGGAAGTTCGCCTCGAACGCCGTGCGCACCGCCGCGAACCGTGGATCGCAATGCCCGTGCACTCGCGCCGCAGGGTCCGTCATGAGCTACTCCACCCTTCGTCGTCCACCGAGGTGACCGGGGGCCCGCCGGAGCGGTCCCGGGCTCCCTGAACGTACCGACTGGTCGGACTGCGGGGAAGGGGGCGGGCGCGCGGCGGCCGGGCAGGCGCCCGTCAGGCGTAGGAGCGCAGCCAGTCCAGCTTGGCCACCTGGTGATACGGGCCGCCGCCCTCGTGGTCGTTGAAGTCGTAGACCTCGATGGCCTTCTCGTCGTGTGCCCAGGCGTTGAACGCCGCGAACACCGTCGACGGCGGGCAGGTCTGGTCCTCCAGCGCCGCAGAGAACAGGGCTGGTGCCCGGCCGCGCGCGGCGAAGTGGACGCCGTCGAAGTAGGACAGGGTGCGCAGGACGTCGGTGGTGCGGCCCCGGTGCGTCGAGAGGTAGGCGCCGATCTCCCGGTACGGGCGACGGTCCGTCAGGGTCACCGCGCGCGGGAAGTCGCACAGGAACGGCACGTCCGGCGCCACCGCCGTGAGGTCGGGCACCAGCCCGCCGACCGCGATCGCGATGCCACCGCCCTGACTCTCCCCGGCCACGACCGTACGGCCGCCGTCGGCGAGCGGGTGCGCGCGGGCCGCCTCGACGGCCCGGACGGCGTCGGTGAGCAACCGGCGGTAGTAGTACGTCTGGGGCGCCTCGACGCCCCGGGTCATATAGCCGGGGTGCGCGGGTCCGGACCCCACCGGGTCCGGGGTGTCGCCGCCGGCGCCCCAGGTGCTGCCCTGCCCACGGGTGTCCATCATGAAGTGGGCACGGCCCGTGGACGCCCACAGGAGGTTCTCGTGCGGCAGCCCGCGTCCGCCGCCGTAGCCGACGAACTCCACGACCAGCGGCAGCGGTTCGGTCGCCCCGGCCGGCAGGCGCAGCCAGCCCTTGACGGGATGTCCGCCGAACCCGGCGAACGTCACGTCGTACACCCGCACCGTGGACAGGCCGGCGTCGACGGGCTCGTAGCGGACGTCCAGGTCGTACGCGCGCGCCTCCTCCAGCGTCGTGGACCAGAAGGCGTCGAAGTCCTCGGGCTCGACGGACCGGCTGCGGTACGTGCGCAGTTCGTCGAGCGGGAGGTCGAAGAGGGCCATGGAGTTCACCTTGTGGGAAGGAGAGAGCGCGGACCACCGCACGCTACGTCGGTGATCGGTGCGCTGACCAGGGGCACTTCACGGATCCGCGTTCGACTCGGCCTTTGGGGCGCTGGCCGTGCTCAGACGTTGCGGCCCGTCCACACCGGTTCGGTGGCGGCCCAGGCCCGGTCCCACTCGGCGAGCCTGCGGCGCATCGCCGTGTGCCGGACGAGGCCGTGGCCGAGGACGACGACGGCGGCCGTGGCGCCCGTCGCGCACACGCCCATCGTCGCCGCGTGCAGCCGGACCGCGGAGTCGTCCGGCGGCGGCAGCACGCCCCGGCCGCGGGAGTCCAGCCACACATGGACCGTGTCACCGGGCCGTGTGCCCGAGGGGACGCGCACGGCCGACGTCCGCGGGCCGCTCCCGGGCTCCGCCCAACGGACCGTCACCTTCGCCGACGGCTGGCGCCCGGTCTGCGGGGTGTGCAGCGCGCCCGACACCGTGCGGACCACCGTCGCCCGCACCTGGCGCCGTTCGGCCCGCTGCTTCTCCGCCGTGGCGTGGGCGTCCCCGTGGGCCCACCACGCCGCGACCACGCCCACCAGGGGTGCGGCCACGAACAGCAGGAGGCCCACCCCGAGCGAGGTCCACGTCTCGACGACATCCGACCGGCGCCGCAGCTCGTTGGGCCGCCGGCGCCGGCCACGTACCCGGCTTCGCATGCCGTCCAGGTACCCCGAACACCGGCCGTTGCTCCTCGCGCCGCCCTCGCACCGGCCGCGCATCGACCTCAATCGGCCACGCGGTCGCACGGGCCGGCCACGGCCCGCCCGGGCCGGTCAGCCGAAGCGCTCGATCCGGATGCGGTCCACGGGCTGGCCCGCCGCAACCAGCAGCCGCGACGCGTGTTCGGCGAACCCGTTGGAGCCGCACACATAGGCCTCCCACCCACCGGGCGGTCGCTCGGCCAGGAGCGGCGCCACATGTGCGAGGGACATACGTCCCACGGGCACACCGGCCGGCGCGGAGCGTGTGAACACGGCCGTCGTCTCGGGGCCGTACTCCCGTGCGTAGAGCAGCTCCTCGGGGCTGCGGGCGGACACCAGCAGCCGCAGCGGCACGTCCGAGCCGCGGGCGCGGGAGTGCCGCACCATCGACATCAGCGGGACGACGCCGGAACCCGCGCCGAGCAGCAGGGCGGGCCGGTCGCCGGGCCACGCGAAGAACCCGCTGACCGGGCCGCGCACCTCGACCGTGTCGCCCGGCTCGGCCACCGTGTGGAACCAGCCGGACACCTCACCACCCTCGACATGGTCCAGCGTCAGCTCGATATGGCCGGTGTCGTCGGGCGCGGACGCGATCGAGTAGTGGCGCTGCGCCACATAGCCGTCCCGGGCGCGCAGCCGCACCATCAGGTGCTGGCCGGGCAGATGTCCCGGCCACACGGGCACCGCCAGCCGGAAGGTGGCCGCCCGCGGTGTCTCGCGGCGGACCTCCGTGATCGTCGCGGCCTGCCACTCGGACGCCACCTGGTCGTCCACGGCGATACGGCCGGGCACGGCGAACCGGGTCGGGGGAGTGAAGGGCTGTGCCGTACCGAGGGTCTCAGTCACCGGAGTACCGCTGCTCCTCCCAGGGGTTGCCGCGCGGGTGGTAGCCGTTGCTCTCCCAGAAACCCGGCTCGTCGTGGTCGAGGATCCGCAGACCCGCGATCCACTTCGCGCTCTTCCAGAAGTACAGATGCGGCACGATCAACCGCGCAGGGCCGCCGTGCTCGGGGGCGAGCGGACGCCCGTCGTACTCCCAGGCGATCCACGCGCGCCCGCCGGTCACATCGGCGAGGGGGAGGTTGGTGGTGTACCCGGTGTGCGCGTAGGCGACCACATGGGTGGCGGAGCCATGGGGCCGGACCACATCGAGGAAGGCGTCCAGCGAGACACCGCCGAACCGCACGCCGAACTTGGACCAGCTCGTCACACAGTGGATGTCGCCCTCGTACGCGGAGGCGGGCAGGGCGTGCGCCTCGTCCCAGTTCCAGGTGTGCGGCCGCTCCACCAGGCCGTCGATGCGGAACGACCACTCCTCGGGCGTCAGCTCCGGGGTGACCTCGGCGGACAGCACGGGCCAGTCGTCACCGGCGTCGTACTGACCCGGCGGCAGGGCGGCGTTCGGGACGCGCGGGCGTCCGGTGAAGCCTCGGGTGACATGCATGCGGGTGGGGCCTCCAGGCCGCCGCGCGCGACGGCCCGCTGGTCGAACGGGAACAGCAGGTGCGCGTACCACCGTACGACGTCCCGGCGGGGGACCCGCGCCCGGGCGCCAGGCCGCTCACGTGCGGTGACGCCGACCGGACACCGCGTCGCCACAGGCGGCGGACAGACCCCGGCCTGAAGGCCCGGAACGCCCCGGACCCTTGCGGTAAGGTATGCCGTCCAGCCGGGAGAGCCCCGGCCCAGGAGCCGGGAGGTGGGACCCATCACCGCTGTGTCAGGTCGGGTGCTCACCCTTCGGATCGGCGCGGACCTCCGCCGCTAGGCGACCGCCAGAGCACCCTTCGGCTTCCCGAAAGGCTCTCGGCTTCCATGCCCCCCGCGTCCCCGCCCCCGTTCCCGCCCCCCGCCTCTCCCTCACCCCTCTCCCACGACGCCGTCGTGAGCGCCCTGCGTGCCGCCGGCTGTGTGTTCGCCGAGGACGAGGCCCGGCTCATCATCTCCGCCGCCGCCGACCCCGGCGACCTGGCCGCGCTGGTGGACCGGCGCGTGAGCGGTCTGCCCCTCGAACTCGTCGTCGGCTGGGCCGAGTTCGCCGGCCTGCGGATCACCGTCGCACCCGGCGTCTTCGTCCCGCGCCGCCGGACCGAGTTCCTGGTGCGGCAGGCGCTCGCCCACGTCCCCGACGCCCGGGTGGTCGTCGACCTGTGCTGCGGGTCCGGCGCGGTGGGAGCGGCCCTGGCCGCCGCGCTCGACGGGGCCGAACTGCACGCCGCCGACATCGACCCCGCCGCGGTGCGCTGCGCCCGCGACAATGTGTCGCCCTTCGGTGGCCGTGTGCACGAGGGCGACCTGTTTCAGGCCCTGCCCGCCGGACTGCGCGGCCGCGTCGGCATCCTCGCGGCGAACGTGCCGTACGTCCCCACCGGTGAGGTGCCGCTGCTGCCCGCCGAGGCGCGGGAGCACGAGCCGCTGGTGGCGCTGGACGGGGGCCCGGACGGCCTGGACGTGCTGCGCCGGGTCGCGGCCGAGGCGCCGCGCTGGCTCGCGCCGGGCGGTTGCCTGCTGATCGAGACGAGCGAGCGCCAGGCGCCGCGGGCCGTGGAGACCTTCGAGGCCAGTGGGCTGTCGGCCCGCCTGCTGGTCTCCGACGAGCTCTACGCACATGTGGTCGTCGGCCAGGTCTGAGGCCGGCCGGGGGCACGCGCGCGGGCCGCTCAGGCGGGGTCGAGCACCCGGGCGATGAGCAGGGCCACGTCGTCGGAGTTCTCGGGCTGGTGCAGCGTCCGCAGCAGGAGGTCGCAGCACTCCTGCAGCGGGCGCCCCGGGTCGTCGAGCAGGGCCAGGAGCGCGTCGAGGCGTTCGTCCAGCGGGTGACGGCGGGTCTCCACCAGACCGTCGGTGTAGAAGACGAGCTGGTCGCCCGGTTCGAGGTCGACGGTCGTCGTGGAGAAGGCGACACCACCCACGCCGAGCGGGGCGCCCGTCGGCAGTTCCAGCAGCTCGGGCGGCCGGCCGGGGCGGACGCGGACAGGCGGCAGATGCCCGGCGTTGGCGATGCGGCACTGCCGCAGCTCCGGGTCGTGCACGGCGTACACGCAGGTCGCGATGGAGTGGTCGAGTCCCTGGGTGATCGTGTCGAGGTGCTCCAGAAGCCGCGTCGGCTCCAGATCGAGGGAGGCCAGGGTGTGCGTCGCGGTGCGCAGCCGGCCCATCGTGGCGGCGGCCTCGATGCCGCTGCCCATGACGTCGCCGACGACCAGCGCCGTCTTGGCGCCCTCCAGCGGGATCACGTCGAACCAGTCACCGCCGACCTCCGCGCCCGCGCCGGCCGGCTGGTACCGGGAGGCGACCTCGAGGCCGCCGGTCACCGGCGGGTGGCTGGGCAGCATGCTGCGCTGGAGGGTCAGGGCCGTGTCGCGGGCGTTCTGGTACCAGCGGGCGTTGTCGATCTGGATGGCAGCGCGGGCGGCCAGCTCGCGGGCGAGCAGCAGGTCGTCCTCGCTGAACGGCAGCGGGTTGTGGATGCGCTTGAGGTCGAGGGCGCCGAGAACCTCGCCGCGCGCGATCAGCGGCACCGCGAGATACGAGTGCAGGCCCGCGCGGCCGAGCTGACGGGCGGCCTCGGGGGAGCGGGCGATACGCGGCAGGTCCTTGTCGCCGACCCGCGCCACCAGCACCGGGTCGCCCGTGCGCACGCACTCGGTGACCAGACGGTCGGGCCCGTAGCGGGCGATGTGCCCGGGGGGATCGGCGGCCTCCACGGCGCCGGTGTCGTGCGCCGAGCGGACGGCGAGGGCGCGGATCACCGCCGGTTCGGCGGGGCCGAGGGTGCTGCGCCGGCCCTGCACGACGGCGTCCAGCAGATCCACCGCGGCCACGTCGGCGAGCTCCGGCACGGCGACGTCCGCCAGTTCGCCGGCCGTACGGTCCAGCTCCAGCGTGGTGCCGATCCGGGCGGACGCGTCGGCGATGAGCGCGAGCCGGCGCCGCGCGGTCTCCGCCGCGACCGCGGCCTGGTGCTGCTCGGTGATGTCCACCGCCATCCCGGCCACCCCGAGCACCGTCCCGGCGGTGTCCTCCAGGCGGTACAGGGAGACGGACCAGAAGCGGTCCATGTCGGGGTGGGCCCGGGTACGGCCCACGATCCGCCGGTTGATGACGGGCTCGCCGGTGCGCAGCACGGCGCGCAGCGCCGCCTCCACGGTGCGGGCCGCCTCGGTGTCCTGCATCAGCTCGTGCGGCATGTGGCCGAGGTGCGCCTCGGCGGGGAGGCCGTTCAGCTCGGCCAGCGCCGGGTTGACGGAGACGTAGCGCAGCTCGGTGTCGAGGACGGCGAGCCCGACGGGCGCCTGGGCGATGGTGCGCGTGGACAGCGCCACGTCCCGCTCCACCTGACGGACCGTCGACTGGTCGGCGCACAGGCCGAGGGCGTAGACGTCGCCCTGGTCGTCCAGCAGCCGCATGTTGCGGAACTCGACCAGACGGGTGCCGCCGTCCTTGCGCCGGATGGGGAAGGCGCCGGCCCAGCCCTCGCCGGTCTCCATGACGTCGGCGAAGAGCTTGACGACCAGATCCAGGTGCTGTTCGTGGACCATGATCCGGGCGGCGTACTCGCCGAGCGCCTCGCGCGCCGGATAGCCGAACAGCTCCTCGGCCTGAGGGCTCCAGAGCACGATGCGGCCCTCGACGTCCAGCACGACGGACGCCACCTTGAGCACGTCGAGGAGTCCGCTCGGACCCATCGGTCCCCGTGCCGGCTCGTCGCCCCCGGCCATGGGACGTTCGCCTGGAGACATCCCACGCACCGCCTTCGCCCGTAGTCGTGGCACGTCGATCCCCCGTGCCGACTCCCCTTGTTCTACCGCGTCCGACGGTGTTCGGGCCCCCTCGGTCGCTCACCTCCACCATCCCTCAACACGACGGCGGGTGGGTGCCGAAGACACACGTGGGACCGCGACTGTGGCTGACGCTACAGCGGACATGGCTGTCATTGGTCTGTACATGACCATGTGGGGCCGCCACACTGTCCGCCGACGCGCCCCCACCCCCCCAAGGAGCCGCCCCATGGCCCAGCGTGCCCGGCAACGTTGTCACGCCCTGCTGACGGGCCTCGTGGCCCTCGCCTCGGCCGCCGTCCTGTCCACCGCCACGCCCGCGCAGGCGGCCGACAACTGGATGGAGGTCGGCTCCGACCGCGCCGACCCGCTCACCGAGAGCCAGGGTCTGACGTCCGTCGAGGTCCCGGCGAACAGCGCCAACCGCTACACCGGCATCGGCACGATCCCCCTGTCGGTCAGAAGCCGCGGCTGGAACCATGTGGGCGACCCCGACGCGTCCCACGACGGCTACTACATCGAGCCGTACCAGGCCGACTCGGGCTCCGCGAAGATGTTCCGGGTCCAGGCGCCGGGCGGCGGCTGGACCGAGTACGTCCACGCGCTGGGCCCCGGCGAGGCGCTGAACAACTCCTTCGTCGCGATCTCACCGGGCGGGCAGTGGATGGTCTCCGGCGAGTGGGGCACCATGACCCGGCTGCTCGTCCACCCGACGCCCGGCGTCAACCCGTCCACGTCCCCCTCGGCGAACCTGCCCTGGACCTCCAGCATCCGGCTCGACCGGCCCGTCCGCGATGTGCAGGGCTGCGACTTCCGCGACGCGACGACGCTGCTGTGCTCGTCCGACGACCCCGACGGCAGCCTCTTCGGCACCACCAAGCCGCTGCTGCAGATCGACCTCTCCGCCGCCCCCGGCACCTCCGACGTCACGGGACGGGTCACCGCCCTGCGCCGGCTCCCGCTGCGCAGCTCCTGCTCGGGCTCCTTCGAGACGGAGGGCATCGACTACGACCGCCGCACCGGCACCCTGCGCGTCATCGTCATCTCGCCGGGCTTCTGTGTGCTGACCGACAGCAAGACGTACCGGTTCACCAGGGGCTGAGCCTCGGCCGGGGACCCATGGGAACGGCCTCGCCGGTAGTGCGCCGGCATGTGTGGTGCTTTTCTTGGGTTGGGGTCCGGTTCCGCGGGCTACCCGTGGCACCGCGGTGTGGCCACGAGAGGAGCGATCACGATGGATCGTGAACGACTGCACGACGAAGCTGTGTCCGTCGAGATCAGCGGATGCAACAAGGAGGACGCCCGGATCGTCTTCGACGCGCTGTCCACGTGCTTCGAGTCGGACCGGGGACCGGACGACGTGCCGCAGCAGCTCCACGAGACCCGGCCCATGGTGTGGCTCGGCACGTTCGAGGTGACGGACGCGCAGGAGTGCCCGCCCCCGGCCCGGCTCTCGTCGCGCGTCGAGGCGGACGCGCAGGGCGGCTACTGGGCCATCGAACGGCTCCGTACGACCCTGGACTCCCTGTTCACCGTCCACGACCTCACCTCGGCCTCCGGCGACCAGGAGCAGGAACTCCATGTGGTCCTGGAGAGCCGCCCCGGAGCGTCGTAGAAGCCGCAGCCCCCGGGCGACCGGAACACCGAGGCCCGCGTACCACCGGTACGCGGGCTTCCGTGTGCCCCGGACGCCAAGTGTGTGGCCTCCGTGTGTCCGGACGCCGTGTGCCGGGACGCCGTGTGCGCGGACGCCATGTGTCCAGAACCCACCCCCACTCCCCGCCCCCGTGTCCGGAGTCACGCCCGAGCTGTTGTGCAACTAGTTGCATAAAGGCGCCGCGGTCCTCTACAACTACGTCAGACGACACCGCGACGGAGGCCCCCATGAGCCGTTACCCGCATCTGCTGAGCCCGTTGGACCTGGGCTTCACCACGCTGCCCAACCGGGTCCTGATGGGCTCGATGCACGTGGGCCTGGAGGAGGCCGAGCGCGGCTTCGAGCGTATGGCGGCCTTCTACGCGGAGCGGGCGCGCGGCGGCGTGGGCCTCATCGTCACCGGCGGCATCGCCCCCAACGACGAGGGGCGGCCCTATGAGGGCGGCGCCAAGCTCACCACCGAGGCGGAGGCCGAGCAGCACCAGGTCATCACCGAGGCCGTGCACCGCGAGGGCGGCAGGATCGCGATGCAGATCCTGCACTTCGGGCGGTACGCCTATCACCAGGACCTGGTCGCCCCGAGCCCCCTCCAGGCGCCGATCAGCCCCTTCCCGCCGCGCGAGCTCACCGACGCCGAGGTCGAGCGGACCATCGACGACTACGCACGCGCGGCCCGCCTCGCCCGGAGCGCCGGCTACGACGGCGTGGAGATCATGGGCTCCGAGGGCTATCTGATCAACGAGTTCATCGCCGCGCAGACCAACCACCGCACCGACCGCTGGGGCGGCGCCTACGAGAACCGCATGCGCTTCCCGGTCGAGATCGTGCGCCGGGTGCGCGAGGCCGTCGGCGAGGACTTCATCATCGTCTACCGGCTGTCCATGCTCGACCTGGTCCCCGGCGGCTCCACGCTGGACGAGGTCATCACCCTCGCGAAGGCCGTCGAGGCCGCCGGCGCGACCATCATCAACACCGGCATCGGCTGGCACGAGGCCCGTATCCCCACCATCGCCACCTCTGTGCCGCGCGGCGCGTACACCTGGGTCACCCAGCGGCTGATGGGCGAGGTGTCGGTGCCGCTCGTCACCACCAACCGCATCAACACCCCCGAGCTGGCCGAGGAGTTGCTGGCCGACGGCCGCGCAGACATGGTGTCGATGGCCCGTCCGATGCTCGCCGACCCCGACTTCGTCGCCAAGGCCGCGGCCGGCCGGCCCGAGGCCATCAACACCTGCATCGGCTGCAACCAGGCATGCCTCGACCACACCTTCAGCGGCAGGATCACCTCCTGTCTGGTCAACCCGCGCGCCTGCCACGAGACCGAGCTGACGCTGTCCCCGACCCGGCTGCGCAAGCGGGTCGCGGTCGTCGGCGCCGGGCCCGCCGGCCTGGCCTGCGCGGTGAGCGCGGCCGAACGCGGCCACGACGTCACGCTGTTCGACGGCGCCGGCGAGATCGGCGGCCAGCTGAACGTCGCCCGCAAGGTCCCCGGCAAGCAGGAGTTCGACGAGACGCTGCGCTACTACCGCCACCAGCTCGACTGGCAGGGCGTCGACGTCCGCCTGAACACCTGGGTGTCGGCCGACGACCTCGCCGGCTACGACGAGGTCGTCGTCGCCACCGGCGTCACCCCGCGCGTCCCGGACATCCCGGGCGTCGACCACCCGAGCGTCGTCGGCTACCTCGACGTCCTGCGCGACGGGGCCCCGGTCGGCGACCGCGTCGCCGTCCTCGGCGCGGGCGGTATCGGCTTCGACGTCGCCGAGTTCCTCACCGACGGCGGCGACAAGGCGAACGAGGACCCGGAGACGTACTTCCGGCTCTGGGGCGTCGACATGGACTACACGGCCCCCGGCGGACTCACCGCACCCGAGCGCCCCGAACCCCCGCGCACCGTCCACCTTCTGCAGCGCAAGACCAGCAAGGTCGGCGCCGGCCTCGGCAAGACGACCGGCTGGATCCACCGCACCGAGCTGAAGCACCGGGGCGTCACCATGGTCCCGGGCGTGCGCTACGACCGTATCGACGACGCCGGACTGCATGTCACCGTCGGCGACGAGAGCACCGTCCTCGAGGTCGACACCGTGGTGCTGTGCACCGGGCAGGAGCCGCGCCGCGACCTGTACGAGGCGCTGCTCGCCGCGGGCCGCAGCGCGCACCTGATCGCCGGTGCCGACATCGCCGCCGAACTCGACGCCAAGCGGGCCATCAAGCAGGGCACCGAGCTGGCGGCGAGCCTGTAGGACGCCCGGAGCGCGTCCCTAGGATGAGCCCATGTCACTCCCGCACGCGATCCTCACAGCCCTGCTCGAGAAACCGTCCTCGGGGCTGGAGCTGACCCGTCGCTTCGACAAGTCGATCGGTTACTTCTGGTCGGCGACGCATCAGCAGATCTACCGCGAGCTGGGACGACTGGAGACCGACGGGCTGATCCGGGCCCTGCCGTCCGAACAGCCGGCCCGCGGGCAGCGCAAGAGCTACGAGGTGCTGCCCGCGGGCCGTGTCGAACTGGCCCGCTGGACCGCCGCCTCCCAGGACCCGCGGCCGATGCGCGACACACTGCTGCTGCGCATGCGTGCCGCGGCGGTGGTGGGCGCCGCGGGCATCGAGGAGGACCTGCGCCGCCATCTCGAACTGCACCGGCGTCAGCTCGCCGAGTACCAGGAGATCGAGAAGCGCGACTTCCCGCCCGGCCGGGACAGTTCCCAGGACCGGCTGCGGCATCTGGTGCTGCGCGCCGGGATCGACCTGGAGACCTTCTGGACCCGGTGGCTCACGCACGCGCTGGAGGAGTTCCCGGAGGACGTGCCCGGACCCGGGACCGTGTGAGCCCCGGGACCGTGCGGGCGGTGAGCGGCCGTCAGAGGTGGCGCGGCCGGGACGAGCGGCGGCGCAGGTACCAGGCGGTCCCCGCGACCCCCGCGCCGACCAGGACACCGCCGCCCACCATGGTCAGCGTGCCGTAGTCGCGGCTGCTGCCGCCCACGCCGCCCATCACGCCGCGCGAGGGGGTGGCCGAGGCGGTGGTCGTGGCCGAGATCGTGGGCCGCGCGGTCGGCGACACTATGACCGCCTGGGTGCCGGCCCGTGTGCCGTCGGAGCAGATGACGATGACGGTGTGGGTCCCGGAGCTCACATCGGACCATGCCGCCGACTGCAGGGCCTCCGTGCCGGTCAGGGAGACCCTGCGGCCCTGCGAGAAGTTGGACTGCCGGCTGTTGAGCAGCGAGGCGGTGCCCCAGCTGCCGTTCTCCCGGGTGCACGCGCTGGTCGTGACGGAGACCGTGGAGCCGGTGGTGCTCACGGAGATCCCCGTTTGTGCGGTGGCCGGGACGGCGGCCGCGAACAGGGGGAGTGCGGAGGCGGCTGCCACGGTCAGGCCCGAGCGGAAGAGCGAGGTATTGCGCATGAGTTGCCCTCCGGCGGCACGGTCGGCGGTACGTCCGTTGCGCCGCCGTAGGTCGGGAACGCCCGTGCTGCCTCAGGTGCAGCCAACGCGTACCGGGGCCGGGGCGCATGCGGGCATCCGCCGGTCAGGTGACGCGGCGCCGCGTTCGGGGGACCGGCGGCCGTGACCGGTTTGGCGCCCGGCCGGACCTGAAAGGCCGTTCACGGCCCGGTCGTGACGGTCCGTTCCGCCGAGAAACCGCCCCAGGTGCCGTCCGGCAGCATGGCCCGGATCCGCACCCGGTGCCGCACCCCGGCCTCCGGCCCCAGATAGAAGCTGTACGTGGCCTTCTCGCGCGGCGGATTTCCGCCGAACACCAGCGAGGTGGCCGCCCGCCCGTCGAGCTGGACCTGGTACTCCGTCACGGTGCCGTCCGTGCGCGGCGGTGTCCAGCTCAGATCGACGTGGTAGGCCCCGTCCGCGCGCCGGGTCGTGGCCCGGAAGTCCGTCGGCGCGGTGCCGCGGCCGTCGTCGGTGCCCGGTGTGGTGACACGCACGGCGGCCGATGCCGGGGACAGATTGTCGGCGGCGTCGCGGGCCCGCACGGTGAACGAGTACCGGGTCCCGGCCCGCAACCCGGTGACCACGGTGGCCGTCTGGTTCCCGCCCACACTGTGGATCCTCGTGTCGCCCTGATAAACGTCGTACGACAGCACGTCCCGGTCGTCCGTCGACCGCGTCCACGACAGCTGGACGGCCCGGCTGCCGACCGCGCGCCCCGTCGCCCGCCCGGGCCGGCTCGGCGCCGCCCGGTCCGCGGCCACGGCCGCCGGGGTCGTCGCCCGGACCGTCCGGCTCGGTGGCCCGAGCCGCCCCTCCGTGTCCCGGGCGCGGACCGTGAACGCGTAGCGGCGCGAGGGCTCCAGCCGGGTGACGTCGGCCATGTGCGCGGAGCCCGGCACCTCCACGACCTTGGTGCCGCCCCGGTACACCTCGTAGCCGCGGATCCCGTCGGCGTCGCCCGCCCGTACGGCGTTCCACATCACATGGACGCTGGTCGCGCTGCCCGCCCGCGCCGTCACCCCGGTCGGCGCCCCCGGCGGACGGGCGCCGGCGCCGGCGTCCCCGCCCCAGGCGCAGGACGAGAGCACGAGCGCGGCGCAGGCGGCGGGGACGAGGGTGGACACGCGTCGCACGGCTCTGCCTCCCGAGGGCGACCGACGGCAATGGTCCGGACCAATATGACCCCGCTGACACGCTCACATCAAGAGGGCGGGCAGGAGGGGCGGGCAGGAGGGTGGGCGAAGGGGTGGCCGCTGGTGACCGGTGCGGGGCGTTCCGTATGCTGAAGGTCCTCATGGCTGAACTTCCCTCGAGGGCTCGGGAGTTCATGCCCTCGGCGTGGGCCGCTGTCGTCGCTGATCCCGCGCCGGACGCGGGTGGCCCGGGGCCTGGGTCCGTCAGGGAGTCAGGCCCCCGGCCGCCGGCGGACGTCCGGGGCCACCCCGCCGTGTCACCGCCGGTGTGCACCGTACGGACCCCTCTGGTGGCAGCATGATCGGACGGCCAGCAGATTGGGCTGAGTGTTCGCCGGTGCGGTGCACGGTGCGTGACCGCCGGGTCCGATCCCCGGCTCGCCGGTGGACGCGTGTCCGTGTCCCCGACGTGAGGCCCCGAATCGTGCGATCGTACGCGCTGACGCTGGCCGCGGCAGGAGCCGCCCTGCTCGCCCCGACGAGCCCGCCGCCCCCGCCGCCACCCGTCCCGGAGGAGCCGAGGGTGAGTCAGGAGGCCGACGTCACCGCCGCGGAACTGCTGGCCAAGGTGAACAGATGCGCCCAGGTCTCCGGGGGCCGCTACCGCACGGACAGCGGCCGGCCCGCGACCGTGCCGGTCTGCGGGACCGAGGAGGCGGTGTTCTGGAAGGCCGACATGGACATCGACTGCGACGGCCGCCCCACCGCCCGCTGCAGCCGCCGCACGGACCCGCACTTCTCCTCCGCCACCGCGTTCACCCAGTCCGACGGCCGCTATCTGAGCGCCGAGAAGCTGCCCTACATCGTGGTGCCGACGCCGAGCACCATATGGGACTACCGGGACCACGGGATCCGCGGCGGCTCGCTCGCCGCCGTCATCCACCAGGGCCGGGTGCGGTACGCGGTCGTCGGCGACGTCGGCCCGTACGACATCATCGGTGAGGCGTCGTACGCCGCCGCCGAGGCGCTCGGAATCCCCGCCGACCCCCGCTCCGGGGGCGCCGCGTCCGGGGTCACCTACATCGTCTTCAAGGACCAGGCGGTCAAGCCCATCGAGGACGCGGCCGAGGCCGTCCGCACCGGGGAGCGCGTGGCCAGGAAGTTCACGCGCGGACGGTGACGGACAGGGGCACCAACCGGCACCCCCTTGGCGCTCACACCTTCCGGTAGCTGTACGCGTCCGCCGCGGCCGCCTCCACCGCCGCGAGGTCGGCGCCCGTCGCCGCCGTCACGACCGCGGCCACCGCGCCCTCCACGAACGGCGCGTCCACCAGCCGGGTGTTCTCCGGCAGTTCGTCGCCCTCGGCCAGCAACGCCTTCACGGTGAGGACCGCGCTCCCCAGGTCGGTGAGGACCGCGACGCCGGCACCCCGGTCCACCGACGCGGCCGCCGCCGCGATCAGCTCGGCGCTCGTGCCCAGCTCACCGCCCTCGGTGCCGCCCGCGGGGGCCACGGGCACATCGGTCCCGCCGCCCGCCAGCTTCTGCGCCAGCTCGGCCACCGACGCGGCCACCTGCGCGCTGTGCGAGACCAGCACGATGCCGACCGGTCGGCCTTCCTTCGCCTCACTCATCGGACGCCTCCACGAGAGCCTCCACGAGCAGCGCCGAGGACGTGGCGCCCGGGTCCTGGTGCCCGATGCTGCGCTCCCCGAGATAGCTGGCCCGTCCCTTGCGCGCCTGCATCGGCGTCGTCGCGACGGCACCCTCCCGCGCGGCCGTCGCCGCCGCGGCGAACCCGTCGCCCAGCGCCTCCACGGCGGGGACGAGGGCGTCGAGCATGGTCGCGTCGCCCGGAGCGGCGCCCCCGAGCGCCATGACCGCGTCGACCCCGGTGCGCAGGGCCTGCGCGAGCTGCTCGGCGCCGACCTCGGCCGCGTCGCCCAGCGCCTTGCCGGTACGGCGCAGCAGCGTGCCGTACAGCGGCCCGGACGCCCCGCCCACCGTGGAGATGAGCTGCCGTCCGGCCAGGATCAGGACCGCGCCGGGCGTCTGCGGCTGCTCCTTCTCCAGCGCCGCCGTGACGGCTGTGAACCCGCGCTGCAGATTGCTGCCGTGGTCGGCGTCGCCGATGGGGGAGTCGAGGGCGGTGAGGTTCTCCGCCTCGCGGTCCACGGAGGCGGCGGTCGCCGTCATCCAACGGCGGAAGAAGTCGGCGTCGAGCACTTGATCTCCTTGCGTGGCAGGTGGCTCGTGTTCGTACGGCCCCGGATCACATGCCCCAGCGCAGGCCCGGTGTGCTCACCGGCGCGTCCCACAGCCGCAGCAGCTCCTCGTCGACCTGGCACAGGGTGACCGAGGCACCGGCCATGTCCAGCGAGGTGACGTAGTTGCCCACCAGCGTGCGCGCGACCGCGACCTCGCGCTCGGCGAGCACCCGCTGCACCTCGGCGTTGAAGCCGTACAGCTCCAGCAGCGGGGTGGCGCCCATGCCGTTGACCAGGACGAGGACCGGGTTGCGCGGGGTCATGTCGTCCAGGATGGCGCCGACCGCGAAGTCCGCGATCTCGCCCGAGGTCATCATCGCCCGCCGCTCGCGGCCGGGCTCGCCGTGGATGCCGATGCCCAGCTCCAGCTCGCCGGTGGGCAGGTCGAAGGTGGGGCTGCCCTTGGCGGGCGTGGTGACGGCGCTCAGCGCGACGCCGAAGCTGCGCGCGTTCTCGTTGACCTGCCGTCCGACGGCCTCCACCCGCTCCAGCGGCTGCCCCTCGTCGGCGGCGGCCCCGGCGATCTTCTCCACGAACAGGGTCGCGCCCGTGCCGCGCCGCCCGGCCGTGTAGAGGCTGTCGGTCACCGCGACGTCGTCGTTGACGAGCACCTTGCCGACCTGCACGCCCTCGTCCTCGGCGAGTTCGGCGGCCATGTCGAAGTTGAGGACGTCGCCCGTGTAGTTCTTCACGATGAAGAGCACCCCGGCCCCGCTGTCCACGGCGGCCGCGGCCCGCACCATCTGGTCCGGCACCGGGGAGGTGAACACCTCGCCGGGACAGGCCGCCGACAGCATGCCGGGACCGACGAATCCGCCGTGCAGCGGCTCGTGCCCCGAACCGCCGCCGGAGATCAGCCCGACCTTGCCCGCGACGGGGGCGTCCCGCCGTACGATCACCCGGTTCTCCACGTCGACGACCAGCTCGGGGTGCGCGGCGGCCATCCCGCGCAGCGCGTCCGCGACCACGGTCTCCGCGACGTTGATCAGCATCTTCATGAGTACCTCCCGGGAAGCTCACCAGGTGACCTGGCGACTTGCGTCTGGGCTGTTCGGAGTGGGTACGGGGCAACGATCGCACGCGGGGCCCGTGGAAGTCCCGCTGTCGGAAGTATCGACCTTGTGGCTGCGCCGGTCACCTCCACGGGCGTCCCGGTGTCCCGGGGGACCCCCGGCCGCGTGGGTCAGAAGGCCGGGTTGACGCCGTCGCGGTCCTGCTGCGCCCTGTGCGCGGCGAGCAGCCCGCCCGGCCAGCTCGACGGGGGTGCCTTCTCCGGGCGCCGGAGCGCCTGTGCCACCACCGCGGCGCTCAGCGCGGCCTCGATGTCCTGGCGCGGGAAGGCGGCGAGGGCGGCGGCCAGGGTCTCCTCGTCGCCGGGCGGGATCAGGTCGGTGTGCCCGAAGTCGGCCAGGACGCCCTCCCGGACCAGCCGGGGCAAGGTACCCATCCGCTCCGCGATGCCCGGGGAGGTGTGCAGCGCGATCGCCTCCCAGACGCTCCGCACGAGCGGCTCCGGCCAGTCGTACGCCGCCAGGAACGCGCGGGCCGCGTCGGCGCCCTCCACCTCGAACCGCTGCGGCCCGTCGTGGACGGCGGCCGTGCCGGAGTCGTGGAACAGACAGGCCACCGCGAGGGCTTCGCGCTCGATGCCGTCGACACCCTCCCGTCGGCCGATGTGGTCGGCCAGCAGCCACACCCGCACGCTGTGGTGGAGGATCGGCGGGTCGAGCACCTCGCGCACATGCGCGTGGGCGGCGTCCGCGACGGCCCCCGGGAAGGCGATCGGCATGGCGCGGCCTCCTGTTCCCCGGGCCGGGGGAGAGGTGTGCCTCCGCGAGAGCGCGGCCCGGCGTCAGGTCGATGGTCCCAAACGCCGCCCGAGGTCGCGTTCGGCGCCGTCCGGCTGCTGCAGACCGGCGTCGAAGAGCCGTTTGACGCGGGCGCTGTTCTCCGGCCGCCCCGAGGTGCGGAAGAACGCGGCCAGGGCCTCGGCGAACTCCTCGACGGGCGGCTCGGTGACCGCGTCGACCAGGGCCTTGGTCTCGGACACCGCGACCTTGTCGAATCCGGCGACGCGGCGCGCGAAGGCGTCCACGACGTCCTCCAGCCGGTCCTCCGGCACCACGCGGTTGACGTAGCCGTACGCCGCCGCCAGGTCGGCGGGGAAGTCGTCGGCGCCCAGCAGCACCTCCAGCGCCCGTCCCCGCCCCAGCAGCCGGGCCAGCCGTCCGGCGGGGTTCCCGCCGGGCACCGAGCCGACACCGACCTCGAAGTGCCCGAGGACGGCGCGGGGCCCGGCGAACCGGACGTCGGTCGCCAGGACGAACTCGCTGCCGGCGCCCCGGGCCCGACCGGCGATCTCGCTGACGGTGAGGGCGGGCACCCGGGCCAGCCGGTACATGTTGTCGGCGTACGGATGCAGCCCGGAGGCGGCCGGGCTCATCGCGGCCACCCGGGCGGTGTCGGACAGCATGTCCCAGTGCGCCATGAAGAAGTCCTCATGGGCGCTGCGGAAGACGACGACCGTGAGATCGGGCGCCTGTTCGATACGGGTGATCAGCTCCGCGAGCTGCTCCACGGTGTCGGGGTCGACCAGGTTGATCGCGCCGTTGGAGAAGGTCACGCGCCAGTAGGACGGCGTGACCTCCTGAACGGCGAACTGCTCGGCGGCGCTCATGTGCTCCGGCCCTTCGTGAGGGGTCATCGCTCGTGACTGTGCCCGGCCGGGGCGTCCCGCCCCACCCGACCGCCTCCGTCAGGGTGACGCGGGAGACACCCGGGAGACACGGCGTTTACTTGACGTGTCAATTAAACGGAGTTACCTTCTCGATGTGGTAATTGCTTGACGAATCAAGCTTTCTCGGTGCGCACCGTACGCGCGCACCACCGCACACCACTCCACGGAAGGTCCTCATGACCAAGATCGGAATCATCATCGGCAGCACGCGCCCGGGCCGGAACGGTGAGGCCGTGGCCCGCTGGGTGCACGAGGTCGCCGCCGAGCGCACCGACGCCGAGTTCGAGATCGTCGACCTGCTGGACTACGAGCTCCCCGTCCTCGACGAGGCGTACCCGGCGTCCCTGGGCAACTACACGCAGCCGCACACCCGGGCCTGGGCCGAGAAGATCGCCTCGCTGGACGGCTTCGTCATCGTGACGCCGGAGTACAACCGCTCCGTGCCGGGCGCCCTGAAGAACGCCATCGACTTCCTCTACGCCGAGTGGAACAACAAGGCCGTCGGGTTCGTCAGCTACGGCTCGGTCGGCGGCACCCGCGCCGTGGAGCACCTGCGCGGCATCGCGGGCGAGCTCCAGATGGCCGACGTCCGCTCGCAGGTGGCGCTCTCCCTGTTCACCGACTTCGAGAACTTCACCACCTTCACGCCGGCCGCCATCCAGCGGGACACCCTGGTGACCACGCTCGACCAGGTCGTGGCCTGGTCCACGGCGCTGGCCCCGCTGCGCACCGGCGCCTGACGCACGGCCGCCCCGGCACCCGCATCAGCGGTGCCGGGGCGGCCGCTGCCGGTCAGTCGTCCGCGGCGACGCGCTCCAGGACCCGGGCCGCGGCGGCGATGTCACAGCCCTCGAGGCGGGAGAAGATGTGCCGGCGCACACTCGCGAGGTTGGTCGGCCAGGCCAGCTCCAGCCGCTCCCAGCCCTCGTCGGTGAGGCTCGCCAGCCAGGCCCGGCCGTCGTCCGGGCACTTCTCGCGCAGCACCAGCGACTGCGCCTCCAGGCGCTTCACCACGCGGGTGACACCGCTCAGGGAGAGCCCGCACATCCGGGCCAGATCGCTCATCCGCAGATGGTTCCCGGGAGCCTCGGACAGATGCACCAGCACGGTGTACTCGCTGCTGGTGATCGGCTGCTCCTTGGCCATGTCGGCGTCCACGACGCGCGGCAGGTACGCCATCACGCGTCCCAGCGCGCGGAGGAACGCCTCCTCGTCCTGGTCGAGCGGCTCGACCGCCGTCGTATCTGCCATGAACACAGTCTATTGCGCACAACCGACCGCCAGTTCCGGCCGCCGCCGCGCTACAGGACCTTCAGCAGTTCGGCCGCCAGGGCCTCCGCCGAAGCCGGGTTCTGCCCGGTGTAGAGGTTGCGGTCGACCACCGTGTACGGCTTCCACATGTCGCCGCGGACGAAGTCCACGCCGAGCACCTTCAGCTCGTCCTCCAGCAGCCACCGCGCCCGGGAGGCCAGCCCGACGCCTTCCTCCTCGTCGTTGGTGAAGCCGGTGACCCGGTAGCCCGCGAACGGGGACACACCGCGGATCCTGGTCGACAGCATCGCGGCCGGCGCGTGGCAGACCACGGCCAGCGGCTTGCCCGAGGCGAGGGCCGCGGTCAGCAGCCGTCCCGCGTCGGGGTCCTCCCAGAGGTCCTCCATCGGTCCGTGGCCGCCCGGGAAGTACACGGCGTCGTAGTCCTCCAGCCGCGCGTCGGACAACTGGAGCGGGCGCCGCATCTCCTCCGCGGAGCGGATGATCTGCTCCAGTTCGAGGGCGGTCTCGGCGCTCCCGGCCATGTCGGGGCGCAGACTCATCATGTCGACGGTCGGGACCACACCGCGGGGCGTCGCCACCGTGACCCGGTGACCGGCGTCCGTGAACGCCCGGTAGGGGGCGGCGAACTCCTCGGCCCAGTAGCCGGTCGCGTGCCTGGTCCCGTCCTTGAGCGTCCAGTAGGAGGCTCCGGATATCACAAACAGCAGCTTCGCGCTCATGGTCACTCCCGCCGTCACAGCGCCGTTCCGGACAGGGCGCGCGCCACGCTCACGGAGGGAGTCACGGCCACGAACCCCACTGCCCCATGCTGCTCCCCTTGCTCGTGAGCCGCACACCGTGAGGGCCCCTGGGCCGCACACCGTGAGCCGCACGCCGTGTGGGGTCTCAGGGGCGCAGGTGCACCCACGATCCATGCGGCGCGGTCCGCAGCAGCGAGGACAGGCCCGCCTCGTGGAAGGCGAGTTCCAGGTCGGTGAACCCTTCCGAGAAGTGGGCCCAGCCGTCGTAGTGGGCCGGCACCACCACGTCGGCGCCGAGGACGGCCGCCGCGGCGGCGGCCCGCCGGCTGTCGAGGGACAGCGGCCGTCCGTCGTACTTCACCGGCACCCGGGCGGCCCCGGCGTGCAGCACGGCCGCCGTGATGTCCGGGACACGACGGGAGATCTCCGCCACGACCCGGATCGAGGCGTTGTCGCCGCTGACGTACAGCGTCGGAAGCCCCTCACCGGACAGGACGAAGCCGGTGACCTCGCAGTTGACGTTCCCGTCGGCGTCGCGCCCGGCGTCCTCCGGGCCGTGCACCGCGGGCACCGCGAGCACCGTGAGGTCGCCGTGGCCGTCGCCGCGCGGGAGGGAGTGGCTCGTCCAGGGGGCCAGCCCGTGCGCCGGCGGCCCGAGCCTGGACGCGGTGACGGGCCCGGTCAGGACCAGCGGCGCCGTCAGCGCGAACGCGCGGCCCCGTTCGTCGAGGTTGTCCGGGTGCAGATCGTGGCTGACCAGGACGAGGTCCACCGGGCCCACGGCCGCCTCGGTGCGGGCCGGTCCCGCCGTCTTGGTGAGATAGCCGTGCGGGCCCGCCGCGTCGAAGGTCGGATCGCTCACGATGCGCAGCCCGCCCATGTCGATGACGGCGGTCGGTCCACCCAGGACCGCGACCGCGCAGTCCTGGCGGGCGAGTGGCGTGGTCGTCATGGGCGGCTCCGTCCGGGTGATCGTCCTGCTCCAGAATCTACGGCACCACCGGTGCGTCCCGCGCGAGGGCGACCCGGCGAAGACCGCTTCCGACGGCGTGTGTTCAGCGGTCCCATCGCGTTCCCGTGCCCTCCCGCAGGGCCGTCAGGGCGTCGCCCACCGCCGTGATCTGCTCCGGCGTGAGCGGGGCCACGAACAGCTCGCGGATCGCGACCAGATGGGGCAGTGCCGCCGCCCGGAACGCCCGGGCGCCCTCGTCGGTGAGCACCACCTCGGCGCCCCGGCTGTCGGTGGCGCACTCCTCACGCCGTACGAGACCCCGGCGCTCCATGCGTCCCAGCTGGTGGGAGAGCCGGCTGCGCTCCCAGCCGAGGGTGCGGGCCAGCGCGGAGGGCCGCAGCCGCAGGCCGTCCGCCTCGCTGAGCGCCAGCAGTGTCCCGTAGTCGCCGGGAGACAGGGCCGAGTCCTTCTGCAGGCGTGCGGCCAGCTCGGTGCGGAGCGCCTGCGCGGTCTCGACGAAGTCCCGCCAGATCCGCAGCTCCTCGGTCGTCGGGTAGGCCCGGCGTCTGCCGTCCATCCCGCCCCCTTTCGTTTGACGAGTCAAGTATCGTTCGTTGATGCTTGACGTGTCAAGCAATGGCGGGTGGCGCCCCGATGCCCGCCCGACCATCCGTCCGAAGGAGCCCGCCCATGACCACCGCGACCGACCCGTCCGACCTCGTACTCGGCCTCGACACCTTCGGTGACGTGCCCGTGGACGACGCCGGAGTCCCGCTCACCGACGCCGCGGCGATCCGGCAGGTCGTCGACGAAGCCGTCCTGGCCGACGGCATCGGCGTCGACGTGCTCGCCGTGGGGGAGCACCACCGCCCCGAGTGGGCCGTGTCCACCCCGGAGACCGTGCTCGCGGGCATCGCCACGCGCACCAGCCGTATCCGCCTGTCCTCCGGGGTGACCGTCCTCAGCTCGGACGACCCGGTCCGGGTCTTCCAGCGGTTCGCCACGGTCGACGCACTGTCCCACGGCCGCGCCGAGGTCATCCTCGGCCGCGGCTCCTCGACCGAGTCGTTCCCCCTCTTCGGCTACGACCTCGCCGACTACGAGGTGCTGTTCGAGGAGAAGCTCGACCTGTTCGTGCGCCTTCTGGAGGAGCGGCCCGTCACCTGGGAGGGCACGGTGCGCGCCCCGCTGCGGGACGCCCAGGTGCTCCCCCGGACCGAGTCCGGGCGCCTCACCACCTGGGTCGGCGTCGGGGGATCGCCCCAGTCCGTGGTGCGCACCGCACGGCACGGCCTCGCGATGATGCTCGCGATCATCGGCGGCCCGCCGGAGCGCTTCGTCCCGTACGTGGACCTCTACCGGCAGGCCGCCGACCAGCTCGGCACCACCGCCCACCCGGTCGGCATGCACTCGCCGGGCTTCGTCGCCGACACCGACGAGGAAGCCCGCGAGCTGTACTGGCAGCCGTATCGGGAGATCCGCGACCGCATCGGTGCCCAGCGCGGCTGGCCCCCGCTGCGACGCCGCGAGTTCGAGGCCGAGATCGGGCACGGCTCGCTCTACATCGGCTCGCCCGAGACGGTCGCCCGCAAGATCGCCGCCAACGTCCGCAAGCTCGGCGTCGGCCGGTTCGACCTCCTCTACACCTCCGGCGCGCTGCCGGCCGGCGCCCGGCTCCGCGCGGTCGAGCTGTACGGCACCAAGGTCATCCCGATGGTCCGCGACCTCCTGGCCGACTGACCGCGAAGGAACCGAAGGAGAACGGAAGGAGATCCGATGGACACGGACATCCGCACGATCGGCATCCTCGGCGCGGGCAAGCTCGGTACCGTCCTGGCCCGGCTCGCCCTCGCGGCGGGCTTCCGCGTGCTCATCGCGGGGTCGAAGGAGGCCGAGGCCATCGCCCTCACCGTGAACGTCCTGGCGCCCGGAGCGGTCCCGGTGACCGCCGCCGAGGCCGCCTCCGGGGCCGACGTGGTGATCCTGGCCCTGCCGCTCGGCCGGTACCGGAGCCTCCCGGTGGAGGCGCTGCGGGGCCGGCTGATCATCGATGCCATGAACTACTGGTGGGAGGCCGACGGCATCCGCGACGACCTCGGGGACCCGCGCCGCTCCACCAGCGCGATGGTCCAGGCGTTCCTGCCGGACGCCCGTGTGGTCAAGGCGTTCAACCACATGGGCTACCACGACCTCGAGAGCGGGGCCCGGCCCGGCGGCGCCGCCGACCGCAAGGCGATCGCCGTCGCCGGTGACGGCCCCGGGGACCTGGCCCTGGTGGCCGGGCTGGTCCGGGCGCTCGGCTTCGACGCCGTCGCGGCGGGGACCCTCGCCGACGGCGTGCGGCTCCAGCCGGGCACCGAGTCCTTCGGCGCGTACGTCGACGCCGCTGAACTGCGCGCCATGCTGGACCGGTTCCCGCAGACGGAACTCGGCCGGGCGGTGACGAAAGCGCGCGCGTCCGGCGAGGCCGCCTGAATCCGGGAATGGATCGGTCGCGGGTGTGGTTGCAGCAGGTGCTTGACGTGTCAAGCAAATAAGGCGGGAGGGCACACCCCCGCCGGGACGCCCCGGCCGACGGGGCCTCCGTCCCCATCGCGTGGCACACACCCGCGCCACGCACCTCACACTCAGGAGCAGTGCCATGGGAACACTCGATGGCAAGGTGGCGCTCATCACCGGCACCGCCGGCGGCATGGGCCGCGTCGCGGCGCTCGTCTTCGCCCGCGAGGGCGCCCGGATCGTCGGTACCGACATCCAGGCCGAGGCCGACGCGGAGACCGTCGACCTCGTCCGCCGCGCGGGCGGCGAGATGACGAGCGTCGCCCCGATCGACCTCACCGACCCCGACGCGGTACGACGGCTGGCCGACGAGGCCGCCGCGGCGTACGGCGGCCTCGACGTGGTCTACAACAACGCGGCGATGCAGCGCTTCGGCCCGATGCCGGACTTCTCGATGGAGGACTGGCACGCCACCGTCGCCGGCGAACTCGACATCCCCTTCCTCGTGTCGAAGTACACCTGGCCGCACCTGGTCCGACGCGGCGGCGGGGTCATCATCAACATCGCCTCCGAGGCCGGGCTGATCGCCGGTGCCACCCCTCCGATGGTCGCCCACACGGCCGCCAACGCCGGCGTCATCGGCATGACGCGGCAACTCGCGCTGGAGGGCGCCCCGCACGGCATCCGCGCGGTGGCGATCAGCCCAGGACCGGTGCTGACCCCGGCCAGCGACCGTGACCTCGGCGACAACCAGGCGGCCAGGGACGCGATCACCAGCAAGACGCTCCTCAAGCGCTTCGCCCGCCCCGAGGAGATCGTCGAACTCGCCGCGTTCCTCGCCTCGGACCGGGCGGGCTACATCACCGGCGCAAACTACCCCGTCGACGGCGGCGCGAGCGCCTGGTGACCGGCGCGGTCCCCGTGCCCGCCGCCGCGCGTCCGGCGGCCGGGCACGGGGCCGCGGGGCGGGGCCTTCCGCGTCAAGTGGTGGCGGCCGGTCGGGCGATATAGCTTCGTAGGGACCGCCGCGGGCCGCCGGACCGCCTCGTCACCGACCGGTCGCCGGCCCCCGGGAGCACCCGGCCGGGAAGGTACGCGCATGAAGGTGGAAGGCTCCGTCGCGTTCGTCACCGGCGCCAACCGCGGGCTCGGGGAGCAGTTCGTCCGGGCCCTGTTCGACGCCGGGGCCGCCAAGGTCTACGCCGGAGCGCGTGATCCCGCGAAGGTCACCGTGCCGGAGGCCGAACCGGTCGCCGTGGACATCACCGACCACGCGTCCGTCCTCGCCGCGGCCGATCTCGCCGAGGACGTCACTCTTCTGATCAACAACGCCGGCTCCACGACCCGGGCGCACATCCTCACCTCCGAACTGGACTCCTTCCGCACGGAGTTCGAGACCCATGTGCTCGGCACCCTCGCCATGAGCCGGGCCTTCGCCCCGATCCTCGGCCGCAACGGCGGGGGCGCCCTCGTCAACGTGCTGTCCGTCCTGTCCTGGGTGTCGATCGTCCCCAGCGCCGGGTACGCCGCGGCCAAGTCCGCCGAGTGGTCGGTGACCAACGCGTTGCGGCTCGCCCTCGCGGGCCAGGGGACGCAGGTCACCGCCCTGCACGTCAGCTACCTCGCCACGGAGATGGCGGCGGCCGTCCCGGGACCGAAGGCCGACCCCGCGGTGGTGGCCCGGACCACCCTGGAGGGGGTCGAGGCGGGGCTGCTCGAGGTGGCCGCCGACGACGTCAGCCGACGGGTCCAGAGGGCGCTGTCCCAGGGCGCCGGGGCGCTCTACCCCGAGCTGGGCGGCGGCCCGTCCCTGCTCTGACCGCCCACGCCGGTCGCCCACGCCGGCCGCCCGGGACTTTCGGCCCATAGGCGGCACTCCGGTGACGGGACAGGCTCGGCGGGTACCCATGAGCGGATCCCGCCGGAGCGCGGGACCGCCGTGACAGGGAGGTGAGCAGGCCGTGGGCCTCAGGATCCGCGCCGCCGGGCCGGCAGGGCACCACCGGGACGGCCCACCGGCACCGCGTCCCGCGTTCACCCGTCCGGCTCCGTCCCTCACCCGTCCGGGACGGCGACCATGACCGCCCCCGAGGGGTCTCTCGCCCCCGTCCTGCGGGACGTCGACGCCGTCGTCTTCGACACCGACGGGGTGATCACCGAGTCCGCCACCGTGCACGCCGCCGCATGGAAGGAGGCCTTCGACGCCTACCTGCGCGCACACCCGCCCGCCGACCCCGCCGCACGCCGCCCGTTCGACGTACGGGACGACTATCTGCGGCACGTGGACGGCAGGCCCCGGCTCGACGGGGCGGCCGCCTTCCTCGCCGCACGCGGCGTCGACGCCACCCCCGAGACCGTCCAGGAGGTCGCGGCGGTCAAGGAACGCCTGTTCACCGACCGGCTCCGCGAACGGGGCGTCGACGCCTACCCGGGGACCGTACGGCTGGTGCGGGAGCTGCGGGCGGCGGGCGTGCCCCGGGCCGCCGCCTCCGCGTCCCGGCACGCCGGGGAACTGCTGAGCCGCGCCGGTGTGCTCGACCTGTTCGACGCCCTCGTGGACGGCGGCGAGGCGGCCCGGCTGGGCCTCGCCGGCAAGCCGGAGCCCGACCTGTTCCTGGAGGCGGCCGCCCGGCTCGGCGTGCCCGCCGGACGGGCCGCCGTCGTCGAGGACGCCCTGGCCGGGGTGGAGGCGGGGCGGCGCGGCGGCTTCGCCCTCGTCGTGGGCGTGGACCGGGCGGCCGGCGAGGGCACCGCCGCGCGCCTGCTGCGGCACGGCGCCGACATCGTCGTACGCGACCTCGGGGAACTCTGTGCGGGAGGAGAGCCGAAGTGACGGACGTGGGCACGGACGCCGGGGCGGACGGCTGGAGCTGGGAGTACGAGGGCTACAAGGCCGCCGACGAGCGGCTGCGGGAGTCCCTGTGCACGCTCGGCAACGGCTACTTCGCCACCCGGGGCGCGCTCCCCGAGTGCGACGCCGACGACGTCCACTACCCGGGGACCTATGTGGCCGGCATCTACAACCGCCTCACCTCGGAGGTCGCCGGCCGCACCGTGGAGAACGAGGACATGGTCAACGTCCCCAACTGGCTTCCGCTGCGTTACCGCCTGCCCGACGGCGACTGGATCGACCCCGACTCGACGGAGGTGCTGGAGCACCGGCAGGGCCTCGACCTGGCCGCGGGCGTGCTGGAGCGCGTGACCCGGTACGACCTGGGCGGCGGACGGACACTGACGGTGCGTCAACGCCGTCTTGTACATATGGCCGACCCCCATGTGGCCGCGCTGCGCACCGAGTTCACCGCCGAGGGCCTCTCCGGCCCGCTGGAGGTCGAGGCGGCTCTGGACGGGGGAGTGACCAACTCGGGCGTGGCGCGCTACCGGGACCTCGACGGGCACCACCTCACCCACGTCCACACCGGCGTCTCCACCGAGGACTCGGTCTGGCTGCGCTGCCGCACCCGCACGTCCGACGTCCGTATCGGCCTCGCCGCCCGGTTCACGGCAGGCGCCCTCGTCACGGTCCGCCGCGAGACGTCCCGCATCGTCCAGTGCGTCACGCTCGACCTCGCGCCCGGCCGCACCGCCACCGTCGACAAGACCGTCGCGCTGCACACCTCCCACGACCCGGCCATCAGCGACCCGCTGCACGCCGCCGTCGACCGTGTCGCCCGGGCGCCCGGCTTCGACGCGCTGACCGCCACCCACCGCGTCGCCTGGGGCCAGCTGTGGCGCCGCGCAGAACTCGAGGTGCCCGGCGAACCCGGCCGCATCCTGCGACTGCACCTCTTCCACGTCCTGCAGACCCTCTCCCCGCACACCGCCGACCTCGACGTCGGCGTGCCCGCGCGCGGCCTGCACGGCGAGGCCTACCGCGGGCACGTCTTCTGGGACGAGCTGTTCGTCCTGCCCTTCCTCAACCTGCACTTCCCGGAGGTCTCCCGCGCCCTGCTGCACTACCGCCACCGGCGCCTCGAACAGGCCTGCACCACCGCCGCGCGGGCCGGCCGGCGCGGCGCGATGTACCCGTGGCAGAGCGGCAGCGACGGACGCGAGGAGACCCAGCAGCTCCACCTCAACCCGCGCTCGGGACGCTGGCTGCCCGACCACTCCTGGCTCCAGCACCATGTGGGCTCCGCCATCGCCTACAACGTGTGGCAGTACTGCGAGGCCAGCGGCGACATGGAGTTCCTGCACACCAAGGGCGCCGAGATGCTGCTGCAGATCGCGCGCTTCTGGGCGGACAAGGCCGAGTACGACGACGAACTGGGCCGGCACCGCATCAAGGGGGTCGTCGGACCCGACGAGTACCACGAGGCCTACCCGGACGCCGACACCCCGGGCCTCGACGACAACGCGTACACGAACGTCACCGTGGCCTGGGTGCTGGCCCGCACGCTCGACCTGATGGACATGCTGCCCGAGCCGCGCCGCCGCGAACTCGCCGAGCGGACCGCCCTGGACGCGGGCGAGCTCGAACGGTGGCAGGAGGTCTCCCGCACCCTGCACCTGCCGTTCCACGACGGTGTCATCAGCCAGTTCGAGGGCTACGGCGACCTGGCCGAACTGGACTGGCAGGGGTACCGGGAGCGATACGGCGACATCCGGCGCCTCGACCGGATCCTGGAGGCCGAGGGCGACACCGTCAACCGCTACAAGGCGTCCAAGCAGGCCGACGTGCTGATGCTCGGCTATCTGTTCTCGCCGTCCGAACTGGGCTCGCTCTTCCGCCGGTTGGGGCACCTGCTGAACGAGGGCGTCTGGCGGCGCACCGTCGAGTACTACCTGCACCGCACCAGTCACGGCTCCACCCTCAGCGGCCTGGTCCACGGCTGGGTGCTGGCCCGGTGCCGGCGAAGCGACGCGTGGGCGTTCGTCCAGGAGGCCCTCCAGGGCGACATCGCCGACGTCCAGGGCGGCACCACCGGCGAGGGCATCCACCTCGGCGCCATGGCCGGCACCCTGGACCTCGTCCAGCGCGGGGTGACCGGTCTGGAGACGCGCGACGGCGCGCTGCGCCTGGACCCCGTCCCGCTGCCCGAGCTGTCCTCGTACGGCTTCTCGCTGCTCTACCAGGGCAACTGGGGCGTACGGCTGCGCCTCGAGCGGGGCCTGCTGGAGATCGCGGTCCCGTCCTCCGACATCTCCCCGATCACCATCCGCCTGCCGGACCGCGAGGTGTCGGTGGAGCCCGGCGACACGGCCCGGCTCGTCCTCCCCGACTGACCCGCCGCCGCGGGGCCGGGCCGTGCGGGACACCCGCCGCGGGGCGACCCTGGAAGGGCGGGGGAGTGGCCCGGAGCGCGTGCGGCCGGTGCCGCGGTCTCGCGGCCTTCCGCCGGAAAGGGGAACACGATGGACGGTGCCGGCCCGGTAGTGGTGGGCGTGGACGGCTCGCCGTCGAGCCTCGCGGCGGTGGAGGCCGCCGCCCGCGAGGCCCGCGCGCACGGGGTGGGCCTGCGCGTGGTGCACGCGTTCGGCCGGCCGCCCGCACGCATACCGGTCGGCGGCCGCCTCTGGGAGCCCTCCTCGGCGGCCGGGGTGCCCCAGCTCATCGACGGCACGCTCGGCGAGGCCGAACAGCGGGCCCGTGCCATCGCCCCCGGTGCCCCCGTGGAGCACGAGGTCGTCGTCGGCGACCCCGTGGAGGTGCTGGAGATCGAGTCGCGCACCGCGTCCCTGCTCGTCCTCGGCAGCCGGGGCCAGGGCCGCTTCGGCGCCCTGCGGGTGGGGTCCACGACCGGGCACCTCGCCGCGCACGCCTCCTGCCCGGTCCTGGTCATGCGCGACGATCCGCATCCGTCAGGGCCGGTCCTGCTCGCCGTCGACGGCTCGCCCGCCGCCCGGGGCGCCGTCGAGTTCGCCTTCGCGCAGGCCTCTTGGCACGGCAGGCCCCTGGTGGCAGTGCACGTGTGGAGCACCCGGACCGAGCGCGCCTACGCCTCACCGGCCGACCCGCCGTTCGTCACGTACGACGAGGGGCGGCTGCACGACGAGGAGGAGCGGGTGCTCGCCGAGGCCCTCGGCGGGCTCGGCGACCGGTACCCGGACGTGCCCGTCGAGCGCCGGCTGGTGCGCGGCAGGGTCCGGCACACCCTGATCGAGGCCGGCGCGGACGCCGGGCTCCTCGTGGTCGGCGCCCGCGGCCGGGGCGGGTTCGCCGGTCTGCTCCTGGGCTCGGTCAGCCAGGCCGTCCTGCACCACGCGCCGTGCCCGGTGGCCGTCGTCCGCGCCCGCCCCGTGTGACGCCGGGGTTCAGAGACGGGCCGCGTGGTCCGGGACGTAGGTGCGCAGCTCGCGGGGCGGGCGCTGGTAGCCGGTCGACTCCGGCCGCTCTGGCAGTTCGATGACCGGCGGTGGGACCTCGTCGTAGGGCAGGGAGTCCAGCAGGTGGGCGATCATGTTCACGCGCGCCCGGCGCTTGTCGTCGCTCTCGACGACGTACCAGGGGGCCTCGGTGATGTCGGTGTGGACCATCATCTCGTCCTTGGCCCGCGAGTAGCCCTCCCAGCGGGTGATCGACTCCAGGTCCATGGGGGACAGCTTCCAGCGGCGCAGCGGGTCCTGAAGACGCCGCCGGAACCGCTCCTGCTGCTCCTCGTCGCTCACCGAGAACCAGTACTTGCGCAGCAGGATCCCGTCCTCCACCAGCATCCGCTCGAACAGCGGGCACTGCCGCAGGAACAGCTCGTACTCCTCCTCGGTGCAGAACCCCATGACGTGCTCGACGCCCGCACGGTTGTACCAGCTGCGGTCGAACAGCACGATCTCGCCGGCGGCCGGCAGATGCTCGATGTACCGCTGGAAGTACCACTGGGTGCGCTGGCGCTCGGTCGGCCGGGGCAGGGCCGCGATCCGGGCCACCCGGGGATTGAGATGCTCCGTGACGCGTTTGATCGTGCCCCCCTTGCCCGCGGCGTCCCGGCCCTCGAAGACCACGACCAGCCGGGCCCCCTCCGCGCGCACCCACTCCTGGAGCTTCACCAGCTCCGTCTGCAGCCGCAGCAGCTCCTTCTCGTACGTCTTGCGCGGCAGCTTCCCCGTCTTGTCGCCGGACATGGCGTCTCCCCACTACCCGATCCCGGACACCGGAACTGCACCGTACTGAGCGGGCCCGCCGGGCGCACGCCGGAGGCGGCCGGCGCGGTGCACGACGACGGCGCGGACCCCGGGCACTCCCGGGATCCGCGCCGTGCGACGGTTCGTCACGAGGTGCGGTCGCCCTTCGGGCGGCCCCGCTGGTCCGGGGTGCCGTGCGGCGGCGGGCCGAAGGGCTGCGGCGACGTCGCGGGCGACACCGGGGAGCCGGCGCGGCGCCCGCCGCTCTCGGGCCGCAGGGCGCCCGGATCGCCCGAGGTCGGCTCGGCGCCGGAGTGCAGCTGGTCGAGCCGGGCGTCCAGCAGTTCCGTCACCGGGAGGCGGTCGCCGTGGGAGTGCTCGTAGGCGAGCAGCTCCTCCACCTCACCGGCGGTCAGCGACCGCACCCGGCTCCGCAGACCGCCGAGCGGCAGATGGTCGTAGTCGGGCAACGGCAGTGCGTCGTGGGAACGGTCGGACATGGTGCTCACTTCCCTGTGGACGACTGCGTCGACTGACAGGTGCGCGCCCGGCGCGGACGGGACGGGCGTCAGCCCGAGCCGCCGCTGCCGAACGAACCGCTGCGGCCCTCGTCCCAGCGGCGCCGCCCCTCGAGCGAGCTGTCGCGGGAGGAGACGTTGCCGCCACCGGGCATCTCGTGCGGGCTCAGCCGCTCGTCGCCGCGGGGCACCTCGTCGGGCTCACGGTGCTCGCGGATCTCGTGGACCGCGCCTTCCGCGGGCAGCCTCGGCTGCTCCTCGGGGCGCGGACGGGGCGGCTCCCTGCGCTTGGAGCGCACACCCAGGGCGAAGGCGCCGATCAGCAGCGCCACGAGGACCAGGCCGACCACGGCCAGTCCGATACCCAGGGCACCTTCTGCGGCGATGTCCGTCGATGCGATGTTCATGGCCGGCGGGTACCCCCGGACTCCCGGGTGAACCCGCCGGCGACTCCCGGGTGAACCCGCCGGCGCCGGCCGCGGGCGCGGGTTTGACGCCGGGCGGCCGGGGCTACCCGGCCCACGTGACATCGACGGCATCGCAGCAAGAACTCGTCCGGTTCCTGGAGGACCGCTTCACCTGTGCCCAGGCCTGCACGGAGTGCGCCCGGGCGTGCGCGCTGCGTGCCAGCCTCGTCGACCCGGACGGGGCCGAGGACCACGAACTGCTGCGCCGCAAGGGCATCCTGTGCGCCGAGGTCTGCGACGCGACCTGCCGGATGCTGTCCGACCAGGGCCACTTCGACAAGGACGCCGAGGACACGCTGCGGATGCAGCTGGAGTGGACCCGGACGGTCTGTCTGGAGAGCGCGCAGGTGTTCGAACGGCACCCGGAGGCGGAGGAGACCGCGCGGGCCTGCCGCGCGTGTGCCCGGGCCTGCACCGACTTCATGACGCTGCTCGCCTGACATCGGCCCCGCCGATCCCGCCCCCGCGGATCGCGGACCCTCCCCGCCATTCCCAATTTCTGGAACACGTTCTACGGTGTGCGCCGACAGGACCAGCCCTGGGAGCCTGGAGGCGCCGTGCACCTCGCATACACGCCCGAGCAGCAGCGGCTGCGCAGCGAACTGCGCGCCTACTTCGCCACGTTGGTGCCGGACACCCCGATCCCGCCCGGCGACCACGCCGCCCAGAAACGGCACTACCGCGCCACGATCCGGCGGCTCGGCGCGGACGGCCGGCTCGGCGTCGGCTGGCCCGAGGAGTACGGCGGACGCGGACTGACCGCCCTCGAGCAGTTCGTCTTCTTCGACGAGGCCGCCCAGGCCGGCGTCCCCCTGCCGCTGATGGCGCTCAACACCGTCGGACCCACGATCATGCGGTACGGCACCGACGAGCAGAAGGCGTACTTCCTGCCGAGGATCCTCTCCGGCGACATCGACTTCGCCATCGGCTACAGCGAACCCGAGGCCGGCACCGACCTCGCCGCGTTACGCACCCGCGCGGTCCGCGACGGCGACCACTACGTCGTGAACGGGCAGAAGATCTGGACCACCAACGGCGACACCGCCGACTGGGTGTGGCTCGCGGTGCGCACCGACCCGGACGCCCCGCCGCACAAGGGCATCACCATGCTCCTGGTGCCGACCACCGACCCCGGCTACTCCTGCACCCTCATCCACACCCTCGCCTCCCACGACACCACGGCCAGCCACTACGAGAACATCCGCGTCCCCGTCTCCCGCCGCGTCGGCGAGGAGAACCAGGGCTGGCGCCTGATCACCAACCAGCTCAACCACGAGCGCGTCACCCTCGCCGCCCACGGCACCATGGCCGTCCGCGCGCTGCACGACGTCCAGCGCTGGGCCATGGAGACCAAGCTCGCCGACGGCCGCCGGGTGATCGACCTGCCCTGGGTGCGCCGCCGCCTCGCCCAGACCCACACCCGGCTCGACGCCCTCAGGCTGCTGAACTGGAAGATGGTCAGCGCCGTCGAGGACGGCAGCCTCACCCCGCAGGACGCCTCCGCCGTCAAGGTCTACGGCTCCGAGGCCCGCCGAGACGCCTACGCCTGGCTGATGGAGGTCGTCGCCGCGCCCGGCGCCCTGAAGGAGGGCTCGGCGGGCGCCGTCCTGAAGGGCGAACTGGAACGCGGCTACCGCTCGGCGGTCATCTTCACTTTCGGCGGCGGCAACAACGAGATCCAGCGCGAGATCATCGCCTGGATCGGGCTGGGGATGCCGCGGGTGCGCCGGTAGCCTGCCGGTATGGGCGATCCAGGGCTCTTCACGCCGCACTCGGTCACCTGGCAGATGCACGGCGACCCCATGATGTGGGTCGCCGGGATCCGCGCCCTCTACCTGCAGGCACTGCACCCGCGCGCCCTGCGCGGCGTCCTGCAGAACTCCGACTTCCGCCGGGACGCCTGGGGCCGGCTGCTGCGCACCGCCGACTTCGTCGGCACCATCACCTACGGCACCACGGAAGCCGCCGAGAAGGCGGGCGCCCGGGTCCGGAAGATCCACCGCATGCTGGGCGCCACCGACCCCGACACCGGCGAGCGGTACGGCGTCGACGAACCCGCGCTGCTGCTGTGGGTGCACTGCGCCGAGATCGACTCCTACCTCCAGGTCGCACGCCGCTCCGGGTTCCCGCTCACCGACGGCCAGGCCGACCGCTACATCGCCGAACACCGGGTCAGCGCCCGCCTGGTGGGCCTCGACCCCGACGCCGTACCCGGCGACCGGAAGGAGATGGCGGCGTACTTCGAGCGGGTGCGGCCCGAGCTGTCCTGCGGGCGCGAGGCACGCGTCGTGGAGGACTTCCTGCTCCGTCCGCCGACGCACCCCCTCCTCGTCCCGGCGCGCGAGGTGCTGTGGCGGCGCGTGTCCCGGCTGGCGTACGCCGCTCTGCCGCCGTACGCCCACGAACTGTACGGAAGACCGGTCCCGCAACCCGCCGTCGTCACCCGGCGGTTGCGTGCCACCGGCACCGCGCTGCGCTGTGTTCCCGCACGTCTGCGCTGGCAACTGCCGCCCAAACACATCCTGCGTGCCATGGACCGCCTCGGTCCCGGTGCCCGCCCGGCGCCGTACAAACTCGGACGATAGCTCGCCATACTGGACGAGCCGGGAGGGCGGACCACACGGGGGGCGAGCGCGGCAGATGGGGGAAAGCAGGCTGATCCAGGGGCGGTACCGGCTGCTCGATCCGATCGGGCGGGGCGGTATGGGGGAGGTGTGGCGGGCCCGCGACGAGTCGCTGGGCCGGCAGGTCGCCGTCAAGTGCCTCAAGCCGCTGGGGCCGCACCACGACACGTCGTTCATGCGGGTCCTGCGCGAGCGGTTCCGCCGCGAGGCCCGGGTGGCGGCCGCGCTCCAGCACCGCGGGGTGACGGTCGTCCACGACTTCGGCGAGTCCGACGGGCTGCTGTTCCTCGTGATGGAGCTGCTGGAGGGCCGCAACCTCAGCCAGCTCCTGGAGGACAACCGGCACCACCCGCTGCCCGTCGCGGACGTCGTCGACATCGCCGAGCAGGTCGCCGCCGCCCTCGCCTACACCCATCAGCAGGGCATCGTGCACCGCGATCTGAAGCCGGCGAACATCATGCGGCTCGCCGACGGCACCGTGAAGATCTGCGACTTCGGCATAGCGCGCCTCGCCCACGACATCGGGTTCACCTCCCGGCTCACCGGCACGGGGGTCGCCATGGGCACCCCCCATTACATGTCGCCGGAGCAGATCGGCGGCGAGGAGGTCGACCGGCGCAGCGACCTGTACTCCCTGGGCTGCGTCCTGTACGAGATCGCCACCGGCGTCCCGCCGTTCGACCTCGACGACCCCTGGGCGGTCCTCGTCGGGCACCGGGACACCCCGCCCCGGCCCCCGCGCAGCCACCGCGCCGACCTCCCCGGATACCTGGAGAAGGTCATCCTGGACCTGCTCGCCAAGCGCCCGGAGGAACGCCCGCACGACGGCCGTGAACTGGTCCGCCGGATCGGCCTCGGCCGGACGACCCCGGAGTACGTGCCCACCGTGGTGACCGAGCGGCCCGGGACCGGACCCGCGCGGCCCGCAGGCCGATCCCCGCGCCTGCCGTCCTGGACCCGGGGCATGACCACCGGCCACAAGGCCACCGGCGCCGGCCTGCGCACCACACCCCCCGACGCCGCGGCCGGACTCACCGGCGAATGGATCCCCCGGCCTTCCGGCACCGCCCCCGCGGTCGCCGCGCTCACCGCGCTGGCCGGACGGCACCACGCCGGGCTCAGCCTCGGCCGCATGGGCCGCTGGACGGAGGCCCGCGAGGTGCACCGGACGGTGGCCGCCGAACGCGAACGCCTCCTCGGCCCCGACCACCCCGACACCCTCGCCAGCCGCTACGAACTCGCCTTCACCCTCAGCCGTACCGGCCGCGCCGCCGACGCGCTGCGCGAGTACAAGCACGTCGCCCGCGCCCGCAGCCTCGCGCTCGGCCCCGACCACCCCGAGACGCTCGCCGCACGCCAGGAGATGGCCTACGTCCTCGGCCAGTTGGGCCGGCACCTCGACGCGCACCAGGTCTACACCTCGGTGCTGGCCGACCGGGAGCGCGCGATGGGCGCCGACCACCCCGACACCCTGCGCTGCCGCCACAACCTCGCCTTCAACCTCAGCAGACTCGGCCGCCCCGAGGACTCCCACCGCATGGCCGGGGAGGTGGCCGCCGCCCGTGCCCGCGTCCTCGGCCCGCACCACCCCGACACCCTGGTCACCCGCTACGAGGTGGCGTACGCGCTGGGCCAGCTGGGGCGCTGGGAGGAGGCTCTGGAGACCTACCGCGAGGTCGCCGACGCCCGCGCACACGCCCTCGGCCCCGACCACCCCGACACCCTCGCCGCCCGCTACGAGGTCGGCATCAGCCTCGGCCGCCTCGGCCGCAGCGCGGAGGCGCTCCAGCTCTACCGCGCCCTCGTCGACGACCGCACCCGGGTGCACGGCCCCGCCCACCCGGAGGCCCTGCGGGCCCGCCACGGCCTCGGCGTCAACCTCGGCCGGCTGGGCCGCTGGGAGGAGGCGCTCGCCGAGGCCCGCGACGTGTGCGCGATCCGCGAGCGCGTCCTCGGCGCGGATCCCCCCGACACACTGGTCAGCCGCCGCGAGGTCGCCGTCGGCCTGGGCTGGCTGGGCCGCTGGCCGGACGCCCTGTCCGAGTACCGTCGGGTGGCCGACGCCCGCGAACGGGTCCTGGGCGCGGACCACCCCGACACCCTCGCCAGCCGCACCGACGAGGCCCACTGCCTGGAACAGCTCGGGCATGTCGCGGAGGCGGCGGAGCTGTACCGCCGGGTGGCGCTGCTGCGGCGCCAGAGCGTGTCCGAGGGCCGCTGACCCGGGCGCACCCCCTAGGGCCTCTCATTTGGATCAGGCCGGGCTCGCGGGGTCCGGGGCCGCACCTCGCCGCGTTGTCGTCGGTTGCCATGGCGCCCTCCTCCGCCTTGCGATGCACGGCACCGGACCCCGCTCCCTGATCCGGCCTGATCCAACCGAAAGACCCTGGCCCTGGCCCCAGTGGATCACCCCGTGTTACCAAGGACCATGCCCGTACACGACGCACGCCCCGGACACCGTACGTACGACGCCGTCATCGTCGGCGGAGGTCACAACGGCCTGGTCGCCGCCGCCTATCTGGCCCGGGCCGGCCGGTCCGTGCTGGTGCTGGAGCGGCTGGACCACACGGGCGGGGCGGCCGTGTCCACGCGCCCCTTCGCCGGGGTCGACGCCCGGCTCTCGCGCTACTCGTACCTGGTCAGCCTGCTGCCTGACAAGATCGTCCGCGATCTGGGGCTGAGCTTCCAGGTCCGCAAGCGGGACGTCTCCTCGTACACGCCGGTGGAACGGGACGGGCGGCCGACCGGGCTGCTGGTCGGCGGCGGGCCGGAGCGCACCCGGGAGGCGTTCGCCCGGCTGACCGGCGGCGAGCGCGAGTACGAGGCGTGGCAGCGCTTCTACGGCATGACCGGCGAGGTCGCCCGGCGGGTGTTCCCGACCCTCACCGAACCCCTGCCGAGCCGGGACGAGCTGCGCCGGCGTGTGGCCGACGACGACGCCTGGCGGGCCCTGTTCGAGGAGCCGGTCGGTGTCGCCGTCGAGGAGCGCTTCCAGGACGACCTGGTGCGGGGCGTGGTCCTCACGGACGCCCTGATCGGCACGTTCGCCGACGCCCACGACCCCTCCCTGCGGCAGAACCGCTGCTTCCTCTATCACGTGATCGGCGGCGGCACCGGCGACTGGGACGTCCCCGTCGGCGGCATGGGCGCGCTCACCGACGCCCTCGCCGAGGCGGCCCGCGCGGCCGGCGCCGTCCTGGTCACCGGACACGAGGCCGTGCGCATCGACACCGACGGCCGTACCGCCGAGGTCACCTACCGCACGGCGGACGGCGAGGGCGTCGCCGCCGCCCGCCACGTCCTGGTGAACGCCTCCCCGCAGGAGCTGGCCGCCCTCACCGGGGACCCGGCCCCGGAGCCCGCCGAGGGCGCCCAGCTGAAGGTGAACATGCTGCTGAAGCGGCTGCCCCGGCTGCGCGACACCTCCGTCGACCCCCGTGAGGCGTTCGCCGGCACCTTCCACATCGCCGAGGGCTACGAGCAACTGGCCGCGGCCCACGCCCAGGCCGCCGCCGGGGAGCTTCCCGCCGCGCCGCCGTCCGAGATCTACTGTCACTCCCTGACCGATCCGACGATCCTCGGACCCGACCTCGTCGAGAAGGGCTACCAGACGCTCACCCTGTTCGGCCTCCACACCCCCGCGCGGCTGTTCGAGAAGGACAACGACGCGGTCCGCGAGGACCTGCTGGCGTCGACGCTGGCCCAGCTGGACGCCCATCTCGCCGAACCGCTCGCCGACTGCCTGGCGACCGACGCGGACGGGCGCCCCTGCATCGAGGCGAAGACGCCTCTCGACCTCGAACGCGACCTGCGCCTGCCCGGCGGGAACATCTTCCACCGGGAGCTGTCCTGGCCGTACGCCGGCGAGTCCACCGGCCGCTGGGGCGTGGAGACCCGCCACGCGAACGTCCTGCTGTGCGGGGCGGGTGCCGTGCGCGGGGGAGGGGTGAGCGGTGTGCCGGGGCACAACGCGGCGATGGCCGTGCTGGAGGCCGGCGACGGGTCGTGACGGCCCGTCAGTCCGCGGACGCCGTCCAGCCGGTGGCCGTCAGCCGTGCGGCGTCGGCCGGGCGGGACTCGTCGTACAGCACCCGGTGCGACCTCTCGACCCGCAGCCCGTCGACGTACGCGCCCCGGCCCACATAGAGCCGGTCGGTGGTGTAGCGCCAGCGCACCCGCAGGGCCGGGTCGGCGGGCAGCGGCGCGGTCAGCCGGTGCCAGGCCCGGCCGGACCAGCCGGAGACGGTGCCGGCCGGGTGCTCCTCGGCCCCGTCGCCCTTGCGCGTGGTCGTGAAGGGCAGCGGCTCCCAGGTGGCGCCCTCGTCCGTGGACGCCTCCAGCGCGAGGACGTCCGCCGCCGGCTCGGTGTCCCACCACACCGCGCAGCGCAGCCGGGCGCCGCCGCGCGAGGTGTCGAGGGCGGGCAGCGCGAGCGTGGCGGTCGTCGCGCCGGCCATCCCCGAGAACCAGGCGGTGCGTCCGTGGGCCGGGCGCACCGGGACCGCGCGCGCCATGTTGTTCGCCGCGGCCACCCGGGGCGCCGACCCGGACCGCCAACTGCGCACAGGATGCACGGAGTTGCCGAGCACGACGAGGAAGGAGTCCGTCGTCGGGTCGAGGACCAGCGAGGTACCGGTGAACCCGGTGTGACCGGCCGTGCGCGGGGTGGCCATGGCGCCCATGTACCAGTGCTGGTAGAGCTCGAAGCCGAGGCCGTGCTCGTCGCCGGGGAACGCGGTGTTGAAGTCCGTGAACATCAGCTCCACCGAGTCCGGCTCCAGGACGCGTGCCCGGCCGTAGGAGCCGCCGTTGAGCAGGGTCCGGCCGAGGATCGCGAGGTCCCAGGCGGTGGAGAACACCCCGGCATGGCCCGCGACGCCGCCGAGGCTGAAGGCGTTCTCGTCGTGCACCTCGCCCCACACCAGTCCCCGGTCCAGGCCGGACCACGGTCTGCGGGCGACCTCGGTGGCCGCGATGCGCGGCTTCCAGGAGGCGGGCGGGTTGTAGCGGGTGTGGCGCATGCCGAGCGGGCCGGTGATCTCGTCGTGGAGCAGGGTGTCGAGGGTGCGGCCGGTGATCTTCTCCAGGACGAGCTGGAGGGAGATCAGGTTGAGGTCGGAGTACAGATACGTGCTGCCCGGCGCGTTGAGCGGCGCCTCGTCCCAGATGAGCTGGAGCTTCCCCTCGTGGGTGGGCGCGCCGTAGAGCGGGATCCAGGCCCGGAACCCCGAGGTGTGGGTGAGGAGCTGACGGATCGTGATGTCCTGCTTGCCGGCCCGCCCGAACTCCGGGAGGTGGGACGCGACCGTCGCCTCCAGGCCGAGCTCGCCGCGCTCGATCTGCTGGACGGCGAGGATCGAGGTGAACAGCTTGGAGACCGAGGCCAGGTCGAAGACGGTGTCCTCGGCCATCGGTATCAGCTGGTCGGCGGGGAACTCCACGCCCGTGTCGGTCTTGTCGTCGTAGTCCTGGTAGCGCACCGCCATGCCGATGGGCTCGTGCAGGGCGACGGTGTCGCCGCGCCCGGCCAGCAGGACCGCGCCCGCGTACCAGGGGTGCTGCGGCGACGGGCCGAGGAACGTCTCGGCGTCGGTGACGAGCCGGCGCAGCGCGGAGGAGAGAAGGCCGGCGCGCTCCGCGGAGCCGTGCCGCAGGGTGCCGGCCTGGCCGGTCGCCGCGGCCGCGGGCACCGCCGGGAGAGGGGCGAGCGCGAGGGCGCCGCCCAGGGCCATGACCCCCCTGCCGAGTTGACGTCGCGTCAGGCCCGCTTTGTCGTCCGTCACCGAGGTCCTCCCACCGTTCCGGCTGAAAGTATCTTTCGTGATCGTCGTGCCGGGTGAAACTTTCCTGTCAGGAGTGGGTCCTGTCAACGGTGCGGCCCGGAACAATGATCTGACGATGTGTCAGAAAAGGTCTTCCGTCGTCCGGGTGACTGCGGCATCCTGCGCCCATGCAGACGGAGCTGAGCACCACCCTGGGAGTCGAGCACGCCGTCTTCGGCTTCACGCCGTTCCCCGCCGTCGCCGCGGCCATCAGCCGGGCCGGCGGCTTCGGGGTGCTCGGCGCGGTCCGCTACACGGCCCCGGACGACCTCGCCCACGACCTCGACTGGATCGACGCCCACGTCGGCGGGCTGCCCTACGGCCTCGACGTCGTGATGCCCGCACGGAAGGTCGAGGGCGTCAGCGAGGCCGACGTCGAGGCGATGATCCCGCCCGGGCACCGGCAGTTCGTGCAGGACACCCTCGCCAAGTACGGGGTGCCCGACCTGCCCGCCGGGGAGGCCGCAGGCTGGCGCATCACCGGCTGGATGGAACAGGTCGCCCGCGCCCAGCTCGACGTCGCCTTCGACCACCCCATCCGGCTGCTCGCCAACGCCCTCGGCTCCCCGCCCCCGGACATCGTCGCCCGCGCCCACGACCGGGGCGTGCTCGTCGCCGCCCTCGCGGGCAGCGCCCGCCACGCCCGCAAGCACAAGGACGCCGGCATCGACATCGTCGTCGCACAGGGCTACGAGGCGGGCGGCCACACCGGAGAGATCGCCTCCATGGTGCTCACCCCGGAGGTCGTGGCCGAGGTCCACCCGCTGCCCGTCCTCGCGGCCGGAGGCATCGGCAGCGGAGAGCAGGTGTGCGCCGCGCTCAGTCTCGGCGCACAGGGTGTGTGGCTGGGCTCTATGTGGCTCACCACCACCGAGGCGGATCTGCACTCGCCCGCCCTCACCCGCAAGCTCCTCGCGGCCACGTCCTCCGACACGGTCCGCTCCCGCGCCCTCACCGGTAAACCCGCCCGTCAGCTGCGCACCGAGTGGACCGACGCCTGGGACGGCGCGGACAGCCCCGGCCCGCTGCCCATGCCCCTCCAGGGACTCCTCGTCGCCGAGGCCGTCTCCCGCATCCAGCGGTACGAGGTGGAACCGCTCCTCGGCACCCCGGTCGGGCAGATCGTCGGCCGGATGACCGCCGAACGCAGCGTCCAGGAGGTCTTCGACGACCTCACCCGCGGCTTCGAACGGGCCGTCGACCGCATCAACCGCATCGCCGGAAGGAGCGACCGATGACCAGTGCCTCCACCGCACCCGCCGGGAACACGGCACCCGTCGGCTTCTGGGCCCAGGCCACCGCCGCACCCGACCGCACCGTCCTCGTCACCCCCGACGGCGAGCGGTGGGCCGCCGGCCGGCTGCACGCCGACGCCAACCGCCTCGTGCACGGCCTGCGGGCCGCCGGACTGGAACGCGGCGACGCCTTCGCCGTCGTCCTCCCCAACTCCGTCGAATTCCTCACCGCCTATCTGGCGGCCGGGCAGGCCGGCTTCTACCTCGTGCCCGTCAACCACCATCTCGTCGGCCCCGAGATCGCCTGGATCGTCGCCGACTCCGGCGCCAAGGTGCTCATCGCACACGAGCGCTACGCGGCCGCCGCACGCCAGGCCGCCGACGAGGCGGGCCTCCCACCGGCCCACCGCTACTCCGTCGGCACCGCCGAGGGCCTCCGGCCGTACCGCGAACTCCTCGACGGGCAACCGGAGTCGCCGCCCGCCGACCGCACCCTCGGCTGGGTCATGAACTACACCTCCGGCACCACCGGCCGACCCCGCGGCATCCGCCGCCCGCTGTCCGGCAAGGCCCCCGAGGAGGCCTATCTGGGCGGCTTCCTCGGCATCTTCGGCATCCGGCCGTCCTTCGACGACGTCCACCTCGTGTGCTCGCCGCTCTACCACACCGCGGTGCTCCAGTTCGCGGGCGCGTCCCTGCACATCGGCCACCGGCTGGTGCTGATGGACAAGTGGACCCCGGAGGACATGCTCCGCGCCATCGACACCCACCGCTGCACCCACACCCATATGGTGCCGACCCAGTTCCACCGGCTGCTCGCCCTGCCCGAGGAGACCCGGGCCCGCTACGACGTCTCCTCCATGCGGCACGCCCTGCACGGCGCCGCGCCCTGCCCCGAGCACGTCAAACGGGCGATGCTCGACTGGTGGGGGCCGTGCGTCGAGGAGTACTACGCCGCCAGCGAGGGCGGCGGGACGTTCGCGACCGCCGAGGACTGGCTGAAGAAACCCGGAACGGTCGGCAGGGCCTGGCCGATCAGCGAGGTCGCCGTCCTCGACGACGAGGGCGACCGGCTCCCGCCCGGCGAACTAGGCACCGTCTACCTGCGGATGGACACCGGCGGCTTCAGCTACCACAAGGACGAGGCCAAGACGCGCGCCAACCGCGTCGGCGACCTCTTCACCGTCGGAGACCTCGGCTACCTCGACGAGGAGGGCTATCTCTTCCTCCGCGACCGCAAGATCGACATGATCATCTCGGGCGGGGTCAACATCTACCCCGCCGAGATCGAGTCCGTGCTGCTCTCGCATCCCGCGGTCGCCGACGCCGCCGCCTTCGGCATCCCGCACGACGACTGGGGCGAGGAGGTCAAGGCCGTCGTCGAGCCGGCCCCCGGCCACGAACCCGGCCCCGCCCTCGCGGACGCCGTCCTCGCCCACTGCGCCGAACGGCTCGCCGGCTACAAGCGGCCCCGCAGCGTCGACTTCGTCCCCGAGATGCCGCGGGACCCCAACGGCAAGCTGTACAAACGGCGGTTGCGCGACCCGTACTGGCAGGGCCGGACCCGGCCCATGTAAGTGGCCCATACCCGTGTGAGAGGCCCGTCCAAGACGGCACGGCCCCGCCCCGCGCCCGTCGAGGATGCGCGGCGGGGCCGTGACCGCTCAGCGCTCGCGCACCCGCACGATCCGCAGCGCGGGCGACGCCAGGACGTCCTTCTCGCAGAACCGCGCCGTCACCCACTTCTCACCCGAGAACAGCCGGGTCTGGTCGCTGAAGTGCGGCGACCTCGAGTTGGAGGACTGCGCGTACGTCAGCAGCGTCCGCGCCACCGGGCAGCGGCTGCCGTCCCAGCCGACCGCCTGGATGTGGCTGGAGCCGGTCGTCACCTCCGGGTAGCCGCCCTGCGCGGCATTCCACACCGGCTCCACCTTGTTCCACACCCCGAGCTGCTCGGTGCCGCCCGGAACGGCGATGCGCTGCCCGTTCCGTACGACGAACTGGTGCTCGCCCAGCCGGGAGTCCAGCGCGATGCCCGCCGCCCTCAGCTCGGCCACCGCGTCCGCGAGCGCCCTCGCGAACCCGGGCGCGCCGGTGTTGAGAGTGTTCGGGGTGCGCACCGGGTCCGCCGCCGAGAACGGCACCTTCCACCGCTCGGCCGCCGGAACCGACGCGTTGAACTTCCGCCAGAACCGGTCGAACAGCAGGGCCCCACGGCTGCCGGTGTCCATGGTGCGGTCCCACGCCGCGAGCACCCGGCAGGCCGCCGACACGTCGACCGCCTTGCCGTCGCTGCCCGTCGTCGTCCCGCCCGGCAGCCCGGCGCACGCCGTCGCCACGTCGTCCGCCGCCAGATCGGCGACGGGCACCCGGTTCGCGAACTGCTGCCGCTCCAGGTCCCGTACGGTCAGCGAGCCCTCGCGCGCCATCGCCGCAACGTCCTCGACGGCACCGCGCGTGCGCGGCGAACGCTGGGTGCCGACCGTGCCGAAGATCCGCTCGTACCCGGTCAGCGGCCGGTCGGCGTTGGTGAGCCAGGCGCTGTCGTTGGAGTTCTCCACGTACGGCGCGTCCTTCAGTGTCGGCATGCGCGCCGGCCCGAACGTCCCCGGCTGCACGGCGTCGGCATCCCGGCCGAGCGCGCAGTCACCGCGCGAACCGTCGAGGACGGCGAGGCCCGCCGCCGGATACGTGGCCTTGCCCAGCGGCGTGGAGCAGCGCGCCGCCAGGTCGTCGGTGATCCGGGGCAGCACCTGCGACTGGCTGAACAGCGAGTGCCCCGAGGAGTCGGCGGCGATGGTGTTCACCCACGGCAGACCCTGGTGCCGGGACAGCGACTTCAGCACGTCGGCCGTGCTGCGGGCCTTGCTGAAGCCGAGCGAGGTGTCGGCGAACCGCATGTTCGCGGCGTTCGGGTCGTGCAGCGCGAACGCCGTGGTCGCCGTCCAGGGCAGCGGCGGGTTGCCGCCCGGGTCGGCGACGACGGGCCCGTACCGGGTCCACCACTGGGTGCGGGTCACCGGGGCACCGCCCTTGACCGCGACCGTCACGGTCCGCTTCTTCATCCGTTCCCGCCGGCCGTCCACGAGATAGACGGTCGGGTCGGCCGGATCCAGCGTCAGCTGGTGCAGATTGAACGGGACACCGGTCGACACGGTGTGGCTCCACGCCACATGGGCGTTGTACCCGATGGAGATCGTCGGCGAGCCGAGCAACGACCCACCCGCGACGTTCAGTTCACCGGGAATCGTCTGCTGCGCCTGCCAGAAGCGGCGGCCGCCCTGCCACGGGTAGTGCGGGTTGCCCAGCAGCAGACCGCGGCCGTTCGCCGTGGTGTCGCCCCGGAACGCCACCGCGTTCGACCCCATCGCGGCGTCGGCGGTCCGCTGCCGTACGGCCCGGATCACCGCGTCCGCGTCGGGTGCGGTGCTCCCGGAGCGGGCGGCGGAACCGGTCGGGGGCTGCGCGGCCGTGATGTCGTCCACGGATCCGCCCTGGCCGCCGAGCACCGCGAACGCGTAGAAGCGCGCGGCCACGTCCAGCGTCGTCACGGGCCGCACCCAGTCGTCCCCCTCGCAGGCCGGGTCGGTGACGCGGTTCTGCTTCAGCCACGCGTTGTACCCGGAGGCGAAACCGCGCAGCAGATCCGAGACCTGGCGGCTCGGCCCGAGCGGCGCGGGCCGTGCGAGCAGCTTCTCGACGGTCCGCGACTGCCGTACACCGCGGAAGTACAGATCGCTGGAGAGGTTCGTCCGCGCGGACGACAGCGAGAAGTCGGTCGCCGCGTCCGGCCCGAGGAACCGGGAGCGCTCGCCGCGCACGGTCAGGAAGCCGTCGGCGAGGACGCACACCTGGTCGGCGGCCTGCGCCCAACCGGTGCCGAAGCCAAGCGACTTGTAGTCCTCGGCGACGATATGGGGGATGCCGTACTCGGTGTAGCGGATCTCGGCCGACAGCCTGCCGTGCGAAGGACGGTCGTGACGGTCCGGCCGATCGGCCGCGGCGGCCGGCAGGGCCGCGGTGGCGGTGAACAGGACGGTGGCCGCGGCGGCCAGTCGTCTCAGGCGGGTGGTGCGCATCGTGCCTCCCGACGTCGTTGAGGGAAGGAGCGGTTGAGCGTACCTACTGGTCGGTGCGGTTGACCCCCCGGATGCTTGACCTGCCCCGGCGGCGCACCGAGGATCATGAGTCATGACGCAGGGACAGGGCAGCACGGTTGACGGGGTGCTGCGGCGCAGCGCCCGCCGCACTCCGGCACGCACCGCCGTGGAGTACGGCGACCGCTCATGGACGTACGCCGAACTCGACGACGCCGTCTCACGCGCGGCGACCGTCCTGATCGGCCAGGGTCTCGAACCCGGCGACCGGGTCGGCGCCTACGGCCACAACTCGGACGCCTATCTGATCGGCTTCCTCGCCTGCGCCCGCGCGGGCCTCGTCCACGTCCCGGTCAACCAGAACCTGACCGGCGACGACCTCGCCTACCTCGTACGGCAGTCCGGCAGCGCGCTGGTCCTCGCCGACCCCGATCTGGCCGGCCGGCTGCCCGAGGGCACCCGGTCGCTGGCCCTGCGGGACGCCGACGACTCCCTCCTCGCCCGGCTCACCGACGCGGAACCCCACGACGGTCCCGAGCCGCGCACCGAGGATCTTGTCCAGCTCCTCTACACGTCCGGGACGACGGCCCTGCCCAAGGGCGCGATGATGACGCACCGCGCGCTCGTCCACGAGTATCTGAGCGCCATCACCGCGCTCGACCTCAGCGCGGGCGACCGGCCCGTGCACTCCCTGCCGCTGTACCACTCGGCGCAGATGCACGTCTTCCTGCTGCCCTACCTCGCCGTCGGCGCCACCAACATCATCCTCGACGCCCCGGACGGCGACCGGCTCCTGGACCTGATCGAGGCCGGCCGGGTGGACAGCCTGTTCGCCCCGCCCACGGTGTGGATCGCCCTCGCGGGCCGTCCCGACTTCGCCGACCGCGATCTGAGCGGGCTGCGCAAGGCGTACTACGGCGCCTCGATCATGCCGGTGCCCGTCCTGGAGCGGCTGCGCGAACGACTCCCGAAGCTCGGCTTCTACAACTGCTTCGGGCAGAGCGAGATCGGCCCGCTCGCCACCGTCCTCGCCCCGGACGAGCACAAGGGCCGGATGGACTCCTGCGGCAGGCCCGTGCTGTTCGTGGACGCGCGTGTGGTCGACGAGGACGGCAAGGACGTCCCCGACGGCACGCCCGGCGAGATCGTGTACCGCTCCCCGCAGCTGTGCGAGGGCTACTGGGACAAGCCCGAGGAGACCGCCGCGGCCTTCCGGGACGGCTGGTTCCGCTCCGGCGACCTCGCGGTGCGCGACGCGCACGGCTACTTCACGATCGTCGACCGGGTGAAGGACGTCATCAACTCCGGAGGCGTCCTGGTCGCCTCACGGCAGGTCGAGGACGCCCTCTACACCCATGAGGGCGTCGCCGAGGTCGCCGTGATCGGACTGCCGGACGACCGGTGGATCGAGGCGGTCACCGCGGTCGTCGTCCCGCGCGGCGAGGTCACCGAGGCGGAGCTGATCGAGCACGCGCGCGAGAAGCTCGCCCACTTCAAGGCCCCGAAGCGGGTCGTGTTCGTGGACGGGCTCCCGCGCAACGCCAGCGGCAAGATCCTCAAGCGCGAACTGCGCGACCGGTTCGCGCGGTCCTAGTCACTGCTTGGGGCGCAGATCGACGATGCGGCGGATCTTGCCGACCGAGCGCTCCAGTGACTCCGGCTCGACGATCTCCACGGTGACCGACACCCCGATGCCGTCCTTCACGGCCGCCGCGATCGACCGCGCGGCGGCGTCCCGGGCCTGCGGCGACGCGTCCGGACGGGCCTCGGCGCGCACGGTCAGCGCGTCCATCCGGCCCTCCCGGCTCAGCCGCAGCTGGAAGTGGGGCGCCACGCCAGGCGTGCGCAGCACGATCTCCTCGACCTGCGTCGGGAACAGATTGACGCCCCGCAGGATGACCATGTCGTCGCTGCGCCCGGTGATCTTCTCCATCCGCCGGAACACCCGTGCCGTGCCCGGCAGGAGCCGGGTCAGATCCCGGGTGCGGTACCGGATGATCGGCATGGCCTCCTTGGTGAGCGAGGTGAAGACCAGCTCGCCCTCCTCGCCGTCGGGCACCGGCTCACCGGTGAGCGGGTCGACGATCTCGGGGAAGAAGTGGTCCTCCCACACATGGAGCCCGTCCTTGGTCTCCACGCACTCCTGCGCCACCCCCGGGCCGATGACCTCGGACAGCCCGTATATGTCGACCGCGTCGATCGCGAAGCGCTCCTCGATCTCGCGCCGCATCTGCTCGGTCCACGGCTCGGCCCCGAAGATGCCGACGCGCAGCGAGGTCCCGCGCGGATCGACGCCCTGCCGCTCGAACTCGTCGAGCAGGGTCAGCATGTACGACGGCGTCACCATGATGATCTCGGGCTTGAGGTCCTGGATCAGCTGCACCTGGCGTGCGGTCATACCGCCGGACGCGGGGATGACCGTGCAGCCGAGCCGCTCGGCCCCGTAGTGCGCGCCGAGCCCGCCGGTGAACAGCCCGTAGCCGTACGCCACATGCACCTTGTCGCCGGGCCGGCCGCCCGCCGCCCGGATCGACCGGGCCACCATGTCCGCCCACAGGGAGAGATCGCCGTCGGTGTAGCCGACGACCGTGGGGCGCCCGGTGGTGCCGCTGGAGGCGTGGAGACGGCGGATACGGTCCTGGGGGACCGCGAACATCCCGTACGGGTAGTTCTCCCGCAGGTCGGCCTTGGTCGTGAACGGGAACCGGGCCAGGTCGGCCAGCGATGCGCAGTCCTCGGGCCGGATCCCGGCCTTGTCGAAGGACTCCCGGTAGAACGGCACGTTGTCGTACGCGTGCCGCAGCGAGGTCCGCAGCCGTTCCAGCTGGAGCGCCCGCAGCCCCTCCAGGTCGAGGCGTTCCCCCGCGTCCAGCAGGTCCGTCACTTCCGTCATAGGGAGATCTCCCGCCAACCGTGCCAATCCGGGCGACCGATCATTCGGTCTGGGTCTTCCGGGATCAGTAATTCAGGCGGTGCGTGATCAGGCAAGGGGGTCGAGCGGATTTTTCTCCATGTGAGAACGGGCCGACGGGAGGGACGCCTGGAATCACCTTGCGGGCCGGGGCGCGCCGCGACCATGATCGACCCCATGCCGACCCTGCGCGCCGCCGACGGTACCGAGCTCGCCTACCACCTGCGCGGAGAGGGCGAACCGCTCCTCGTCCTGCCGGGCGGACCGATGCGCGCCTCCGCCTACCTGGGCGACCTCGGCGGGCTGTCCGCCCACCGGCGCCTCGTCCTGCTGGACCTGCGCGGCACCGGCGCGTCCGGGACCCCCGCCGACCCCGCCACCTTCCGCTGCGACCGCCTCGTGGACGACGTCGAACGGGTACGGGAGCACCTGGGGCTGCCCCGCATGGATGTGCTCGGCCACTCCGCGGGCGGCAGCCTCGCCCTGCTGTACGCGGCCCGGCACCCCGAGAGGGTGGCCCGGCTGGCGCTGGTCACCGTGACACCGTGGGTGCTGGGGATGCCGGCCACGGCGGAGGAGCGCCGGGCGGCGGCGCGGTTGCGGGAGGCCGAGCCCTGGTTCGCCGAGGCGTTCCCGCTGTTCGAGAGGTGGCTGAGCGGCGAGGGCGACTTCGACCCCGCGATCGTGCCCTTCTTCTACGGCCGCTGGGACGAAGCCGCCCGGGCGCACGACGCCCGCGCCGACGCCGAGTGCAACGACGAGGCGGCCGACGTCTACTTCTCCGAGGGCGCCTTCGACCCGGCGGCCACCCGGGCGGCCCTGGCCCGGCTGACCGCCCCGGTCCTGGTCCTCGCGGGCGAGGTCGACGGCGGTCCGTGCCCCGACCTGGCCCGCCGGTCCGCCGCCGTCCTCCCGCACGCCGAACCGGTCGTCCAGCCCGGCGCCGGGCACTACCCGTGGCTGGACGACCCGGAGTGGTTCGTCCAGCGGATCACGGCTTTCCTGGACCGTCCGCTCACCGGCCCTTCGGACCCTGCGGACCGTCCGGACCGTACGCCGTCATGAAACGGTCCCTGAAGCGGTCCATGCCCCACTCCGGGGCGTCGTCGGCGGGCTTGAGGCCGGGCGTCCAGTTCCACCCCTCGATCCGCTCCAGGACCTTCGGGTCCCGGGCGACGATCGTGATCGGTACGTCCTTGTCGGTGTCCCCGCCCGTGACCGTCGGGACGGGCTGGTGGTCGCCGAGGAAGACGAGCACCGTGTCGTCGGTGCCGTAGCGCTCGACCCACTCGGTGAGGCTCTGCACCGAGTACTCGATGGCGCGCCGGTACTCGGTGCGCACCCGCTCGGGCTTCTTCCAGACCTGGGTCGGGTCGGTGCCCTCCTTCTCGATCCCGTCGAACACCGAGCCGTCACCGAGCTCGTCCCAGTCGAGCATGCGGGGGATCGGCGACCACGGGTTGTGGCTGGAGGCGAGGATGATCTCCGCCATGATCGGGTCGCGGTCCTTCTTGCCGTGCTCCAGCCGCTGGAACGCCTCCAGGCTGAACTGGTCAGGCACCGGCGACCAGCTGAAGTAGGGGCCCTGGTACCCGAGGTGCTCGGAGTCGTAGATGTGGTCGAGCCCGAAGTACTCGCCCTCGGGCCAGGCTTTGCGGACGCCGGGGACGATGCCGACGGTCCGCCAGGCGCCGGTCTTCTGGAAGTAGCTGGTGAGGGTGGGGCGGTCGCTGGTGGTCAGGGTCCGGTAGCGCTGCTGGTTCTTCACCCACAGCCCGGACAGGAACGTGGAGTGGGCGAGCCAGCTCCCGGCGCCCGTCACCGGCGACTCGAGCCAGCCGCTGCGCGCGGAGAAGCCCGCGGCCTTCAGCCGGGCGTCGCCCTCCCTGAGCGTCGCGTCGATCTTCGGGCCCATCTTCGGATCGTCGATGGCGACCCGGCCGTAGCTCTCGATGAAGGTGAACATGACGTCCTTGCCGCGCAGCCCGGTCAGCAGCTGGTCGGACGGGGTCTTGGCGTAGGCGTCGACGGCGAGCTGCTTCTCGAACACCTCGGCGTCCCCGAGGCCGTCGCGGACGTACTGCACCCGGTTCGACAGGTACTGGGTGTAGCCCTTGGTGGCCAGTGTGAGGCCGCCGCCGGACTGCACTCCCAGGGTGAAGCAGAGGATCCACACGACGCCGAGGACCAGGGCGGTGCGCAGGGCCAGCGGGCGGTGGCGGGCCAGCACGTTCGCCAGCCGCGTCATCGCGAGCGCGCTCAGCACGAGTACGGCCACGGTCGCGACAATGACCCCGATCACCGCGAGCACCTCGCCCGTGCGGCCGAGCGAGTCCTTCAGGAAGTCCGCGGCGTCGGCGAGCAGCACCCAGTCGAAGACCAGGTCGAACGGCCGGGCCAGGGTCTCCCGGAAACCCATGTCGAGGCACTTCAGGACCGCCGTGAGACCGACGAACACGCCCAGGACGGCGGCCGTGATCCGCCGGGCCCGCGACGGCAGGACGGGCAGGACGGCCGCGAGGACGATGGCCTCGACCGGGAGGCGGAGGAACGACTGGACGGTGATCTGGTCGAGCCGGTTGGGCACGAGCAGCACGACGAACACCAGCACGGCGGCCAGCACGGTCGTACCCACCCACACCCCTCGCGCGGTACGCGGGAAACGCCGGCGCCAGCCGAACCAGCCGCGGCGCGTGTCACGGGCGGCGGGTTCCCGTGCTCCGGGCTCCGGGTCCTGTTCCGCTTCGTCCGCCGCCGTCACGTCGGGGTCCGGGCTCCCGTCGGCGTCCGTGTCCGGCAGCTGGCGAGGGGGCGTGAGGTGCGACACCCGTACGTCCTTCCGTGCGGTTTCCCTGCTGGTACGGCGGACCGGGCCCGTGGGCCGGGGCCGCCTCCCATGGCGTACGGCCCGCCGTCATCCATCGTTCAGGCGCGCAGGTCAACCGCGGGCAAAGACTACGCCCTTCCCCGTCCCCGCAGGTCGGCGGACGCCGCCACGTCACGGGCCCACCGGTAGTCCGCCTTGCCGCTCGGCGAGCGCCGGATCGACTCCGTGACGACGAGTTGCCGCGGGATCTTGTACCCCGCGAGATGGGAGCGGCAGTGCGTCTGGATGTCCGCCAGCGTCGGCGCCGCCGCGCCCGTCCGCAACTGGACCACCGCCGCGACATGATGGCCCCACCGAGGGTCCGGCACCCCGGCGACCAGGGCGTCGTACACGTCCGGGTGGGACTTGAGCGCCTGCTCGACCTCCTCCGGGTACACCTTCTCGCCGCCGGTGTTGATGCACTGCGAGCCCCGGCCCAGCACGGTGACGACGCCCTCCTCGTCGACCGTGGCCATGTCGCCCAGCAGCACCCAGCGTTCGCCGTCCTTCTCGAAGAACGTCTCGGCCGATTTCACCGGGTCGTTGTAGTAGCCGAGCGGTACGTGGCCGCATTGCGCGACCCGGCCCACCTCGCCGGCGCCGACCGGTTCGCGGGTCACCGGGTCGACCACCCGGGTCCGGGAGTTGACCTGGATGCGGAAGCCGCGCTCGGGACCGGAGTCCGGCGTCGCCGTCCCGTTGAAGCCGGACTCGGAGGAGCCGAAGTTGTTCAGCAGCAGCGCGTTGGGGACCAGTTCCTGGAACTGCCGGCGCACGGTGTCGGACATGATCGCCCCGGACGACGACACACTGAACAGGGACGAGCAGTCCGTGCCCTTCAGCGGCCCGTTCAGCGCGTCGACCAGGGGCCGCAGCATCGCGTCACCGACCAGGGACACGCTGGTGACCCGCTCCCGCTCGATGGTGTGCAGCACCTCCTCCGGCACGAACCTGCGGTGGATCACCACCCGCTGCCCGAAGCCGAAGCCGATGAACGCCGTCAGCGTGGACGTCCCGTGCATCAGCGGGGCCGTCGGGAAGAACGTGATGCCGTCGCCGCCGGCGGCCACGCGCTCGGCCAGCTCCTCCGGCCTGCCCACCGGCTCACCGGTCGGCGCGCCGCCGCCGAGCCCGGCGAAGAACAGGTCCTCCTGCCGCCACATGACGCCCTTGGGCATCCCGGTGGTGCCGCCCGTGTAGATGATGAACTGGTCGTCGCCCGACCGGGCCGGGAACCCGCGCTCCGGCGACCCGGCGGCCTCCGCGGCCCGGAACGGCACCGCCGGCACGACCGGCGCCCCGGTGGTGCCCGGATCGACCCGGCCGACCCGCACCAGATGCCGCAGCCCGTCGACGCCGGGCAGCGCCGCCGCGACCCGCCCGGTGAACTCGGCGTCGAAGACCAGGGCCGCCAGGTCGGCGTCCCGGTACAGATAGACCAGTTCCTCCTCCACATAGCGGTAGTTGACGTTGACCGGGACGACCCGGGCCTTGAGACAGCCCAGCACCGTCTGCAGATACTCGACGCCGTTGTAGAGGTGGAGCCCCAGATGCTCGCCGGGCCGGACACCGCTGTCGATCAGGTGATGGCCGATCCGGTTGGCGGCCGCGTCCAACTGTGCGTAGGTCAGGCGGCGTTCCGCGCCCGAGCCGGGGTGGTCGAGGTACACGAGCGCCTCACGGCCGGGAACCGCGTCGACGACCGACTCGAACAGGTCGGCAAGGTTGTACTCCACCGTTCCTCCTGACCTCGGCGGGGTCTGGCCATGTGACGGTTCGCCGGTCATCAGAGCAAAGGGCGGCGCGACTGGGAACCCTTCGCGCAAAAGAATCTGACTGCCTGTCAGAAAACCCTTGAACTGCTCCGTCGCCTCCTGCAACCTGTTCTCGTTCTCGACAGACGGGAGACGGCTCATGGGCGGGACGGAACACCTCACCGTGCGGCGCGAGGGCGCCACGCTGGTGCTCACGCTCGACCGGCCCGAGGCGAGGAACGCCCTCTCGCTGCCGATGCTGGTCGGACTCCACGACGGCTGGGCCGAGGCCGACGCCGACGACTCGATCCGCTCGATCGTGCTCACCGGCGCGGGCGGCGCCTTCTGCGCCGGCATGGACCTCAAGGCCCTCGCCGGCGACGGCATGGCGGGGGAGGGGTACCGCGACCGGCTCGAGGCCGACCCCGACCTGCACTGGAAGGCGATGCTGCGCCACCACCGGCCGCGCAAACCGGTGATCGCCGCCGTCGAGGGGTACTGCGTCGCCGGCGGCACCGAGATCCTCCAGGGCACGGACATCCGGGTGGCCGGCGAGTCGGCCGTCCTCGGACTCTTCGAGGTCCGCCGCGGCCTCTTCCCGATCGGCGGCTCCACCGTGCGCCTGCCCCGCCAGATCCCCCGCACCCACGCCCTGGAGATGCTGCTCACCGGACGGCCCTACAGCGCCCGCGAGGCCGCCGCCATCGGCCTGATCGGACACGTCGTGCCCGACGGCACCGCCCTGGAGAAGGCCCTGGAGATCGCAGAACGCGTCAACTCCTGCGCACCGCTCGCCGTCGAGGCCGTGAAGGCGTCCGTGTACGAGACCGCCGAGATGACCGAGACCGACGGCCTCGCCGCCGAACTCAAGCGCGGCTGGCCCGTCTTCGACACCGCCGACGCGAAGGAAGGCGCCCGCGCCTTCGCCGAGAAACGGCCACCCGTCTACAAACGCGCCTAGCGAGGGAGCCACCGTGCCGGACGTCCTGAAAGCCCCCCTGGTCGTCGAGTTCCCCTTCACCCGGTCCCTCGGACCCGTGCAGAGCGCCTTCCTCACCGGCCTGCGCGAACGCGTCGTCCTCGGCGTGCGCACCACCGACGGCCGCACCCTCGTCCCGCCCGCCGAGTACGACCCCGTCACCGCCGAGGAGATCCGCGACCTCGTCGAGGTCGCCCCCACCGGCACGGTCACCACCTGGGCCTGGAACCACGCCCCCCGCCGCGGCCAGCCCCTGGACACCCCCTTCGCCTGGGTCCTCGTACGCCTCGACGGCGCCGACACCGCCCTCCTGCACGCCCTCGACGCCCCCGGCCCCGACGCCGTACGCACCGGCATGCGGGTCCGCGTCCGCTGGGCCGCCGAACGCTCCGGCGCCATCACCGACATCGCCTGCTTCGAGCCGTACGACGGCGGACCCGCCCAACCCGACGGCCACTGCGGCGACTTCGCGGACCCGGTGACCGGGATCGTCGCCCCCGCCCGCCTCGACTACACCTACACACCCGGCCGCGCCCAGACCGCCCACCTCGACGCCCTCGCCGAGCGGCGCATCGTGGGAGAGCGCTGCCCCTCCTGCCGCAAGGTCTACGTCCCGCCCCGCGGCGCCTGCCCCACCTGCGGGGTCGCCACCTCCGAGCGGGTCGAGGTCGGCCCCCGCGGCACCGTCACCACGTTCTGCATCGTCAACATCAAGGCGCGGGGCCTCGACATCGAAGTGCCGTACGTCTACGCCCACATCGCCCTGGACGGCGCCGACCTCGCCCTGCACGGCCGGATCGGCGGCATCCCCTACGACCGGGTGCGCATGGGGCTGCGCGTCGAACCCGTGTGGACCGGGGGCGCCCGCCACCCCGACCACTACCGGCCCACGGGCGAACCCGACGCGGACTACGACACCTACCGGGAGCTGCTGTGAACCGCGAGATCGCCGTCGTCGCCTTCGCCCAGACCGACCACCGGCGCACCAGCGAGGAGCTGTCCGAGGTCGAACTGCTGATGCCCGTCCTGCACGACGTGCTCGCGCGGACCGGACTGCGCACCGCCGACCTCGACTTCGTCTGCTCCGGCTCCAGCGACTACCTGGCGGGCCGCGCCTTCTCCTTCACCCTCGCCCTCGACGGCGTCGGCGCCTGGCCCCCGATCTCCGAGTCCCACGTCGAGATGGACGGCGCCTGGGCGCTCTACGAAGCGTGGACCAAGCTGCGGACGGGCGACGCCGACACCGCCCTCGTCTACGCCTACGGCAAGTCCTCGCCCGGCTCCCTGCGGGACGTCCTCACCCGCCAGCTCGACCCCTACTACGTCGCCCCGCTCTGGCCCGACTCCGTCGCCCTCGCCGCCCTCCAGGCACAGGCGCTGATCGACGCGGGCGACACCGACGAACCCGCACTCGCCGCCGTCGCCGCCCGCAACCGCGAGAACGCCACCGCCAACCCGCACGCGCAGCTCCGCGGCCCGGTCCCGCACGGCGACCACGTCGTACGGCCGCTGCGGCGCGGCGACTGCGCGCCCGTCGGCGACGGGGCCGCCGCCGTCATCCTCGCGGCGGGGGAGCGGGCCCGCGCCCTGACCGAACGCCCCGCCTGGATCCGCGGCATCGACCACCGCGTCGAGGCGCACGGCCTCGGCGTCCGGGACCTCACCGACTCGCCCTCCACCCGGCTCGCCGCCGAACACGCGGGCGCCTTCGAACGGCCCGTCGACACCGCCGAACTGCACGCGCCCTTCACCTCGCAGGAGATCGTCCTGCGCAAGGCGCTGCGGCTCGGCGACGGCGTCCGCGTCAACCCCTCCGGCGGCGCCCTCGCCGCCCACCCCGTCATGGCCGCCGGGCTCATCCGCATCGGCGAGGCCGCCGCCCGCATCCACCGCGGCGCGTCCGACCGGGCGCTCGCGCACGCCACCTCCGGCCCCTGTCTGCAGCAGAACCTGGTCGCCGTACTCGAAGGGGATCCGCGATGAGCAAGGAACCCGTGGCCGTCGTCGGCATCGGCCAGACCCGGCACGTGGCGGCCCGCAGGGACGTCTCGATCGCCGGGCTCGTCCGGGAGGCCGCCCGACGCGCCCTCGACGACGCCGAGTTGACCTGGGCGGACGTCGACGCCGTGGTCATCGGCAAGGCGCCCGACTTCTTCGAGGGCGTGATGATGCCCGAGCTGTACCTCGCCGACGCGCTCGGCGCGGTCGGCAAGCCCATGCTCCGGGTGCACACCGCCGGGTCCGTCGGCGGGTCCACCGCCCTCGTCGCCGCCACCCAGGTGGCCGCCCGCGTCCACCGCACCGTCCTCACCGTCGCCTTCGAGAAGCAGTCCGAGTCCAACGCCATGTGGGGACTGTCCCTGCCCATCCCCTTCCAGCAGCCCCTGCTGGCCGGCGCCGGCGGCTTCTTCGCCCCCCATGTGCGCGCCTACATGCGGCGCAGCGGCGCCCCCGACCACATCGGCGCGCTCGTCGCCTACAAGGACCGCCGCAACGCGCTGAAGAACCCCCACGCACACCTCCACGAGCACGACATCACGCTCGAGAAGGTCCAGGCGTCGCCGATGCTCTGGGACCCGATCCGCTACTCGGAGACCTGCCCCTCCTCCGACGGCGCCTGCGCCATGGTCCTCACCGACCGGGCCGGCGCGGCCCGCTCGCCCCGGCCGGCCGCCTGGCTGCACGGCGGCGCCATGCGCAGCGAACCCACCCTGTTCGCCGGGAAGGACTTCGTCTCGCCCCGCGCCGGCCGCGACTGCGCCGCCGACGTCTACCGGCAGGCCGGCGTCACCGACCCGCGCCGGGACATCGACGCCGTCGAGATGTACGTGCCGTTCTCCTGGTACGAGCCCATGTGGCTGGAGAACCTCGGCTTCGCCGCCGAGGGCGAGGGCTGGAAGCTCACCGAGGCCGGGGTCACCGAACTCGACGGCGATCTGCCCGTCAACATGTCCGGCGGTGTCCTGTCCACCAACCCGATCGGCGCCTCCGGCATGATCCGCTTCGCCGAGGCGGCCCTCCAGGTCCGCGGACAGGCCGGGGAACACCAGGTGGGCGGCGCCCGCCGGGTGCTCGGGCACGCCTACGGCGGGGGCTCGCAGTTCTTCGCGATGTGGCTCGTGGGCTCCGCCCCGCCCGACGCCTGAGCGCATGCCCGGACGCCGGTGCCACCGGCCCGCACAAAGGTCCCCCTCACGTGGCCTGTTGGCACCAGGAACCGGTCGCTAGGCTGGCCGCGGACGACGAACCGGGAGGAGCACGGACGTGGCCGAGAGCACCATCCAGCAGCAGTCGCCGCTCGCGGGCTGGGACAAGCCGGAGCTGGACCTCAGCAACGCGGACTGGCACTCGAGCAGCCGTGGCCTGGGGGATGTCCAGATCGCCTTCGTCGAAGGCTTCATCGCCATGCGCAACGGCGACCGGCCGGAGAGCCCCTCCCTGATCTTCACCCCGGCCGAGTGGGGCGCCTTCGTGTCCGGCGCCAGGGAAGGCGAGTTCGACCTCACCTAGGGGCGGTTCCGGAGCCGTTCCGGGGGTGTCGCGGCCGTTTTTCCGGACACGCGACCTGGACAACCGTGCCCGGGCCGGCGCCTGCGTCAGGCTGGCCCCGGGGCGCGAAGGTCGTACTCCGGAGGTGAGGATCCCATGAGCACCCTGCCGGTCATCGCGGCGGTCGACGGTTCGGACGACAGCCTGGTCGCACTGGACTGGGCGTTCGAGGCCGCGCTTACGCGCGACGCGCCGCTGAGCGTGGTCCACGTCCAGCAGTACCCCGCGTGGGCCCGGCCCGACTCCCTGCCCGTCGGCCGTCCCGAGCCGGAGGACGACACGGTCCTGAACCTCGCGCGCCGCTACCTGGCGGGCCGCGAAGAGGAGCCGACGATCGCGTACCACGCTCTGGAAGGCGCCGTCGGGACGCTGTCCGCGCTCGGCTCGACCGCCCAGCTCCTGGTGCTCGGCTCCCGGGGCCGCGGCGGCTTCGCCAGCCTTCTGCTCGGCTCCACCGGCCTGGCCGCCGCCCGCGACGCCGAATGCCCGGTCGTCGTCGTGCCCAAGCCGGGACGACGGGTCCACGACGGCCCGCCCGTCGAGCCGGGACCCCGCGTCGTCGTCGGACTCCAGGTCGACAGCCCCGACGAGGCCACGCTGTCCTTCGCCTTCGCCGAGGCCGCCCGGCGCGGCGCCCGGCTCCAGGCCGTCGCCGCCTACACCTGGCCGCTGCACCTGTGGACGACGGCCACCGCCCAGATCGTGCAGCCGGGCGAGGACCAGGACGCCGTCGAGGCCGAGACCCGCAGCCTCGCCGAGGGCTTCCTCGCCCCGCACCGGGCCCGCCACCCCGAGGTGCGCGCCGATGCGACCGCGGCCCCCGGCGACGCGGCCGGCGCGCTCGTCGCCGCCAGCCAGGACGCCGCCCTCGTCGTCGTCGGCCGGCACCGCCGCCGCCTGCTGGCCCCGGCCCGCATGATGGGCTCGGTCACCCAGGCGGTCCTGCTGCACGCCGCGAGCCCGGTGGCGGTGGTCCCGCCCGCCCCCGCGGAGGACTGACACACCGGGCGACCGGCCTCCCGCACGCCTCGCCCGCACGACGTGGAACAGGCCCGGCCACGTACCATGGCGGCATGTCGTTCCTCCGCCGCCGCAGCGCCACGCCCGCCGGGCCCGACTTCGACGTACTGGCCATGGACCCGGGCGACTGGCCCGGCAACCTCGGCGCCGGGCTGCTGCCCGCTCCCGACGGCAGCTGCCAGGGCGTCTTCCTGCGCTACGACCTCTTCGGCGGCCGCGGCCCCGCCATGATCATCGGCAATCTGCCCGAGGGCTCCCCGGCCCGCGAGACCGACGAGGGCGAGATCCCGTTCGAGGTGGCGCAGCTGCTGCTGGCCCTGGAGAACGAGGAGGACGTCACCGTCGTCGGCAGCGAGGACGTGCCCGTCATGCAGGGCGACAACCTGCTGATCGTGCGGCGGCTCAAGCTCTCCGAGAGCCGTATCTCCTGCGTGCAGTTCGACCGCAGCGACAACGTCCTGGTGACCATCGCCGCCTGGGACCGCCCGATCACCGACGACCTCTACGCGCTGCTGAAGCCGCTGCCCGCCGAGCTCTTCCAGCAGGGCTGAGCCCGGCGGGGGCGGCCCGTCAGCCGTCCGAGCGCACCACCTTCACATCGGCGGCCCGCACGAACGCCACCCGGTGCCCGTACTGGATCTCGTAGTAGAGGTCCTTGCCCCGCACCACCCGGTGCGAGCCCTCGTCGAAGGTCACCGCGTAGTAGTACTCGCCGGGCACCTTGCCGCCCACCACATACCGCTGCCCGGCCGGAAGCGTGTACGGCAGCGGCGACACCGCCTGCGCCGGCACGTCCGCCGGATACGCGGACGCCTCGGGGTAGGCCCGGCCGTACACCGGCACGCTCTCCGCACCGTCCTTCGGCGTGACCACGTCACCGGCCGCGTGGACGGCCGTCGGCTTCTTCGCCGGGTTCCTGAACCACGCCTTCTGCCCGAGGTACCAGATCGCCGTCCAGTCGCCGTCCCGGCCGGCGACCGCGAACTGCTGCCCGGTCGACACCCGCGACGACAGGTCGTTCACACCCTTGGTGGGGTTCGACCCCAGACCGATGTCCTTGATCAGGGGGTACGACTCACCGGGCCCCGAGTACAGCCGCACCGCGCTGGAACCGTGGGCCGCGCACGGCTCGCCCGCCGTCGTGCAGCCCGTGAACTCGGGCCGGTTCGAGGCGTAGTCGGGGCGGATCGTCACCAGGCCGCCCTTCGCGCCGGCGGTCGGCACCAGAGGCCGGCCGAGCAGCTCGAAGTAGTGCCGCCAGTCCCAGTACGGGCCGGGGTCGGTGTGCATCCCGCCGATCGTCGACGTCGTCGGCCCCGGCACCGTGTCGTGCCCGAGGATGTGCTGCCGGTCCAGCGGGATGCCGTGCTTCTCGGCGAGATAGGAGACCAGCCGCGCCGAGGAGCGGTACATCGCCTCCGTGTACCAGGAGTCCGGCCGGGTCAGGAAGCCCTCGTGCTCCAGGCCGATCGACTTGGCGTTGACGTACCAGTTTCCCGCGTGCCAGGCCACGTCCTTGGCCTTCACATGCTGGGCGATGTGCCCGTCCGTGGACCGCAGGGTGTACTGCCAGGACACATAGGTCGGGTCCTGCACCATGTTCAGGACGCCCTCCCAGGCGCCCTCGGTGTCATGGACGACGATGTACTCGATCTTCTGGTCCTTCGGACGGTTCCCCAGGTCGTGGTTGCCGTAGTCGCCGTCCCCGAACTCCTCGTAGGGCGCCGGGATCCACTCGCAGGACACCGTCGGCGGGCACTCCGTCTGCGCGGCCTTCGCCCGGCGCAGCCCCGCGCCCTTCAGCTGGTCGGTGTCGGGGACGAGACCGGGCCGCGCGGCCAGCTCCACCCGCTGCCCCTCGTCGGTGCGGCGCTCCTGCCCGGTGCGCAGCACCTCGAAGACGTCGTCCGCGTACGCCGCGGCCGTCGCCGAGTCGTCGGCGCCGGAGAACCGGGCCACCGCGCCGTACCAGTCGGCCGGGTCGGAGCTCAGCGGCTCACCCAGCTCCCGTTGCGCGGCCGCCAGCAGTGCGGCGCCGCCCGCCACATTGGCGGCCGGGTCACTGCGCAGACGATCTGCGCTCAGCCCCGTCAGCTCCGCCGCCTTCGGCAGCGTCCTCAGCCGGGCCGGGATCTCGGAGGTCTTCAGCGCCTTCGCCACCGGGGGCGGCGCAGGGCGGGCGCTGTCGCCGCGCGGGTCCTCGGTGCCCTCGCTGTGGTGCGGGGCCGTGTCCGCGAGCGCCGCGCGGGCGTCGGTGAGATGCATCGGGCCGTAGCCCCCGGACACGCTGGGCGCACCGTTGTGCGTCTCCCAGCGGGACTGGAGGTAGGAGACGCCGAGCAGAACGCTCGACGGGACGTGGTACTCGGCGGCGGCCGCGGCGAAGGCCGACTGGAGCCGGTCGCCGGAGTCGGTGCGGGTGCCGGACGGGGCCGCCCCGATGAGGGGCACCAACAGGGCCGCGGTGGCGACGGCGGTGACGGATCCTCGCAAAGCAGCCTCCTGGGACGGTCGTGCGCGCTGAGCCGTGCGGGCCGGGCGAGGTCAGTGGTACCCGCTGTCAGACGATCCGTCAATCATGCCAAGGGCTGGGCGAATACCCATGTCAACCGGGTGTTCCCGGGAGTTTCGCGGGGGCGGGCGCCGGGCCTGCGCGGCGTCAGTGGCCTACCCCAATGACCGGACGCACGAAGGCCCGCGGAACGCCCCCTGATCTTCAGGGCGCGCCGCGGGCCTCAGTCCCCGTCAGCGAGTGCCGACCGCCGCGCGTACGGCCCGGCGGGCCAACTGGCAGTCGTCGTGCAGCCGCCTCAGCAGCAGCCGCTGTTCCTCGCCGGACGGCGCGGCACCCTGATGGGCCGTTCCGGGTGCCGTCGGGGCCGGATCGTGCATCGAACGCTGCACCGCCATCTCGTAGGTGCGGATCTCACGGGTCAGGACCAGCATCAGGTTCACCAGGAAGGCGTCCCGGGAGGCCGGGCCCGCCGACTGGGCGATCTGGCTGATCTGCCGCCGGGCCACCGGCGCGTCCCCGAGCACCGACCACAGCGTCGCCAGGTCGTACCCCGGCAGGTACCAGCCCGCGTGCTCCCAGTCCACCAGCACTGGACCGGCCGGTGAGAGCAGGATGTTCGAGAGCAGTGCGTCGCCGTGGCAGAACTGGCCCATGCCCTGCCGGCCCGCGGAGGTCGCGATGCCGTGCAGCAGCTTCTGCAGATCCCCCATGTCCCGGTCGGTGAGCAGACCCAGATCGTGGTACCGGGAGATCCGCGTCGCGTAGTCCAGCGGGGCGTCGAACGTGCCCGCGGGCGGCCGCCACGCGTTCAGCCGGCAGATCGCGCCGAGTGCCGCTCTGATGTCCGCCCGCGGCGGCGCCTCCACCGGATGCCGCTGGAGTGCCGCCACCCGGCCGGGCATTCGCTCGATGACCAGGGTGCCGTTGTCCGGATCCGCCGCGATCAGTCTCGGCACCCGCACCGGGGGGCGATGCCGGACGAACGAGCGGTATGCCGCTATTTCGTGCCGGATCCGCTCCGCCCACGCGGGGGACTGGTCGAGTAAGCACTTGGCGACCGCCGTACTGCGCCCGGTCGTGCCGACCAGGAGTACGGAGCGTCCGCTGCGGCGCAGCACCTGCACCGGCGCGAACTCCGGACAGATCCGGTGCACCGACGCGATCGCCGCGCGCAGCTGGGCGCCCTGGGGACCGGACAAGTCGAGTCTCCCGCTGAGCGGTTGGGTGCCGAGCCCCGCGGGACGCCGCGGCCGGCCCGCGCCGAGCACGGGAGCGGGCCCCGGACGCGCGGGGTCGAGGTAGGGACCGCCACCCGCCGGGCGGGCACGCAGCGGCCGGGGCGGGGCGGACACGGAGGACGATGCTGCGTACATGGGAGAAACAGATCCCTTCGTGTGCCTGCGACGTCAATGCGCCCTCCCGACCCGGCCGCCGGATACACCCTGGGGAATGTCCCCCGGCGACCGGGTCGGGGTGGCGCGTTCCTACCTGACACCCGTCGCCAGGTGGCACACCATCTGGCGCACCCTGGCGAACCCTGGCGAATAGTCCCGGGGCACCTTTCACCGGGCTACTGTCAACTCAGCCGAGAACCTGGGGGCTTGACGTGAGCGGAGAACCCAACACCCGTCTGTCGGATCTGTTCGGCCTGGCCGGCTGGTCCAAGGGCGAACTCGCGAGACTGGTCAACCGGCAGGCGGCGGCCATGGGCCACCCCCAGCTGGCGACCGACACCTCGCGGGTGCGGCGGTGGATCGACATGGGAGAGATCCCGCGCGATCCGGTGCCGCGGGTGCTGGCGGCCCTGTTCACCGAGCGTCTCGGCCGTGTCGTGACCATCGAGGACCTCGGTCTGGTCCGGCACGGGCGTACGGGGAGACGGCAGGACGCCGGGAGCGTGGAGCATCCCGACGGTGTGCCGTGGGCGCCCGAGCGAACCGCCGCGGTCCTCACCGAATTCACGGGAATGGACCTCATGCTCAACCGACGCGGCTTGGTGGGCGCGGGTGCCGCGCTCGCCGCGGGATCCGCACTCAGCAGCGCCATGCACGACTGGCTGCGCACCGACCCGGCCCTCAGGGCCGAAGCCCCCCAGTTCGACGACCCCTTGCACGCCGACCCCGCCGGGTTCGACCGTTACGAGGCCGCCCCCATCGGATCGCAGGAGATCGAGGAGCTGGAGCGCTCGGTCGAGGTGTTCCGGGCCTGGGACGCCGCCCGTGGCGGCGGACTCCAGCGCAAGGCTGTGGTGGGCCAGTTGAACGAGGTGGGTGGCATGCTCGCCTACCGACACCCCGACCATCTCCAGCGGCGCCTGTGGGGCGTCGCCGCCAACCTCGCCGTCCTCGCGGGCTGGATGTCGCACGACGTCGGCCTGGAGCCCACGGCCCAGAAGTACTTCGTCATCGCCGCCCACGCGGCCCGTGAGGGCGGCGACCGGCCCCGTGCCGGGGAGGCCCTCTCCCGGGCCGCGCGCCAGATGGTGCACCTCGGCCGGCCCGACGACGCGCTCGACCTGATGAAGCTCGCCCAGTCCGGCTCGGGCGACGAGGTCCTGCCGCGCACCAAGGCCATGTTCCACACCATCGAGGCCTGGGCGCAGGCGTCCATGGGCAAGGGCCAGGCCATGCGCCGCACACTGGGGCAGGCCGAGGAGCTCTTCGTCTCCGACAAGAGCGACGTACCGCCGCCCAGCTGGATGCAGACCTTCAAGGACGAGGATCTGTACGGGATGCAGGCCCTGGCGTACCGCACTCTTGCCGAGTTCGAGCCCGGAGCGGCCGCCCACGCCCAGCACTTCGCGGAGAAGGCCCTGGCCCTGCGCGTCGACGGCCGGGAGCGGTCGAAGATCTTCGACCATCTGTCCATGGCGTCCGCCTGCTTCATCGCTGACGACCCCGAACAGGCCGACCGATACGCGCGGCTGGCGCTGATGTCGATGGGCTCCAACTCCTCCGGCCGCACCTGGGACCGGCTCCGGCAGATGTACCGGCTCACCGCCGAGTACTCCAGCTACCCGAAGATCCATGAGCTGCGGGAGGAGATCCGGCTGGCGCTGCCGAAGGCGAGGAAGCCCCAAGACGGCACCGCCCAGGCGTAGCGGCAGAAGCGTCAGCGCGATCCGTTTCGCTAGGACGTCGCTCTGGCCATGAGTACGGAGGCGTCGCCCTCGTGCTCCCTTTCACCGAACTCCTCGGTGACCAGCCGTACGCAGTCCTGTGCGGTGCCTGCCTCGACGAAGCGGGAGGCCAGGTCGAGGAGCCGGCGCGAGAAGTCCATGCCGTCGTGCCCCGCCACCGGTCCGTCGGTGTGCAGCACGATCAGGTCGCCCTCCTGGAGGGTCTCCTCGGCCTCGCCGTACACGGCGCCCGGGGTCGCCCCCAGCAGGGGGCCGCAGGGCGAGTCCAGCCTGTGTCCCGTCCCGCCGCGGAACAGCAGCGGGGCGGGGTGTCCGGCCCTCGCCCAGGTCAGCGTGCGGGTGTCCGGCCGGTAGCGGCAGCACACCGCGCTGCCGAGGACCGGCAGGTCTCCGGTGTCCAGAAGGTGCCCCAGCCAGGAGAGCAGCTGTCCCGGTCGGGTGCCGGCCATGGCCATACCGCGTACGGCACCCAGCAGGGTGGCCGTGCCGGTGGCCGCGGCGACGTCGTGCCCGGTGAGATCGCCGACGGTCAACAGCGTGGCCCCGTCGGTCAGTTCGAGGGAGTCGTACCAGTCGACGCCGATCGGGGCGCTCGTCGGGGACGACAGCCGGTGGGCCGCGATGTCCAGGGTGCCGGGGGCCTGCCGGGCCGGCCGCGGGGCGGTCCGCCACGGCGGCAGCACCGCCTCGCGCACCTCGGCCATGAGTCGCCGCTCGGCCGGCACCGCGTCCCGGGTGTCGCTGACCGCGCGCCGCCGGCGGCGCACCTCGCTGACGTCCCGGAGTACGGCCCACATCGAGGCGGCGCCGCCGTCGGGGTCGAGCACCGGCTCGCCCATCATGTGCACGGTCCGCAGCTCGCCGTCGGGCCGGACGATCCGGAACTCCCCGTCGATCGGCTGTGCGTCGATCAGACAGGCCGTGACCATCGTGGTGAGCCGGCGCCGGTCCTCGTCGTGCACCAGGGACGGCAGTTCGTCGAGCGTCAGCGGTGGCGCGGCCGGGTCCCGTCCGAGGATCTGGTACAGCTCGCCCGACCAGCTGGCCTCGTCGGTGAGGAGGTTCCACTCGGCGCTGCCGACCCGGCTGAGCAGTGCGTCGGTACGGGCCGCCGGAGCGGGGGCGGGGCCGTCGCGCAGCTGGGCGAGGTGGGCGTCGAGGTCGTCGAGTTGATGCAGGGCGAGGTCGCACAGGGCGCGCTGCCAGCGCTCGCGGGCTCCGGAGGCGTCGCTCGGGGTGTCCCTCCGCACGGCGTCCACCTCGCCCTTGAGCCGTCGCGTCTGAGAGATCAGCGCGTCGACCGGACCGGGTCCGGGGGGCTGTGCGGCGGGGCGGTCCGCGGAGACATGGGGCGGCATGACGCTCTCCGATGAGGGGACGGTACGACCAGGAACGACGGAGGGACCGTTACGACTGTCGCACAGCCCGCGACGCCCCGTAAGGGATTTGGCAACACCCGATGCGGTGGTGCGTCCGGCATATGCCAGAGTCTTCCGGAACAGGTCATGCGGTACGCATGGTGTACGTGTCCGCCGCGGTGAAGTCGTATGCGGCGTACGTGAAATGAGGGGCGTCCGGGGTGGCCCGGCGACACTCATGCACATGTTCGACGGTCAGCTGTTCTAAGGGCGAGTCGTGGCGGCCGTGCCTCGGACGGTTGCACTCCGCGGAAGTGATGCAGTTCACAAAAAGAATCCAGGCGGAGGTGTCATGCGAAAGGTGATTGCGGGCTCCTAAAAGCAAGCCGCAAAAATCACCGTCCGCCGACGCAGGGGAGAGTGTCCATGGAGATCGCCCTGGAGCAGCCCGCCCACGCCCGCCTGATCACCGGCGAGGAGCGCGAACTCCCCGTCCCCGCCACGCTGCGGTACCGGTCCACGGACCCGCTGGCGGTGCATCTCGACTTCCCCGGCGAGGTCTCCCTCGACGGCCGGGGTGCCGTCTGGACGTTCGCCCGGGGCCTGCTGGACGCCGGGCTGCGCGGGCCGGCCGGGGACGGCGACGTGCGCGTCTGGCCCTGCGGCAGAGAGCGCACCGTCGTCGAGTTGCACTCCCCGCACGGCATGGCGCTGCTCCAGTTCGACACCCCCGCCCTCGAGCGCTTCCTGCTGCGCACGTGCGCCGTGGTCGCGCCGGGTGAGGAGGACCTGGGCGAGGCCGTGGAACGCGGCCTGAGCGCGCTCTTCGACGGTGTGTGACCGGGCGCGGAACGACGAGGAGGCCGACCGCGGCCGTACCTCCTCGTCGTCCCGTCGCCCGTCAGTAGCGCAGCACGCCCGCGATCCGCTCGGCGTCGTCCAGGGTGCCGTCGGGCACGAACCGGACGTCGGCGCCGGTCTCCAGGCACTGCTCGACGATCTCGTCCACGATGTCCTCGCGGGCGTCGAGTTCGCCGCTCGCCGCCGGGATCAGATGGTCGCCGTCCTCGCCGCGCACCGTCATCCGGAAGTTCTCCTCGACGGCCAGCAGCCGCACCCGCCCTTCCCGGGCGCTCTGCCAGACCTCGTCGACCCCGGCCGCGTACGCCTTGCGGCCCCGGGCCGCGACGAGTTCACGCATCACCTGGTCCGTGCTCTCCCGCAGGTCGGCGGTGATCCGGGGCTGGACGGCCTGCCACACCGCGTCGCGGGTGCCGTGCGCCAGACCGCCGTGCGGGATGTGCACGGCGAGCTTCGCGGCGCCGCCGATCTCGTCCAGCAGGGACAGCGCCGCCGGCGTCCCGGTGACGTACAGGCGCCGCGGATCCCGCCGTACGACGGCGGCCAGCGCGGAGTCGGCGTCCTTGAGGAAGTGCCGGGTGTCCTCGTCGCGGAAGGTGCTCGGGGTGTCGCCGATCCGCTCGCGCCGCTCGGCGTCGAAGTTCTCCGGACGCCGGGTGAGGGGGAAGCCGCCGATCCGGGCCTCGGTGATGCGGTCCAGGGTGCCGGTCCACAGGGTGACGCGGTCGGCGGCGACCGAGCACACCCAGTAAGGCCGCTCGGCGGCCTGTGCGGAGACCAGGTTGCGGGTGAGGAAGGTGTCCGAGAGCACCACGCGCTCGGGCACGGACCGGGCGAGCGACCACACCTGGTGTTCGCCGGGGGCCGCGAAGATCACCAGGCCGTCCTCGGCGTAGGTGAGGTCCACTTCGGCGAGGGCCTGGTCGAGTTCGCGCTCGACCTCCGCCCGGCGCTCCCGGGTGACGGACGGATCGCTCTCCAGCTGCTTCTTGGCCTCGGCGACGACATTGCGCAGCCGGACCTGGTCCTGGGCCCGGTAGGGCTCGCGGCGATGTGTGGGCGTCAGCACGGACACGGCCGGATAGGGGCGCGGGCGCCGCAGCTCGGACAGGGTGGTGGGACTGAGTGCGTGCTCCATAAGAAGACGATAGGACCGATTCGCCCTTCGGGCATTTGGGGCAATCCCTCACCTGGTCGGGGGCCGCCGGCCGGAGGACTACTCGCGCTCCTCGTCGGGTGCGCACGAACTGCCGTCCGGCGGCAGCGTGCCGTACAGCAGGAACGCGTCGACCTTGCCGTGGACGCACTTGGACGAGGCGTAACCGGTGTGCCCGCTGCCCTTGTTGTCCAGGACCACGGCCGACGAGCCCAGCCGCCGCGCGGTCTCCATGGTCCAGCGGTACGGCGTCGCCGGGTCGCCGCGGGTGCCCACGAGCAGCATCTTCGGCGTGTCGAGGTCCTTGACGTCCTCGCGGATGAAGTCCGTGCCCCGCGGGCGGCCGTAGCACATCAGCACCTCGGTCAGCCGGTGCCGGCCGAAGACCGGTGAGGCCTCCTCGTAGCGGGCGCGCAGCCGGTCGAGGCCGTCGGTGATCTGCCGGCCGCCGGGACGGTCGGGGTCGTCGGCGCAGTTGATCGCCATCATCGCCGCGGCGGGGTTGTCGAGCGGGACGTCCTCCGGGTCGGTCAGGCCGCCGTCGTCGTCCCCGGCCTGCGCGCGGCGCGTCGGGGAGGCCCCGCCACCGGCGAACGCCTCGATGGCGTGGGTGCTGCCGTCCTCGACCAGCGTGGCCAGGGCGCGCTCCAGCGAGGGCCACAACTCCTTGCTGTAGAGGGCGCTGCCCATCGCGCCGACCAGGTCCTGCCCCGTGAACGGCTCACCGAACACCGAGGGCACCGGGTCCTTGTCGAGGGAGTCGACGAGCATCACCACATACCGGCGGGCCTGGCGCGCGTCCGTCCCGAACGGGCACGCGACGTCCTGCGCGCACCAGTCGGTGAACTCGTCCAGCGCCTTCTGCTGCCCCTCGGCGCCGGCCACCCCCTGCTCCGCCAGCGGCTCCGTCAGGGTGTCCACGCCGTCGAGCACGAACCGCCCGACCTTGTCGGGGAACTGGGCGGCGTAGACCGCGCCGAGCCGCGTCCCGTAGGAGAAGCCGAGGTAGTTGAGCTTCTTGTCGCCGAGCGCCGCGCGCATCACGTCCAGGTCGCGCGAGGCGTCGACGGTGCCTATGTGCGGCAGGACCGGGCCCGAGTGCCGGGCGCACGCGTCGGCGGCCTTTCGCAGCCCGTCCAGCACGGCCTCCGGATCGCGGCGGACCTCCGCGTCGTCATCGGGCAGGTCGATCTGCTCCTTGCCGTCCCCGCAGCTCACCGGGGAGGAGCGGCCCACCCCGCGGGGATCGAACGTCACGATGTCGTAGTCGTCCGTCAGGCTCATGAACTCCTTGCCCGCGCCCGCGAACTGGGGCACACCCGCGCCGCCCGGCCCGCCGAAGTTCACCAGCACCGAACCCTTGCGGTCACCCGTCGCCCGATAGCGGGCGAGCGCCAGTTCGAGTGTCCCGTCGCGGGGGCGGTCGTGGTCCAGCGGAACGGTGATCTTGCCGCACTGCATGTCCTTGGGCATGCCCTCGCCCGGGCACTTGCCCCAGGCGACCTTCTGCTCGTAGAAGCGGGACACGTCGGGCTCGGACGGTCTGCCCGTCGGCAGGCCGGTGCCGATCACGGCCAGCCCGACCGCGCAGGTGACGGCGCTGCGCCGCAGCAAGGGGCGCGTGGACAGCTTTGCCGGCATCGATGCCTCCAGGGACGCCCGTCGCGGTCCGGGGAGCGGCGTCCTCGGCTCACGATAGGCGGCACCCGGAATGGTCGCCTCCGCACGAACGGCGCACCTGTGCGTCGGCCGCCTGTGCGACTTGTGCGGTGATCAGACCGTTTACCCCTAGTTCGACTGCCAGGCACTCGATGGGGTGAATGGCCGATAAGCCATAACTCGGATGGATCGCTCGCGTTTTATCCGGTGCGGGCGAGTGCTCGTGACCATGTCTGGAAGGCAGGGACCCTATGAGACGGGTTACCCGAAACGGTGTGATCGCCATCGCTGCCGCCTCGGGCGCGATGGCCGTGACGTTCCCGGCTTACGCCGACTCCGCGGCGGACGCCGCCGTGGCCGACTCGCCCGGAGTGCTCTCCGGGAACACCGTCCAGGTTCCGGTGCACGTTCCGGTGAACGTGTGCGGGAACACCGTGAACGTGGTGGGGCTGCTGAACCCTGCCGTCGGCAACACCTGCGTCAACGAGGACGGAGGTGCGAAGAAGAAGGAGAAGGAGGAGGACAGCACGTCCGCCGCGTCCTCGGTGAGCGGGGCGAAGGCGAAGGGCGTCGCGACCGAGTCCGGCGGCATCGGCTCCGGCAACGTCGTGGAGCTGCCGCTGCACGTGCCGGTCAACGTCACCGGCAACAGCGTGAACGTGATCGGTGTCGGCAACGCGGCCATCGACAACGAGTCGGTGAACACCTCGGGCGAGGACACGCCCGCCACCACGCTGCCGGCCCCCGAGCCGAAGGCAAAGCCCAAGGCTCCCGAGGTGCGGTCGATGCCGCCCGCGCACGTGCCGCACGAGGCCGGAGCGGTCCTCGCCCACACGGGCGCGGACGCGGCCGCCCCGCTCGCGGCGGGCGCCACGGCGCTCGTCCTCGGCGGTGCCGTCCTCTACCGGCGCTTCCGCGCCCAGGCGGTGCGCTGACCCCGTCGTCGGTCATCGCGTGAAGGCCCCACCCGCTGGACACGGGAGGTGGGGCCTTCTGTGCGTCACGGGGCCGGGCGTGGCATCGGCTTGATCATGTCGTGACCCGGGCCCCCGGGATCGGCGAGGATGCCGCGTGACCGCACCCCCCTCGAACGGAGCGCCCCCATGGTCCTCGCGGCCCCCACGGACCTCGTCGTCGGCCGGGCAGGGCCGCAGGACTGGCCGGTCATCAGCGGCTGGGCCGCCGCCGAGGGCTGGAACCCGGGGCTGTCCGACGGACCCGCGTTCTTCGCACAGGACCCCGACGGCTTCTTCCTCGGCCGTATCGACGGCGAGCCGGTGTCCGCGATCTCCGTGGTCACCTACGGCCCGGACTACGCCTTCCTCGGCTGCTATCTCGTCCGCCCCGACCTGCGCGGCCGCGGCCTCGGCCTGGCCACCTGGCGGACCGGTCTCGCACACGCCGGGGACCGCACGGTCGGCCTCGACGGCGTCGTCGCCCAGCAGGGCAACTACCGCCGCTCCGGCTTCGCCCACGCCCACCGCACCACCCGCTGGACCGGCGTCGCCCCCGCCACCCGGACACCGGAGGGCGTCCGCGCCGTACGGCCGGAGGACATCGAGGACCTCCTCGCCTACGACGCCCTGTGCACACCGGCCGACCGGCCCCGCTTCCTGCGCGCGTGGCTCGGCGCCCCCGGCCACCACGCCGTCGTCCGGCGCTCCGGGAGCCGTGTGACCGGGTACGGCGTCGTACGGCCCGGACACGACGGCCCGCGCATCGGCCCGCTGTTCGCGGACGGCCCCGAGGACGCCCGGGCCCTGTTCGACGCGCTGGCCGCACACACCGGTGGCCGCGAGGTCGCCGTCGATGTGCCCGAGACCAACCCGGCGGGCGTCGCTCTGGTCGAGGCGGCCGGCTTCACCCCGTCCTTCGAGACGGCCCGCATGTACACCGGGCCGGTCCGCCCGTACGCCCGGGACCGGGTCTTCGGCGTCACCACCCTCGAACTGGGATAGCCCGGCTAAGGGCTGTCCCGTCATTCCCGGCGGGCGTGCGACGCCGGCTACGGCACCTCGCCGCGTTGTCGGGCCGTCCGCATGCATCCAGTTTGCGGACGGCCCGCCGCCTCGCGATGCACCGCATCCGACGCCGCGCGCCGATCCACCGGGAATGACGGGACAGCCCTTGGAGCTCCGAACAAAAATGGAGCCCGGCCCGCGGCGTCTGGCCCGCACGCTCGCCGCGTTGCCGAAAGCCTCTGGTGGCCCCAGCTACCAGGGCTTCCGGCGCCTTGCGATCGCACGCGCCAGACGCCGCGAGCTGATCGGACTCCACTTTTGTTCGGAGCTCTTAGCGCGCCCGCCCCGCCAGCAGCACCATCCCCGAGTCGCCGTAGTCCGGGAGCGTCGGGTCGGCGTCGATGCGGGTGACGGCGAGTTCGCGGGTGAGCGGGGTGAACACCTCCGACACGATGTCCGGGTCCACGGGGCAGCCCGGCCAGCGGGAGGCCGGGCCGATCCGGTACGTCGGCATGTTCTCCATGAACGCCGCCACCAGATGTCCGCCCGGCGCCACGCACCGGACGAACGTCCGGCAGAACGCGGTGAACTCGGCGCGGTCCTCGGTGGCACCCTCCGCCACGAAGTGCATGGAGGCCAGGTCGTAGTGGCCGGGCCGCAGATCCCGCACATCGGCGTGCACCACGTGCACCGGGGCCAGCGCCCCGGCCAGCGTGGCCGGCAGGTCGGGGTTCAGACGGCGGCACAGGTCGTGGAACGGCAGCCAGCTGGCGTCCGGCCCGTCCAGGATCTGCTGCTCCAGATAGGCCACGTTGCCCGCGCCGGCCTCCACCGCCTCCACCCGGCGGCTCGCCGCGGCGGCCAGGATCAGCGGATACACGTTCGGTCCCGCGCCGAACTCCACCGAGCGGCCGAGCGAGCGGGGCGGCAGCCGGCGGTAGAACGCCGAGTGGTGGGCGATGACCGCCGCGTCGCAGGGGTGCACCTCGCGGTAGTTCTCCGCGAGGTAGTCGGCCACCGGCCAGCGGTCCCAGTCCACGTCGTCGTTGTGCGTGATCATGCTCGGCTCAGTCCTTCGGCCGCAGCGGGAAACGTGCGGAGAGTCGGGTGAGGACGTCGTTCAGCCGGTCGATGTCCTCGTGCGTGTGCAGCGCCGTGAGCTGGACGCGGAAGCCGACCCGGTCCCGGGGGACCAGCGGATAGGCGGCCACCGTGACATAGATGCCCTCCTGCCACAGGAACCTCGCGACCTGCTCCAGGTCGGACGGGTCGGCGAGCGGGATCTCCACGATCGGCAGCCGGTCGCTGTTCAGGGTGCGCACCCCGAGGGTGTCCAGATGGTCAAGGACCCGGGCCGTCAGGCGGTACAGGTCGGCGCGCAGGGTGTCTCCGCGCCGGGCGTTCACCTCGAGCCCGGCCATCGCCGTCGCCAGCGACGCCGTGGGCGAGGGGCCCGAGTACAGATAGGGGGCGGCGGCCGTCTTCAGCCGGTTCTTCAGGTCGGTGGGCAGCGCCAGGAAGGCGAGCAGCGACGAGTACGCCTTGGAGAACCCGGCGGCCAGGACGATCCCGTCGTACGTCTCGCCGGTGTGCCGTACGACCGCGTTGCCCCGCAAGCCGTACGGGCACGGCTCGACGGGGGAGCGCTCGCCGATGACACCGAAGCCGTGCGCGTCGTCGACGTACAGGGTGGCGCCCCGGTCCCGGCAGACGGCGGCCAGCGTGGGCAGGTCGGGGATGTTGCCGGTCATGCTGTTCACCCCGTCCACGCAGACCAGCCGGGGCGCGCCGGCCGGGGCCGCGGCCAGCAACGCGTCCAGCTCCTCCGGGCGTTCGGCGTGGAACCGGCGCAGGGTCGCGCCCTGGCCGCGGGCCACCGTGCAGCCGTCGTACACCGTGCGGTGCGCGGTCGCCTCCACGAAGACCTGCCCGCCGTCGGCGAGGACCGGGATCACCGAGGTGTGGATGATCGTCAGCGTCGGCAGCAGCAGGGTGTCCGGGGCGCTCAGCAGTTCCGCGAGCCGCTCCTCGATCCGCGGATACAGCCGGGGACTGCCCAGCAGCCGCGACCAGCTCGGGTGCGTGCCCCACTCCTGCACCGCCGGGTCGATGGTGGCGGCGATCTCCGGGTCCCAGTCGAAGCCCAGGTAGTTGCAGGAGGCGAAGTCGATCAGCCAGTGCCCGCGGCTGCGGATCTGCCGGCCGCGGACCTCGTCGAGGACGGCGTCCGTCATCGGGCTGGTACGGCGCAGCCGGTCCAGGTCGCCCTCCCGGGCCACCCGCCGGCCACGCACCGGCAGGGTCGGCCGGTCGCCGTCGCGGCGCCGCTCTCCGGTGCCCGGCGCGGACCGGCCGCCGTCCCGGCGCAGCACCTGCCGGCTCTCCTCCAGCGTCATCGGCCGGGCGAACAGATACCCCTGCCCGAACCGACAGCCCATTTTGGCCAGCAGGTCCCGCTGGTCGGGCTCCTCGATGCCCTCGGCGATCACCTGGAGCCCCAGGGTGTCCGCGATGTGCACGATGCCCTCGACCAGCGCCACCTGCTGGGCGTCACGCGGGATGTCGTCGATGTACGACTTGTCGATCTTCAGGACGTCGATGGGGAAGTCCCGCAGATAGCGCAGCGAGGAGAAGCCGGTGCCGAAGTCGTCGACCGCGATGTGCACCCCCAGGTCCTTCAGGGACCGCAGCATCGACTGGACCTGGGTGTCCCGGCGCAGCAGCACCGTCTCCGTCAGCTCCAGCTGGAGACTGCCCGGCGCGAGCCCCGGCGTCCGCAGGGCCTGGTCGACCTGCTGCACGAACCCGTTGTCCCGGAACTGCCGGGCCGAGACGTTGACGCTGACGTACGGCGGGCGCTCCGCCCCGTGCTCCTCCTGCAGACCCGCGATGTCATGGGCCGCCTTCTCCAGGACCCATGAGCCGAGGGCGGCGATGTGCCCGGTCTCCTCGGCCAGGGTGATGAACTGCTCCGGGGTGACCGGCCGCTGCGCGGTGCGCGGCCAGCGGGCCAGCGCCTCGAAGCCGACGACCTCGCCGGCGGCGATGTCCACGACGGGCTGGTAGCGCAGCGCGAACTCCCGGGCCGCTACCGCCTTGGCGAGTCGGCTCTGCAGATTGTGGCGTTCGATCATGCGGCTGTGCAGCAGCGGCCGGAAGCGGCGCCACTGCCGCTTGCCCGCCGCCTTCGCCGCGTACAGGGCCAGATCGGCGTGGCCCAGCAACTCGTCGGCGTCCGTGCTGTCCCGGGCCGTCGCCACGCCCACGCTCGCCGACACGGTCACCGACTCGCCGCCCATCGCGAAGGGCCGGGTCAAGGTCTGGATCACCTGCGCTGCCAGCAGTTCCGCGTCGAGCGGCTGCCGCGCGTCCTCCATCAGGACGGCGAACTCGTCCCCGCCGAGCCGGGCCGCGGTGTCGGTGCGCCGCAGCGTCCCCGACAGCCGGATGCCGACGTCCTTGAGCAGATGGTCGCCGGCCGAGTGCCCGAGCGTGTCGTTGACCAGCTTGAAGTCGTCCAGGTCGATGAAGAGCAGACAGGTCAGCGACGACTTGCGGTGCCCGCGCAGCAGCGCGCGCTCGATGCGCTCCAGCAGCAGCGTCCGGTTCGGCAGCCCGGTCAGCGAGTCGTGGAAGGCGCGCTCGGTCAGCTCGTGCTCCAGCCGCCGCTGCTCGGTGACGTCCCGCAGCGTGACCACCAGACCGGCCACGGTGCGCTCGTCACGGAAGTCGCTGCACCGCACCTCCACCTCGCACCGGCCGTCCGGATGCCGCACCCACCAGTGGTCGTGGGTGGCCCGCGGGCCGATCTCGCGGACCGCCGCGAGCTGCCGGGCGGCCCGCTGCCGGTCCCCGGGGTCCACGAGGTCCGGCAGTACCCGGCCCACCAGGTCCGAGCTGCCGAACACGGAGGCCGCGGACGGGCTGGCGTACCGGATCACGTCGTCGTCCTCAAGGATCAGGATGACGTCGGACGCGTTGCGCACGAGGGTGCGGAAGTACGCCTCGCTCTCCCGCCGGATGACCTCCTGGCGCAGGACCACGCGCTCCTTCGCGAGACCCGCGTGCGAGGCGAGGATCTCCAGCGAGCTCCGGGTCTCGTTCAGCCGTCCGGGGGGCCCCGCCACCACCAGCACGCCCGGGATGTCCCCGGCCGGGCGGTCGGGCGGCACCATCGGGCAGACCAGCGCGGAACTCAGTCCGTCCAGGCGGGCCGCGATCTCCGGCTCCAGGCTGTCGGTCGCGACCAGCCGGGCGTGGCGCGGGGTGAGCGCCGACGTCCGCTCGGCCGGCAGCAGCAGCGTGCGGTGCCGCACCGCGGGCCCGAGCAGCCGGTCGACGGCGGCCTCGCAGGAGCGGACGACCTCCTCCTGCCGGACCGCCGACACCAGCGAGGCACCGGCCGCGCGCAGCGTCAGTTCCCGCTCCACGGCCCGGCGATGGGCCACCACCATGCCGGCCAGCCGCAGGATGACCAGCAGGAACAGCGTGGCGGAGAACGCGGCGATGACCGGGACACCGTGCGGCCGGTCCTTCACCCCCTCGATCAGCAGGACCGTCGGCGCGACGAAGGTGGCCACCGCCAGCAGCAGCAGCCGGCGCGGCGGCGGCAGCAGCGACTCGCGCACCGGCTCCGACGCCGTCAGCTCCACCATCGACGGGTGCAGCGCGGCCAGTCCCCACGCCGCGTAGAAGACGATCCACCCGGAGTCCACCAGGGTGCCGGTCCGCCACTCCTCGTGCAGCTGCAGGATCCCGTACGTGATGTCGAAGCCGAGCAGGGTCACGGTGCCCACGACGAGCAGCGCCAGCGAGGTGTTGTTCCGGGTCGTGCCGCTCGGGGTCAGCAGCCGGGCGAGCAGGGCCAGCACGAGCACGTCGCCGAGCGGATAGGCGATGCTGATGGCCCGCTGCTCCCAGGTCAGCCCGTCGATCTCGGTCAGCGGCCGGACGAGGAACGCCCAGACGGGCAGCGCCAGTCCCGCGGTCAGGATCAGCGCGTCCACCAGTCCGGGCAGGTCGTGACCGGTCCAGCGGTAGTGGACCAGGCCGGAGAGGCCGACGGCGAACAGCGGATAGGTGACGAGGTAGCAGGCGTCGGCGGGGGAGGGGAACGGATTCTCGACGTGGAAGTACGTCTCCACCACGTTGTAGTACGTGTCGCCGGCGATGAAGGAGAACAGCGCCGCGGCCAGCACCCACCAGGGCCAGCGGTGGGCGGGCCGGTTCACATGCGTGCCGGCCAGCATCGCCACGACACCGGACAGACCGATCAGCGCCCACACCGGAGTGAGCGCGTCCGGTACCGTCATGTACACGGCCGTCGCCGCGACGACCAGGGCGCCGTAGGCGATCATCAGCCGCCGGGGCGGCGGCCACGGCCGGCGACTCGCACCCTCGGTGGAGACCGGGCCCTCCACCTGGTCTGTGCCCATCCTCGATCGTAGGCACCCCCGATCGGCGCCTGCATCTCGGGCGGACGGGCCGTCAGCCGGCGTGCCCGTGGAACCGCCGATGCAGGGCCCGGATGTCCTCCGTCAGCTCGGGCACCGGCCCCTCGACGGTCACACCGGGTGCCACCTCGTGCACCGGCAGCGGCCGCACCGGCGCCGGCGGCACGCCCAACTCGGCAAGCCAGCCGCTCAGTTGCTCCGACGAGGCGACGTACACGATCCGTCCCAGGCCCACCCAGGCGTGCGCGGCCGCGCACATCGGGCAGTGCTCGCCGGAGGTGTACACCGTGGCCGCCGCCCGCTCCTCGGGGGACAGATGGGCGGCGGACCAGCGGGCCAGCTCGAACTCCGGGTGCCGGGTGCGGTCACCGGAGGCGACCCGGTTGTGGTCCTCGGCCAGGACGGTGCCGTCCGCTCCCACCAGGACCGAGCCGAACGGCTCGTCGCCCGCGTCCAGGGCCTCGGCGGCCAGCTCGACACAGCGGCGCAGATACGGCAGTTCGGCGTCCTCGACGACCATGGTGGGTCCTCCTCCAGGATCGGTTCCGTGCGGTCCTCCATGGTCGCCGACGGACGGGGCCGTGGCGCGCCGAGGCCCGGCAGGGGCGCGGCCGCGCGGTAATACGCTTGCCGCCGCCCCGGGTTGGTGCTGAGGTGACCGCATGGATCCCGCCGCCGTACTCGCCCTCTTCGACCGCGATCTGCGCCAGGGGGCGCGGCCGGACGGCCCGGACGCCGTCGTGGAGCGGGCAGGGCCGGTCGTCCGGCAGGTGTCGCCGGCGCCGGGGTGGAACGGCGTCGTCTGGTCCGCGCTGGACGAGTCGACCGCCGACGCGGCCATCGCCGCGCAGATCGATCACTTCGGCGGCCTCGGGCTCGAGTTCGAGTGGAAGCTGTACGGCCACGACCGCCCCCTCGACCTGGGCCGGCGGCTGAGGGGCGCGGGCTTCACGGCGGAGCCGGAGGAGACGGTGATGGTCGCGGAGGCCGCCGCCCTGGACCTGGACGTGCAGCCGCCGGCCGGGCTACGCCTCGTTCCCGTGACCGACGCCGCCGGTGCCGATCTCGTCGCCGAGGTGCACCGCCGGGCGTTCGGCGGCGACGGTGAATCGATCCGGCAGCGGGTGCTCGCGCATCTCGCCACGGGCGAGGACACCCTGCTCGCCGTGGTCGCCGTGACGGACGACGGTGAGCCCGTGAGCGCCGCGCGGATGGAACTCGTGCCCGGCACCCGGTTCGCCGGGCTCTGGGGCGGTGGGACCGTCGAGGGCTGGCGGGGCCGGGGGCTCTACCGCGCCCTCGTCGCGTACCGCGCCCGTGCGGCGGCGGACCGCGGTTACCGGTACCTCCAGGTCGACGCCATGAGCACCAGTCGCCCCATCCTGGAGCGGCTCGGCTTCGCGGCGCTGACCACGACGACACCTCATGTGTTCACGCCCTGAGGGCGCCCACGCCGAGGCCCGCGACCGGAGCCGGTCGCGGGCCTGTGCCTCGTGCGCGGTGGGTCGCCGCGCCTGATGTCAGCGGCGGGCCTTCGCCCGGTCCAGTGCGACGACGCCCAGCGCGGCGAGACCGATCTGGATGAGCCACTCGACCCAGTCGACGCCGTCCGTGTCGCCCACGTCCAGACCGGCGGCGATCGCCGAACCGATCAGTGCGGCCACGATACCGACGAGGATCGTCCACAGCACGCCGATGCGCTGGCGGCCCGGGACGACGAGCCGTCCGAGCACACCGATGACGATGCCGATCACTATGGCACTGATGATCCCCGAGATCTCCATGTCGCTCCTCTTCTCCGATCCCCGCATCACGGCGGGCTGTGCCCGCATCACAGCGAGTGCCCCGCGAAACGCCGGACAGTCCGGATCACCTCGAACAGCCTTACGGTCACGGACGCGGTCATGGACACGGAGGGGCCGGCCCGCCGTGCGGACCGGCCCCGGGCGATGTCCCCTGCCTCGGTGCGCTACGACCTGGTGGTGCTCCTTACCGCCGTGCCGGCGCACAGCAGACCGAGGACCACGGCCAGCGCACCGATGATGATGTTGTTCACGACCACGCCGGCGTCCGGGCTGTCCCCGACGATCCACGGCGCGATGATCATCCAGACGCCCATCGCGCAGAAGGCCCAGCTCAGGCCGTACATGCGCTCAGGAGCCCGGGTGAACCCGAGGGCCAGCAGACCGATGGCGATGCCCATGATCAGGTTGTGGGTCACCAGCGCCGGCTGGCTCGTCGTGTAGTGGAGTATCCAGGGGGACGCGGCGCAGTACAGACCGAGCAGGAACACCGGTCCGTCCAGGAGCGTCACATCGCGGCCCCCGAGCATGCGGTCGTACCGGTCCCGCATCGCGGATACGTCCGGATGGCTGGCCATGTCACCTCTGGTGTGCGAGACGTCGGCCATGACTCGTCTCCTTCGACTCATGCGCACACCGCTCGAGGAACGGTGTGCGTTGGATACCACCTTCAACCATTCTGCTCTTATTTTTTCCTTATGTGTAGAGCTGGGGTGCTTGCGGGGACCGACCGCTTCAGCGACCCCGGGCGCGCTTGAAGCGGTCGAGACCCTCGGCGAGCTCGACGACCGGGGCCGGGTAGCCGAGCGCGGCACGGTCGTCGTCGCCGAGCCGCCACGGCTCGTGCACCACGGCGCGCGGCACCTCCGCCAGCTCGGGCACCCAGCGGCGGACGTAACGGCCCTCGGGGTCGTACCGCTTGGCCTGCAGGACCGGGTTCAGCACGCGGTTCGGGCGGGTGTCGGTGCCGGTCCCGGCCACCCACTGCCAGTTCAGCTGGTTGTTGGCCAGATCACCGTCGACCAGCAGGTCCAGGAAGTGCCGGGCGCCGACCCGCCAGTCGACGTACAGCGTCTTGGCGAGGAAGCTCGCCGTCAGCAGCCGCCCCCGGTTGTGCATCCAGCCCTCGTGCCGCAGCTGGCGCATCGCCGCGTCGACGATCGGATAGCCGGTACGGCCCTCCCGCCACGCGGCGATGTCCCGCTCCGCCTCCCGCTCCGGCCGCCAGCGGTCGCCACGCGTGCGGTAGTCGGCCGTGGCGGCCGCCGGCCGTGCCGCGAGGACCTGTCGGTGGAAGTCCCGCCAGGCGAGCTGCCGTACGAACGCCTCGGCGCCCGCGCCGCCCGCCCGGCGGGCCCGGTGGACCAGCTCGACGGGCGAGAGGGTGCCGAAGTGCAGATGCGGGGAGAGCCGGGACGTGGCGTCACCGGCGAGGTCGTCGTGCCGGTCCGCGTAGGCGGCCACGCCGTCGCGCAGCCAGGCCGTCAGCCGGCGCCGGCCCTCCTTCTCCCCGCCCGACGCGAGCCCCTCCGACAGCCCGGACAGCGTGCTCCGCTCGGGCAGCGGCTCGGACCCCACGCCGTCCGGGACGCGCACCGCGCGCGGCGCGCCGAGCGGGTCCCGCATCCGATGGTCCGACCAGCGCCGCAGATACGGGGTGAAGACGGCGAAGTGGTCGGAGGACGCCGGGGTCACCGCGCCGGGGGCGACGGCGGTCGTCACCGTGTCGTGGACGTGCAGCCTTACGCCCTCCGCCTCCAGGGCCCGGCGCAGCCGCTCCTCGCGGCGCTGGGCGTGGGCGCTGACGTCGGACGCCATGTGCACCTCGGCGGCGTCCGCCTCCGTCACCACCCGGCACACCTGCTCGACCAGGTCGCCCCGGCGCAGGACCAGCCGGCCGCCCCGCTCACGCAGCCCGGCGTCCAGATCGCGCAGACAGTCCGCGAGGAACGCCAGCCGGTTGGGCGCCGCGAACCCGGCGGCGTCGACGGCCGTATCCCGCACGAACAGCGGAACGGTCCCGTCGGTGCCGTCCAGAGCCGCACGCAGCGGCGGATGGTCGTGCAGACGCAGGTCGCTGGTGAACAGGACGATCGAGACGCTCATGAGGGGTGCTCCCGGGGGTGCGGAACCAGGGCCTTTCGTTTGGATCATCCCGGCGTCGCGGGGTCCGGCACGCGCATCTGCGGCGTTGTCGTCGGTTGCCGACTCCCCCACGCTCGGCTTCGCTCGCGCGGGAGGGGCCCCATCGCGTCGCCGCCCTCCTCCGCCTTGCGGCTGCACGCACCAGCCCCCGCTCGGGCACGTCACCATGTCGTCCTGGCCGCAGCCGGGCTGATCCAAACGAAAGGCCCTAGCGAGAGGCGGTGCGTTGCATCGCGGGCGCGGACGAACCCGCCGCGGCCCGCGCGATGTTGCGGGCCATCCCGCCGAACACGATCGTGTGGAACGGCGACACGCCCCACCAGTACGCGTGGCCCGCCAGCCCGTGCGGATGGAACAGGGCGCGCTGGCGGTAGCGGATACGGCCGTCCGGACCGGTGAACACGCGCATCTCCAGCCACGCCAGCCCCGGCAGCCGCATCTCCGCGCGCAGCCGCAGCAGCCTGCCCGGCTCGATCTCCTCGACCCGCCAGAAGTCCAGCGAGTCGCCGACCCTCAGCCGCGCCGCGTCCCGGCGCCCGCGGCGCAGCCCCACCCCGCCCACCAGCCGGTCCAGCCACCCCCGCACGGCCCAGGCGAGCGGGAACGAATACCAGCCGTTCTCCCCGCCGATCCCCTCGATGACCCGCCACAGCGCCTCCGGCGAAGCGTGCACCACCAGCTCGCGGTGATCGGTGTAGAGGCTGCCGCCCGCCCAGTCGGGGTCGGTGGGCAGCGGGTCGCTGGGCGCGCCCGGCACCGACGCCGACGACCACCGCGTGGACACCTTCGCGTCGCGCACCCGCCGCAGCGCCTGCCGTACCGCCTCATCGAAGCCGATCGGATGCCCCGGCGGGTCCGGCACGTACCGGGCGATGTCGTGCTCGCGGCACACCACCTCGTGGCGCAGCGACTCGGTCAGCGGCCGGGCGATGGACGACGGCACCGGTGTCACCAGCCCCACCCAGTGGCTGGACAGCCCCGGCGTGAGGACCGGAATCGGCAGGATGAGCCGCCGGGGCAGCCCGGCCACCTGCGCGTATCGGACCATCATCTCCCGGTACGTCAGCACGTCCGGGCCCCCGATGTCGAAGGCCCGGTCGACGTCCGGCGGCATGAGGGCGCTGCCGACGAGGGCGCGCAGCACGTCCCGTACGGCCACGGGCTGGATACGGGTGTGCACCCAGCTGGGCGTGACCATCACGGGCAGCCGTTCGGTGAGGTAGCGCAGCATCTCGAAGGAGGCCGAGCCCGAGCCGATGATGACCGCCGCCCGCAGCACGGTCGTCGGCACCCCGGAGTCGAGCAGGATGCGCCCGACCTCCGCCCGCGAGCGCAGATGCGGGGACAGCTCGTGCTCCGGCACACCGGCCGGGGTGAGGCCCCCGAGGTAGACGATCCGCCGTACGCCCGCCGCCCGGGCCTGCTCGGCGAAGGTCCGCGCCGCCCTGCGGTCGGTGTCCTCGAAGTCCTTGCCGGTGCCCAGCGCGTGCACCAGGTAGTAGGCGACGTCGATGTCCTCCAGGGCGCGGGCCACCGACGCGGCGTCCGTGACGTCGCCGCGCACCACCTCCGCGTCCGGGGCCCACGGGTGGTCGCGCAGCCGCTCCGGCGAGCGGGCCAGACAGCGCACCCGGTGCCCGGCGGCCAGCAGTTCGGGCACGAGGCGCCCGCCGATGTATCCGGTGGCGCCCGTCACCAGGCACCGCACTCCCTCATCCGCCGCGTCGTGTTCCATGCCGTCGGTCGTCCTCACCTGTCGGGGCCTTCGTGAGGACTTCCCCGCCGACGCCCGATCGGGATGCGCCGCGGGCCACGTCGTACCCCCGTGCGTGCAGGGTTCGTCCGTTCGGGTTGATCCGGCGGGCCGGACACCGCTGACCGGGCGGGAAGTCGTGGACATGCTCGTGGCGGGCGGGGGCAGACGGGATGTACCGGGTGGGAGCCGACGCTTCGGTTCTCGTCCGATGACAGGGGCAACGGTGCGGAGGTGGCTGCCGGTATGGGCGCGAAGGTGTTGGAGCGGTTTCCCGCGGGGTCGCCGCGCGGATCGTGGCCGGCGGAGGAGTACGCGGCGGAGCGCCGCGCCGAGGGCGAACCGGCGACGGTCGTGATGGACCTGAAGTCCGACGCCTTCCTCGTCGTGGTCCCGGCGGCCGACGAGGACTGAACGCGCCCGGCAGGCACGACTCCGTTCAGGGCTTCTGACCGCCCCCGGCCGGCACGGCTCTGCTCCGGGCCTCTCCGTGCCGACCAGGGCTGACCGCTCCCGGCCGCACGGCTCCGCTCAGGGCTTCCCCGTGGCCAGCACCCGCAGATGGGCCTCTCGCGACGCGGCCGTCTGGCCCTGCACCAGCAGGAACAGGGCCTCCCGCGCGAGGCGTTGGGCCGTACTGGACAAGGAGAGGGAACGGCCGCCGCCGGCCACGACCGCCGCCGTGGTGGCCGTACGCATCAGCTCGGCCGCGTCGATCCGCAGTCCCAGGCGCTCCGCCAGGTCCGCCTCGGTGCCGGGCGCGTCGGCCAGTGCGTAGGCCCGCTCCCGGACCGTCTCCAGGCGACCGCGCAACGGCTCGGCCATCTCGTCGTCCAGCAGGGCGAGCGCCGCCTCGGCGATGCCGAACACCGCGGGTGAGGCGCTGACCGTCTTCCCCCGGTCCCGCGCCGCCCACTCCTCGTACGGCAGCCGCAGCGCGACGGACTCGAGCGGGAGCCGCAGCCCGTCCAGCTCCAGCGAGACCGTGCGGGACGCAGTGAGCGCCGCCAGCCGCATCGGTTCCGAGGGCCGCAGCCCCGGCTGCTCCCTGGCCTCGGTGAACGCGAACACCGCCTCGCCGTCCCGCGAGATCCCGGCGAGCAGCATCACGTCGTTGAGCCCCCAGCCGGTGTACCAGGGCACCCGCCCGTCGAACCGCAGACCGCCGCGCTCCTCGGTGACCCGCACGGGCGTGCGCGGGTACGTCCGCAGATGCGCGTACGCCACCCCCGACAGCAGCTCCCCGCGGGCCATCGGGCCGAGCAGGCGCGCCCGCACCGGGCCCTCGCACGCGGCCAGCGTCGCCACCGGCGTGTGGTGCTGGGTCTGCACGAACCACGTCGAACAGCAGGCACCCGCGAGGATCTCCGCCGTGCGCCGCGCCACCGCCGCGGGCGCCGCCCAGCCGCCGTATTCGCGCGGGGCGCTCACCCCGAGCAGCCCCGAACGCCGGATCGCCTCGATGTGCCCGGCGGGCACGCCCTCCTGGTCGACGCGTTCGGCCTGCGGCGCGAGCAGATCGGCGGCGACCTGCCGGGCGCGCTCGACGAGCGGGTGGTCCTCGACGCGGTCGGTGACGGTGGGGTGGTCCTGGCTGGTCATGACGAGAATTCTCGCCGTACGGCCCCGCGAGGTGTCGATCCGGGGGCGTGCCGTTCGTGTAGAGGGTGAAAGACCGGTACGACGCCCCAGGAGGCCGTCATGAAGTACTACCTGCTCAGTGTGATGCAACCGGTCGGAGAGCCGCCCGCCCCGGACGTCCTCGCCGAGATCGGGAAGAACCTCGACGCCCTGAACCAGGACCTGCGCGAGGCGGGGGCCTGGGTGTTCGCCGGGGGACTGCACGGACCGGAGTCCTCCACGGTGCTGCGGCCCCGCGACGGCGACGTCCTGGTCACCGACGGGCCGTACGCCGAGGGCAAGGAGATGCTCGGCGGCATCAGCCTCATCCAGGCGCCCGACCTGGACGCCGCCCTGGCGTGGGGCCGTCGGCTCGCCCTGGCCACCACGCTGCCCATCGAGGTGCGGCCGTTCGTCGGCGAGGCCGGGGAGCGATGACCGGACCGGACGTCGAGGTGGTCTTCCGCGCGGAGTACGGCCGTGCGGTCGCCGTCCTCGTCCGCCTCCTCGGCGACATCGACCTCGCCGAGGAGGCCGTCCAGGACGCCTTCACCACCGCGATGGAACGCTGGCCCCGCACCGGTGTGCCGCCGAGCCCGGCGGGCTGGATCGTCACCACCGCCCGCAACCGCGCGATCGACCGGCTGCGCCGCGAGGCGACCCGGGACGGGCGGCACGCGCAGGCGGCCCTGCTGCACGCCCCCGACGCACCGCCCGAGGAGGGCCCCGTGCGCGACGAACGTCTCCGCCTGATCTTCACCTGCTGTCACCCCGCCCTGGCGATGCCGGCCCGGGTCGCCCTCACCCTCCGTCTGCTCGGCGGGCTCAGCACCGCGCAGATCGCCCGGGCCTTCCTGGTGCCCGAACCGACCATGGCGCAGCGGCTGGTGCGGGCCAAGGCGAAGATCCGCGACGCCCGCATCCCCTACCGGGTGCCGCGCGCCGCCGACCTGCCCGACCGGCTCACGGCGGTGCTGGCCGTCGTCTACCTGATCTTCAACCAGGGCTGCGACGGGGAGCCCGCGCTGTGCGAGGAGGCCGTGCGCCTCGGCCGGCTGCTCGCGGACCTCATGCCGGACGAACCGGAGGCGACCGGGCTGCTGGCCCTGATGCTCCTCGTCGAGTCCCGACGCGCCGCCCGGCGGGACGAGAACGGCACGCTCGTCCCGCTCCCCGCACAGGACCGGAGCCGCTGGGACCACTCCCTCGTGGCGGAGGGGCAGGCGCTCGTCCGGCGGTGCCTGCGACTCGGCCGTCCGGGGCCGTACCAGATCCAGGCGGCGATCCAGGCCGTGCACAGCGACGCGCCGAACGCGACCCGCACCGACCGGGGTCAGATCCGGCAGCTCTACGACCAGCTCATGGCCGTCGCGCCCGGCCCCGTCGTGGCCCTGAACCGGGCGGTCGCGGTCGCCGAGACCGACGGACCGGGCCCCGCCCTCGCCCTGGTCGACGCCCTGGACCTCGACGGCTACCGCGTGTTCCACGCCGTCCGCGCCGATCTGCTGCGCCGCCTGGGCCGGACCACGGAGGCCGTACGCGCCTACGAGCGGGCCGTCGAGCTCTCCGAGAGCCCCGCCGAACGGGCCTACCTCACGCGCCGGTGCCGGGAGATCGCCCGGGAGCCCTGACCGCCTTTCCCTCCGGCCGAGTTGACTGGTCTACACCCTTGACTGGTACAGACCAAAGCGGTTGAGTGTGTCCCCACACCCCCCACCACGGCCGCCCCCACACCGTGGCCGACTTCGTCGGCGCGTGCGCACAAGGCCTTGATTTGTCATGCCCTTGTCCGGGTGCGGCCGTGCTCTCCGCAAAGGAGCTGATCACGTGCTGAAGCGCCGTCTGGCCGCACTCGTCTCCTCGCTGGCCCTGGGCAGCACCGCGCTGCTGCTCCAGCCCGCCCAGAGTGCCTCCGCCGCCGGATTCGTCGTCAGCGAGGCCCAGTTCAACCAGATGTTCCCGGGCCGGAACTCCTTCTACACCTACAGCGGCCTGGTCGCGGCGCTCAGCGCCTACCCCGGCTTCGCGAACTCGGGCAGCGACACGGTCAAGAAGCAGGAGGCGGCCGCCTTCCTCGCCAACGTCAACCACGAGACCGGCGGCCTCGTCCACATCGTCGAGCAGAACACCGCCAACTACCCGCACTACTGCGACTGGGGTCAGCCGTACGGCTGCCCGGCGGGCCAGGCCGCGTACTACGGACGCGGCCCGATCCAGCTGTCCTGGAACTTCAACTACAAGGCGGCCGGCGACGCCCTCGGCATCGACCTGCTCAACAACCCCTGGCGGGTGCAGAACGAGGCGGCCGTCGCCTGGAAGACCGGCCTGTGGTACTGGAACACCCAGACCGGCCCCGGCTCCATGACCCCCCACAACGCCATGGTCAACCAGGCCGGCTTCGGCCAGACCATCCGCTCCATCAACGGCAGCCTGGAATGCGACGGCAAGAACCCCGCCCAGGTCCAGAGCCGCGTCGACGCCTACCGGCGCTTCACCCAGATCCTCGGCGTCACCCCCGGCGGCAACCTCTACTGCTGACCGCCCTCCGGGTCCCGTGGCGTGTGCGACACTCCGCCGATGACGACGGAAACGATCACCGCGCACGCCTCGGGCACCTGGAACCTCGGCGACGACCTGCCCGTCAACCGCCTCGGCCTCGGCGCGATGCGGCTGACGGGCAGCGCCGCCTTCCATCACGGCGTCCCCAGCCGCAGGGAACGCTCCCTCGACGTCCTGCGCACCGCGGTCGGACTCGGCGTGAACCACATCGACACGGCCGCCTTCTACTTCTCCGCCCTGCGCTCCGCCAACGAACTCATCAACAGCGCGCTGGCGCCGTACCCCGACGACCTCGTCATCGCCACGAAGGTCGGCCCCCACCGCGACTACGACGGCGAGTGGGGCACCGCCGCCCGCCCCGACCAGCTGCGCGGCCACGTCGAGGAGAACCTCCGCCAACTCGGCCGCGACCACCTGGACCTCGTGTATCTGCGCCGGATGCGGCAGGACTCCATCGCCGAGCACTTCGGCGCCCTGGCCGAACTGCGCGAGGCCGGCCTCGTCCGCCACCTCGGCATCTCCTCCGTCCAGCCGCGCCACCTGGCCGAGGCACGCGCCATCGCGCCCGTGGTCGCCGTCCAGAACCGCTACGCCCTCGACCGCCCCGACCCGGACGCCGACGAACTGCTGCGCCTGTGCGCCGAGTCGGACATCGCGTTCGTGCCGTTCTACGCGGTGGCCGGGGAGGTGGGGGAGCGCGGCGCGACCGACGCGCACGACGAGGACGTCCGCGCCCTCGCCCGGGCGCACGGCGTCACCCCGGCCCAGATCCGCATCGCGTGGACCCTGAGCAGGGGCCCCCACGTCCTCGCCATCCCCGGCACCGGCAACCCCGACCATCTGCGGCAGAACGTGGCCGCGGGCGCGGTGCGCCTGACAGGGGAGGAGCTGGGGCGACTGAACGCGGTGCGAGAGCAAGGGAGTTGAGACTCGTGCCGCCCCCGCCCGGGAGAGGGGTGCTCCGGTGGTCCGTCGTCGGCGGGTGCGCCGCTTCCGGGCGTTCCCGCCTCTCTGCTCGGCGCCCGCTCCGGGCCCCTCGTCACACGCCCGTCGGCATGCCGTCCCCCAAGACTGGCGTCCCCCAAGTTTTACGTATAACCTCTCCCGCTAACCACCCGTCCCGGAAGGCCCCGATGCCGCACCTCGCCCTGGTCACCCTCGTCGTCGACGACTACGACGAGGCGATCCGCTTCTACACCGACGCCCTCGGTTTCCGGCTCGTCGAGGACGCGCCGCGGCCCGACGGCTCGCGCTGGGTCGTCGTGGCGCCGGTCGGCCCCGGTGCCGGCACCGGACTGCTCCTGGCCCGCGCCAAGGGTGACGGGCAGCGGGCGCGCGTCGGCGACCAGACCGGCGGACGGGTCGGCTTCTTCCTGCACACCGACGACTTCGCCCGCGACCACGCCCGGATGCTCGCGGCGGGCGTCACCTTCCTGGAGGAACCCCGGCACGAGCCCTACGGTTCCGTCGCCGTCTTCCAGGACCTGTACGGCAACCGCTGGGACCTGCTCCAGCCCGCCGGCTGACCCGCCCGTACCTCCGTCGTACCCCGCCCGACCCAGAGAGACCGCACCATGACCGCTACGCGCGTAGACGCCGCTGTGATCCGCCGCCTTCCCAAGGCCGTCCTGCACGACCACCTCGACGGCGGACTGCGCCCCGCCACCGTGGTGGAGCTCGCGGCGGAGATCGGGCACACCCTGCCCACCACCGATCCGGACGAGCTCGCCGCCTGGTACTTCGAGGCCGCGAACTCCGGCGACCTGGTCCGCTACATAGCGACCTTCGAGCACACCCTCGCCGTGATGCAGACCCGCGAGGGCCTGCTGCGGACCGCCGAGGAGTACGTCCTCGACCTCGCCGCCGACGGCGTCGTCTACGGCGAGGTCCGCTACGCCCCCGAGCTGAACACCCGGGGCGAGCTGACCATGGCCGAGGTCGTGGAGACCGTCCAGGAGGGCCTGGCCGCCGGTATGGCGAAGGCCGCCGCGGCCGGCACCCCGGTGCGGGTGGGCACGCTGCTGTGCGGCATGCGGATGTTCGACCGGGTGCGCGAGGCCGCCGACCTGGCCGTCGCCTTCCGGGACTCCGGCGTCGTCGGCTTCGACATCGCCGGGGCCGAGGACGGCTTCCCGGCCGCCGACCACCTCGACGCGTTCCAGCACCTGCGCCGCGAGAGCGTGCCCTTCACCATCCACGCCGGCGAGGCGCACGGCCTTCCGAGCATCCACCAGGCCGTGCAGGTGTGCGGCGCCCAGCGCATCGGCCACGGTGTGCGGATCACCGAGGACATCGTCGACGGCAAGCTCGGCCGGCTCGCCGGATGGGTGCGGGACCGCCGTGTCGCGCTGGAGATGTGCCCCACCTCCAACCTCCAGACCGGCGCGGCCACCTCGATCGCCGAGCACCCGATCACCGCGCTCAAGGACCTCGGCTTCCGGGTCACCCTCAACACCGACAACCGGCTCGTCTCCGGCACGACGATGACCCGCGAGATGACGCTCCTGGTCGAGGAGGCCGGCTGGACGGTCGATGACCTGCGCACGGTCACCGTGAACGCCGTCAAGAGCGCGTTCATCCCGTTCGACGAGCGCAAGGCCCTCCTGGAGGACGTCGTGCTCCCGGGCTACGCGCTCTGAAGGAGCCCGCGGACGTAGGCGGCCTGTCCGACGTGCTGGAGATCGTCGGACAGGACGCTGACCAGCCGGACGCCCAGGGTGACCGGCGGGTCCCAGTGCTCGTCGACGACGCGCTCCAGATCCTTGGCGGCCACCGTCCGCAGCACGCCCAGGGACTGCTCGTGCACGGCGTCGTAGTAACCGGTCAGCAGGTCGCCCGAGGACACCTGGACCTTGGCGACCTTCGCGGAGGTGTGTCCGTAGCCGGTGTCGTGGCGCGGCAGGTCGAGCGCGAACGTACGGTGCCAGTCCTGTGCCAGCCACACCTGTTCGAGCCCGAAGGCGTCGGCGATGTGATCGTCCTGGATCCGGGTGAGATGCCAGATCAGCCAGGCGATGGAATTGGCGTCGGGGGAGGGGCGGGCGCTCAGCCGGTCGGGGCCGAGGCCCTCGACGGCCGCGTGGACCTCTTCGCGGATACGGCCGTAGCCCTCGATGAGGATGTCCTTCGCATGCATGGGTCCACCATCGCGCATGTCCCCGTCAGGCGCCCTCGGTCTGGAGCAGTCCCATGAGCGCCCGCGCGGCCGGACTCGTGGCCTGCTCCGGCGGCAGCAGGGCGACCGTCTGGTACACGGTGTCGCCCGCGCCCTTCACCGGCAGGGCGGTCAGCGACGGGCGCTTGTGCCGGAAGTGACGTGGCACGACGGCGATCCCCAGGTTCTCGTCGACCAGGTCGAGCAGCCCGTGGACGTCGTTGACCTCCAGGGCGACCGTCCGGCGCACCCCGGCGGCGGCGAACACGGTGTCGGTGGCCCGGCGCGGACCCCAGTCCGGGTGGAAGTCGACGAACACCTCCCCGCCGAGGTCCTCGGGGGTGACGGCGGCGCCGGTCAGGGCGAGCGGATGGCTCGGATGGCACAGCACGGTCATGGGCTCGCTGGTCAGCGGCACGGTTCGCAGCTGGTCGGTCTCCTCCTGCGCGGTCCGTACGGCGAAGGCGAGGTCGAGGCGCCCGGCCGCGACCTCCTCCGCGAGCGCGCCGGAGCCCGCCTGCCGCAGGCAGATCTCCACGTCCGGGTGCTCCCGCCGGAAGGCCGCGAGCAGCCCCGCCACATGGACACCGGCGATGCACTGCTCGGAGCCGAGTGCCAGCATCCCGCGCAGCACACCTTGCACCGCGGCCACCGCCTCGTGCGCGGCCCGCACCTGGGCCAGGATGCGCTCGGCCTCGCACAGCAGGGCCCGCCCGGCCGGGGTGAGCGTCACCCGGCGGGTCGTCCGCACGAACAGCGGCGTCTGCAGCTCCCGCTCCAGGGCCCGGATGGAGGCCGAGAGGCCGGACTGGGACACCATGAGGCGTTCGGCCGCTCGGGTGAAATGCTGGTCCTCGGCGACCGCCACGAAGTGCTGGAGATGGCGCAGTTCCATGATTGAGCAGCCTAGCCGCTGAATCCCATCTGATTTACCTGTTGGACCACTGCCCGCAGGTCGCGACAGCATGGACGCCGACCGGAACGGCGGCTCACACCGGGGCCGCCTCCCCGTGTGCCCACCCCTCTGGAGTCGCGTTGTACACCGCACACCCCGACCGCTACGCGGACATGCCCTACCGGCGCACCGGACGCAGCGGCCTCAAACTCCCCGCGCTGTCGCTCGGCCTCTGGCACAACTTCGGGCCCGACCGCCCCGCCGAGACCCAGCGCGCCATCCTGCGCCGCGCCTTCGACCTGGGTGTCACCCACTTCGACCTCGCCAACAACTACGGCCCGCCGCCCGGCGCCGCCGAGTCGGCGTTCGGCGACGCCCTCGAGGCCGACCTCGCCCCCTACCGGGACGAGCTGATCATCTCGACCAAGGCCGGCTATCTGATGTGGCCCGGCCCGTACGGCGAGTGGGGCTCGCGCAAGTACCTGCTCTCCTCGCTCGACCAGAGCCTGAGCCGGATGGGCCTGGACTACGTCGACATCTTCTACTCGCACCGCCCCGACCCGGAGACTCCGCTGGAGGAGACGATGGGCGCCCTGCACTCGGCGGTGCAGCAGGGCAAGGCGCTGTACGTCGGCGTCTCGAACTACTCGGCCGAGCAGACCCGTGAGGCCGCCCGCATCCTGGGCGAGCTGGGCACCCCGCTCCTCATCCATCAGCCGCGCTACTCGATGCTCGACCGGCGCCCCGAGGACGAGGGCGTGCTGGAAGCGCTCGACGAGCTCCACGTCGGCTCGATCGTCTACTCCCCGCTGGAGCAGGGCCTGCTGACCGGCCGCTACCTCGACGGCATCCCCGAGGATTCGCGGGCGGCGAGCGACAGCCCGTTCCTGAACTCGGACGCCGTCACCGAGGACCTCGTCGGCCGGCTGCGTGCGCTGAACGAGATCGCCGCGTCCCGCGGGCAGACGCTGGCGCAGCTGGCCCTGGCCTGGGTGCTGCGCGGCGGCCGGGTGACGTCGGCGCTGGTCGGCGCGAGCAGTGCCCGCCAGATCGAGGACAGCGTCGCCGCGACGCGCAACCTCGACTTCGACGCCGAGGAGCTGGCCCGGATCGACGCGGCGATCAAGGGCTGACCCGCACGGGAGGGAGGCTCAGGCGCCGATCCGCTCGATGAGGCGGACGGTGACCGTGTCTCCCTCCTCCTTGCCGATGGCCTTGCGCACCCCGGCCTTGACGGGGAGCTTGTGGGTGCCGTCCCCGAGCGCCATGAACGAACTGCGGAACGGGTGCCCGTCGACGGTACCGCGGACCTTGACCAGTCCACGGGTGCCGAAGAACGCGGCGGACCGCGGCCAGACCACATAGGTCCAGCCCCCTTCGGCGGGGCTCTTGCGCAGGACGGCGGTGAACTCGGCGTCCAGGTCTGTGTGCGTGCTCATGGCGTCCTCCGGGGCGTGGCGGTCTCCTCGACCGGGGCGGTCCTCCCGCCTTCGCAGAGACAGACCGTCACGCCGTGCGGAAGTCATCGCCCGGGCCCCCGCCGGGGGGTGACCAGGTCTCCGTCTCGTTTCGGCCAGAAGCCGCCGTGAATATGCCAGGAGACTGGCCGGAAAGTCATGGTGACAGTGTTTCAGTAGTGAACATACTCGACAGCGAGGGTGCTTCACATGGGGCGACGGCGCGCTCACACACCGCTCACGGGCCGCACGGGAAAGCGAGGTCCGCCGACAGGCGACCACGGCACCACGGGGGAGGCTACGTGCACGACGAGTTCCTTTGCCATGTGACCGCGTACGGCGTCTGCGACGGGCGGCGGATCGGTGTACCGCTCGGGACCTACCGGGCCCCCACCCTCGCCCTGGCCCTTTGGTGGCTGCGCGACCGGGCGTCCTGGATGGCGGAGCGATTAGACCCGCGGCCGGAGTCCGAGCACATCCCTCCCGGTGCGCTCGTCCCGGTCGCCGACACCGTGCCCGACGTCCCCGCCGTACTGCGCTCCTGGTGCGGTGACCTGGACCGGCAGGAGCTGATCGCCGACGAGTTGGCGGCGGGCAGGCTGGTGCGGATCGCCGTGAGCGACGACACCACCGAGTACGAACTGCTCGCCGAGTCGGTGGACGCCCTCCGGATGCAGCGCACCGTCCCCGCCCTGATCGTGCCCGTCGGCTGACCTCTCGCCGACGTCCCCGGCCCGCGACGACCAGGCGCAGACCGGGACAGATCGATAGAATCCTGGCATGGCGGAGCGTTCGATCGCACCGACTGCGCCCGTACTGGTCCTGGAGACCGAGGCGGGCTCCACCGTGATGACCCCGGGCCGGGACTACCACGTGGGACGCGACCCACTCAGCGACGTCGTCATCGACGACGCCCGGGTCTCCTGGCACCACGCCGTGCTGCGCCCCGAGGACGGCCACTGGACCCTCGACGACGAGAACAGCACCAACGGCACCTACACCGACGGGCACCGCGTCGACCACCGCGACGTCGGCCCCGGCACCGTCATCCGCTTCGGCAACCCCGCCGACGGACCCCGGGCCGTCCTGCTCGACCGCCCCGCCCCGGCCGCCACGCCCGAGCGCCCCTCGGCCGTGTCCATGCCCAGCCGCACCGGCACCTTCCGGCAGCCCACCAACGTCCGGCCGCTGCCCACCCGGACCATCCGCGTCGGCCGCGCCGCCGACAACGACCTCGTCGTCGACGACCTGATCGTCTCCCGCCACCACGCCGAGCTGCGCGCCCTGCCCGACGGGACCTACGAGATCACCGACCTGGGCAGCCACAACGGCACCTATCTGAACGGCACTCCGGTCACCACCTCCCCCATCGCCGAGGGCGACATCGTCGGCATCGGCCACTCCGCGTTCTGCCTGGTCGGCGACCAGCTCCAGGAGTACGTCGACACCGGTGAGGTGTCCCTGGAGGTGCAGGACCTCGCCGTCGCCGTCGACCACGGCCGCAAGACCCTGCTCGACCACGTCTCCTTCCCGGTGGGGGAGAAGTGCCTGCTCGCCGTCGTCGGCCCGAGCGGCGCCGGCAAGTCCACCCTCCTCAACGCCCTCACCGGACAGCGCCCCGCCGACCACGGCACCGTCCTCTACGACGGCCGCGACCTCTACCACGACTACGCCGAGCTGCGGCAGCGCATCGGCCTCGTCCCGCAGGACGACATCCTGCACGGCCAGCTCACCGTCCGCAGCGCCCTGTCGTACGCCGCCGAACTCCGCTTCCCGCAGGACACCGCCAAGGCCGAACGCCGGGCCCGGGTCGACGAGGTCATCCACGAACTCGGCCTGGAGCAGCGCGCCGGGCAGCCCGTGCACAGCCTCTCCGGCGGCCAGCGCAAACGCGTCAGCGTCGCCCTGGAACTGCTGACCAAGCCGTCGCTGCTGTTCCTCGACGAGCCGACCTCCGGACTCGACCCCGGCATGGACCGCTCCGTGATGCACATGCTGCGCGGCCTCGCCGACGACGGCCGCACCGTCATCGTCGTCACCCACAGCGTGCTCAGCCTCGACGTCTGCGACCGGCTCCTCGTCCTCGCCCCCGGCGGACGCATCGCCTACTACGGACCGCCCGACGAGGCCCTGGACTACTTCGGGTTCGACCACTGGCCGGAGGCCTTCGAGGCGTTCGAACGCGACCGGGACCGGGACTGGGCCGGCGACTACCGCGTCTCCCCCCAGCACCGCCGGTACATCACCGACGCCACCGGGCAGCCCCGGCAGGACCGCGCCGACCCCGTCGTCATCACCCCGCCGCCCAGACCCCGCAGCCGCGGCGCCCAGCTGCGCACCCTGATCCGCCGCTACGCCGCCGCGCTCAGCGCCGACCGCACCTTCCTCATCATCATGATCGCCCTGCCGTTCGTGATGGGGGTCATGGCCCGCGCCCTCGCCGGCAGCAGACTGACCCAGGAGACGGCGATGAACGCGCTGCTCATCCTGTGCGTCGGCGGCGTCCTGACCGGCGCGGCGAACGCCGTGCGCGAACTCGTCAAGGAACGCGTCATCTACCAGCGGGAACGGGCCGTCGGCCTGTCCAGATCGGCGTACCTGATGTCCAAGGTGGTGGTCCTCGGGACGATCACCGTGCTCCAGGCCGTCGTCCTCACCCTGGTCGCCCTGCTCGGCGTCGACCTCAACGCGCCGCGTGGCGAAGGCGTGCTGCTGCCTCCCCTCGTGGAGATCATCATCGCCGTCGCCCTGCTCGCGTTCACCGCGATGATGCTCGGACTCGTCGTCTCCGCCCTGGTGCGCAAGGAGGAGGTGACGATGCCGCTGCTGGTGCTGCTCGCCATCGTCCAGGTCGTCTTCTGCGGCGCGCTGCTCCAACTGCACGGCGTGCCCGGTCTGGAACAGCTGTCCTGGCTGGTGCCCTCGCGCTGGGCGCTCGGCGCCATGGCCGGCACCGTCGAGCTGTCCCGGATCGTGCCGGGCGACCTCACCGGCGACCCGCTGTTCGAACATTCGGCGGGGATCTGGCTGTTCAACATCGGCATGCTGGTGGTGCTCTCGCTGATCTTCGGCTTCCTCGTCTCCCGGCTGCTGCGCCGGCGCGAACCCGTCGTGATGCGGAAGTAGGCGCCCGATGGCAACACCCGGCTTCCGCCCCACCCACGTCGTCCCCCGGCACGGCCTGTCCGCCTGGGAGACCCCGGACCCCGAACGGCCCACCGTGGCCCTCGACGCGCTGCTGCCGGTCCAGCTCGTCGAACGCCGCGGCGACTGGGGGCATGTGCTGTGCGCCAACGGCTGGTCCGCCTGGGTCGACGCCCGCTGTCTGGTCGCCGTGCCGCAGGACCCGCCCACCGCGGGCACCGGCCCGCTCGCCCGTACCGCCGATCCGCGCCCCCTGCTCGCCCGCGTCGAACGGGCGCTCGCCGGCTACCGCGCCGCCGTCGAGGAACTGGCCGCCGGCGGCCTGGACGGCGAGGGCTTCCACGCCCGCACCCACGGCGTCCGCGTCGGCATCGTCGTCGACGGCGAGTCCGTGTGGCTGTACGACACCGAGCACGAGCGGTGGGTGTACGCGGACGGCGCCAGGATGAGCACGTACGCCCCGGACGACACGCCCCACGCACGGGCCGAGCCCGGGCACGCCCCGACCCAGGTCGTGACGCCCGATGGCCCGTGAGACCAGCCTGTTCTCGGGACGGCCCTCCGAGCTGATCGGACGGCAGGTCGCCGGCTACCGCATCGAGCGCGAGATCGGCCGCGGCGGGATGGCCGTGGTCTACCGGGCCCGGGACCTGCGCCTGGAGCGCACCGTCGCACTGAAACTGCTGGCCCCCGAACTCGCCCGCAACGACACCTTCCGGCGCCGCTTCACCCATGAGTCCCGCGCGGCCGCCGCGATCGACCACCCGCACATCGTGCCGGTCTTCGAGGCGGGCGAGACGGACGGCGTGCTGTACATCGCCATGCGGTACGTCGCCGGCAGCGATCTGCGCCACCTGCTGGACCAGCAGGGGCCGTTGCCGCCCCCGACGGCCCTGCGGATCGCCGCCCAGGTGGCGTCCGCCCTCGACGCGGCCCACGAGAACGGCCTCGTCCACCGGGACGTCAAACCCGGCAACATCCTCGTGGCGCGCGGCACCGACAGCGACCACCCCGAGCACGCCTACCTCACCGACTTCGGGCTGACGAAGAAGTCGCTGTCCCTCACCGGCTTCACGACCGTGGGCCAGTTCGTCGGCACCCTCGACTACGTCGCCCCCGAGCAGATCTCCGGCAAGCCGGTGGACGCGCGCTGCGACGTCTACGGGTTCGCCGGCGTGGTCTACGAGTGCCTGGCCACGCGGCCGCCCTTCCAGCGCGACGACGACATGGCCCTGCTGTGGGCGCACCAGTACGACGAGCCGCCCCCGCTGACCGAGGCACGCCCCGACCTCGACCCGGCCGTGGACGCCGTGTTCGCCTCGGCGCTGGCCAAGAGCCCCGACGACCGCCAGGACTCCTGCCTCGCCTTCGTCGCCGAACTGCGCGCGGCGGTGGCCGGTGGCAGCCGGGCGGCCCACCCGCCGACCCGGGTGGACGTGGACGTCGCCCATCCACGCGAGACCCCGGCGCCGCAGCACCACCCCGGCCTCCGGGACGCCACCGGCGCCGGACGCCCGATGGCCCCGCCACCGGAGCCCCCGGCATGGGCACACCCCGTGTACCGCCGCTGAGCCGTACGGTCGGCGTGCTCAGCGCCCGGCCGCGCCGCCCGACGCCGCCGGCACCTCACCGCGATGCCGCAGCCGGACGGCCAGCAACCCGCCGAGGAAGCCCATGACCAGCCCCCACAGCAGGGCCAGGCCCAGCGCGGTCCAGATCTGAGGTCTCAGGAAGAGCTCGCCGGACAGGCCGCCGCCCAGGTCGCCGATGCCGAGGACGGAGAGGCCGTAGCGTGCGGAGATCCGGCCGACCAGGCAGATCATCAGCACCGTGAGCGCCAGCGCGACCGCCATGTGCACCGCGTGCTGCCAGGGCCGCACCCGGGCGGGTGAACGCCGGGCCATCACGACGGCGGCGGCCAGCAGCAGCACCGCGTCGACGACGAGCAGCCACCACACCCGGCCGTCCTGCTCGGCGAGCGTGCGCAGGTTGACCTCCGACACGTCCTGACCGCGCAGCACCTCGTCGAGGACATGCGGCATGGGCAGCCCGAACGGCCCCTCCACCCTGCCGTTCCAGGTCGCGCCGAGCCCGATGGTCAGCGCTAGCCACACCAGGTTCGGCAGCCCGAGCAGCAGCACCGCGAACGTCTCCGCCACATGGCCCCGTGTCGCGGCCACCACCAGACCGATCACAAAGCCCAGGGCGACGTACGCGAGGAGCAGCACCACCATGGCGTACGCGGCCGGGCGCACCGACTCCTGGAAGCGCAGCAGTCCGGCCGGCAGCGGGGCGCCACGCGCGACCAGCAGCGCCAGCGCCAGCACTCCCAGCAGCCAGAGCGTGCCGAAGACGACGGTCAGCCCCACGTCGGTCGTGAAGCCGACCTTCGGTTCGATGCCGAACAGGTCCCCCAGATCGCCGAGTGCGTCCTCGCCGAGGTCGCTCAGCGAGAGAGTGAAGGTCTGGCGTGCCCCGAACGACAGCGCCAGCAGCGCGAGCACCCACAGGACGGCGATCCGGCCCGCCCAGCCCGCCAGTTCCCCGGCGCCCGCGACCGCCCGGTGCCGCAGCGGCCGCAGGAACCCGGCCGCCAGCACCAGGGCGCCGGTGACCGTCACGGACAGCGGGATCACCGTCAGCTCGGCGTCCGACTCGGCCAGACCTCCGGCGCTGCCGGTGAGTTCGACGGTGCCGCCGACCGCCGTCACGACCGTCGCGGCGACGACCCGGGGGAAGGCGCCTTCCGGCAGATCCGCCGCCCCGGCCGCCCACAGTCCCAGGGCGGCGACCACCCCCATCGCGACGGCCGTCGCCAGCACCACGAGGAGGGCCTGCACCCAGCCGTGGGCGGCGACGACCGGACGGGAGGGACTCTGCGTGCTCACCCTGCCCACGCTAAGCAGCACCCCGGTGCCGCGCCCGCCGGGAGAGCCGTCCGCGTCCGCTTGCGAGCCCTGCCGAGCCGGAGCACAGAATGGGAACGAAGGACTGCGAAACAGGCTAAGTACAGCTGAACGTAGGAACTGCGACAAGAGCGGCACTGCGTGCTCCGTCGTCGCGGGACCGCGCGGGCGATGCGCCGCCGGTGCCCCGCGGGAGCCCGCGTCGGGAAGAAGGCCTCGTGAGCGTCGACCCTCCGTCGTCCGGCCGCCCCACAGGACCGCCTTCGGGCCCCCTGTCGGGTCCCTCCGAGCCACCCTCGGGACCTCCCTCCCAGCCCCCGTCCGGAGGCGGCGGCGGTGGCGGCGGTACGCCGGGCGGCCCCGGCCCCCAGCCGTGGTGGCGGTCCGTGCCCCGGATCGCGGTCATCACCGCCGTCGTCGTGGCCGCCGTCGTCGTCGCCGTGGTGCTCTCCCGGGGCGGCGGCGGCTCGAGCGACACCGCCGCCGCCGACGGCGAGGTCTTCCTCCAGGCCGCCGACAAGGAGGGCCCCGACCCCTTCACCGAGTCCACGGCGAAGGACAGCACCACCGAGCGCGCCACCCCGTCCGCGGCCACCGAGTCCGCACCGTCGAACGCCGTGCGCGGAGTCGACGGCGGCGCCGCCGGCCTCTACGGCGGCACCCGTGACGTGGCCAGCTGCGACGTCGAGAAGCAGATCCGCTTCCTCCGGGACGACCCCGACAAGAACAAGGCGTTCGCCTCCGTCGCCCATGTCGAACCGTCCCGTGTGCCCGACTATCTGCGCTCCCTGACGCCCGTGCAGCTGCGTCTGGACACCCGCGTCACCAACCACGGCTACAAGGACGGCGTCGCCACCAGCTACCAGGCCGTCCTCCAGGCCGGCACCGCCGTCCTCGTCGACGACAAGGGCGTGCCCCGGGCGCGGTGCGCCTGCGGCAACCCGCTGACCCCGCCGGTCCCGCAGAAGGGCACGGTCCGCCACACCGGGGACTCCTGGCCCGGCTTCCGCTCCTCCGAGGTCGTCATGGTGATGCCCGCGAAGGAACCCGTCGACGAGTTCGTCATCTACGACGACGAGCACGACGAGTGGATCGCCCGCAAGCCCGGCGACGACGTCGACAAGGACAAGAAGACCGAGCGCCCGGCGAAGCCCTCCCCGTCGGTGAGCGTGTCCCCGCCGACCTCACCGGGCACGGAGACGCCGAAGACCCCCGGCACCTCCACACCGGGGACGTCGACACCGGAGACCGAGACGTCCGAGCCGACGACCACCGAGCCCGAGCCGGGGACCACCACCTCGCAGCCGCCCCCGGACGGCGGTACGACGACCACCACGGGCTCCGCCTCCACGGGCCCGGATACGGCGTCCTCGTCGCTGTGACGTAAAGCGCGTCACGGACAGGGACTGCACGGCGCCGCACTGGGTACGAGGACTGGTGCAGTAGCGTCCGGCGGTGCCGGCTTCCGAGAGAGAAACGCATGATCGACCACGTGGACGGGGCAGTGATTCCGACTGGTTTCGACGTGCCCGTGGAACCGCTGAGGCGGGCGGCGCACTTCAGCGGGGACCCGGGCTGCATCGCCGAGGCCCGGACCTTCGCGGCGCGGTTCCTCGACCGGCTCAGGACCGAGTGGTGCGCCACGATCGGGCAGCCCGCCGAGGAGAAGGTGCTCCTCGTGGTCAGCGAGCTGGTCACCAACGCCGACCGGCACAGCAACGGCCCGTACATCCTGGACCTCGAGGGCACCGACGACTCGGTGTCCGTCTGCGTGTACGACAGCAGCTCCGCGCTGCCCCGCCGCTTCCCCAAGGACCCCGAGCGCATCGGCCGGCACGGCCTGGAGATCGTCCACGCGCTGGCCGCCGAGGTCGTCGTCGAGCGTGTCCCGGTCGGCAAGCGCGTCCGGGCCGTCATGCGCCTCGGCGCCGAGTGACGGCCCCCGCGCCCGCATTTCGTCCAGGGCGGAACGCCGACACCTTCCCCTGACGCCCCCGGCTCCTAGGCTGGGAAGGTGAGCGAACAAGCGCCGAACGAAGCCCGCGTCATCCCCCTGCGCCGAGCGGCCGCCCGTCCGGCCGCCGTACGCCCCGGGACGGCCCGCCCCGCGTCCGAACGCCCCGCGAGCGCCCGGCCGTCCACCGTGCCCGGCACCCCCGCCCCCTCCTCCCGGCCCCCGGCGGCCGCGCCCAGAGAACCGCTGTGGCGCGACCTCGTCGGCGACGTCCTGCGCCGTGAACGCCTCGCCCAGGAGCGCACCCTCAAGGACGTGGCCGACGCCGCCCGGATCTCCATGCCCTACCTCTCCGAGGTCGAGCGCGGCCGCAAGGAGGCCTCCTCCGAGGTCCTCGCGGCCGCCGCCCACGCCCTGGGCCTCGGCCTGGGCGACCTGCTGGCCCGGGTGCACGGTCAGCTGACCCGGGCCACCTCCCGCCCTGTGCCCGGATCCGGCCGCGGCAGGACGACGGGTTCGTCGTACGACGGGCTGTGCCTGGCCGCGTGACCCGGTGTGCCGGCGCCTCAGACCCGCACGAGGCGCCGGCTCACCACCTCGTCGGCCAGCCCGTACGCGACGGCCTCCGGCGCGGTGAACACCTTGTCGCGGTCCATGTCCGCGCGCAGCGTCGCGATGTCGTGGTGGGTGTGGCGCGCCAGCACCTCCTCCACCTGCGAGCGGATCCGGACCATTTCCTGGGCCTGGAGCGCCAGGTCGGACACCACGCCCCGGCTGCCCCCGGTCGCGGGCTGGCCCAGCAGGACCCGGGCGTGCTCCAGCACGAACCGCCGGCCCGGGTCGCCCCCGGCCAGCAGCACGGCCGCCGTCGAGGCGGCCTGCCCCACACAGAACGTGGAGATGGGCGCCTGGACGTACGTCATGGTGTCGTAGATCGCCATGAGCGAGGTGTAGGAGCCGCCCGGGGAGTTGATGTAGAGCGAGATCTCGCTCTCCGGTGCCGACGACTCCAGATGGAGCAGCTGCGCGATGACGACGTTGGCGACGCCGTCGTCGATCTCGGTGCCGAGGAAGATGATCCGCTCCGACAGCAGCCGGCTGAACACGTCCGAGGAGCGCTCGCCGTTCGCGGTGCGTTCCGTGACGTACGGAATCGTGTAGTTGGCCATGGTCACAGTCCCATCCGTCGCCGGGAGGCGGCCGGGCGGACGTCCGCGAGGGACTCCAGGACCCGGTCCACCATGCCGTACTCCTTGGCCTGCTCGGCCGTGAACCAGCGGTCGCGGTCGCCGTCCCGGGAGATCGTCTCCGGGGTCTGGCCCGTGTGCTCCGCGGTGATCCGCTCGATGGTCCGCTTCGTGAACTCCAGGTTCTCGGCCTGGATCTCGATGTCCGCGGTGGTGCCCCCGATGCCCGCCGACGGCTGGTGCATCATGATCCGCGCGTTCGGCAGCGCGTACCGCTTGCCTGCCGTGCCGACGCTCAGCAGGAACTGGCCCATGCTGGCCGCGAAGCCCATGGCGAGCGTCGCGACGTCGTTCGGGATCAGCCGCATCGTGTCGTAGATGGCCAATCCCGCGTGGACCGAGCCGCCCGGGCTGTTGATGTAGAGGCTGATGTCGGTGCGCGGGTCCTCCGCGGACAGCAGGAGCAGCTGGGCGCAGACCCGGTTGGCGGACGCCTCGGTGACCTCGGTGCCCAGCAACACGATCCGCTGGCCGAGCAGTTGGGAGGCGAGCTGGTCGTCGAACCGGGTCGGCGGGGTCTCGCCCTCCTCGGCGCGGGGCGCGAACGTGACGGATGGGGTCATCGGTCCTCCTCGGATGGTGGGTTGCCGTGGTCCCCACTGTCGGCCCCGCCGGGCGCCGGGTGCGGCTTTCTCTGCCTGCGGCAGATCGGCCGAGAGCAGAGCGCGCCCGGGCCCGGGCCGCGCTGTCCGACATTTGTTCGGCCTGTTCGGCTCCGCTTACGATCGGCTGCCACCGCAGCCCCAGGAGCCCCGTATGCCGGCCGAACGCCCCCGCATCCTTTACGTCAGCGATCTCGCGTACCCGGCCCGCGGGCGCCGCTACTGCGACGAGGACATCCACCTCACCTCCCGGCTGCGCGAGGACTTCGACCTGGCGCTGTGCCACCCCCGCGACGCGGCCGCGCTGATGGGCGCCTTCGACGCGGTCGTCGTCCGCAACAGCGGGCCCGTCCTCGGCTACCTGGACGTCCACGACGACTTCCGGCGCCGCGCGCTCGCCGCCGGGACGCGTGTCTACAACCCGCTCACCGGCAAGGGCGACATGGCGGGCAAGCAGTACCTGCTGGAACTGACCGCCGCCGGGTTCCCGGTCGTCCCGACCGTGGACCGGGCCGAGGACCTGCCCGTGCTGCCCGACGCCGAGCGGTATGTGGTCAAGCCCAGGCTGGGCGCCGACTCCATCGGGCTGCGGATCGTCTCCCGCGAGGAGGCGGCGGAGGCCGCCGACGGCACCGTCCTCGTCCAGCCCCATGTCGACTTCGCCTACGAGGTGTCCTTCTACTTCGTCGACGACGCCTTCCAGTACGCCCTGTACGCCCCGCACACCGACCGGCGCTGGCAGCTCGAACCGTACGAACCGACCGCCGCCGACCTGGAGTTCGCCCGGCGCTTCGTCGACTGGAACACCATCCGGCACGGCATCCAGCGCGTCGACGCGTGCCGCGCCCCGGACGGCTCCCTGCTGCTGGTGGAACTGGAGGACCTCAACCCGTATCTGTCGCTGGACGCCGTGGACGACACCCGGAGGGACGCCTTCGTCGCCGCGATGAAGGCGTCCCTGCGCCGCTTCGTCACCGGTTCCGGCTGAGCGGTGGCCTGAACCGGCGGCGCGGCACCGCCGTATCTCTTCCCGGGTATTGGTGAAGCCCGTACGAGACGGGACGGAAGGAGAGCGGTGTGTCCACCCAGCCCGACCCCGCGGAGTCCGGTGACGGACCGGCCCTGGAACCGATCCACGTCCTGCGCCCACGCCGTACCGACGCGCTCGCCGAGCTGTTCCGCGAGTGGGAGGAGGACACCGGCGCCGGATACGAGACGGTGGCCCTGCCCCGGCCGGCACCCGGCGCGGAGGACGCGACCCAGGAGCTCCCGGCCGTCCCGTACGGCGGCGGCCCCTCACCCGCTCCGCCCGCCCCGCACGGCGTGGGCTTCCGTCGTACCGCGCTCGCGGTGACCGTGACGGCCGCGGCGGTCCTCGGCTTCGGCGGGGCCCTGCTGCTGGTGGAGCGCGACGACGACGCCGGCACCGGGGCGGCCCGGGAGCCCTCCGTCTCCGCGACGCCCTCCGCCCCCGCGGCAGGCGCCCCGGGAGGGGACGCGCCCGGCGCCGGCGCGGGCTGCACGGCGTCCTTCCGGACCGTCTCCAGCTGGCAGGGCGGCTACCAGGGGGAGGTGACGGTCACCGGGGCCCCGGCCTCGGCCGTCGAGGCCTGGACGGCGACGGTCGTACCGGCCGACGGCGCCCGGCTGACCCAGGTCTGGGACGGCACCCTGTCAACCGCGGCCGACGGCTCGGCGACCGTGGCCAACGCGGACTGGAACGGCAGCCTCGCCCCGGGCGCGAGCGTCACCTTCGGCTTCCTCGCGGCGACCGCGTCGGACGCCTCGCCGTCGGCGGAGGTCACCTGCGCGGCACGCGGCGAGTCCTGACCGTCAGCGCCCGCGCTCGACCAGGGCCTGCGAGACCGCGCGCACACTGCGCGCGATGTGCTGCAGCTGCATGACCTCGGCCGCGTACATCTTGATTGTGTGCTCGATGACCGACTCGGGCAGCCCGAGCGCCGGGAGATCGGCTCGCGCGGTCTGCAGCGCGGTCCGCGCGACCCGGATCTCGTGCTGCACCTGGATCTGCGCGTGCCGGGCCAGCAGGACGGGGTGACGGATCAGCGCGGGGTAGCTGGCGTAGCGGGCCGGCACGAGGTCGCGCAGCCACTTGGCCGCGGAGCGTTCCCAGTCGTAGGAGCCGGGGGTCTTGACCTGGCACGGCCAGTCCGGGCTGATACGCGTCGTCGTCAGGGGCATGATCATCGCTTCCGGGTGTGCGGCGTCGTCCGGGGTGTCCGACGGGTTTTCGGCGCGGCCCCGGCCTAGGGGATGACCGGGGCCGCCGCCACCGGGCAGCCGCGCACGCGGTGCCCGACCGAACAGCCCGTGCGCCGACGCGGGTAGGAGACGGCGGCCCGGACTGCTCGTTGTGGAGCCCGATACGACAGCCGGCATGCGCACGACGGATGGGAGAACGTGCGCATGAGCGGACCGGCTGCTTTCTGTCGGGCGGGTGATGCGTGTGCAGTATTTATATATGCCGTCTGGTTTGCAAGGCGTATGAAAACATTCATGCGTGATTTGAAGTGAAAGCTGCCCTTGTGCCGTGGTTCGGCAGGTGAGGTGGGAGCGGTCCCGTCAGTCCCGCAGGAAGAACTGATGCTGGTCGGAGATGTGCTCGTACTCCTCCAGGCGCCCCTGGGTGCGCTCCGGGTCGGCGTCGGTCATCGCCTGGAGCAGCGCGGCCGCCATCACTCCGGGGGCCGCGTACGAGTCGAAGACCAGGCGGGAGCCGGTGCCGGTGGCGAAGACGACGTCGGCGGCGTCGGCGATCGGGCCGAGCGCGAGATCGGTGACGAGGGCGATCTTCAGGCCGGCGCTGCGCGCCACCTGCACGGCCGTGAGCGTCTCCTGGGCGTGCCGGGGCATCGAGAACGCCAGCACCCAGGTGCCCCCGGCCTCCCGCGACTGGAGCAGGGCGTCGTAGGCGACGCTGCCACCCCGGGTGACCAGGCGTACGTCGGGGTGGATACGGCGGGCCGCGTAGGCGAAGTACTCCGCGAGGGAGGCCGAGATACGCAGCCCGAGAATGGTCAGCGGTGTGGACCGCGACAGCTTGCGGCCGGCGTCGATGACCTTGTCGGGGTCGACGAAGTCCCGGCGCAGGTTCTCCAGGTTCTCGATCTCGGCGTCCACGGCGGACTGCAGCTCATTGGCGCCGTTCTCCTCCGAGGGGCCGCCCGCGAACGTCCCCAGGGCGATCGACTGCAGCTTCTCCCGCAGCGCCGGATAGCCGCTGAAGCCCACCGCCGCCGCGAACCGCGTCACCGAGGGCTGGCTGACCCCGACCCGCTCCGCGAGATCGGTGATCGACAGGAACGCCGCCTCCGTGAGGTGCTCGATCAGATACTGGGCGATGCGGCGCTGCCCCGGCGACAGCCTGGGCTGGTCGAACAGGGTCCAGAGCTGGGAAGTCGGGGAAGCCTCCGCTTCCGGAGCGGTCTTTCCCGAGGTGATCGCGGACGCCTGCGCGCGCGCCTGCTGGGGCGAGGGCGAAGGCGCGCCTCCTTTGTCTTCCACAGTGCTTCAACATAGCCCACACACCGTGGTGACCAGGGATCGAACGGGCGCCCGCTCACCGCCGGTACAGAGTGATCGAATGCCCGATGGTATCGACGGGGCGACTGCCGGCGATCAGCCGGGCCAGCCGTCCGGTCGCCTTGGCCGCCGCGGAGTCCGACACGACGAGCAGCCCGCGCACCTCGTCCGGAGGCACCTGGCGCGGATCTCGGGCCCGGATGCCGTAGTACGACGGCACCCCGCTGCCCTTGTAGACGAGCCAGACCCGCTCGCCCGGATACCGCTCGCGCAGCCGGTCGGCCAGCCGGCCCAGGTCCTGGCCCCAGTCCACGTTCGAGTCGTGCAGCCGAAGCCGGGTCCGCTCCGGACCGCCGAACGCCTCGTTGGAGTACGGAAGATAGTAGGGGAACGTCCGCAGTGAACTGACCGCGACGAAGGCCGCCAGCGCCACCACCCCGGCCGTGATCCACCGCCGTCGTACGACGAATGAGCACCCCGCCGCCACCGCCAGGAACATCGGCAGGAACAGGGCATACCGCGTACCGAAGTTGCGCGCCCCGAGCATCGCCGCGGCCAGCAGCACGGCGGAAGGTGCCAGCAGATACGGCGCCACCGGCCGCAGCCGCCGTACCGCGAGCACCGCCACCACACCCGCCGCCCACAGCGCCAGCATGCCGAGCGGCGTCTTCACGAGGAGCGCGGCGGGCAGGTAGTACCAGAGCGCCCCCGTGTAGAGCCGGCCGAACAGGAAGCCCTGCCAGGGGTGGTTCTCGAAGGCGAACTGCACACGCATACCGTCCCGGTAGGACTCCGGGAACGGCAGCAGGTCCACCGCCAGTCCGCGCAGCCCGTGCACGACCGGCACCGGCTGCTCCGGGTCCCAGCGCAGCCGGGGATCGACCACCAGGTACGCCAGCCAGACGACGGCGACCGCGACCAGGGCCACGACTCCGGCGCCCGTGACCGCCCGGCCCAGCGCGCGGCGCCGGGACGACGACGGCACCCGCGCGGACCACACCGACAGCGCGGTGAGCGCCAGCAGGACGGGCACGGCCGGGAGCGTGCTCATCTTCGTCGCCAGGGCCGCCCCGAGCGCCACCCCGGCCAGGGGGACGTACCGGCGAGGCCGCCCGCGTGCCCGCCACACCAGCCACGCCGACGTCAGCACGAATCCGGCCGCCGGCACGTCGAGCGTGGCGAGGGAACCGTGGGCGATCAGATCGGGGGAGAAGGCGTACAGCGCGAGAGCCGCCAACCCCGCGCCCGTGCCCGCCAGTTCACGGGCGAAGGCGAACACCACCCAGCCGAAGGCAAGTGTCAGGGCGATCACGGGGAGCCGCGCGAACAGCATGACCCGCCACGGGTCGTTGCCCGACTCGTACAGCAGGTGCCGCCCCAACTCGCCCTGGTCGCCGGTGAATCCGGGGTCCACCCGGGGGTCGGCGAGCGCCACTCCCACCGCGATGACGAGCTTGCCGAGCGGCGGATGCTCGGGGTTGTGGACCACCCGGTGCTCGTGCAGATACTCGGCGGCCGTCCCCACGTACACGGGTTCGTCGATCGTCGGCGTCTGCCGCACCGCCGTCGTCACCATGGCCACGGCCATCTGCCCGAGCAACAGCGCCACCAGCAGGGGCGTCAGCCATCGCCGTGCGGCGGGCCTTGCACGGGGGACGGGGGGCGTCCCCGTGGACGCGACCGGGTTCGGTTCGAGTGCCATCATCCGCTCCGGGGTGCCGCCGGGTCCGTGCCCGCGGGTACGGTCCACGGCTGCCCGGGGTTCACGCCGTCCCGGTGTCACGCGGGGAGCGCGGTCGCGGGGACCGTCAGGTCGGCCCGGTCCCGGGTCGCCGCGACCAGCTCGGCGTTGCGCTGGTCCGAGCGCATCACCCAGGCCACCGCCTCCTCGTGCGTCTTGCCGAACCGCTCATGACGGGCGATCAGCCGCCGCAGCCGCTCCTCCTCGTCCAGTTCGCAGAACCACACCTCGTCCAGCTGCGCCCGCACCCGCGCCCAGGCGCCCGTGTCCAGCAGGAGGTAGTTCCCCTCGGTGACCACCAGCCGGGCCGCCGGCTCCACCGGCACCGTGCCGGCGATCGGCTGCTCCAGCTCCCGTTCGAAGCCGGGTGCGTAGACGATGTCGTCGCCGGGCTCCTCGCGCAGCCGCCGCAGGAGTGCCGCGTACCCGGCCGCGTCGAAGGTGTCCGGGGCGCCCTTGCGGTCGCGGCGGCCGAGCCGTTCCAGTTCGGCGTCGGCGAGATGGAAGCCGTCCATCGGCACATGCGCGACCCATGGGTCGCCCGTGCCGTTCAGCTCCCGCACCAGGGTCTCGGCCAGGGTCGTCTTGCCCGCGCCGGGGCTGCCGGCGATACCCAGGACGGCGCGGCCGCCGCCGTCGGCCAGGGAGCGGGCGCGGTCCAGGAGTTCGGTGAAGGTCGGTGCCACACAGCAGAGTCTGGCATCCGGGTGACGGCGGGCCACCCCGGCGGGGGCCGCTGACCGGGGCGAACACGCGGGCCGTGCGGCACCTGGCCGAACCCGCCCCCCATCTGAGTCCGGTTCGAGTTAGTTTATCAGTGTTTATGATCTTTTCGGCTCCCCGGGCCTCTCGCCGGGCCGCGGAGCCCGGAGGACCCGCGACGCGGGGGTGAGGGGTGATCGATGGCGCACGGCACCAAGCCCATGCTCGTCAGCACGGGACGGCGCGACGAACCGAGCGGGACGGGAGCGCCCCGGCGCCTGCGCGGGGACCTCCTGCTCGCGGCCGTGGCCGGCGCCTTCACCGTCGCGCAACTCCTCCTCGTAGGGCCTGCGATGGGCCTGGGCTGGGACGAGATCGTCTACGTCAGCCAGGTCTCCGCCGACCGGCCCGCCGCCTTCTTCAGCGCTCCCCGCTCGCGCGGGGTCTCCCTGCTGGTGTGGCCCGTCGCCTCCTGGTCGTCGTCCACGATCCTGCTGCGCGTCTATCTCGCCGTCCTGTCCGGCCTCGGCCTCTACGTCGCCCTGCGGGTGTGGCGCGGGCTGTTCCCGGCCCGGGTGCTGGCCGGCGCCGGAGCCTTCCTCGCCACCCTGTGGATCACCCTGTTCTACGGTCCGCAGGCCATGCCCAACCTCTGGGTCGCGTTCGGCGCCCTGATCTGCGTCGGCTGCTTCCTGCGGGCCCGCGCCGACCGCTTCGACACAGCCGCCCTGTGGGGGATCGTCGCAGGCGCCGCGCTGATGGCCTGGATGCGGCCCACGGACGCCGTGTGGGTGACGTTGCCCCTTCTTGTCCTCGTGCTCGTCCGGCGGCTCTGGCGGCTCGGTGGCGCGCTCGCCGGAGGCCTGGCCGCCGGGGGCGTCGAGTGGGTCGTCGAGGCGTTCCTCGCCTTCGGCGGACTGCGCGAACGGCTCAACGAGGCCTCCCGCATCCAGGGCGACCTGGGCTGGAACATCGCCGTCGACGACCAGATGCGCAGCCTCATGGGATACGCCCTGTGCCGGCCCTGCAACGGCGAACTCCCCGACCCCGGCATCTACCTCTGGTGGCTGACACTCCCGCTGCTCGCCGGGTACGGCCTCCTGGTCGCCGTCCGCTCCGGGCGCACCCGGCGCACCCTGCTCCCGCTGGCCTGTGCCACCACGGCCGCCGTCCCCTACCTGTTCCTCATCGGCTACGCGGCCCCCCGTTTCCTGCTTCCCGCCTACGCGCTGCTCGCGATCCCCGTCGCCGACGCCCTGTTCCACCTGGCCGTCGGCAGGGACGGGCGGAGGCGCCCGGTGGCCCTCGCCCTGATCGCGCTGGCGCTCGCCGGCCACCTGAGCGTGCAGTTCTCCGTCCTGACCGCCACCGTGGACCGCACCACCCGCGCCCGGATCGACTGGGCCCGCTCGGCCACCGAACTCCACCGGCTCGGTGTCCGCCCGCCCTGCCTGCTCACCGGGCGCGACTCGATCCCCATCGCGTTCTACACCGGCTGCGCCTCCGGCGCGGTCAGCGGCCACAACGCCGACACCACCGAGGCCGCGATCCTCGACACCGCCCGCCGCGACCCCGTCGCCGCCCTCAGTCCCCGCCACGGCGAGGGCCCCGGCTACGCCCGGACCTGGGACCTGCACCGCCTGCCCCGCCTGGACGTCCGCGTCGCCCCGCTCCCGGGCGCGGGCGGACCTGGATGACGCCGGACCCGGCCCTCACCCCCGCCCCCCGGCGCGCCCACGCCTACGCGCACACCGCCCTCACCCTCGCCGTCCTCGTCGCCGTGGCCTGGCTGGCCCGGCGCCACTGGCCGGTGCTGCACACCGGTGCCGTCCGGCTCACCGCCGCCGACCGGGGCTGGCTGCTGGTCGCCGCCGCGGCCACCCTGGCGACCTGGCCGTGCGCGGCGCTCGCCCAGCAGGGCGCCGTGCTGCGCCGGCTGCCGCCCACGGCCCTGGTGGCCGCGCAGTTCGCCGCGTCCGCCGCCGGTCATGTGCTGCCCGCCGGACTCGGCTCCGGCGCGGTGAACCTGCGCCACCTCGTACGGGCCGGCCTGCCGCTCACCCGCGCCGCCACCGCGCTCGCCGTGAAGGGCACCGCCGGGGTGGTCGTCCGGGCGGCCCTGATCGCCGCACTCGTCCTCGCCCTCCCGGGCGTGCTGCGGCTGCCGCGCGCGGGCGGGGGAGTGCCGGCCGCCCTGTGTGCCGTGGCGCTCTGTGTCCTGCTGCTCAGCGACACCGTACGGTCCCGGGGCCGCGCCGTCCTGACCGCGCTGCGCGGCCACTGCGTCGCCGTGCACGCCCGGCCGGCGCGGGCGGCGGCCCTGTGGGGCGGCTCGCTGGCGTACGTCCTGCTGCACTGCGCCGCGTTGAGCGCCGTGGCCCACGCGGTCGGGCTGACGCTCGGCCCGGCCCGGCTGGCCCTGCTGTACCTCGCGGCGAGCGGGGCGGCCGCGCTGCTGCCGACGCCCGGCGGCCTCGGCTCCCTGGACGCCGTGCTCGCCTACGCCCTCACGACCGCCGGGACACCGGCGGCCACGGCCGCCTCCGCCGTCCTCGGCTACCGGCTGCTGACGGTGTGGCTGCCGCTTCTGCCGGGCCTGCTGGTCCTCGCCCTGCTGGTCCGGCGCCGCACGCTGTGAGCCCCGGGGCAGCTCACCCCGGCACCTCGATCTCGCGCCGCCATCGCGTCAACTGCTTGACCGGGTCGCCGGTGTACGCCCACGGGGTGCGGGTCGCCCGCCCGCCCAGCATCCGCAGCAGCGGCCCGGCGACCTCGCGGACCCCCGCCTGACAGGCCGCGTGCGCCAGGTGGTTGAGGTCCCGCACCTCGGCCGGCGTCACCGCGCCCCCGCCCCGCCCCCCGATCCAGCGCTCCCAGGTCCGTCGTACGTCCCCGACGGCACCCGGACCGGTCCAGTGCGTACCGAGCCCCATGGACGCGTGCTGGCCCCCGCTGGCGTCCAGGGCGTAGCGGTACTCCTCGACCCGCGCGTACTGGACCAGCACCGGCAGCGGGCAGCCCGGCGGCGACACCCCGGCCGCGTCCCGGGCGAAGTCGTACATCAGGCCGTGCGAGCCGTGCCAGCGGGACGAGTAGTAGTGCAGCACCTGCAGGTGGCCCTCCACGCTGTACGGGTCGCGCCGGTGCAACTCGTCCCACCAGCGCCCCAGTTCCTGCCGCCGCACCCCCGACGGGTACAGCCGTGCCACCGAGATGAGCGACACCCACGGCGTCGGATCCTCCGGGTACGCCTCGGTGGCCCGCAGGCAGGCCAGCACCGCCGCGTCGACCCGCCGCTGGTCCACGGCGACGCCCCGGCCCGCGGCCACGGCGAGGCTGAACGCCCGGGTCGTCTCGGTCGCCGCCCGCAGCACGAGCGGGTCGGCGCCGCGCGGCTCGGCGGCCAGCCAGGACTCCGCCGTCGAATTCGCCGCGCACGCCTGCGCGAGCGACCGCACCCGGTGCCCGCGCGACGGCCAGTCGGGGCCGGTGGCCCGCAGCAGCTCCCGCAGGCCCTGCCAGCGCCCGATGACGATGTCCTGGCGGGCACGGGTGAGGGCGGCGTCGCCGCAGTCGGGGTCGAAGTCGGGGATGAGGTCGCGCCGGGAACCGCCTCGCGCCATCTGGGCCTCCGTCAGAAGTCGGTGGGAGAGCCCTCGTGGACGAGGGAGCCTGAGCCGCTTCGGGCGGCCGGGACGTAGTCCGCCTCGACGGTCCGGGTGGCGTCCAGCGCGGACGGCCGGTAGTAGTCGCTGCCCTGCCGCCAGTACCAGAGCATGGGGATCGCGCCGGCGGCCAGGCCCCCGATGCCGATGCCGATCGCGCAGCCGCTCAGCTCGCCCAGCGACTCCACGAGCATCGCGAACATGAACAGGGACCCGAACAGCGGCCACACCCCGCCCAGCAGGAAGTCCGGCACCGACCTCAGCAGCAGCCTGCGGTAGGCGACGACCGCCGCGAGCCCCGTCAGCCCGTAGTAGAAGGCGATCTGCAGCCCCATCGCGGCGATCGCCTCGGAGAGGATGTCGCCGACCGTGCCGAGGAGGTTGGACGCGAGGAACATCGCCGGCGCCACCACCCCGACGACCGCGATCGCCACCCACGGAGTGTTCCAGCGCGGGTGCACCCGGCCGAGCGCCGACGGCATCGTCCGGTCCCGGCCCATCGCGAACAGGGAGCGCGTCACCTGGATCAGCGTGGTCTGCAGGGTGGCGACGGTGGACAGCATCACCGCCGCGACGAGCACCTTGCCGCCCCAGCCCGGCCACACCTCCTCGCCGAGCGCGGCCAGCACGTTCGCGTCGTTCTCCCGGATCTGCCGGGACGACAGGATGACGTTGACCGCGATGGTGAAGACCTCGAACAGCAGGAAGACGACGCCGACCCCGATCAGACCCGCGAGACCCGTCGTACGGCGGCTGTCCCGGGTCTCCTCGCTGAGGTTGCTCGCGACGTCCCAGCCCCAGTAGTAGAACGCGGCGATCAGCACCCCGGAGGCGAACCCGGCGACCCCGTCGAAGTGCCCGAAGCCCAGCCACGACCAGTCGAAGGCGCGGGCCCCGTCGGCGTGGAACAGGGCGAGCACCGCGAACAGCGCCAGGATGGACAGCTCGGCCCCGGTGAGCACCAGTTGGGCCCGTACGGTGAGCCGGGCCCCGCCCAGCACCACCAGCAGCATGACCAGGAACCAGCCCGCGCCGACCAGGGTGGACAGCGCGGTGTCGTGGGCGAGCCCCTCGTCGAAGAGGGCCAGCGTCATCGCCCCGGCGGGCAGTGAGCCGGCCACCATGAAGATGGTCGCCGAGACGACCAGCGCCCAGCCGCAGAGAAAGCCCAGGAACGGGTGCAGGGTACGGGCGACCCAGCAGTAGCCGGCCCCGGCGTGCACGGCGATCCGGCTGAGCCGGCTGAAGGCGACGGCGATGCCGAGCATGGGTATCGCGCAGTACAGCAGCGCGGCGGGACTGGCCAGACCGACCGCGCCGACCAGGACCGCGGTGGTCGCGGCGATCGAGTAGGCCGGGGCGCTGCCCGCGACCGCCATCACCACGGTGTCGAAGGTGCCGAGGGCGTTGGCCTGGAGCCCTCGGCCCCTGGGGTTGCTCATGGCTGGGCCGCTTTCCGTCGTGCACGGCGCACGGGGCCCCGGCCCCGGCGCCGTAAGAAGTGGGGGGTGTGGGACAACGCCACGAACCTCCAAGGGATGACCTCGGGTCGGGGCGGCCGACATGGGGGTGGCGACACTGTACGCCGTTGCGTCGCCGGGCCGTCACGCGGTGTGCGCAGTGATGATAGCGACCCGGCCGGGGCCCCACCGGGGCCTCGGGGATCTTCATGGGTTGGAGACGGTGCTTCGGGAAACGCGGTTCAGGACACGCGCGGGCACGACAGCCGCCGCGCCTGAGTGAGGGAGGCAGGCATGGGCACCGAGCCGATGGCCGACGACGCGTACCAGCCCACGGGCAGCAACGAGGAGCAGGAGGACGCGGCGCCGCTCGACATGCAGGACGCCCTGGACGAGCGGACGTACGACGACACGCTCGACGAGGGCTACTCGCCCCCGGAGAAGCCGCTCGGCGTGGACAGGTACGGCACCACCGCGGCCGAACAGCACGAGGGCGAGAGCCTCGACCAGCGGCTCGCGGAGGAGGTCCCGGACGTCGACGCTCCCGTCGGCGACGACGTGGGCGACCTGCCCGGCGGCGAGGGCGAACCCGTCGACCCGGAGGCGGGTGACGAGCGCGCCGGCCGGCTGGTGGCCCCGGACGAGGGGGCGCACGAGGACGCCGTCAAGGAGGAGATCGCCGACGACGTGGGCATCGACGCCGGGGCGGCCGGCGCCGAGGAGGCCGCGATGCACGTCGTCGACGACGAGGACCTGTGACGCAGTCCGTTCCGGCCCCTCAGTCGACGATGTGGTCGATCTGCCGCAGCCGGTTCGTCGCGTCGAGGGCGGCCACCTTGTAGGACTCCGCGAGCGTCGGGTAGTTGAACACCGCGTCCACCAGATAGTCGACGGTCCCGCCGCACCCCATCACCGACTGGCCGATGTGGATGAGCTCGGTCGCGCCCGTGCCGAAGCAGTGCACCCCCAGCAGGGTGCGGTCCTCGGGGGAGACCAGCAGCTTCAGCATGCCGTGCGAGTCGCCGATGATCTGCCCGCGGGCCAGCTCGCGGTAGCGGGAGATGCCGACCTCGAACGGCACCCGGTCCTCCGTGAGCTGGTCCTCGGTCCGGCCGATGAAGCTGATCTCCGGGATGGTGTAGATCCCGATCGGCTGGAGGTGGTGCATCCGGCCGACGGGCTCCCCGCAGGCGTGGTACGCCGCCGCCCGTCCCTGTTCCATCGAGGTGGCCGCCAGGGCCGGGAATCCGATGACGTCGCCGACGGCGTAGATGTGCGGGACCTCGGTGCGGTAGTGCTCGTCGACCGTGATCCGGCCGCGGGGGTCCGCGCTCAGCCCCGCCTTGGCCAGGTCCAGTTCGTCCGTGAGGCCCTGCCGGCCCGCCGAGTACATCACGGCGTCGGCCGGGATCTTCTTGCCGCTCTCCAGGACGGTGAGCGTGCCGCGGGCGTGCCGCTCCACCGCGGCGACCGTCTCGCCGAACCGGAACGTCACCGCGAGGTCCCGCAGGTGGTACTTGAGGGACTCGATCACCTCGACGTCGCACATGTCGAGCATCCCCGGGCGCTTCTCGACCACGGTGACCTTGCTGCCGAGCGCCGCGAACATCGACGCGTACTCCATGCCGATCACACCGGCCCCGACGATCACCATGGAGCGCGGAACCCGCTCCAGCGACAGGACGTTGTCCGAGTCCATGATCGTCTTGCCGTCGAACTCCACACTGGCGGGCCGCGCGGGCCGGGTGCCGGTGGCGATGACGATGTGCTCGGCGGTGAGCAGCCGCTCCTGACCGGTGACCTCGCGCAGGGCGACCGTGTGCGGGTCGACGAAGCGGCCGACGCCGGCGTACAGGGCGACCTGGTTGCGGGAGAGCTGGCTGCGGATGACGTCGACCTCGCGACCCACCACATGCCGGGTGCGCGAGGTCAGATCGGCGACCGTGATGTCGTCCTTCAGCCGGTAGCTCTGGCCGTACAGATCGCGCTGGCTGAGGCCGGTCAGATACAGCACGGCCTCGCGCATGGTCTTGGACGGGATGGTGCCGGTGTGGATGGAGACGCCCCCGACCATGTCGGGGCGGTCCACGACGGCGACGCGTCGGCCGAGCTTTGCGGCGGCGATGGCGGCCTTCTGGCCGCCCGGTCCGGAACCTATGACGAGCATGTCGTAGTCGGGCACCTCAGGAGTCTGGCAGCCGGTGGGCCCGTTCCGGAAGGGTGAGCGGGCAACCGTCCGCGCGGGCCACGGCGATCGCGCGGATAATGGCGGTCATGGGTCATCGACTCGCCGACGCGAGCGCACCGGCCCGGCTGGCCGCCCCCGACGAGGGCATCGGCCCGGACGAGCTGGCGCTCGCCGCGCGCAACCACGGTCTGCCGCTGGAGACCCTGCGCCACGACGTCACCCCGCCCGGCCTGCACTATGTGCTCACGCACTACGACATCCCGTACGTCCCCGACGGCACGCCGTGGCGGCTCACCGTCGGCGGCCGGGTCCGCCGCCCGCTGAGCCTGTCCCCGGCCGACCTCGCGTCGTTCCCGCAGGTCACCACCCGGGTCACGCTGGAGTGCGCCGGCAACGGGCGAGCCCTGCTCACGCCCCGTCCGGTGAGCCAGCCCTGGCTCGAAGCAGCCGTCGGCACCGCCGAGTGGACCGGCGTCCCGCTGCGGCTGCTGCTCGCCGAGGCGTCGGTACGCAACGAGGCCGTCGACGTCGTGTTCACCGGCGCCGACCACGGGGTGGAACGCGGCGTCGAGCAGGACTACCAGCGGGCGCTCCCCCTGGAGGTGGCCACGGGCGACGACCCCGACGTACTGGTGGCGTACGCGATGAACGGCTCCCCGCTGCCCCCGCAGCACGGACACCCGCTGCGCCTGATCGTGCCCGGCTGGTACGGCATGGCCCACGTCAAGTGGCTGCGGGACGTCACCGTCGCCGACGAGCCGTTCACCGGATTCCAGCAGACCGTCGCCTACCGGCTGCGGCAGCGGCCCGAGGAGGTGGGGGAGCCGGTGACCCGGATCGCCCCGCGCGCCCTGCTGGTCCCGCCCGGCTTCCCCGACTTCATGTCCCGCGCCCGGATGCTGCGCCCCGGCCCGGTGACCCTGGAGGGGCGGGCCTGGTCCGGATACGCGCCCGTCACCCGTGTCGAGGTCAGCACGGACGCCGGCGTCACCTGGCGGGAGGCGGAACTGGACCCGGAGGACGGGCACAGCTGGGCCTGGCGCCGCTGGCGGCACCCGTGGACCGCCACTCCCGGCACCTACGAGCTCGCCGTCCGGGCGACCGACGCCGACGGCCGCTCCCAGCCCCTGGAACAGCCCTGGAACCGGGGCGGGTTCGCCAACAACGCGGTCCATCGGGTGCCGGTCGTCTGCCTGGACGAATAGTCGGGGGGCGCAGCCCGGGGGCCGCCTCGGGCGTCGGCTCCTGCCCGAGGCGGCCGTGCGGCTCTTGCGCGCGGGGGACTTCTACGGCAGCAGCTTCTCCAGGGCGGAGGGCCCTTCCGCCTCGATCTTGCGCTTGGCCCATTCCAGGTTGCGCGCGTTGATGTCCTTGCCCGAGGCAAGCACGATGTCCTCGGGCGACACCTCGGTGCCGGTGCGGGCGTGGAGCAGGTCGTCCGGGGTGCAACGCTCCTCGGACGGCCCGGACGCTTCGGGCTGGGACGTCGGCATCATCTCTGCTCCCTCGGATCCGGGGATCTTCGGTTCGGGCCCGGTGCGGTCATCGGGTCTGCTACCCACCATTCATCGCCGGAGCGGCTCCTGCATCCGGAGGACCCCGGGGACCCGCCGCGGCACCGCTGCCCCGAGCCCTCGGGGTACCTCCGGGGGCGGGACGGAAACCCCGGCCCGTCCCCCCGCCACCTGCTGCCCGGACCCGTCAGGCGAACGGCGTGAGCGTCAGCGTCAGCCCGGTCGGCGCCGTGTCCTGGATGTACGAGGCGAAGTCGGCCACGTCGTCGAAGGCGAAGCCGTACGCCTTGCCGTCCTCGGTGGCCGCGTGCACGGCCTTGGCGTAGTGGTTGGTGAGATCGGTGCCGTAGAACCCGGCGGGGTCGGTCGTCGGCTGCGCCGGCTTGCTCAGCAGCGTCGAACGGTTGAAACCGGCGCCGAGGATCGCCGCCACCGGCCCGGTGGTGCCGTCGTTCGGGGCGGCCAGCTTGCCGTCGCAGAACAGCACGTCCCGCGTTGACGGCTTGGCGAAGGACACCTGCGCCGGCCCGTCGAAGGTGAAGCGGTCGCCGCGCACCCGGCCGGTGAACGTGCCCGCGTTGGTGGTCACCTCGAGGTCCCGGCCGGTGTAGGTGCTCCACACCTCGTCGATGTACGGGGCGAAGTAGTCCTCGGCGAACAGCCCGGCGTCCAGGCCGTGGCCCGGGGCGATGACCCGGGTGTCGTCCACGACGAGCCGGGAGAACTCCTCCACCTCGCGGACCGCGTCGAAGACGGAGGCGCGCCCGCCCTCCTTCAGCTTGCCCGTCGTCTGGTCCTTCGCACCGGTGAGCCGGATGCTCAGCGGCACGCTGAACATGTCGACCATGGTGGTGTTGCAGAACATCCCGGACGAGTTGAACGTGAACTCGGCACAGTCGTGCAGCACCGGGAAGTTGGGGTCCGAGGAGACCCAGCCGGCCGGGAACTGGAGCGCCGCGTTGCCGTTGCCGTCGGCGACGGCCTTGAACTTGAGCTTCTCGCCGAGCGCCACATAGATCCGGCCGGACATGTGGGGGAGGGACAGCCGGGTCCCGCCGCTCCCGGAGAGGCTGATCGCGTAGTCGGTGAACCCGTCGGCGCCGTTGTCCGACAGGGCGATGGGCGCGAGGGTGCCGTCCGGGGTGAGGCGGACCTGGCGGCCGTCCTGGTTGCCGACGACGTAGATGTGCACGTTGGCGTTGTCGAACTCGCCGTTGTCGTTGACGATCGTCAGCGGCAGCGTGTCCGCCGCGGCCTTCGCCTTCTTCGCCGCACCGTCCTCGGACGTGCCCGCGAGGGCGTACGGCGCCACGGTCGCGATGGCGGGGACGGCGACCGCCGCGCCGCCGAGGGCGAACAGGAGCCGGCGGCGGCCGAGGGGGCGCTGGTGTCGGGATGTCATGTGGGGGGTCTCCCGGGGTGGTCGAGCGGGTGCCTTGGACACGGCGGCCCCGGCGAGCGTTCTGAGAGCGCTCTCGGAACAGGGGAGTCGCGCCGCCGATGGGCCCCGATGGTACGCACGCCTCTCTCAGGGGCCAACAGGTCCGCACAGCGCCGAAATTGGGCTGACCTGCGGAAACAGTGATCGTCATGAAACGTGCACGATCGTTTAATCCTTGCCTAAGGCAGCCTTAAGGCGTGCCGACCGCTTGAGAGCGCTTCCGGAAGAGGGGTCGGGGGACAGGGTGATCCGCGAAAAGACATGGACGGCGTGGACGGCCGCCACGTACCGTCCGGGGGCTTTCACCGTCCGCAACCCGGAGGACTTCATGACCGATCCGGTCATCCGCACGCTCACCGCCGACGACACCGCGCTCTTCGACGCCCACCCCGACCCGCTCTCCGCCGCAGAGGGGCATCGGGAGACGGTGTTCCGTGCCGAGTGGAAGAGGGTGGCCCTGCGCGACGGAGCCGTCGTCGCCCGCGGCGCCTGGTGGGGCGGCCCGGACGACGCGCAGCCGGTGAACATCAACTGGTTCGACGTCGCCGAGGGCGAGGAGGAGGCCGGCGCCGCGCTGCTGCGCTCGGCGCCCTGGCAGGTCGAGTTGGAGATCAACCTGCCCGGCGACTGGCGCGAGGACCCTGACCTCAAGGCCGCCGCCGAGGCCCGCTTCGCCGCCGCTCGCGCCGCCGGCTACACCCTTCTCGTGGAGCGCTTCCAGTACCGCTGGACGCCCGACCTCGGACTGCCCGAGCGCCCCGGACGTCTGCGGTTCGCACCCGAACCGGACGACGCCGTCTTCTTCGACGCCCTGCGCCGTATCCACTCCGCCACCTACGACGCGCACGCGCTGCGGGCCGTCGAGGAGGGCGGCCTCGACAAGGCCGCTCAGGAGGAGCTGGACTTCTTCCACTGGTGCCCCTCGCCGCGCGAGTGGTGGCAGGTCGCCCACACCCCCGACGGCGAACTCGCCGGCATCCACATACCGGCGCACAACCCGTCCGGGCCGACCATCGGGTTCATCGGCGTCGTCCCCGAACAGCGCGGCCACGGCTACGCCTACGACCTGCTCGCCGAGTGCACCCATCATCTCGTCGAGCACGGCGCCGCGCGCGTGACCGCCTCGACCGACCGGGGCAACGCCCCCATGGCCGCGCACTTCGCCAAGGCGGGCTTCCCCGTCGTCAAGGAGCGCATCAACTTCGAGCCGCCCGCCGCGAACTGACGGGTCGTCGCTCAGGACGGGGCGCCCGGCCCGCCGTTCACCGCGTGCCGCAGGCGGGCGGCGTCCCGGCTGGGCGGTGTCCCGAACTGACGGCGGTACTCCCGGCTGAACTGCGAGGGGTTGTCGTAGCCGACGGTGCGGCCGACCCCGGTGACATCGCCGGGCCGGGTGGCGAGCAGCAGCCGGGCCTCCTGCAGACGGATCCGCTTCTGGAACTGGATGGGGCTCATCGCCGTCACCGCCTGGAAGTTGCGGTAGAAGGCCGACGTGCTCATCCCGGACATCCGGGCCACGTCCTCGACCTGGAACGGCTCCGCGTAGTGCTCGCGGATCCAGCGCACCGCCCGTGAGACATGGCTCAGCCCGCTGTCGGCGAGGCCGAGTTGACGGACCGTCGCGCCCTGCTCGCCGGTGATCACCCGCCACAGGATCTCCCGCTTGATCAGCGGGGCGAGGACGGGGCGGTCACGCGGCTCGTCCAACAGCCGCAGCAGCCGTACGACCGCGTCCAGCAGCGCGTCGGAGGCGGTGCTGACGGCGATCCCCGACGGTGTGCCCCCGCCGGTCCGGGCGCCCGTCCCCGGGCCGGCCTGGAGCAGCAGCTCCGCGACCGCCGAGGGCTCCAGCACCATGCCGAAGCCCAGCGCCGGATGGTCGGGGTCGACCCGGACGAACTGGCCGGTGACCGGCAGGTCCACGGAGGCGACCAGGTACTCGCCGGGGCCGTACTCGAAGAGGCGGTCCCCCAGGGCGAGCCGTTTGGCCCCCTGGGCGATGACCGCGAGAACGGTCCCCGTCATCTCGGGGACCGGGGGCTCGGACCGGTCCACGCGCGCGATGTGGACGCCCTCGATCGCGGTGGTCCAGTCGGGCCGCACATGCCGGGCCAGCAGCGTTCTCAGCTCTTCCAGAAGGTCCATACGCCCATTGCAGCACCGGGCCGGGCCCCAGTTCCCGTACGCGGGAGGATCGTGCAGGTCCGCGAGAGGATCGGTCTAACGTTTCCCCAGGCCAGAGGCTTTGAATGGAGGCATCGAAGTTGTTCCGGTGACAGCCGGGACGACACAATCGGACCATTGGAGAGACGTCATGCAGGTCGCCATCGTCACCGGGGCCAGTTCCGGCATCGGGCAGAGCGCCGCCGTCGAGATCGCCCGCCGTGGCGTCGGGGTCGTCCTGACCTACGGCAGGAACAAGGAGGGTGGCCTGGAGACCGTCGCCGCCATCGAGAAGGAGGGCGGCACCGCCGTCGCCCTGCCGCTGGACGTCGGTGACAGCAGCACCTTCCCGGCGTTCCGCGACGCGGTCGTCGCCGCCCTGCGGGACACCTGGCAGCGGGACACCTTCGACCACCTGGTGAACAACGCCGGCATCGCCCACACCGCGATGTTCGAGGACACCACCGAGGACGACTTCGACCGGCTGATGCGGGTTCTGCTGAAGGGCCCCTACTTCCTGACCCAGGCGCTGCTCCCGCTGCTCGCGGACGGCGGATCCGTCGTCAACACCAGCAGCAACGTCACCTCGTCCGGGCTGCAGCCCGGCTACTCCGCCTACGCCGCCGTCAAGGGCGGGCTGGACGTCCTGACCCGGGCCCTGGCCAAGGAGTTCAGCCCGCGCGGCATCCGCGTCAACGGCGTCGCGCCGGGCGCCACCCGCACCCGGCTCGGCGACGACGCCTTCACCAAGTTCCCGGAGATCATCCCGGCGCTCGCCGAGCGCACCGCGCTCGGCCGGGTCGGGGAGCCCGACGACATCGGCGCGATGATCGCCACCCTCGTCTCCGACGAGAGCCGCTGGGTCACCGCGCAGACCATCGAGGTGTCCGGGGGCTACAACCTGTAGGCGCCGCGGGGCCGCCGGTCGTGACGACACGACACCGGCGGCCCGCTCGTCGGCCCTCCGTCACGCGCCGGCGCCCAGCCGGCTCTCCGCGTCCGCCAGGATCTCCGTGACGCGCAGGCCGAACCGGGCGTCACAGGCGTGCGGGTTCCCGGTGCGCACCGCGTCCAGCAAGGCGTCCGCCGCCCGGCCGAGCGCGTCCACGGCGGTCGCGGTGCTCTCCGGGAACAGCGCAACCCCGGCCGTGCCCCGCAGCTCCACCGTGGCGCCGGCCGCCGCCGGAGGCGCCGTGAGGCTCAGGGCGAGCGTGCTGGACGCGCCGCCCGTGTGCTCCAGGACGAGATGGACCGTGTCGCCGGGGCCGTGCGCGGCCGCCGCGACCCGCCGGGCGTCGCCCAGGACCGGCAGCAGCACCGACAGGGCGTGCGGGCCGACGTCCCACAGGGCGCCCTTGTCCCGCCGCCACGGCGAGTCCGCGAACGGGCTGCCCTCGCCGCTGAACACCGCGCCGAGCCACTCGGCCCGCCCCGTGAACCAGCCGTCCGCGTCGGCCTGCCGGGCGATCCAGTCCTCCGTCTCCGGCTGGAACCGCGCCGTGAAGAACACCACCGAGGACACCCCGGTCCCCTCGGTGGCCGCGACGACGGCCCGCGCCTGCTCCACCGTCGGCGCGAGCGGCTTGTCCAGCAGCAGATGGCGTCCCGCCCGCGCGGCCCGCGCCGCCAGATCCGCCTGGATGTCCGGCGCCAGCGCCACCGCCACCGCGTCCACGTCGGCGATCAGCGCGTCGACGTCGTCGTAGGCGCGGACGCCGTGGGCGTCGGCGAGTTCCTTCGTGGGAGCCGTACGACGGCCCCACACCCCGACGAAGTCCAGCTCGCCGTGTGCGCTCAGGGCCGGGGCGTGGGCCATCCGGGCCCACGGGCCGGTGCCGAGCAGTCCGATGCGCATGCCGCCGCCTCTCACAGTGCCGAAAAGACCGGGTGAGCGTGCCACACCGACCCGGGCGCCGCGCAAGTGGCCCGTTTCCCGACCACCGTGCTGGGGACCCGCAGGGCGATTCAGCGGCGCCGTCGCTGAATGCGTTCTCTTTCTTCTATTGGACCTCGCGCGGCCCGACGGTCAGGCTGGTGGGGCCCGGGAGCGTTCATCACCGCGCGACAGCCCAGAGAGGTCACGAACCCATGCACACCCGCCGTATCGGGGACGTCGAGGTCAGCGCCATCGGACTGGGCGGAATGCCCATGTCCATCGAGGGACGCCCGGACGAGGAGCGGTCCCTCGCCACGCTGCACGCCGCGCTGGACGCGGGCGTCACCCTCATCGACACGGCCGACGCCTACCACCGCGACGCCGACGAGGTCGGCCACAACGAGACCCTGATCGCCAAGGCCCTCGCCTCCCACGACCGGGGCCAGGACGTCCTGGTCGCCACGAAGGGCGGCCATCTGCGCCCCGGCGACGGCAGCTGGACGCTCGACGGCAGCCCCCGGCACCTCAAGGAGGCCTGCGAGGCGTCCCTGCGCCGGCTCGGCGTCGAGGCCATCGGCCTCTACCAGTTCCACCGCCCCGACCCGAAGGTGCCGTACGCCGAGTCCGTCGGAGCCGTCCGCGAGCTGCTCGACGAGGGCAAGATCCGTATGGCCGGCATCTCCAACGCGAACCCCGACCAGATCCGGGAGGCCGACGAGATCCTCGGCGGCCGGCTGGTGTCCGTGCAGAACCAGTTCTCCCCGGCGTTCCGCTCCAGCGAGCCCGAGCTGCGCCTGTGCGACGAGCGCGGTATCGCGTTCCTGCCGTGGAGCCCGCTCGGCGGCATCGCCAAGGCCCGTGAACTCGGCTCCGCCTACGCCCCGTTCGCCCGGGTCGCCGAGGCGCACGGGGTGAGCCCGCAGCAGGTCTGCCTGGCCTGGATGCTCGCCAAGTCCCCGGTGGTCGTGCCGATCCCGGGCTCCAGCAGGCCCGAGACCATCCGCGACTCCCTCGCGGCGGCCGAACTGCGGCTCACCGACGAGGAGTTCGCCGAACTCGACGCCGTGTGACCCGTCGCCCCCTTCCCGTGGCCCGGCAGGGCGAGTGCAGAGTGACTGAGACAACAGTGCGATAACGCAGGGCAACTGACGGGCCCTCGGCGCGGTCTAGTCCACCATGAAGATCTCTTTCCTGCTGCACAACGCCTACGGGATAGGGGGCACGATCACCACCACCTTCAACCTGGCCCAGGCACTCGCGGACCGGCACGACGTGGAGATCGTCTCGGTGCTGCGGCACCGGGAACGCCCCAACCACACCCTGGACCCGCGTGTGGCGCTGCGCCCGCTGGTGGACCTGCGGCAGGAGAAGGACCACCCTCTGCACCAGCGGCCGGCCAAGGTCTTCCCCGTCGCCGAGTACCGGTACCACCAGTACAGCGAGCTGACGGACCGCCGGATCGGCGAGGCCCTGGCCGCCACCGACGCCGAGGTCGTCATCGGCACCCGCCCCGGCCTCAACGTCCACCTGGCACGGCAGGCACCCGAGCACGTCCTGCGCGTCGGGCAGGAGCACCTCACCCTCGACAACCACCCGCCCCGGCTGCGCACCGCACTGCGCCGCGCCTACCGCCGGCTCGACGTGCTCACCACCGTCACCGAGGCCGACGCCGCCGCCTACCGGCGCAAGATGCGGCTGCCGGGCGTCCGGGTGGAGGCACTGCCCAACAGCGTGCCCGACCCCGTGCTGCCCGCCGCGGACGGCACCGCCAAGGTGATCGTCGCGGCCGGACGGCTCGTCCCCGTCAAGCGCTACGACCTGCTCATCGAGGCCTTCGCGACGGTCGCCGCCGCTCATCCGGACTGGCAGCTGCGCATCTACGGCAAGGGCGAGGAGCACACCCGGCTGCGCCGGCTCATCGAACGGCTCGGACTCTGTGACAACGCCTTCCTGATGGGCGCCGCCGCACCGATGGAGGCGGAGTGGGTCAAGGGCTCGATCGGGGCCACCGCCGCCAACTTCGAGCCCTTCGGCATGACCATCGTCGAGGCCATGCGCTGCGGGCTGCCCGTGGTGAGCACCGACTGCCCGTACGGCCCCGCCGAGATCATCGAGGACGGCGCCGACGGACGGCTCGTCCCTGTCGGCGACCGCGACGCCCTGGCCGCCGCGCTGCTGGACCTCGTCCGCGACGACGATCTGCGCCGCCGTATGGGCCGTGCCGCCCTGGACAACGCGCGCCGCTTCGGACCCGTCCCCGTGGTCGAGCAGGCCGAGCGTCTGATCGAGGCGGCGGCGACGGCTCGCAGGACCGGCCGGCCCCCGGCGCCACCGGAACCGGCACGACTGCGCCGGGCCTTGGCCGGACACGGCTTCGCCGCCCGGGACGCCGCCTACGCCGCGGCCTCCGCCGCACGCCGCACGATCCGCGGAGGCAAGTGATGAACACGCAGTCGGCACCCACCGCACCGCCCGCCATAGCCTGCACGGCCGACGCGGACGGCCGGATCACCTTCCACGTCGTCCCACCCGACCCGGCGGCCTTCCCGTCCCCCCGGCTGCTGCTGCGCCTGCGCCCCAGGAAGGGACAGCCGGAGGAGAGCCTCCGGGAACTCGACCTCACCGTGGGCGGCGACGGACGGCTGACCGCCGTCCTCGACCCGCTGCCCGACCTGCCCGAGGGCCGCTGGGACCTCTACCTGCTGCCCGAACCGGACGGCGAGCGCGTGCGGTCCCGTCCCGGCCTCCGTGACCTGCGCGCCCTCGTGGCCGGGCACCTCCGCGACCGGCCGGCACCGGTGGCCGTCCGCATTCCCTACGTCACCAAGGACGGGTATCTCGCGCTGCGCACCTGGCTGCGCGATGCCCACGCCGAGGTCGCCGGCATCGACGTCACCGACCGGTCCACCACCGTCAGGGCCCGGCTGCACGGGGCCTCGCTCACCGAAGGGGGCTGCGTGCTGCTGCGCCTGCGCGGCGGCAAGGGCGTCGAGCGAACCGTCGCCCCGCAACCCGGCACCGACGGCCGCGACCTCGCCTTCACGGTCGACCACGCGGACCTGCTCGCCGAGGGCGGGACGGGCGACCGGGTCTGGGACGTCTTCGTCCGGCCCGGGGCCGGGGACGACACCGCCGTGATCCGCGCAGGCCGGCTGCTCGACGACGTGGCGGACCGCAAGGAGATCTTCGTGTATCCCGCCGCCACGGCGGGGGAGTTCGCGGTGCGCCCCTACTACACGGTCGACAACGACCTGGCGGTCGAGGTGCTGCGGCGGACCTGAACGGGCCAGCCGGTCAGGCGGCGCTGCTGCGGTGGGGCGACCGGTGACGGCAGGTCAGATCGTGTTCGCTGCCGAGGCTGGTCCACCACCGCTCGCAGCACGCCGCGTCGAGCTCGGCCCGCACGATCGCCTCGGCCGCTTCACCGCCCCGCCCGGCCCTCGCGGTCAACTCCCTTAGCTTCTGGTCCTGTTCGCCGATCACCGTCTCGCGTACGACGGCGATCACCGGCACCAGGCTGGCGGCGGCGAACAGGCACGCCGCCCAGGCCGGGCCGTACCGGATCTCCAGCACCGTGATCCAGGCGAGTCCGGCGCTCGTGGCCAGGTAGAGGAGGCAGAGGAGGCGGCTGGAACAGTTCATGGCGTTCACCGTCCTTGGGGGAGGATCGATACCTCTTGCCCAACTGTCGGCGGGCCATTCGGACTCGGGTGATTTATCCCACCGTTACCGAAGACGCCTGAGAGACCGTTCTTCCCTGAAAGGCGGAGCGATACGCGTACGGCGTGGTGCCGACCACCCGGCGGAAGCGCTCGCGGAACGCGGTCGGCGAGCCGAACCCGGCCTGCCGGGCGATGCGTTCGACCGTGTGGTCGCTGTTCTCCAGCAGGTACTGGGCCCTGCGCACCCGCGCCCGCAGCAGCCATTGCAGCGGAGTCGTCCCGGTCTGCTCACGGAAGCGACGGCCGAAGGTGCGTTCGCTCATGCCGACGCGCTCCGCCATCGCGGCGACGGTCACCTCACCGGCCAGGTTGTCCTCGATCCACTCCAGCACCGGTTCGAGGACCGAACCGCGGGGCACCGGCGGGTTCTCGTGGACGATGAACTGCGCCTGCCCGCCCTCCCGTTCGAGCGGGACCACGGACATCCGGGCGCAGTGCGCGGCCACCGCCGAGCCCAGGTCGCCGCGGATCATGTGCAGGCACATGTCCAGCCCCGCGGCGGCCCCGGCCGAGGTGAGGACGGAGCCGTTGTCCACGTAGAGCACGTCGGGCTCCACCTTCACGGCGGGGAAGCGCCGGGCCAGTTCGTCGGTGGCCATCCAGTGGGTGGTCGCACGCAACCCGTCCAGCAGCCCGGCCTCGGCCAGCACGAAGGCGCCCGTGCACACGGAGGCGATCCGGGTGCCGGCCCGCGCCGCCTCGCGCAGTGCCGCCACGACCGCGTCCGAGGGCGGCCCGGAGTGGTCGCAGCCCGGCACGACGACGGTGTCCGCGTCCGCGAGCCCGTCGAGACCCCGGTCGATCCGCAGGCCGAAGCCCTCCGTCCGCACCTCGGGCCGCTCGGCGCACAGCCGCACCCGGTAGGGACGGCGTCCGTCCGGCAGCCGGGCCCAGCTGAACAGCTGGAAGGGCGCCGCCAGATCGAACGGCACCACGTCGTCGAGGACCAGGATCGCCACGGTGTGCATGGACGCCACCCTAGGCGGGTTCCCGCCACACGGGGAAAGCCTGGTCGCATGCCATGGGACTCGGACAACGGCAGGTGCAGCCGATTGGCGGGAACCCGTGGGTACCTGTCGTTTCCGCCGCTGTGCGCGGCCGGGGGCGATCTCTAGCGTGGGCGCTGCCATCAGCCGCCCACCCCGAGGACCCCGTTCCCCATGACGAAGTTCCTGCTCACCCTGCACGTCCTGGCCGCCATCCTGGCCGTCGGACCCGTCACCGTGGCCGCCAGCATGTTCCCGCCCGCCGCGCGGCGCGTCCCGGCGGCGGACGGCGCGGTCGAGGTGGGCACGGTCCGGCTGCTGCACCGCATCTGCCGGGCGTACGCCGCCCTCGGGGTGTCGGTGCCCCTGCTCGGTCTCGCCACCGCGCTGGCCATGGGCGTGCTCGGCAGCGGCTGGCTGATCGCGTCGATCGCGCTGACCGCGGCCGCCGCCGGTCTTCTCGTCGCGTTCGTCCTGCCCCGCCAGGAGGAACTGCTGGAGGACCTGGACGCCGGACGGACCGTCGACCGTCCCGCGACGGTCCGGCTCGCCATGTTCACCGGGATCTTCAACCTGCTGTGGGCCACCGTCACCGTCCTGATGATCGTCCGGCCGGGCTCCACGACGGGCGCCTGAGTCCCGACGCATAGCACCGGTTCGTCGCCCGTCAAGCGCTCTGGCAGAATTCGTACTTCAGTGTGCGTCGGCGCCTAGACTTCACAGCCGTGCCCAAAATGCACACAGGGCCACGACAGGAAAGGCGCGTCGACGGGTGTTCCAGGATTCCCCCATCTACGACCGGCTCATCGCGGAGCGCGGCGACATCCCCACGCAGGTGCGCAGGGAGGCGGAACGCGTGAGCAGGGACCTGGAGTTCGTCCTCGAGCCGCTCCGGTCCCCCTCCCGCCCGCCGGTGTCCGTGGGCCAGGCCGCGCCGGCCCCGGCCTGGCAGCGTGCCGCGCTTCCGCCGGGGCCGCCCCCGCTCTGATCCCGGCCGGTCAGACCATCGTCGCGTCGGTGCCGTCGGTGTGCGCGGACCGCCCCGGTGCCGGGGCGGCGAGCCACTCGGCGATGGTCCGGGCGATCGGCTGACCGGTGTCCACCTCGATGAACCCGAACTGGCCGGACTGGTTGCACTCCAGGAACCACCAGATCCCGTCGGCGTCCTCGGCGAAGTCGAAGGCCCCGTAGGCGAGTCCGGCCTGCCGGAGGTAGGACTGGACGGCTTCTGCGACCCGTGGCCGCACCTCGACGGGCTCCCACGGGCTGTCCGACTTCGCGAACCGGACGTCGACCTCGGCGTCGGCGCCGGTCGGCTTACGGGCCGCCAGCAGCCGCCCGCCGACCGCGGTCAGCCGGATGTCGGCGCGCTTGACGATCCGCCGCTGCAGCAGCGTCGGCCCGAACGCCACGGCGGAGAAGTCCGCGTCCGGGGCCACCCTGCTCGTCGGCACCGCGCGCGGCGGGTCCTGCGGGTGCGCGCCCGACACCGGCTTCACCACGAGATCCGGGTGCCGCGCGGCGAACTCCCGGGCGGCCTGCGGGAAGGTCGTGATCAGCGTGGCGGGGACGGGCAGCCCGCAGCGCTGGGCGAGCCGCAGCTGCCACGGCTTGTAGCGGGCCCGGCGGGCCGCGTCCGGATGGTTCATCCAGCGCAGTTCACCGGCCCGCAACATGCCGTAGAGGGCCTGCCCGGCCTCCTCCGTGAGCCACGGCGAGGGCGCTGCGGCCCGCGTCGCCGCGCTGCCCGGCCGGCGCACCCAGACCGACCGCAGGCCGCTCAGGGCCACCGTCCGCCCACCCGACGACAGATGCCCGTGGAAGGCGCCGTACGCGTACTCGCCGGACAGGGCGACACCGCCGGTCAGGTCGGCGGGATCGAGCCGGACCACCGGAACACCGGTGGCGTGCAGATGCACGACCACCATGTCCGCCGTCACGTCCTCTTCGTTGGTCAGAATCAAGACGGTCATCTTCGGCGGCCTGCGTTCAGTCGTCGAAGTGGGTCTTGGATCCCGCCGTGGACGTCGTGGTGCCCAACTCCCGCAAGAGCGCGTGGTCGCGGGCGGCTATGCGCCCGTCACGCAGCACGTTCAACTGCAGACCGGAGTCGTAGACGTACACAGCGGTGATCTCCAACTCCGCTGCCGGTCGTGCGTAGTTGAGCGCGAACGGTTGCATCGTCTCTCCCTCACAGGTGCTGCTCCGATCGAGCCTGGCCACCCAGCGCGTCACGCTGCCCGACGACGCCCTGCGGTATCCACTTACTTAAACGAATCGAACGAGTGGTTGGTTTCCTTACTTTCCGTGACCAACGGCGTCCGTCGTCCCGACCCGGGCGAACGGCGCAGCGTGCGCAGTGCCAGCAAGAGCACGCCGATGTCGTCCAGATACACGGGATCGGGCATCAGGTCGGTGGGCAGGACGAAGTAGAGGACGGCTCCCCAGAAGACCCAGCGGGGGCCGGCCGGCAGCCCGGCGCGGCGCATCGCCCGCCGGGTGCGCACCAGACGCGTCAGGACCGCGAAGGCCGCGACGAACAGGACGACGGCCAGGACCGCCACCACGGCGATCCACGGGGTGCTCGGCTCCACGGACCCTCCTCCCGGCGGTGGCGCACGCCACACGCTCCGCAGGTCGGATTCCCCCTCGCGCCCCGCACATGGCATGACGGGGGTCACCCGGCCGCATCACGTCACCCGTCAGGACGGAAGACGCGCGAACCGGGCCGGTCACCTGCTCGGGCGGGCGTGCGAAACCGGTCGGCGCCGCACCGGAACACCTCCGCCGACCGCCGTACGCCCCACCGGGGCATCCGGCGCAGCGGCCCTACGCCCCGCCGTCAGCGGTCGGCGTTCTCCCGGGGCCGTTCGGCGGTCTCCTCGGGAGCGGGGGCCTGCCGGCGGACCCGGGCGGAGGACTTGAGCCGCTCGAAGGTGCGGGTCAGCTGCTGCAGCGGGGACGGGGCGGGGTCGGCGGGCGGCGCGGGCGGCAGCGCGGCCACCGTGTCGGCGGTCTCCCGGAAGGCGGCCAGCGCGGCGTGCGCCTCCTCGGCGGCCTCCCGGTACAGGTCGCGCGACTTCGTCATCGCGTCGAGCGCGTCGGCGTACATCTTCACGAGTGCGCGCTCGCGCTCGAGTTCCTCCTCCACGGTGAGCAGGCTCCAGTCCTCGCGCAGTGCGGTCAGGGTGTCCTCGGCGCCGGGCGGGAGGGCGTGCGGCAGGGCCGCGTAGCGGGTGACGGCGTGGATGAGCTCGGCCGGCTCGGTGCCGTCGAGGAAGACGGTGCGGACGGTGAAGTCGTCCGGGTCGTAGCCGGCCGGGGCCGGGGTCCCGGGGAGCACGACGGCACCGCCGCGCGGCAGCTGCGGGCCGAGGTCGCGCAGGGCGTAGTTGACGACGCGCAGCTGGCTGGGGACAGCGCGGTGCTCCACGACCCGGTGGCGCAGTCCGGGCGGCAGCATGCCGGCCAGCGGGGTGCGGCCGCGTTCGTCGGTGGTCATGGCCTCGTGGACGAGGACGTGGATGCTTCCTCCGTCGCGGACGGCGTCCCGCAGCAGCCGGCGTACGGCCTTGTCGTCCGTGGGCAGGAGGTTGACGGTGCGCAGGGGGAGGCCGGTGGCGGCGTCGCGGGCCCAGGGCGTGTCGTGCCCCTCGGGCCAGAACAGGGTGGCCGGCGACGGCCAGCGGGGGTCCCAGGGGGCGTCGGCCTCCGCGACGAGCGTCCACGCGTGCGTGCCGTCACGGCTCGTCTCCAGGGCCAGCCGGGCGCGGACGGTCGTCGGGGTGCCGGCGATCCGCCAGCGGGCCTCGAAGGCCGTCGCGTCGCCGTCCTCGGGGCCGGGCCGTTCGCGGAAGTCGTCGAGGGCTCCGTCGTCCTTGTGCCGGGTCAGGGCGCCCAGCAGGTCGTCCCGCGCGGCGGGTCCGACGTGACGGCCGCGGGCCGACCACACGGTGGGGGGAGTCACGGGGCGGGTGCGGGAGGAGCTGGGCATGAGTCCATCTGTGGCCGGGGGCACGTGCTCCTCCCAGTATCGTCACCGGGCGCGCGAACCGGGTGAGCGGGGGGTGCACACGGGGTGTGTGTCGTGCGCACCGACCCGCCGGCGCTCACCCGTGGTCCGGGCCGTGGACCGTCGTGACAATGGCTCGGTGAGCGGGACCCGTCCACCATCCGCATCGGGACGGGTCCCCTCGCCGGCCGGTCGGCGTCCGGTCAGTTGTGGTACGTGATGTACCCGTTGCCGTCCCGGTCGTTCTGGCTCTTGGTGTAGGAGTGGGTGTCGGCACCCGCTCCCGACGGCTTCTTCAGGTAGATCGTGTCCTTGTCGTTGTTCCACATGAAGTTGCAGTTGTCGCGGTAGACGACGTTGCCCGCGTCGGAGTCGGTGCCGCGGCCGCCCCGGAGCTTCACGTAGTCACCGGGCTGGAGGTAGTGGTCGGCGGTGAAGGTGAACCGGTTGCCGGCCTTGTCCTTCACGACATAGCCCTTGAGGTTGACCGTGGAGCCCGACGAGTAGTTCTTGATCGTCAGGTACTCGTCGTCGGTGTTGCCGGTGGCGCAGGCGTTGGAGTCGCGGCCGGGCGCGTCGTACTGGATGCCGCGGACCTTCAGCGCCGACGAGTACTCGGCGGCCTGGGCCGGGGCGGCGGTCAGGGCCGCGAGGGCGCCGGCGGCGGCGGCGGTTGTGGCGATGGTGCGTATACGCATGGAGAAACTTCCCCCCTGTGTGGAGCTTGTGTGAAGATCAGGAGTGTATACAGCCACTCCGACGGCGACGACCACTTCCCCGGAACGCGGGACGCGGGAGCCTCAGTGGGGGTAGGCGCGAGGCGGCCGCTGGCGGGGGAGCCCGTCCCGGAACTCCTCGATACGCGTGCTGATCTGGCGCATCAGCGCCGTGTCCTCCAGGCGGTCCAGATAGAGGTTGCGTCGGGCCAGGGCAGGCGCGTCCACGCAGAGATACAGCGCCATGAGCGGATTGACGAACAGCTCGCTGTCCTTGGTGCGCTCGGTGAAGCGCACGTCCCCGAACTCGCCGCGCACGGCCGCCGCGACCGAGCCCTGGACGATGCTCGGATACTCCGGCGTCTCCCGCCGCGCGTACTCCACCGCGTCCAGGAACAGCCGCCCCTCCTCGCTGGCGCGCGGCAGGGAGAACGCACCGAGGTAACCGCCGTCCCGGTCCAGGGCCGCCAGGTTCTCCAGCACCAGGGCGTGGCTGACCCCGTGATAGGCGTCCACGCCGAAGCCGAGGCAGGCCACCAGCCGTACGGCGACCTCGTCGAGCCCGGCCACCGCGGCCAGGCTGGCCATGTCCTCCTCCGGGGTGCCCAGCCCGTGCTCGTCGCCGCGCATCAGGATGTCGGTGCCGCCGTCCACCAGCACCACCGCGTCGACGCCGCCGAGGTGGTCCAGCAGCGTCCGGTACGCGGCCCGCAGCGGCCGTACGCCGGTCAGCGGGAACGCGTACACCGTGGCGGGCAGGTCGTGCGCGGCGAGCCAGCGGGCGAGGCTCCGCTCGGGGAAGTAGTGGCCGCGTGCCTCGGTGTCCGGGCGTATGGCGGCGACGTCGAGGTCGACCCACACGCCGTCGTCCAGGCCGAACAGGTCCGAGAAGGAGAGGCTGGCGAGGTGCACCTCCTTGCCCGCCGTGCGCAGCGCCAGGGCGAGGGGCAGTCCGGCATAGACGTCGAAGCCGCCGCCGGCACCGGCCACGAGTACGCGCCGCGCGTCCCGGAGCCGGGTCAGGAAGGGGGGTTCCAGAAGCGAGAACATCAGCGGAAGTTAACAGACGGTCACCTTCCGGGCGCGGCTGTCTCCCGTGCGGGCATGACGAAGGGCCGGGGTTGGCGGCCCCGGCCCTCCGTGCGCTGCTCGCGGACGCGCTTACGCGCCGCTCTCCCGCAGCATGTCCTCACGCTCGACGATCTTCACGCGCTCACGGCCCTGGGGCTCGCCCAGCGCCTTCTCGGCGGCGTCGAGCTTGTACCAGCCCTCCCACGTCGTGAAGCGGACCTCGCGCTCGGCCAGGAACGCGTCGACGGCCTCCGGCTCGGGCGAGCCCGGCGTCTGAAGACGGCCGTTGGCGAAGTCGTCCAGCAGGTTCGCCACCGTCTCGTTGGCGTCGCCCTTGGTGTGGCCGATCAGGCCCACCGGGCCACGCCGGATCCAGCCGGTGACGTACGTCGACTGCAGGTGCTCGCCGGACTCCTGGACGACCCGGCCGCCCTTGTCCGGGACGGTCCCCGAGTCGATGTCCCAGGGCAGCTTGGGGAGCTTGTCGGAGAGGTAGCCGACCGCGCGGTAGACCGCGGTGACGTCCCAGTCCTTGAACTCGCCGGTGCCCTTGACGTTGCCGGTGCCGTCGAGGGCGGTGCGCTCGGTGCGCAGGCCCACGACCCTGCCGTCCTCGCCGAGGATCTCGGAGGGCGACTCGAAGAAGTGCAGGAACAGCTTGTGCGGCCGGTCGCCGACGTCGCGGATCGCCCAGTTCTCCAGCGTCTTGGCGACCATGTCGGCCTGCTTGTTGCCACGCCGCGTCTCGATGGAGCCCGCGTCGTAGTCGATGTCCTCGGGGTCGACGATGACCTCGATGGTGGGGGAGTGGTCCAGCTCGCGCAGCTCCATCGGCGAGAACTTCGCCTGGGCCGGGCCGCGGCGGCCGAAGACGTGGATCTCCTTGGCCCGGTTGGCCTTGAGACCGTCGTGGACGTTCGGCGGGATCTCCGTCGGCAGCAGCTCGTCGGCCGTCTTGGCCAGGATGCGGGCCACGTCCAGCGCGACGTTGCCGACGCCGAGGACGGCGACCTTCTCGGCCTCCAGCGGCCAGGTGCGCGGCACGTCCGGGTGTCCGTCGTACCAGGAGACGAAGTCGGCGGCACCGTACGAGCCGTCGAGGTCGATGCCCGGTATGCGCAGCTCGCGGTCGGCGGTGGCGCCCGTGGAGAAGATCACGGCGTCGTAGAACGCCCGCAGGTCGTCCAGGCTGATGTCGTTCGGGTAGTCGACGTTGCCGAAGAGGCGGATCTGCGGCTTGTCGAGCACCTGGTGCAGGGCCGTGACGATGCCCTTGATGCGCGGGTGGTCGGGGGCCACGCCGTAGCGGATCAGTCCGAAGGGCGCGGGCATCCGCTCGAACAGGTCGATGGACACACCGGGTTCGGCGGCCACCTCGGACTTGAGCAGCGCGTCGGCCGCGTAGATCCCGGCGGGGCCGGCTCCGACGATGGCTACCCGCAGGGGGCGGGGCATGATCAGGTTCCCTTCGAGAGGCGATAGATCGACTCGGGGGAAGCCTAAACTAAGGCAAGCCTTACCCGGTACGCGGGTCCGGTCTATGAGCCCATAGATCCATTCTATGACCGGCCGCGGGGTGGTCGGCCGCCGCCCCCGAGCGGGGCGGGGGCGGCGACCGGGTCGGGTGTCAGCCGATGTGGAAGCTGTCGCCGTAGACCTTCCAGTCCAGCGGGGTCCTCAGGTCGAGGTTGCCGGCGCGCAGGAAGACACGCTGGGCGGTGTCGACCCTGCTGGTGTCGCTGTGGGCCTCTTCCTGCTGCATCGCCCAGACCCGCGCGTCCAGGAAGGCATGGAGGTAGGTCACCTCGTCACCGCCCTGGGCGGGCGGCCGGGCCCGGTCCAGGGCGCGGCGGCGGATGCTGCGGAAGCTCGTGGGGTCGGTGCCGTCGCCGTGCATGACGATGGCGTCGTAGTAGGCGAACTGGCCGAGCACACGCAGCCCGTCCGCCTTGCCCTGGCGGACGGCCGGGTCGAAGTACACCCGGTCCCGCTCGTCGTTCTGGGCCTGCTTGAACGCCTCGTCCTCGGCGGCCCGCGCCCAGTCGCGCGGGTAGTACGGGTCGAGCCCGTCGTGCGAGTCGGTGCCGTCCACCCGGCGCAGGGCCGGGAGGTAGGAGGCCAGGACGTTGCCGGGGCGGCGGTCCGCGTACAACTCGACCAGGTCGAGCATGTCGCCGGTGCCGGAGCAGAAGCCGATGATGCCGGCGGTGTAGCCGCGGCCGTCGCCGATGTCCTCGATGTAGCGGTACTGCGCCTTCCAGTCGAGCGAGGAGTTCTCCGCGCTCGACACCAGCTTCATGGCGATCTCCTTCTTCGCCGGGTCGTCGAGTCCGGCCGCGTGGTGCGCGGCGGCGGGCGGGGGGTCGAGGAACGGGACGGCCGCCAGGGCCGCGCCGAACACGGTCAGCAGGGTGCGGCGGGGCAGGGCAGTGCCAGGTGTCGTGGGGTGCTTCACGGCGACTCCGCATCTGAGTGGGGGGAAGGAGGGTTTGCCGTACGTGCACTGATAGGAAGGTTTCCTATCAGACGTCGGCCATGGCGAACAGCGGGTGCGCCGAAGGTTCGTACCAACGAACAAAAGAGCCGACGATCCGGGCCGTTCTACGGCAGGGGCTGGGCCGCCCAGATCACCTTGCCCGCCGGCAGATAGCGGGTGCCCCAGCGCTCCGCCAGCTGGGCGACCAGGAACAGGCCGCGGCCGCCCTCGTCCGTCATCGCCGCGTACCGCAGATGGGGCGAGGTGCTGCTGCTGTCGAAGACCTCGCAGATCAGACTGCGGTCGCGCAGCATCCGCACCCGGATCGGCTCACCGCCGTACCGGATGGCGTTGGTCACCAGCTCGCTGAGGATCAGCTCCGTGGCGAACGTCAGCTCGCCCAGCCCCCAGTCCTCCAGGGTCCGGGTCACCGCCGCCCGCACCCGCGCCACCGCCGCCGGGTCGGACGGCACGTCCCACTCGGCGACCAGGTCCGCGCCGAGCGCGCGGGTGCGCGCCACGATCAGCGCGACGTCGTCGTTCTGCCGGTCCGGCAGCCGGGCCTCCAGCACCGCCCGGCAGGTCTCGTCGGGGGTGCGCCCCGCGCCCGCGAGCGCCTCCCGGAGCAGTTCCAGGCCCTCGTCGATGTCGTGCTCGCGGTCCTCCACGAGCCCGTCGGTGTACAGCACGAGCCGGCTGCCCGGCGCCAGGTCGAGCTCCGCCGCCTCGAACGGCAGCCCGCCCAGCCCCAGCGGCGGACCCGTCGGCACGTCCGGGAACTCCACCGTGCCGTCCGGACGGACCACGGCCGGCGGCGGATGCCCGGCCCGCGCGATCGTGCACCGCTGGGACACCGGGTCGTAGACCGCGTACAGGCAGGTCGCCCCCGTCACCGGGGCGGTGTCGGTGTCCTGGCCCTCGTCCTGGTCGATCCGGGCCACCAGCTCGTCCAGCAGCCCCAGCAGCTCGTCCGGCGGCAGGTCCAGGGCCGAGAAGTTGTGCACCGCCGTCCGCAGCCGGCCCATCGTGGCCGCCGCGTGCAGACCGTGGCCGACGACGTCCCCGACCACGAGCGCCACCCGGGCCCCGGACAGCGGCAGCACGTCGAACCAGTCGCCGCCGACGCCGGCCTGCGCCGGAAGATAGCGGTAGGCGACGTCCAGCGCGTTCTGCTCCGGCAGCCTGCGGGGCAGCAGACTGCGCTGCAGCGTCACCGCCATACCGTGCTCACGCGTGTACCGGCGGGCGTTGTCGATGGACACGGCGGCCCGGGCGACCAGTTCCTCGGCGAGCGCCAGCTCCTCCGAGTCGAACGGCCTGGCCTTGCGCGACCGCCAGAAACTCACCACGCCCAGCACCAGGGACCCGGCCCGCAGCGGCACCGCGATCAGCGAGTGGATGCCGAACTCCATCACCTGGACCGACCGCTCCAGATCCTGCGCACGCCAGCCCGGCGCCTCGTCCAGCCGTGGCTCGACCACCGCCTGCGCGCCCGTCAGCGCGCGGGCCTGCGGTGACGAGTCCACGAAGCGGATCTGCCGGCCCACCGGGTACAGCGGCGCGTCCTCGCGTATCCCGCTGAGCGCGCACCGCCGTACCAGCGTCGCCGGTTCCGGCTGCCCGCCGTCCAGCACCGCGTCGAACAGGTCGACGGTCGCGTAGTCCGCGAACCGGGGCACGGCCAGCTCCGCCAGCTCCTCGGCGGTCCGGGTGACGTCCAGGCTGGTGCCGATGCCCACCCCGGCGTCGTACAGCATGTCCAGGCGCTCGCGGGCCTCCTCGGCCCGGCCGGACAGCGCTCGCAGCTCCGTGGAGTCGCGGACGGTGGCCACGCTGCCGGACGGCCGGCCCCGCAGATGCGTCGGCCGCTGGTTCACCGCCAGCAGCCGGTCCTTGACCAGATGCACCTCGTCCGTGGCCATCCGGCCCGAGTGCAGCAGCTCTGCGGTCTCCGGGGCGAGCCCCAGGTCCAGGACCCGGCGGCCCTCCGCGTCGTCCGGCAGGTCGAGCAGCCGGTGCGCCTCGTCGTTGGCGAGCAGCAGGCGGCCCTCGTCGCCGACGATGACGACGCCCTCGCGCACCGCGTGCAGCACGGCGTCGTGATGCTCGTACATGCGCGTCATCTCGTCCGGCCCCAGGCCGTGCGTCTGCCGCAGCAGACGCCGGCTGACCAGGGCCGTCCCCGCCGTGGACAGCGCCAGCGCGACGGCCGCGGCGCTGAGCACGAGCGGCAGCTGCCGGTCGGCGGTGCCGCCCACGGTGTCGGTGGTGATCCCCGCCGAGACCAACCCCACGACCTCGCCGTCCGGGTCCTCGACCGGCACCACGGCCTGCACGAGCGGGCCGATGGTCCCGGTGATCTCCTCGACGACGACACCACCTGCCTGGGCCGGACCCAGGGTGCCGACGAACGTCTTGCCGATGCGGTCCGGCTTGGGATGCGTGTAGCGCAGCCCGTCGGTGTTCATGACGACGATGAAGTCCACGCCCGTCGCCCTGCGGGCCGCCTCCGCCCTCGGCTGGAGGACGTCGGTCGGCTCGGGGTCGTCCAGCGCCTCCCGGGTGCCCGGCGCGTTCGCGAACGCCTCGGCGACCGCCACCGAGCGGTTGCGGGCCTCCTGCGTGCTGTCGTACCGCACCTGGAGCACCAGCGCGACGACCGCGGCGACCACCAGCAGCAGCACGATCACGACCTGGAGGACGAACACCTGACCGGCGAGACTGCGCCCGCCGACCGTCGACCGCACCGCGGAGAACCACCCCCGGTGCCGCCCCCGCTCCGTCGCCGGGGACTGCCCGCGCCCGGACACGCCGCCGGCGCGACCGGCCGACCGGGCCCCCGAGCGACCCCGTGATCGGACCATGTGCCATGTCTACACTGCCGGGCCCCGGGAGGCGAGACCCCGCTACGACGGCCGCAGCGGCATGGTGCGCCGGGTCGCCAGCAGCAGCGCGATGTCGTCGGGGCGGTCCGCCATGTGCCGGGCCGCCGCGGTGAGCCGGTCGGCCACAGCCGACAGCGAACGCCCTTCCGGACGCCCGCCCAGGGCGCCGGCCCTGGCCAGCGCCACCCGCAGCGCGCTGATCCCCACATCGATGTCGAGGCCGGGCCGCTCCACCAGCCCGTCGGTGTAGAGCGCAAGCACGGCACCGGGCTCGACGAGCAGCTCAGCCACCGGGTACTGCGCCTGCGGATCGACCCCCAGGACCACCCCGCCGGGCAGATCCAGCACTTGAGTGCGCCCGTCGGGACTGCGCAGCAGCGGCCGCGGATGCCCGGCCACCGCGGCCCGGGCGAGACCGGTCGCCGGGTCGAGACGGATGTAGCAGCAGCTCGCGAACAGCCCCGCGTCGAGGTCGATCAGCAGATGGTTGGTGCCGCTCATGACCTCGTCGGGCGACCGGTCGCCGAGCGCGAAGGCGCGTACCGCGCTGCGCAACTGGCCCATGGTGGCGGCCGCCTGGACGCCGTGCCCCTGCACATCGCCGATGACCAGCGCCATCCCGTCCCCGGCGGCCACGACGTCGTACCAGTCGCCGCCCACCTCCATGCCCTGGGTGCCGGGCAGATAGCGGCCGGTGGTCTCCATCAGCGGGTGCTGCGACAGACGCCGGGGCAGCAGCGCCTGCTGCAGCCCCCGGGCGAGGGCCGCCTCGCTCTCGTAGCGCTGGGCCTTCTCCATGGCGTGCGCGATCAGCCCGGCCAGGGCCGTCAGGACCGTGCGTTCCTCGTTGCTGAAGCTGCGCGGACGGTCGAACCCGAGGATGCAGGAGCCGACCGGGCGGCCGGACGCGATCAGCGGCAGGAAGGCGCGGGCCCCCTCCCGCGCGTCCAGCGCGATGCCCGGATAGGCGTCGGCGAGCTGCTGCATCGAGTCGAAGAAGAGGGGGCGGCCGCTGGTCAGGGTCTCCACACCGGGCAGCCGCTCGTCCATCCCGACGCCCTCGAACGGCGCCAGGAACCCCTTCGGGAAGCCGGTCTCCCACGCCAGATACAGATGCCGGTCCTGCAGCAGGTAGATGGCCAGCCGGTTCCCGCCGAACGCGGGCAGCAGCTCCCGCATCACCACGGCGGACACCTGCCGGGCGGTGACGGCCTCGGTCAGGGCGATGGCGAGGACGATCGGGCGGTACAGCGGCGAGAGGGAGGGCGTGCCCGGGGACTGGGACCCGGACTGCTCCTCCGGGGGACCGGACGGGGCGTCCGCCACCCGGTGTCCCAACCGGACCGTGCAGGTCAGGAAGTCGGCGCCCGGATAGACGGACAGGGCGAGCCAGTCGCCCGCGAACGGGTGCGGCGGGCGTTCCCGCCCGTGCGTGGACGGTCTTCGGACGTGGAAGTGCACCGGGTCGGGGGAGAGCAGCGCCCCGCGCAGATGGTCCTCGAGCGTGGGCTGGTTCAGCCAGGGCACGCCCTCCCACAGCGTGCGGCCCAGCAGCTCGGTGCGCGGACGGCGCAGCAGCCGTGCCGCGTGCGGGTTGGCGTAGACGACATGGCCCAGCCGGTCCAGGCACAGCACCCCCTCCGGCAGCAGATCGGCCGCCGCGTCCGCCACGGATCCCGGGCCGGGGTCGAGGACGACACCCCGCACCGCCGCCGGCACGGCCGGGCCCGGCGCGTCCGTGCGCGGACCCCACACCTCGACCAGGCGGGGCGCGCCGTGCGGGGCGCGGACGTACAGCGGCAGCGCGGGCGGCCGGCCCCCGGCCGCCTCGCGCAGCACCGCCAGGACCCGCTGGGCGTCGGCGGGCGCGACCGCCGACGCGAACGTCTCCGCCGTGAGCGGGGCGTCCTCGGGCGGCGTGCCCAGCGCGCCGCTCAACCACGCGTCCGCCACGACCTCGCCGGTCGCCGGATCCCAGCGGAAGCGGCCGACGTGCCCGGACGGCTCACGACTGGCCGGCGGCCGTACGCACAGCGGGCCGCCGTCCCAGGTGACCGTGTCCGGGTCCTGGCCGTCCAGCTTCTCCAGCGCCGCCCCCAGCTCCTCGGCCAGCCGTCCCAGGCGCTCGCGCACCGGCACCAGTTCCATGGCGTCCGTCGTCGAGGGCCGCAGCACGGTCAGCACCCCGAACACCTTCGACGCCCCGGCGACGGGCACGGTCAGGGAGCCGAACTGGAACGGCAGGGCGGCCGCGAACTGGGGATAGCGCCGCATGGTCTCGGTGGCGTTCGGAAGGGCCACCTCGACGCCCAGCCGGTAGGAGTCGGCCACCGGGAAGGGACGGTCGGAGTGCACCCGCCACCACGGCCGGAACAGGGGGCCCGGCAGCCCCTCCAGCACCGCCAGCCGCAGCAGCCCGGGCGTGCGGGAACGCAGATAGACCCCGGCCGCGTGACCGCCGGACGCGCTGATCGCCTCCGCCGAGACAACGATCAGCAGTGCCGCCAGCCTGCCGGACCTCCGCTCCGCGCTCTCGGCGCTCCCAGTCATCGGTCCTACCTCGTCCGTACGCATCGCGCGTGCGACACAGCAAGAATGCGCCAGGACGCACCTCGTCCGCACCTGGGCGGACCGGCTCGGCCACGGCGGCCGCATGGATCGATGGACGCCACATGCCCGGGGCGGGTACCCCGGCCCGGCGCGGTCAAGCCCTGGGCGGCGAACAGGGCGCGTGACGCGCGGGCCGACCGGGCACATCAGCAGAAAAGGGACCGGCTTCCGCGTCCTCGGTGCGACACCCCGGCCCCGCCGGCCCGGCCCCCGGGCCACGGGCGGCGGCCCGGCACAGGCAGGAGAGCGACGATGGACTACTACGAGCTCGGCACCCGCACCCGCCCCGTGACCACGTCCTCCGCGCAGGCCCAGCTCTGGTTCGACCGCGGCCTGACCTGGACGTACGCCTTCAACCACGAGGAGGCCGTCGCCTGTTTCGAGGCCGCCGCCGAGGCCGACCCCGACTGCGCCATGGCGTACTGGGGGATCGCCTACGCCCTCGGCCCGAACTACAACAAGCCCTGGGAGGCCTTCGACGACAAGGACCTCGCCGGCACCGTCGAGCGCACCCACGCCGCCGTGGAACGCGCCCACGAGAAGGCCGCGAACGCCACCCCGGTCGAACAGGCCCTGATCTCCGCGCTGCGCGCCCGCTACCCCCGGAGCAGGGCCGTGCCGGACTGCTCCGTCTGGAACGCCCCCTACGCGGACCGTATGCGGGAGGTCTACGAACTCGCCCCCGAGGACCTGGACGTCGCCACCCTCTACGCCGACGCCCTGATGAACCTGACCCCCTGGCAGCTGTGGGACCTCAGGACCGGCGAGCCGGCCGAGGGCGCGCGCACCCCGGAGGCCAGGAGGGTGCTGGAGCGGGCACTCGCCGACCCCCGCGGGCGCGACCACCCGGGCGTGGTGCACATGTACATCCATCTGATGGAGATGTCCCCCGCGCCGGAGGAGGCCCTGGTCGTCGCCGACCGGCTGCGCGACCTGGTGCCCGACGCCGGGCACCTGCTCCACATGCCCTCCCATCTGGAGGTCCTGTGCGGCGACTACCGGCGCGTCGTCGCGGACAACACGGCGGCCATCGCGGCCGACGAGAAGTACCGCGCGCGGGCCGGGGTGATGAACTTCTACACCCTGTACCGCTCGCACGACTACCACTTCAAGATCTACGGAGCGATGCTCCTCGGACAGAGCGAGGTGGCGCTGGACACCGTGGCCCAGCTCGAGGAGTCCATCCCTGAGGAACTGCTGCGGGTGACCAGCCCACCCATGGCGGACTGGCTGGAGGGCTTCCTCGCCATGCGCGTCCACTCCCTGATCCGTTTCGGCCGCTGGGACGACATCCTCGCCCTGCCGCTGCCCGCCGACCGCGACCTGTACTGCGTCACGACCGCGATGACGCACTACGCGCGCGGGGTCGCCCTCTCCTCGACGCACCGCGTGCGGGAGGCCGAGGAGGAGCGGCGGCTGTTCCACGATGCGGTCGCCCGGGTGCCGGACACCCGCATGCTCTTCAACAACACCTGCGCCGACATCCTCGCCATCGCCGGTGCGATGCTCGACGGCGAACTCGAGTACCGCAAGGGCGACCACGACGCCGCGTTCGCCGCGCTGGAACGCTCCATCGAACTGGACGACAACCTCCCCTACGACGAGCCCTGGGGCTGGATGCAGCCCACCCGGCACGCCTACGGCGCTCTCCTGCTCGAACAGGGCCGGGTCGCCGAGGCCGAGGCGGTCTACCGGGCCGACCTCGGACTCGACGACACCCTGCCGCGCTCGTGCCGGCACCCCAACAACGTCTGGTCCCTGCACGGTCTGCACGAGTGCCTGGTGCGCCTCGGCCGGATGGGGGAGGCGCACATGGTGGCCCAGCAGCTGCGGCTCGCCACCGCCCTCGCCGACGTACCGGTCGAGGCGTCCTGCTACTGCCGGCTGGAGAAGACCGGCACGGGCACCGGGGACGACTGCTGCTCCGGGTGACGGGCTCCGTCGTACAACCCTTCGGTCCCCTCGGACGTCTTGGGGGTGAACCCGGCGTTCCGCCGTGGTTCACCCTTCCGTCACCGATGTTCGATCAGAGGACCTCATGTTCCCCACCGCCCCAGGACTTCGTGTGCACCGCAGGATCGCCGGCGCGGTGGGTGCCGTCTCCCTGCTGGCCGTGTGCGCGGCACCCGCCGCCGCGGACGACCCCGCCCCCGCCCCCGGACTGGTGCTGGAGAAGACCGCCCCGATCGACGGGGTGCGGGCGGGCGGCACGTTCACGGTGCCCGGCCGCTTCTGGTACACCGGCGCCGAAGCGCTCGACAAGGTCTGGATGACATACACCGTCAGCCACGGACTGTCCCTGAGCGAGGTGCCCTCCAACTGCCGGGCCTTCAAGACCTGGGGATACGACGAGATCCCGACCGGCGCCATGGCGCTGTGCGAGTTCGACCAGCAGGTGGAGCCCGGTGTCACCTACGCTCCCGAGGGCGGCCTGAGGATCGGCGCCATGGACCGGGCGCTGTACGAGCGCCTCGTCGTCTCCGTCACCGACTACGAGGCCTACCCCGGGGACGAGGCCACGTCGGGCCCCATGCCGGGCACGGGCCCGGCCCTGAAGCTGGTCGAGCAGCCCGACGTCCCGGCGCAGGAGCCCGGCACACCCGTCGACGAGGACGCGCACTTCCAGCAGATACCCGTGACGGCGAAGAACACCGCTGACTTCCAGGCCCTGGGCGGAGCGCTGAAGGGCCGTGTCGGGGAGACCGTGGAACTCAAGGCCGGATTCCGCAACGCCGGTCCCGCCTGGGTGCAGGTGTACCGGGACGGCGTCCCGCTCGCCGAGGTCGAGGTCAAGCTGCCCGCCGGCACGACGGCGACGAAGTACCCGAACTGCGAGAAGGTGGCCGCCCGGACCTACCGCTGCCCCCTCGACCTGCCCTGGGCCGACGAGAACCAGGACTACGCGCGGACCTTCAAGGTGCGGATCGACAAGGCCGTCGACGGAGCCAAGGGCTCGGTGGCGCTGGTCGGCAAGCTCGGGGAGTGGGACACCGAGCACGGCAACGACAAGGCGCCCATCACCCTCCAGGTGACCGGTGGCGGCTCCTCCACCGGCGGCGGCTCGTCGTCCGGCGGTGGCTCCTCCACCGGCGGTGGCGGCGGATCCACCGGCGGCTCCTCGTCCACCGGCGGATCCGGCACGGGCGGCACCGGCGGCGGCTCCTCCACCGGCGGCTCGACGACCGGCGGAGCGGACACCGGCGCTTCCGGCGACCTCGCCAGCACCGGGTCCAGCTCGGCCCTGCCGATCGCCGGTGCCGCTGCCGCCGCCGTGGGCGCCGGCGCGGCCGCCGTCCTCGTGGTGCGCCGCCGCCGCGCGGCACGCGGCTGATGTGACACCGGTGCGGGCCGGGCTCAGGGGAGCCAGGGTCTTTCGTCTGGATCACCCCGCGAGCCCGGCATGATCCAAACGAGAGGCCCTTAGGCCGTGTCCGCAAAGTCCCGCCTGCCGTTCGACGCCCGGCACTCCCCCAAGCTCTTCGAGCAGGGGGACCCCCACTCGCCGCACCGGCCGGGCTCCCGCGTACAACCAGTACGCGGGAGCCCGTCCGGCGCTCCCCCAACTCTTCGAGCAGGGGGTACCCCCAGAGCACGCACCGGACGCCGCTCGGCCCGCCCTACGGGCGGACGACGCGACTTTACGGACACGACCTAGGCCCGCGCGGGCGTGTCGTCCAGGAACCCGCCCGACTGGTGCTGCCAGAGCCGAGCGTAGGCACCGTCGGTGCTGATCAGCTCCGCGTGGGAGCCCTGCTCCACGATCCGCCCGCGGTCCAGGACGACGAGCCGGTCCATACCCGCGACCGTGCTCAGCCGGTGCGCCACCACCAGCGCGGTGCGCCCCTCCATGAGCCGCCACAGCGCCTCCTGGACGAGGATCTCGCTCTCCGAGTCCAGCGCGCTCGTCGCCTCGTCCAGCAGCAGGATCGGCGCGTCCCGCAGGATCGCCCGGGCCAGCGCGACCCGTTGGCGCTGACCGCCCGACAGCTTGATCCCCCGCTCGCCGACCATGGTGTCGAAGCCCTGCGGCAACGCGTCCGCGAACTCCGTGACATGCGCCGCCTCGGCCGCGCGGCGGATCTCCGCGTCACCGGCGCCGGGCCGGGCGAACGCGATGTTCTCCCGCAGGGTGCGGTGGAACATCGCCGGGTCCTGCGGCACGTACGCCATCAGGCTGCGCAGGTCGGCCTGGCGCATCCGGCTGATGTCCTGACCGCCGATCAGGATGCGGCCGCCGTCGACGTCCGTCATCCGCAGCAGCAGCCGGGTCAGCGTGGTCTTGCCCCCACCCGACCGTCCGACCAGGCCGATCCGGGACCCGACGGGCACCTCCAGGTCGAGACCGTCGAACAGGGGGCGCCCTCCCCGGTGCGCGAAGGTGACCTTCTCGAAGCGGATGTCGAGGGCGCCGCACGGCGCCGGCTCCGGCACGGGCGGGTCCAGCACGGTCGCCGGTGTCAGCAGCAGTTCGGTGAACTGGGCCGCCTCCGTCATCGAGTTCTCCAGGCGGCGGTAGATCTGATTGAACTCGAACATGATCCGGGTGGCGTTGCTGTAGTAGGTGAACGCGACCACCACCGCCTCCACGCCGTGCTCGCCGCCGCCCAGCGTCACCGCCAGCAGCAGCCCCAGCGCGTTCGTCAGGACCGACATCGGCGCGACCAGCGTGTCGATGCGCAGATTGCCGTAGTCCCATGAACGCAGCGTCAGCCGACGGGAGGTGGCGACGCGGGTACGGTGCTCGGCGGCCTCGCGCTCCTCGGCGGCGAACGCGCGCACGGTCTCCATGTTCGTCAGGCTGTCGGCGACATGGCCGGCCACCCGGGCGATCGCCTCCTCCCGCCGGTCGACGAGGGCCTGGCGACGCCGGATGAGCGGCACCACGCAGACCGCCGTCACCGAGATCATCACCAACAGGCCGACGACGAGCAGCGGTTCGTAGCGCCACAGCACCACGGCTCCGAAGACCAGTGGCACGAAGCTGCCCATGATCTGGAACGTCAGTGTGTCGACGAACTGCTCGAAGCGGGCGGCGAAGCTCAGGACCCGCTTGGTGAGCGAGCCGGCGAAGTTCTCGTGGAAGAACGCGGCGTCCCGGGCGAACAGTTCGTCCATCCCGATGACGTACAGATGCTCGATGCCGAGCGCGTCCAGCCGGTTCAGGCAGTGCAGGGCGATCCGCCACAGCGTCTCGGCGAGCAGCAGTACACCGATGAAGCCGAGGACGTACGGCAGGGCCGAGGAGACGGTGACCTCCCCGTCGCCGGCGATGTCGCCGACGAGCTTGGCCACGATGAGCGGAGCGATGTAGTTGATGCCGATGTTGCCGAGGGACGTCAGCAGCATCGCCGGGATCGTCAGCCACTTCAGGCGGACGAGCTCCCGGCCGTAGTGGCGCAGTGCGAGCAGCACCGAGCGTTTGCCCGGCAGGGTCCTGCGGGTCTCAGGCGTTCCCATCCCACCCCTGTACAGGTTCAGGCGACTACGTGGAGTCACGGTGTGAGTACGGCAGTGTCCCGCGCCGACTCCCGCTCCGTCCAAGGCTTTTCCGGCCGTCGGCCGTGTTCTGCGAGGAAGTGATCAATGAGGGAAAGCGGCTTCCCACTACCGTAAGTAACATGATCCACTTGCTCCCCGGGTGTCTCACGCGGTCTGCCCGGGCGTCGCGCGGCGTCCGCCCCGTGAGCCCTCGACCGACCATCCGAACACCCCCGAGGACATCGATGTCATCTCCCGAAGAGGCGCTGCGCCAGGCGCGCGCCGACTACGAGCAGCACATGCAGACGTGCCGTCAGTGCCATGTGGACACGGCCCCGTGCGCCGTCGCGAAGCACCTGCTACGTCTGTACAACAACGCGCGCCGGGGCGCCCCCCGGCGCTGAGCCGGACTCCCGCGCCCCAGGAGGACTTGATGCGATCCCTGCCCCGCTCGCCGGCCGGCTGGACGATGGCGGTCTTCGGCGCCCTCGCCGCCGTCATGGGGGTCGTCGGCCTTCTCGCCCCGGACGTCCTGCTGGACGTGATGGGGTTCACGCCGGTCGCGGAGGCGGGGCGCGCCGAGGGCGACCACACCCTGGTCTTCGTGACCGCGTCGTCCATGGCGGCGCTCAACATGGGCGTGTACTACGTGCTGGCGGCCCTCGCCGACTGGCGGCCGTTCTTCCGCTGGACCGTGCCGTTCCGGCTGCTGACGTGCACGGTGTTCACGCTCGCCGTGATCGCCGGCCGCGCCCCGGCCGGCTTCCTCGGGGTGGGGGTGTGGGAGGGCGTCGGCGCGCTGGCCACGGGGCTGGCCCTGCGCCATGAACGGCGCGGGGTGCGGGCGCCGGAGCAGCGGCCTGCGGGCGCGCCCGGGCGGTGAACCGGACGGGGATCGTCCGGCCCGCGCACGGGCGTGAACGGGGCCCAGGCCGTCCGGCCCGCGCGCGGGCCGGTGAACCGGACCCGGGCCGTCCGGGCGGTGACCGTACGGGGGCCGTCCGGCCCTTGCCCGGGAGGTGAACCGGACCGGGGCCTTCCGGCCCGCGCGCGGGCGGTGAACCGGACCCGGGCCGTCCGCCCGGAGCGTGTCACCACGGCCGGGCGGGCCTCACGCCAGCACCGTCTCCCAGGTGTCCACCGCGAAGTGCACGTCCAGGCCGTGCCGGGCGTAGAGCGCCGGGGCGCCGGTGGCGTTGGCGGTGTCCACGCCCAGCCCGATCGTGTCCCGCCCGCGCGCGGCGAACGCGGCGAACGCGTGCCGTAGAAGCAGTCCGCCCAGGCCCCGCCCCCGCGCCTCGCTCCGTACGCCGATGCTGCGGATCCAGCCCATCGCCTCCCGGTCGTCTCGGGACAGCAGGAACCCGGCGTCGCCGAGGTCGTCCGTCTCGACGAGCCACACCAGCGACCAGTCGAGCAGATCGGCGTCGATGTCGTGCAGCCACTGCTCGTAGGTGCGCGGCTGGAAGTCGAAGTGGGCGGCGAAGGTGGACTGGTGCAGCGCGTGGACCCGCGCCCGGTCGTGCTCGTCGGCGCAGGCCCGCAGCCGCACGCCGGGTGGCACCTCCGGAACCAGGTCACCGGCCGGGTCGAGCGGGCGGCGCAGCACGTGATAGCGGCGTACGGCGGACCACCCGCGCCGCTCCAACAGAGCTTTGTCGGTGGTGGGTTCGGCGTTGAGGTGCAGATGCACCACCGCCCGGCCCGCGCCGTTCTCCGTGGCCTTCTCCCGCGCCCGCGCCTCCATCGCGTCCAGCAGCAGCTCACCGGCCCGCTGGTGGTCGGGGAGCACATAGTGGTCGACGTCGATCCGCTCGCCGCCCGACTCGTCCCACAACAGGCCGTACGCCACCAGCCGTTCGCCGTCGAACGCCAGCCACGAGTCCCGCTCGAGGGTGATGTCGGGTCGCTTCAGGTCGGATTCGACGGTGTGCAGGTCGGTCTCGGGCCGGCCTATCTCGATCCGGTCGATCTCGTTGAGCAGGTCGGTCACGGCGGCCGCGTCGGCGAGGCCGGCCGGGCGAAGTGCGTAGGGCATGGGCCAAGGGTCCGGGGGAGGCGGGGGTGGCCGCAACGGATTTTCGACGCGTCCGGTCCGGAACCCCTTGCCCGAGTCCCGTATCGGGTGTCATGACCGGCGCAACCGATCACCCGAGGTGAACGTCCTTTTGAACATGTTCACTGCCACCGGCCCCGTGGGTGCCCCCCTGCGCCAGCTGCTCGACTTCGCGTGGATACAGACGCGGTCGTGCGCCTTCGCCATCGCCCTGATGTCCGGCGTCGCCGCGTCGGGCCTTCTGCGCGGGCTCCCCGTCGCCCGCTACGACCTGCTCGTCGTCTACGGGGTCCTGCTCACGCTGCTGTTCTGGCTGCGCGGCTGGGAGAACGGCCGGGACGTCGCCGTCATCGCGGTCTGCCATGTGGTCGGCCTGGCCTTCGAGATCGTCAAGGTCTCCCTCGGTTCCTGGAGTTACCCGGAGCCAGCCGTCCTGAAGTTCGCGGGCGTCCCGCTGTACGGCGGTTTCCTCTACGCAGCGGTCGGCAGCTACGTCTGCCGCGCCTGGCGCCTGTTCGACCTGGAACTGGTCCGGTACCGGCCCCGCTCGACCGCCCTGGTGGCCGCGGCCGTCTACGTCAACTTCTTCACCCACCACTGGCTGCCAGACGTCCGCTGGCCGCTCGCCGCCCTCCTGCTGGCCGTCACGGCGGGCACATGGGTGCGCTACACCGTGCGCGGGCGGCGCCTGCGGATGCCGCTGGCCCTGTCGTTCGTCCTCATGGGCTTCTTCCTGTGGGTCGCCGAGAACCTCGCCACCTATCTCGGCGCCTGGCGCTACCCCTATCAGCTCGACGGCTGGCAGCCGGTCGGCGTCGAGAAGTTCGGCGCCTGGTCACTGCTGATCAGCGTGACGTTCGTCCTCGCGGCGGTCGCCCGATCCCGGCGGCCCCGCGTATAGCGAAGCGGAGGGCGGGGCCGATCGCCCCGCCCCGGCCTCACGCTCCCTTGGGCCCCGCCTGCTGCACGACCTCGAACGACCACAGCGTCGAACCGGCGGCCGCGGGCTTGGGCCGCTCGCCGCCCTCCTGCCCGCCACCCTGGTGAGCCGCCTTCATCGGACCCTCCATCCACGCCTGGAAGGACTCCTCGTCCCGCCAGCGGGTGTAGACGAGGTAGGTGTCGGTGCCCTCGACAGGCCGCAGCAGCTCGAACCACTCGAACCCGTCGGAGTTCTCCACGGCGCGCGCCCGCGAGGCGAACCGCTTCTCCAGCGTCTCGCGCTGCTCCTGCGGGACGGTCAGCACATTGATCTTGACGATACTGGGCACAGCACACCTTTCGTAGCACGAGGACCCGGACGGGCCCCTCCCCGGATCATGGGCCGAAGTGTCCTACATCCGGCCGTGCAGGGGTGCGTGCGCCCCGCCCAGCGTGCGCCCCGCCCAAGCGTGCGCCCGCCCGGCATGCGCGCCGGTCAGCTGCCGGGCGTGACGAACTCGGGCTGGTCGAGCACCCGCAGCCAGCTCCCGTCGGGCTGGCGCCTCACCACCTGCGCCCGCGCGCCGGCGCCGTCGGACGGCGGGGTCGAGGTCAGGGCGATGTCCCCGCTGGCCAGCGTCGGCAGCGGCGGTTCCGGCGCGAAGCGGGGACGGTTCGCGAGCACCTTCTCCCACAGGGCGCGGATCGCCTCCCGCCCCACCGTCCGCTCGCCCGGCGGGTAGGCCAGCACCGCGTCCTCCTCGTAGAGGGCGGCGACCCCGGCCGCGTCCCCGGCGTTGGACCGCTCGACGAACAGACGTGTGATGTCCTCCGGCCGCATGGCCTTCTCGTACTCCGGCATGGATTCCTCCTGGGGGCGAGACGACGTTCCCTCGCCTTCCAGCCTGGTCACCCGGCGATCAGAAGTCCAACAGATGGTTCTTCTGCGTTCTAGAATCCACAGTCATGGAGCTGAGGCAGCTGGAGTACTTCGTCGCGGTGGCCGACGAGCGGAGCTTCACCCGCGCGGCGGAGCGGGTGCACATCAGCCAGTCCGGGGTCAGCGCACAGATCCGGCAGCTCGAACGGGAGCTGGGCGCCGAGCTGTTCGACCGGTCGGCGCGGGCCGTCACCCTCACCGTCGCCGGGAAGGCCGCCCTGGAAAACGCCCGGGCCGCACTCGCCGCCGCCGGCGCGGTCGGCCAGGCCGTCGGCGAGGTGACCGGCCTGATCCGGGGCCGGCTCACCGTCGGCATGGTCAGCGGCTGCACGCTCACCCCGCTCTTCGACGCCCTGGCCGCCTTTCACCGGGCACACCCCGGAGTGGAGCTGTCGCTGCTGGAGGACAGCTCGGACCGGCTCACCGAGGGGGTGCGCGACGGCACCCTCGACACGGCGCTGATCGGCGCCGCCACCGCTCCCGAGGGGCTGGACACCCTCACGGTCATCAGCGAACGGCTCGTCGTGGCCGTGCCGCCCGGGCACCCGCTGGCCCGGCGGCGGAAGGTCGTCCTGGACGATCTGACGGGCCATCCGATCGTGTGCATGCCCCCCGGCACCGGACTGCGCGCGGTGTTCGACCAGGCGTGCGCCGCGCGGGGACTGCGGCCCACGATCGCGCTGGAGGCCGGCGCCGGGGACGCCCTGGCCGGACTTGCCGCCCGGGGGCTCGGCGTGGCCGTCCTGAGCGCCTCGATGGCGGAGGGCCTCGACGACGTCCTCGTCGCCCGGACCCTCGCCGACGTCGAGACACCGGCGCTGCTCGCCCTGGTGTGGCGGCCCGTCCACGGCCCGGCCGTACGGGAGTTCCTGACGCACGCGCGACGGGCGTTCACGCACCCCTGACCGAGGTCACCCGGCCCGGGCGGCGGTGCGGACCTCGGTGACCGTCGACCCGGCCGTCAGCCCCGGGATCAGTACCACCGCCACCGCCATGTGCATCAGCGCGAGGGTGACGCGGGTGCCGGCGTCCATGCCGTCCCCGGTCAACGGCAGGAAGGACACGACCAGTACGGCGACGGCCACCCCGGTCCACACGGCGCGGGCGCGCCGTACGCCGGACCGCTCCAGGGCCGCCAGCAGTGCCCAGCCGGCGAGCGATGCGAGCAGGGCGACGAACACGATCGGCCCGGCGCCGATGTCGAGCGTCCGGTCGCCGTCGGTGATCCTCAGCCGATGGCCCAGCAGCGGGTCAGCGACCAGCCACACCAGAACGGGAGCGAGGGCGGCCAGGGCGCAGGCCACCGCGCGTCGTGCCCGCCCCTTCACCGGCCCTCGCTCGAGACGGCCCCGTGCAGGAAGACGTCGACCAGTTCCGCCGAGGTGAGATCGGGTTCGTCGTCCGTGCGCGGCTGGGTGAACAGCAGGCCGAAGAACAGGGCCGCGATCTGCTCCGGCGGTCTGCGCAGGACGGCCCGGTCGGGCTCCAGCAGATCGGCGAGGGCCGCGCGCAGACGGGCCGTCGACTCCTGGCGGCCGGCGCCGCGCACGGTCCCCGGATGCCTGCCGCCCCGGTGCCCCAGCGAGCCCATCACCGCGCCCATCCTCGCGAGGTGCGCCTGCAGCGCCTCGGCCGCCTCGGCGAGCCGGTCGGCAAGGGGTTGTGCGAGGTCGATCGCGTCGAGCTCGCGGATCGCGTGGTCGGGGGAGAGCGCCTCGGCGACGCAGGCCTGGATCAGTTCGTCCTTGTCGGCGAAGACCCGGAAGATCGTGCCCTCCCCGATGCCGGCGGCGCGGGCGATCTTCGCGGTGGTCACCGTGCCGCCGTACTCGGCGATCAGCGGGATCGCGGTCTGGATGATCATCTCGCGGCGCTGCTCCGGCGACATGGCGGGCGCGCGGCGACGGGCGGGCTGGTTCTCCTTCGGTGTCATGCCGGGAAGCCTACGGAGTGAGTACTCACTCCGTCAATGAGTGAGTACTCACTCCGGCCCTTTGGTGTGGGAAAGGCCTCGTGTTGGCATGGGAAAGGCCCCGTGCCCGGCCGGAGCCGGGGCCGGACACGGGGCCTCGATCGGTGGTGTGCCTGGATCGGGCGGTGTCCCGGGGTCAGGCGGTGTGGAGGGTCAGGCCGTAGCGGCCGAGGATCTCGTTGACCGGCTGGAACCAGGTCTCGCCGCCGCTGGAGCAGTTGCCCCAGCCGCCGGAGGTGACGCCCTGGGCCTGGTCGCCGCTGATGAACGAGCCGCCCGAGTCACCGCCCTCGGCGCACACGCTGGTCTTCGTCATCTGGTGCACCGCGCCCTGGGCGTAGTTCACGGTCTCGTTCTTGGCCAGCACCCTGCCGCAGTGCCAGCGCGTCGTCGAGCCCGAGCGGCAGATCGAGGCGCCGACCGGGGCCTCCGCCGAGCCGCGCACCAGCTGGTCCGGCACGGTGCCCCAGCCGAGCACCACCGGCACGGTCCACCAGCCGCTGCCCACGTTCACCCAGGCGTAGTCGTTGTCCGGGAACGAGGAGCCCTGGAAGTTCCCGATGTACGAGCCGTCCCAGCCGCGCACCTGCTGGCCGACGCCGCCGCAGTGGCCGGCGGTGATGAAGCCGCCGTGCACCGAGAAGCCTATGGAGCAGCGGACGTTGCCCGTGTAGTACGGGTCGCCGCCGACGGTGCCGGCCGCGAAGGTGGCGGGCGCGGACGCGACCGAACGCACGGTGACCGGACCGGCCGCCCGGGCCCGGGACACGAAATCGCGGACATCGTTGTCAGCCCGCTCGCCCCGTACGACGTTCACGACGACGGTCCCGGCCGCCGGGTCGACGTGCCAACTGCTCACCCCGGACGGGGCGTCGAGGCGGTCGATACGGGCCTTGGCCCGGTCGAGTTCCCGTGCGGTGTGCTCGACGGTGCGGACGGCGGCGCCGGTGGACTCGATACGGCGCACGGTCGCGGGGGAGGCGTCCGCGGTGACACCGACGGTGAGCCGTTCGCTGCGCGCGTCGAACCACGAGCCGCCGTAGGCGGATCCGGCCGCCTTGCGTGCCCTCGGCGCGAGCGCCGTGGCCGTGCGCTCGGCCGCGAGCCGCTCCACGGCCTGCTCCTTCGACAGTCCGAGGTCCCGGCGCAGGGCCTGGAGCAGTCCTTCGGAGGCGGGCGCGGCGCTCGCCTCGGCGGAAGCTTGGGTGGGGGAGTCGTCGGCCGTGGCCTGTCCGGTCCCGGTCGCGGTCCAGCCGCCGAGCACCAGGAGCGCGGAGAGACAGGCATAGGTGAGTCTGCTGCGTCTCAAGGGAGTTGCCCTTCGTCGTTCCAGCAAGGTGGGGGTGGAACAACCGCAAACTGAGAGCGCTCTCATCGGGTCGGGCCGAGCATAGCCAGGGCAGCCTGTCAGGTCCATACCAGCGACAGAAGCTGGTCCCGGCGCACGAACGGCACCGCGCGCACCCGGAGTCCCGGAGTGCGCGCGGTGCCGTACGGCCGCCTGTGTCAGCCGAGTTGGCCGGTCCTGGCCTCCCGCCACAGGTCGACTCCGCCGTCGGTGGCGTACTTGTCGACTTCGGCCAGCTCCTCGTCGCTGAAGTCGAGGTTCTCCAGCGCGGCCACGTTCTGCTCCAGCTGCTCGGTGCGCGACGCGCCGATCACCAGCGACGTCACCCGCGGGTCGCGCAGCGCCCAGGCGAGCGCCATCTGGGCGAGGCTCTGCCCGCGCCGGGCCGCGATGTCGTTGAGTGCGCGCAGCCGGCCGCGCATCTCCTCCGACAGCCAGCCCTGGTCGAAGGACTTGCCCTGGGTGGCCCGCGACCCCTCCGGCACGCCCTCCAGATACCGGCCCGTCAGCAGCCCCTGGGCCAGTGCCGTGAACCCGATGACACCGAAGCCCTCCTGTTCGGCGGCGTCCAGCAGCCCCTCGTTCTCGATCCAGCGGTTGAGCATGCTGTACGACGGCTGGTGGATGAGCAGCGGTGTGCCCAGGTCCCGCAGGATGGCGGCGGCCTGCCGGGAGCGCTCGGCGTCGTAGGAGGAGATGCCGACGTACAGGGCCTTGCCCTGGCGGACGGCGGTGTCGAGCGCGCCCATCGTCTCCTCCAGCGGGGTGCCGGGGTCGAGCCGGTGGGAGTAGAAGATGTCGACGTACTCCAGCCCCATCCGCTTCAGCGACTGGTCGAGCGAGGCCAGCACGTACTTCCGGGAGCCTCCGCCCTGGCCGTACGGTCCGGGCCACATGTCCCAGCCGGCCTTGGTGGAGATCACCAGCTCGTCCCGGTACGGCGCCAGGTCCTGCCGCATCAGCCGGCCGAAGTTGATCTCGGCGGAGCCGTACGGCGGGCCGTAGTTGTTGGCCAGGTCGTGGTGCGTGATGCCCAGGTCGAAGGCGCGCAGGGCGATCTCGCGCTGGGACTCGAACGGCTTGTCGTCACCGAAGTTGTGCCAGTAGCCCAGCGACAGCACGGGCAGATCGAGTCCTGAGCGCCCGGTGCGCCGGTACCGCATGGTGCCGTCGTAGCGCTCGGGGTCGGCGACGTGGTTCATCGAGGGGTCTCCACGGGGTGCAGTCGGGGTGGTTCCGTCCTGGTGAGGGACGTGTTCACTGTGCTCCTGCCCGATTCTCGCGTCCAACGCATCCTTTTCATCGCATTCAGCGACGCCGTTTCTGAATGTCCGCCGCGGTTCTCTCTCATCGTCCGCTCGTGGTGGCCGCCGGGACGTTGTGGCCCTCCACGTGCACGACCGGCCTGCCGGAGCCCAGGGCGGACGCGGGCCACTCGAGCGTGACCGACCGGGACTCGCCGGGCAGCAGCCACAGGTAGTTGTCGCCGTACAGCGTGGGCAGCACCCGGTGCCCCTTCCCGTCCAGCAGCGACACGCGGACCATGGCCGCGACCGTCGTGCCCCGGTTGCGCAGCCGGGCCGTCAGCCCGTGCCGCCCGCCCGAGCGGTCCGTGCCGGTGACCTCCACCGAGACCCGGGTCCGGGCGACCTCGTTCAGGGCGCGCAGATGGGCGGGCTCGCGGTAGCGCCAGTACGTGTTCTCGGCGAGCAGATCGCCACGCGCGTCCAGCAGCCGCAGACGCAGCAGATGCAGGTCGGGCAGGTCGTCCGTCCAGCCCGAGGTGAGAGCGGGTGCCGTCGAGGAGGCGCCGACGTCCACCTTGGCGCGCCGCTCGGCGCCCAGCCGTCGGCCCGTCAGGTCGTGACGGGTGGCGACGACCGTGGCGCCCTTGATCCGGCGGGGCGTGTGGTTGACGGCGAGCACCTGCCCGCTCACCGGGTCGGCCTGCACATGCACGGCCTCGCTCGCCTTGCGGACGCCGTAATAGGCGCCATTGACGTCGAAGTCGTAGTCGTACGTCTGCCACACCGTGCTGTACCAGGCCGGATGCGACATCCACAGCAGCAGGGCGCTCGCGTCGTCCCACAGGCGGGCGTTCCACGCCTCGAACATGGCCCGGAAGTTCTCGTAGTTGACGAACTGCGCCTTGCGGCAGAAGTCGTCGAGGTCCTTCGCCTCACCGAGCCGGGACTCGATCGCCGCCCGGTAGTTCTGCGGCGCCTGATTCCCTCGGGTGCTCCAGTCGTGGTAGTACCAGGCGCCCTTGACCGGCCACTCAGGCTCGTCGCCCACCAGACGGCGCATCGTCGCCGCCGTCGGCAGCACCGGCATACCGATCTCCGTGTGGAAGCCGAAGTTCCCGCTGCCGTAGGTGTTCGCGGAGAAGTACCGCTCGGGCTCCACCCAGCCGTACGGGCCGCCGCCGGTGACGATGCCGCCCGCCGAGTTGTTCTGGTACAGCAGCTCGGGTGCCTCCGCCCGGACCGCCGCCCGCATCCCGTCGTCGAGCGGGCCGGGCGGATTGCCCTCGTTGGCGCCGCACCACACGACGATGCTCGGGTGCGAGCGATAGCGGCGCACGGTGTCCTGCGCGAGGCTCAGGAACGCCTCGTGGTCCGGCGGGTCCATGGCCCACGCGTTGGGGAAGTCGTTCCAGACCAGCAGCCCGTGCTCATCGCAACTGGCGTAGAACTCCTCGCGGTTGCTGCTTCCCAGCCAGTTGCGGATCATCGTGAAGTTCATGTCGCGGTGCATGCGCACCGCCGCGTCCATCCGCTCTGCCGGCATCCGGCGCAGCAGCTCGTCCCAGCCCCAGTTGCCGCCCCGGCAGAACACCCGGACGCCGTTGACGCTGATCTTCAGCGGCACCGTGGAGTTGTCGACGGACTTCACGTCCGTCCACTGCTCGCCGTCGTCCGAGACCTGGACCGTGTACGTCTTCGCGTACGCCTGCTCCCACAGGATGACGACCCGGTCGAACCGCACCGACGCGCCGAGGTCGACCTGGATGGACTGCTCGTCCTCGTACGCCGACGACCAGCGGGTGTTCGGATCGCCGTCCACGGCGTTGGCGGCCGTGCTGCCCCCGCCCTCCTCCGACGACGCGGTGGCGTCCTTCCGCAGGGCCAGGTCGGTGCCGGGGGAGGAGCTGTCGAGCACCGACAGGCTCCACATGGACGCGCCCCAGCTGGTGGCCCGGCTGTGGCACAGCACCCGGACGTGCCGTGCGGTGCGCGGCTCGAACTCCACGCTCTGGAGCGCGGCCGAACCCGAGCTGCGGAACGGCAGCGGTGTCGCGGTGTTGTCGACGGAGGCGGCGTCGCGCCAGGTGTCGCCGTCGTCGGAGACCTGCACGTCGTACGTCTTCGCGTACGCCTGCTCCCAGGTGACGACGACCCGGTCGAAGGACGCCTCGGCGCCCAGGTCGACCGCGATCCACTGGTCGTCCTCGAACGCCGACGACCAGCGCGTCCTGGGGTCGCCGTCCGTGACGTTGCCCGGCTTGTGCGCGTCCTCGTCCACGGTGGAGGCGGTGGCGTCCCGGTGCAGGGCGAGGTCGGTGCCGGGGGAGGTGCTGTCGATCACCGACAGGTTCCATATCGAGGCACCCCACCGGGTGGCCCGGGTCCGGCACCGGATCCGCACATGACGGGCTTTCTGCCGGGCGAACTCGACGGTCTGCGCGTAGGCGTCGCTGCCCGACTGGAAGGTGAGCGGGACGTCGTACTCGTAGCCGAACTGGCGTATGCCGAACCGGGTCGTGCGCCGGTCGCTCTCCCGGCCGCCGACCGTCGCGGTGAGCGTCAGGTCGTGCAGGGCCGGCTCGCCGTAGCCGTTGGGCCACCACAGCTCGGGGTTGCGCAGCCGCAGTTGCGGGTGGTCTGCCGGGCTGAAGACGACGTCGGCCGTCTCGCCCGCCGGTACGGTGACCGTCCGGGTCAGCCTCACGCCCTCGAAGGCGGCCCGCACGGTGACGGAGCGGGGGGTGGAGTCGGCGTTGCGCACCGGGACGACCAGCGTCAGCTCGGCCGTGCCGGTGTCGGGCAGATCGGGCAGTCGCGTGTCCACCCGGACGTCACCGAGGACGGCCGCGCCGGTCGAGCGGAGCCGTACGTGATTCCACAGGCCGGCCGCCCGGTCGCGCACCGCCGGCATCCAGTCCCAGCCCGAAGCGGCCAGATACGTCGGTGAGTTGCGGTTCATCATATTGGCACCGGCGTCGACGAACGCCAGCCCGGCCGGACCCTTGTCGCCGGGGCTGCCCGGGTACGGCATCGGGGTGATCTTCACGGCGAGGGCCTGCTCACCGCCGTCGGCGAGGAGTTCGGTGACATCGAAGGCGGCGCGGGCGAAGGGGAACTCGACCTCGCCCACGCGGTGCCCGTCGAGCCAGACCTCCGCCTTGTGGTTCACCCCGTCGAACTCCAGCCAGACGTGCCGTCCGGCGCCGGTGTCCAGGCCCTTCGGCAGCCGGAACGGCCGTCTGTACCACCAGGAGTGCCGGGACAGAGCCTCCGGGACGTGCAGGTTGGCGAACCCGGCGACCGGATCGGGCAGATGCCCCTGGTCGACCAGGGAGGTCAGCACGGTGCCCGGCACGGTCGCGGGCAGCCAGCGGCTGGTGTCGAACTCGGGGCGGGACAGCTCGGCGCCCTCGGCGCCGGCCCAGTCGTCCATGGTCAGATCCCAGCCGGACTCCAGCGGCACGGTGCCGTCGGCGGCCGGCTTCAGCGCCGGGGGAGTGCCGTGGTGCACGCCCCAGTCGGTCCAGCCGGTGACGGCCGGGCGCCGGTCGCGGCAGGTGCCGTACACCTGGAAGCCGTTGAGGCCCAGCGGGTTGGCGTTGGAGCGCCTGTGGACGGTCAGACGCACCCAGCGGGCGGTGACCGGCTCGGGCAGATCGATGGCGACGGCCCCGCCCCGCCCGGAGTCCGTGCGGTACACGGCCGTCCACGTCTTCTCGTCGCGGGAGGTCTCGACGGCGAAGTCCACCGCGCAGCTGGAGAGGATCTCCTGGCCCGTGGTGTTGTCGCGGGGGCTGCCGTTCGGAGAGTCGACGTACGGCGGGTCGTCCACGGTCGCCTCGAAGACGAGCCGCACCGACTCCACCTCGCACAGCGCCTGGAGGTCGACGCTGATCCACTGCGGGTCGCCGGCCGCGGCCCGCCAGCCGGTGCCACGCACTCCCACCCTGTCCAGGCCGTCCACGGCGAACTCGGCCGGGGTGGGCGCGTAGTCGGTGGAGGACACCTTCACCGGCCGGTACGCGGCGAGTTCGCCCTGGGCGGCGGCCGGGCGCGGGTGGCCGGTTCCCGCCGCCGCGGCGGCGGTCGGGAGGCCCATGCCGGCCCCGAAGCCCGCGAGGAGCGTCGATCCGGCGGCGAGGACGGTGCGGCGGGACGGCACGGACGGCTGATCCGGCATGGGGCACGGCTCCGATCAGGAAGGTCCCGTGGCCGGCGGCCCCGAGACACTGTTGACAACGTTGCCTGGAGCAGACGGTGTTGGACTTCCCAGAGGCTCTGACAACGTTGCCAAACCCTGCACCCCGGACCCCGGCCCGTCAAGAGTCCGGACAGGGCGGATACGTGTTTCTGTAAATTAGTAATTAATATTGACACGGTTCCGGCCGCGCGCCACAGTCTTCGCCGTGACGCCGACGGCCCCGGCACCCGTAGCGGCCCGCGTCACACCCCTCCTGCTTCCCAACCCTCCGGAGAGGCACGTGACTTCATTCGCCCTGACGACCGCGATCGCCGTGGTCCTGACCGCCTCCGCGTCGCCACCCGCCACCGCGGACACCACCGTGAACGCCACCACGGCAGCCACCGTGGACCAAGGTGCGCCCACCTACTACGACAGCGGTCTCGCGCCGACGCCGTACATGGGCTGGAACACCTACTACGGGCTCGGCGCGCCCACCGAGAAGGAGGTCCGCGCGGTCGCCGACAAGCTCGTCAGCAGCGGTCTGCGGGACAGCGGCTACGACATCGTGTGGCTGGACGGCGGCTGGCAGGCCGACAACCCCCGTGACGCACAGGGCCGGTTGACGGCCCACCCCGACCGCTTCCCCTCCGGCATCCCGGCCCTCGTCTCCTACCTGCACAAGCGCGGCCTCAAGGCCGGCATCTACACCGATGCCGGAGAGTACGACGGCGGGAAGACCTGCGGGCTCGGCAGCCGCGGCCACTACACCGAGGACGCACGGCAGTTCGCCGACTGGAAGGTCGACGCCATCAAGGTCGACTTCCTGTGCGGCATCGGCGCGAAGCTCGACCCGGGGCCCGCCTTCAAGGAATTCAGCGACGCCGTCGCCAAGTCGGGCCGCACGATGCTGCTCAACCTCTGCAACCCGCTCACCGACGACTGGGGCCTGCCGCACACCCCCGAGCAGGACGCGCACAACACGTACGCCTACGCGCCGACCATCGCGGACTCCTGGCGCACCGGCACCGACATCGCCTGGGGCACCCCCAGCCCCGGTCAGTGGCCCAACGTCCTGCGCAACATGGACGCCAACGCCTGGCACCCCGAGGCCCAGGGGCCCGGCCACTACAACGACCCCGACTACCTCATCCCGATGCGCCGCATGGCCGACGGCTCCCTGGAGCTGACCGAGGAGGAGTCGACCACCCAGTTCGTGATGTGGGCCGAGATGTCCTCGCCGCTGGTCCTCGGCTCCGACCCGCGCACCCTGTCCCCGTCGATGATCCGGACGCTGCGCAACCCGGAGATCATCGCCGTCAACCAGGATCCGCTCGCCGTCCAGGGTGTCCGGGTGGCCTCCGACTCCACAGGCGACGTCTACAGCAAGGACCTCGCCGGACGCGGACAGCGGGCCGTGGTCCTGCTCAACCGCTCCGATCAACCGGTCCGCCGCACGGTGGACTTCGCCGACGTCGCACTCGGCGGGACGGTGAAGGTCCGCGATCTGCGCGCCCGCGCCGACCGTGGCACGCACACCGGGTCGTACACCGTGGAGGTCCCCGCGCACGGCACGGCGTTCCTGAAGCTGACCGGCGAGGAGACGCTGCCGGGCGCGAGCCTCGGCGAACGGGCGACGGCGAGCCCGGCCGTCGTCCGCGCCGGGGACACGCTCACCACGTTCTTCCGGGGGCCGGACGGCAGCCTGAAGCAGGTGCCCGGTGACGGCACCGGGCGCCCCAGGGACCTCGGCGGGCCCACGGGCGGCCGGATCCTCGGGCAGCCCGCCGCGTACGCCTCGGCCGGCGGCCGGATCGACCTGTTCGTGCGCGGCACCGACTCCCGGGTGTACCGGCGGGTGTTCGAGGGTGGGCGCTGGGGCGGCTGGCGCAGCCTCGGCGGCCGGGTCACGGACGCGCCGTCCGTCGCCTTCACCGACCCCGGGCACTGGATGCTCGTCGCGCGCGGGGCGGACGGGCGGATCGTGCGGCGCGGGCCGGCCTCGGACTGGTCGTCGCTGGGTGCCCCCGGGGACCGGGAGACCTACGGCCGGCCCTCCGCCGCCGTCGACGCCCAGGGCCGGGTGCATGTCGTCGTACGCACCCCCTCCGACGACATCTGGACGCGGTCGCGCGACACTTCGGGCGCCTGGTCGGAGTGGTCCTCGCTCGGCGGCACGGTGAGCGGCAGCCCGACACTGGTCGCCGCCGGGGACGCGGTGGTGCTGTACGCGCGCGCCGGCGACTACACGCTCTGGCAGCAGCGGTACGAGAACGGCGCCTGGCAGGGCTGGACGAAGCGGCAGGAGTTCCCGAGCGCCGCCTTCGAGGGCGCGCTCGGAGCGGTCGCGGGAGCGGACGGTGCGGTGGACGTCGCGTACCGGGGCGTGGACGGGCTCGTCCACCGGACCCGGCTCAAGTGATCACCGGACCCGGCCCGAGCGGCCACCGGGCTCAGGTCCCGTAGTCACCGGGCCCAAGCGCGGCATTCGCCGGACCCAGTTCAAATAAATTAGTAATTATTCTTGACGTGGCGGAAGCGCCACGCGAACCTGGATCCGCCGCGAGCGGGCCCCCGGCCTTCAGGAAGGCCGGCCCCGCCCGCGCGGATCCACAGGGAGCCCTCCATGACCCACCCCCAGCCCAGCCGACGGCAACTCCTCGCCGGGATCGGCGCCGCCGGGACGGCCGCGCTGCTCAGCGGCTGCGTCACCTCGACCTCGTCCTCCAAGAACTCCTCCTCGGGCGCGGTCACCCTCCAGTCCAACCTCTCCGCACCCCAGGCCAAGGCGGCGATGGAGGACATCGTCGCCGCCTACGGCAAGAAGAAGTCCGGGGACGTCAGCCTCAACACGGTGGCCGCGGAGACCTTCCGCACCCAGCTGCCGACCTACCTCACCTCCGCCAACCCGCCGGACGTGTACACCTGGTACCCCGGCTCCGTCGCGGACGCCTACGCCAAGAAGGACCTGCTGCTCGACCTCGGCGAGCTCTGGGACGGGCCGGAACTCAAGGGCTACTCCAAGGCCCTGAACTCCCTGTGCACCGCGAGCTCCGGCAAGAAGGTCTTCGTCCCCACCACCTACTACTGGTGGGGCATGTTCTACCGGAAGTCCAACTTCGCCAAGTGGGGCGTGAGCGAGCCGAAGACCTGGGACGAGTTCCTCGACCTGTGCGACAAGCTCAAGAGCAAGGGCGTCGCCCCCATCGGCCTCGGCGCCGGCGGCAACACCGCATGGGTGGCCTCCGCATGGTTCGACTACCTCGACATCCGCATCAACGGCGCCGCGTACCACCGTGAACTCCTCGCGGGCAAGCACCGGTTCGACGACCCCCAGGTCCGCCGCGTCTTCGACCGCTGGCGCGAGCTGCTGCCGTACTTCGACCCGAACGGCACCGCGGGCGCCTTCCAGGACGCCACCACCGCGCTGCTCAACGGCCGCAGCGGCATGATGCTCATCGGCACCTTCTTCGCCGACGCCGCCCCCAAGGACGCCCTCGACGACATCGACTTCTTCCGTTTCCCCGTCATCGACCCCAAGGTGCCGCTCGCCGAAGAGGCCCCCACCGACGGCTACTTCGCCAGCGCGCGCACCGGCCGCCGCGAGGGCGTGCTCGACCTGCTCGGCTACCTCGCCACCGCCGAGGCGCAGGAGATCTACATCAAGGGCTCCTCCGGCACCGTCCTGCCCTGCCACCCCGACGCCAAGGACGCCGGCACCCCGCTGGTGACGAAGGGCCGCAAGCACATCGAGGAGGCGGTCGAGATCACGCAGTTCTTCAACCGCGACTCCAGCGACGCCCTCCAGCCCACCGCCGACACCGCGCTGACCAAGTTCCTCGCCAAGCCCAAGGAGATCGACTCCATCCTCACCGACTGGCAGCGCGAGGCCGAGAAGATCTGGAAGGCCTGACCTATGGCCGTCCTCACCGCCCCCCACCGCAAGCCCCCGGTCCCGGCGCCGTCCCGTGGCGGCCGGGCCCGGGGCCCCCGGCGCACCCCGCCGCTGGTCCTCGCCTTCGTCCTCGTGCCGCTGCTCGCCGAGGCCGTCTGGGTGTTCTGGCCCGCGGTCCAGGGCTTCTACCTCGCCCTGACCGACTGGGACGGCGTGTCCGCGCCGACGTTCGTCGGCCTGGACAACTTCCGCGAGATGGCCTCCGACGACGTCTTCCGCGGCGCCCTCGGCCACACCGTCCTGTGGCTCGTGCTGTTCGGCGGCCTCTCCGCCCTCCTCGGGCTCGCCGCCGCCCTGCTCCTCCAGCAGGAGCGGCGCGGCGTCGGCTTCTACCGCGCCGCCCTCTTCCTGCCCGTCGTGTTCTCGCTCGTCGCCACCGCGCTGGTCTGGCAGGCCGTCTACCAGCCCGACGGCGTCCTCAACCAGCTGCTGGAATCGGTCGGCCTCGGCAGCCTGCGGCACGCCTGGCTCGCCGACCAGGACACCGCCCTGTACGCGGTCATCGTGCCCGCGCTGTGGCGGCAGATCGGCTACGTCATGGTCCTCTACCTCGCAGGGCTCAAGGGCATCGACCCCGCCCTGTACGAGGCCGCCAAGGTCGACGGCGCGAGCGCCTGGCAGCGCTTCCGCCATGTCACCCTGCCCCAGCTGCGCAGCGTCAACGCGGTCGTCGTGTCCGTCATCATCATCGACTCGCTGCGCTCCTTCGACGTCGTGTGGTCGCTGACCCGCGGCGGCCCCTACCACTCGTCCGAACTGCTGAGCACCTACATGTACTCGACCGCCTTCCAGTCCCTGCGGCTCGGCTACGGCTCCGCGCTGGCCGTCGTCATCTTCCTGCTGGCGTTCGGCGTCATCGCCTCCTACCTCGTCCGCGCCTTCCGGGAGGCCGACTGATGTCCGCCACCACCACGGCCGTACGCCGCAGGCGGGCCGCTACCGCCGGATTCCATCTGGGCGCCGGCGCGCTGGCCCTGCTGTGGCTGCTGCCCATCGCCCTGGTCCTGGTGACCAGCCTGCGCTCCTTCGACGACATCGCCGCCCACGGGCTCGGCAGCCTCCCGCACTCCTTCACCCTGGACAACTTCCGCCAGGCCTGGGTCGACGGCGGCCAGCAGCGCGCCCTCATCAACAGCCTGCTCGTCACCGTCCCGTGCGTCCTCGCCACGCTCGCGCTCGCCGCCATGGCCGCGTTCGCCCTCAGCCGCTACGACCTGCCGCTGCGCCGCTCCCTGCTGCTCCTCATGCTCGGCGGCAACCTGCTCCCGCCGCAGATCCTGCTCATCCCCGTCTCCAAGCTGAGCGAGATGATCGGTGTGTACGACACCCTGCCCGCCCTCATCGGCGTGCAGATCGGCTTCGGCGTCGGCTTCTACGTCTTCGTGCTGCACGGCTTCATGCGCGCCATCCCCGCCGAGATCCAGCAGGCCGCCGTCGTCGACGGCGCCGGACCCTGGCAGGTCTTCTGGCGGATCATCCTCCCGCTGACCCGGCCCGCGCTCGCCGCGCTCAGCGCCCTGTCCTTCACCTGGATCTTCAACGACCTGCTGTGGGCCATCACCGTGCTGCGCAGCGACACCAAGATGCCCATCACCGCCGCCCTCATCGGACTCCAGGGCCAGTACGTGTCCATGTGGAACGTCATCGCCGCCGGATCCGTCATCGCCGCCGCGCCCACCGTCGCCGTCTTCCTGCGCTTCCAGCGGCACTTCGTGGCCGGCCTCAACCTGGGAGCGGTCAAGTGACACACCCGCGCTGGACCCTGCGCACCGACAACACCACCTACACCGTCCGTCTGTCCCAGGACGGCCCCTGGGCCGAGCTGGACGCCTGGGGCCCGGCCGGCGTCGAGGACGGGCCCTCCGCCCTCGACTGGTCCCACCGCACCCACTTCGTCACCCCGGCCGACGCGGCGCCCGCCGAGTATCTGCCGTACGGCCAGCGGCCCTTCACCGGGGCCGAACTGGTGGCCGCGGCCCCCGACAGGGAGCGCGGCTCCTGGTGGGAGTTCGCCGGCGCCGAGGAGAGCGAGGGCGCGCTGCGCCTGGCGTTCACCGACGACGTCCTCGGACTGCGCACGGTCCTCTGCTACGAGACGGTGCCCGGCACCGACGTGATCCTGCGCTGGACCGAGCACACCGCCACCCGCGAACTGCGCCTGGAACGCCTCGACTCGGCCGCAGTGAACATCCCCGTGACCGCCGGCGCCCGGCTCACCTGTCTCACCGGCCAGTGGTCCCAGGAGTTCCAGCACACCCAACTGCACCTGACCCGGGGCACGTTCACCATGGGCAGCACCCAGGGCGTCCCCGGCCACGCCTACGCGCCCTGGCTCGCCGTGCAGGACGGCACCCCCGGCGACGGCCCCGCCTACGGGATCGCCCTGGAGTGGGCCGGCAACTGGCACATCACCGCCGAGGCCGAACCGGGCGGCGCGATCCGGGTCCGCGCCGGACGTGTCCCGCACGAGGGAGCCGTCGTCCTCACCCCCGGCACCACCCTGACCACCCCGCGTCTCGCCTGCACCTTCAGCGCGGACGGACTCGACGGGCTGTCCCGCGTCTGGCACCGCTACGAACGCCGGCTCGCCGGCGACAGGCTGCACCGCCCCCGCAAGGTCCTCTACAACTCGTGGGAGGCCACCGGCTTCGACGTCGACGCCGCCGGACAGCTCGAACTCGCCAAGGTGGCCGCCGACATCGGCGCCGAGCTGTTCGTCGTCGACGACGGGTGGTTCACCGGGCGCGCCGACGACACCGGGGGACTCGGCGACTGGCACCCCGACCCGGCGGCCTTCCCGCACGGCTTCGACCGGTTCGTCGAGGACGTACGCGGCCTCGGCCTCGACTTCGGCCTCTGGGTCGAACCCGAGGCCGTCAGCCCCGGCAGCCGGCTGCACACCGAACACCCCGACTGGGTGTACCGGGTGGAGGGCCGGCCCGCCCGGCTGGTCCGCAACCAGCTGCTGCTCGACCTCGGCCGCCCCGACGTCCAGGACTTCGTGATCGGCACCCTGGACCGGCTCCTCGGCACCTACGCCGTCGACTACCTCAAGTGGGACATGAACCGGCCGCCCACCGAACGCGGCCGGCCCGGCGCCGGAGCCGTCGACCTGGACGCCGAGCACGTCGCCGGATACCTGCGCGTCCTGGACCACCTGCGCACCGCCCACCCGCATGTCACCGTCGAGGGCTGCGCGGGCGGCGGCGGCCGCGTCGACCACCTCACCCTGGCCCGCACCGACGTCGTCTGGCCCAGCGACAACACCGCCCCGCTGGACCGCCTGTCCATCCAGTACGGCTTCCTGCACGCCCACGCCCCGCACGTCATGAGCTCCTGGGTCACCGACGCGCCCGGCGTCTTCGACCCGCGCCCGCGCAGCCTCGCCTTCCGGTTCGTCAACGCCATGTGCGGTGTGCTCGGCATCGGCGCCGACCTGCGCGCCTGGACCCCCGAGGAGCGCGCCGAGGCCACCCGCTGGATCGCCCGCTACAAGGAGGTCCGGGACGTCGTCCACCACGGCGAGGCCCGCCTGCTCGGCAGCCCCGACGAGCCGACCTGCGGCGTCCAGTACGACGCCGGGGAGCGCACCGTCGTCGCCGCGCTCAGCACCGGACGCCTCGACGGCGCCCCGCTCGTGCCCGGCCGGCCCGCCCGGCTGCGGCTGCGGGGCCTGGACCCGGCGGCCCGCTACCGCGACACGGCCACCGGCACGACGTACGGCGGAGCCCATCTGCTGCACTACGGGCTGCCGTTCGCCTGGAGCGCCGGTCACGACGCCGATCTGGTGGTACTGACACGTGAGTGAGCCGCATATCTTGCCCGGACGGCCCGCCCGCCCGCGCCCCCGGCCCACGACGGACGCACACGAAGGAGACGACCCCACGATGGACCGCTTCACCGGCCGCACCGCCGTGGTCACCGGCGCGGCCTCCGGCATCGGCGCCGCCACCGCCGAACGCCTCGCCGAGGAGGGAGCCGCCGTCGTCCTCGCCGACGTCGCCGGGGACGCCGGCACGGCCGTCGCCGAACGGATCACCGAGGACGGCGGCCGGGCCGTGTTCGTCCGCGCCGACGTGGCCGAGGACGACGACTGGCGCCGTGTCGTCGCCGCCGCGCACACCTTCGGGCCCGTGGACCTCCTCGTCAGCAACGCCTACACCGTCGAGGTCGCACCGGCCGACGCGATGACCCTCACCTCCTGGCAGCGGCAGCTCGACGTCAACCTCACCGCGAGCTTCCTCGGCTTCCGGGCCGTCCTGCCCGACCTGCGCGCCCGGCGCGGCGCGGCCGTGCTCACCTCGTCCGTGCACGCCCGCGTCGGCATCCCCGGACACCCCGCCTACGCCGCGTCCAAGGGCGCCCTGCTCTCCCTGTGCGGGCAGCTCGCCGTCGAGTACGGGCCCGAGGTCCGCGTCAACGCCGTCGTACCCGGCCCGATCCTCACCGCCGCCTGGGACCGGGTGACACCCGAGGACCGTGAGCGCAGCGTCGCCGAGACGGCCGCCCGCCGCTTCGGCACCCCGGGCGAGGTCGCCGCCGCCATCGCCTTCCTGGGCTCCGACGACGCCTCCTTCGTCACCGGCACCAGCCTCGTCGTGGACGGCGGCTGGAGCGTCGTGAAGTCCTCGGCATGACCCCCACCCCCATTCCCTCGCAGAAAGGCTGGACCACATGACGCCCTACGCCCGCCGCGGCGTGCACGGCCAGACCGTGGAGGCCCTCGCCCGCCGCATCCTCGGCGGCCGGATCCCCGAGGGCGCCACGCTCGACCTGGTGGCGCTGCAGAGCGAGTTGGACGTCAGTCTCACCGCCCTGCGCGAGTCCCTGAAGGTGCTCGCCGCCAAGGGCATGGTCGACGCCCGGCAGAAACGCGGCACGTTCGTACGGGCCCGCTCCGACTGGAACCTCCTCGACGCCGACGTGCTGCGCTGGCAGTTCGAGGGCGCCGGCGAGGCCACCGACGCCGACCGGACCCTGCTGCGCAACCTCGCCGAGGTCCGCGCCATCGTCGAACCGGCCGCCGTACGCCTCGCCGCCGAGCGCCGCACCGACGCCGACCTCGAGGCCCTGGAGGCGGCCATCGAAGCGATGGGCGAGGACGGCGCGGGCCCCGGCCAGGCCGTCGAGGCCGACCTCGCCTTCCACCGCGCCCTGCTCGCCGCCACCCACAACGAACTGCTGGAGCGCATGGAGATGGTCATCGAGCCGGGCCTCGCCCACCGCGACCGGCTCGTGCACAGCCACCCGCACAGCGAGGACCCCGTCCCCGCCCACCGTGCCGTCCTCGACGCCGTGCGCGAACGCGACCCGGGCGCCGCCGAGTCCGCGATGCGCGCCCTGCTCGTCCAGGCCGGACGCGATCTGGACCGGCTGGACGGGTCCGGCGAGGCGGCCGGCGACGACGACACGAAAGGCACCGGGGGCAAGTGAAGATCACGCGGATAGAAACCTTCCAGGTCCCGCCGCGCTGGCTGTTCTGCCGCGTGGAGACCGACGACGGAGTGGTCGGCTGGGGCGAACCCGTCGTCGAAGGACGGGCCGAGGTCGTGCGCGCCGCCGTGGACGTGCTCGCCGAGTACCTCGTCGGCCAGGACCCGCTGCGCATCCAGGACCACTGGCAGGTGCTCACCAAGGGCGGCTTCTACCGGGGCGGGCCCGTCCTCTCCAGCGCCGTCGCCGGACTCGACCAGGCCCTGTGGGACATCGCGGGCAAGACCTACGGCGCACCCGTGCACGCCCTGCTCGGCGGGCCCGTACGCGAACGTGTCCGGGTCTACGCCTGGGTCGGCGGCGACGAACCCGCCGAGCTCAGCGAGCAGATAGCGGCCCAGGTCGAGGCCGGGTTCACCGCCGTCAAGATGAACGGCGCCGGAGTCACCTCGCCGATCGCCACCGCCGCCGAGACGGCCGCCGTCGTCGACCGGGTGGCCGCCGCCCGTGAGGTCCTCGGCCCCGGCCGGGACGTCGCCGTCGACTTCCACGGCCGCTTCACGGCCGCCAGCGCCCGCCGCGTCCTCGCCGAACTCGCGCCGCTGCACCCGCTGTTCGTGGAGGAACCCGTCCTCCCCGAGCACGGCCATCTGCTGCCCGGCCTGGTCGAGGCGAGCCCCGTGCCCCTCGCCACCGGCGAACGGCTCTACTCCCGCGCCGAGTTCCTGCCCGCCCTCACCGCCGGCATCGCCGTCGCCCAGCCCGACCTGTCGCACGCGGGCGGCATCACCGAGGTGCACCGCATCGCCTCCCTCGCCGACACCTACGGCGCCCAGCTCGCCCCGCACTGCCCGCTCGGCCCGATCGCCCTCGCGGCCAGCCTCCAGGTCGCCTTCGCCACGCCCAACTTCCTGATCCAGGAGCAGAGCCGGGGCATCCACTACAACAAGGACGCGGACCTGCTTTCCTATCTCGCCGACCCGACGCCGTTCCGCTTCGTCGACGGGCACGCTCCCCGCAACGACGCCCCCGGCCTCGGCATCACCGTCGACGAGACGGCCGTACGGGCGGCGGACCGGGCCGGACACGCCTGGCGCAACCCGGTCTGGCGGCACGCCGACGACTCGTTCGCCGAGTGGTGAGCGGGTGCTGACACCGAGTGCCGCGCATGTGCTGACCCTGACCACCGACCCGGCGCACGGCGGCCGTTGGACGTCCCTGCGCTCACCCACCCGCGAATGGCTCTGGCACCGCCCGGCGCCCGCACGGGACACGGCCGTCCCCGGGGACGCGTTCGTCGACGCGGGCGGCCTGGAGGAGTGCGTCCCCACGGTACGGGGCCGGCCCGACCACGGGGACGTCTGGGCCCGGCCCTGGACCCGGGACGCCGACGGCACCGAGCACGTCCGGGGCGCGTCCTTCACGCTCGCCCGCACCGCCCGGACCGACGGCGACCGCATCCACGTCGACTATCGGCTGACCGCCCCCGCCGGGTTCCGGTTCGTGTGGGCGGCGCACGCCCTGCTGGACCTCTCCGAGGACGCCCGCCTGCGGATGCCGGGCGGCGCGGACACCCGACTCTTCCCGGAGGCCGCCCCGCTGCTCGACCTGCCCTGGCCCGCCGGCGCGCCCTGGATCGCCGGGCCGTGGCCCGCCCCGCACGGGGTGCCCCTGGACCGGCTCGGGCCCGACGACGGCACCGCGGTCGGCGCCGTCGTCGACACCGGCTCCTGCTGCGTCCACGACGGGACCGACCGGCTCGCCCTGCGCCTGCGGGCGGACGGGCAGCCCGTGTCGGTCGCCCTGTGGCGGAACCTCGGCGGGTTCCCGCAGCCGGATCCCTACCGCAGCACCGGCGTCGAACCCATGCTCGGCCGCGTCTTCGACCTCGCCGACGCGGGACCCGGCGACGCCGCCCAGGTCCCCGCCTCCGGCGAGGTCCGCTGGCGGCTCACCCTCACCGGGGCCTGCCACTGCCCCGAGACCCCCGCACCATAAGGAGCACCACCCGTGGACCTCACCGCCGCGCTGGCCACCCACCGCCTGGTCGCGATCGTGCGGGGCGACGATCCCGACGCCGCGCTGCGCACCGTCCTGACCCTCGTCGAGGAGGGCGTCGACCTGGTCGAGGTGTCGCTGTCCGGCAAGGACGCGCTCACCGTCCTCGAACGCGCCCGCGCCACCCTCGGCCCGGACCGCCCCCTCGGCGCCGGCACCGTCCTCACCGCCGAGGACGCCCGGGCCGCGCACGCCGCCGGAGCCGACTTCGCCGTGACCCCCGGCCTGGGGCCCGGCGTCACGGCCGCCCAGGACCTGGGCCTGCCGGTTCTCGCCGGGGTGCTGACCCCGACCGAGATCATCGCGGCCCGCGCCCTCGGCGTGGCCGCGCTGAAACTGTTCCCGCTCGCGCAGGCCGGGGGAGCGGCCTATCTCAAGGCCCTGCGCGGCCCGTTCCCCGACGCTCCGTTCGTGCCCGTCGGAGGCATCGACGAGAGCGTGGCCCGGGCGTGCCTCGCGGCGGGGGCCTTGGCGGTGGGCGTGGGCTCCCCGCTGGTCGGCGACGCGGCCGACGGCGGCAGCGTCGCGGCGCTGAGGGAGCGCGCCCGGCGCTTCCGCGCCATTGCCGAGGAGGCGGGCCGATGACCGCCGTACGACCGCAGTCGGGCCGCCCGGACCGGCTCGAACTCGGCGAGGGGATCCGCTGGACCGGCACGGAGGTGGTCCTGGTCGACATCCTGGCGGGCCGCCTGCTGTCCGCCCCGCGGGAGGAGACGGCACCGCTTCGCACGCTGGCCGAACTCCCCGTCCCGCTGGGCGCCGTGGCCCCGCTCGCCGGTCACCACGGCACCTGGGTCGCGGCCGCCGGCACTGGGATCTGCCTGCTGCGCCGCGACGGCACCGTCGACTGGCTGGCCGGCCCCGAGGACGGATCCCCCGCCCGGATGCGCATGAACGACGCCGTCGCCGACCCGTTCGGCCGGTTCTGGGCCGGGAGCATGGCGTACGACGCCGACGAGGGCGCCGGCTCCCTGTACCGGCTCGACCGGGACGGCACGGTCGTGCGGGTCCTGGACGGCATCACCGTGCCCAACGGGCCGGCGTTCGCCCCGGACGGCAGCGTCATGTACCTCGCGGACAGCGCCCGGGGCGTGGTCCGGCGCTACGCCGTCGACCCCGCCACCGGCGACCTCGGCGCACCGCGCGACTTCGTCACGGTCGAGGACGGCAGCCCGGACGGCATGGCCGTCGACGCCGAGGGCGCTGTGTGGATGGCGGTCTGGGGCACCGGTACGGTTCGCCGCCATCTGCCCGACGGCACGCTCGACCGGACGTTGCGGCTGCCCGCGCGTCAGCCTGCGGGCGTCTGCCTCGCCGGGGACGTCCTGCACATCACGACGGCTCGCGTGGGCCTGGAGGCGCCGGGACCGGACGACGGGGCGCTGTTCACCGTCCGGGTGGACGTGCCGGGCACGCCGACGCCGGCCTGCCGCCTCGACGACGCGCTTCTGGGGGACCCGGCATGACGAATCCCGGCGCTCCGTGGCGCCCCGCGCCGGGTCCGGTCGTCTGCGTGGGCGAGACGATGGCGGCCCTGGCCCCCGACCCGTCGGGCCCGCTGGCCGACGCCGGGCGGCTGCGGATGTCGGTGGCGGGCGCCGAGTCGAACGTCGCCATGTACCTCGCGGACCACGGCGTCCCGGTCGCCTGGCTCTCGGCGCTCGGCGACGACCCGCTGGGGCGCCGCGTGCGCGCCGCGGTCGCCGCACCCGGCGTCGACGTGTCGCACGTGCGCACCGACCCGGCCCGCCCCACGGGCCTGCTGGTGAAGGACCCGTCGCCCGACGGGACCCGCGTGCACTACTACCGGGGCGGCTCGGCGGCCTCCGCGCTGGGCCCGGACCTGCTGGACACGGCGCCCGTCCGGGGCGCCGCGCTTGTGCACCTCACCGGCATCACCCCGGCCCTGTCCCCGTCGTGCCGCCGCCTGACCGAACGGGCGCTGGCGCCCGAACGCCCGTACGCCGTGAGCTTCGACGTCAACCACCGTCCCGCGCTGTGGCCGGACGGCGACGCCCCGGCCATCCTGCGCGACCTGGCCGACCGCGCCGACCTCGTCCTCGTCGGCCTGGACGAGGCCCAGGGCTTGTGGGGAGCGAACCTCACGGCACAGGACGTACGGGCCCTGCTGCCGCACCCGCGCGTCCTCGTGGTCAAGGACGGCTCACGCGACGCGACCGCGTTCACCGCCGAAGGCCCCGTCACGGTCCCCACACCGCCGGTCCAGGTCGTGGAGGCGGTGGGCGCCGGGGACGCTTTCGCGGCGGGATTCCTGGCGGGACTGCTGCGCGGCCGGTCCGTCATGGCGGCGCTGCGCCTGGGCCACCTGACCGCCGGGTCGGCGCTCGGGGTGACGGGCGACCACGGCCCCTTGCCGGACCGGGAGCGGCTGGAGGACCTGTTGGCCCTTCCGGCGGCGGCGTGGGCGGCCCTGACGCCGCAGGTGTGAGGCGGTGCCGGGGCTGCGCTGGGGTCTTGTCTGCCGGGTCCGCGCTGCGGGTGACCGGCGACCACGGTCCCTTGTGGGCACCGGGCCGCCTGGAGGAGTTGCCGGTTCTCCCGGCGGGGGAGTGGGCGGCCCTGACGCCGAACAGCTGAGCCGTGCCGGGCGGCGCTGGGGCACCTGTCTGCCGGGCGGGCGCGCTGGGTGACCCGCGACCACGGTCCCCCGCCGGACCCGGACCGCCGGGAGGAGCTGTTGGCTCTCCGGGTGGGGGCGTGGGTGGCCCTGGCGCCGCAGGTCTGAGCCGTGCCGGGGCCGCGCTGGGCACCTGACCGCCGTGTCGGCGCTCCGCTTGGCCGGCGGTCATGGTCCCTGCCGGAGCGGGAGCGGCTGGCCTCGCGGCGGGGGAGTGGGCAAGCCCTGACGCAGCCGAGGGACTCTGAGACCACCCCCCACCCCCTCACGCGGAGCTGAGCCGTACCGGGGCCGGGCCAGGGCTGGGGCGTTCGTTCGCCGCATCGGGGCCGCGCTGCGGAAGGGGCGCAAGAGCGCCCGGAGGGGCTGCCGGCCTCCGGACGCGGGCGTGGGCGGCGCAGATCTGAGCCGTACCGCGCGGGCTCGCCGCGCATCCCGGCATTTGTCCGTCTATGCTCCATTTGTGTGACGACCATCTTCGAAGAGCTCGTGGCGAAGCAGCGCGCGGCCGAGCAGGCGCACAGCCGCGTGGAGGAACTGCGGGCCAAGTACGGTCCACCCACCCAGGTGGGCGGCTGGAGCGCCCGCCAGACCGAGACCTACAACACCGCCCTGCGGGCCTGGCGGGACCTCGCCAGGGATCTGCAGACGGCCGTGGCCGAGTACGCCCGGAGTCAGGGCACGTCACGCAGCGGGGTCGAGGAGGAGATCCGGAAGGCCGCCCTCCGTGCGGAGGCCCACGGCCACGGAGCGTAGGAGTCGCCCTCGGTGGGCCCTCAGTCGTTCCGTACCACCGCCGCGTCCAGCAGTGGACCGAGCTCCCCGCTCACCGTGGCCAGCGGTCGCACGTCCCGCTGGGCCCGGGCCATGAGGATGGCGCCCTCCAGCGAGCTGATCATGAGCGTGGCGAGCGAGCCGGCGCGCCGGCGCGGCACGCCCATGTCCGCCAGGGCGTCGGCGACCGCGCCCGTCCACTCAGCGAACGCGGCGGTCACCGCCTCTCGCGTCGACTCGGTGCCCTCCGCGCAGTCCACCGTGGCGGCGGCGACCGGGCAGCCGCCCGCGAACCCGGCGGCCTCGTACTCGTCGGTCCACTGGCGCACCATCGCCGCGAACAGTCCGCTGGGCGTCGGCTCCGGGAGGGCGGCCACGAAGCGCGCGACCCGGCGTGCGGCGTACCGGCCGGCCCAGCCCACCGCCTCGTTGACCACCTGCTCCTTGCCGCCCGGGAAGTAGTGCTGGAGCGAGCCCCGCGGCGCCTCTGCGTGCGCGGCGACCTCCCGCATGCCCGCGGCCGCGACCCCGCCCCGGCGCAGCAGCTGGGCGGCGCTGAAGACCATCCGCTCGCGCGGCCCCCGTGCCTGCGGCCCCGTCATCGCCGGCCCTCCGTCCGTCCCGGTGCGGTTCACAGCCCTCATCCTATGACCGGTGTCATATCGTTCCTCTACTATGACCACTGTCATAATGCAGGCGCGACGCGGAGCGAACGGCGGTGCGGCATGGATGTCGGATTCATCGGACTCGGGGTCATGGGACGCCCCATGGCCCTCAATCTGGCCCGGGCGGGGACACCCCTCGTCGTCTGGAACCGCACCCCCGACCGCAGCGCCCCTCTCCACAAAGCGGGCGCGCACGTCGCCGAGAGCCCTGCCGAGGTCTTCGCACGGGCCGGGACGGTGTTCCTGATGCTGGCCGACGACACCGCCGTGGACGCCGTCCTCGGACGCGGCACCCCCGACTTCGTGGACCGTGTCGCCGGACGCACCGTCGTCCACATGGGCACGACCTCCGCCGCGTACTCGGCGGGCCTGTGGGACGCCGTACAGGCTGCGGGCGGACGCTATGTCGAGGCTCCCGTCTCCGGTTCCCGGGTCCCCGCCGAACAGGGGCAGTTGGTCGCGATGCTGGCCGGTGAGAGCGAGGCCGTAGCGGCCGTACGGCCCCTGCTGGCGCCGATGTGCGGCGCGACGTTCGACTGCGGGGACGTCCCCGACGCCCTGCTGATGAAGTTCTCGGTCAACCTCTTCCTGATCACCCTGGTCACCGGTCTGACCGAGGCGTTCCACTTCGCGGGCCGGCACGGGCTCGACCCGGCCCTGCTGCGGGACGTCCTCGACGCGGGCCCGATGGCCAGCGCCGTGTCCCGCGGCAAGGCGGCCAAGCTGGTGGCCCGCGACTTCGACGTCCAGGCGGCCGCCGCGGACGTCCTGAAGAACAACCGGCTCATCGCCGAGGCCGCCCGCGAGGCCGAGGTGGCGTCACCTCTTCTCGACGTCTGCCACGCCCTGTTCGGCGAGACCGTCGCCCAAGGGCACGGCACCGAGGACATGGTGGCCGTACTGCGCGCCCTGGAAGCCCGCACCGACGCCTGACGAACCCGCGCCGCCGGGCAATCAGAGCTCCGAACAGAAGTGGAGTCCGACCAGCTCGCGGCGCTGTTCGACCAGGCCGAGAAGAAGCTGAACGTCGACAAGCCGACACTTCGATATGTGACCCTCAAACCGCCCAGCACCACCTTCGACACCCCGGCCGGTATGGCCGTCTACCTCACGGACGACTACGGCACCGGCTATCTCGTGGCCGACCCCAAGGGCAAGGTGACCCGTCTCTACCCGGCCGAGGGCTGAGCCGGGAAGCCCGCCTCCGGTGACTCCGGTGACGAAAGACGGCGCTGCGACTTGATAGGCAAGTGAACACTTGCCTATGGTGGCGGTGTGGCCGACGACCTCTTCAAAGCCCTGGCCGACCCGACCCGCCGGATCATCCTCGACGAGCTGAGGGAGCGGTCGGGGCAGACTCTGTTCGAGATCTGCGGCCGCCTGGCCATGAAGCACGGACTCGGCATCTCCCGGCAGGGCGTCTCCCAGCATCTCGCGGTGCTGGAGGCCGCCGGTCTCGTCGTGACCCGGCGGGAGGGCCGCTACAAGTTCCACGACCTCGACACCGCCCCGCTGCGGCACATCACCGAGCGCTGGCCCCTGCCCGACCCCTCGCCCGACCGCTTCGCACCCGAGGAGAACCCCTCATGAAGATCCGTCTGACCAGCGTCTTCGTCGACGACCAGGCCAAGGCCCAGCACTTCTACACCGAGATCCTCGGCTTCCGGACGAAGCACGACGTCCCGGTCGGCGAGAAGGACCGCTGGCTGACCGTCGTCTCGCCCGAGGAGCCCGACGGCACCGAACTCCTGCTGGAACCCCTCGGCCACCCCGCCGCCCGCACCTACCGCGACGCGCTCGTGCAGGACGGCATCCCGCTCGCTCAGTTCGCCGTGGACGACGTACAGGCGGAGTACGAGCGGCTGCGCGCCCTCGGTGTCCGCTTCACCCAGGAACCCCTGGAGATGGGCCCCGTCACCACCGCCGTCCTCGACGACACCTGCGGCAACCTCATTCAGATCGCGACCCAGCCGGAGTGACCCGCGCGAGCCAGTCGACGAGGAGGCGGTTCGTCTCCTCGGGCCGTTCCTGCTGAACCCAGTGCCCACAGCCGTCGAGCAGATGGGAGTCGACGAGCCCCGGCAAGGTGGCCGGGAACGCCTCGATGGCGTCGGCCAGCCACATCGTGGAGGCGTCCTCGGTCCCGCCCACGAACAGCGACGGCTGCTTCAGGGGCGCCCCGTCGTACGCGGCCAGGTCCGCCCAGTCGCGGTCCATGTTCCGGTAGCGGTTGAGCGCGCCGGCGAAGCCCGTCCGTTCGAACTCCCCGGCGTACACCTCGAGGTCCGTCTCGCCGAGCCAGCCGGGTAGCCGCCCCTCCGGGAACCGGTCACGCAGCGTCCCGCCCGCGCCGACGAAGTGCGGATCGGGGGCGCCGGGCCCGGCCATGGTGTCGGCGGACAGCGCCGCGTAGAAGCCGGCGAGCCAGCCCCGTACGTCGGGCTCGATCTCGGCCTCGGCGCGGCCCGGCTCCTGGAAGTACGACACATAGAACTCCTCGTCCCCGCCCATCCGGGCGAAGACCTCACCGGGACGCGGCCCGCCGCGCGGCACGTACGGCACGGAGAGCATCCCCACGGCCCGGAACACGTCCGGCCGCACCAGACCGGAGTTCGCGGCGATGGTGGCGCCCCAGTCGTGGCCGACGACCACGGCAGACTCCTCGCCGAGCGCGTGCACCACGGCGACGTTGTCCTCGACCAGGTCGAGCATCCGGTACGCGTCCGTCGCGTCCGGCTTCGCGGACCGGCCGTAACCGCGCACGTCGAGCGCCACGGCCCGGTACCCGGCCGCCGCGAGCGCGGGCAACTGGCGGCGCCAGGAGTACCAGGTCTCCGGGAAGCCGTGCACGAGCAGCACCAGGGGCCCGGTGCCCTGCTCCACCAGATGGATCCGGCCGGCCGGGCCGAGGACCGTGCGATGGGTGAACCCTGCCGAGCCGTCCTGCCGTGCCATGTGTCCTCCCGCGGACCTCGTCGCCTCGCCCGTGCCGCTCCCGTACGAGCCTGAGCGGTCGTACCGATCCTGCGGAGCGCCCCGGCACCCCGGCGAACGCGTTTGCCGGAACGGCAAAACCCGGCACAGGCCCCCCACCGTGTGGCGCATACCGGCTGAAATGGGAAAATCTCGGCGTGAGCAGTCGTTCGCCGAGAGGGAGCCCGTGGATCTGGACGCCGTGGCCGACGAACTGTACGGACTGCGGCCCGAGGAGTTCACCGCCGCGCGCAACGAGCGGGTGGCGGCCGCGCGCTCGGCCGGTGACCGGGGCCTCGCCGACGCGATCGGCAAGCTGCGCCGCCCCAGTCTGTCCGCCTGGGCCAGCAACACCCTGGTCCGCGCCGAACGCGACCAGGTCGAGCCCCTGGTCGGACTCGGCGAGGCCCTGCGGCAGGCCCACCGCGACCTGGACCCGGGGCAGTTGCGCGACCTCGTCCACCAGCAGCGCCTGCTGATCGGCGCGCTGACCCGGGAGGCCGCGCGGCTCGCCGCCGACGCCGGGCATCCGCTCGGCCAGGACGCCCAGCGCGAAGTCCAGGACACCCTCCAGGCGGTGCTCGCCGACGAGGAGGCCGCCCGGCAGTGGGCGTCGGGCCGGCTCACCAAGCCCCTCACGCCCACGGCCGCGTTCCCGGTCACCAGCGGCGAGGCGCCGCCCCGCCGGGCCGAGAAGCCGGACCGCGGGAAACGGCCCGCCCCGGCCGAGGACAAGAAGAAGGCGGCGGCGGCGGAGCAGCGCCGCCGCCGCGAGGTCGCCGAGGCCCGGAAGGCCGCCGAGGAGGCCGACCGTGAACGCGCGGCGCGGGCTTCGGAGGCGGAGGAGGCGGCCCTGCGGGCGGGCGAGGTCAAGGAGAAGGTCGCCGAGCTGAGGGACCGGGTGGAGAGCCTGTCCGAGGAGCTGAAGGAGGCCGAGGCGAATCTCGCCCAGGCCCGCTCGGACGACCGTACGGTCCGCGACGAGGTCCGGGCGGCCGAGCGGCGCGTCCGTGACGCCGACCGCGCGGCACAGAAGGCGGCCCGCAGGGTGGAGGAGCTGTCGGACGACGGCTGACGCCCTGCGGTCAGCCGGCACCGGTCACGAACCGGCCCGCTGCCCGGACTGCCCGGCACCCGGCGACGCGGGCGCCGCCGCCTCCTCCTGCTCGTCCGGCGTCACGGCCCGGCCGCCCGGGTGGCGCAGCGCGCAGAGGAAGGCGAGGCCGAGAGCGATGGCCATGCCGTAGAAGACCCACTGGTTGGCCTCGGCGAAGTCCATGCGGATCGCGCCCGCCGCGTCCCGGATGGCGTCCGCGACGGGACCCGTGCCGGTGGGCTCGGCGTCGTCGCCGTTGCCCGTGATGGACTCGGTGACCCCGTGGGCCACGTCGTCCGACACGCTCTCCGGCAGCCCGCGCCCCTCCAGGGTGTTGCGGACGTTCGTGTTGGTGACGTGGGTCAGGATCGTGCCGAAGACGGCCAGACCCACGCTGGCCGCGAAGTTGCGGATCGTCTGCGTGACGCCCGTGACCTCGCCGTACGACGGCCCGATGGCCCGGTTGACGGCGTCCGTGGACGCGGGGGCGAGGATGAAGCCGATCCCGGCGCCCGCGAGCGCCGCGTACGGCCACTGGTCGTGCATCGACAGGTCCGTCAACTCGCCCGCCCACAGCGCGAACCCGACGGCCCCGATCACACCGCCCATCTTCAGGGCCGGGCGGGCGCCCTGCTTGTCGAGGATGCGGCCGCCCCACTGCGAGGCGATGGCGAAGCCCGCGAAGAAGTACAGCAGGAACAGCGCCGCCTGGTTCGGCGAGGCGCTCAGGGACACCTGGGCGTACACGGACGCGAAGAAGAACACCGGGACGAAGGCCAGCATCGCGAAGAACAGGACCGCGGCGTCCACACTGAACGCCTTGTCCCGGAACACCCGCAGATCGATCAGGGGGTGCCGCACCCCGCGCTCGTAGCGGATGAACGCGCCGAGGACGACCAGGCCGCCCACGATGCAGATCCAGGTGGCCGCGCTGTCCCAGCCCCAGGACCACGCCTGCTGGAAGCCCAGCACGCACAGGCCCATACCGGCCGCCATCAGGACGGCGCCCGGCACGTCGAGTGTGCCCTCGCGCCGGCGGTCCACGATGTGCGCGGCGGCGACGAGCGCGAGCGCCACGACGGCCACCGGGACGTTCACCCAGAACACCGCCCGCCAGGTCCAGCTGGTCAGCCAGCCTCCCAGCAGCGGGCCGATCGCGGTCAGCGCGCCGGAGATCCCGAAGAACAGGGCCAGGGCCCGGCCCCGCCGTTCCCGGGGGAACACCGCCACCACCACGGCCAGCGCGGCGGGGAACAGCAGCGCCGCGCCGAACCCCTGCGTGGCCCGGAACGCGATCAGCCACCCCTGCGCCACATCGCCCTGGGGCACGCAGCCGCACAGCACCGACGAGACGACGAAGACCAGCGTGCCGACGACGACCACCCGGCGCGGGCCGTACAGGTCCGCCATCCGGCCGCCCAGCGCGAAGAACGCCGCCAGCGCCAGCAGATAGGCGTTGACGACCCACTGCATACCGGAGGCGGACAGACCGAGTTCCCGGACGATGTCGGGGGCCGCGATCGACACGATGGTCTGGTCGATGAACGTCATCGCGACCGCGAACATCATGGCCGCGAGCGCCACGGTCTGTCGTGGTGCCGTCGAGGAGGAGGGTGTGGTCGGGCCACGCCCCGCGTACGAGCCGCTCACGCGTCCAGTCTGCGCCCGACTCGGCGGCCCCGCATCAGCAGCGGGCGCGCACGAACTCCCCCCGCCGCGTGGCTCAGACGACGGCCAGCAGGTCCTCCAGCGGCGCCGGGACACGGTCGGTGTCGAGCGCCTCGACGAGCACCCGGCCGTAGTGGATCTTGCGCCCGCTGGTCGTCCCGAAGAAGCGCCGCAGCCGCTGTTGCGCGGTGCGGTCCCGCTGTGCCGGCTGACGCAGGAACGTCGTCAGCGGACGCAGGTCCCCTTCCGCGCGGACGAGTTCCTCCACGCGCCCCACGCCCAGCGCGCGGATCAGCTCGTCCTCCAGGTCCGCCGCGCACACGAAGAAGTCGGGCCGTGGCGCGCCCGCCCGCTGCCAACCCCGGGCGTAGTAGGGGCTTTCGCGCTCGTCGCACAGCCCGGCCAGGCGGATGCCCAGACCCGACGGCCCGAGCAGTTCCGCGAACCGGCCGACGCTCATCGCGCCGCCCATCGGCAGGACGCAGACGCCCTCCGCCGCCAGATCCCTCCCGCGCCGCTCCGCCAGCGCGTTGACCGCCGCCGCGTCGCTGGGCCCCTCCAGCAGCACCGCCACCCGTACGGGCAGCCGCCCGGCCAGCTCTCGCGCCGGACCGCCGTCCCCGCCGGCCGCCCACGCGGTCACCGCCCGCTGGAACGCCCCCATGTCACCCATGGCAGGAGTCTGCGCCCGCACCCCCGGCCACGCCAGTGCTTTTCCCCCACCCCACCTGCCGCGCCGCCCTGACGGGGACTCTCACGCGGCGCTGACAGGTTCGTCCCATAACCTCGTGCCTGAGAAGGCGGAACGCCGAGGGCGCGTCCGTCCGCTGCGAGGAGGCGAGGGTGCGGGGACTCGGCACGCGGTTGCTGGTGGCCGCCATGATCGTGGCCGGTGTGGTGCTGGTCGGCCCCAGCGCGCCCAGCGGCGCCGTCTTCGCGCGCGCGCTTCCCGTCGACGCGGCCGAGGCGATCGTCCCGAACCGTGTGATGACGTGGAACCTCTGCAATCCCTGCGGAGTCAGCGACGTCGACCGGGCGGCGGAGATCGCCACCTACGCCCCGCAGGTCATCGGCGTGCAGGAGGCCTGCGACCGGGACGTCGCGCGGATCCGGGACTTCCTCGAGGGCTACTACGGGCTCAAGTACCACGTGGCGTACGGGACGGTGCTCGACAGCCTGAGCCGGTGCGGCGGGTCGCCGTGGAGCCCCGGCGGCTTCGGGCAGGCGATCCTCTCCGCCGCGCCGATGACGGACGTCGTACGGCGGGAGTACTCCGACGGGGGGTCCGAGGACCGCGGCTATCTGGCCGTCACCACCCTCGTCGACGGCCACTCCGTCCGGGTCTTCAACACCCATCTCGCCCAGAGGCGTCAGGAGTCCGTCCGCGCGGAGCAGGTGCCCGTGCTGGCCCGCGAGGTCGCCCGCCACGACCGCGCCATCGTCATGGGCGACTTCAACGCCGTCCCGGAGGCCCCGGAACTCGCGGCGATGTGGAAGGTGGGCAGCGACGTCGACCCCGAGTGCCGCCCCACGCCCACCGGTCCGTGCGAGCCGACCACGGACTGGCTGAGCAAGTTCGACTACGTCTTCCTGCGCGGCGTCGACCCGGTCGAGCACGGCGTACGGCCCACCGTCTACTCCGACCACCATCCGCTGCTCGCCGACGTGGACGTGCCCTGAGCCCAAAATCGTTCGCGTCCGGACCGGGCGGTCCACTAGCCTCCGCGTGTCCGTGAAGGGGCGTGCCCGCAGGGGGACATGACCGCCGAGCGGTATACCGGCGAGGGGGCCAGGCATGGAGATCGGCGGCTTGCGGACGGACCGGCTGGGCTTGCTGCTCGACCAGTTCGACCGCGCCCGGGAGATGGCGGAGGTCCGGCTGACCGGGCTCACCGACGAGGAGTACCTGTGGGAGCCGGCACCCGGCGGCTGGTCGATCCGCCCGCGCGGCGAGGCGACGACCCCCAGGGCGTTCGGACCGGGGGAGTGGGTGCTCGACCTGGGCGCCGCCGACATCCCGGCGAGCGAGTACGCCGAGGTCGCCCGGCAGGTCGCCGACGGCATGACCGTCGAGAAGGTCGCCGAGGACTGGAGCGTGTCCGTCGAGCGCGTCGAGGAGGTCCTCGCCCACACCGGTCCCGTGGAGCCCGACCGGACGCCGGTCACCACCATCGCCTGGCGGCTGGGTCATCTGCACTACGGTTTCGCCGGGCACTGGGAGTGGGCCTTCGGCGAACGGCGTCAGGACCCCAAGGAGATGGTCGACTTCAGCCCGTCCGCCGCGACGGCCCTCGAGCGGTTCTGGAAGTCGGTCGACCGCTGGCGCGACAGCGTCGGCGCGGTGACGGAGGAGCAGCTCGACACGATCGGCTTCTCCCAGTACCCGTACGGCTCCGACCCGGACGAGCCCTACGCGGCCGTCCTCTGGGGCGCCAACCTCGAGTTCATCCACCACATGGCGGAGATCGCCCTGCTGCGCGACCTGTGGCAGGCGCGCACCGCGTGAGTGAGCGGTCCCGGGAGGCGTTCAGCGGGCGAAGCTCATGAACGCCCCCTGGCCCCGCTCGGCCGCCCCCGTCACGAAGGCCACCAGCTCCTCGTAGGCGGCCTGGATCCACTCCCGCCGCCCGGCGGGGTCGAACGCCCACGGGTTGGGGTGGACGTCGTCCCGCGCCATCCGCGCGGGGTCGTAGTGGGCCGCCGGCCGCTCCCACGGCGTCCCCCGCACCTGGGCGGCGAGCGCGGTGAACTCCTCCACGGTCCACCCGAACAGGGTGCCGTCCTCCGCGATCATGAAGCCGTCCATCAGGAACTCCGGCGGGACGTCCGCCGCGTCGAACAGGAACCGCGGTCCGGCCCAGGCGTTGGCCGGACCGCAGTCCAGGCGGCCGTCCCGCCGGAAGGTCCCGCTGTCGTACAGCTCCCAGACGTACGGCTCGGCCCACTCCGGCTCCCGCCAGGCCCGGTCCAGCTCCTCGGCCGTCGTGCCGACGAACCCGACGCTCACACCCACAGCCGCTCCCCCCGATGTCAGGTCCGGCACCGCTTCGCGAGACGCGCAGACCCCACTGACACGACCTACGCGACCGGCGCCTTCTCGTCCGTCGCCACCAGCGACTCGTTGAGCGCCGTCCGGGACAGGGCGACGATCCCCACCGCGATGAGCGCGACCCCGAGCAGTTGCGGCAGCAGCCACCAGCCGGTGCGGACGGTCTCCTCGTACAGCGTGATACCGAGGGCGAGACTCACCGCGGCGTCCCCGAGGGTGAGGGCGGGCTGGGAGGCGACCAGGGGCCCGGCCTGCATCGCGTTCTCCAGCAGGAACAGCGCGCACACGCCGGTCAGCGCGAAGCCGTACGTCTGCCAGGCGGTCAGGAACCCGACGATCCCCTCCTCGTCGAGGATGTGCGTCGACGTCTTGAGCAGCGCCGCCGTGAGCGCGTAGCTGATCGCCGTGGCGGCCCCCAGACAGGCGGCCCGGGCGGGCCCGTGCGGGCGTCTGAGCGCCATCAGGGTGAGGACGGCGACCAGGCCCAGGCAGACGGCGAGTGCGGGGATCCAGCGGTCCAGGGCCACCCGGGTGCGGTCGCCGGAGGGCGCGGCGGCGGCGAGCGCGACCGCCAGGCCCACGACCACCACCGCCACCGACGCCCAGCCCGACGCCGGCAGCCGCCGGTGCAGCAGCACGGACGCCACGATCAGGGTGAGGGGGAGTTCCAGCACGAACAGGGGCTGGACGATCGTCAGCGGCCCCGTGACCAGCGCGATCGCCTGGCAGACGGCGGCCGTGATCACCGCGAGCATGCCGAGCAGCCAGACCGGCCGGCGCAGCAGATCGAGGATCAGCCCGGCCCGCAGCCCCTGCGAGCTGGGCACGGTGAGCGCCGCCATGCGCTGCAGCACCGTCGCCACGGCGTTGCTCAGGGCGGCGCAGACCGCGAAGACGACGGGGAGCACCGTGTCCAGCGTCGCCACCTCCCGACCGGCCCGCGCGGGCTGCTTCTCCGGCCATCCTCACCCGGTGCCCGGCACGGGCGCGATCGGAGGACGCCCGCGCGGCGGTCAGTGCCCGGCGACCAGCTCGCCGCTGAGGCGGTCGTGCAGATGCGCGCCGGGACCGTTCAGACCGGTGATCTCCACCGTCTTGCCGCGCCGCGCGTACTTCGTCGTGACGGCGTCCGGTGCGGCGACCGAGGAGGCGTCCCAGACCTGGGCCGCGGACAGGTCGACGATCACCTTCTCCGGGTCGCCGGCGTAGTCGAGCCGGCCGACGAGGTCGTTGGAGGAGGCGGAGAACAGCTCCCCGGTGACGCGGTGGACGACCGTGCCGCCGTCGGGGTCCACGACTGCGGTGACGTCGGCCAGACGGGCGACCCGGCGGGCGAAGACGACCATGGCGGAGACCGGGCCGACGACCACACCGAGGGCCAGGTCGTGGGTGGCCACGACGACCGCCACGGTGATGACCATGACGGCGATCTCGCCCGCCGGCATCCGCCGCAGCGTCTTCGGCGCGATGGAGTGCCAGTCGGACGTCGCGAACGACACCATCACCATCACGGCGACGAGCGCGGCCATCGGGATGTCGGAGACGAAGACACCCGTCAGGATCACGGCCGCCACCACGCGGCCCTGGAACCGGGGCCTCCCGCATGCGGGCACCGGGCCCTGGCCGCACCCTGGTCCCATGGTCAGCGCACAACCCATCGTCATCTACCCGGCCGCCCAGGACGGCGGCCGGCGCGTCCGCGTCGACGAGCAGTTCGTGGGGATGGCCTACGGCCTGCTGGACATCGTCGAGTTCCTGCGCCTCGCCGGCCTGGACGACGTCGACGACGACTGGGTACGGCGATCCGCGCTGATCGAGTGGCGGGGCGGCGGCCCGGAGGGGTGGCACCCCGTGCGCGACTGACCCGGGTGGCCCCGGCCCTCCGCACCGCCCCGGTGGGAAGCTCACCGCCGACAGCGGATCAAGTGTCGCAGCGCGAGTGAGAGTGGTCGGACGCCGGAGCGCAACCTCGAGTTCGGCAAGTACGGGGCTCAGGCGGCCCGCCGGGGCCCGAGCGGCGGCACCGGGTTTTCTCCGGCCACCGGCTCGGCAACCTCGCCCTGCCCGACCGGATGGTGATGGCCCACCGCAGGACCCTGCACCCGGTCCCGGCAGGCTGATCGCGTGACGGCAGGCCCCGCCGGAACGGGGCCTGCCCTGTGAGGCCGCTAGCCGGGCACCTTGTCCTCGAAGGTCGTGCCCGCCGCCCGGTAGGCGTCGACCTTGGCCCCGACCTGGGCCGGGGTCAGGACCTGGTCCTTGACGTGCAGGACGTAGTCGACCTGCTCGTCGTACGACCGGGGCGTGGTGCTGGTCTGCCCCGCGAGGTCGATCAGCCACTGGTTGAAGTTGATCGACATGGGCCGCTCGGGCAGATACGCGGCGTCATGGGTGCCGAACAGATGCCCGTCCACGTAGTACTTGATGGAGCTGTCGTCGATGGTCAGCACCAGGTCGTGCCAGCCGGCGAAGCTCTGCCGGGACTCGCTGTGCTGGTTGACGGCCTGCCACGGGTCGGGGTTGTACGTCTCCCAGGACGTCGTGTACAGGATGTTGGCGGGCTCGCCCCAGCCGCCGTTGGGCAGATACTCGAAGTCGTACTCGGCGTAGTCGTCGGCCATCGGCGCCTTGAGGTCGTTGATGGTGAAGAACGTCTGCACCAGGCGGTCCCCGTCCGGGCCGGACACGGGGGCGTCGGAGAACCTGACGCGCGCGGCGTAGGTGCCGTTGCGGAACTTCATGGCCTTGGTGAGGACTTCGGTCTGCCGGGTGCTCTCGGCGGTGCCGGCGGTGGAGGTCCGCAGGTTCATCACCGAGTTGCCGCCCGACGACGCGAAGGTGACGTTCTCCGGGGACCAGGTCGCGCCCGGCACGCCCGGGCCGCCCGCGTTGGAGCGGACGTTCCAGCCGTTCGCCGAGATCCTCGGGTCGCTCGACGTGCTGTAGTCGAAGTCGTCGAACAGGCTCTGTCCGCCCTCCGGCGGGTCGGTCGGCGGGTCCGTGGGGTCGTCGCCCCCGGGAGAGGTGCCCCACACGGTGCTGCCCGCCACCGAGGCGGTGACCTTGGCCCAGTCCGCGTACGACGTCTGCGCGGCGCCGAAGGAGTAGTCGTCGCTCTGCCGCATGGTCTGCCAGTCGGCGCGGTGGAAGCGCAGCTGCATGTCCCCGGTGTCGGCTCCGGGGGCGAGCGTGCCCGCCCCCGCGGTGAAGCCGATCTCCAGATAACGGTCGGCGGTGGGCGTCGGGTGGGCGGGCGTGCCGAACGTCCCGGTGATGTTGGCGCAGCCCTTCACCGCCCAGGAACAGGCGAAGCGGTACGCGGTACCGGCCGCGTCGGCCTTGAAGTAGTAGCGCACCTTGACGGAGCTGAGCGGCAGGCCGCCGCTGCCGGTGTTCCTGATCTTCAGCCAGGGCTCGGCCTGATCCGCGGTGGCGCCCGTGGCGCTGGTCCGGTACTGCACGGTCACGTCCGCGGCGGCGGCGCTCGCGGAGCCCGACAGGGCGGTGAGCCCTCCGGTGCCGAGGGCGGTGGCGACGGTCGCCGCGAGGGCGATCCGCAGTCTGCTGGGGGTGGTTCGGGACGTCATGCTGATTCCTTCCGGACGGGATGTGGGGTTCGTCGTGCTCGGGAAATCAGGGCCGTGCTGTGGGGGTGCGGACACGGCCTAGGGGTGGCGCGGCACCCCCAGCGCGTCGAGGCGCGGAAGGTGACCGTCGAGACGGGAGCGGAAGTCCCGCCAGGGCGTGGAACCGCTCCAGGCGCGGTCCGCCAGGGCGCACAGCCGGGGATATGTGAGGTACTCCAGGCGCGCGGGTGTCGTCGCGTACTCCGTCCACACCTGGGCCTGCGCCCCGAGGACATGGGCGGCCGCCGCCGGGGACGCCCCCTCGGGGACGGGGTCGTGGGCGTGCACGTCCGGGAGAGTGACGACGGCTCCGGGCTGGGCCGGCAACTCCTGCGCCCCGCGGCGCTGGGGGTGGTCCAGATAGGTGCGGCGGTGGTGGGCGTTGATGACGTCGAGACCGCGGTTCGCGGCGGCGAGGGCGTGCGCCGAGTCCCGCCAGGCCATCACCGTGAAGCCGTACGGGAGTTCGCCGCCGGTCTCGGCCCAGGCGACCGGCCGCCGTCCGCAGCGGAGGAGGTACGCGCCGACGCGGGCGAGGAACCAGCCGTGCAGCGCGGCGGGGCCGTCCAGGCCCTCCTCGCGCACCCGCGCCGCCGCCTCGGGGCTCTCCGTCCACTCCGTGACGGGCACCTCGTCGCCGCCGATGTGGAGGTACGGCGAGGGGAAGACGTCCATGACCTCGTCCAGCACGGTGCGGCAGAAGTCGAACACCTCGTCGTGGACGCCGAGGACGGTGTCGCAGACTCCCCATCCGGTCCAGACGTCCAGCGTCCGGCCGGGCCGGTTGCCCAGGTGCGGGTAGGCGGCCAGGGCGGCCCGGACGTGGCCCGGCATCTCGATCTCCGGCACCACCGTGACCCCGCGCGCCGCCGCGTACGCCACTAGCCCCTCGAGTTCGGCGCGGGTGTAGGCGCCGCCGTGCGGCACGTCGTCGTAGGCCGCGCCGTCCATGCCGACCGGGGAGCGGGACCGGTGGCCGCCGATCTCGGTGAGCTTGGGGTAGGCCGGCACCGGCATCCGCCAGCCCTGGTCGTCCGTCAGATGCAGATGGAAGACGTTGATCTTGTGCAGGGCGAGCAGATCGACGTAGCGGTGGAGGTAGGCCACCGGCTGGAAGTGCCGGGCCACGTCGAGCATCGCGCCCCGCCAGCGGTGGCACGGGACGTCGGTGATCTCCACACACGGCAGCGACCACCGCACCCCGGCCTGCGGCGACGCCGACAGCGCCTCGGCGGGAAGCAGTTGACGGAGCGTCTGCACACCGCGCAGCAGCCCGGTGGCCCGTGCCGCGCGCAGCAGCACCGAGCGGGGGCCCACCGTCAGCCCGTACCCCTCGTCGCCGAGCCCGGCGAGCGCGGGGTCCAGCGTCAGGACGACGGTCCCGTCCCCGGCGAGGGGGAGGGGCAGTCCGGTGGCAGGGGCGAGCAGGTCGCGCAGCAGGCGGGCGGCCGGTTCGGCCCCGGCGCCGACGCGTACGCCGGTGCCGGCGTCCAGGGTGAAGCGGCCGCCGCGGACATGGGCCCGGGTGGGGCGGGGCACCAGCGGCAGGGCCGGAGGCGTGGATGCGGGCACGGATGTCTCCCGTCTCGGTGGACCGGGGCCGAGCGACCTGACCAGTTGGGTCACTGGTCAGGTGACCTCTCGCTGGTCGAGAAGGTGGCATAGACCAATTGAAGCGTCAACCCCCTTTGCCCAGCCCTTTGTTGACAGGCCGAATCCTGTACGGCCGCACTGCGGGCGCCACTTGATGGCTACACTGCGTCTGACCAGTGGGTGGACTGGTCAGGTGCACGGAGCGAGTACGGGGCGGGGCGGCGGTATGAAGACGGGCGATCCGGGGGCGGTGCTCAAACGGGAGCGCGTACGCGACCACATCCTCGGGCTCATGGAGTCGCTGCGCCCCGGGGACGCCATCCCTTCCGAGCGGACGCTGTGCGCCGCGCTCCAGGTCTCCCGGCCGACGCTGCGCGCCGCCGTCGACGAACTCGTCGCCGCAAACCTGCTGGTGCGGGAACACGGGCGCGGCATGTTCGTGGCACCGGAGAAGATCACCCAGGAACTGGTCCCCGACCACCGCACCATGGCCGTGCCCCCCGCCTCCGGCGTCTGGACCAGCCGCCTGCTGGAGTTCACCACCCTCGCCGCCGGTGCCCGCGTCGGCCGCAGGCTGCGGCTGTCACCGGCCGCCGAGGTCGTCTACGTGGCCCGGCTCCGCCTGGTCGACGGCGCCCCCATGGCCATCGAGCACCTGCACATCCCCGCCCACCTCGTCCCCGCGCTCACCGAGCGCGAACTGGAGGCGGGCGACCTGTACGAGCATCTGCACGACCGGCACGGCGTCCGGGTGAGCGAGGCCGCGCAGACCATGGAGCCGACCGTCGTCAGCCAGGCCGAAGCCAAGATCCTCGGCGTCCCCCATCTGTCACCCGCGCTCCTCTTCGAACGCCTCACCTACGACGCGGACGGCCGGGCCGTCGAATACGTCCACTCCCTCTACCGGGGCGACCGCTACCGCATCGTCACCCGGCTCACGTTGGGCGTCCCGGCACACGACGAGCCCGCGGCCCCGACGGGCCCCATCCCCGGCATCCCGCCCGGTGTCTTCCCGCCGCGCGAGGCGGTCGTCGTCACCGCCCGGGGCGATGTGCACGACGAACGCTGAGGCCACCCCCACGACCGATGGGCGCCGATGACTTCTCGGGACGGCGGCCGTCTACCAAGGCGACATCGTCACCACCTACCGAGGAGACAGTGATGAGCGCCCAGCAGAACACCCCGGCCGACGGCTTCACCTACACCCTCACCCGCACCCTGGACGCGCCCGTCGGCGCGGTGTGGCGGGCGTGGACCGACGCCGGCCAGTACGCCCGGTGGGCCGGCGCCGAACCCGGCTCCGTCGAGATGGACGTCCGGCCCGGCGGGGCCTGGAAGGCCACGATGGTCACCCCGGACGGCACCTCGTTCCCCCTCACGGGCTCCTACCTCGACGTCGTCACCGACCGCCGGCTCGTCGTCGGCATGGACGTGCCCGGCCGGCCCGACCCCGCCGTCATGACGGTCGAGCTCGACGCGCGGGACGGCGGCCGCACCGAGATCGTCGTCCGCCAGACGAGCCCCACCGCCGAGGAGCGCGACATGTCCGAACAGGGCAGCACGATGCTCCTCGACAGCCTCACCGCCTTCCTGGCCTCCCCGGCGGCCGGCTGAGCGGGGACCCCGTGCGCGTGTGAGCCCTGTACGCGCCCCCCGGTCCGCGGATTGTCTTACCGGCGGGGCGGGTGGCCGGAACCAGCCCGCGGTCCCGATCCGGATCTCGAGAGAGGCAGGGTGGTCACGGTGCTGTTGCGTCTGCCCACATCTGTGGCCGAAGCGCGGGAGTGTCTGGCGGAGGGGGCGGTGCCGATCGGCGGGGCCACGCTGCTGTGGGCCACCTGGCAACGGGACGGCTTCCCCGAGACGGCCATGTCGCTGCGGGAGGTGCCCGAGGCCAACCTCCTCGAACGGGACGCCGTCGGCGCCGCCGTGGTCCTCGCGCGGATGGGCGACCGCGTCCCGGACGTCCTGCGGCTGGCCGCCGCCGGCGTGGGCACCGGGGCGGTCCGGCGCAGCGCTACCGTCGGCGGCAACGTCGTCGGCAGCACCCTGCGCTGTCTCCTCCCCGCGGCACTCGTCCTGGACGCCAGGGCGACGGTGCTGGAGAGCGACGGCGTCCGCGAGACGGACCTGTCCGAGCTGGTGGCCAAGCGCCCGCTGCTGCTCAGCCTCAACTGGCGCCCTCCGCTCGCCAGCACGTTCCGCAAGCTGGACGCCGCGCCGGGCGGGGAGCCGCCGCTGGTCGTCGCCTCGGCCGCGCACGCCGAGGACGACGGGCGGGTCGCGATACGGGTGGCCGTCCGCGACGGCTACGAGGTGGTCCACGCGGCCGCCACCGCGGCGGACGAGCCAGGGGAGACCCTGGACGAACTGCGGGCCACGGCCCTGGACGACGTCCCGGCCGCCGCCTGGGACGTGATCCGCGCCCAGGTCACCACCCTGGCGAGCTGACGACCGGCCGCCCCCTGACCCCGCCGAGCCGCCCGCCCACCACACCGGGCGCCTCGGCGGGTCCACCCTGTGTCGCCCGCTCAGGACGCGAACGGCGTGAAGTGGGCCGGGCGATGATCGATGGGCAGGCCGGGCCGCCAGGCGGTGAGGATCTGGGCGCTGCACTCGAAGAGGCCGGGCGGCAACGCGTCCAGCGGCCACCAGCGCCAGTCGCCGACGGACTCGTCGGGTTGGTCGGCGGGCGTCCCCCGCCACGCGGTGACGACGGCGCCCACGGTCATCCGTACGACGCCCCCGACCTCGTCGACGAGCGTGCCGAGCAGGCGTACGTCGGCCGGGTCGGCGAGCAGACCGGTCTCCTCGGCGAGTTCCCGTACGACCGTCTCCCGCAGTGACTCGCCCGGCTCCACGGTGCCGCCGGGCAGTTCCAGGGTGCCCCGCCGGTGCCGGCCCAGGAGCAGCCCGTCCGGCCCCAGGAGGACCGCCCCGACGCCGATCGCCGCGTGCGGCACGGGCGGGCGCCGCGTGCGGGGCCGGGAGGTGATCCGTACCGGACGGCGGACCTCGAAGAGGCGGTAGGAGGCGTGATTGCCCGCCTCGGGCGCGTCGAGGGCCGTGACGGACTCCACCAGCAGTCCATACGTCTCCAAGAGTTCCGTCCACACCTCGGTGGTCAGCACCCACATCCGCACGGTGGTCTCCCCGCCCCCGGCAAGGTGCAGGACCTCCGGCCGAGCGGCCACCTCGGTGCCCGGGCCGTGCCCGGCGGAGTTCGTGTGCAGGACGGTGAAGCAGACTCGGCCGCCCGGCCTGACCGACCGGGCCAGCTCGGGCAGCAGCCGGTGCGGATCGATGTACGGGACGGCGTGGACGGCGTACACGACGTCGTACGGGTCGGTCGTGCGCAGGTGCTCCACGGCGTCCGCGCACACCAGGGTCAGCCCGGGCAGGCCGTCGTAGCGGGACCGGGCGCGTTCGATCTGTGAGGGGGAGGAGTCCACGGCGTCCACGCGCGCGCCCCGGTCGCGCACGAGGTGGGCGGCGTGGCGGGCCGGTCCGCAGCCGAGGTCCAGCACGCGCAGGCCCCGCAGGTCGCCGAGGGGCTCGTCGCCGGGTCCGGACCCGCCTGGCCCCCAGTCGATCCGGTCGGCCTCCGGGAGGGGAGTGGCTCGCCGCAGGTGGTGGTGGCCGTACGCCGTCCACGCCTCGGTGTTCGTCTCTTCTTCGGGCGTCACCGTCTCATCTCTCCCCGCGCCGGCGCCGTCCACGCGTCCGGCCCCGGACCTGGAACGCGACCCCTGGCACGGACCCGTGTCATATGCCGACGCGTCGAGCTGCGACACTGGCCGGTATGGACGTAGTGCGCAGGAACAACGTCACCGTCACCGGCAACCCGCAGGGGCGCACGGTGGTGCTGGCCCACGGCTTCGGCTGCGACCAGAACATGTGGCGGCTGACCGTGCCCGCGCTCGCCGACGACTACCAGGTGGTCCTCTTCGACTACGTGGGCGCCGGACGCTCGGACGCGTCCGCGTTCTCCGAGGGCCGCTACTCGTTCCTGGACGGGTACGCCCAGGACGTCGTCGAGGTCTGCGAGGCGCTGGACCTGCAGGACGCGGTCTTCGTCGGGCACTCCGTGAGCGCGATGATCGGCGTCCTCGCCGCGGACCTCGCCCCGGAGCGCATCGGCGCCCTGGTCATGGTCGCGCCGTCGCCGCGCTACATCGACGAGGACGGCTACCGCGGTGGCTTCAGCGAGGACGACATCGACGAGCTGCTCGGCTCCCTGGAGTCGAACTATCTCGGCTGGTCGGCCGCGATGGCCCCGGTGATCATGGGCAACGTCGACCGTCCCGAGCTCGGCGACGAGCTGCGCAACAGCTTCTGCGCCACCGACCCCGACATGGCCCGGGTCTTCGCCCGCACCACCTTCCTGTCGGACTCGCGCGAGGACCTGAAGCGGGTACGGGTGCCCACCCTGGTGCTGGACTGCACCCAGGACGTGATCGCCCCCCGCGAGGTCGGCGCGTATGTGCACCGCTCGATCCCGGACTCCACGCTGGTGACCCTCGACGCCACCGGGCACTGCCCCCACCTGTCCGCCCCGGACGCCACCAACGAGGCCATCACCGCGTTCCTCGCCGGACTACGATGATGTCCTGGGCCGGGCAGCACTCCGACCCGCACGACGCCGGCGACGACAAGACGGCCCACGCCGCCTTCGCCGCCCTGCTGGAGGACAGCGCCGAGGACTTGTACGACAGCGCACCGTGCGGCTTCCTGTCGACGCTCATGGACGGGACGATCGCCAAGATCAACTCCACGTTGCTGAACTGGCTGGGCCGGTCCCGGCAGGACGTGGTGGGACGGCTGCGCTTCACCGACCTGCTGACCGTCGGCGGCAAGCTCTACCACGAGACGCACTTCGCGCCGCTGCTGCGTATGCAGGGCGACATCAGCGGCATCGCACTGGAGCTCAAGCAGGCCGACGGCGGCCGGATGCCCGTCCTGGTGTCCTCCGTCGTCAAGCACGGCACCACCGGTGAGCCCCTGCTGATCCGCACCACCGTCTTCGACGCCCGCGACCGGCGGGCCTACGAGGAGGAGCTGCTGCGCCGCCAGCGGGCCGCCGACGAGGCGCGCCGCCAGGCCGAGGCCGACCGGGCCCGGCTGCAGGACGCCATGACCGTGCTGCAGCAGTCCCTGCTCCCCGACATCCTGCCGGACGTACCCGGCGCGCAGACGGCCGCGCACTACCACACCGCCTCCCCGGACCGGCTGGGCGGCGACTTCTACGACGTCTTCCCGCTGGACACCAAGCGCGGCGAGCGCTTCGGGTTCTTCCTCGGCGACGTGTGCGGCAAGGGCCCCCAGGCGGCGGCGCTCACCTCGCTGACCCGCTACACCCTGCGGGCCGCCGCCCTGCACGACCCGGACCCGGTCTCCGCGCTGACCACCCTCAACAAGGTGCTGCACGAGCGCTACGCCGCGAGCGGCGACCCGCGCTACTGCACGGCCCTCTTCGGCACGATCGAGCCCGACCCCGCCTCCCGGCGTCTCACCGTCCACCTCGCCTCGGGCGGCCACCCGCCCGCCCTGGTGCTGCGCGCCGACGGCACCGCCACCTATCTGCCCACCCCCGGTGGGCTGCTGGTCGGCATCCTGCCCGCCGCACCCTTCACCGCGGCCGCGACCACCCTCGGCCCCGGCGACACCCTGCTGCTCTACACCGACGGGCTCACCGAGGCCCGTACCGGTGACGACCGCACCAGTCTCTACGGCGACGAGGCCCTGCTGGCCTTCGCCGCCACCCAGGCCGGCCGCCCCCCGCACGCCGTCATCGAAGCCCTCGGTGACCTGCTGGCCGGGTTCGGGGACGGTCTCGACGACGACACCGCACTCCTCGCGATCGGTGTCCCCTCCTCCGACGACCCGACGAGCGAAACCTGACGAGCGGCACACGATGAACACACTCACGATCAGCACCCGGGACGCCGTGACCGGGCCGGTCCTCGAGGTCTCAGGCGACCTGGACTACGTCAACGCCGGCGAGCTCCGCGAGCTGCTGCCCACGATCACGCTCCGGCCGGGCCAGCGCCTCGTCGTCGACCTGGGCGCCCTGGAGTTCTGCGACTCGAGCGGCATCACCGCCCTGATCGCCGCGCACCACCACGCCCAGTCCGCCGGAGGGCAGCTCGTGCTGGCCGCCGTACCGGCCAACACACTGCGCGTCCTGAGCATCGTCGGGCTGGACCAGATCCTCACCATCCACCCCGACGGCGAGGCCGCCACCCGCCTCCAGCCCGCCCCCGCCAACCGGCCACCCGTCTAGGTAAGGTCAACCTAACATCGGATAGCGTGGCGCCCGCCGTCATCCACGCGAACCGCACACCGGGAGCCGGGCTTGCCGTACACGTCCGAAAGCGCCGACAGCCGTCCGGACCCTCTCGGCGACGAGGGATGGGTGGAGCTCGGCTCGGGTGAGGAACTGCGCGAGCTGCTCGGGGAACCCTGGCCGGTGGTGATCGACAAGGTCCACGACCGGCTCACCGAGGAGGACCGGGACATCATCGCCCGGTCGCCCTTCTGCCTCCTCGCGACCGCCGACGCCGACGGGAACTGCGACGTGTCCCCGCGCGGCGAGGAACCCGGCTTCACCCATGTCCTCGGCCCGGGGAGGATCGCGCTGCCCGACCGGCCGGGCAACCGGCGCGCGGACAGCTTCCACAACATCCTCGCCAACCCGCACGCCGGGCTGCTCTATCTCGTCCCGGGCCGCGGGCAGGTGCTGCGCGTCAACGGGCGCGCCCGCGTCCTCACCGACGCCCCCTTCTTCGACGCCATGGCACGTGAGGGGCGGCGGCCCCGGCTGGCGCTCGTGCTCGACATCGACGAGGTCTACCTCCACTGCCCGCAGTCGCTGAACCGGTCGGGGCTGTGGAGGCCGACGTCATGGGCGCGTCCCTGATCGCGGAAGGCCGCGTTCCCCCTCCCGAGCGGTGTGACCGGTCATCAAAGATGACCGGAAACCGGCGCGTGTCCCCGCACCGGACCGGTCCATACCAGTGGCATTCGCACCGGCTCGCCCCACCCTGCCCATGATCCCGCCTCCGCTTCCCCGACCTGCGGCGAAGTGATCGCCGGGCCTCCGCCGGACAGCCACGGCGAACGGCCGAGCACACGGCCCGGACGGGCCGACGGTCCCCGGCGAACCTGCGTTTTTCCGTCAGCTTCCGCAGCAAGAGCACGAAAGCTCCACAGATACATCACTATTTGACGCGACGGATGCGTCGACGACCGGTCTCTGAGGGGGAAGCCGGCGTCGCGCGCGGGGGTGCGTCCGCTCTGCGGAGCCATGCTCACCCCTGCACGGGGAGGGGACAGCGACCGCATGAAGCGGACCTTGAGCACCACTGTGCTGACGACGGGCGCCCTGCTGGCGGCTCTCGGCATACCCGCCGCCCAGGCGGCGGAGCCGGCGCCCCGCATCGACCTGCGGGTCCTCGTCGTCAGCGACGGCGGACCGGCCACCGACGCCATCGCCGCCGAACTGCGGACCGCCGGAACGCCGTACACGGAGATCGACCTGACCCGGTCCGACCGCCCCGTGATCGACGCCGGCTACCTCGCGGACACCGTGGACGGCCGGGACCGCGCCAAGTTCCAGGCGGTCGTCCTGCCCAACGACAACCCGTTCCCGGCCGGCTCGGCGGAGATGGCCGCCCTCGTGGCGTACGAGCAGGAGTACGACGTCCCGCAGGTCGACGCCTACACCTACGCCCGCCCCGAGGCCGGACTCCAGTACCCCGTGAACGGCGGCTACTCCGGCAGCCTCGACGGCGCGCGGGCCGAGGTGACCGACGCCGGGCGGTCCGGGCCCTTCGGCTACCTCGACGGACCGGTGCCCTTCGAGGACAACGCCCCGGACGTCGGCGAGAGCTACGCCTTCCTGTCCGGCCCGGCCGAGGGCGCCGACTTCACGCCGTACGTGCAGGCCGACATCCCCGGCACCACCCGGAAGGGCTCCCTGGTGGGGGAGTACCGGCACGACGGGCGGCGAGAACTCGTCGTCACCTTCGTCTACAACCGCCACCAGCAGCAGTTCCGGCTGCTCGCCCGCGGCATCGTCGCCTGGATGACCGGAGGCGTCCACCTCGGCGCCTCGCGCAACTACTTCGCCGTCCACGTCGACGACGTCCTCGCGGGCGACGACCGCTGGAACCCCACCCTCAACTGCACCCCCGGCGACGTCGACTGCACCGACCCGAACGCCACCCCCGACCCGATCAGAATGACCCCCGACGACGTCGACCACGCCGTCACCTGGCAGCAGGAGCAGGGCTTCACCCTCGACCTCGCCTACAACGCCGCCGGCAGCGTCGACCACCGCGAGGACCACGACGGCGCCGACCCGCTCGCCGACCGGCTCGTGGCCCGGCGCGACGCCTTCCGCTGGATCAACCACACCTATACACACGCATTCCTCGGCTGCGAACAGGACACCTCCGTCGTGCCCTGGCGCTGCGCCACCGACGCCGACGGCAGCACCAAGTGGGTCGGCCGCGACGACATCGCCGACGAGATCGCCCACAACCGCGTCTGGGGGCAGGCCGCCGGACTCCCGCTGGACGACGACGAGTTGGTGACCGGCGAACACTCCGGGCTCCAGGTGCTGCCCCAGCAGCCCGAGGACAACCCCAACCTGGCGCTCGCCCTCGCCGACACCGGCGTCACCTGGCTCGCCTCCGACAACTCCCGCGAACCCGGCCAGCGCCGGGTCGGCCCCGCCACCACCGTCCCGCGCTACCCGATGAACGTCTTCTACAACGCGGGCCGCGCCGCCGAGCAGGTCGACGAGTACAACTGGATCTACACCAGCCGCGCCCAGGGCGGCAGCGGCATCTGCGAGGACAACCCGGCCACCACCACCTGCCTTCCGGCCCCGCTCGACCCGGCCACCGGCTACACCGAGCACATCGTGCCCCTGGAACGGCAGATCGCCCTCGGCCACGTCCTCGCCAACGACCCCAAGCCGCACTTCATCCACCAGTCCAACCTGGCCGAGGAGCGGATCGCCTACCCGGTCCTCGACGGCGTCCTCGACGGCTACGAGGAACTGTTCGCGGCCGACACCCCGCTGGTCAACCTGCGGATGAAGGCCATCGGCGCAGAACTGGCCCGCCGCGCCGCCTGGCGCACCGCCGTGGACGACGGACAGGTCACCGCCTACCGGATCGGCGACACCGTCACCGTCGACGTCCCCGCCGGCGTCGACGTCCCCGCCACCGTGCCCGACGGCACCACCCGCTCGGGCACCGCCTTCGGCCAGGCGTACGCGGGCCACCGCTCCGGCTGGACGGACCCGGCCACCGGGCCGCTCACCCTCACCCTGCCCACGTCCGCGGCACCCTCCACGACCGGCGGCACGGACGGCTCCACACCCGCCACCGACCCGGCCCCGGACGCCCGCGTGCCCGAGGGCGTGGCCGAGCACATCCCGCCCACGGGGAGCTGACCGACACCCGCAGCGAGGTCCCGGCCGCCCGCGCCGGGACCGGCACCCCTCACCACACCTCGGCCGTGGAGCACATCCATGCACGTTCACCACGCCGCGCGGCGGGCCGCCGCCGCGCGCGTCACCCTGCTCACCGAAGGCACCTACCCCCACAGCCACGGCGGCGTCAGCGTCTGGTGCGACCAGCTCGTCACCGGCATGCCCGACATCGAGTTCGACGTCATCGCCGTCACCGGCACCGGCCGGGAACCCCTCGTCTGGGACCTGCCCGGCCACGTCCGCGACGTCCTGTCCGTGCCCATGTGGGGCCCCACCCCCGACGGCCGGCCCCCACGCGGCCGCTCCCGCCGCCAACTCGCCACCGCCTACGAGAAGTTCCTGACCGCGCTCGTCGACCCCGGCGCCGAGGACGGCTTCGCACCCGCCCTGCACGCCCTCGCCCGGGCGGCCGCCGCCGGCGAACTCGGCCCGTTCCTGCGGGGCGACAGCGCCGTCCGCATCCTCACCACCGTATGGACGCGGCCCGGGCTGGCCGTACGGGAGGCGCGGCCGACCCTGCACGACGCGCTCACCGCGACCGCCCTGCTGGAACACGCGCTGCGCCCGCTCGCCGCGCCGCCCCCGCGCGACGGTGTCGCCCACGCCGTCAGCGGCGGCGTCGCCGTCCTGCCCGGACTCGCGGCCCGCGAACGGTACGGCGTCCCGCTGCTGCTCACCGAACACGGCGTCTACCTGCGCGAACGCTATCTGGGCTATCGCAGCGCCGCCTACCGCTGGCCCGTGAAGGCCGTCGTTCTCGGCTTCTTCCGGCTGCTCGCCCAGGAGAGCTACCGGCAGGCGGCCCTCATCACCCCCGGCAACCGCTACAACCGGCTCTGGGAGGAACAGGGCGGCGCCGACCCCACCGCCATCCGCACCGTCTACAACGGCGTCGACCCCGCCGCCTTCCCGCCCGCCGGTCCGGAGCCGGAGACGCCCACCCTCAGCTGGGCCGGGCGCGTCGACCCGATCAAGGACCTGGAGACCCTGATCCGCGCCTTCGCCCTCGTGCGGGAGCAACGCCCGGACGTCCGGCTCAGGTTGTTCGGCGGCACCCCGCGCGGCGGCGAGGCCTACCGGGAGCGCTGCGAGGCACTCGCCGCCGACCTCGGCCACGGCGACGCCGTCACCTTCGAGGGGCGCGTCGACGACATCAAGGACGCCTATGCCGCCGGCAGCGTGGTCATGCTGTCCAGCATCAGCGAAGGCTTCCCCTTCACCCTCATCGAGGCCATGTCGTGCGGCCGGGCCACCGTCTCCACCGACGTCGGCGGCGTCCGCGAGGCCGTCGGCGACACCGGACTCGTCGTACCGCCCCGCGACCCGGCCGCCATGGCCGCCGCCGCGCTCGAACTCCTCGGCGACCCCGCGCGCCGCCGCGCGATGGGGGAGGCGGCACGGCTACGGGTCATCGAGCAGTTCACCCTGCGGCAGACCATCGACACCTTCCGCGGCATCTACCACGAGCTGGCCACCGGGACGGCACCCGTGTCCACCAGGATCGTCCTGCCCACCCCGGCGGTCACCGGCACGGGGAGCCTCACCGGATGAGCGGTCCCCTGTCCCTCGAACCCGGCGGCGCCGAGCACGACACGCTCGCCCTGCGGCTCGCCACGCCCCGCCCGCCGCGCCGCCGCCCCCGCTGGGCGCTCGACGACGCCACGCTCGCCATCCGGCTGCCCGGCCAGGGCCCCGACGAGGAGGCGGTCAGCACCCTGGCCGCCGAACTCGCCGACGCCATAGGGCCGGCCGTCCACCCCTACGAGGTCGCCGCCCTGCTGGAGTCGGAGGGCCTGTCCGCGTCCGTCATCAAGGAGCGGTACGGACACCCCAACCTGTTCTCCCTGGCGACCGCCCTGTACGAGCGGGTGCCCCGGACGTTCCCCGAGCCGCCGCCCGCGCCCGACCCATGGCGCCCCGACACCGTCCGCTGCCTGCTGCGCGGCGTGCTGTTCGCCCTGCCCGCCCTCGCCCATCTGCTGACCGCCCCCCTCTGGCCGCTCACCCGGTACGCCCCCGTCCTGATCGTCGCGGGCATCGCCTCCTGGGCGTGGGGGCAGGCCCTCGGCCACCGAGCCCACCTGCGGCTCGTCACAGGCCGCCGGGAAGCGTCCGGCACTCTGCTGACCGGGTCGCTGCTGGGCGCCGCCGTGGCGACCGCCCTCGCGCTCGTCCCCGGACCGGACGGCGTGGCCCTCGCGGTCGCCGCCGGACAGTCGCTGTACCTCGCCGCCGCCGGCGTCCTGCTGGTGCTCGCCCGCGAGCGACTGCTGCTGGCCGCGCTCAGCCCGCTCGTCGCCGGCGCCGCCGCCCTGCCGTGGTGGGAACCGGGACCCCTGGTCCGGACCGGACTGCCCCTGCTGGCGCTGCTCGCCACCCTGGCCGCCGCCGGACACGTCCTGCGGCAGGGCCGCACCGGACCGCCCGCCCCGCACGCGCCGCGCACCCCCGTGCGCGTGTCCCTGCCGTACGGCCTGTTCGGGCTCGCCGCCGCCGTCCTCGTCGTCCTCACCGGCCGGCAACAGCCGTACGCAGTCATCGCGTTGACCCTCAGCATGGGGCCGGCCGAGTGGCTGCTGTACCGCTACCGCGGCTGGTCCGTGGCCGCGCTGCGCACCAGCGCCACACCCGGCGCCTTCCTGCTCCGCTCCGCCGGGGTCCTCACCGGCTGCATCGGCGCCTACCTGCTGCTGTTGCTGCCCGCCGCGCTCCTCACCGGCGCGGACCCGGCCACCCCCCTGCTGCTCGCGGCCACCCTGTGGACCGCCCTGCTACTGCAGGCGTTCGGCGTGGCCTGGCCGCCCGCCCTGATCTGCCTCGCCGCCGCCGGCACCGCGGGCGCGGTCACCGCCCTGGACCTGCCGCCCACGCCGGTCGTCCTGCCCGCCGTGTGCGCCGCGGCCGCGCTCTGTCTCGCGGTCTGCGCGCTGCGCCTGCTCGGCCGGCCCGCCCCGCACGCCTGACCCTCCGCACCACCCCATCGGACCACCGGAGCCCGCGTCCCGACCGCACCGGGCCCCCGTCCGACCACCACTACGAAGGGACCGAGAGTTGACCTCCGCACCGCTCGCCGCCGTCACCGGAGCCGAAGGCTTCATCGGCTCGCACCTCACCGAGGCGCTCGTCGCCTCCGGCCACCGCGTGCGCGCCATGGCCCAGTACAACTCGTTCTCCTCCTACGGCTGGCTGGAGACCCTGCCCGCCGACGTGCTGGACCAGGTCGAGATCGTCCTCGGCGACGTACGGGACCCCGGCTCGGTGCGCGGCCTGCTCGACGGCGCCGACTGCGCCTACCACCTCGCCGCGCTCATCGCGATCCCGTACTCCTACCAGGCCCCGCACAGCTACGTGGACACCAACGTCACCGGCACCCTCAACGTGCTGGAGGCCGCCCGCGCCCTCGGCACCCCGCGCCTGGTCCACACCTCCACCAGCGAGACGTACGGCACCGCGCAGACCGTACCGATCACCGAGGACCACCCCATCAACACCCAGTCCCCGTACGCCGCTTCGAAGGCCGGCGGCGACCGGCTCGCCGACAGCTACCACGCCAGCTTCGGCACCCCGGTGGTGACACTGCGCCCGTTCAACACGTTCGGCCCCCGCCAGTCCATGCGCGCCGTGATCCCCACCGTCATCGGGCAGGTGGCCGCCGGGGAACGCACCATCACCCTCGGCGATCTGCGCCCCACCCGCGACTTCACCTTCGTCGAGGACACCGCCCGGGCCTTCCTCGCCGTCGGCACCGCACCCGCCGAACAGGTCGTCGGCCGCACCTTCAACGCCGGGACCGGCGGGGAGATCTCCGTCGGCGACCTGGTCGCCCTGATCGGCAAGGTCATGGACGCCCCCCTCGACGTCCGCGAGGACCCCGCGCGGCTGCGGCCCGCCAACTCCGAGGTCATGCGGCTCGTCGCCGACGCGAGCCGGGTCACCGCGGCCACCGGATGGCAGCCGGAGAACACGCTCGAGGAGGGGCTGGCGCGCACCGCCCGGTGGTTCACCGACCCCGCCCACCTGGCCCGCTACAAGACCGGCATCTACAACATCTGACCCGCCCGCTCGTACCGCAGGAGGTATGCCATGCACGCAGTGATCCTCGCCGGTGGGAAGGGCGTCCGGTTGCGGCCGTACACCACGGCGCTGCCCAAGCCCCTCGTCCCCATCGGCGACCAGCACGCCATCCTGGAGATCGTGCTGCGCCAGCTGTCCACGGCCGGCTTCACCCGCTGCACCCTCGCCATCGGCCACCTCGGCGAGATCATCCGCGCCTACGTCGGCGACGGCTCCCAGTGGGGCATGAACGTCGACTACGCCCTCGAGGAGAGCCCGCTCGGCACCATGGGGCCGCTGCTCGCCCTGCGCGACCGCCTCCCCGAGCACTTCCTCGTCATGAACGGCGACGTCCTCACCGACCTCGACTACGCCGACGTCCTGCGCGCCCACGAGGCATCCGGCACCCCCCTGACGATCGCCACGTACGCCCGCAAGGTGCACATCGACTTCGGGGTGCTGACGACCGACGCCAGCCGGGTGGTCGCCTTCACGGAGAAGCCCAGCATCGACTACCGGGTGTCCATGGGCGTCTACGGTGTCTCCCGGGCCACCCTCGACGGCTACACCCCCGGACTGCCCCTCGGCTTCGACGAGCTCGTCACGGACCTGCTCGCCGCCGGACGCCCGCCGCACGCCTACGAGTTCGACGGCTACTGGCTCGACATCGGCCGTCCCGACGACTACGACCGCGCCAACGCGGAGTTCACCAGCCGCAAGTCGCTCCTGCTCAAGGGGGCCTGACCCACCATGCACCTCCTCGTACTCGGCGCCACCGGCTACCTGGGCGCCCATGTCGCCGAGCAGTTGCGCACACTGCCCGGCGCGCGGGTCCTCGTGGCCGGACGCTCCCTCGCCGCCGACGTCACCGTCGACCTCGCCGCCGCCCGCCCGCGGGACCTCGCGGCGGCGCTCGCCGAGATCGCGCCCGACGCCGTCGTCAACTGCGCGGGCGCGACCGGCGGCGACGCCGTCACCCTGGCCGAGGTGAACGCCCGCGGCCCCGCCGTGCTCTGCGCGGCGCTGCGGGAGGCGGCACCGGGGGCACGTCTGGTCCATCTGGGCTCGGCCGCCGAGTACGGCCCCACCGAACCAGGGGTGCGCGTCACGGAGTCGGCGGCCACCCGGCCCGCCGGCCCGTACGGCGCGACCAAGCTCGCCGGCACGGTGGCGGTCACCGCGTCGGGCCTGGACGCGGTCGTCCTGCGCGTCGGCAACCCGGTGGGCGCGGGAGCCCCGCCCACCGGGCTGCCCGGCCGGGTCGCGGCCCTCCTCGCCGACGCGGGCGACGACCCGGAGGCGGCCCTGCGGCTCGGGGACCTGTCCGCCCACCGCGACTTCGTGGACGTACGCGACGTGGCCCGGGCCGCCGTGCTCGCGGCCACCGCCCAGGGACCGCTGCCGCCGGTGCTGAACATCGGCGGCGGCGACGCCCGCCCCGTCCGCGACCTGGTACGGGCCCTCGCCGGCGCGGCCGGCTTCCGGGGCCGTATCGCCGAGGCCGGGACCGGCGGCTCCGCCCGCTCGGCGCAGGTGTCCTGGCAGTGCTCGGACATCACCGCCGCCCGCGACGCCCTCGGCTGGACCCCGGCCCACCGCCTCCCCGCCTCCGTCACGGCACTGTGGGAGGCCACCCACCGCACCGAGGAGGCACGGGCACGGTGAACCTGCTCATCCCGCTGTACGTCCACCCGGCCGAGGACCCCGGCGCCTGGCACCGGCTCATCACCGGTGCCTCCCGCACCTACGCCGTCGTGCTCAACCCGGCCAACGGCCCCGGCCGGGCCCCCGACCCGGCGTTCGCCAAGGCGGCCGAGGCGCTGCGCGCGGCGGGCGCCCGGCTCCTCGGCTACCTGGACACGGACTACGGCGCCCGCGAACCCGCCGAGATCACCGCCGACCTGCGCCGCCACCAGGAGTGGTACGGCGTCGACGGATGCTTCCTCGACCAGTCGCCGGCGGCACCCGAGGCCCTGCCCGAGTGCCGCCGGCTGGTCCGCGCGCTGCGCCGCCTCGGCGCCTCGACGGTCGTCCTCAACCCGGGGGTCCACCCGGCACCCGGTTTCGCCCGCCTCGCCGATCTGACGGTCACCTTCGAGGGCCCCTGGTCCCGCTACGTCGCCGACTTCACCCGCCCCTCCTGGACGGAACGATTCTCCGCCGACCGCCTGTGCCACCTCGTCTACGGCGTCCCCGAACCCCTGGTCCCCCTCGCCCGGCGCACCGCGGCGGAACGGGGCGCCGGGGTCTGCGGCCCGGTGACGGGCGATCTGCCCAACCCGTGGGCGGAGCTGACACCGGCGCTGGCGGACCACTGACCGGGGACCCGCGCCGTCAGACGGTGAACCCGCCGTCGACGGGCACGGTGGCACCGGTGACGTACGCGGCTTCCGGCCCGGCCAGGTGGGCGACGGTGGCCGCGATCTCGGCCGGCTCCGCATAACGGCCCACCGCCGTGAAACCGGCGATCGCCTCGGCGTCCGGACCGCCGGCGGGGTTGCTGTCCGTGTCGGTGGGGCCTGGGACCACCAGATTGACGGTGATGCCCCGCGGACCGAGTTCCCGGGCCAGCCCCTTCGTCATCCCCACCAGAGCCGTCTTGCTCATCGCATACAGCGCCAGCCCCGGGAAGACCGCGCGCTCGGCCACATTGCTGCCGATGCTGATGACGCGTCCGCCGGGCCCCATGTGCCGTACGGCCGCCCGGCTCGCCTCGAAGGGTGCCCGGACGTTCACCGCCAGGGTGCGCTCGACGTCGTCCGCGCCGAGGGCGTCGAGCGGGCCGACGAGGAAGACTCCGGCGTTGTTGACCAGGACGTCGAGCCTGCCGAACCTCGCCACCGCCTCGTCCACCGCCGCCGTGAGCGCCTCCGGCCGGGCGCTGTCGGCCCGGACGGCCAGCGCCCGGCGCCCCGCGGCCTCGATCCGCTTCACCACCCGCGCGGCGGCTCCCGCGTCGCTCTCATAGGTCAGGACGACATCGGCGCCCTCCTCCGCCAGCCGGAGCGCCACGGCCGCACCGATGCCCCGGCTGCCGCCCGTCACCAGGGCCACGTTTCCCTCAAGTCGGTTCATGCCGTCGAGCATGGCCGGACCCGGCGCGGAAGACTGGCGCTCGAGCGACAGGGACCTCTCAGGCCGCGTCCTCCCGGGCCCGGGCCCGGACCTCCTCCAGATAGGAGGCGATGGCGTCCCGGTTCTGGGTCAGGCAGGCGATGCGCCGGTCCATCCGGTCGAGTTCGCCCTCCAGGGTCGCGAGCATCTCCGGTGTGGCGTCCGAGAAGACGATGTGGCGCGGCTTGTCGAGACAGGGCAGGATCTGCTTGACGACGCGGGTCGGCAGCCCCGCGTCGAGGAGCCCGCGGATCTGCAGGACACGGTCGACGAACCGTTCGTCGTAGCGGCGGTAGCCGTTGGCGCAGCGCTCCGAGACGATGAGGGACTGCTCCTCGTAGTAGCGCAGCAGCCGACGGGAGACGCCGGTCCGCTCGGACAGCTCCCCGATACGCATGAACTCCCCCTCGCATGCAGCCGGTTCGGCTTGACCTTCACACCGATGTGAAGGTTCGAGCATACGTGCCATGTCCACCGAGAACATCCACAGTTCCGTAGGCCCGCGCGTACCGGCCGGCGACGAGAAGCTGCCGATGGCGGCCCTGCTGGCCCTGACCACCGCCGTGTTCATCACCAGCCTGACCGAGACGCTGCCCGCCGGTGTCCTCCCCGGGATGAGCGCCGGCCTCCATGTCGGCGAGTCCGCCGCCGGGCAGACCGTGACCGTCTACGCCCTCGGCACCGCGCTCACCGCCATCCCGCTGACAGCCGCCACCTCGACCTGGCGGCGCAAGCGCCTGCTGCTGACGGCGATGGCCGGGTTCGCCGTCGCCAACACCGTCACCGCCGTCTCGTCCCACTACCCGCTGACCCTGGTCGCCCGGTTCGCCGCCGGTGTGGCCGCGGGACTCGCCTGGGCCCTGCTGACCGGCTACGCCCGCCGGATGGCGCCCGCGCGGCTCCAGGGCAAGGCGGTCGCCGTGGCCATGGCCGGGATTCCCGTCGCGCTCTCCGTGGGCGTCCCTGCGGGTACGTTCGCCGGCCAGACGCTCGGCTGGCGGGCACCCTTCCTGATCATGACGGGGCTGAGCGTCGTCCTGCTCGCCTGGATCACGGCGCTCGTCCCGGACCAGCCGGGACAGCCCGCGCACGAACGGCCCCGCATGCTGCGGACGTTCTCCGTCCCCGGCGTGGCACCGGTCCTTCTCGTCACCCTCGTCTTCGTCCTCGCCCACACCGTGCTCTACGCCTACATCGCCACGTTCGTCGACCACGCCGGCGTGGGCGGTTCGACCGACCTGGTCCTGCTGACGTTCGGGATCGCGTCGCTGGTCAGCATCTGGTTCACCGGCGCCCACATCGACCGGCGACTGCGCGCCCTGACCCTCGCCAGCGTGCTCCTGGTCGGCGTGGGCGCCGCAATCCTCGGCGTCCTGGCCGACACCGAGGCCCTCGTGCACCTGGCGGCGCTGCTGTGGGGCCTCGGCTGGGGCGGCGTCCCCACGTTGCTGCAGACGGCGGCCGCCGACGCCGGGGGCACCGCCGCGGACGCCGCGCAGGCCATGCTCGTCACCCTGTGGAACGTCGCCATGGCCGCGGGCGGAGCCGTCGGCGGCGTCCTGCTCGGCACGCTGGGCACGGCGTCCCTGCCCTGGAGCGTGCTCGTACTGCTGCTCCCCACCCTGGCCGTCGTGGCAGGTGCCCGCACCCACGGCTTCCCTGCGACCGCCACGGCGGAAGCGCCCGTCAGCCTCGAGTGAACCCGTCGACGCCGGGGGCCGACCTCGGGGCGCCGTCCCCCGAGGCGCAAGGGCGCGCCCACCGCACGGTGGGCGCGCCCCTGTTCACCGCACCGCTCAGCTCAGCGGTTCGATCCAGATGTTGCGGTAGCGCACCTTGTTGCCGTGGTCCTGGAGGCGGATGGCGCCCGCCGAGGCGGCCTCCGGTCTGCCGCCTCCGGTGGGGCCGTCGATGACCACGTCGTCGTGGATCTTCTTGCCGTTCCAGACGACGGTGACGAGAGCGTCGGCGGTCTTGGTGCCGTCGGCGTCGTAGCGGGCCGCGCGGAAGGTGATGTCGTACGACTGCCAGGTCTCCGGCGCGGTGGACGCGTTGACGTCCGGCGCCTTCTTCAGATAGATCGCGCCCGCTTCGTTGGTGTCGAGTGTGGTGTCGCCGTACGAGTCGAGGATCTGGACCTCGTAGCGGTCCTGGAGGTAGACGCCGCTGTTGCCGCGGTCCTGGCCCGTCACGTCGTCGGGCAGGAGCGGCACCCGGAACTCCACGTGCAGCTTGAAGTCCTGGTAGGCGTCCTTCGTGCGCAGGTCGCCGCAGCACACCTCCATCGACTTCCCGTCGGCCAGGGGCCATTCGGTGACGCGTCCGTCGGTGTGCTGCCACTGGCTCTGCGACGCGGCGGTGCCGTCGAAGAGGGTGATGCGGGAGCCGTGCGGCCGGACCGTGATCAGGTCCAGGTTGACGTGCCCGTCGTCCCCGGTGTCGAAGCGGTACGCGACGGTGTTGTGCCCCTTCCGCAGGGTGATCCGCTCGGTCCGGGTCGACCAGGTCTCCCAGTCGCCCGTCGAGGGCAGCTCCGTCTGCCGCAGCTTCTTGCCGTTGGCGTACAGGGAGAGGGACTTGGTGCCCTGGAAGGGGTTGGGGCCGTTGGAGTAGCGGAGGTTGACGTCGTAGTCGCCGGCCTTCGGGACCGTCACGTCGAACGTGGTCGCCGCCTTGCCCTCGGTGCCGTACCGGTCGACGAAGCCGCTGCCCGAGTAGCCGCCGTGGTCCCGGTTCACGCCGGCCGTCCCGGTCAGTCGGGCCTCCTCCGCCTCGTACAGGGTGGCGGGCGGGGGCTGCTTGCCGGGCAGGGAGTTGAGCGTGTACCAGGCCTCGGTGCTCCACAGCTTCTCGCCGGACGCGGAGGCGAAGGGCCGCGGGGAGCGCACGTGCACCACGCGCCCGGGCTTCAGGCCGTCGAGGCGGAGCAGGACGGTCCGTCCGTCCTTGGCGAGGGTCGCCGAGCGGACGCCCAGCCGCTCCTCGGCCGTCTTCGGGCCGCCGTAGTCCGAGGTCGGCGTGTACCGCCACTGCTCGGCCTGGTAGCGGGAGGCCAGCTTGTCGACGGTGTCCTGGGACAGGGGCTGTGTGTACTCCAGGTCGAAGCCCCCGGGGACGGCCCGCATCTCCTTGATGTCGAAGGTGTTGCCGCCGTTGGGGGTGAGCTTCTGCAGGCCGAACTTCAGCTTGCCCTCCTGGCCCCAGTTGCCGTCGGCGCCGAGCCCGCCCGCGTAGACGGCGCCGTCCGGGCCCATCGTGATCCGGTTGACGCCGGCCTCGAGTCCCTGGGTGTAGCGGAAGACCGCGCCCTGGTACTGGCCCTTCACCTTCTCCAGGTAGGCGCGCTGGAGTCCGCCGTAGGTGACGTCCCCGATGAGCAGCTGCCCGGCGAACCGGCCCTTGCGCAGATACAGCGGGGTGCTGGGGGAGTTGGCGATCTCGTTCTGCGGCAGCCACAGCACCGGCTCGGTGACCGGCCGGTCGTCGAAGGGGCCGGACGGCTCGGTGTAGTGGTTGAAGAAGCGGTCCCGCTCGATGTGGACCAGCTTGGACGCGGGCAGCCAGCCGCCCTGGTTGTCGGTGGTGAAGAGGTCGCCGCCGGGGCCCCAGCCGATGCCGTTGGGAGTGCGCAGACCGCCCGCGATCGGCTGGACCTTCCCGGTCTTCTTGCTGATCCGGTACGTCGTCCCCCGGCCGGGCGCCGGCTGCGGAGTGGTCGTCGCGCCGCCGTAGTCGATGGCGACGGACAGGTTCACGTAGAAGTAGCCGTCGCGGTAGAGCAGTCCGAAGGCGAACTCGTGGAAGTTGCCGCCGTACGGCCAGGTCGCCACCGTGCGGTACTCGTCCGTGACGAAGTCCCGGTCCTTGTCGACGAGTCGGGTCAGCTCGTGCTTCTGCGACACGTACAGCGAGCCGTCGACGTACTTGATGCCCATCGGCTCGCGCAGGCCGCTCGCGATCTTCTTCACGGTGACCTTGTCGCGGCTGGTCTTCCCGGTGACGTTGTCCAGCAGGTAGACCTCGCCCGTGGTGGTCTGGGAGCCGCCCCAGGTGGTGAGGGCCAGCCGGCCGTCGGGCAGCCAGTCCATACCGGTGACCTGCGGTTCGAAGCCGTCGGGGCGCAGATCGGTGAGGGTGAGGTCGGGCCGTACGTCGGTGAGGGGGAGTCCGTCGCCGGGGGTGTCCGCTCCCGACTCGCACTCCTTGCGGCCGGGGGCGGTCACCCGGACCACGTCGGCGTCCGTGCTCAGCGCCTCGGTCGGCACGACGCTGAAGTCGCTCGCGGACGGCGGCTTCCACGCCAGCGTGAGGCGCTGGTCGCCGCCCCGCTCGAAGTAGTCGATGCGGAACGGGTGGGAACCGGCGGTGAGTTGGACCGATCCGTCCTTCGGCTCGGCGCCGTGCAGACCGTCGTGGTCGACGACCGTCCGGTCGCCGATGGTCAGCCGTGAACCGTCGTCGCTGGTGAGCCGGAAGGTGTACGAGCCGTCGTCGGGGATGACGAGGTAACCGGACACCACGGCCGAGAAGTTGTCCGCGAAACCGCCGAAGTCGCCGGTCGTGGACCAGTCCACGGTCGGCATCAGCTTGTCGTGGTTGGGGGTCTGACCGGGCTTCAGGGTGCACAGCCTGCTGAGCGGGACCTGGGTGTCGAAGACCCGCAGGGTCACACCCGGCTCCTGGGGCGGGATGTCGGCGGCGGTGGGGGTGGGGGCGGCGACGGCCGGGGGTGCCGCCAGGACGCCTCCGAAGAGGAAGGCGCCGAGAAGAAGGGGAGTGAGTGATCTTCGGGCACGGCGGAACAACCGTGGATGCATCGGTCCTCCAGAACGGGACCGGAGGCCGCCGGATCGCTCTCCGGTCGAGTTGCCCCCTGCGCGGGAGAGACGCAGAGGCGGTACTCGTGCGGTTGCGCCGATACCGTAGGGGACTTTCGCCGCGCACGTCCATACTTTGTCATCAGTGAGTTCAAAGTCCGGCGCGGGTGTGTCGTACCAAGGTGTGAAGCGGATCAGGAGCGGGCGTCGGCGTGCGCCCTCGCCGTCCCGGGCGCACCCTGTTGTACGGGGCGTACCCCCGAGCGCGCGCGGCGCGACCTGGACCTCGGAGGTGGTTGGGACCCTTGGCGGACAACGATCCGGACGGTCATGTCGACCAGGCGGCGGCCGCGATGCTGGAGGCACTGTTCACGCAGTCCCCGATCGGGCTCCACCTCGTCGACCCGGACCTGCGCGTGGTCCGCGCCAACACCGCCACCCCATGGATGCGCGCCGCCGGCCTGGAGGAGATCCGGGGGCGGCGGGTCAGGGACGTCTACCGTCTCGTCGACGCCGACGTGGAGGCGCTGCTGAAGGACGTCCTCGACACCGGCACCCCGCTGCTGCGCAATGTCGTGCGGGCCCTGGTGGACGATCCGCCCACGGAGCGGATGTTCGAGGTCAGCGCGCTGCGGCTGGAGGCCCCGGGAGGGGAGGTCCTCGGGATCGGCGCCATCGCCGTGGACGTCACCGAACGGGAGCGGGCCCAGGCCAGGACCCGGATGCTCGACCGGGTGCGTGAGCGCGTCGGACGCACCCTGGACCCGGCCGTCATCGGCGAGGAGCTGGCCGCGATCCTGGTCCCCGACTTCGCGGACGTGGTGACCGTCGAGGTCGTGGACGCCGTCATCCGCGGCGACGACCCGCCCCTGGCCCACGTGCCCGTCGGCACCCTCGTGATGCGCACGGCCTTCCGCAGCGCGGCCGACGGGAAGGCGCGGCAGGTCCACGCGGTGGGTGACGTCCGCCGTCTCGCCGGGCCGACGCCGTTCACGCAGGCCCTGGCCGATCTCAGCCCCCGCATGGTCCGGCTGCACCCCGGCACGCCCTGGCTCGCGGCGGACCCCGCGCTCGCGAAGGCGGTCCGGGCCGCGCACGGCCACTCGCTGCTCGTGGTGCCCCTGGTCCTGCGGGACGCCGCCCTCGGCCTGGTGAGCCTCTACCGCGCCGAGCGCTCGCCCGCCTTCGACGAGGAGGACCAGGCCCTGGCCATGGAGGTGGGCACGCACACCGCCCTGTGTCTCGAGAACGCCCGCCGCTACACCCGCGAGCACACGATCGCCGCCACCGTGCAACGGCAGCTGCTGCCCCGCCGTCCCGAGGCGCAGGCGTGGCTGGAGACCGCCTATCTCTCCTTGACCGGGGCCGACCCGGGCGCCTGGTACGACACCACCGCCCTGTCGAGCGCCCGGACCGCCCTGGTCGTGGGCAAGGTGTCGGGGCGTGGTCTGGAGGCCGCCGCGACCATGGGTCAGCTGCGCACCGCCATCCGTTCCCTGTCGGCGTTCGAGCTGGCCCCCGACGAACTGCTCGCCCGGCTGCACGACACCGCGGACCGGCTCGCCACCGAACGGGCGCGTCTGCCCCTGGGCGACCCGCTGCGCCAGGAGGAGCTGACCGCCGACTGCGTGTACGCGGTCCACGATCCGCTGACCGGCCGCTGCACGGCGGCGGCCGCCGGCCATCTGGCACCGCTGCTCGCCCGGCCGGAGGGCACGGTCGAGGTGCTCGGCACACCGGCCGGACCCCGGCTCGGCAGCGCGGAAGGCGCCCCCTTCGCGGCCGTCGAGGCCGACGTACCGCCCGGCAGCGTCCTGGTGTTCACCAGCGACCCGCTGCTCACCGCCTACCTCGCCGAGAACCCCGGACCGCTGGCCTCGGTGTCCCGGTACGGCGACCGCCCGCTGCAGGATCTGTGCGACGCCCTCGTCTACGCGCTCCCGGCGGGCATGGGCGTCCGCGGCGCCGCCGTGATCGTCGCGCGGACCCGGGTGTTCCCGCACGACCAGTGCGCCGTCTGGCCGCTCGCCCCCGATCCGACGGCCGTGTCCGCCGTCCGGCGCCGCACCCGCGAACAGCTCGCCGCGTGGGACGTGGACGAGGAGACCGCGTACAACACACAGCTCATCGCCAGCGAGCTGGTGACGAACGCCCTGCGCTACGGGCGCCCGCCCATCGAGCTGCGCCTCATCCACGGCCGCACCCTCACCTGCGAGGTGCGGGACGCCGACACGGCCGCCCCGCATCTGCGGCACGCCGGGACGGTCGACGAGGGCGGGCGCGGACTCTTCATCGTCGCCCAGCTCGCCCAGGCCTGGGGGACCAGGCTGACCGGTCCCGGCAAGACGATCTGGGCCGAGCAGACCCTGTGACCGCGCCCGCCGCACCCTCCGGCGAGTCAGACCCTGTGACCGCGCCCGCCGCACCCTCCGGCGAGTCAGACCCTGTGACCGCGCCCGCCGCGCCTCCGGATGGCCGACGAGCCGCGGTCAGCGCCTGCGGCCGCGCGCCGCCCAGCCGCTGCCTATCCCCGCCACGTGCAGGGCGAGCAGCATGAGGCCGATCAGCATGAAGTTGACCGACGTGAACACGTCGTTGGTGGCGATGTCCGCCGCGTTGATCAGGAACGCGATGAAGAACAGGACCGCCGCGATGATGCCCAGCACGAGGTGCCTCCTAGGGGAAGAAGTAGATGAGCCAGTGGGGGTGGCTTCACGCGTATGCCCCCGCCCGGCTCCCTCACGCACGGCATCCATCGGCCACACGGCGTGGCCGATGGATGCCCCGTACAGTTGGATCGGTGCGCGCACGAGCCCCGGGACGGGGGTCGCGCACCCGGGCGCCCCCCACTGACGCCCCTTCGCACCGACCGAACGGAAGCCACCCATGCACCACGCGTCCGGTGTCCCGGACGACGACTCCGGCACCCTGTTCGGGCTGGACGCGCTCGGCCCCGCCCCCGCACCCGCCGAGCGCCACTCCGCGTACCGGACCTCCGCCGGGGCCCGCCGGCTGCTGCCCGTCCGGCGGATCTACGCCGAGCCGGCCGCCGCTGCCTCCCCGCGCGGGCAGCAGATCATCGCCCGCCACCCGGACGCCGAGGTCATCCAGGTGGACTCCCACTGGCGCATCCCCGGGCTGCACGGCAACGAGGGCAACATCGACCGCTGGGTGCGCGTGAAGGGCGAGACGCTCGTCCTCGGTGAGAAGAAGACCCTCACCACCCGGCCCAACGGCCGGTCGGCCGACTGGATCGCCCCCGGCCCCTCCAACGGCTGCGCCATGGCCTGCGCCTACTGCTACGTGCCGCGCCGCAAGGGGTACGCCAACCCCGTCACCGTCTTCACCAACATCGACCGGATCATCGGCCACCTCGGCCGGCACGTGGCCCGCCTCGGCCCCAAGCCGGAGCCGAACCAGTGCGACCCGACGGCATGGGTGTACGACATCGGCGAGAACGGCGACTGCTCCGTGGACGCTCTGATCTGCGACAACACCGCCGACCTGGTGCACGCCTTCCGGCAGTGGCCCACCGCCAAGGCGTCGTTCGCCACCAAGTTCGTCAACCCCGACCTGCTGGACCTCGACCCCCGCGGCCGTACCCGGATCCGTTTCTCGGTGATGCCGCCGGACGACTCACGGCTCCTCGACGTGCGCACCTCGCCGGTCGCCGACCGGATCGCCGCCGCCGCGGACTTCCTCGACGCCGGGTACGAGGTGCACCTCAACCTCTCACCCGTCGTCGTACGGCCCGGCTGGGAGGACGCCTGGGCCGAGCTGCTGCGCCACCTGGACGACGCACTGCCCGCCCGGGTGAAGGAGCAGGCCGCCGCGGAGGTCATCATGCTGACCCACAACGAGGAGCTGCACGAGGTCAACCTCGGCTGGCACCCGCGCGCCGAGGACGTCCTGTGGCGGCCGGAGATCCAGCAGGCCAAGCGCTCGCAGAACGGCGCCCGCAACGTCCGCTACCGCAACGGGGTCAAGGGCGAGTCCGTGGCCGCGCTGCGCGCCCTCATCGACCGGCATACCCCCTGGCTACGGGTGCGCTACGCCTTCTAGTTAGAGCCGTGCACAGCGGGGTAGTCGGGTGGCTCGCACGGAACGGCTCATCGGCGCCCCCTCGGCCGATGGGCCGATCCCGTGTGGCAGGACACGGCGAGGCGCCTGACGATGGGTGGGCCATGCACAGTATCGAGCAGACGATCGAGATCGCGGTGCCCGTGCGCACCGCGTACAACCAGTGGACGCAGTTCCAGCACTTCCCGCGCTTCATGAGGACGGTCCGCGAGGTCGACCAGATCAAGCCCTCGCTCACCTCCTGGACGCTCGCCGCCGGTCCCCTGCACGGGACCTTCGAGGCAGAGATCGTGGAGCAGGAACCCGACTCCCACCTCGTCTGGCGCAGCCTCGACGAACGCCCCGGCCACCGGGGCAGGGTGTCGTTCGCGCCCACCCCGGACGGCGGTACGGCCCTCACCGTGCGGATGGAGATCGGGCTGAACGGCCCCGCCGGGCTGGTACCCGGCGTCTCCCGGGTCGCCGGCCGCGTCGTGGCCGCCGAGCTGCGGCGGTTCAAGGAGTACATCGAGGGGCTGGGGGAGGAGAGCGGGGCCTGGCGGGGCACCATCCGCGACGGCCGGCTGCGACGCGCCGAGGCCGAACGGAACGTCAGCGGAGTGCCCTGCTGGCCCCACGGCTGATCCCCCGACAACCGTACGACCGAGAGGCGACTCGCGATGAAGAAGGCGCCCGGCGACGAGCCGGACGAGGCCCTGACCGTCACCGAGCCCAAGAAGTGGGCCGCGGGAGTCCCGGCGGTGGCGCACGCCCTGGAGTACTCCCTGGAGGAGACGTCGGCCCGGCGCACCGGCACGACCCTGCTCACCATGAACCAGGTCGACGGCATCGACTGCCCGGGCTGCGCCTGGGCGGATCCGGCCCCGGGCCACCGGCATCGCAACGAGTACTGCGAGAACGGCGCCAAGCACATCAACGACGAGGCGACCACCCGGCGGATCGGCGCGGACTTCTTCCGTGAGCACTCCGTCACCGACCTCGCGGGCCGCTCGGACGCCTGGCTGAACCAGCAGGGCCGGCTGACCGAGCCGCTGGTCAAGCGGCCGGGCTCCGACCACTACGAGCCGATCAGCTGGAACGACGCCATCGGCCTGATGGCCGACGAGCTGACCGCGCTCGACACCCCCGACGAGGCCGTCTTCTACACCTCGGGCCGGGCGAGCAACGAGGCGGCGTTCGTCCTGCAGCTGTTCGCCCGCGCTCTCGGCACCAACAATCTGCCCGACTGCAGCAACCTCTGCCACGAGTCCAGCGGGTACGCCCTGCACGAGACCCTGGGCACCGGCAAGGGCACGGTCAGCCTGCACGACCTGCACCACGCCGACCTGATCTTCCTGGTGGGCCAGAACCCCGGTTCCAACCATCCGCGGCAGCTGTCCGCGCTGGAACAGGCCAAGCGCAACGGCGCCCGCATCATCGCCGTGAACCCGTTGCCCGAGGCGGGGCTGCTGCGGTTCAAGAACCCGCAGAAGCCGCGCGGTGTGATCGGCCCGGGCATCCAGATCGCCGACCGCTTCCTGCGGATCCGCAACGGCGGCGACCTCGCCCTCTTCCAGGCCCTCAACCGGCTGCTCCTCGAGGCCGAGGACGCCCGGCCCGGCGAGGTCCTCGACCGCGACTTCATCGAGGCCGACACCACCGGCTTCGAGGAGTTCGCCCGGCACGTCCGCACCGTCGAGTGGGACGACGTCCTCGCCGCCACCGGACTGACCCGCGACGAGATCGAGCAGGTCCGCGACGAGGTGCTGCGCAGCGAACGCGTCGTCGTCTGCTGGGCGATGGGCCTCACGCAGCACAAGCACGCCGTGCCCACGATCCGCGAGATCGTCAACTTCCTGCTGCTGCGCGGCAACGTCGGCCGGGCCGGCACCGGCGCCTGCCCGGTGCGCGGGCACAGCAATGTGCAGGGCGACCGCACCATGGGCATCTGGGAGCAGATGCCGGACTCGTTCCTCGACTCGCTCAAGGAGGAGTTCGGCTTCGACCCGCCGCGCGCCCACGGCTACGACTCCGTCAACGCGATCAGGGCGATGCGCGAGGGCAAGGTGAGGTTCTTCCTCGGCCTGGCCGGCAACTTCGTACGGGCCACCCCCGACAGCACGGTCACCGAGGAGGCCGTACGCCGCTGCCGGCTGACCGCGCACATCTCCACCAAGCTCAACCGGTCGCACACGGTGTGCGGTGAGACCGCGCTCATCCTGCCCGCCCTCGGCCGCACCGAGAAGGACGTGCAGTCGACCGGCGAGCAGTTCGTGACCGTCGAGAACTCGATGAGCGAGGTGCACACCTCACGGGGGCGGCTGCGGCCCGCGTCCTCGCTGCTGCTCAGCGACATCGCCATCCTGTGCCGGCTGGCCCGCCGCACCCTCGGCGACAAGCCCGACATCGTCTGGGAGCGGTTCGAGGCGGACTACGGCGTGATCCGCGACCACATCGCCCGGATCGTCCCCGGCTTCGAGGACTACAACCGGCGGGTGTCCCGCCCCGGCGGCATCCAGCTGATGAACCCCGTCAACGAGGGCGTCTACTCCACCGGCACCGGCCGGGCCCTGTTCACCCGCAACAGCGCCGAGGCGCCACGCGTGCCCGAGGGGCACCTGCTGCTGCAGACCCTGCGCTCGCACGACCAGTGGAACACCGTGCCCTACACGAACAACGACCGGTACCGGGGCATCCACGGCAGCCGCCGCGTCGTGCTCGTCAACCCGGACGACGTCCAGGCCCTGGGGCTCACCGACGGCCAGCGCGTCGACCTGGTGAGCGTCTGGACCGACGACGTCGAGCGGCGCGCCGAGGACTTCCGCGTCGTGCCCTACCCGACGGCCCGGGGCTGCGCCGCCGCGTACTACCCGGAGACCAACCTCCTGGTACCGCTGGACAGCGTCGCCGACCACAGCAACCAGCCCACGTTCAAGTCGATCGTGGTCCGGCTCGAGCCGGCGCGGGTGGGCGCCCCGCAGGCCTGACACACGACGGCCCCGGACGCGATCAGCGCATCCGGGGCCGTCGTGTCTCCTGATTCAGCTGCGGGCGCCGAGGTTGCGCCGGAAGGAGCCCGGGGCGCGCAGGGCCCGTTCGATCTCCTCCAGCGACCGGTTGCGGGTCTCGGGGACCTTGAGGGCCACGAAGATCACGCAGAGCACGTTCATGGCGGCGTACACGAAGAACGTGCCGGAGCGGCCGATCGTGTTGATCGCGGTGAGCGCGGTGACGGCGATCAGCAGGTCGAAGCCCCACACGGACACCGTGGCCAGGCTCGTCGCCGGGCCCCGTACCCCCAGCGGCAGGATCTCCGGGGCGATCACCCACACCACCGACTGCATACCGATGCCGTTGAACAGGATGTAGGCGAACAGCGAGAGGATCACCACCCACCGCTGCACGGGCGAGTCGCCCGCGAGGAACGCCAGGCCCAGCACGGCCATGGACAGCCCGGACAGCGGCAGGAACCACAGCATGGTCCGCCGCCGGCCCACCGCGTCCAGCACGACCGCGCCGACGATGCCCGCCACCACCAGCATGGCGCCGATCCCGATGCCGGTGAGCAGCGCGACCGAGGTGCCGAAGCCCGCGTCGGAGAGGATCGCCGGGGCGTAGTAGACGACCGCGTTGATGCCGGTGAGCTGGGAGAAGGCCGCGACGCCCACCGCGATCAGCAGGGCGGGGCGCACCCACGGGCGGCGTACGGCCCGCCAGCCGTCGCGGGACGGCGCCGACGACACCTCGCCGATCGCGGTGATCTCCGCATCGACGTCCGCGCCGGGCGACCGCAGCCCGCGCAGCACCCGGCGTGCCTCGTCGCGGCGCCCCTGCTCCACGAGCCAGCGCGGACTCTCGGGCAGCCGCACGATGCCCAGCGCCAGGACGGCCGCGGGCACGGTCGCCAGCCCGAACATCAGCCGCCAGCCGCCGGTGTCGGCCAGCAGCCAGCCGCAGAGGAACGAGATCAGCTGCCCGATCGCCACCATGAGCTGGAACAGCACCATCAGCCGGCCGCGGATGGCGGGCGGGGCCACCTCGGCGATGTAGACCGGCACCATGTTCGACGCCCCGCCGACGGCGAGACCGAGGACGAACCGCGCCGCGATCAGCGTGCCGGTGCCCGGGGCGACGGCGGCCGCCGCGGCCCCGGCCGCGAACACGACCGCCACCCACAGCACGACCCGGCGCCGCCCGTGCCGCGCGGCGAGCCGCCCGGAGCACAGGGCGCCGACCATGGCGCCGACCAGGATGACGCTGACGACGATCTCCTGGCCCCGGGAGGAGAGGCCGAGGTCGTCCCGCAGATGCAGCAGCGCGCCGGAGATGATGCCGGTGTCGTAGCCGAACAGCAGCCCGCCGAGCGCGGCGACGGCCGCCACCGCGTACACCTGACGCGGCGGACGGGCCGGCGCCGCCGGCTCGGTGAGCGTGGCGGTGGCCGCCTCAGGCATCGCCCATGACCAGACCCTCGATGGTGTGCTTCTGCGTGACGGGCGTCAGCTCGTCCACGACGGCGACGTCCAGGTTCCGGCGCACCCGCTCGGGCAGCGCCTCCCAGTAGCCGCGCGTGACGGCGGCGTCGTGCCGCTCGCCGTTGGTGGCCTCCGGTCCGTCGACGCCGAGGACCAGGACCGGACGCGACGTGCTGGACTGGTTGGCCGTGCCGCGGTGGATGGTCAGGGCGCTCCGGGCGGAGATGTCACCGCGCTGAGGGTACTTGCGCACGGCGCGCTCGGTGTAACGCGGGTAGTGCGAGCGGGGCGGGAACATGCCGTGCCCGAACTCGGGGCTGTCGTCCCACTGCGTGCCCGGGGCTATCTCGAAGGGCCCCATGTCCTCGGCGGTGTCGACCGTCGTGACGTTGAAGGCCAGCGAGGTCAGCCGGCGCTCGCGCCGCGTCTCCTCCGGCATCGGGAAGTCCCGGTGCCAGGGCTGGTTCACGGCGCCCTCCAGCGGGACGTCGAAGCCGAGCTCGACGATGCGGTAGTCGGGGCCGAGCACGGCGGCGCACACCGAGCGGACCCACGGGTGGTCGACCAGCTCGACGAAGCCCCGGATCTGCTCGGGGTGGATCTCGACGTAGTAGCGGTGGGGGCCGCGCCCCACGGCGCCGCCGGGCCGGGACCGCGCCTCCTCGAAGGCCGCGTCGACGTCCTCGCGCAGCCGGTCGGCCCACGCGACGGAGAAGGCGCCCTTGCGGGCGGTGATCCCGTCGCCGTAGAGCGCCTCGACGTCGGGGCGGACGTCGATGTCGAGAGCGGCCGGGTCGACGCCGGGGTACAGGTGCGCGGTCATTCGGTGCCTCCTTGCACTGCGATGGAACCCCCTCATCGTGCAACGTTGCATGCAACGTTGCAATACCCTCTCGGGAACCTTGTCGGATCGCCTCGGACGCGTGGGAGGATGGCCACCGTGAGTAGCCGCCTGAAAGATGTCGCCGCCCTCGCGGGCGTCTCGGTCCGGACCGTGTCGAACGTCGTCAGCGGATCGGGCAACGTCGCCGAGGCCACCCGGCAACGCGTCCAGCAAGCCCTCGACGAACTCGGCTACCGGCCCAACCTCGCCGCCCGCAACCTCCGCGCGGGCCGCACCGGACTCATAGGTCTCGTCGTCCCCGAGCTGTACTCGCCGTACTTCGGTGAGCTGGCCAGCCTCATCGTGGAGGCCGCGCAGCAGCGCTCCTGGACCGTGATCATCGACCAGACCTTCGGCGACGCCGAGGCCGAACGGCGCCTCCTCGACGGCACCCAGGGGCGGCTGGTGGACGGCCTGATCATCAGCCCCTGGGCCCTCGGTCCCGAGGAGGTCACCACCCACGCACGCAACGCGCCCGTGGTCCTCCTCGGCGAGCGCCCGCCCCGCGGACTCGCCGACCGGGTCGCCGTCGACAACGTCGCCGCCGCCGACGAGGCCACCACCCATCTCCTGGAGTCCGGCCGCCGCCGAATCGCCGCCATCGGCCTCCAGCCCCACCTGCGCAACGGCACCGCCGACCAACGCCTGGCCGGCTACCGCGACGCCCTGCGCCGCGCGGGCGCGGTCGTCGACGACGCGCTGGAACGCCCGGTCCGCGAACTCCACCGCAGGGACGGCGCACAGGCCATGGCCGCCCTCCTCGACGACCCCTCGGCCGCACCCGACGCCGTCTTCGGGTTCACCGACGAACTCGCGCTGGGCGCCCTCCACGTCGCCCACGAACGCGGCCTGCGCGTCCCCGAGGACCTGGCCGTCGTCGGCTTCGACGACATCGAGGACGGCCGGTACGCTCAGCCCACCCTCACCACCGTCGCCCCCGACAAGCGGCAGCTCGCCGAACGCGCCCTGCAGTGTCTCGCCGACCGCATCTACAGCCCCGACAACGGTGTCCCCCCACTCGACATCGTCGTACCGCACCGCCTGGACGTACGGGGGAGCAGCGCCCCGAAGGCGTGAGCGCCCGGCGGCCGCGTCCCCGTGTGTGCCGTGGAGGCGACGGGTACTCGCGGCGCATCCGCATCCGCCAGGCGCGGGGCACCGCCGCAACGAAGGGGAGCCGTGACGGCCAGGACCATCGCGCAGCAGTCCGAGGAGCAACTCGGCGGCGCCGACAGCGTATTGGCGCGGCAGCGCCGGGACCACCGGGAGATGACCCGGTTGATGGACCTCTACCGGCAGACCGCGCCCGGCGAGGAAGCGGAACGCGCGCTGAAGGACGTCGTCCAGCTCGTCTTCAGCCACGCTTTCGCCGAGGAGTCCGTGCTCTGGCCGGCCGTACGGCGCTCGGTCCCGGACGGCGAGGAGCTGACGTCCCGGGTCGAGGAGGAACACCAGCAGATCAACGACCTGGTCGCCGACATCGAGCGCCTCGCCCCCGGCAGCCCGGAACGCGAGGGCAGGATCGCGCGGGCGTTCGCGCTGATCGAGGAGGACATCAGGGACGAGGAGGACCTCCTCCTGCCACGACTCCAGGAAGCGGTCGACACCGCGGCACAGCGACGGCTCGGAGCCGCCTGGGAGGCCGTGCGCAGGACGGCGCCCACGCATCCGCACCCCGTCATCCCGCGCCGCCCGCCCGGCAACGCCGTCGCCGGCGTCCCGCTCAGCGTCTACGACCGCACCAGCGACGCCCTCGGGATCAGCCCTTCCGCACCGCCGTGGAAGGCGCTCGCCGTACCGGGCGCGCTGCTCGCGGCCGTGGTGCTCGCGTCGGCGTGGCGCAGGCGGCACTAGGCCGTGTCCGCAAAGTCCCGCCTGCCGTTCGACGCCCGGCACTCCCCCAAGCTCTTCGAGCAGGGGGGACCCCCACTCGCCGCACCGGCCGCCCACCCGCGTACAACCAGTACGCGGGAGCCCGTCCGGCGCTCCCCCCAGCTCTTCGAGCAGGGGGTACCCCCAGAGCACGCACCGGACGCCGCTCGGCCCGCCCTACGGGCGGACGACGCGACTTTACGGACACGACCTAGGCCGTGGCCGGTTTCTCACCGCCGATCGAGTCATGATCGGGCCGCGTGACATCATCCGTCCATGAGCAGCGATCTGGAAGTGAGCGCTCTGGCGATCAACGTCGTGATCCCCGAGGAGCTCCGCTGGACGGACACCCGGCGCGGTGAGACGTTCATGCTGACGACCCTCAATGTGCGGCTCCTTCCCGACGGGCACCTCGCCGTGAAGGCCTACGGCAGACCGGTCGCGGGTGGTCGCGGCGCCTACGTCTCGTTCTCCGTGTCCGACAAGCCGGAGTTGGCGGCCCTGGTCTCCCGAGCGGGCAGCCGAGCGGGGGAGTTGTGGGCCGCCCATCGCGGCCTCGGCTGATCCCCGCTTCCCCCGCGCACCGCTTGCCCCGTGCACACCTCTTGTCGCGGCACACAGGCCGCCCATAGGATCCGTAGGCAACGGATTGAATCGTTTCATTAAAGCGTCGAGCGGTCAACTCCTTGTAGAAACACTGGAGTTGACGCGATCCGCCGACCCGCACCGGACCACGCGACCAAAGGAGCGAGCATGCCGGGAAGTTGGGACCGCAGAACCTTCCTCCGCGCCACCGCGGGCACCGTAGGGGCGGGCGTGCCCCTCCTGTCCGCCGCGGGCACCGCGTCCGCGGCCCCAGCCCCAGCCCCGGAGGGTCGGGCGGTCGGCACCGGCCTGTGTGTCGTCCGTACGACCGTGGAGCGCAAGGAGAACGTCCTCGGGACCGACGTCCCGCGCCCCATGCTCGCCTGGGAGTCCGAGTCCGCCGGGCGCGGCGCACGCCAGACCGCCTACCGCGTCCAGGTCCGGACGGGCGGCAAGGACTGGGGGCGGCGCTCGCTCGTCTGGGACTCCGGCCAGGTGGCCTCCGCGAACAGCGTGGGCGTGCCCTACGGCGGCCCGGCCCTCGCGCCCCGCACCCGGTACGAGTGGCGGGTCAAGGTCTGGGACGGTGAGGGCAGGGCGTCCGCGTGGAGCGCCCCGCGCTGGTGGGAGACAACGATGTCCCCCGACGACTGGGGCGCCCACTGGATCGGCGTGGAGACACCTCGGCCGCCCGACCTCACCGGCGCCTCCTGGATCTGGGCCACCGGCGCCACCTCCCAGAACGCCCCCGTGGGATCCCGGTGGTTCCGAGGCCGCCTCGAACTGCCCGAGGGGACCGAGGTGGTGAGCGCCACCGTCGTGGCCACCGCCGACGACGACTTCTCCCTCCACCTCGACGGCCACCGCGTGTTGCACGTCCCCCAGCAGCAGGACGCCTGGCGGACCGGCCGGACCGTCGACGTCACCCGGGAAGCGGGGGAGGCGGTCCGCGCGGGCCGGGGGCTCGTGCTGGCCGCCGTGGCCACCAACCGCCCGGGCCCGAACGTCAATCCGGCCGGACTCGTCGTCCGGCTGATCGTGGAGACGGCCACGGGGCAGACGCGCGAACTGCGCACCGACGCCGACTGGCGTGCCGCCGAAAACGAGCAAGAGGGCTGGCAGAGCCCGGAGTTCGACGACTCCGGCTGGCCGGCCGCCGTGGTGCTCGCCCCCTTCGGCCAGGGCCCCTGGGGCGGCGACGTCGGCGTCACCACACCCGAGCTGCCCGCGCCCCTGCTGCGCCGGGAGTTCCAGGTGCGCGGCGCGGTACGCCGGGCGCGGCTGCGGATCAGCGGTCTGGCGTACCACGAGGCCGAGATCAACGGCCGTCGGGTGGGACGCCAGGTGCTCGACCCGGGCTTCACCGACTACGACGAGACCGTCCTGTACGCCGTCCACGACGTCACCGACCTCGTCCGCCGGGGCGCCAACGCGATCGGTGTGACCCTGGGCCGCGGGTTCTACGGCATGACCACACCCAACGTATGGAACTGGCACCGCACGCCCTGGCACGCGGAGCCCCGCCTCATCGCCCGGCTGGAGATCGACCACCCCGACGGCACGACCACGACCGTCGTCACCGACGACCGGTGGCGCATCACGGAAGGCCCCACGCTCTCCAACTCCCTGTACGCGGGGGAGACATACGACGCACGGCGGGAGCCAGGCGCCTGGACACGCCCCGGTTTCGACGACTCCGCCTGGCGCCCCGCCGAGGTGCGGGAGGCTCCGAAGGGACGGCTGAAGGCCCAGCCCCACGACGGCATCGAGGTCATCGAGTCGTTCCGGCCCGAGCGGATCACCCGGCTCGACTCCGGCGACCACCTCGTGGACATGGGCCGCACGATGGCCGGCTGGGCCCGGCTCACCGTGCGCGACCTCCCGGCCGGCACCCGCGTCACCCTCACCTACGGCGAGAAGCTGAAGGCCGACGGCACGGTGTTCGCCGAGAACCCGCTGGTCCCCGGGCGCTTCCAGCAGGACGAGTACGTCTGCGCCGGCCGGAGCGAGGAGAGCTGGGAGCCCAGGTTCTCGTACAAGGGCTTCCGGTACGTGCAGATCGGCGGCCTGCCCGACACTCCGCGCACGGACCAGATCCTGGGGCGGCTCGTGCACACCCCGCTGGACGAGGTCAGCTCCTTCGCCTGCTCCGAGCCCTTCTACGAGTGGCTGGACCGGGCCATGCGCCGGACGATCCTCAACAACATGCACGGCATCCCGACCGACACCCCCGTGTACGAGAAGAACGGCTGGACGGGCGACGCCCAGCTCGGCACGCCCGTGATGACGTACGCCTTCGCCATGCACCGCATGCTCGCGAAGTGGCTCGGCGACCTCGCCGACAGCCAGACCTCCGCCGGGCAGCTCCCCGTGATCGTGCCGAGCGGCGGCTGGGGATACGGCGACCTCGGCCCGTCCCCCGAGTGGACGACCGTGTACCCCTTCGTCGTCCGCGAGCTCTACCGGGTGTACGGCGACGAGCGGGCCGCGCGCGAGCACTGGACGGCCCTGACCCGCTATCTGGACTGGGAGCTGGCCCGGCTGCGCGACGGACTCGCCGTCACCGCACTGGGCGACTACCTGGCCCCGGGTTACGGCGGCAACCCGCCGGAGGACACCCGTCTCACCGCGACGGCGTACCTCCACCGGGCGCTGCGCGTCACCGCCGAGATGGCCGAGGTGCTGGACGACGACGGCGTGGCCACGCGCTACCGGGAGGCGGCGGGGCGTCTGAAGGACGCGCTGAACGCGGCCTTCCTGGGGCCGGACGGCCACTACCGGACGGCCAAGGACCCCGGCTACCGGCAGACCTCCAACGCGATCCCGCTCGCCTTCGGGCTCGTCCCGGAGGACGCCCGCGCCTCGGTGTTCGACAGCCTGGTGCGGGACGTCGAGGCACGCGGCGACCACCTCGACACGGGTGCGCTCGGCACCAGTGTGCTGCTGCGGGTGCTGTGCGAGGGCGGGCGGCCGGACGTCGCCCACGCCGTCGCCACCCAGCGCACCTACCCCAGCTGGGGGTACTGGCAGGAGAGCGGCGCTGACACCATGTGGGAGATGTGGCCGCAGGACTCCCGGTCCCGCGACCACTACTTCCAGGGCACCGTGGCGCAGTGGCTGTACGAGAACGTGGCCGGTCTGCGGCCGGGCGACGCCGGGTACGCCACCTTCTCCGTCCGGCCGGACGCCCGTACGGGAGTGGACTGGGCGCGTACGTCGATCCGTACCGTCCGGGGCACCGCGGGAGTCTCCTGGGAGCGGGCGGCGTCCGGTATCCGGATGGAGGTGGAGGTGCCGGTCGGCGCGGTCGCGGAGGTCCACGTCCCGGCGGTCGGCCCGGGCGAGGTGACGGCTCCGTCCGGGGCCCGGCATCTGCGGATGGACCGGGGGTTCGCGGTCTACCGGGTCACGCACGGCACCTGGGTTTTCCGGGCCCGCCGCTGAGCAGCGGGTGAGCGACGGCCGGGGCACCTCCGCCGGCGGGCGGTGGAGGTGCCCCGTCGTCGTCCCGGTGTCACCGTGAAGAGAGCCCCGGACGGGGTACGCGAACCGAAGGAACGACGAGCGGAGGGTCCCGATGTTCGAGGCCGGTGACATCCGGGAGTGGCGCGGCCACGACGTGGTCGACAGTGAGGCGCGCAAGATCGGCAAGCTGGAGTCGGTCTATGTGGACACGGCGACCGACGCCCCCCATTTCGCCACCGTCACGGTCGGCATGCCGACCCGGCACCGCCTGGTGTTCGTCCCCCTGGTGGGCGCGAAGGTCGGGCCGGGCTATCTGAAGGTCGCGTATCCGAAGAGCCTGGTGAAGGACGCGCCGTCCATCGACATGGACGGCGTGCTGCCCGCCGAGGACGAGAAGGCGGTCTTCGCCCACTACGACCTGAACTACCAGCCCGGGGTCGCCGGGGAACGGCGGCTGGCCCGCCGCTGACGGCACCACCCTCCGGAGGCCGCCATGGCACTGTTCCTCTTCCTGCTCCTCGTGGCCGTCGTGCTCGGCTTCATCGGGGTGCTCGCCAAGGGCCTGTTCTATCTGCTGCTCATCGGCGTGCTCGTGGCGCTCGTCGCCTTCCTCCACGTCGGTGGGCGCATCCGGCGGAGCGGGCGTCGCCCCACCCGGTGAACCCGCCGCGCGGGTGAACGCGGAGGCCCGCGGCAAGCGCTTGCACGCCCCGGTCCCGTCCCGCGCCCCCTGTGCGCCGGGGCCGGCTTCATAGCGCCGGCACCCCCGTACAACTCCTTGTCAGCGCGCGGACGTCGCCTGTATAACGTTGTAAATGTCAAGCAGGGACTCGGCGCCAGGCTCACGGTGACGACACCGTACCCGCACCGACACACCCGAGTCGGGCCGCTCTGAAAGGAATGCCGTGCGGGTCAGCCTCAAGGACGTCGCCGCCCACGCCGGAGTGTCCATCAAGACCGTCTCCAACGTGGTGAACAACTACCAGCACGTCACCCCCGCGATGCGCGAACGCGTGCAGCGGTCCATCGACGCGCTGGGCTATCGGCCCAATCTGGCCGCCCGTCATCTGCGCAAGGGGCGCACGGGCATCATCGCGCTCGCGCTGCCCGAACTCGGCAACCCCTACTTCGCGGAGCTGGCCGCCGCCGTCATCGACGCGGCCGCCACCCACGACTACATCGTGCTGCTCGACCACACAGGCGGGCACCGCGAACAGGAGTTGCTGGTCAGTCAGGGCTTCCGGGCCCGGGTCATCGACGGCCTCATCCTCAGCCCCATCGAGCTGGAGAGCGAGGACCTGCGCGACCGCGACGAGAACGTCCCGCTGGTGCTCCTCGGGGAGCGCGACTACGACCTGCCGTACGACCACATCGCCATCGACAACGTGGCCGCAGCCCGCGCCGCCGTCCGGCATCTGCTCGACCTCGGGCGCCGGGAGATCGCCTTCATCGGCGCCCGGCAGGGCCGCAGCGAACCGGCCCAGCTCCGGGTCCGGGGGTGGCGGGAGGAGCTCAGCGCCGCCGGACTGCCGGCCGACGACGGGCTGGTGGCCGCCACCGAGGGCTGGGGGCACGCGGACGGCGCGGCGGCGATGACCCGGATCCTCGACGCCGGGCGGCGTCCCGACGCGATCTTCGCCTACAACGACCCGATGGCGATCGGCGCGATGCGCGTCCTGCACGAACGCGGGCTGCGCGTCCCCGAGGACATCGCGGTCGTCGGCTTCGACGACGTCGTCGAGGGGCGGTTCGGCGCGGTGACGCTCACCTCCGTGTCACCGGACAAGGAGGCCATCGGCCGGCTCGCCGTCGAGTCCGTTCTCGCCCGGCTGGGGGGCGAGGCCCCCGAACCCCGGCGGGTCTGGGCGGACTACCGCCTGGCCGCCCGGGAGAGCACGCTCGGCCGCGCGGCCCGGGAGGACGGCGCCGAGGGCTGACGGGCGGGCGTGCCCGTGTTCCCCTTCCCGGCCGACGCGTCGTGGCGGTGCCTGCCGTTCCACGTGCGCGTCGGCCCTTCGGCGTGCCTCGACACGCCCCGCGCTTTCTCCACGGCGGGTGAACGGCTCTGTGCACAGGGGGTTTACAGCGTCCTTCCAACGATGTAAAAACCTCTTGCGGCGGGCTGGACAACGTTGCCCGCCGGGGGAGAGGCACCGTTTCTTCACCTGCGGCGACTCCCCAGTTCCCTTTCAGCGTCGCCCGGATCGGGGTCACCATGCAGCGCACCACTCACCGTCCTCGCCTCTTCGCCCGCCCCGGGGTCGTGGCCCTGGCCGCCGCGGTGGTCTTGACCGCCGGCGCCTGCGCGAAGTCGGAGGACGACGCGTCGAAGGACACGAAGTCCCCGGCCGCCGCGGGCGCCGAACAGAAGGTCGTCACGCCGAAGCCGGGCAGCAAGTCCTGCACCATCGACGCCTACGGCGCGAAGAAGATCGACCTGAAGAACGCGACCGTCGGCTTCTCCCAGTCGGAGAAGGAGGCCAACCCGTTCCGCATCGCCGAGACCCGGTCCATCAAGGACGAGGCGAAGAAGCGGGGCGTCAAGCTGCTGACGGCCAACGCCCAGTCGCAGTTCTCCAAGCAGATCAGCGACGTCCAGGACCTCCTCGCCAAGGGCGCGGACCTGCTCGTCATCGCCCCGCTGAACTCCGACGGCTGGGACCCGGTGCTCCAGGCCGCCGCCGCCAAGAAGGTCCCGATCGTCACGATCGACCGCAAGATCAACGCCACCGCCTGCAAGGACTACGTCTCCTTCATCGCCTCCGACTTCGTCGAGCAGGGCAAGCGCGCCGCCGACCAGATGATCGAGGCGACCGGCGGCAAGGGCGAGGTCGCCATCCTCCTCGGCTCCGCCGGGAACAACGTCACCACCGAGCGCACCAAGGGCTTCAAGGACCAGATCGCCGCCAAGGCCCCCGGTCTGAAGGTCGTGTTCGAGCAGACCGGTGACTTCGCCCGCGAGAAGGGCCAGCAGGTCACCGAGCAGCTCATCCAGTCCAAGCCCGGCATCAAGGGCATCTACGCCGAGAACGACGAGATGGGCCTCGGCGCGGTCGCCGCGCTCAAGGGCGCCGGCAAGAAGGCCGGCGACGTCAAGATCGTGACCGTCGACGGCACCCGCAACGCCGTCCAGGGCATCGTCGACGGCTGGATCAGCGGCGTCATCGAGTCCAACCCGCGCTTCGGCCCGCTGGCCTTCCAGACCCTGGACACCTTCACCCAGGGCAAGGACGTCCCGCAGGACATCATCATCCAGGACAGCGCCTACACCGCGGACAACGCCAAGACGGACATCGCCAAGGCGTACTGATCCACCCCGGGGGCACGGGCGACCGTGCCCCCCGCCTCCCCTTCACCACGTTCCGCACCCTTCACTTCCTGGAGGCACAGGTGGCACCCCCCGCCGAAGTCCTCGCCGTCCGCGGACTGAGCAAGACCTTCCCCGGCGTCCGGGCCCTGGACGACGTGGACCTCACCCTGCACGCAGGCGAGGTCCACGCCCTGATCGGCGAGAACGGCGCCGGCAAATCGACCCTCATCAAGCTCCTCACCGGCGTGTACCGCCCGGACGCCGGCGAGATCACCTTCCAGGGCGAGAAGGTGTCCTTCGCGACGCCGCTGGAGGCGCAGAAGGCGGGCATCTCGACCATCTACCAAGAGGTCAACCTCATCCCGCTGCTCAGCGTCGCCCGCAACCTCTTCCTGGGCCGCGAACCCCGCAACCGCTTCGGCGTCCTGGACGTCGCCCGGATGAACCGGGAGGCCGAGGAGATCCTGCTCGGCCACGGCGTCCACGTCGACGTCCGCCGGCCGCTGCGCACCCTCGGCGTCGGCGCCCAGCAGATGGTGGCCCTGGCCCGCGCCGTGGCCACCGACGCCCGTATCGTCATCATGGACGAGCCGACCTCCTCGCTCGAACCCCGCGAGGTGGAGACCCTGTTCACGGTCATCCGCCGGCTGCGCGACGCGGGCATCGCCGTCGTCTACGTCAGCCACCGCCTCGACGAGCTGTACGCCGTGTGCAGCACCGTCACCGTGCTCCGCGACGGCAGGCGCGTCCACCACGGCGAACTGGCCGACCTCGACCGGCTCTCCCTGGTCTCCACCATGCTGGGCCGCGACCTCGGCGAGGTCCGCGAGGAGGGCCTCACCAAGTTCACCGGCGAGCACCACGCCGCCGACAGCGAACCGGTGCTGGAAGCCGCCGGACTGACGGTCCCGCACAAGCTGCACGACGTGTCCCTGAGCATCCGGCCCGGCGAGGTCGTCGGACTCGGCGGACTGCTCGGCTCCGGCCGCACCGAGACCGCCAAGGCCATCTCCGGCGCCCTGCCGGTCCGTTCGGGCCGCGTCACGGTCGCCGGGACACCGCTGCGCGGCGGCTCCGCGCCGGCCGCCATCCGGGCGGGCATCAGCCTGCTGCCCGAGGACCGCAAGAGCGAGGGCATCGTCCCCGGCCTGTCGGTCCGGGAGAACATCGCGCTCGCCGTCCTGCCCCGGCTGTCCCGCTTCGGCCTCGTGTCCGAGGCCAAGGTCGACAGCGTCGTCGACACCTTCATGAAGCGGCTGCGCATCAAGGCGTCCTCCCCGCACCAGAAGGTCGGCGAACTGTCCGGCGGCAACCAGCAGAAGGTGCTGCTCGCCCGCTGGCTCGCCATGAACCCCAAGGTGCTGCTGCTCGACGAACCCACCCGGGGCATCGACGTCGGCGCCAAGGCCGAGGTGCAGAAACTTGTGGACGAACTGGCCGCCGACGGCCTGGGCGTCCTGCTCATCTCCTCCGATCTGGAGGAACTGATCGAAGGGTCCGACCGCGTGGTCGTACTGAAGGACGGCGCCGTCGTCGGCGAACTCACCGGCGACGACGTCACCGAGGACAAGCTCATGCGCACCATCGCCGGGGACACCCGGCCGGAGCCGGTGGCGAAGGAGGTGGCGAGCGATGGCTGAGGCCACCCTGCCCACCGCCCCCCTGGACCGCGCCCGGGTGCTCCAGTGGCTGCAGACCTACGGCGTCTACGCCGGCGTCGCCGCCCTGCTCGTGGTGAACATCGTCATCACCCCGCACTTCCTGTCCGCGGAGAACTTCCGCACCCAGGCCGTCCAGGTCGCCCCCGTCATCATCGTCGCCCTCGGCATGGCCCTGGTCATCGGCACGGAGGGCGTCGACCTGTCCGTCGGCGCCGTGATGGCGCTGGCCGCGTCCGTCACCGCCCTCTACCTCGGCTACGGGCTCCTGCCCGCACTGCTCGTGGTCGCGCTGTTCGCCGCCGCGGTCGGACTGGCCAACGGCGCGCTCGTCGCCCTCGTCGGCGTCCAGCCGATCGTCGCCACCCTGGCCCTCATGGTCGGCGGCCGCGGCCTCGCCCTCGTCCTGCTGCCCCAGCTGAAGGACCTGCGCAACCCGTCGCTGGCCTCCCTGGGTTCGGGCGACATCGCCGGCATCCCGTACCTCATCCTGATCGCCGCCGTCCTGGCGCTGCTGGTCGCCTTCGTGGTGCGGCGCACCACCTTCGGCCGCCAGCTCCTCGCCATCGGCGACAGCCGGCCCGCCGCCCAGCTCGCCGGTCTGCCGGTGCGCCGCGTGCTCATCCTCGTGTACATCGCGTCGGCGCTGCTGGCCGCCGTGGCCGGAGTGCTGGCCACCGCCCGCCTCCAGGCCAGCGACCCGACCTCGCTCGGCAACCTCATGGAGCTGTCGGCGATCACGGCCGTCGTCGTCGGCGGCACCCCGCTCACCGGCGGCCGCGTCAACATCGGCGGCACCGTGGCGGGAGCCGTCCTCATCCAGCTGCTCACCGCCACCCTCATCAAGCACGATCTGCCGCCCTCCTGGACCCAGATCGCCCAGGCCATAGTGATCGTCGCCGCGGTGTACGCGGCACGGGGACGGGGGAAGCGATGACCGTCACGAAAGCGGACGTACCCGTGACCACCGCGAGCAACGAACCGGCGGGGGAGACCGAGCCGGTCGGCTCCGCCCGCTCCGAACGGCTGAGCGCCCTCGTCCAGCAGCACGGCGCCCTCGCCGTCCTGGTGATCGTGTCCCTGGTGGCGTCGTTCTCCTTCGACTCCTTCGCCACCGGCGACAACGTCAGCAACATGGCGACCAGTTCGGCCTTCCTGGCGATCGTCGCGCTCGGCATGACCTTCGTCATCATCACCGGCGGCATCGACCTGTCCGTGGGCTCGCTGTTCGCCCTCGGCGGTGTCCTCGCCGCCTGGGGGTCGCGGCACGGCACCCTGGTGGCGCTGCTGCTGCCGCTGCTGGTGTGCGGGCTGATCGGGGTCGTCAACGGGCTCCTGGTCGCGAAGTCCAGACTCGCCCCGTTCATCGTCACCCTCGCCGCCATGCTCGGCGCGCGCGGCCTGCTGCTGGCCATCACCGACGAGGGCGCGGACACCTTCCTCATCGGCAAGGGCTCCGTCCTCGCCGAACTCGGGCAGGGCACCACCCTCGGCCTCGGCAATCCGGTCTGGATCACCCTGGCCCTGTTCGCCGCCGGTGCCGTCGTGCTGCGCCGCACCCGCTTCGGACAGCACGTGTACGCGGTCGGCGGCAACGAGGACGCGGCCGCCCTGATGGGCGCCCCGGTGGCCCGGACGAAGATCCTCGTCTACACGCTGTCCGGGCTGCTCGCCGGTCTGGCGGGCGCGCTCAACGCCGCCTGGCTCGCGTCCGGCGTCACCATCCTCGGCAACGGCATGGAACTGGAGGCCATCTCCGCCGTGGTCATCGGCGGCACGCTCCTGACCGGCGGCCTCGGCTACGTCAGCGGCTCCCTGGTCGGCGTCCTGCTGCTGAAGGTCATCCAGAACGTCATCAACCAGATCGGCTCCCTGGACTCCTCCTACCAGCAGGTGGTCAGCGGCGCCTTCCTGGCCGTCGTCGTCATCGCCCAGACCTGGCTGGGCCGCCGGCGACAACTCATGTGACGGATCCGGGCCTCCGCAGGGCTCGGGTTCCGGGGGCCGGACTCCCCTCCGGCCCTCAGGGGGGGTCTGACAATTCGCGCCGTCCGCCCTGGAGAGGCAGGCGGGGTTTGTCAGACGCCCCTAGGTCGTGTCCGCAAAGTCCCGCCTGCCGCCCGGCGCCCGGCACGCTCCCCCAAGCTCTTCGAGCAGGGGGGACCCCCACTCGCCGCACCGGCCGGCCACCCGCGTACAACCAGTACGCGGGAGTCCGCCCGGCACTCCCCCGAGCTCTTCGAGCAGGGGGTACCCCCAGAGCACGCACCGGACACCGCTCGGCCCGCCCTACGGGCGAACGACGGGACTTTGCGGACACGACCCAGCACGTGCACGTCTCCGCACCCCACGAAGCAAGGAGGCACGATGCGTCGAGTACCCGCAGGCCGGCAGAGGTTCGCCTGGCTGAGACGACGGGCGCGGTGGGCGACCACCGCGCTCGCCGTGTTCGCGCTGGCCGCCGGCACGGCCCTGACGGCCAACGGATCCGCGACCGCCGCACCCCGGGCGTGGACCCCCAAACCGTCCCCCATGACCACCCCGTGGACCGACCAGGTCCCCGTCGACACCCCGCTGCCGGAGTACCCCCGCCCGCAGCTGACCCGTCCCGACTGGGCCAACCTCAACGGCATCTGGGACTTCGCCGTCACCTCGGCGAACGCCGGCCAGCCCGCCACGTTCCCCGAGCAGATCCGGGTGCCGTTCGTCGCAGAGTCCGCGCTGTCCGGCATCCAGCGCAAGATCACCCAGAACGACAAGCTCTGGTACAAGCGCACGTTCACCGTCCCGTCGGACTGGAGCGGCCGTCGCGTCCAGCTCAACTTCGGCGCCAGCGACTGGCGTACGACCGTCTGGGTCAACGGCCGGCAGGCCGGCGCCGTCCACAGCGGCGGCTACGACGCCTTCTCCTACGACGTCACCGACCTGCTCACCACCGGCACCAACACCCTGGTGGTCTCCGTCTGGGACCCCACCGAGACCGGCACCCAGGCCGTGGGCAAGCAGCGCATCCGTGACGTCGCCCCGCACCCCGGCGGCGGCATCCTCTACACCGCGGCGTCCGGCATCTGGCAGACGGTGTGGCTCGAACCGACTGCCGCCGCCCATGTCACCCGCCTCGACCTGGTGCCGGACCCGGCGAACAGCCGCCTGAAGGTCACCGTGCGCGGCGCCGGGATCAGCGGCCACCAGGCCCGCGTCACCGTCTCCACCGGCGGTACCACCGTCGGCACGGCCACCGGTCCGGCCGGCACCGAGTTCACCGTGCCCGTCCCGAACCCGCACCTGTGGACGCCGGAGGACCCCTTCCTCTACGACGTGAGGGCCGACCTGCTGTCCGGCGGCACCACCGTCGACTCCGTCGGCAGCTACACCGGCATGCGCACCATCGCCCTCGCGAGTGTCGGTGGCCACCAACGCCCTGTGCTCAACGGGAAGTTCGTCTTCCAGACCGGCACGCTCGACCAGGGCTACTGGCCCGACGGCATCTACACCGCGCCCACCGACGCCGCCCTGCGTCATGACCTGCAGAAGCACAAGGACCTCGGCTTCAACATGGTCCGCAAGCACATCAAGGTCGAACCGCAGCGCTGGTTCTACTGGGCCGACCGGCTGGGGCTGCTGGTCTGGCAGGACATGCCGAACATGGAACGCACCCCCGACGCCGCCGCCCGCGCCCAGTGGGAGGCCGAGTACGACCGGATCATCGACCAGCACCGCAGCTCCCCTTCGCTCGTCCTGTGGGTCAACCAGAACGAGGGCTGGGGCCAGTACGACCAGGCGCGCCTCGCCGACAAGGTCAAGGCGTACGACCCCACCCGCCTCGTCGACAACATGAGCGGCGTCAACTGCTGCGGCGCCGTCGACGGCGGCAACGGGGACGTAGTCGACCACCATGTCTATGTCGGCCCCGGCACCACCGTGCCCAGCGCCACCCGCGCCGCCGTCCTCGGCGAGTTCGGCGGCCTGGGCTTCAAGGTCGCCGGCCACGAGTGGTACCCGGGCGGCGGCTTCAGCTACGAGGACCAGCCCGACCTCGCCCATCTGAACAACCGGTTCGTGGGGCTGATCGACGCGATCCGCGAGGTCCGTATGCCCCGCGGCCTGTCCGCCTCGGTCTACACCGAGATCACGGACGTCGAGAACGAGGTCAACGGCCTGCTCACCTACGACCGTCAGGTGGTCAAGGTCGACGAGGCCCGGGTGCGCGCCGCCAACCGCGCCCTGATCGACGCCTCGCGCGGGACGACGGCCCCGCTCACCCTGCCCGTGGACCAGTACCGGTCCCTGCGGGTGACCACCCCCGGCTACACCGACCGCTTCATGCGCCACAAGGACGGGGCGGTCTTCACCGAGGTGGTGAACGCCGGCAGCGACTCCCTGCTGAAGAACGACGCCACCTGGCGGATCGTCCCCGGACTGGCGAACGGCACCTGCTACAGCTTCGAGTCGCGCAACTACCCCGGCCAGTACCTGCGGCACCGGGAGTACCGCGTCTACAAGGAGGCCGGCAGCGGCGACCTGTACCGGGCCGACGCGACCTTCTGCCCGGTCCGGGGCGCCGACGGCGGCGTACGGCTGTCCGCCTACAACTTCCCCGAGCAGTATCTGCGCCACTACGACGCCGAACTGTGGCTGGCCACTCCGGGAAGCACCCACACCTGGGACAACGCGGCCCTCTTCACCCAGGACACGACCTGGGCCGTGGAGGCGCCCTGGGCGCCATGACGACCGCGTGACCGCCACTCCGGTTCCTGGACAGGTGTCCATGTATGCTGGACACCTGTCCAGGAACATTCCGAAGGGGTGGGGTCACCGATGGAGACGACGGCGAGCGTCCTGACCGCGCTGGTGGCGGCGCTGCACGCGTACATCCTCGTGCTGGAGATGTTCCTCTGGCAGAAGCCGCCCGGCCGCGGTCTGTCCGGCTTCGACGCCGAACTCGCCCGCCTCACCGCCCCGTTGGCCGCGAACCAGGGCCTCTACAACGGGTTCCTCGCCGCCGGCCTGATCTGGGGCCTGATCGCCGACGACCCGGCCGGCTTCCAGGCCCGGGTCTTCTTCCTCGTCTGCGTCGTCGTCGCCGGTGTGTACGGAGGCGTCACCGCCAACCGCCGCATCCTGCTCGCCCAGGCCCTGCCCGGCGCGCTCGCCCTGGCCGCGGTGCTCCTCGCCCGATGACCGGCCCCGAAAGGGACGCCCGCGCCGTCCGCACCCGCGCCAAGCTCCGCCGCGCCCTGCTGGACGCCTGCGCCGAACAGTCGCCGGCCGAGGTGAGCGTGGCCGCCCTCGTGCGCCGGGCCGGAGTCGGCCGGGCCACCTTCTACGTCCACTACACCGACCTCGAGGCACTGGCGGTCGACGCCTGCGCCGACGTGGTGCGCGACGCGGTGGACGCCCTGCACGCCTGGCGCGGCACCCCCGACCCCGCGAAGCCGCCGCCCGCGCTCCTGGACTTCTTCACCGGCATCGGCGGGCACGCCGGGCTCTACCGGGCGCTGCTCAGCCCCGGCGGCGGCGGACCGCTGGGCCGTCGGCTCCACCAGGATCTGCGCGCCCGCAGCCGCGCCGAACGCGCCCTCGTCGGCGCGCCCGAGCCGGACCTCGTCGCCTCCGCGGTCGCCTCGGCCTTCACCGGGGTGCTCGCCGACTGGGTGCACGGCCTGGTCCCGGGTGGCCCGGACGAGATCGCCCACCGTGTCTGGCGGTTGCTCATCTCCCTGCACCGCACCCCGCTGCCCTGAGACGGCGGACGGCCCCGGCGGGAGCCACCTCCCACCGGGGCCGTCCAAGGAGCCGAACCGCTACGGCTTCTCGTCCGTGTAGAGCGCGCTCACCTCCTCGGCGGTGAGCGCCTTGTCGAACGCGTGGACCTCGTCGACGGCACCGTTCCAGAAGTCGGTGTCGTTGCCGCCCCACTGGGCCCGGCCGACCGCGAGGGAACCGGTGCTGGGGTAGGCCGCGCCGCCGGCGGCGGACGCCGCCCGCTTGCCGTCCACGTACAGCGTGATCGTGTTGTCCGAGCCGTCGCGGACGCCGACCAGGTGGTACCAGCGGCCCGTCTCCGGGGTCGTCACCAGCCGGGCGCGGGCCTCACCCGGGGTGCTGAAGGCGAACGCCCCCTGCCCGTACTGGAGGTAGAACGGGCTGGCCTGGCGCCGGGTATCCTGGCTGACCGCGGTGGCGTAGTTGCCCGGCAGCTCGTCCAGCCGTACCCACGCGGACACCGTGTAGCTGCCCGTGGTGTCGAGCACCGGCCCGGCCGTCTCGGCGTACTGCCCCTTGCCGTCGAACTTCAGCGCGCTGCCGTTGACGCCCGGAGTCCAGCTGGTGCCGTCGCTGAGCGTGAGGGGCTTCTTGTTCGGGCCGTCGTCCTTCGCCGTGGTCCCGGAGCCCTCGTCCAGGGACCAGGAGCCGCCGCCCTTCAACGGGAGCCGGTCGCCCGCCGAGGCGCCGGCGGCGATGACCTTCCGGTTGATCTCACGGACCGGCGCCGGATCGACCTTGATCTCCCGACGGTCGTACGTGTAGAGGCCGTTGAGCTCGTTCTCCAGGTCCGTGATCTGCGTGTACACCGAGCCGGACAGCTCGGCCGCGGCCTGGTCCAGGTAGAACTTCTCCGTGTTCTCCACGTACTTGCGGGTCAGCGCCTCCTTGCTGTCGACGCCGCTGTAGATCACGGTCGGGGCGCCCGGCCACATGTGCCCGGGGGAGCGCAGGGTGAAGCCGCCGTGCTCACCGTCCATCGCCGCCCGCTCGGCGTCAGGGAAGGGCGGGTCCTCGTTGTTGTAGTCGTGGTGGTCGATGATGTCGCCCTTGCCCGAGTCGCCCTTGGAGTTGCAGCAGTTCACACCGCTGTGGGCGTTGACGACACGGGACGGGTCGGCCTCCTTGACCGCCTCGGTGATCTTGCCGGTCTCGGTGCGGTCCCACTCGCCCCAGCCCTCGTTGAAGACGATCCAGCCGATCACGGACGGCGCGTTGTGGTGCTCGCGCATGATCTCGCGGCCCTGGTCGACGAAGGCGGTGTGCCCGGTCTCGTTGGTGAGGTTGCCGGAGACGAAGTCCTGCCAGACCAGCAGACCCAGCCGGTCCGCGTGGTAGAACCAGCGCGCCGGCTCCACCTTGATGTGCTTGCGCACCGCGTTGAAGCCGAGCTCCTTGTGCGCCTTGAGGTCGAAGGCGAGCGCCTCGTCGCTGGGGGCCGTGTAGAGGCCGTCGGGCCAGAAGCCCTGGTCGAGGGTGGCGAGGGAGAAGACCGGCTTGCCGTTGAGCACCAGCTTCTGGAAGCCGCCGACCTTCGCGACGCCGATCTCACGCATACCGAAGTAGCTGCCGACCTTGTCCGTCGACCGGCCGTCGGTGAGCTTGACGTCGAGGTCGTACAGATACGGGTCGTCCGGGCTCCACAGGTGCTGGTTCGCCACCGGCAGCCGCAGCTGCTTGTTCGCCGGGCCGCTGACCTTGCCGACGACCTTGCCGCGCTTGTCCCGCGCCACGGCCTCGACCCGGGCGCCCGCCGACGCCTTGGCCGACTCCACCGTCACCGCGAGGGTGCCGGAGTCGATGTCCGGGGTCGAGACAACGTTATCGATCGACGCCTTCGCGACCGGTTCCATCCACACCGTCTGCCAGATGCCCGACGACTGGGTGTAGAAGATGCCGCCCGGGTTCGTGGACTGCTTGCCCATCGGCTGGTCGGCGCCACCGGTGTCGGTGACCGCGACCACGACCTCCTGCGGCCCGGTGCCCTTCAGCGCGTCGGTGATGTCGGCGCTGAACGCGTCGTACCCGCCGGTGTGTTCGGCGACCTTCGTGCCGTTGACGTAGACCCGCGCCTGGTAGTCGACCGCGCCGAAGTTCAGCTTCAGCCGGTTGTCCCGGCCGCCGACCTTCCAGTCCTTGGGGACGGTGATCGTACGGCGGTAGAACATGTGGTCCTCGTGCCGCTCCAGCCCGGAGAGCTGGGACTCCACCGGGTACGGCACGACGATCTTCTCGCGCAGGTCCTTGCCGAACACGGGCTGCTCACCGGCCTTGGCGCCGCTGAACTGCCAGGTGCCGTTGAGGTTCTTCCACTTGGTACGCACCTGCTGCGGGCGCGGGTACTCCGGCAGCGGGTTCTTCTTGTCGACCTTGTCGCCCCACTTGGTGGTGAGACGGTGGGTTGAGGCGTTCTCGGCGTACCGGATGACCTTCGGCACGGTCTCGCCGCCGGACGTGAGACCGCCCTCGCCGTCGTAACCGACCCTCACCTGCTGGGCCTTCTGGATGGGCTCGGCGAGCGTCACGATCAGGGAGTTGCGGTCGCCGGGGGCCACGGCCACCGACTTCAGGGGCATGGCCGTGGTGTCGGCCTCGACCTTCAGATGCTCCTTGACCGCGCTCAGATCACCGACCCTGCCCTCGAAGCGGGCGCGCAGCTTCCGGCCGTCCGCCCCGACGGTCAGCTCCACCGGGTAGACCTCGAAGCCCTCCGGCGGGGTGAACGCCGACATGGGCACGAGCTGCTTCGCGATGCCGGGGCCGGACCAGCGCAGGAACATGTTGGCGCCGCCGAAGTCCTGGAACATCTCCAGCCGGAAGTCGTGCTTCTCCCCGGCTTCGAGATGGATCTTGGCGCTGGTCTGCTCCTTGTCCCAGTCGGGCTCCCAGTGGTCGATGACCGGCTCGCCGTCGATGAAGAGCCGGAAGCCGTTGTCGCCGATGGCGTAGAAGGTGTAGTCGCCGGTGGCCGGTGCCTCGATCTGACCGGTCCAGCGGGCGGTGGTGTGCTCCGTCCTGCCGTTCAGCTCCTGGAACGTGCTGGTCAGACCGGAGAAGTTGATCTGCGGCTCGAGCAGTGTGCCGCCGAGCTGTGCGAAGTCCCGGGCGCCCGGGGCCGACATGGCGAAGTACTCGCCCTTCAGGCCGTGCACCACGACGTCGGACGCCGGCGCGGAGGGGGCCTGGGCGCTGCCGGCCGGCTCCGCCGCCGACGCGGTGGCGGCCAGGCCGCTCGGGGGGACGACGAGGGCGGCCGCGGCCAGCAGCGCCCACACGGCGGCTCGTGGGCGGTTGTGTTGTCTTGTCATCGAACCTTTCCTCGCACAGAGGCCGCGGACCGGTGCCGGTCGGCACGTGCACGGGTGGGTCGCAGGACCTGCACGGACGCGGTCGGGGCGGCTCTTTCAACGTTGGAAAATCTTGCGACAGCGGAATGACAACACGCCTTTCGGATGGCTGTCCAGACCTCGCGCAGCACTCTGTCGCTCCGTCACCACGGCACGCCCGCCGCCGACATGGAGCGCACCCGACGCACCGCACCCCACGCCATCAGCGGCTTTGCGCCCGCCGGCGTGGGGGAGTTCAGCCGCAGTCGTAGGTGAACCGCGCGTCCGCCGTCAGATGGGCGGGGGAGAGGATCTCCACCTCGGCCCGGGCCGTGCGGCGGCCCTCGCCCTCGAAGGTCCAGCGCAGCGTGAGGCGTGCCTGCCGCTGATCCCGGGCGACCACCTCGCGCAACACCCCGGACTCCGTACCGTCATTGCGGGTCCAGCGGTACGTGAGGGTTCCCGGGCGGCCGTTCGTCCCGACCACGGCGACCACGTTCGCGGTGCCGTCACAGGGGAGCACCGCGGGCCGCACGGCCACCGCGACCGACCGCACCTGGACGGACGGCCCCAGGCGCTGCCAGGCCAGGAAGGCGAGGACGCACAGCAGCACCAGTACGGGCAGGGTGTGCCGGCGCAGTCCCCGGCGGGGCGGCGCCGGGGCCGGCGGGAGGGCGGGGAGTGTGCGGTGCGTGCGGTGGGCGACGGCGGCGGTGACACCGGGGCCGAAGCGCAGCACGGTGCCCTCGACGCGGTCGGGCGGCGGGGCGACCAGCGTCTCCTCGCCGTCCTCTTCGGGCCGTTGGATCCAGTGGCTGCCGAGCACGGTGGCGCTGTAACCGGTGCCGTAGCCGGTGTCGGCGGGGGCCGGTGGCGTCGGGCGTGCGCCGAGGTCGGCCGTCATGTCGTCGGGTGCGCTCATCGCAGATCACACTGCCTGCTCAGGAGTTGCTGGGAGGCCGTTCCACCGGCGGCCGGGGGATCGGTCGTCGCCTGCACGGTCCAGTAACAGCCCCGGTTCTGGAAGGTGTGGGCCACCGGGATCGTGTACTGCGTGGCGCCGCTGCGGGTGAAGGTCTGGGCGGCGCCGTCGGCGGCCCCGGGCACTCCGGGGAGATTGCCCGTGGACCAGGAGACGGTGACGGAGACCGGGCCGGTGCCGTCCGTGGTGACGACGACGGTCCCGGTGGCCGTCATGGGCCCGGTCTGTGTGAACCCCGAGAGGGCCACGTTCTTCACGGCCGGCGCGGTGGGCTCCGTGGGTGGAGTGCCGGTCGGGGGTGCCGTGGTCCCGCCCGTGCCGGCGGGCGCCGTCGTGCCCTCGCCGGCCGGGGAGGCGGAGGCCGTGGCACTGGTGCCGTCGGTGGGCGTCGCCGTCGTGGGCGAGGCGTCCGCCGACGCGGAGGGGCCGGGGGAGCCGGACGGCGAGGCGGAGGTGCTCGGCGTGGCGGACTCCGGCGCCGACACGCCGGGTTCCGAGCTGCTCGTGGCGACCGCCTGGGCCGTGTCGCGCGCCGCCTCGTCCGGGGCGAACGGCACCCCGTACGTGAGCAGGACGCCGAGGAGGACGACGGCGGCCGACGCCAGCATCCCGGCCCGGCCCGGCAGCCACGCCCGTACGAGGCCCGGGTCGGGCGCGGGGCCGAGCACCGTGTGCGCGCTGTCGGTCGTGGTGCGGGCACCGTCCCGGGCCGAGGGCAGCAGCAGCGGCAGCAGGGCCACCAGCGCCGCGAGCCGGTCCCGGCCGCGTTCCTCCCAGTCCGGCCCGTACCCGGCACCGGCCGCGGCCTCCAGCTCCCGGACGAACTCCGCGGCCCGCGCCGGGCGTTGCTCCGGGTCCTTGGCCAGACCGCGCCGCACCAGGTCGCGTACGGGCTCGGGCGCCTCCTCGGCCGGTACGGGGGCCTCGACGTGCCGCAGCGCCAGCTCGGCGATGTTGTCGCCCGCGAACGGCTTGTGGCCGGTGAGGCACTCGAAGAAGGTGGCCGTCGCCGCGTACACGTCGGCGGCGGGGGAGGCGGGCGCGCCGGTCCACTGCTCCGGCGCCATGTACGACGGGGTGCCCGCCACCCCGCCGTCCGTCCCGGCGTCCACGGCGATGCCGAAGTCGACCAGCTTGGACGTGCCGTCCGGCAGGACCAGGACGTTCTCGGGCTTGTAGTCGCGGTGGACGACCCCCACCTGGTGGGAGTCGGCCAGCCCGAGCAGCGAGCCCTTGAGGACGACCAGGGCGGCCTCGGGCGTGAGCGGGCCCTGCCGGGTCAGCAGGTTCCGCAGCGAGACGCCGTCCACCAGCTCCATCACGATGGCGGCGCCCCGCGGACTCTCCACGTACTCGTACAGCCCGGTGACATACGGGCTCTCCAGCCCGCCCAGCAGCCGTGCCTCGGCGCGGAAGTCGTGCACGAAGCCCGGCCGGGTGCGCAGGGACTCGCTGAGGTACTTCACCGCGACCGGCACACCGGTCTCCTCGTGGACGGCCAGCACGACCCGTCCGCTCGCCCCCGAACCGAGCTCCAGCGACCCGGTGTATCCGGGTACTTCCCATGTCCGTGTACTCATGTCCGTCCCCCCAGGCCGCCTGGCGGCGCCGGCCGGCCGTGTCGCCGTCGCACCGGAGCCCCGGCCGTCCGGCGGCGGCCGTGTCCTGGGCTCAGAGACACATTTTCGGCCGTCGCGGTTGCGTGGCCAGAGCGAACGGCAAGGCGTGCCCCGACCGTGACGAAGCCGTCGCGGACCGACGACACACGGTCTCGGTGGACGATGGGGCGGGCAGCTCCGCGGATGGTCAAGGTCGAACGGGTTTGCTGCCGCGGAAGGGGGCAACGCGATGTCCATGAGCCCATCCAACAACGACACCAACCAGGATTCCGCAACCGCCAAGAAGACGGCCGCGAAGGCCCGTCGGAGCGCCTCGCGGGCGACCGCACCGGCCTCCCAGGCGACGGAGAAGGCCGCAGGCAAGGCCTCGGAGAAGGCCGGTGACGCGGCGTCAGCCGTCACGGGCACGGCCGAGCGGGCAGCCAAGGCCACCTCCGCCGTCGCCCAGTCGGCGGCCCGGAACGTCGAGGCCGGACGCAAGGCCGTGGTCTCCGCGTCCGGGCAGGCCGTGACCCTCGCGACGACGGCGTGGACGGCCCTCGCCCACCGCAAGGCCCTCGCCGCCGGCGTCGGCACGGGGTTGGCGGTGCTCAGCGCGTCCACGTACGCGGCCGGACGACGCGCGGGACGGCGCACGCTCGGCCCGATCACCCGGCTCACCGGTGGCCGGATCTGATCGCTGAGCCACGCCGGTCCGGCACACGGGCCGGCCCGCCGACACGGCAGGGCGGTGGCGACTTCGCACGTACAGCGAGGCGCCGCCGCCCTGCCGTGTCGAGACGGCCCATCGCCGCTGTACCGTTCGCCTCCCGCGCCCCCACCCCCCGAAGGCCATGTCCGCCGAACCGCAGCCCGCACCCCTGCCCCCGCCCCCGGTGAACCGCGTCCCCCGAGCCTGGGCGCCCGCCCTGCGCCGCACCCCGGCGTCCATGTGGCGCGACGACATCTCCGACTACGCGGCCGCCCTCACCTACTACGCCATCCTGGCCCTGCTCCCGGCGCTCATGGTCACCGTCGTCGCGTTCAGCCTCATCGGCCCCGACACCGCCGAGGACTTCATCGGGCACGTCACCGACTACGCCCCCGGCCAGGCGGGCGGCCAGTTGCACGACGCGCTGGCCCGCACCCTGCGCAGCGGCTCCGCCGCCTGGACCCTGCTGGTCGCGGGCGCCGTCAGCGCGCTGTGGTCCGCGAGCAGTTACCTCGCCGTCTTCCGGCGCGCCCTGCACCGGATGCACGGCGTCGACGACCACCGTTCACCCTGGCGCACGGCCCCCCGCATCCTGCTCACCGCCCTCGCCCTGCTGGGGCTGCTCCTGCTCAGCTCGCTGGTGCTGATGCTGTCCGGCCCGGTGGCCGAGGCCGCCGGCCGGGCCCTCGGCCTCGACGTCATGGCGGCGTGGGCGTGGACCCTGCTGCGCTGGCCGCTGCTGCTGTGCCTGGTGGTCCTGCTGGTGGTGACCGTGTTCCGCACCGGTCCCGTCCAGGCCCGAGCCCGGCACCTCAGCCTGCCCGGTGGCGCCCTCGCCGCCACCCTCTGGCTGGCGGTGTCCGCCCTCTTCGCCCTCTACACCTCGGCGTTGAGCACCTACAGCAGGCTGTACGGCTCACTCGCGGGCGTCGTGGTCTCCCTGATCTGGCTGTGGCTGTCCAACCTGGCCCTGCTCGCGGGGGCCCAGTTCACGGCGGAACTGGGCAGGGTGGAGAACCGGGACGAGCCGGCCTGACCGAGCCCGCGCCCCGTCACTCCGCCGGCCTCGGGTCGATCCACAGGGCCTCCGACAGGGCACACACCTCGCCCTCGGCCGTCGCCAGCGCCACGCCCATCGTGTGCTTGCGGCCGCTCTCCGACAGCAGCCAGGCGTACGACACATGGGGCTCGCCCGCGACGACCGGCCGCAGGATCGTCCCCGTCAGCGCGGCCGTGACCGCGCCCGGCTGCTGGGTGCCGAGGAAGCGGCCCGCCCAGTGGCCCGGGCAGTCCAGGGCACCCCAGACCAGCTCGTCGGGCAGCAGGCCGTCGGGGCCGGCGAACGTGGCGGACGGCGTCCAGGCCGTGGCCACCAGATCCCGGCCCGGCACGGGGGAGCAGTACACGCGCAGGCCCCGGTCGGCGGTGCGCAGCCCGCAGCCGAAGCAGTCGACCACACCGGACGGCGGGTCGGCCCGGAACCGGTCGGACGCCGCCGACGCCTCCTCCCATGAGGGCGCCTCGGGCGCGTCGAGCGTCAACCGGGCCGGACGCGCCGTCGCCAGCGGCCGCTCGGGCTCGCCCAACTCCGCGCCGCCGTCCCCGTGCCCGGCCAGCCTCACCGGCTCCTCGACCGGCACCGGGCCCCGGAAGTCGACCCGGACCGTCCCCGCCCCGGACTCCCGCGCGAGCACTCCGGCGACGTACCCGCCGAAGGCCACCCCGGGGTAGCCCGAGTACAGCTCCGGCACCACGACCGCGTCACTCGTCGTCATGATCCCCACTTCACCACACGCGTCCGACCGTCACCATTCCTTGATCGTCAAATCGCCGCGGAACTGCGAAGATCCCCCAACACAGAGGTCCACCTCGCGCGGGTGGCAGGCAGGGGGGAAGCCCGCATGACGACGATCGACGCGTACCAGGAGCGCTGCGAGCAGTTGTTCACGGCGGGGGGCAACGCGGCCGTGCGGCGTGCCGCCCAGGAGGGCCTGGACGAACTCGGCCCCCACCCCGACCTGTACTGCTGGCTGGCGCTGGGGCACGCCGCCGAGGACGAGGACGACCACGACGACCGCGCGGAGGAGGCCTTCCGGGCCGGGCTCGCGCTCGACGGCGACCACCTCGGGCTCCTGGCCGGGTACGCCGAACTGTGCCTGCGCGCCGACGCCTTCGACCACCCGGGCCGCGCCGCCCGCGCCCGTGTCCTGGCCCGCCGCCTCGACGAGCTGGCGCCGGACTCGGCGGAGGCCGCCCAGGTCGCCGCCGCCGAACGCTGGGAGCGCCGCACTTACTTGGACGAGGTCAGGATGGCGGCGGCGACCGCCGCGGTCGGCCACGCCACCGAGATCCAGGCCCGCACCCTGGAAGCGGACCTGCGGCAGGGCACCGCGGCGCCGGCGGAGGACAGCGTGGACCGCGACGCCATCGTGCGCGCCGCGACCCTGGAGGCGCTGTCCGGTCCCTGGAACGCCCCCGTACGGTTCCTCGGCCGGCACCGCACGGCCGCCTGGACGATCTGCGGCATCCTCTGCGTCCTGACGAACACCGTGCTGCGACAGACCGGAGTCGTCGACTCCTTCAGCCTGTGGGGCGCTCTGTGGGCCGTCCCCCTCCTGATCGTCGACCGCCGTTTCACCGCCGTCCGCAAGGAGGCGGAGGCCCGGCACATCGCCGCCCTCGAGGCCTCGTTCGCCGACCGGCCCTGATCCGGCGCCGGGTCAGATGTCCCGTTCGGGCCAGCCCAGAAGGCGCGCCCCGATCACGGCCGTCTGCAGGGTGTACCGGTGCATGGGGTCGGCCGGGTTGGCGCCGGTCAGCTGGTGGATGCGTTCCAGCCGGTAGGTGAGGGCACGCACGCTCAGCGACAGCCGGCGGGCAGCCTCGGCGGCGGTGCAGCCGGAGTCGAAGTACACCTGGAGGGTGCGTAGCAGCGGCTCGGCGCCGCCGCGGGCGTCGCGCAGCGGCCCCAGCGCGCCGAGCACCAGGTCGGCCATGGCCTGCCGGTCACGGGCAAGGACCGGGTAGACGAGCAGGTCGGCGGCGTGCACCACGGGGTCGTCCAGGCCCAGGCGCGCGGCGAGCTGGAGGCTGTTGAGCGCCTCCTCGTAGGAGTGCACCACGCCGCCCGCGCCGGTCCTGGGCCGGCCGATGGCCACCCGGCTGCCGTCGGTGGCGGCGTGCGCCTGCTTGGCGAAGTGCAGCAGGACGTCACGGTCGTCGCCGGGGGCGATGCACACCAACTGCCCGTTCTTGGTGGCGAGGAGGATGTGCCGGTCACCGAAGCGCGCGATGAGCGCGTTCTCCACGTGCCGGGTCACCGGGTCGGTGTCGTCGTACGCCTCCGGCCCCTCGGCCACGGCCACGGCGTGCGCCCGGGACAGCACCAGGCCGAACCGCTCCGCCCGTTCGGCGAGCCGCCCCAGGTCGCTGCGGCCGTACAGCAGGTCGTCGATGAACTCCCGGCGCGCGGCCTCCTCCTGTCGTACGGCCAGCCGCTGGGCGCGCTCGTAGCCCTCGGCGAAGGCGTCGACCGCCTGCTCGACGGCCGCGAGGACACCGTCCGGGTGGCGTGGGGAGGCGGGCCAGTCCTCCTGGGTCGCCCTGAGGTGGGCCCGCACCAGGGTGCGCAGGGTGTGCCCGTGCTCGGCCGCCTGTTCGCCGAGGGCGCGCCGGGCCTCGATCTCGTCCCGGGTCAGCCGGCGGCCGGTACCGGAGACATCGGTGAGAATCTCCGCGAACCCCGTCAGGTACGGCCTCATGGTCTCCCGCTCGCTCACGCGCCCCCACCCCTCGCCCCCGGTGTGCCACCGCCGGCACGGTGACGGCCGTCGGCATGCAGACCCTAGTGAATTCTGCCGGGAACCGGCAATGCGGAAGGGGTCGGTCCCGCAGCTTCATGGCCCGTGGGGAGCACCACGGATGGTTGCGGCACCAAGGTTCTGCCGGGTTGCGGCAGGACCCCGGCACCGCAACCGATGCTGTGACAGGCCGGGTCAGTGTGGGTGCCGGCGGACCAGCATGATGGTGGCGCCGTCGTGCAGCCGGTGGTGTTCGTGCAGGTTGCGGACGAGCCGGCGCAGGGTCTCCGGGGGGTTGTTGCCGGACGCCATGGTCCGGATCACGCCGTCCGCGAGCCGCTGGTCGCCGAACAGCGAGCCGTCGCTCGTGCGGGCCTCGGTGACGCCGTCGCTGTGGAGCAGGACCCGGTCACCGGGCTGGAGCCGTACGTGGTGCTCGTCCGGTGCCGCCGCCGGGCCGAGTCCCGGGCCGAGAGGGAGATGCGCGGGGAACTCCATGGCCTGCGGCACGACATGGCCGTCGCGGATGAGCAGCGGCGGCGGGTGCCCGCAGTTGATCCAGGTGAACCGGGCCGTGGCAATGTCCAGTCGGGCGATGGCGGCGGTCAGCAGATGGTCGGGGATCCACTCGCTCAGCGTCGTGTCGATGGTGGTGGCGATGTCCAGCGTGCCCCGGCGCGACGGGTGGCACGGGACGCGCCCAGGGCGACCGCGCCGGTGCCGCCGGAGGCCAGGTCGTGCCCCATGGCGTCCAGCAGGGCGAGGTGCAGAACGCCGTCGCCGAGGCTGTGGTCGATGGCGTCGCCGCCGGCGTCGTAGGCCGGTTCGAGGAGCGCGGTGGAGGTGACGTCGTCCGTGCCGATGGTGCGCGGCGGCACGAAGGCCCACAGCAGCTCCGCCTGGGGCGCCATGGTGCGTGAGCGGGTACGGTGCACCAGCAGTTCGTCGTGCGACGACTTGGCCAGCACAAGCAGCGTCGCCAGCCCCGCCGCCAGGGCCGCGCAGGACTCCAGCCGCGCGTCCTCGGAGCAGGGCGCGGTGGCGCGCAGGACACCCCCCCCGGTCCACCCCGTCGATCATCGGCACCCAGGCGTGCAGTCGTCGCGGGAGCGCTGGGTCCGCTGCGTCCGGTAGGCGAGCCCGGCCGTCGAGCCCTCGATCTCTATGGGCTTGCTGGGCTTGCTGGGCTCGGTGGGCTCGATGGGCTCGTTGGAGGAAGGCGCCTTGGGGTCCGGGTGTGCCAGCGGGGTCAGCCGGGCCTGTGGGAGGTCGGCCAGGTACACCTGGGTGCCCGACAGGCCCAGCTTCCGCCCGGCCTCGTCGATGAGCGCCGGGATGTCCGCGGCGGTGACCCGGTTCGCGCTCGCCAGAAGGGCGGACAGGACGGCGGCCTCGTTCGTCACAGCCCCTCCGTCTCCGTCCGGTCCGCGTCCCGTGCGGCGTCCGCGCCGCCGGGTGCGCCGGGCCGCCCACGCGCGTCCGTGCCATCTCATGGTCCTCACCGGGGGCCGTCCATGAAGCCCGGGGTGCGACGGGTTCCGGCGGTCGGTCCGGGCGTCCTCGCCTTGCTCCGAACGGGGGACTTCGATGGTGTTACAGGTGTAAATCGTTCCCTGTGGGGCACTTGGGGTTCAGCTCGGTGCGATCGGCGCCGGGCTCCGGTGTGTGGTGCCGGCATCCAGCCTGTTCGTCGCGGTGACCCCGACGGGTGCGGGCTGCGTGCCCACAGAGGGGACTTGCCATGATCCTGCCGTCCGAGAAGGACCTGCGTGCCGCACTGGCGCGCTTCGCCGAAGTGCGCTTCGCGCACGACGTGCACCCCACAGCTCACAGCGCCGGCGCCCTCGAGGACGCCACGTACACGCTCTGCGTCATGGTCGGAACCCGCACGGTCGCCGAGGCGCTGGCGGCGGCGGACGTGCTCCTCCAGCGGTACGGCGCCGACCGGAAGGCCGCGGCGATCCAGGAGGACAAGACCCTGGCCGCCTGACGGGCGGGCCTCCGCACCGCATGACCACGGGCACGGCGCCGCGCGCGCCGTGCCCGCTGGTCGTTCAGGGTTCCGTAGCCGGCCGGGAATGACCGGGGACCGCCCGGCGTTCCACCGCACGGCCGAGGGGCCGAGCGCCACCGCCCCCTCGGGGGCCGGGAATGAAACCCCGGACCCGATGGTTGAACCGCATGTCTGACATGTTCGAGTCAATCGGTTCGGTGATCGGTCGCGATCGGCCCATGTGCAGACGGAAAGGAAGCACCCCATGGCACGCAGCACCGCACGTCCCGTCGTGAAGCTGAGGTCGACGGCCGGCACCGGCGTCACGTACGTGACCCGCAAGAACCGACTCAACGACCCCGACCGGCTGGTCCTGCGCAAGTACGACCCGGTCGCCGGCGCGCACGTCCCGTTCCGCGAGGAGCGCTGACCCCGCGTCCCACCACACCATGACAGGCCCCGGCGAAAGGACATCCCATGAGGCCCGGCATCCATCCCGACTCCCGTCCCGTCGTCTTCCGTGACCGCGCGTCGGGGCAGTCCTTCCTCATCCGTTCCACCCTCGACTCCGCACGGACGATCGAGTGGGAGGACGGCCACACCTACCCGCTGGTGGACGTCGAGATCTCGTCGGCCAGCCACCCGTTCCACACCGGCACCTCGCGCGTCCTGGACACGGCCGGACGCGTCGAGCGGTTCGAGCGGCGCTACGGCCGTACCGCCGCCGCCCGCTGACGACCCGAGGATGACCCGCTGACGAGGGACACACCGGTCCGTCGACCCGAGAGGAGACCGCGATGAAGGTGCGCAAGTCACTGCGCTCGCTGAAGGCCAGGCCCGGCGCCCAGGGGGTGCGCCGACGCGGCGTGACGTTCGTGATCAACAAGAAGGAGCCGCGCTTCAAGGCCCGCCAGGGCTGACCCAGGCGCCTCCCGGCACACGACATCGGCCCGGCATCCGCGCGCACGCGGATGCCGGGCCGTGTCGCTGATGGGCGGGGTCCTCGCACCCGCCCGTCAGAACTTGGGTGCCGGCGCCTGGCTCTCGACCATCTCGGCGGCCTCACGGGCCGTCGCGACCGACGGAGGGGAGCCCGCGAGCGGCTGGCGCGCCGTCTCCTTCGTGAACGCCACGGCGATCACACCGACCAGCGCCGCGCCCATCGCGTAGTAGGCGGGCATCAGATCGCTGCCCGTCGCGGAGATCAGCGCCGTGATGACCAGCGGGGTGGTGCCGCCGAACAGGGACGCGGAGAGGTTGTAGCCGACGGACAGGGAGCCGTAGCGGACCTGCGTCGGGAACAGCGCGGGCAGCGTCGCCGACATGGTGCCCAGCAGGCACACGAGCGACAGGCCCAGCATCAGCATGCCCGCCGCCACGGCGACCAGGCTGCCCTGCCGGACCAGCAGGAACGACGGCAGGGACAGCACCAGGAAGCCGAGCATCCCCGCCATCAGCAGCGGCTTTCGGCCCACCCGGTCGCTGAGCCTGCCCACCTGGTTGATGACCAGCATCAGGACCACCATGGTCGCGATCAGGACGAGCAGACCGTGCGTCTCGGAGTAGCCCATCTCGTCCGACAGATACGTCGGCATGTACGACAGCAGCATGTAGTCGGTGATGTTGTAGGCACCGACCAGGCAGATGCAGAGGATCAGCGTCGGCCAGTACTCGCGGAAGATCTTCCTCAGGTCGCCGGTGGCCGTCGTCTCCACCGAGGAGGCGGCCTCGGATGCGCGGTGCATCGACTCGTCCTCGAGCTTCTGGAACGCGGGCGTCTCGTCCAGCTTCAGCCGCAGATAGAGCCCGACAAGCCCGATTGGCCCGGCCACCAGGAACGGCACCCGCCAGCCCCAGGACTCCATCCCGGAGGTGCCCAGCGCCGACGTCAGGATCGTGACCAGCCCGGCGGCGCCCACGTACCCGGCGAGCGTCCCCATCTCCAGGAAGCTGCCGAAGAAACCACGCCGCTTGTCCGGCGCGTACTCGGCGATGAACGTGGACGCGCCGCCGTACTCACCGCCGGTGGAGAAGCCCTGCACCAGCCGGAAGAAGATCAGCAGGACCGGCGCCCAGAAGCCGATCGTGGCGTACGACGGGATCAGGCCGATGGCGAAGGTGCCGATCGCCATCAGGATCATCGTGAAGGCCAGGACCTTCTTGCGCCCGATCTTGTCGCCCATCGGCCCGAAGACCATGCCGCCGATCGGACGGACCAGGAACGACACCGCGAAGGTCGCGAACGACGACAGCAGCTGCACGGTGTCGTTGCCGGACGGGAAGAAGACATGGCCGAGCGTGACCGCGAGATAGCTGTAGATCCCGAAGTCGAACCACTCCATGGCGTTGCCGAGGGATGCGGCCTTGACCGCCCGTTTCACCGCCGCCTCGTCCGTGACCGTGATGTCCGTACGCCGAAGCGGTGGGTTCCGGCGCCGCTTCACCGCCCTGAAGAGCGTGCGGTGACGCCGGACGGCCCCCGGATCGGTATCGGCCTCGACCAGGTCCGAGTCGCTGACCGCCATGAGGGGTCCTTTCTGCCGAGCGCTGATGTGCAGACCATCGCCTGCTCACCCCCGCCGCTCGCAAACGCCGCGACCGTCCGATGTCGTCGCCGTCACGTGGGCACCCGGCCGGGTGCCCCGTCGGCCCCGCCCCCTCTCCCGCCTCCGCATCCGCCCCGCCGGTCACCCGAACGGAAGCGGACGGACGCGGACGGAAGCGTGAGCCGACGCGGCGCGCGGTCAGGTCCGCGCGCCGCGGTCCGCGTCGCTGTCGTGGCGGAGCCGGTCCGCGTGGCTGGTGAGGTCGTCGATCCGGGTGGCGAGCCGGGGGTGGTGGTCGCGCAGATGCGGCTCGGTGTCCGTGAGGGGCGCCAGCAGCAGCGCGGCGTCGTCGTCGGCCAGGGCGTTGGCGAGCCGCCGCAGCGGGGCGAGAGCGGCCTCCGGCAGATCGGGTAGGGCGGCGATCTGACCGGCGAGGCTGCGCAGCTCACCGGCGTTGCTGCGGGCCCAAGCGGTCACCTTGCGGTCGGCGGCGCGCCGGTCGCGCGTGGCCTTGACGCGCTCCTCCCGGGTGCTGCCCTCGCCGCCAGGACGTCCGCGCAGATAGCGCCGCTCGGCGGCCTGGCGGCTGGCGACCCCCAGCGGACTGGCGAGATCCGCCCAGCTGGCGCCGGCCTCGCGGGCCGCCTCGATCAGGCCCGGTTCCCACTGGGCCAGCTGGTGGCGCACGTCCCGCAGCAGCACCAGGACGGCCAGCGCCTGCTCCGGGGCGGGCGGGGCGTCGTCCGCGTCGCCCGCCGGGGCGGTCCGCGCCGCGCTCACCGCCTCCGTCATGGCGCGCAGTGCCGTCTCCGCCGCCAGGAAGGACGCCGGGGCGCCATCGGCGGACCGCTCGTCGGGCGTCGACACGGCCTTCCTCCTTCGATCGGGTCCTTCGATCGGGTCCTTCGTCGGTCGTCATCGTTCTGATGACATCGCACTTGTCATCGTTTCGATGACATGGTACGACAGAGTCAGGTGAAGCGCATTGGCAGCAGTACTGCCCGACGCACAGGAGGTGTTTTGCCGATGTTGATGCGCACCGACCCCTTCCGTGAGCTGGACCGGATCGCCGAGCAGTTCCTCGGGACGTCCGGGACCTGGTCGCGCCCGGCGGCGATGCCGATGGACGCCCACCGTGAAGGCGATGTCTATGTGATCGAGCTGGACATCCCCGGTGTGAGCCCGGACGCGATCGACATCGACGTCGAGAAGAACATGCTGACGGTCCAGGCCGAGCGCCGGCCGAGCACCTCGGACCACGTCCGGATGGAGCTGTCCGAGCGGCCGCTGGGCGTCTTCTCGCGCCGTGTGATGCTGGCCGACACGCTCGACACCGAGAACATCGAGGCCGAGTACGACGCCGGGGTGCTGACCCTGCGCATCCCGATCGCGGAGCGCGCCAAGCCGCGCAAGATCGTCGTCGGCGAGTCGTCGCGGCGCCAGGAGCTGTCCGCCTGATCCCGGCCTGCCGACACCGCGCGGCCCCGCGGTCCCGGCACGGACGACGCGGGGCCGCGGCGTGGCAGGCCGCACCTCGGCGCACACCTGTGCTCGGGAGCGGCGGGCCGGTCCGCCGGCCCCCTCCACGGCCCGGACGCGCCTGCGCCCACCCACGCGGACGTCTCCCGTCCGGCGCCCGGAGCGCCTGAAGTGCCCGGTGTGCTCGGACCGCCCGAACTGCGCGCCCGGCACCGTCCGTACGACTCCGTACCCTCCGTACGACTACGACTCTGCGTCCCAGCCCCGCCCCGCGACGTCCACGCGGGGATCTCCACCCACGAGCGGAGCCCGCCCGCACCCGGCGCCGGCCGCGCGGACGACGTGACCCCGGCCCCGCGGGCCCGAAGGCTCCCCCCACACGAAAGGCACGCCACCTGTCATGACCGCGCAGCTCCACGACCGCCGTGACGCCGCGATGACCTACGACGCCCTGCTGGAGAAGGTGCGCTACGAAGGCGCCTACCCCACGCGGGAACGGGCTCAGGAGGTGACGCTCCAGGTCCTCGCCGCGCTCGGCCGCCAGCTCACCGGCGACGAACGCGTCGAGCTGGCCGCCCGGCTGCCGCTGCCGGCCGCCCTGGAGTTCACCGGACAGGTGCCCGCCACCCGGCAGTCGACCGGCTGGGGCTTCGTGAAGGACCTGGCGCGCCGGACCGGCACCAGCCCCGCGGTCGCCCGCTGGAACACCGGCACCGTCTTCAACGTCATCGGCCACCTGGCCGGCCCCGATCTGGTCGACCGGATCCTCGACCGGCTTCCCGAGGGCTACGCCCTGCTGTTCGGACGCCCCGAGCTCCGGCCGCGCCGGCGCCCCGAACCGCAGGCCGCCTGACCCGCGCCGGGCGGATGTCCGAACGGTCCGAACGGGAGGAGGGCCCCGACGTGGCAGCCCGACAGACGGCACACGGCCCGTGGGGGACCCGACAGACGGCGCACGGCCCGTGGGGGAAGGGCCTTCGGACCCCCCGAAATCGTCAAGGTGTTCCATTTATGGAGGGCGGCAGGATAGGGTCATTCCGAACGATCTTGTACGGAGGTGTGTCGGGATGGACGACACTGCGCCCGCCCGCCGGGGCCGCCCCCCGGGTCCCCGCACCCCCGCGGGGGAGTTGACGAACCGCCAGGCGGCCATCGTCCGCTTCATCACCGAGACGGTCGAGCGGCAGGGCTACCCACCGTCCATGCGGGAGATCGGCCAGGCCGTCTCCCTCGCCAGCACCTCCTCCGTCGCCCACCAGCTGATGGCGCTCGAACGCAAGGGCGTCCTCTATCGCGACCCGCACCGGCCGCGCGCCTACCAGGTACGGCCCTCCTGGGCCCCCGACCTCGGCACCACCGGCACCGCCCCGGTCGAGGTGCCCCTGGTGGGCCGTATCGCAGCCGGTGCGCCCCTGCTCGCCGCGGAGATGATCGAGGACGTCTACACCCTGCCCCGCCAAGTGGTGGGCGACGGCGACCTGTTCGCCCTCACGGTGTCCGGCGACAGCATGATCGAGGCCGCGATCTGCGACGGCGACATAGTGACCGTCAAGCGGCAGGACAGCGCCGACCAGGGCGACATCGTCGTCGCCCTCCTCGACGACGAGGCCACCGTCAAGGTGCTGCGGCGACAGGACGGGCGGGTGTGGCTCATGCCGCGCAACCCCGCGTACGACCCGATCCCGGGCGACGACGCCCGCATCCTCGGCAAGGTGGTGGGCGTCCTGCGCCTGCTCTGACACCTGTGCGGGTCCTGCTGATGTCGCTCCGGGGCCTGCTCGGGCACCCCCGCCGACCTGCGGAAACAGCGGCCGACCTCCTATTCGTGGTATAAATGAAGTTCGGCCTTCTTGGCCACCGGTCGGTTGTTGGGGAAACAGCAGCCTCGCCAGGCACGTGCCCCAGTCCACCATCTACCCGACCGCAGCATCTCGTCCGATGCCCGGTGCTCCGCACCCCGGACGACCCCGCGAGCCCTGCGCCGCTGTCCCCGACGACGAGCGCGCCCCAGGGTCCAGGTCGCATCATCCTGTGCCACGCTGCACGGTGGGGAGAGGAGCGACCATGAACGACACCGGCGGAGAAGTCCTAACCGGCTCCGCACCCGCGCCGCCCCCGCCCACCCGCTCGCTGTCCGAACTGGAGCGGCTGGCCCTTCTGGCCGACACCACGGCCCAGCTCATCTCCAACCACGACGTCGACGTGTCCCTGCGCCGGGTGGTCCAACTGGTCCTGCCGCGGCTCGCCGACTGGGCCGTCATCGACCTGATCACCGACAAGGGCGACGTGGCCCGGCACCTGGTCGTCCAGGCCGGACCGAACGGCCTCTCCCTGCGTGAGGACCTGCAGGGCCCCATGCCCCCCGTCTCCGCGGCCTCACCCATGCCGCTCTCCCGGGCCCTGCGCGGCGTGGCCTCCAACCTCGCCGGACCCGAGACCTACCAGGGCGTGCCCGACACCGGCATCGCCGTCGAGCAGCGCCGGCTGTTCCGGGTGGCCGGCATCAAGACCGCCGCCATAGCGCCCATCCGCGGCCCGCACGAGGTCCTGGGCGCCATCACCCTCGGCCGCTCCGACCGGCCCCAGGGCTTCACCACCGCCGACCTCTCCCTGCTCCGGGACATAGGGCGGCGCATCGGACTCGCCCTGGAGAACGCCCGCCACTTCCAGCGCCAGCGCCAGGTCGCCGAGACCATGCAGCGCTATCTGCTGCCCCAACTGCCGCGTCTGCCGGGCGTGGAGATGACCGCGCGCTATCTCTCGGCCCCCGACGCCTCCTATGTCGGCGGCGACTGGTACGACGCCTTCCCGCTGCCCTTCGGGGACACGGCCCTGGTCATCGGCGACGTCGTCGGCCACGACCTGGATGCGGCCGCCGGCATGGCCCAACTGCGCAACATGCTCCGCGCGTTCACCTGGTCCCAGGACCGGCCCACCCACCACACGATCCAGCACCTCAACGAGGCCATGACCCGGATCACCGACGTCCGGATGACGACGATGATCCTCGCCCGGCTGGCCCTCGACGCCGCCGGCACCTGGACGCTGCGCTGGAGCAGCGCCGGCCACCCGCCACCCCTCCTCGTCGGCCGCGACGGCCTGACCCGCTTCCTCACCGAGGCCAACGGCATGCTCCTCGGCATGCCGGCCCCGTCACCGCGGCCGAGAACCGAGGCCCGGCTGACCCTCCCCGCACAGTCCACCCTCGTGCTCTACACCGACGGCCTCGTCGAGTCCCGCCGACAGCCGCTGGACGACGGCTTGGAATCCCTGCGCAGGCACGCCGCCTCACTGGTCCACCGCGACGTGGACGACTTCGCCGACCAGCTGCTGCAACGCGTCCGGCCCCACGACAACGACGACGACGTCGCCCTGCTCGTCCTGCGTCTGCCGTCCTGACCGACGGCCGCCCGTCCTGGCAGGTTGGCGTAATGGAACGAGTACTCGGCATCGGCGGCCACTTCCTGCGCGCCGATGACCCGGCCGCCCTGACCGCCTGGTCCCGCGACCGCCTGGGCCTGGACGCCGACGACAACGGCCTCTGGCAGCAGGAACCGGCCCGACGGTGTTCGCCACGTTCGACTCCAGGACCGACTCCTTCGGCTCCCGCTCCCAGGGCACCATGCTCGACTTCCGCGTCCGCGACCTCGACGCCATGCTGGACCACCTGCGCGCCAGAGGCGCCGCCGTGGCCGAGGAGACCCAGGACATGGACGGCGTCGGCCGCTTCGGCCGGGTCACCGACCCCGAGGGCAACCGCATCGAACTCTGGCAGCCGGCCCAGCCCCCGAACGCCTGATACCCGGCGGGTATCACAGACGCCGAAACAGGTCTTGGACGCGGCTCCGCCTCCGGACGGAGGCTGGTCGTCGTAGCCACCCGGCACGGCGTACCACGACTGGAGCCAGAACCATGAAGACCTTCGTCACCGGCGGATCCGGATACATCGGCAAGGCCACGATCAGCGCGCTCGTCCGCCACGGGCACACCGTGGAGGCGCTGGCCCGCACCGACCGCTCCGCCGACACCGTCCACGCCCTCGGCGCCACCCCCGTCCGCGGCGGACTGGGCGACCTCGACGTGCTGAACCGCGCCGCAGCCCGGGCCGAGGCCGTCATCCACCTCGCCCAGGCCACGACCGGCGCCGAGGACCTCGCCGCCGCCACCGCCCTGCAGGACGGCATCGGTGGTGGTGCGTACCTCCACACCGGCGGCACCTGGGTGTACGGCGACACCGACGGCGTCGCCGACGAGACCGCCGCCTGGAACCCGCCGTCCATCGTCGCCTGGCGCAAGCCCGTCGAGGAGGCCGTCCTCGCCCGCGCCCGGCAGGGCGGCCGCCCCGTCGTCATCAGGCCCGGACTCCTGTACGGCGGCGAGAACCGCCTGATCGACCTGTTCTACGGCACCCCCGGCAAGGAGACCGGAGCCGTCCCCTGCATCGGCGACGGCGGCAACCACTGGCCGCTCGTCCACATCGACGACGTCGCCGAGCTGTACGTCGCCGCGCTGCGGGCCGAACCGGGCGCCGAGTACCTGGGGGTCGGCGGCATCGACCCCACCGCGAAGGACTGCGCCCTGGCCGTCGCACACGCCGTCGGCCTCGACGGCAAGACCGTCTCGCTCACCCTGGACGAGGCCCGCGCCCAGATGGGCCCCATCGCGGACGCCTTCGCCCTGGACCAGCAGTTCACCCCCGCGCGGGCCGAGACGGAGCTCGGCTGGGTCCCGGCCCACACCGACCCGCTGTCCGTCCTCGCCGGACGGTGACCCGGGTGCCGGGGAGGCGGCGCCCAGGATCCGGTACGACCGGGCGAAACGGTAGATTCGTGACCGACCGTCCGAAGGGAGGGTGAGCCGCGTGGATCTCGACCTGCGCAAGCTGCGGTACTTCGTGGCCGTGGCCGAGGAACTGCACTACGGGCGGGCCGCCGAGCGGCTGCACATCGCCCAGCCCGTGCTGTCCCGGCAGATCCGCAGCCTGGAGGACGACCTGGGCGCCGAGGTCTTCGACCGGAGCCGGCGCGGCACGCGGCTCACCCCCGCGGGCCGCCAGCTCCTGGAGGACGCCGTCCCCCTGCTCGCCTCCGCCGAGGCCCTGCTCCGGCGTGTCACCACGGCGGCCCGCGACACCCCGTCCCTCACCGTCGGCTTCATGCCCGGCATCACCGTCACCCCCGCCACGACGGCCTTCGCCGAACGGCACCCCGGGGTGAACGTCCGCCTGCTGCGCACCAGTTGGGCCAGCCAGGTGGAGGTGCTGCGCGACGGCCGCGCGGACATCGGCCTGGTCCGGCTGCCCGTCGACCGGCAGGGCCTCGAAGTACGGCCGCTGTTCCAGGAGCCCCGCGTCGTCATGCTGCCGCAGGGCCACCCCCTGGCCGGCCGCGCCTCGGTCCCCGTCGCCGACCTGGCCGCCGAACACCTGCTCCAGGACCCCGACGCCGTACCCGAGTGGCGGGACGTGGCGCTGGAGCTGCGCGACGGTCCCCGCCCGGAGGTGTCGGTCATCCACCAGGTCGAGGAGAAGCTGGAGTTGGTGGCGTCCGGCGCGGGTATCTGCGTCCTGCCGCTGTCCACCGCCGGCTTCTACACCCGGCCCGACGTCGTCCCCGTACCGGTGCGGGACATCGGGCCCAGTGAGGTGGCGCTCGCCTGGCCGGCCACCCGCCGCTCCCGCCTCGTCCACGACTTCGCCGAAGCCGTGGCGGGGACGATGGGTGCGACGGAGGAGGTGGGTGCGCCCGGCGATCGTGACCGACCCGGTGCGTCCCGGTGAGCGCGGGCGGGCGGGCCTCACGACCGGCCTGAGGCCGGCTCCCGCTCCCGGTCGTCCTGGTCGCGGTCCCCGGACACCGGGTCCGGTGCCGCCGCACGCGGCGCCTTGACCATCGAGCAAGGGTGATTTCGCGCCCGTCGATCTCCGGCCAGGGCGACGACGGACGGGTGGTCCGTCATGCTGGGTAGGTCGGCACCTCCCAGGCGACAAGGAGCGGACATGTCCACGGACACGGTCGGACGATTCCTCGCGGCCTTGGACCCGGAGCACCGCCAAGCGGTCGGCGACAGGTCACGCCAGGAACAGGAGCGCCTCGCGGCGGCATGGGAGAGGGAGCTGGAGTTCGACGACGAGCTCGACACCCTGGACGAGCTCTCCCCACCCGCGGCGGAGGCGGAGGCGGCCCAGCGCGTGCTGCAGCGCGAGGGGCGGTAGGCGGACCTGAGCACCTGCGGGTCGCCGTCCGGCTCCACCGGATCGGTGTCCGGCAAGTGGGATCACCTTCGAGATCACGAGCGCCGCCGGCACCCCGAGGTCGGCGGCGTTCGCGACGTACGCCTCGTAGGCATGGCGCCGAGCCGCACGCGAAGTGGGGTGGCGTGCGGCTCGGCTGCTGGAGGTCGTGCCGGTCAGGGCTGGAGGGGCAGAGACCGGCAGTTGGAGGTGGCCGGGGTGCCGGAGAGGCGGTCCTTCAGCCAGTCGATGGCGTCGCCCTGGTCGAGGAGCAGGGGGGCCAGGTGGTTGGTGAGCAGTCCGTCGCCGAGGTTGGGCAGCCGTATCGGCTTGTAGGTGACGTCGGCGCCCTTCGCGCACCAGTCGGCGGCGAGTCGGCGTGCCTGGGCGTGCGGGACGATGTCGTCCTTCACGCCGGTCGCGAGGCGCACGGGGGCGGTGGGGGTGTGGCGGCCGATGCGCTGGTCGTCCAGGACCCGCTGGAGCAGGGGCTCGGCCTTCACGATGTCGTTGAGGGACTTGCCGCTGGTGGTCCACGAGGTGCTCTTGCGGAAGCCGTAGCCGAGGATGGCGTCCCCGACGCAGGCCGTGGACAGGTCGGTCAGCGCCTTCCGGCCGGCGGCGTTGAGGTGGGCGTCGGCGATGGCCCGCAGTTCGGGCGCGTTCTGCAGGAAGCCGTTGATCGACCAGCCGAGGGCACCGGCCAGTGCGCTGCCGTCGATGCCCTTGGTGACCTCGACGAGGTCGGCGGGCGGCGCTCCCGCGTAGGCGCCGGCCAGGACGACGTCGGGGGCGTAGCTGGGCTGGAGTTCGGCGGCGGAGGCGCTGGCGCCGCCTCCCTGGCTGTAGCCGTACAGACCGACGGGGGAGTCCTCGGTGACGGAGGACTGGGGGAGGGCGCGGGCCGCGCGGACGGCGTCGAGCAGGGCGTGGCCGCCCTCGACGCGGCTGACGTAGGTGTGCAACCGGTCGGTGGCGCCGAGTCCGACGTAGTCGGTGACGACGACGGCGACACCGGTGGCGAGCAGCCGGTGGACCGCGATGTCCTCGTAACCCACCGACAGGGTCTGCCCGTTGAAGGTGATCGGCTTCTCCAGGCCGAGGGACGCGGCGCACTGGTCGCCCTGGCCCATCGTGCCGGGTGCCAGGGCGACCACGGGACGCGGGCCGCCGCCCTTCCAGCGGGCCGAGGGCTCGATGTAGGCGCCGGTGACCGCGACGGGCCGGCCGTTGGCGTCGGTCGACTTGTACATCAGGCGGGTCGCGGTGCCGGGGAGCCGGCGGCCGCCGAGTCCGGGCAGGCTGAGGGCCAGGCGCAGCGGCTCGCTGCGGACGATCGCCCCGTCGGCGGCGGGCAGGGTGGCGGGTGGCTGGTAGAAGGCCGGGATGGTCACGCCCCGCGAGACGACGGGGCCCGATTCCGTGGCCGCGGCGGGCACGGCCTGGGCGGCGAGGCAGGCGGCGACGGCCAGCGCGCACAGCATGCTTCGGGCTCCGGGCGTGTGACGTGCGGGGGTGTGTGCGGCCGGGGGCTCGAGGGCGTGGGCGGGTCCGGCGTGCGTCATGCGGCTCACTCCTTGCTTCGTCGAAAGGCGCGGGGCCTCGGCCTCGTAAGGCGCGTGGGGAGTACGACGAGGGAACCGGCTCGCGGATTCAAGGGACTTACTCGCGAGTCAGCTACTGGAGAGTAGGAGCGCCTGTCACTCAGTGACAAGACGTCTGCATGTGTCAGTCGCCGGGGCGCCACTATGCTGCGGTGATCGGTGACGCAGCGAGATGGGGCGGCGACAGTGGGCGAGGCATCCGGAACCGTGACCGCGATGAGCGATCCGGGGGTCGCGCCACCGCTGGCCGAACGGCGCAGGACCGCCCTCCGGCTGGAGACGGCCCGGGCCGCCGTGCGGCTGTTCGCCAGCCAGGGGGTGACCGGCACGACCGGCGAACAGATAGCCCAGTGCGTGGGCATATCGGCCCGCACCCTGTGGCGTCACTTCCCCACCAAGGAGAGCTGCGTACGCCCGCTGCTGACCGCAGGCCTCGACGCCGCCACGGACCAGCTACGCCACTGGCCGCCCCAGGTGCCGCTGCTGGACTACCTCACCGACTCCTGCCGGCGGGGGACCCTTCCCTCCGTCGACCCGGCCGTCCTGGACCTCATCCGCATGACCGTCGACGAACCGGCGCTGCGGGCCGTCTGGTTGCAGGCCCACGACGACGCCCTGCCCGTCATCGCCGGGCTCCTCGCCGCCCGGGCCGGCACGAGCGCCGACCGGCTCCAGGTGAAGGTGCACGCCAGCATGGTCAACGGGGCCCTCCGGATCGCGGCGGAGGACTTCGCCGCGAAATGCGCCAACGGCGGTGAGGCCACGGCCGACGCGCTCGCCGCCTGCCTGCACGCGGCCCTCCGCACGGTCACCGACGGGCTCCCGTACTAGAGCGCGGCAACCCGTGTGTGAAAAGGCCGGAAGATCCCACGGCTCCGGCCTGAACGGAACCGGCCCCCCGGCCGTATTCTTACCCGATCGGAGGAGGGTCCGGCGTGACCCCCCGGTCTTCATCGGTGTGGGCACAGGTCGCGCGGACGGCGGCCACGGGGGAACGGGGAACGACCATGACGGCGGCGACCAACGAGATCCGGACAGGCATCCTTCCACCGGTGGCCGTGGCCCGCCGGGTGATGTGGGCGTTCGTCCTCGTCAACGTCGTGATCGTCGAGTCGCTGTTCATCGCCTCCGGCTCCGGAAAGAACGACGTGCTCACCGTCGCCAAGTTCTTCGGACTGCACGCCGCCCTGCTGATGTTCTGCCAACTGCTCCTCGTGGCCCGCCTCCCCTGGCTGGACCGCCGGATCGGCATGGACCGCCTCACCGTCTGGCACCGCTGGGTCGGCTTCACCCTGCTGTGGACCGTCCTCACCCACGCCACCCTCGTCGTCCTCGGCTTCGCCACCCTCGACGACACCTCCATGGCCAAGACGTTCGTCGCGCTCAGCGGCGTCCCGGCCTCCCTGCTCGGCATGCTCGCCGCGGCCGTCATCCTCGTGATCGCCGTCGTCTCCACCCGGCCCCTGCGTCGCCGCCTGCCGTACGAGGTCTGGCACGGACTGCACCTCACGCTGTACGTCGCCCTCGGCCTGGCGTTCGTGCACCAGCTGCAGGAGACGACGACCTTCACCTCCTCCGCGTTCGCCACCGCCTACTGGTGGATCATGTGGCTGTTCGCCTTCGGCGCGCTGCTGACCGGACGCCTCGTCCTGCCGCTGTGGCGCAACGCCTACCACCGCTTCACCGTGTCGGCCGTCGTCCCCGAGTCCGACAACGTCGTGTCCGTCTACGTCACCGGCCGCCACCTCGACAGACTCCCCGCCCGCGCCGGTCAGTTCTGCATCTGGCGGTTCCCGGGACACCACAACTGGTGGCTCGCCAACCCCTTCTCCCTCTCCGCCGCCCCCGACGGACGCGGACTGCGCCTCACCGCCAAGGCGGTCGGCACCACCAGCGCCGGACTGCGCAACATCCCCGTCGGCAGCCGCGCCTTCGTCGAGGGCCCCTACGGCGCCTTCACCTCGCTGCACCGCACCCGGCCCGGCGCCCTGCTGATCGCCGGCGGCGTGGGCATCACACCGGTGCGGTCCATGCTGGAGGAGTCGACGACCGGTGATGTCGTCGTGCTGTACAGGGTGCGCAGCGAGGCCGACGCCGTCCTCCTGCCCGAGGTGCGCCAGTTGGTGGAGCAGCGCGGTGGACGACTGCACCTCCTCACAGGCCGCACCGGCGAGTCCGCGGCCCCGCCGTTCGGCGCGCAGAGCCTGCACCACCTGGTGCCGGACGTCCTCGAGCGCGACGTGTACGTCTGCGGACCGCCGGCCATGACGACCGCCGTCCTGGCCGGCCTGCGGGAGCTGCGGGTCCCCGCCCACCAGGTGCACGCCGAGAAGTTCGGTCTGGCCTGACCGGAAGCCCGCCCGGCAGACGAAAAACGGGTGGAACACGCGGCACCGGATCACTAGCGTGCTTCCCGCCCCAGCCGTCTGAGCGAGGACGTGCCGTTGTACACCGTGTGAGACCTCCCGAGTGCTGATCTGTCGCGCGTCGCGCCTGTGCGCCGCGCCCCTTTCTGCTGCGGACTTCTCACTGAAACCGGTGTACTTCTGTGCTCCAGACCTGGGTGGTCGCACCCACCTGCCTTCCGCATGTCCTCCGCCGTTGCCCCTGCGGATCCCCGCGCTCCCGGCCGAGCGGCGCGTTCCGTGTCAACGCGCACCACAAGCTCCTCGACGCCTGGCTCCTCGTGCTCTGCGACTCCTGCGGCCGCACCGCGAAACTCACCGTCCTGGAGCGGGCCGACGTGCGCTCCATACCGGCGGCCCTGCTGGACCGCCTGCACGCCAACGACGTCGGCCTGATCGCCGAGTTGCTCCAGGACCCGGTCGTACGGCGCCGCAACCGCGTCGCCCTCGACTGGGAGGGCGCCTGGCGCCTCGACACGGGTGATCCGGCGCCTTCCGACGCCGACGCCGACGTACTCGATGTGACGGTCCGCTTCGCGGCCCGTATCCCCGTCCGTCCGGAACGGCTGATCGCCGAGGGCTGCGCCCTCGGCAGAGCCGAGGTCGGACGGCTCATCGAGGAGGGGAGCCTCGTCTCCGCCGTCCGCCTGACGGGGACGGTCTCGGACGACTTCACGTTCACGCTGAAGCGCTGAGGGGTGAGTGCCGCGCGCTGAGCGTCGGGGCGGGCCGAGCGCTGCGAGGCGCCGGCCCGCCCTGGAGGTCAGGTCAGAGGGGCGGCGGGCTCAGCAGCCGCCGCAGTTGTAGTAGGTGACGTCCCAGTGGTTGCCCTCGTCGGCGTAGACGTTGCCTGAGGCGGAACGCCACTGCGGGGCTCCGTCACCGCGCACACCGATGTAGGTGAAGGTGTTCTTGACGTAGTTGGTCACGCACGTGGTCTTGCCGAAGTCCAGCTTGTAGCCGTTCCAGTGCGAGTACGTCCCGGAGGCGTGACCGGTCTCGGTGCCGCCGGTGATGTTGAGCGCGCAGCCGGTCGCGCCCTTGAGGGTCTGGGCGCCCTGGGCGGTGGCGATGTTGAGCTGCTCGAACGACGTACACGTGGGGGTGTTGCGGTCGGAACAGCCGCCGGACGAGGACCAGGTGATGCCGACCTGCCGGAACATCGAGGTGGCGGTGGAATGACTGATCTTGGTGACGGCCGACGCCTCGCCCGCGGTGCCGAGTACGGCGGCACCGGGTGCGACGACGAGGGCGAGGGCGGTGAGCGCCGATCGGAGCTTCGGCGTGGGGGCGACCTTCATGTGTCTGAGCCTTCCTGCTGGGGCCGTGATTCCTGTGGGGCGGGGCGGCGGTGCAGGTGGTGCGGTGACGATGGTGCCCGTGTCTACGCGCGTTGGCCAGAGGACAAAAGGGGCCGGTGGGAGAGGCGTGGCGCCGACTGGGCTCAGGCAGCCCATGCTCCAGGTCAGGCGAGCCAGTAGTAGGGCAGGCGCAGCAGTTCGGCGACACGGGTGGCGACCGCCTCGGAATGGGGCGGGAGGCCCTCGTCGGCGATGCCGCGCGTCAGATGCAGATGGAGTGACTGGAGGGTGGCGAAGGTGTTGAAGGCCCACACCGGGACGGGCCCCGGCCCACCCCCCTCCAGCGCCTCGGCCACCACGTCCAGCCAGCCGGTCGCCTCCAGGGACGTCAGTTCGGGCCCCTGAAGCACGCGCACGAGCGCCCGCGCCAGCCGCGCATCCTCCAACTGTACGTACCGGTAGTCGGTCTGAGTTACCGTCACCCTCCGCCCACACAGTTCGAGCAGGTCGCTCCGGCGGTGGGGGAGGACCCTCGCGAACGCCGCGACGGCGTCGGCTCCATGCGCGACGGCGTGCAACCAGCCCAGGGAGTCGTCCCAGCCACGGGTGTCCCGCTCCTCCGGATACCAGGCGGAGAAGGCGGCGTACCAGCGCTCGGCGGCGTCCTGCGACACGAGCCCGGGAACAGCCGCCGCACGCGTCAGTACGGCACACAGGATCAACGGCGCGAAGGTCCGCGCCTGGACCTCCCGATGACTGAACCGCCCCGCGGCGGAGTCACCCAGCCCCTCCAGAACGCCGTCGAGACGCCCCTCTCGGATCCAATGAGCAGTGTGCATCGTGAAGTTGCAGGTCACGGGTCTGATGTGCGCGGGGTTCTCGATGCTCGTGCTGGTCGCGGGCGGATGACTTCGGTGAAGATCGTCGGTCAGCGGGCGACTTCGCGGTTCGTCAGGACCAGCAGGGCCCTCACCAGGGCGGTCGCCCACTTCGGGTCGGTGCGGACCTTGCCGAGGACCCGCCAGTTCTTCAAGTGGGCGAAGCCGTGTTCGACCGGCGCCCGGACGGCAGCCAGCGCCTTGTTGGACAGCTTCTGCCCTCGGGTCAGGGGCCGGTTGCGGGCGGCCTTGTAGTCCGTGATCACCGCCGGGTCGGCGCCCGGGCCGCTGTCGTCGAGGCCGACGAAGCCCAGGTCGGCGATGGCGCCGAGCCCGGCCGCCCGCAGTTTCGCGGTGAGCTGGTCGTGACGGCAGGCGGTGATCTCCGAGGATCGTCCGGGGCGGGCCGCCGAGGCCCACAGCAGGCGGCCCCGGTCGTCGGTGAGGGCGATCACCAGCAGGCCATGACACTTATGCTTGCCGGAGTAGTTCTTCCGGTTCTGTGTCCCGGTGCGCCGCCGGCTGCGGATCAGGGTGCCGTCCAGCAGAACCACCCCGCCAGCCTTTCGGGCGATCTTCTTCAACACGCGGTCCAGGCGCGGGGCGCGGGCGGCGAGCAGGCCGACGACCTCCCGCACCCACCGGGTGACGGTGGTGCGGTGCACTCCGTTCCCGTCGGCCAGATCGCCGGGCCGCTGGTCACAGCGCAGCACCGCCAGCACGATGTCGGCGATCTTCCCCGCGGGCAGGGCCCGCCACCGCGAACCGATCTTCTTCAAGTGGCCGCGTATCAAGGTGGCGAGGTAGTTCAGGGTGGCGCTCGACAGCGGCAGGCGGGCGGTGTAGACAAGGCCGTCAGGGCCCTCGACTGGGCTGGTGTTGTTCTTCACAAAACACGTCAACTGCCGTCGGGGGCCCGCCGGTTACGCCCCGACACCCCGTCCCGGTGTGACTACCGGCGTGCGGTGAACCGTCCGTCAGGGCGTTTGTGCAGCCAGCCACGACCGGCGACCGTGCCAGAGTCCTATTGCCACGGCTGGGCTACCGAACCGTCAGCCTCCAGCCCGAACTTCCTTATGTGCTCGGATCCTTCCGTGTCCCCCGTCTGTGCGCGAAGTTCCACCAGCCACGTCAGGGCGAGGGGGTTTCCGGCGTCGGCGGACTGCAGATACAGCCGTTCGGCGCCGTCCGCGTCACCGGCTTGGATACGGAGCCTCGCCAGTCGCGTCAGGGCCTGATGCTGGCCGGCTTCGGCGGCCCGCAGCGCGAATCCTTCCGCGCGCTTGGCGTGCCCGGCCTGCTCTCGTCCGTGCGTGAGCCATCTCAGTGCCCGGTTGTCTCCGGCCTGGGCGGCCTGCAGTGCGAGTCGTTCCGCACCCTCCGCGTCCCCGGCCTGCTCCCGGAGCGCCACCAGTTCCTTGGCCAAGGGCCGGGAGGCTCCGGATCTGGCGATGTCCAGGGCGATGCGATCCGCCTTGTCCGTCTGCCCCGATCGCTCGCATCGGTGTGCCAGCCAGGCCAGGGCCTCGCGGCCTCCGGCGTCGACGGCTCGCAGGTACAGCCGTTCCGCTTGTCGGGGGTCGCCGTGCCGCTCGTGTCGCTCCGCCAATTCCGTCAGGGCATTGGGGTTACCGTTCTCGGCGGCTCGCAGAGCGAATTCTTCCGCCCCGGAGAGGTCCCCGGCCTGCGCGCGTCGCCGCGCCAGGGTGGTCAAGGCATTGGGGTCTCCGGCCTCGACGGCCAGGAGGTTCAGGCGTTCCGCACCGTGAGCGTCCCCGGCCTCCTCGCAGAACTCCGTCAGCTCCGAGAGTTCTCGTAGGACTTGGTGGTCTCCGGCGTCGACGACGGGCAGACACAACCGAAACAGCCGTACCGCTTCATCCACGTCTCCCGCTTTCCCGCGATGTTCCGCCAGATGCAGCAGGGCCATGGGGTTTCGTTTCTCAGCGGCTTGCACGGCGAATGCCTCCGCGACAGCGGGGTCCCCGGTCCTCTCGTGCAACTTCGCCAAGTGCACCAGGGACCAGGTCTCTCCAGCGTCGGCGGCCCGCAGATAGAGCAGCTGCGCGCCTCGGACGTCTCCATCCTCCTCGTATCGCTCCGCCAACTCCCGCAGGGACCGGGCTTCACCGGCATCAATGGCCCGCTGGTACAAGTGTTCCGCGCCTTGGACATCCCCGGCTTGCAGATAGCGCCGCACCAAGTGCACGAAGGCCATGTAATCTCCGGCGTCAATGGCCCGCAGATACACCCGTGCCGCGCTGCGGGTGTCCCCGGCCTGTTCACACCGCTCCGCCAACGGCGTCAGGACCGGCACGTAATGCATGGCCTTCGCCGCCCGCAGGGTGAGCGTTGCCGCCTCGTCGAAGTCACCGGCCTGCTCACGTAGCTGTGCCAAGCCGGTCAGAGCCTGGTAGTTCTCGTCTTCGGCAGCCCGCAGATACAGCCGCTCTGCCCCCTGGGTGTCCCCCGCCTTCAGACGGCGCTCGGCCACGTTCGCCAGATCCGTCCGAGCACCGCGAACTCCGGCTTCCACGGCCCGTAGCGCGAAGGCTTCCGCGGCGTTGAGGTCGCCGGCTTGCGTGCGCAAGTCCGCCAGTGTCGTCAGAACCTTGGTGTCCCCGGCCTCGGCGGCCCACAGACACAGACGCTCCTTGCCCTCGCTGTCACCGGCCTTCCCCCGCAGCCACGCCAGCTTCATCAAAGCCTCGGTGTTGCCGGTGTCGGCGGCGCGCCGGGCCAGGCGTTCCGCGGCCTGCGTCTCCCCTGCTTTCTCGCGCAGCAGGGCGAGTTGGGCGAGCGCCTGGGCGTCTCCGCTGTCGCCGGCACGCACGGCGAATGCTTCGGCCGCGTCAAGATCCCCGGCCTCGATGCGAAGCCACGCCAGTTGGGTCAGGGCCCTGGTGTCCCCGGCGTCGGCCACCCGTGAGTACAGACTGGCCGCAATGCGAAAGCGACTTCGCAGACGGGCCGAGTCCCCGAGCGCGCCAAGGTCCGCTGCGCTGCCTGCGTGGTCGCGGACGGCTCTCCAGAAGAACTCCGGCGGGGTAGTGCGACGACGGGCGGTGCGGGCGTGGTGGTCGAGGTAGTCGCTGAGGCGATAGACGCCTGGAAGGGCGCCCATACCTTCCGGGTTGGCCACGGGCTCCAGGGCCGCGGTGATGCCCCTGACCTTCTCCCGCGAGTACGCGAGTGCGTGGGTGAACCAGGTGTCGGGCGCGGCGGCGCGCTGCTCGGCGGTCAGATAGGCGGGGGCGGCGGCTTCGAGGAGTGCGGCCGGCAGGGGCGAGGTGTGACCGAGGCGCCTGGCGTCCATGGCCGCCGTGATGACGGCGTGGCCGTAGAGCCCGTGGGGTTCGGTGGGCTGCTGATAATGGTCGACCAGTTGCGGACCGGCCGCGAGGGTCTGAGTGATCCTCCCGTCGGTGCTCGTGGCGAGCGCTGCCGCCAGCGAGGGGTCGCGGCTCAGACGCGGGTCCTTGAGCGTCTCGGTGGTGAAGGAGACGGGGACATCGACGAGCAGGGCGTGGTCGAGCAGGGCCCTGGCAATGGGGTGGGCGTCCGTTCCGTCCCGGCCAGGACGAGGGGTGGTGGTGAGGCTGCGGTGGTACTCGGGCCACAGCGTCCCCAGGACCACGAGGGGGCCTGGCTCCTCCAGGATGCCGCGCAGCGCGGCGGCGATCTCCTCTCCCTCCTCCGGGTCGGCCAGGTAGTTCTGGGTTTCGTTGAGCCAAAGAACGGTGCGCCTACCGAGGGCTCCCGTGTTGAGCAGGGCGAGGAGTCCCTTTGCGGTCTTGGGGAAGACCAACTGCCAGCCCAGCAAGCATGCGCGGACGGCCTCGAAAGCCGTGCGGGTCTTGCCTGCGCAGGACGCCCCGCGCACGATCACGAGCATCGCTTGCTCGCTGCCAGAGGCCTTGTCCAGGTGATGACGGAGCCGCCGGTCGTGATCGCGTGCGAGGTACTCCGGGAGCGTGAACACCCCTTCGTTGTCACGGTCGTCGGTGCCATGGATGGCGGGGTGGACACCGAGCTGCTCGGCCTTCCACTCCTCGACCGGCCGGGGACGATCGAGCCGCGGGACGCTGCGCGTGCGGGAGAGGTGCACGTGTACGCGATCGGCTCTGCCGATGGCGACGCTGCCGCCCTCGGCGTGGGTGACCGCGCCTCCCGGGTGCGGCGTGGCGACGGGTGCTCCCGTGGTGGTGGGCTGCTGTTGCCCCGGTCCGCTCAGCCCTGCGACGGATCCGGGACCTGAGGGTGGCCGATGTGCGCTCCTCCGTGGATGACACCCGCTGCAACGGAGCCCCCTTCAGCACGGATGCCGACGTCACCGCCGACAGCCAGCCCTCCCGGACCAGCCGATACACCGCCTGGGGAACCCTGTTGGCGCAGCAGCGCGCGCAATTCCTCGGCGGCCTCGGCGCGTTCGGTGTCATCCATGCCTTCCAGCAAGGCTTCGATACGCGCCTGCCATGCCGCTTCCTGTCGGATCCGTACACGTTCCGTCGTGCTCGGCTCGGCCGTCTCCAGTTCGTACGCCGTCCGGTCCAGGCGCTCCAGTTCGGCGTTCTCGCGTTGAGGGTTGCCCCGGCCGAACCATTGGGCCACCCGCTCGCGAAGCCCCGTCCACGCGTCCGTGCCGGCGGCTTGCACCACTGACGTGCCGCCTGCCGCAGCTATCGCGATCATTGTCTCGGACAGCATCCTTTGTCCTTCCCTGCTCAAGAACACAGATCCGCTCTGGGGCACATCTAGCACTGGTACCGATGCCGCGTCACTGGATCAGACACATACGGGTTCTCCCTGGTTCCGTGATGCGGGTGACGCGGGGCAGGGCTTTGTGGAGTCGGAGTCAGACATCGGCTTCGGTCCACTCTCCCAGGTGCCGCCCGCAGGCGCCCCCGCTGCAGCCGATCCTCTCCACGGTTCGGGGCGGGGCAGCCGGCGGGACTTGCGGGGAGATGCCGGATCCTGCTGACGGATCGTAGGCGGGGGCTGGTCGTGGGCGCAGGCGAACCCGGCAACCCGGCGGAGCCGGACCTGACCGATGATCTACGCCGTGGTCATCGGCCGCCGACCGGCAGGAGTACCCAACTCGACATTCACACCAGACCCGTGACCTGCGACTTCACGATGCACACCGCTCAATGGGCGGCCGCGGTATAGGCCCCGTCATCACGGACCCCGGGATCGCGCGATACCAGCGCCACCGCCAGCTCGTCGATGAGCTGGCGGGCGGGGATGTGATCGGGATACGGGAACCCGCCGGCCGCGAGCTCGGCCAGGCGGTGAGGGCAGCAGTCATGGCCGTCAGGCTTGCACACGGCCGATGACTGCCGTTCACCCGCTCCCGCGACCGTAAATGGCAGGCCACGCACCGTGCTCATCCATGACCATGAAGGAATGGACACCCGTTTCCTCGGCATTTCCGAACTGACCGAAGTCCCCTCCGTGGCGGTCGTGGTGGACGTCATGCGCGCCTTCACGGTGGCCGCCTGGGCGTTCGCACGGGGAGCGGAGAGGATCGTCCTCGCCGAGTCGCTGGACGAGGCCCGGGCACTCAAGGAACGCCATCCGGACTGGGTGGCGATCAAGGACGGCCCACCGGCGCCGGGGTTCGACACGGTCAACTCACCCGGCATGCTGCGGTCGATGGACCTGAGCGGGAGAACGGTCGTACAGAAGACCACGGCCGGCACGGTCGGCGCCCTCGCAGTGAAGGACGCGTCCCTGGTGCTCTGTGCCTCCTTCGTGGTGGCGGAGGCCACGGCCCGGGTCCTGAGCACACGCGCCGCTCACGACGCGGTCACGTTCGTGGTCACCGGGGAGGACGGCAAGGCCGAGGAGGACCTCGCGTGTGCCCAGTACATCGCCCTGCGTGCCACGGAGGGCACGAACGCCGGAGCGGCCGAGCAGGCGGCCCCGTATCTCCGTCGCGCCGTCGAGTCCCGCGCGGCCGAGGAGCTGGCGACGGGCGTCCGCGCGGGCGTCCACCCGGACGACGGCCCCCTCTGCCTGGAACTGGACCGCTTCCCGTTCGCCATGATCGCGCGCTGGGACGGGGTCGGGGAGCGGATGACCTTGCGGCCGTACGAGGTCCCGGTCCAGGTGATGACACGCCTCTGACCTGCGGCGGGAGCCGGGGGTGCGCGAGATGTGACCCTGAATACAAAAATTGATGCCAGATGCTGTGTTCATTTTCCAGAGTCTGCGTATTCTGGAGTCATGGATGCCATGTCACTCCCCGCGAACCGGCACTGCTCGATCGCCCGCACGCTCGCCGTCCTGGGGCAGAAGTGGAATCTTCTGCTGCTGCGCGAGGCCTTCCTCGGGCGCACCCGGTTCGCGGAGTTCCAGCGCATCGGCATCCCGAACGCCACCCTCGGCCAGCGTCTGAACGATCTCGTGGACGCCGGCCTCATGGAGCGCGTGACGTATCAGGAAGAGGGAGAGCGCAGCCGTGAGGAGTACGTCCTCACGGAGGCCGGCCGCGATGTGCTGCCGGTGCTCGCCGCCCTCAGCGCCTGGGGCGACCGCCACCGGCCGCAGGAGACGGGCCAAGGGGTCGTCTACGCCGCCGCCGACGAACGCCCGGTGCATCTCGAATTCCGTGACGAGCGGGGCGAGTTGGTCGACCAGGGCGCCGTCACGATCATCCGGGGCCCGGCGTACCACGCCGCCCTCGCCGCCGCTGCCGGCCGGTCCGCCGGCCGAGCCCGCGGCGCCGGCCACACCAGTTAGGAACAGCCATGACCAGCAGCACCCCCCTCGCCTACGACGTCTTCGTCGCCGACCCGATCGCGCAGAACGTCACCGATCTCGTCCCCAACGGGGACCGGAGGATGTTCTCGCCCCTGTCCATCACCCTCGTCCACGGGGAGCGGGACGCCGTCCTCGTCGACCCGCCACTGACCTCGGAGCAGGCCGAGGCGGTCGGGGACTGGGTCGAATCCACCGGCAAGAACCTGACGCACATCTTCGCGACCCATGGTCACGGTGATCACTGGTTCACCGCCGGGATCCTGGCGGAACGCTTCGGCGCCGAGGTCGTGGCCTCGGAGGGCACGATCAAGGAGATGCGGCGCAACGTCTCCATCCGTCCGCAGTTCTGGGACCGGCTGTTCCCCGGGCAGATCCCCGACGCGCCCGTCACCGCCGTCACCGTGCCGGACAACCGGTTCTCCCTCGAGGGCCACGAACTGGTCATCGTCGAGGTCGGTCACAGTGACACCGACGAGACCAGCGTCCTGCACGTCCCCGATCTCGACCTCGTCGTGGCGGGCGACGTCGTCTACAACGGCGTGCACCAGTACCTGGCCGAGTCCAAGAACGGCGGCCGCGACGCCTGGCGCAAGGCCATCGACACGGTCGAAGGGCTCCGGCCGCGCCGGATCGTCACCGGTCACAAGAACAAGGCCCTCGACGACGACGCCACCCGCGCCCTCGCCGAGACCCGCCTCTACCTCGACACCGTCGACGAACTCCTCGACCGCAACGACGACGCGCTGAGCTTCTTCAACGCCATGCTGGAACGCTTCCCCGACCGCCTGAACCCCGGCGCGCTGTGGGGCGGAGCCGTCGCGCTGTACGCGTAGCGGGAAAGCCCCACCCTCTCGAGGGGACGGCCCTGTTGGCCGTATAGCCTCACCCCTCCGACACAGGGGAGGGATCATGCGAGGCAGAACGGCCGGACGGGCCGCAGGGCTCGGTGTCATGGCGGGTGCGGCGGCGTTGACGCTGTTGTGCGCGACCGCGGCGCAGGCCGAGGGCCGCGGGGACGTACGGGTCACCAAGACCGTCGTGAACAACGGCAACAACGTCATCATCGGTACGACGGCACGGGTCACGTACCCGATCGCCATCACGATCCGGGACAACTCGGGGGCGAAGGGCCTGACCCGCGTCAGCGTCTTCAGCAAGTCCAAGGGCTGGGGTTTCAGCGACTGGACGGGCACCCGGTGCGAGAAGAAGAGCTCCACCACGTCGGTGTGCACGGCCACCATGACGGTCGCCCCGGGGTGGCTCCCGGACAGCGTGCCCGGCGACATCAACACCATCGCCGGGCTCTGGCAGGTCAACGCCACCGTCAAGGCCAACGACGGTGACTACTGGATCTCCGACGACATCGCCGAGTTCAAGATGAAGCGGGCGTCCAGGCTCACCACCGACGCCACGCCCGAGCCGGTGGCCAAGGGCGCCTCCCTCACGGTCAAGGGCAAGCTGTCCCGTGCGAACTGGGAGGACCTCAAGTACCACGGTTTCACCGGGCAGACCGTGAAGCTGCAGTACCGGAAGGCCGGCGCCGAGCACTACAGCACCGTGAAGACGGTGAAGACGGACGGCTCCGGCAACCTGAGCACCAAGGTCACCGTGACCGCGGCGGGCAGCTGGCGCTACTTCTTCCCCGGTACGACCACCACGGCGCGGGTCGTCTCGAAGGGTGACGCCGTCACCCTGAAGTAACAGCCCGATCGTCGGCGTCTCCCGCAGCTCGGCGGGGGCGCCGAGGAGAAGGCCGCCGCCCCTCGCCCGCGCGGATCGACGGCGGTCATCGCGAGCTCTCACCGCGAACTCGTCCCGGCGGCTGTAGCTTCGCGGGCGACGCATACAGAGGAGTGCACCCGGCCGTGGGAGGCCGGGTGCACTCAGGTGTGTCGCGTCGCAGCGTGGATGGGGGACTTCAGCTCACGTACCGCGGCGGTGTTCAGCGGTTGTAGTGGTGCCGGCCGTGGTCGTACTGGCCGCGGTCGTACTGGCCGTGGTGGCGCTTGTCGCCGTGCCGGTTCTTGTCACCGTGGCGGTGCTTGCCTCCGTCCCGGTGGTGGCCCCACGACTCGGTGTCGATGCGCCGGCCGTGGTCGTTGCGGAGGGTCGCGGTGTCGGAGCGGTTGTCCCAGACGTAGTAGCGGCGGTCCTGGAACAGGTCGGTGCGGGTGTCACGGCCGATGCCCGTGTGGATGCGGACGGTGGCGCGGCCCGCGAGGCGGTAGTGGTCGAAGGTGTAGGTCTGGCCGTCCCGGTTCTTCAGCGTCCAGCCGTCGAGGTTGACGCTGCGACGGGTGGTGTTGGTGATCTCCACCCACTCGCGGTTCAGGGAACGGTTGGAGTAGTTGTCACGGCCGGGCGAGTCGTACTGGACCGCCGTGATCTCCACCTGCCCCCGCTGGTGGCGGGAGTGGTCGGCGGCGGAGGCCGGCAGCGTGATCGCCGAGACGAGAGCGCCGGTGGCGACCGATGCCGCCGCGAGCCGGCGGACGGTGATGTAGGCGGGGGTGCGGGTGGGGGTGGACAAAGGGTTCTCCCTGGTGGTGCGGACACCGCCCCTCAGGGCGCCAGGGTGGCTGCCCGGGGGAGCGGTGCGGTGTGCGATGGCGACCGGTTGGCCGCGAACGCAATTTGTCCACGCCGTGGGGGAGGCGTGGTGAAGACATGAGCGTTGTTACCGTTTGTGGATATTTCTATGACCCTCGACTGCAATGCTCATCTATGAGGGCTTGTGTGACGCAAACGCGTTCTTGGCGGGAAATTCCCTGGATGATCAGGTGCCGTGCATTCCGGTACGCATGGTGCGGTCGCCGCGCATGGTGATCTTCACCCGAAAGTGAGTAACAAATTCGCCCGGAGTCGGTGGCGGAGTCGGCGCGTCCGTGGTTCTCGCCGGCTCGGCAGTCGCGGGGACCGGGCGTTGTCGGTGGCGGCTGCGAGGCTGGTGCCATGAACGGCGATGAGCAACTGCTGAGGGGCCGGGTCTACGGCCATGACCACGACGACCCCCATCCGTGCCCACTGCCGCACCGGACGTACGCGGCGCTCATAGGCGGGCCGTTGGACGGGCTGCTGCTGGACATCACCGGGTGGCGCGCCGACGAGATGGAGGGGGGTGTCGCCCTGCCCACGGAACTGGGCCGGTTCCCGGGCGGGCGAGCCCTCTACGACGTACGCGCCGGGGAGATCCGAGGGGCGGGTCCGGGGGTGGCGTGCCGTCTCTACCACTCCGGTGACATGCCGTGAGGCGCTGACGACCCCTGCGCGTGGTCAGCTCGTGCAGCCGCACCCGGCGGCCGACTTCGCCTCGTCGACGCCGACGGCCGGGTCGACCGCCTCCTCGGCCGGGGTGCAGCAGGCGCTGACTCCGCAGCAGGAGCCGTCCGCCGTGCGCGCGGCCGGCGCGTCCGGACCGGTGGCCGTCGTGGCGGCCTTCGTGGCTCGGACGATGGCGGAGCGCATGCCGTCGGCGACGGCGTGCGTCGGAGTGATCTCGACGTCGGTGAAACCGGCGGCCTCCAGGCCCGCCCGGTACTCCGCGAAGGACAGGGCCCCGGCGATGCACCCGACGTGGTCGCCGCGCTCGGCACGCTGGGCGGAGGTGAGGGCGTCGTCGGCGACGACGTCGGAGATCCCGACACGGCCGCCCGGCCTGAGCACCCGGAACATCTCGGTGAAGACGGCGGGCTTGTCGACGGACAGGTTGATCACGCAGTTGGAGATCACCACGTCGATGGTGTTCGCCGGCAACGGGATCGCCTCGATGGTGCCCTTGAGGAACTCGACGTTGCCGGCGCCGGCCTTCTCCGCGTTCGCCAGCGCCAGGGCCAGCATCTCCTCGGTCATGTCCAGCCCGTACGCCTTGCCGGTCGGGCCGACCCGCCGGGCGGAGAGCAGGACGTCGATGCCGCCGCCGGAACCGAGGTCCAGGACACGGTCGCCCTCGCGGAGCTCGGCTACGGCGGTGGGGTTGCCGCAGCCGAGGGAGGCGGCGACGGCCTCGGCGGGGAGGCCGGCGCGCTCGTCGGCGTCGTAGAGGCCGGAACCGAAGCTCTCGTCGACCTCGACCGAGGTCGGTCCGGACCCGCAACAGGCGGCGGCTCCCTCGGCCACGGTGGTGGCGGCCGCCGCGTACCGCCGGCGGACGGTTTCGCGCAGATCGCTGGACTGCTCGTTCATGACTCGCTCCTAGGCGATGTGGTGATGTATCGGGGCATGGGCGCTGCACTGCCGCCGACTGACCGGCCTGTATCGATGTTCGTTGATTCAAGCTTGCGCGCTGCTTTGAGAAACGTCAATATAGGAGGTGCGGCGAAACGAGAGCTTGAGGTGATCGGTCAGGATTCCGTGGCCTGCTGCGCCCCTATGTCCACCGCGTGCAGGCCGCCGACCTGGCGAAGATCTTCAAAGCCCTGGGCGATCCGGTCCGGCTGCGTCTGGTGTCGATGATCGCCTCGCGGGGCGAGGGCGGCGAGGTGTGTGTCTGCGAGCTGACACCGGCCTTCGACCTGTCCCCAGCCGACGATCTCCCACCACCTCAAGCTCCTGCGCCGGGCCGGCCTCCTCGACTGCGAACGGCGTGGGACCTGGGTGTACTACTGGGTGCTGCCCGGCGTCCTGGACCGGCTCGCCGCGTTCCTGACCGCCCCGCGAGAGGCGAGCGCCGTCCGCGCCGGTGGTGTCGCTCAGAGCTCCGAACAAAAGTGGAGTCCGCGAGCCGGGCTCCACTCTTGTTCGCAGCTCTTAGGCTCACACCATGGTGCAGAGCGGTGCGGCGGACGTCGACGGGTATCTGGCCGAGCTGCCCGAGGAGCGCAGGGCCGGCCTGACCAGGCTGCGGCAGCTGTGCCGGGCCGAGCTCACGGGCTACGACGAGGTGATGGCGTACGGCATGCCCACCTATCAGCGGGAGGGCTCTCCCGAGATCGCCTTCGCGAGCCAGAAGCAGTACGTGTCCTTCTACCTCATGCGCGGCGACGTCCGGGAAGCCTTCGCGGACCGGCTGAGCGAGCAGGACATGGGCAAAGGCTGCCTGCGGTTCCGCAAACCGGCCGACATCGACTTCGACCTGGTGCGGGACCTGCTGAGGGCGGTGGCAACTTCCCCGGGCGAGAGCTGCTGAACCGCGCGACACATCGCTTTCCCTCGAACGGAGGAACGGGCGGGGTGGGGGAACCGCGGCCCGGCGCCGACCCGTTGCACGGGCATGACGGACATGGGGATGACGAAGCGGGCGGGATACCAAGGGACCGGACCGGGCGCGATCACGCCGGACGGCTGCGCGGTCGAGCTGTACGCGCGACTGCCGGTCGGGACCGAGCCGGACATCGTCGCCGCGGCCGTGCCGCCGGGGGCGAGCATCCTGGAGCTGGGTTCCGGAGTGGGACGCGTGACCCACGCGCTCCTGGAACGGGGGTTCACGGTGACGGCCGTGGACGAGTCCCAGGAGATGCTGGACCGCGTTCGCGGTGCGCGCACGATATGCAGCCCGATCGAGGAGTTGGACCTCGGCGAGTCCTTCGACGTGGTGATGCTGGGTTCGTTCCTCGTGCACGCCGCCGACGTCGAAGTACGGCAGGCGCTGCTCCGCACGTGCGTCCGCCACCTGGCCCCGGGCGGCTGCGTACTGATCCAACGCGAGGGCGAGGGCTGGCACATGAATCTGCCCCGCGAGCGCATCGACCCGAGCGGCTTCACGGTACGAGTCGTCTCGGCGGAGCCGATAGGTGACGGGGCGAACTCGGTCCACGTGGAGTACGAGTTCCCGGACACCACCTGGACCCAGACGTTCCTGTCCCGCCCCCTGACGAAGATCCAGTTCGACGACGCTCTGGCGGAGGCGGGCCTGACGGTGGACAGGTACCTGACGGACGACGGGACATGGGTGCGCTCAAGGCTCGCGGGAGGCGAAGGATCTCCGTTGCCTCACAGCAGCTGAGAGGCGCGTCGGCGACTGCGCGGCCGAGTCATCATGCGAGACGGGAGGTGGTTGGCGTAAGGGCGCCCGCCCTCCGCCTGCGACTAAGGACTCGTAGCAAAAAGAGGTCTTCAGGCGACGCCGACAGATGATGCTGCAGCCGAGGCTGAGGAAGGCTTCGTGGAGGTCGTCGCGGACCTCCCAGCGGATGCGCAGGCGTCGGAACCAGTGCAGGAGCGCAAAGGCGGCTTCGACGACCCAGCGGTGCACGCCCAGGTCGGAGCCGGTGCCCGGTCCCACGGCAGGCGATGACCGGGCGGATGCCCACCTCACGCACGGCGCGGCGGTAGACGTCGTAGTCGTAGCCGCGGTCGGCGTACAGCACGCCGGGGCCGCCGGCGGGGTCGCCCGCGCTTGCCCTGGACCGGGGACACGGCGTGGACCAGGGGCATCAGCTGGGTGACGTCGTGGCGGTTGCCGCCGGTCAGAATGGCGGCGAGCGGGATGCCGTGCGCCTCCACGATTACGTGGTGCTTGCTGCCCGTCCTGCCCCGGTCCACCGGGGACGGCCCCGTCTTGGCTCCGCCTTCATCGCCCGCAGATGCGAGCCGTCCACCGCGGCCCGGGAGAAGTCCAGCAGATCGGCCGCACGTAACTCGGCCAGGAGCAGCTCGTGCAGCGCCTGCCACACTCCGGCCTCCTGCCAGTCCCGCAGCCTGCGCCAGCACGTACTGCCCGATCCGTAGCCCAGCTCCTGCGGCAGGAACTCCCATGGGATTCCTGTGTACAGCACGAACAGGATCCCGCTGAGCACTCGCCGGTCATCCAGCCGCCTGCGCCGCGGATGCCGCTGCCGGCGTTCGACCACCGGCAACAGCGGAGCGATCCGCTCCCACAGCCCGTCCTCGACCTCCCACGGCCTGCGCTGCCCCACACCCCACCCCGATCCACCAGATGCAAGCACAACACCGACTGACAGGCTGTCATTCCAAGGCGCAGTCGGGAGTGTCTGATTCCTCATACACCCTCCCTGCTGGCGCAATTGATCAGGCGCTGTGCGGTTTGGGGTAATGGGGGCGAAGGTTGGCGGCAAGGATACGGTCGAGCATCTTGTCGGAGAGGATCCGTGACAGGCGGGTGAGTACGGCCGCGTCGCGCCCGATGGTGTACCGGGTGCGCGGGCGCCGGGCGGTCGCGGCCTTGGCGATGACCAGGGCAGCGGCCTCGGCGGACAGTCCGGAGTCGGTGAACGATGTCGCCTGGTTGATGATCGCCTGCAGCAGCTCGCCGTAGCGGCTGCGCTGGGTCGGCGACAACGTGGCAATGGTGTCGTTCGCCCGCTCGATGCCGTGGCCGGTCATCTCAGTCTTTACCCCGCCGGGCTCGACGACCACGACCTGCACGCCGTGAGGTGCGAGCTCCCGCCGCAGGGAGTCGCTCATCGCTTCCATGGCGAACTTCGCAGCGGCGTAGGCGCCGTAGGTCGGCATCGCGATCCGGCCTCCGATGGAGCTGATGTTCACCACCCGGCCGCCGCTGGCGTGCAGTGCGGGCAGGACGGCTTTGGTCACCGCGATGTGCCCGAAGAAGTTCACGTCGAATTGCTGTTGCCACTCCTCCATCGACAGCACCTCGACCGGCGCGTTGATGGCGATGCCGGCGTTGTTGATCACTGCGCGAAGCGGTCGCCCTGCCGGGTCGTCGGCGATACGTTTGGAAACTGAGGCGATCTGTTCGGGATTGGTGATGTCCAGGAACACCGGCTCCAGTCCCGCGCTCCGCAGCGTGTCGGCGTCGGATGGGCGCCGGACGCCTGCCAGAACATGAAAGCCGCGGCGGGCAAGCTCGCGGGCGGTCGCGGCACCCATGCCGGTCGACGCGCCAGTAATCAGGACCATCCCGGAGTGCTCATGTGACGTTGTCATATGAATGACGATAGCGGCTCATGTGACATTGTCAAACGAGTCGTGTGACAGCGTCACGTAACATTGGGGGCATGGTCAGCCGATTGGAAAGTGCCGCAGCCACCCGGCGAGCGCTGGTCGAAGCTGCCGCCGATCTGCTGGACGAGGGCGGGCCCGGCGCGGTGACCCTGCGCGCCGTGGGGACCAGGGCAGACGTGTCTCGCGGTGCGCCGTACGGACATTTTCCGGACAAGGAGCACCTGCTCGCCGCGGTCGCAGCCAGGAGCTGGGGTCAGGTTGGCGAAGGTCTCGATGCACTCATTGCGGCGGAACATCTGCCGCCGACCGAGCGCCTGGCACGCGCACTGGCCCTCCTGATGGACGTCGGTCGGCGGCACCCACACGCCTATGCGTTGATGTTTGACGCGCCATCGACTGCATCCAGCGAAGCGATCGCTGCCGTGTCACGCACGCACGACCAGTTCCTTTCGATCGTCGCGGGCGCCCTGGCGGATCCAGAGCGCGCCCGGCCGGTCGGTGCGATGTTGCTGACCAGCGTGCACGGCATCATCAGCTTCGAGAACGGCGGTCTCCTGGAAACCCAGAAGTGGCATGTTACCGGCGATCAGCTTGTCGAAATGGTCATACGAACCGCAATCGCGCCTCAATGAGCGGTGTGCAAGCTGAAGTTGCTGGTCACAGGTCTGGTGTGAATGGCGAGTTGGGTACTCGTGCGGGTCAGCGGCCGATGACCATGGCGTGGATCATCGGGCAGATCCCGCTCCAGCGGGATGCCCGGTTCGGCTGTGCCCACGACCGGCCCCGCCTACGATCCGTCAGCAGGTCGGCACGGCGTGAGAACGACCGGGTTCCCGTGGCAGGAACCTCCATGGGATTCCTGTGTACAGCACGAACAGGATCCCGCTGAGCACTCGCCGGTCATCCAGCCGCCTGCGCCGCGGATGCCGCTGCCGGCGTTCGACCACCGGCAACAGCGGAGCGATCCGCTCCCACAGCCCGTCCTCGACCTCCCACGGCCTGCGCTGCCCCACACCCCACCCCGATCCACCAGATGCAAGCACAACACCGACTGACAGGCTGTCATTCCAAGGCGCAGTCGGTCATTTTGCTAGGAGCACTAACTGACGTGCACCGCTCACGCCAGGGCCATTACGGTGCACGACCATGGGCACGGACATCTACGGCGGGGTCGAGTTTCGTCATCCTCACGCAGGCACGGAGTACTACGAGGGCGAGCCATGGGTGACCGCGATGGACTTGTGGCCGCTGTACGACGAGACCGACTACACGTCCTTCGGCCTGCTCTTCGGAGTGCGCAACTACGCGGGCTTCGCGCCTGTCGCGCCCGGTCGTGGTCTCCCTGTCGATGTGTCGAGCACCATGCATTCGAGCCTGGCCTCCTGGGTTGCGCGGGGCGACATGGACGGCGCGAGCTGGGTCAGCTGGAGAGAACTCGCCTCCATCGATCCCGCGACCCGGCCCGGCCATTTCGTCGGCCGCGTGACCTGGCAAGAGACGTCACGTTCGTGGATGCAGCATCGTCAACTCGTCTCCGATGAGTGGCCGTCGGAGGTCCTCGCCGTGGTCGGCACGCCACCCGTGGAGACGGGCGGCGGCTCACAACGTGTCGAGTGGACCAACGGCGATGTGGTCTGCGCCTACGAACCGCTGACCGCGGGCACCGTGCTGGGTCCGGACAGCGACTGGCCACACGTCTTCGCCGTGATGAAGGCGTTGGCCGGACGCTTCGGCGACGACGGCGTCCGCCTGGTCGTGGCCTTCGACTGACGGGTCCGGCCGGCACGGGGCGATGTCCGTCCCGTGTGGTGTGCAGATCGGGACGGCTGGTGAGGAACGCACCCGCTGCGGACCGGAAGGCGGCGGGGTCTGCTGCAAGGGACCAGGTCGTCGTGCGCCTCGTGCCGGTGCCGTCAGGCGGGGAGGACGTTGTGCTGGAAGCGGAAGAGGTTGGCGGGGTCGTAGTGACGCTTCACCTCGGACAGTCTCCGGTAGCGCTCCGGCCCGAATGCCGCCCGCACACCCTCCTCGTCCCTGGCCTCGTCCGCTGAGAGGAAGTTCACCATGCTCCTGTCCGCGGCCCATGGCGCCAGTCCGTCCACGACCTCCGCCAGGTGCTCCCGCAGTTCGTCCGTCCGCTCAGCTCCTCCGACCGCGAATCCGACGACCACGAACGGGATCCCTCGTACGGACACCGCGTTGGCGACGCGCGGCTCCCGGTCCAGGGCACCGCCGAGCGAGCGGATCTCGAAATGCGCCAGCCTGCTGTCCGATCCGGGGCCGATGAGATCTACCAAGACCTCCGCCGCCTTCCGGGGGAACTCCCGCAGGGCCACGCTCCGTTCGACGTACGGCATCGGGTCCACCGGATCACTGTGGATCTCCCCGAGCGAGGTGATGGGCTTCTCGCCGACCGCGTCCAGCAGGACGGGAGCCGAGGCGCGCAGCGGGGCGATGAGTCTCTCAGCGTCCTCCTGCGAACCCAGGTAGCCGATCCGCACGTGCACGACGAAAGCTCCCCGCAGGGGCGGCGGCAACGCCGGCAGGTCCGGGAGCCGCTGGACGGCCAGCGACGACGTCATCTCCTCCGGCGCCTTGGGCACCCACGACCGCCAGGTCTCCAGCACCGGCGCCAGATCCTCGCCGGAGAAGTAGAGGCCGCCGCCGTAGAAGCGGGTCACCCGGAACACATCGAACTCGATCTCCGTCACCACGCCGAAGTTGCCCTTGCCGCCGAGCAGGGCCCAGAACAGGTCCGGTTCGTTGTCCGGCGTCACCGTGCGCAGTTCCCCGTCCGCTGTCACCACGTTCATACGGCGCACATGGTCGGCCGCGTATCCGTGGGACCGGCCGAGCAGTGGGCTGTGCCCACCGCCCAGGGTGTAGCCGACGACCCCGACCTCGGGAGCGGAACCCGCGATCGGGGTGAGACCCGCACGCGCGGTGTGCGGCAGCACCTCGCTCCAACGCAGCCCGGCCTCGGCCCGGACGGCGCGCGCCTCGGGGTCGACCGACATGCGCTTCATCCGCTCCGTCGTGATGAGCAGGGCGCCTGCCGCCGCCCCGGCGAACTGGTGCCCCGCGGACTTCACCGCGATCGGCATGCCCTGTCCGGCGGCGAACCGCACCGCCTTGCGGACGTCGGCCTCGCAGGCCGCGGCCACCACAATGGCGGGCTGGTACGCATGGTTCAGATTGAAGGTGGCGCATTCGGCCGCATAGCCGTCCATGCCGGGGAGCAGCACGGGGCCGACGACGTCCCGCAGGTCCTCAGGGACAGCGCCCACAGTGCGGAGCTCCTCGCCCGTCTGCGTCGACGCCACGAACGTGCGTACCGCGCTCGCGAACGCCTCGGGTTCCTCCACGTGGCCCAGATGCCCGCTGTCCTCCAGGACGACCAGTCGGGACCCGGGTATCAGGGCGTGCAGTTCCCGTGCCCACCGTGGGCCGCAGATGATGTCGTGCCGGCCGACCACGACCAGGGTCGGCACCGTCAACTCCGGGAGGTGCGCCCGGTCGTCGACGAGGTCGGGTTCTCCGTTCTCGTCCAGGGAGGACACATACGTGCATGTGAGCGTCTCGCGGAAGTGGCGGAACTCGTCCTCGCGGTCCCAGTAGCGTGCGAAGTAGAGCGGCACGAGGCCGCGAAGGGCCGCTGTGATCGTCTCGTCGTCCGTGCAGGCGCCGACATTCTGGAGGGCGGCGAGCGCCGCGGGAAGTTCGGCCTGTCCCTGGTGGCGCTGGACGAACTCGCCCACCCGGGCCGCGGCTTCGGCGCCGTGCTCGGGGCCCGTCACCGGAGCGCTGTCGTACAGGACCAGACCGTGGAGCCGGTCCGGGTGGTGCAGGGCGAAGTGCTGTGAGACGAAGCCGCCGTGCGAGTGGCCGAGCAGGAAGACCTGGGGGAGGGCCAGCCGGTCGAGCAGGCCCAGCAGGCTTCGGGTGTAGCGCTCGCGGGTGTAGCCGTGCGGGTGTGACGCGAGATGCTGCGAGCCGCCGGTGCCCAGCGGTTCCACGTACACCATGGTGAGCGACGCCTCGAGGTCCGGGGCCCGCAGGGAGTCCCAGGCGACACCCGGTCCGCCGGGCACGGCCAGGCAGATCGGGCCCGAGCCGTGGACGTGGTAGCGCTGGGTCAGGCCGTCCACGACCACTTCGTGAGGGCCGGGTGCCAGCAGGCCGGCCGTCGTCTCTGTACGCACAGAAATCTCCAGGGGCTAGGGGTTCGCCCTGGCGCGCCCACTATGTACGGCGGGCGCCGGTGGGGCGGCCGGCTCATTGTGTGTCGCTGAGCGAGGGCACGTCCACGTGATAGATGTCACTGGTAATCTATTCTGGGTGTGCGAGTGCATGTATGGGTGTGGCGGGCCGGCAGGGCGGCGGGGCTCAGGGCTCCTGGGTCAGTCGCTTTCCGTCAGTGCCGCGCGGGCGGCGTCGAGGATCTCGTCGGAGATGGGTGTGCCCTTGGTGGCCCGGGCGAGGGTGAGGGCGCCGACCAGGGTGGACAGCCGGGTGAGGCCGTTCTGATCCTCGGTCGCGAGCGCCTCGGCGAAGTCGCGCGCGCCCTGCGCGTACACGCGATGCGCCTCCGAGTCGCCGGTGGCGCGCGCCCGATCGGGGGCGAACCCGGCGAGCGGGCAGCCGTCCGCCGCGTTGTCCCGGTGCTCGGCGGAGAGGTAGACGTCTATCAACTCCTCCTGGGTGAGGCCTTCTTGAGTGGCGGTGTCTCCGGAGTCGGAGTCGGGGGCAGAGTCGGAGCCGGACGCGGGCAAGTACTGCCGCGTGAACTCCTCGAAGGCGTGGGCCGTCGCCTCGTCGACGAGGGCCTCTTTGGAGGCGAACTGCTTGTAGAAGCCGCCGTGGGTGAGGCCGACGGCCTTCATCAGGTCGGCGACGCTGACCTGCGTGCCCTGTTCGCGGAACAGCCGGGAGGCGGTCTCCACGACCCGCTGTCGGTTCTCCTGTGCCTGAGCCTTCGAGGCGCGGCCCATCGGGTACCTCCCGGTAGATGTCGGTTGCCATCCATCGTATCCACCGATTAGATGTTGTATAGAATCTAATATCGCCTGTGCTGGATGGACCGATTCGGAGAGACCCCATGACGACGGAACCCGTGAGGAAACTGACGTACGACACACTGCTGGCGCGCCGTGAGGGGGTGGTCCGTGACCTTCCGGAGAGCGGCGACGAGGGCTCTGATCTGCGCTGGGTGATGAACTCGGCGACTTTGATCCAGGGTGAACGCGATGCCGTGCTCGTCGACACGTTCACGACGATCGAGCAGAACGAGCAGCTGATCGAGTGGATCAGGGGCCATGAACGGAACCTCACGCACATCTACGTCACGCACGGCCACGGCGACCATCTGTTCGGCATCGGGCAGCTGGCCGCGGCGTTCCCCGGAGTGCGGGCCGTCGCGACGGCCGGGACCGTCGCCGGCGCGCGTCTCCAGACCGCGGACGACTACATCGAGGGGTTCTGGGGCCGGCTCTTCCCCGGGCGGATCCCGGACGCGGTCGTCCCGGACGAGCTGGAGGGCGACCGCATCCTCCTGGAAGGGCACGAGCTGAGGGTGATCGAGACCGGTCACACCGACACGGCCGGCAGCACCGTGCTGTGGGCTCCCGACGCCGGGCTCGTCGTCGCCGGCGATGTCGTCTACAACAACACCCACATGTACCTCGCCGAGACCGACGCCGCCTCGCGCGCCGAGTGGGCGGCCGCGCTGCGCAGGGTCCAGGGCCTCGGTGCGGACCACGTCGTCGCCGGTCACAAGCACCCCGACCACGACGACGACCCGGTCGTCGTCCAGCAGTCGATCGACTACCTCGCCGACATCGAGAAGACCCTGGCGAGCACGGCCGACGCGGTCGAGTTCTACCGCACGATGCTGGCCCGCCACCCGCATCGCGCCAACCCCGGCTCGCTCTGGGGCGCGGCGAAGACGCTCAAGCCGTCGAAGTGACACCCGGGCCCCGCCGCCCGGGCCCCCTCAAATTAGGCTGATCCCGAGCTCCCGTACGGGAGTTCACCGGCACTTCTCGGGCGGCCTCGGAGGTTTCATGCCCCTGCAGTTGGCTGCGATCACGCTCGACTGCCCCGACCCACTGGCGCTGGCCGCCTTCTACCAGCGGGCCACCGGGCTGGAGTTGCACCCGAGATCCGACGCCGACTTCGCGGGTCTCGAAGGGGAGCACGGGCTCGTCATCGGCTTCCAGCGGGTGGACGACTATCAGGCGCCGAGCTGGCCGGGCCAGGATCAGCCGCAGCAACTGCACCTGTGCTTCCGCATCGGTGACGAGGACCTGGGCGAAGTCGAGGCGCGGCTGCGGGAGTTCGGGGCGGGCCGGCCCGATCATCAGTCGCACGGGGACAGGGCCCGGGTCCTCACCGATCCTGTCGGGCACCCCTTCTGTATCAGCGTCGGCTGATCGGGCGGGGCGGGGGCAGCCGGCGGAGAACACTCACCAGGGCACAGGTGTCCCGTCCCAGGAGAAGAAGCCGCCCGTCGGGCCGTCGGCCGGGAGCAGGGCCAGGTGCACGGCGCCCCGGGCGGCCTCGGCCGGGTCGCCGCCCGTCGCTGCCCTGGGGTTGAGATCGGTGGCCCGCAGGCCGGGGGCGAGCGCGTTGACCTTGAAGCCGTCCTCGGCCAGCGTCTGCGCGTAGAAGACGGTGAGGGCGTTCAGCGCCGCCTTCGAGGAGCGGTACGCGGCACCGGCCCCGTTGCCCGGCGTGAACTGCGGGTTGGGGTGCGTGCTCCACGTCAGGGACCCCGTCCCGCTGGAGACGTTGACGATCCGGGGGCGCGGGGAGCGGCGCAGGGCGGGCAGGAAGGCGTTGGTCACCGTCACCACGCCGTAGACGTTGGTCTCGTAGGTGCGCCGGAACTCCTCGGCGCCGGTGTCGGTGGGCGGGGCGAGCGACGGTGAGATGCCGGCGTTGTTGACGAGGACGTCCAGGCGGTCGATCCGGGACGCGGCACCTTCGACGGTGCCCGGGTCCGTCACGTCCAGGACGACAGGTCGGGCGGCGGCACCGATCTCCTCGACGGCCCGCCGTCCGCGTTCCGGGTCGCGGGAGCCGACGTACACGGTGAAGCCCTCGGCCGCGAGGAGCCGGGCGATGTGCTTGCCGATGCCCTTGTTGGCACCGGTGACCAGAGCTGTGCGATCGTTCATGACACCACGCTGCCCTGGCGGTGGGTGCCCAGCCAGGGACAGGTTGTACCAGGCACGCCGTACCGGGCACCGCACAGGAGGTGGCATGGCGCGGCAGGAACTCGCCCGCTTCCTGCGGGACCGCCGGGCCGGACTGCTCCCGCACGAGGTGGGGCTCACGGCGACGGGCGGCGTCCGCCGTACGCCGGGTCTGCGGCGCGAGGAGATGGCCGAGCTCGCCCATATGTCCGTCGACTACTACACACGGCTGGAGCAGGCCCGGGGGCCACGGCCCTCGCCCCGGATCCTCGACGGGCTGGCCCGTGCGCTGCGTCTCACCCCGGCCGAGCGCAGCCATCTGTTCCGGCTGGCCGGGGCAGACGTACCGCCCGCCCGTACCGCCGTACGACGGGTGCGGCCGCACGTGGCCCGGATGCTGGACCGGCTGCCGCTCACCGCGGCCGTCGTCACCGACGCGGCGTACGGTGTCGTGGCCTGGAACCCGCTGGCCCGGGCGCTGCTCGGCGGCGACTTCGAACGCCGGCCGGCCAATCTGGCCCGGCGCCGCTTCCTGGGGGAGGGCGCGGCGTACACGGACTCCGGTGCCGAGGAGTTCGGGCACATCGTCGTGGCGCGGCTGCGCCGGGCCGCCGACCGCTACCCGGACGACCCGGAGCTGACGGCCCTGCTCGCCGAACTGCACGCCGGGAGCGAGGAGTTCCGGCGGATCTGGCGGACGCGTCCCGTGCACGCGCCCGGCCATCGCACGAAGACGTTCGAACACCCCGAGGCCGGTCCGCTCCGGCTGAACTGCGACGTGCTGCTCGTGCCCGAGGACGACCAGGAGGTCGTTCTCATCACCGGCGATCCCGGGTCGCCCACCACGCGCGCCCTGCGCGAACTGGCGGGGCAGTGATCTGAGCGCGGCCGGCGGGGTGGCTCTCACTCGATGATGTGCAGCCGGGCCGCCGGGCGGCAGTGGCTGCAACCCTCCAGGCCGGTCGCGAGCAGCCGGCGCGCCTCGTCCCGGCTCACCGCCCGGCGCCGCTCGCCCGCCATATGGCAGTCGCCGGCATGGACCTGGACGGGGGAGCGGTCGGCACCGATGCCGAGCTCGACGATCCACTCCGGGGGCCGGGGGCGGCGCCGCCGGCCGTTCTCCTCCTCGGCCTGGCGCCGCTGCAGCGCCGCGATCTTGGCGTCGATGCGCTGGACCCACAGGGCGTGCCAGACGCGCAGCGTGCGCAGTCGGTCCAGGTCGGGCGGCAGGTCATCGAACACATTTTTGATTCTAAGCTCAAGATCCACCCGGCGCGCCCTCGCGTGTTCGATTATTTGTTCGATACCGTGAAGGGGTGAGTGCGGGAGGTGGGACATGACGACGGACGGACCGGCGCGCAGGATCTCGACGGTGATGCACGTACGGTGCCCGGACCGGCTGGGGGAGGAGACATACCGGCGGGTACTGGAGGAACTGTCCGAGCTGTCACCCGTCGTACAGGCCCTGCCGCCCTCCGCGGCCCTGGTCGAGCTGAAGGGCGCCCTGCGCTACCACGGCCCGGACACCCGGCGCCTCGGCGAGGTCCTGCGGGTACGCACCCTCTCCCGGCTGGGCGTGGACGTGCGGGTCGGCATCGGACCGTCGATCACCGTCGCGGCCACCGCCTCCGCGCAGGTCCCCGCACCCGGCGGAGTCCTGGCCGTCGGCCCCGACGAGGTCACCGACTGGCTCGGCCCACTGCCGGTCGACGCCCTGCACGGCATCGGCCCCCGGCAGGCGGAGGCGCTGCGCGCGTACGGCATCCACAATGTCGGCCTGCTCGCCTCCGTGCCGCCTGCCACGGTGCAGCGCCTGCTGGGCGGCCGGGCGGGCCGTACGGCGACCGACAGGGCGCGCGGCGTCGACCCGCGCCCCGTCGTCCCCCGCGCCCTGCCCCCGACGGCGTCCGTCCGGCACACCTTCTCCCGGCACACCCTGGACGGCGCCACCGTCCGCGCCGCCCTCCTCGACCTGGTCGTCCAGCTCGGTCTGCTGCTGCGCCGCAGGGACCAGGCCGCCCGCGCGCTCACCCTGAAACTGTCGTTCGCCGGAGGCGGCGGCTGGGAGCGGACCCGCCGCCTCCCGGAGGCGTCCGCGCACGACGACGATCTGCGGGCGATGGCCTACCAGCTGATGGACGCCGCCGGCCTTCAGCGCGGCCGGCTCACCGGACTCACCCTCAAGGGTACGGATCTCGTCGGCGCCGACCAGGTCGCCCAGCAGATCAGCCTGGACGAGGCGCGCGAGGCACGGCTGGTCGCCGAGGACGCCGTCGACCGCGTCCGTGACAAGTTCGGCCCGGGCGTCATAGGCCCGGCCGCGGTCTTCCGCCGCGCTTCCTGACCCGAAGCGAGCGAGGCCCCTCGGTCACGAGGCGGGCAGGTCGGCCCGAATGCTTCAGCGGTGGCTCAGCACATTGATCACCCGGCCGTTCGGGTCGCGGACGAAGAAGCGCCGTACGCCCCACTCCTCGTCCTGCAGCGGGTGGACGATCTCCGCGCCGCTCTCGCGCATCGCGGCGTAGGCCGCGTCCACGTCGTCGACCTCGATGCTCGCGTCGGGCGTGACCGGGGCCGTCTTGTCGCTCGTCATGACGCTGATCTGGGCCGCCGGAGTGGACGGGGAGGCCAGCGTCATGATCCAGCCGTGGTTCATGACCTCCTCGAGGCCCAAGAGGCCGTAGAAGTCCCGGCTCTCCTCCAGGGCCTCCGACCGGATGATGGGCATGACACGGCGGACGGACGGCGAGGACATGGGCGCCTCCTGAGGGTCGGCGGCGAAAACTCCGGACCGTCCAGGGGTACTACAGACCGTCTCGCCGCCGCACACCTTTCCCGCTCGCCCGGGTGTGCCGTGTCCGCCGCCCGCCCTACGGGCGGACGACGCGACTTTACGGACAACACACCTAGGGGCTTTCGTTTGGATCATCCCGGCGTCGCGGGGGCCGGCACGCGCATCTGCGGCGTTGTCGTCGGTTGCCGGCTCCCCCACGCTCGGCTTCGCTCGCGCGGGAGGGGCCCCCATCGCGTCGCCGCCCTCCTCCGCCTTGCAGCCGCACGCACCAGCCCCCGCTCGGGCACGTCACCACGTCCCGTTGGCCGCAGCCGGGCTGATCCAAACGAAAGGCCCTAACCGAGCGTCAGCGCATAGATCTGCACCCGCGTATCGTTCGGCAGTCCCACGGAACGCACCGTCTTCGAGTCGTCCAGCTTCCCCGACGTCCCGAACAGGCGGACCGGCGGGCCGTCGACGCCTTGGCCGTGCTTGATGCGGTGGGCCATCTCCAGGACGACGGTGCTGCCCTGCGGGGTCGACCCGGCCCAGTCGCCGACGGTCACCGGTACCTCGGCGGTGCTTCCGTCGGTGTAGCGGACGGTCAGTGCCGTGGACACCGGGCCGTGGTGGGACGCGGCGACCAGGCGCAGGGTGCCGTAGGAGCCGGCCGGGAGCAGCATGGCCTGGCCGCGGTTCTCCACGAAGTTCGCGGCCGTCCCCGACGGGTCGGGCGCGTCGTAGGTGACGCCGTCCCAGACGACCGGACCCGCCTTCGGCAGCAGGGCGGCGTCGTAGCTCCAGCCCCCGCCGTCGAAGTCGCCCTCGTCGGGCGCGGCGACGGTCGCCGTACCGTCGTGGTTCGCCTCATCCGACAGGTCGACGGCGCAGACGTCCTCGACACCCGTGGCACACTTCGCGGCCGCGCGGACCTCGACGGTCGCCGTGCGCTCCACGGCCTTCACACCCTTCGCGGCCGCCGTGATCCGCACCGAGTACGTGCCCGGCGCGGTCCCGGCCGGCACGCCCACGTCCACCGTCGCCGTGCGCTGGACCGGCAGCCGGTGCGAGGCGAGGGAGAAGGCCGGGGACGTCTTCACGGTCCAGCCCTTCGGGGCCTTGGCGTCGACGTCCGCGCGCAGCGTGCCGGGCGACTGGCCCAGCACGTCGAGCTGAAGGCGGACGCTCTGGGCGCTGTCCGCCGTCGGGACGACGTCCGCGCTGGTGCGCAGCGAGGCGTCGAGGTGCCGGCGGGAGTCGGCCGCCGCACGGTTCACGGACGGCGGCTCGGCCCCCTTGCCGGTGCCCCACGCCGACGGCCTGTCGCCCATCTCGAAGGTGAGCCGCCCGCCCTCGGCGACCGCGTCCCAGTCCAGCCAGGTGGCGCGCAGGTCCTTCCCGTCGAACCGCGCCCGCTGCACATACCGCCGGGTGTCGCTCGCGCCGGGCGCCTTCACGGTCAGGGTGCCGCCCTGCCGCTTCCCGTAGGCGCCGATGCGGATCTCCGCCGACGGGAACTGCGGGGAGGACACGGCGAGGTAGTCGCCGCCGTTCGTCACCGGGTACAGGCCCAGCGAGGAGAAGACGTACCAGGCGGACATCGTGCCCAGGTCGTCGTTGCCGGTCATGCCGTCCGGACCGTCGGTGAAGAGGGTCATCGCGGCGCGCACCACGGTGGCCGTCTTCGCCGGCGCGCCCGCCCACAGATACATGTACGGGGCGTGCAGATCGGGCTCGTTGTTCGGGTTGTAGGTCGGCTTGCCGTAGTAGTCGTACGGCGCCGAGATCCAGTCCTCGCGGGCGGTCCTGGCCGGGTCCGCGAGCAGCTTGTCGTAGGCGAAGAAGGAGTCGAGCCGCTTCTCGGTGGCCTTCCTGCCGCCCATCAGGGACACCAGTCCGGCCGGGTCCTGGGGCACCAGCCACTGGTACTGGTGGGCGCCGCCCTCGTGGAACTGGTGGCCGGCCTCGACCGGGTCGTACGGGGTCAGCCAGGTGCCGTCCTTCGTGCGCGGCCGGAACTGCCCGATGTCCGAGTCCCACAGGTTGCGGTACCACTGGCCGCGCGCCGCGAACATCCGGGCGTCCGCGGTGTGTCCGAGGGCCTTGGCCATCAGGGCCAGTGACGCGTCGGCCGCCGCGTACTCCAGGGTCGCCGACGCGGGATGGACGCAGTCGTTGTCACCGCCCTTGTGCGCGCAGTCCTTGCCGAGCTCCAGCCCGCTGGGGACATAGCCGCGCTCCTGGTAGGCGGCCACGCCGGAGCGGCCGTTGTAGGGGGAATCGTCCGGCGGGGTGCTCGTGGCGTTCTTCCGCAGGAGTGCGTACGCCTCCTTCTCGTAGCCTTTCAGCAGGCCCTTGGACCAGGCCTCGACCAGGAACGGGGTGACCGGGTCGCCGGTCATGATGTTGGTCTCGCTGTTGGCCAGCGACCAGCGCGGCAGCCAGCCGCCGTCCCGCCCGATCGCCACGACCGACAGCGCCACGTCCCGGGCCACCTTCGGCTGCAGCACCTGCAGCAACTGGTTCTGCGGGCGGTGCGTGTCCCACAGCGACAGGTTCTGGTACGGCGTGAAGCCCGACGCCGTATGGGTCTTGCCGTCGAAGCCCGCGTACCGGCCGTCGACGTCACCGGCGAGGTTCGGGTGCAGCTGCGCGTGGTACAGCGCGCTGTAGAAGGCCCGTTGCCGCTCCTCGGGGCCGCCCGTGACCCGGACCGCCTCCAACTGCCGCTCCCACGTGGTGTGCAGGGCCTTCCGTGTGGCGTCGAAGTCGTACGAGTCGCCCGTCTCCGCCTTCAGGTTCTTACGGGCGCCCTCGAGGCCCGTGTACGACAGCCCCACCTTGACGACGACGTCCCGGTCGGTGGCCGCGTCGAAGGTCACCCAGGCACCGTTGCCGCCCTCACCGGCGGCGTCGCGCTCGCCGGGCGCCGGAGTACTGCCGCGCCAGGTGCCGTGCGACGCGAACGGCCGATCGAAGGTCGCCGTGAAGTAGACGGTGTGCCGGTCCTTGCCCGCGCAGAAGTTGCCCGCCTCGACCCGGCCCTCGACGGTGCGGTCACCGACGACGTGCACCTCCGAGTCGTACACCCGCTGGTTGGCCTTGCCCGTGTTGAACAGGACGTTGGCGCGGCCGGTCGACGGGAACGTGTACCGCTGCCAGCCCGTGCGCTCCGTGGCGGTCAGCTCGGCGTCGATGTCGTACGTCTTCAATCCGACGCGGTAGTAGCCGGGTTCGGCGTCCTCGTCGTCGTGCGAGTACGTCGAGCGGTAGGCGTCGGCGTCGACCCGGTCCACGGCCCCGGTCGTCGGCATCAGGGGCAGCTCGCCCATGACGGAGCAGCCGACGCCGGACAGATGCGTCTGGCTGAAGCCGTAGATCTTGTCCTGCTGGTAGTCGTAGCCGCCCTGGCCGCCGGTGTCCGGGCTGACCTGGACCATGCCGAACGGGGCGCTCGCGCCGGGGAAGGTGTTGCCGAAGTTCTGGGTGCCGATGAACGGGTTGACCAGCGAGGTGAGTTCGCCGGTGTCCGCGGCGCCCTGGGCGACGGCCGGCGCCGGGCTCAAGGCGGCGCCGGTGACGAGCAGCGCGGCGAGCACGGTCGACGCGCGCTCACGCAGTCGATGGTGCAGGGGTCTGTGCATGGAAGCGGTCTCCTGTTCCTCGGCCACGTCCTTCACGTCGAAGTCACCTTTCATTGCACGCGCTTGACAGGCGATCAGTGGCACCGGCTGGATCGGAGGGGACTAGATCACGTCTTTGACATCGTTGTCAATGGTTCTGACAGAGATGGTGTCGATCGGGATCGGGACGCGGGTCCCGCCCGTCAGGGGCCGACCGTGAGGCCGTCCAGGGCAGGCGCCGCCCCCGAGGGCGCGGCCGCCCTGGTCGAGCAGCGCGACGAGGGCGCCATGCCCCCGTCGGCCGTCGCGTCGGCCATCGGGTACGTCATCGAGCAGCCCGAGGGCGTCGACGTCGGCGAGATCGTCGTCCGGCCGACCGTGCGGGCCCGATCACGTCGGCCTGATCAGGCCGGCCGGGGGCTCACCAGGGGAGTTCGCCGGACCGGTCGACGAACCGTCCCGTCGGGCCGTCCGCGCCGATCGTCGCGAGGGCCACGATGGACTCGGCGCCCTCGGCCACCGAGTGCCCGACACCGCCGGTGAAGTCAGTGGCGGTCTGGCCGGGGTCGGCCGCGTTGACCCGGATGTCCTTGAGCTCCTTGGCGTACTGCGTGGTGAGCATGGTGACCGCGGCCTTCGACGCGCTGTAGAGCGGCAGGGCGTACCGCGACTCGACCCGGTCCGGGTCCTGCGTCAGGCCGAAGGAGCCCATGCCGCTGGACACGTTGACGATGACGGGGTTCGGCGAGGTGCGCAGCAACGGCAGGAACGCGTGGGTGACCCGGACGATCCCGACGACGTTGACCTCCAGCACCTCCCTCATGTCCGCCGCCGTGAACTCCTCGACGGGGCCCACCCGGCCGAGGACCCCGGCGTTGTTGATCAGGATGTCGATGCCGCCCTCGTGCGCGGCGACATCGGCGACGGCGGCGTCCACCGAGGCGTCGTCCGTGACGTCGATCCGGACGAACCGTGCGCCGACCGACGCGGCGGCGGCCCGGCCGCGCTCCGGGTCGCGGGCGCCGACGAGGACCGTGTGCCCGGCCTCGACGAGACGGCGGGCGGTCTCCAGACCGAGGGACTTGTTGGCTCCGGTGATGAACGTCGTGGGCATGCTGGTTCCTCCGCTTCGGGCCGGCACGGGGGTGCCGGGTCACGGAGTCGATCCTGCGGTTCCGGGAGCGCCGCCGGGAGCCACGGCTTTTCCTGGTACAGCGCGTACCACCCTCGCCGCCCGGAGGCTCTACGCCACTTCGTCCAGCCAGAGCACGATCCCGGTCAGGTCGCTGAGCACGGCCGCCACTCCCGCCCTGACGGCGGCGGCGCAGCGTGCGGCGGTGAACGAGCGGGCGTCGTACGCCGAGGACATGCCCAGCCCCTCGCCGCGGAAGGACGCCCCGGTCCAGTCGGCGGCCGTGACGTTCTCCGTCGGCTCGGCCAACTCCGCGCCCACGACGAGGAAATGCTGGGCGAGATGGCTGGGGCTGACCGCGGCCAGCGGGTCCACCAGGTCGTTGCCCGCCGTGACGACGAGGTCCGGGCCCATGTCCATGGCCCGCGTGAGAGCGGCGATATGGCGGCCGGGATCGTCCGCGGTCACCGTGCGCAGGTCGACGTCCTCCTCCCGCGCCCAGTCCCGTACGGCGGTCACGAGCGCGGTTGTCGGGCGGTCGTGCCCGGCGGTCACCAGGACCACCCGGTAGCCCGCCGGGGGGTGGACGTCGTCCCAGGAGCCCGGCCTCGGGGTCACGGTCGCCTCCGGGGTCGGGGAGGCCGAGGGGTCGACGAAGCCGGGGCCGAGGGCGCCGACGGGCGTGGGGGAGGCGTGCGGCTCCGACCAGGCGTCGGCGGAGCTGCAGCCGGTGACCAGTGCGGCGACCGCCGCCAGCGCGGCGGCGATCCGAAGCGGTGAACGCAAGACGATCGTCCCTCGGAGCAGTGACGGATGGTGCGGCGTTCATCCTGCGCCGTCCGACGCCCACGTGGACGCCGAAGAGGGCTTGTTGTCCGAGGCTTCGCCGGGGCGACCAGCGCTGTTCATCCACGGCACGCACGGTGCTCCGGAAACCTGAAGGAGCACCATGTCACAGCGGGTTCGCCGCATTCTCATCGCCCTGTGCGCGGCCGTCGTCGCGGTCGTCGGCACGGCCGGGCCGGGCCACGCGCACGGCTTCGCCTCCACCGTCCACGCCGACGTCACCGCGCACGACCCGGGCCGGCCGCACACCACCGTGGAGCTGGAGTACGACCTCCTCGTCGTGTCCGCGGCCGACGCCGCCCACGACGACGCCCTGTTCCGGCAGGGCACCGCCGCCTTCGAGACCGGTGACGCCCGCGGCCGGGCCGCCGTGCTCGACGCGCACGCCGACGCGGTGACCGGCTATGTCACCGACCGCTTCTCGCTCTCTTCCGGCGGCCGGCCCTGCACCCCGCGCCGGCACGGAGGGTTCACGATGAGCCGCCGCGATGGCGCCCCCTACGCCGTCCTCGGGCTCGACTGGACCTGCGCGGGCGGCGACGCCCCGCTGGACGTACGCAGCACGCTGTTCCCCGACGCGGAGCGGTATGTGAAGGGCACCAAGACCATCGTCACGTACGCGGTCGACGGACTCGTGGGCAGCGCCGCGCTCGACGCCGCGCACCCGTCCTTCCTGATCGACCAGACCTGGTACCAGCGGTTCTGGGAGTTCTTCCGGCTGGGCGCGGAGCATCTGCTGACCGGGATCGACCACATCCTGTTCCTGCTGGCGCTCATCGTCGGCTCGCGCACGCCCCGCGAAGTCGTGCTCGTCGCCACGACGTTCACCCTGGCCCACTCGGTCACCTTCCTGCTGGCGGCCCTCGGTCTGGTGGAGGTCCCGGCCTCCGTCGTGGAGCCCGTCATCGCCCTGTCCATCGCCGTCGTCGCGGGCTGGCACCTGTGGCGGCTCGCCCGGCACCGCGATCCGGCCGCGCAACAGGAGGGGCGGGTGGGGCACTTCCGGCTGGACCGGGCGGGCTGGACCAGGCTGGGCGTGGTGTTCTGTTTCGGGCTCGTCCACGGCCTGGGGTTCGCCGGGGCGCTGGGCATCGAGGCGGCGTGGTCCTGGACCCTGCTGTGGTCGCTGCTGGTGTTCAACCTCGGTATCGAGGCCGTGCAGTTGGCGATCGTCGGGCTGCTCTTCCCCGCGCTGGCCGTCCTGCGGCGCAGGGCTCCGCGTGCCGGACGCCGGGCGACGGGACTGGTCGCGGCGGGGGTGGCCGTCATGGGGCTGACCTGGTTCGCGCAGCGGATCACCGGTGCCTGAGGGGCTGTCGGCGGGACGCCCCCTGTTTGGTGCGACGTTCAACCAACTCGGCCGGATCATTTGCCTCCGGTTCATGCCACCCGGTGATCGTACAGATCTCCAATCCGTGCATTCATGCATGCATAAGGAACGAAAGAACCCATGAGATCGAGCAGTAGAACGACGCAGAGCGACGGCCCCGTGAGACGCCGTGTGGCCGGCGGTGCCGCCACCGCCGTGCTGGGGCTGACCATGGCACTGGGCGGCAGCGGTGTGGCCCCGGCCGCCGCGGCCGACTCCGCCGGCGTGTCCGGCGTCATCCTCGGCGTGGGCGCCGACGAGACCCAGCGGATCGTCACCTGGTACTCCACGGCGGACACCCCGCAGCAGCTCCAGGTCGCCCCCACCTCGGCCCTCACCGACGGCCGGTTCCCCGCCGACGCGGCCACCTTCGCCGCCACGGGCGGCGCCAACATCGCCTCCAGCGGCGGCTACAACCGGCACGCCACGATCACCGGCCTCAGGGAGAACGTGGCCTACTCCTACCGGGTGGGCGGCGAGGGCGACTGGTCCCCGACGTACAGCTTCAAGACCCGGGACTTCGAAGGCGACTACGACTTCCTGTTCCTCGGCGACCCCCAGATCGGCTCCAGCGGCGACGCGCAGAAGGACGGCGCCGGCTGGGCCGACACCCTGAAGGTGGCGACCGAGGCCAACCCCGACGCCGAACTGCTGGTGTCCGGCGGCGACCACGTCGAGAGCGCCAACGACGAGAAGCAGTGGACGTCGTTCCTCGCCCCCGACCAGCTCCGCCAGGTCCCCATGGCCGCCACCATCGGCAACCACGACGTCGGCGGCAAGGCCTACGAGCAGCACCACTTCACGCCCAACACCGACAAGTCCGAGGCGTACTACGACAAGGACGCGTCGACCCGGTCCGGCGGCGACTACTGGTTCATCCACAAGGACGTGCTGTTCATCGACATCAACAGCAACGCCCAGAGCGACACCAAGGACGCCCAGCACGTCGGCTACATCACCGACGTCGTCAAGAAGCACGGCTCGGAAGCCAAGTGGAAGGTGCTGGTCTACCACCACTCCATCTACTCGCCCGCCAGCCACTCCTACGACCAGGGCAACAAGGACCGCCGCAAGGACTTCACGACGGCCTTCTCCGACCTCGGCATCGACATGGTCCTCCAGGGCCACGACCACAGCTACTCCCGCAGCTACGCCATCAAGAACGGGCAGAAGGCCAACCCGGAGGAGAAGCCCGGCCAGGCCGAGGTCTACCCGGGCCCCGGCGGAGTCATCTACGTGACGGCCAACTCGGCCTCGGGGTCGAAGTACTACGACCTCAAGAAGCCCGACGACTCCGGCACCGGCGTCCAGGGCAACGGTCCCGACCCGCTGAACCCGGACAACTTCTGGTTCAACTCGGTGGAGAACCAGGAGCACGTCCGCTCGTACGTCCGCGTCAAGGTCAGGTCCGACAAGCTGGTCCTGGAGAACCTGCGCTCCGGCACCTGCGCCACGCCGAACCCGTCGGTCGACAACGGCAACGTCCCCTGCGCGACGCCCGGTCAGCCGGTCGGCTCCGTCGTCGACAAGGTCACCGTCCACCCGTACAACGGCGACGGCCAGTCCCTCCAGGTCGACGTCCCGGCCGCCGCCCCCGGCGAGTTCGGCTGGACCATCGACGGCTACAACGGCCTGGTGGACCTCGGCACCGCCAAGGAGACCGACGGCAACCACTTCGAGGCCGCCGGCAAGATCAACCCCCTCCGGGTGACCGACAGCCGCCGCTCGCTCGCCCCCTGGTCGATCTCGGCCGACGTGAGCGAGTTCAAGGACGCCGACAAGAAGTTCTCCGGCTCCTACCTCGGCTGGAAGCCGTACGTCCTCAACGGCGGAGCGGGCGCCACGGCCGCCTCGGCGGTGGCCTCCGGCTACGACGACCAGGGCGCCGGCCTGTCCGTCTCGCGGGGCCTCGCCTCCGCCGGGCAGGGCCACCCGCGCGGCGACGCCCGGCTGGGCGCCGACCTCGACCTGAAGATCCCGGACAACGTCGCGAAGGGCTCGTACCGCGCGACCCTCACGATCACCGCGCTCAGCAGCTGACCGGACCACCCCCACCCTGCCGCCGCGCCGAGCGGGGCGGCAGGACCGTTCCACCGGTGTGGCAGGGCACCCACGGGCGCCCTGCCACACCGCCCCCTCCTGGAGAAACCCAGATGCCCACGCACAGACGTCCCCGCCTCGCCGCGCTCCTCGTCCTTTTCACCGTCCTCGCGCTCACGGGCCTGCGCGCGGGACCCGCCGCGGCCGCCGACGGCGACGTCAGCTGGACGGTCCGGACCGCCGCGAACGGGTACGGCGACGACCGCTCCAGCTTCGGCTACGCCGTGAACCCGGGCGGCACCGTCGAGGACACGATGGTCGTCACCAACCGGGGCAGCACCCCCCTCCGCCTCGCCGTGTACGCCTCCGACGGCTACACCACCGACGCCGGACAACTCGACCTGCTCACCCGGGAGAAGAAGTCCGTCGGCGTCGGCGCCTGGGTGCACCCCCGGACCGACACCCTCACGATCAAGCCCGGCAAGTCCGCCGACGTCCCCTTCACGGTCACCGTCCCGAAGAACGCCACCCCCGGCGACCACGTGGGCGGCCTCCTCACCTCCCTCAAGCAGTCCGACACCGCCGCGGGCATCAACGTCGACCGCCGCCTCGGCGTCCGCCTCGCCCTTCGCGTCGGCGGCGAACTCACGCCCCGGCTCGCCGTCGAGGACCTGCACATCGCCTACGACGGCACCGCGAACCCGTTCGCGAAGGGCACGGCCACCGTCACCTACACCGTCCACAACACCGGCAACGCCCTGCTCTCCGCCCGCCAGGACGTCTCCGTCCAGGGCCCGTTCGGCCGGCTGCGCACGGCGGCACAGGACGTGGCCGACACCCCGAAGCTGCTGCCGGGGGAGCGGTGGAGGGTGAAGGTGCCCGTGCGGGGCGTCGCACCCGGCGTACGCCTCACGGCGACCGCCGAGCTGCTGCCCCTGCTCACCGATCCTTCCGGCTCGACCACGCCCCTGAAGCCCGTCGAGGCGACCGCGCACACCTGGGCCGTTCCCTGGCTCGCCGGCCTGCTCCTCCTCGTGGTCGCCGTGACCTACCTCCTCGTACGCCGGGCCCGCGCGCGGCGCAGGGAACGCGAAGCCGTCCGGGTACGGGAGGCCGTGGAGCGGGCGCTGCAGGAGGCGTAGCGAGCCTGAACGTTCACTCCCGGGCGGTGGACAGGGTCTGCAGGCCGACCGCGCCGAGAAGGTCGAGCTTGCTGCGGGCGTCGGTGCCCGGCTGCGGGGTGAACACCACGAGGCGGAGGCCGCCCTCCGTGGTCAGGATGCTGGAGAGCAGGGCGATGTCCCCGACCTCCGGATGCTCCACCCGCTTGAGCGCGCTCTCGTGCCCGCCGACCGCCCCGCGGTCCCACAGCTCACGGAACCTGGGGCTGCGGCTCAGCTTCGCGATCAGCGCCTCGACGTCCGGGTCGTCGGGGTACCGGCTGGTCGTGGCCCGCAGGTCGGCGATCAGGGACTCCTCGAACGCCTCCCGCTCGGACGGCGACTGCCGGATCCGTGGCAGCTCCGCCAGGAACTGCCACACCAGCACATTGCCGTCCTCGGCGTCACCCACCGCGCCCTCCCCGAAGGTGGCCGCGAACAGCGGGTTCCCGTACAGGAGTTGCCAGATGCCGTCGTAGACCGCCACCGGCTGGGCGGCGAGCTGGTCCATGATCCGGTACAGGCTCGCCGGGATGATCCGCGGGAGGCGGCCGGGGCCTGCGGTGTGGCCGGCCAGGCGCAGCAGATGCGCTTGCTCGTCGTCGGACAGCCGCAGGGCACGGGCCAGCGCCGAGCACACCTGCGCGGACGGCGTCGCCACCCGTCCCTGTTCGAGCCGGACGACGTACTCGACGGAGATCCCGGCGAGCATGGCCAGCTCGGCGCGCCGCAGCCCCGGCACCCGGCGTCGCGCCCCCTGTGTCAGCCCGGCCTCCGCCGGGTCCAGCCGGTCCCGCCACGCCCGCAGCGCGTCTCCAAGTCGGTTCACGTCTCCATCTTGCGCGAGATGCCGAGGGCGCATGATCGGATCGGATCGCAACGATCGGGCGCGGCCGGAGTGCCCGCTGCCAGGGTTGTCGGCGAAGGGAGACCTCATGATCTCGGCACTCAACCGGCTCGTCGACCAGGTCGAACGGAACCTCGGCGAGGAACTCGACCTCGGCCGGCTGGCGGGGGAACTCGGCACCACCGAGTACCACCTGCGCCGGATGTTCTCGTCGCTCGCCGGCATGCCGCTGTCGGAGTACGTGCGACGGCGCCGTATGACCGTCGCCGCCGCGGACGTCGTCCGGGGCGAGAACGACCTGCTGGACATCGCCGTCCGGCACGGCTACGGCTCCAGCGAGGCGTTCGGACGCGCGTTCAGGGCGGTCCACGGGGCCGGACCCGGTGACGTGCGCCGTGACGGAGGCCCCCTTCGCACACAACCGCAGCTCAGGTTCCGCCTGACCGTCGAAGGGAGCATCCCCATGGACACCCGCCTCGTCGACCGCCCCGCGTTCCGGCTGGCCGGACACGCCGCCCGCGTGCCACTCATCCACCAGGGCGTCAACCCGCACATCCAGCAGCACATCGCGGCGCTGCCGCCGCAGGAGCACGTACGACTGAAGGGACTCAGCGACACCGAACCGGCCGGCCTGCTGCAGGTCAGCGACGACGTCGACCCCGACGCCACCGAGGGCAGCGAACTCACCTATCTGCACGGCGTCGCCCTCGACCAGGAAACGCCCGTCCCGGACGGACTCGACACCATCGAGGTGGCGGCGGGCATGTGGGCCGTCTTCCGGACCAGCGGACCGCATCCGCAGGCCCTGCAGACCACCTGGGCGGCGACCGCGACCGAGTGGTTCCCGTCCAACCCGTGGCGGCTGCGGACGGGCCCGTCGATCGTGGCCGTCCTGGACCGCGCGGCGGACTTCAGCACCGCGACCTGCGAACTGTGGCTGCCCGTCGAGCCCGCCTGACGGCTGCCACCGCTTGAACGGCCGAGCGCCGGGCCGCGACGGGTTTCCGTCGGCCCGGCGCTCGGCGCGTGCTGGGGAGCTACGCCTGCCGCGCGCTCCACTCCGCCAGCGAGGTCGCGCCGATCGACGCGTCCGGTCCGGCGAGCAGGTCGGACTCCTGGAGAGCGGCACCCCAGTACAGGCCCTGCGGTTCCGTCACCACCGGGCGCGGGTCGCCCTGCACCGCGAGGCCCTTGCGCAGGAAGTCCTCGAACGCGAAGGTGTCGGGCCCGGCGACCTCGACGATGCCGTTCACCGGCGCGCCCACCGCGGTGCGGGCCACGGCCGCCGCCACGTCACCGGAGAAGATCGGCTGGATCTTGATGGGCGCGGCGACGACCGTGCCGTCCTGGGTGGCCGAGTCCGCCAGCCCTTGGGCGAACTCGAAGAACTGCGTCGCCCGCACGATGGAGAACGGGATCCCGGACTCCCGGATCATGTCCTCCTGCGTCTGCTTGGCGCGGAAGTAGCCGATCGCCTGGAGACGGTCGGTGCCCACGACGGACAGTGCCACATGGTGGGCGACCCCCGCCTCGTTCTCCGCCTTGAGCTGCTGCTCCGTGGACCGGCGGAAGAAGTCCAGCACGGCGTCGTCGGCGAACGACGGGGAGTTCGTGACGTCGACGACGACCGACGCGCCCGCCAGGGCCTCCGCCAGACCCTCGCCCGTCAGGGTGTCGACGCCGGTGGTGGGGGAGGCGGCCACCGCCTCGTGCCCGTGTTCGGTGAGCGCGGCGACCACCTTCGAGCCGATGAGCCCGGTCCCACCGATCACTACGACCTTCATGGATCTTTCCTTCCGTCCACGGCACCGCCCGCCTCGCGCGGCGCGGCGCCCGCCGGATCCGGCGACGACTGCTTGCACCCTTCTGACCGGGCAGCCCTCCCGTCTGTGACAGCCGATGCGACGGAAAGAGCCGGCGTCGTCGGACAGCGGTCGGTTCCAGCGTGCGCCGGGTGAGGCATATCGGCGCGCGCCGGGGGCACCGGATAGAAGCCCTGCCGTTGATCACCGCATGACCGCAGTCCACGCCCGGGGTGTGGCCGGCGGCCCGAGGAGTTCACGTGACCAGCACCGCGTCGCAGTCACCCCAGTCAGGAGCCGCCACGGCTCACCCCGATCATCTCGGGCACGTCGTCTTCATCGCGGCGGCGGCCGCGATGGGCGGCTTCCTCTTCGGCTACGACAGTTCGGTGATCAACGGTGCCGTCGAGGCCATCCGCGACCGCTACGACGTCGGCTCGGCCGCGTTGGCGCAGGTCATCGCCATCGCGCTGATCGGCTGTGCGGTAGGCGCGGCGACGGCGGGACGGATCGCCGACCGGATCGGCCGTATCCGCTGTATGCAGATCGCGGCCGTCCTGTTCACGATCAGCGCGGTGGGTTCGGCGTTGCCGTTCGCGCTGTGGGACCTGGCCTTCTGGCGGGTCGTGGGCGGCTTCGCCATCGGCATGGCCTCGGTGATCGGCCCGGCCTACATCGCCGAGGTGGCCCCGCCCGCCTACCGGGGGCGGCTCGGTTCCTTCCAGCAGGCCGCGATCGTCGTCGGCATCGCGATGTCGCAGCTGGTCAACTGGGGGATCCTCAACGCCGCCGGAGGCGACCAGCGCGGCCCGCTGATGGGGCTGGAGGCCTGGCAGGTCATGCTCGGCGTCATGGTCGTCCCGGCCGTCCTCTACGGACTGCTGTCCTTCGCGATCCCCGAGTCGCCCCGCTTCCTGATCTCCGTCGGCAAGCGGGAGCGCGCCCGGCGGATCCTCGCCGAGGTCGAGGGCGAGAACGTCGACTTCGACGCCCGGATCACCGAGATCGAGCAGGCGATGCGCTCCGAGCGCAGGTCGTCGTTCAAGGACCTGCTGGGCGGCACGTTCCTGTTCAAGCCGATCGTGTGGGTCGGCATCGGCCTGTCGGCGTTCCAGCAGTTCGTCGGGATCAACGTCGCCTTCTACTACTCGTCCACGCTGTGGCAGTCGGTGGGCGTCGACCCGACCGACTCGTTCTTCTACTCGTTCACGACGTCGATCATCAACATCGTCGGCACGGTCGTCGCGATCATCTTCGTCGACCGGATCGGCCGCAAACCGCTCGCCCTGATCGGCTCGGTCGGCATGGTCGTCGGCCTCGGCCTGGAGGCCTGGGCCTTCTCCTACGACCTGGTCGACGGCAAGCTGCCCGCCACCCAGGGCTGGGTCGCCCTGATCGCCGCCCATCTGTTCGTGCTGTTCTTCGCCCTGTCGTGGGGCGTGGTCGTCTGGGTGCTGCTCGGCGAGATGTTCCCCAACCGGCTGCGCGCCGCCGCCCTGGGCGTGGCGGCGGCCGCACAGTGGATCGCCAACTGGGCCATCACCGCGAGCTTCCCGTCGCTGGCCGACTGGAACCTGTCGGCCACCTACGTGATCTACACGGTGTTCGCCGCGCTCTCGATCCCGTTCGTCCTGAAGTTCGTCAAGGAGACCAAGGGCAAGCGGCTGGAGGAGATGGGCTGAGGCCCTTCTCCCCGGTCCGGCCGGTCAGGGCACGCGTGTCGTCCACTCGGGCGTGGAGAACTTGGTGCGGACGAGCTCCTGCGCCCGGGCCAGCTCCTCGTCCGTGACCTTGCCGTCGGTCAGGCCGTAGCGGCGCCGGAAGGAGTCGACCAGCCCCTCGATGACCTCCCGCCGGGGCAGACCGGTCTGCCAGCGCAGCGGGTCCACCCGCTTCTTCGCGCTCTTGGTGCCCTTGTCCGACAGCTTCTCCCGGCCGGTGCGCAGCACCTCGAGCATCTTGTCGGCGTCGATGTCGTACGCCATGGTCACGTGGTGCAGAACGGCTCCGGGCCCGCCGTCCGGTCCCACGAGGCGCTTCTGCGCCGCACCGGCGATCTTGCCCTGCTCGGTGGCGATGTCGTTCAGCGGCTGGTACCAGGCCTTGATGCCCATCTCGCCGAGCGCGTCCAGCACCCAGTCGTCGAGGTAGGCGTAGCTGTCCTGGAACGACAGCCCCTGGACGAGAGAGTCCGGCACCGACAGCGAGTACGTGATCGTGTTGCCGGGCTCCACGAACATCGCTCCGCCGCCCGAGATACGGCGGACGACCTCGATGCCGTGCCGCTCGGCGCCCTGCGCGTCGACCTCGTTGCGCAGCGACTGGAAGCTGCCGATGATCACCGCCGGTGCGGCCCACTCCCACACCCGCAGCGTCGGCGGGCGGCGTCCGGCGGCGACCTCCGCGGTGAGCACCTCGTCCAGGGCCATGTGCAGCCCCGGGCTCTGCGGACCGTCGTAGATCAGCTGCCAGTCGTAGTCGGTCCAGTCCGTGGCGTGGGCGAGTGCCCGCCGCACCGCGATGCCGACCGCCTCCGAGGTCAGCCCGTACATGACGGTCCCCTCGGGCAGGGCCCGGTCGATACGGCTCGCCAGACCGGCCGCGTCGGTGTCGGCGGGGGCGCCGTCGAGAGCCCGGTTGACCGCGTGGAGCGCCTCGTCCGGCTCCAGGAAGAAGTCACCGGCCACCTGCGGGTGCCGCAGCACCCCGTCCTCCACCTCGACGTCCACCACGACGAGCTTGCCGCCGGGAACCTTGTACTCACCGTGCACGATGTCGCCATCCCTTCTCCGCCAAGGTGGAACCGGCGGCGGAGCCGGAGTGTTCCCACGGGGCGCCCGGCCGGGCCGGTGATGAGTTTTCGCGCCCGCGCCCGTCACACCTACGACGGGACACGAGGTGGAAGGACGACACGATGAGTACGGACACACGACCGGCGGAGGACCTGGCCCCGACCCGGCTGGACGACATCGGGGAACAGGAGTTCTCGGGCCTGGCCGAGCGGCACCGGCGGGAGCTCCACGTGCACTGCTACCGGATGCTCGGGTCGTTCGAGGACGCCGAGGACACCGTTCAGGAGACGTTCCTGCGCGCCTGGCGCCGCCGGGAGACCTTCGAGGGCCGCTCGACGTTCCGGGCCTGGCTGTACCGGATCGCCACCAACGCCTGCCTCGACCTGCTCGCCAAGTGCCGCCCGGAACCGGCGACCGGCGGCGAGGTGCCGTGGCTGCAGCCCTACCCGGACCGTCTGCTCGACGAACTGTTCGCCGACGACGCCGACGAGCCGGAGGCGGTCGCCGTGGCACGGGAGACGATCGAACTGGCGTATCTGGTCGCGGTCCAGCACCTCGCGCCCCGCCCCCGGGCCGTACTGATCCTGCGGGACGTCCTCGGCTGGCCGGCGAAGGAGGTCGCGGAGTTCCTCGGCGACTCGGTGAACTCCGTCAACAGCGCCCTGCAGCGCGCCCGCGCGCGCCTGCGCGAGCACCTGCCCGCCGAGCGCCAGGACTGGACCGGCGACGAGGAGGACGCCGCGACCCGCGACCTCGTACGCCGCTTCACCGAGGCCAGCGTCGCCACGGACATCCCGGCGCTCACCGCGATGCTCCGGGACGACGTCCGGTTCGCGATGCCGCCCACGCAGGGTCTGACCGTCGGCCGTGACACGGTCGTGGCCGGCTGGATCGAGGACGGCTACGAGGGCATGAAGGGCCTGCGCCCCGTCCCCACCGCCGTGAACCGCCAGCCCGCCGTCGCCTACTACCTGTGGCAGGGACAGGAGGGCGCGTACCTGCCGCTGACGATCGACGTCCTGCGCATCACGGGCGGCGCGATCACCGAGATCACCACCTTCGACAGCGACCAGTTCCCCCACCTCGGCCTCCCGGCCCGCCTCGCGGCCGATGGCACGGAGCGGAGGTAGGGAGCGGCAGACTTGAGTCTCCCGCAGGGGGAGACGGTGAGGTGAGCTCATGGACGGCGGCACCCTGTACTCGATCGGCGAACTGGCCCGGCGCACCGGGCTGACGGTCAAGACCATCCGGTTCTACTCCGATCGGGGCATCGTCGAGCCCGCGGGCCGCACCCACGCCGGCTACCGGCTCTACGCCCCGGACACCGCCGCCCGCCTCGCCCTCGTGCGGACGCTGCGGGAACTGGGCCTCGGCCTGCCCGTGATCCGGAAGGTCGTGGACCAGGAACTCACCCTGAGCGAAGTCGCCACGGAACACATCGCCGCACTCGACGCGCAGATCGGCATCCTGCGTCTCCGACGGGTCGTCCTGACAGCCGCCGCCCGACGAGCACCCACCCCCGAGGAGATGGAACGCATGCACCAGCTGGCCACGCTGTCCGAAGCCGAACGCAGGCGCCTGATCGACGACTTCCTCGACAGCGTCTTCGAAGGCCCCCACGGCGGCGCCCAGTACGCCGCGGCTCGGCGTTCCATGACACCCGAGCTCCCCAAGGACCCCACGGACGAACAGATCAACGCGTGGGTGGAGTTGGCCGAACTGTCTCTGGACCCGGACTTCCGCGCCACCGTGCGGCGCCTGCACGCCGCTGCCCTGCCGGACGACGCTCCCACGCCACCTCGCCCCGACCTGATCGCCGTCGTCCGGGATCTCGCAGGCCCCGCCGTGGCACGCGGCATCGACCCCGAATCGCCCCAGGCAGATCCCGTCGTCGCGGACCTCACCGCCCACTGCACACAGGCCCGCGGCCGCCCGGACGACGCCGAGCCGCACCGATGGCTGCTGCACCGCCTGCACACCGCGGCCGATCCCCGCAGGGACCGTTACGTCGGCCTGCTCGCACTGATCAACGACTGGCCGGCACCGGAACGCCTCAGCCCGGTGATCGACTGGTCCGTGACGGCCCTGCGCATCCGGGCAGCCTGACGCGTTTCCCGCGCCGATCGGGGACCGTCAGAAATGCCCGTGTTCCGGAACCGCCGCCTCGCACGCGTCACACAGCGTCAGATGGATGCGCCGCGTCTCACGCAGCGCCCCCGCCGCACCGCAGCGCTCGCAGATCTCCTCGCTTCTACGGGCGAACGCCTCGATGATGGCGTCCAGACGCGCGTGCTCGGCGGAAGTCCAGTTGCCACCGGGCTGCCACGGCCGTGGAAACGCCTGAAAGGCCAGGGCGCCCCACTTCTGCTTCACGGCCAGCATCTCGTACTCCGGGAACTCCGCGACCAGCGCCTCATGGCACTCCAGCACCAAGTGCCGCCAGCCGGGCCCCACGTCCACGGTGTACGACGGGTCCCGCCCATGCCGTCTGACCGGCTCGAAAGCATCGTCCCGAGCCGACTCCGTCCCGCCCATCCAATCCTCTCCCCACGTCACGACCGCCCGCCCCGTCAGGGGACCAGAACCACCTTGCCGACATCGCGGCGCGACTCGATGATCTCGTGGGCGCTTGCCGGTAACCGGCCAATCAGGGGGTTCAGGCGCGCAAGCTTTCCAGTTCGGCCGCCCGGCGCCGGTCCTTGGGACGGCCCAGGGAGCGGCGCATGAGGATCAGGTCGTCCAGGTCGGCGTAGAGGATGTCGAAACCCGCCGGGTCGTGGGTGACCGCGGCCCGGTCGAGGCAGGGCGTCACGTCCATGTCGCCCCAGGCCAGGGCGGACGTACAGAGGTCGCCGCTCGCGCCGGTCACCCGGTACACCACCTGCGGGCGGTCCAGGCCGGGCAGGTCCGTGCAGCCCGCTGCGGCCAGGGCCCGGCGCAGCGCCCGCGCCTGCTCGGGCGTCCCGTCCCACAGCAGGTCGAGGTCTCCCGTCAGCTCCGTCGAGCCGTGCAGGATGCCGGCCACCTGCCCGACGACCACCGCCCGTGAACCGGCCTCGTGCAGGGCCCGCAGAAAGGGGAACGGGTCGAAGCCGAGGGCGCCGTCCGTGCCGAACGTCCCGGCCACGTCGTCGGCTTCCTCCGGGCCGACCCCTGTGACGGCACGTTCACGGGTGGACTCCGCGATACGCCGGACGGCCCGACGGAGCCGCAGTGCGGCGGTCTCATCCATCCGCCCATTCAACCGCGGGCCGGGACCCCGCCACCGTCAGGCCCTTGGGCCCATCGGCCCCCTTCCGGGACCACAGGCCCCTCCCCGACGACCCCGCCCCGAGACAGGGTGGAAGCAAAGACGGCGGCGGACCGAGGAGGAGATCGGCATGGCCCGCACGATCACCGTGGGACTGGACGGCTCGAGCGAGAGCCGGGCGGCCGCCGAGTGGGCGGCCCGCGAGGCGACGCTGCGCCAGGTGCCGGTACGGCTGGTCCACGTGTGGCAGCCGGTCCCGGAGCCGATGGCACAGGCCCCGCTCCTCGGCGCCGAGACGCACCAGCACTGGAGCGAGCGGATCCCCCGGGACGCCGCCGAGGGGCTGAGGCTGCGGCACCCCGGTGTCGAGGTGATCACCGAACAGCGGGCCGGGGCTCCGGCGGAGGTGCTGCTCGAAGCCTCTCGGGACGCGGAACTGCTGGTGCTGGGCTCGCGTGCCCTGAGCGGCCTCACGGGCTTCCTGGTCGGCTCCGTCGGCCAGTCGGTCGTCGCCCGCGCGAAGGTGCCCGTGGTGCTGGTCCGGGCGGGCGAACAGGCCGCCGACGAGCACATGAAGGACCCCGCCGGCATCCCGTCCGCCGCCACCGGCTTCCGGCCCGTCGTCCTGGGCCTGGACACCGGGAACCCTGACGACACGGTCCTCTCCTTCGCGTTCGACGAGGCCCGGCGCCGCGAGGCCACGCTCACCGTCGTCGCCGGCTGGAACCTCCCGCCGTCGTACGTCTACCGCCTGGCCGCCGGTGTCGACCCCCGCGAGGAGATGAGCCGTGAGCGGGCCGCCGCCCTCACCGAGGTGCTGCGGCCGTGGCGGGAGAAGTACCCGGACGTCGAGGTGACCGAACGGTCCCGGCTCGGCAGCCCCGCGAACCATCTCATCGACGCGGCCCGCGACGCCTCCCTCGTGGTCGTCGGCCGCCGGGTGCGCCGCAGCCCCGTCGGCATCCACATCGGCGCGGTCACTCACGCGGTCATGCATCACGCCACCGCCCCCGTCGCCGTCGTCGCACACGACTGAGACGCGGGCCTGAGACAACACCCCCCTCAGTGGATCGTGAGACGGCCCCGCCCCGCCAGCCGGAACAGCAGGATCAGGGACGGAAGGACCGTGACCCCGGCGACGCACGCGACGACGATCAGCACCTGCAGCGTGGCCCGGGGTGAGGCGGCCTCGTCGAGGGTCAGGTGGGTGCCGAGGAGGTACGGGTACTGGGCGACACCCCACCCGCACACCACGAGCGCGACGGCCGCCGCGGCCGTCTGCCGCAGCAGGACCCTTCGGTCGGTGAGCAGCAGAAGCATGCAGGCGATGCCGCACACCGCGGCACCGATGACCAGCGGCAGGGCGACATGGCTGAGGTCGTGGAACAGCCGTTCGGCGTCGGAGTGCAGGACGAAGATGCCGGCGACGGACACCGCGCCCGCCGCCACGCCCGCGGCGAGCCCCCGGTCGCGGAAGTACCGGGCCAGCCCGGGGTCGTCCGCACGCCGCGCCTCCACGTGCAGGTACACGGCGGCCAGGTAGGCGCACACCACGACGGCCAGGATCCCGCCCAGGTGGGAGGTCGGATGGTTCCAGCCGGCCACCGCGTTGCCGTTGCCGCCCGTGGGGACACGCCCGGAGGCGATGGCACCGGCGATGGCGCCGAAGCTGTACGGCGTCAGGACGCTGGACACCGCGAACAGAGCGCCGTACAGCCGCTGTTCGGGGGTGCGCATGGCGTTGTGGCGGAAGGCGAACGCGGCTCCGCGCAGCACGATCCCCAGGCCGGCCAGGATCAGCGGCAGATACAGCGTGGTGGTGATCGCGGTGAACGCGGTGGGGAATCCGGACCAGAGGATGACCAGGCAGTAGATGAGCCAGGTGTGGTTGGCCTCCCACACGGGGCCGATGGAGGTGTCGATGAGGTGCCGGGGGCGGCGGCCCCGCTCGGCGCCCCCGGCGGTGAGGTCCCAGAACCCGGCCCCGAAGTCGGCCCCGCCGAGCAGGGCGTAGGCGATCACGCCGACGAACAGGAGGATGGCGACGGTGTCCTGCATCTACTGCTCCCTCGGTCCCGGCCGGGCGGCCACGGGCTCGGGCTCGGGCGCCGGGCCGTAGGGCACGGTGACGTTGTCGTCCCCTTCGGCGCGCCAGCGCCGCCGCATCGAGCGCAGCACCCAGATCGCCGCCGCGGCGACCGCGCAGTACAGAGCGAGTACGCATGCGAACAGCGCCCAGATGTTGCCTTCGGTGGTGACCGCGTCCTTGGTCAGCAGCAGGCCGACGACGGTCCACGGCTGCCGCCCCACCTCGGTGACGACCCACCCGCTCTCCAGGCAGATCACGGCGACGAGGCCGCTGACGGCGCAGGCGCGCAGGAACCAGCGGTTCCGCGGCACCTGCCGGTGCCGGTACCAGAGCCAGGCGAACCACGCGGCGAGCAGCGCCAGCAGGGTGCCCGTGCCGACCATGACGTCGAAGGCGAGGTGGACGATGCTCACGGTGCGGTCGCTGGGCCGTACGTCGGCGGGGATCGCGTCGAGCCCCTTGATCGTCGTGGACGGCGAGAAGTCGGCCAGGATCGAGCCGAGGTCGGGGATCTGCCAGCCGTAGCGGACCTCGCCGTCGATCAGGACGCCGCCCAGCGTCTCCGGGACGTGGTCGTCGGTGGTCGGCACCATCTCGATGGCGGCGAACTTGGCGGGTTCGTCGTTGAAGACGTCTCGGGCGAGCGTGTCGCCCACGAACAGCTGGATGGGCATCAGACAGGCCGCCGTGACGAAGCCGATGAGGAACCCGGTGCGGTGGTAGCCGTTGTCCCGGCCCCGCAGCAGGCCCACGGCGTACACACTGGCGACGGTGAAGCCGGCCACGATGTACGCGGCCAGCAGCATGTGGATGGTCTCGCCCCAGAACGCGCCGTTGAAGAACACCTCGGACGGCCGGACGTCGACGACCTTCCCGTCACGCATCGTGATGCCGCCCGGCTGGTTCATCCAGCTGTTGGCGGCGACGACGGAGGCGGTGCCGCCGATGCCGGACAGGGAGACCGGCACCCCGGTCCAGAAGTGCCCCCATGGGGGCAGCCGGTTCCAGCCGTAGATGTAGATCGAGACGAAGATCGCCTCGAGGAAGAAGAACAGGCCCTCGATGGAGAAGGGAAAGCCGAACGCCGCCCCGTAGGTCCCCATCAACCCGGGCCACAGCACGCCCAGTTCGAAGGTGAGAACGGTCCCGGTGACCGCACCGACGGCGAACAGGACGGCCGCCGCCTTCGACCAGCGCCGGGCCAGCAGCAGGGCGGTGGAGTCGCCACGCCGCAGGCCCCGGTAGTGGGCGATGAGGGTGAGGCTGGTCAGGGCCACGCCGAACGGGACCAGGATGATGTGGAAGCCGAGCGTGAAGGCCATCTGCTGGCGGGCGGGGAGTAATTGGGCGGGCTCGTCCGCAGCGGTGGCGAGACCGTTGAGGACCGCGTCGAGTGTGAGCATCGTGTCTTTTCGTCCGGACTCGCGGGTGCGGAACGGCGCCCCGCCTCACGAGGGGGCACGGCACCGTGACCGAAATGTCACTTTTATTTCCTCGGTCATGCTAGGTCACGGGCACTGCCGTGCCGCGGTCCCTCGGGCGCGGCGACCCGGCGTGCCGCTCCGGTCCGGGCTCACCGGCCGACCGTGTCGGTACGCGGCTCGGTGACGCTGCTGCGCCGGGCCAGATGGACCGTCACCGCCGCCGCGACGACGATGACGCACCCGACGAAGATCAGCCCCGCGCTCCTCAGCCCGAGCGGGACGGACAGGGCGCCGATGCCGACCACCGGCAGCGAGATGCCGACGTAGGCGGCGACGAAGAGCGCGGAGATCGTCGCGCCGCGCTGCTCCTCGGGCGCTGCCCGCGCCACCCCGGCGACCGACGCGCGGAACGACATGCCCTGCCCGATCCCGGCGACGACGGCGCCCGCGATCAGCACCCACAGGGACTCCGCGAGGAGGGAACTGCCGATGAGCACGCACCCGGCGATCAGGATGGCGCAGCCCAGCGGCAGGGCGCGGCCCGGACCCGTACGGCCCGTCAGCTGCCCGGCGGTGGAGGCCAGGAACACCGTCAGCACGATCGCACCGGCCACGGCCAGGTTGTCGACGCCCAGGTACTGCGCGGCGAACGACGGGGCGACGGCGGTGAACAGCCCCAGCACCGAGAAACCGGCGAACGAAGCCAGCCCGGCCGGCACGAAGACGGACCGCGTCTGTGGCGGCACGACCATGCCCTCGGGACGCAGAGGCGGGCGCGGAACGGGCCGGTGCACGGACTCGGGCAGGGCCGCGACCAGGACCATGGCGACCGCCAGCATGCCGATATGGACCAGATAGGGCAGCCGCAGGGGATGCGGGGCGTACTCGGCGAGGACCCCGGCCAGCAGCGGTCCGCACCCCAGCCCGCCCATGTTGGCCGCGGTGGCCGCGAACGCGGCTCGCGCCCGCTCGTCGGGGCGGGCCAGGTCGGTGACGGCCGCCGTGGCGGCGCCGCTGAGCAGCCCGGCCGCGAACCCCGAGAACACCCGGCCCACGAACAGCAGCGGGAGTCCGTCCTCGAAGAGGAAGCAGAGCGCGGAGAGGACCGACAGTACGAGCGCGGTGAAGATGATCGGCCGGCGGCCCAGCACGTCGGAGAAGTTGCCGGCCAGCAGCAGGGCGACGATGACCCCGACGGCGTACACGGCGAAGATCACCGTGATCAGGAACTGCGAGAAGCCGATCTCCTCGCGGTACAGCCCGTACAGCGGGGTGGGCAGTGTGGTGCCGGCCATGCCCACGGCGAACACCACGGCCGCGACGACGTACCAAGGGAAACTCCGCTGCCTGGGTTCCGTCATTCCGCCCTTCCCTGGGTCGCCGGGGCGCGGCGGCCTCCCACGCACGGAGCCGGCTCGACCTGATCAGCTCACCACAGGCGGGCGGCGCTCGCACTCCGTGACCGTGACAGGGAGTCAGACGGTCCTGGCGTTCTCATTCGACGGACGCCCATGACGGCACCCTGGCCGCCTCGGGATCGTGGTCGAGCTGTTCGCGCAGACAGGCCGGCAGGATGCCGGCCGGTGCCGGCGCCGGGGGCAGCAGGACCAGCGCCACCGCCGCCGGCACGATGAGGACGAGGACACCGGTGACCCAGACGTTGTCGTCGGTGGTGGCCACCATGAGCAGCCCCGCCCCGTGCGCGGCGTACGTGCCGAGCCACTTCAGCAGTGTGAAGGCGACCGCGGGACACCGAGACCCAGCAGTCAGAGCCCCGTGGTCCGGGAGCGGGCCGCGCGGGTGAGGGTCCAGGAGCGGCGCATGGCGGCGGTGGCCGAGCGACCGTCCGCCACCCGGATGGCGGTCGCCAGGGAGAAACGGCCCAGAAGGACGAGCCCGCCCGCCCAGATCAGCACGGGCAGGATCCGGCCGACGAGGATGAACTGCACGGTCGCCGGGTCGTGACAGGTCGGCCGGACCATGCCCGGCACCAGCTCCTCCTCCACCGCGACCAGCACGGCCAGACCGGCGAGCGCGGGGCCGACGGCGCACGCCACCGTCAGCGCCTGCACGCGGAGGGCGGCGCCGAGGTGCCCACGCGAGCGGTCCCACACGGCGCGCAGGGGGAGTCCGCCGGACCGTCGCCGGGTGTGCGCGACGATCACGGCCTGGGCGGTGAGCAGCCAGGGGACGCAGGTCATGGCGACCAGGAGCAGCAGGGGGAACGCGACCAGGGCGACGCGGACCAGGCCGTCCCACTGGTCGGCGTACGCGACATAGGAGTCCTCCGACGCGATGCTGAACTCGGCGTCCCCCCTGGCCTGCAGAAAGAGCCCCCAGGACGCGGCGAACGCACCGGCCACCACACCCCCGCCGACGAACAGCGCCCCCGCGCACGCGAGAAGAGCAGAACCGAGCATGGGGCGGCCGGCGCGCACGGTGGTCCGCGCGGCCTCCGTCACGAGGACCACGACACGACCGCGGTGGGGGGCCGGGTGATCCTTCATGCTGGCTGCGACGCCCTCACCCGTCCGCCCGGTTCCGCTTCCGGACCGGCCGGCCGGGGATACACGGGCGGTACGACGAGACAGGAAGGCCAGGTGTGACGCAGGTCATGGGAACTCCGCCGCACGGGCCGACAGTTCAGGACGTGACGACAGACAGACGAGCGCGGGTGCGCAACGGGGACCCGGATGCCTTCGCGGAACTTTTCGACGAGTGCGCCCGCGCGGTGTACAACCACGCCTTCCGCCTGACCGCCGACTGGTCGACGGCCGAGGACGTCATGTCGACGACGTTCATGGAGGCCTGGCGGCGCCGGGACACGGTCGACGCCGAAGGCGGCACGCTGCGGCCGTGGTTGCTCGGCATCGCCACCAACGTGGCCCGCTCCCACCACCGCGGCGACCGCCGCTACCGCGCCGCCGTGAGCGCGGCCGCGGCGGCGATGGAGGACGTCGAGGACCACGCCGAGGCGATCGCCGGACGCGTGGACGACCGGCGCACGCTCCAGGCCACGCTGACCGCACTGAGCCTGCTCAAACGCCCCGAGCGCGAGGTGCTGACCCTGTGTCTGCACGAGGGGATGGCGTACGCCGAGGTGGCGCGCGTCCTCGGGATCCCCGTCGGGACCGTCCGCTCCCGCCTGTCCCGCGCCCGCGGCAGGCTGCGCAAACTCACCGACGCGCAACTGCTCCACGAAAAACGGGAACCCACCCCCGCAAACCGGCAGATACAGGATGACCGCGGATACACGGTCCGGTCCGCACAGGAAGGAACCCGATGAACGCCAGCCCCTCCCACCGGCCGCACCCGGCTGAGTGGACGGAGACGCAGAGCCTGCTGCCCTGTGTCGAGCGGGATCTGCCGGCGGGCCGCCACCAGTTCCACAAGGAGCAGTTGATGGCCCAGATCCACGAAGACCTGCGCACCACCACCCGCCCGGAGGCCCCGAAGCGCCGCCCCAACCCGTTCCTGCGCCGTACGGTCCTGCTGCCGGCCGCCGCCCTGGCGCTGGCCGGAGCGGTCGCGGGCGCCTTTGCCCTCACCTCGGGGGCCCCGGACGACGGCAGGACCGTCCTGGCCACCGGGCCCGCCCTGACCACCACCGTCGGCGCCGTCGACGCCAAGGGCGCACCCCGGCTGCTCGACCAGATCTCCCTCGCCGCCGCGGACACCTCCGCGCCCGCCCCGCAAAAGGGCCAGTACATCTACATCGAGTCGCAGGTGGCCAGCACCTACCCCAAGTCCGTCGGCGACACCACCACGGTGGTCAGCGAGGAGCTGCACCCCCGCAGGGTGTGGAACTCCCTCGACGGCAAGGACGGCTGGCTGATCGAGCCCGGCCGGACCGGCGACGAGGGCATCACCCTGGCCAGCAAGGTCAGGTTGGCCGGGGCCTACGACGTCCTCGCCGCGCTGCCCACCGACCCCGACGCGCTGCTGCGCCACATCTACCGCGAGTCGGACGCCGCCCGGGACCACGAAGTGCCGCGCGACCAGGCCGCGTTCGTGGCCATCGGCGATCTGCTGACCGAGAGCTACCCGCCCGCCGAGGTCAGCGCGGCCCTCTACAAGGCCGCCGCGAAGATCCCCGGGGTCGTCGCCGTGAAAGACGCCGTCGACGCCATGGGCCGCCACGGGGTGGCCATCGCCCGGGAGGACGCCACCGGAGGCGAGCGCGTCGAGTGGATCTTCGACAAGAAGACACTGCGCTTCCTCGGCGAGCGGATCGTCGTGGTCAAGTCGGTGGCGGACAGCCCGTTCAAGGTGGGCACGGTCACTTTCACCAGCGCGATCACCCGCCGCGCCGTCGTCGACGCCAACAAGCAGATCCCCGGCACGGCGGGCTGAACGCCTGTGGTCCAGAGGCACGGGTGAGCTTGCCGGTCGTACTCGGCTCGGCAAGTGCATCCCATCCGTGAGCAGTTGAAAGGTGCGGGGCGACGGCTGCAGGCAGAAAAAAAGTCGCTCGCCCCGTACAACCCTTCAGCCCCTCCGGGAGTCTCTCCTGCGCCGGTCATGATCGTGTCATGCCAAACGCTGTCGGCGACGGCGACCGCGATGGCCACGGGACCGGCACGGACACCGCTTCCCTGGGAGGACCTTCGTGCGCAAACGCACCCTGCTGATGTCCGCGACGCTGCTCGCGTCGGGCCTGTCCCCGCTCGTCGCGACAGGAGCGCAGGCCGCTTCCGGGGCTCCGGGCGACATCGACAAGGACGGCTATCGGGACGTCGTCGTGTCGGCCCCGGACGCCAAGGTCTCCGGGCACGCCAAGGCCGGGGCCGTGGTGGTCCTGTACGGCACCGCACGCGGGATCGACCCGTCCCGGCGCACGGTGCTGACCCAGAACTCCACCGGTGTGCCGGGTACCGCCGAGGCCGGCGACCGCTTCGGCGCCGCCGTGGCCGTCCACGACGTGAACCGCGACGGCTACAGCGACCTCGTGGTCGGCGCGCCCGGCGAGGACGTCGACGGGGACGACGGGGGCGGCTCCGTCACCGTCGTGTACGGCGCCGCCTCCGGCCTCACGAAAGCAAGGACGGTCGCCGACCCCTGGCCGTCGACGCACGACGCCTGGGGACGCACGCTCGCCGTGGGCGTCTACAACGGACTCAACCCCGTCAACGACGGCAAGCTGTCCATCGCCATCGGCGCCAACGACGCCGAAGTCACCTACATGCCGGCCGACCTGTCCGCGCAGTCCGGCACTTCCGGCAACGGGTTCATGTTCAATCCGGCCCACGGCATCGTCGCCCTGACCCAGGTCGACCTGCCCAACACCGACAACGACCGGCTGATCGTCCACGGCCGTGGAGTGTGGGACGGCGGCTGGGGGTACGACGGCACAGGCGACGACCCGGCCACCTGGCTCGCCGACCCGGCCGGGTTCGAGGGCACCCAACTGCCCGCGGGCACGGTCTCCGCCGTGGGCGACCTGAACGGCAACGGATCGCCCGACCTGGTCGTCGGCAACCCCGAGGACCCCTCCCAGAGCCCCGGGACCGCGCTCGGCGGGCAGGTGACCGTCTACTTCGACGCCGGATACGGCGGTTCGCCGAGCAGCGTCCAGACCATCACCCAGGACACCTCCGGCGTACCCGGAGCCGGTGAGGCCAAGGACCGCTTCGGTGCCTCCGTCGCCGTCGGCGACACCGACAAGGACGGCCGGGCGGACCTTGTGATCGGCGCCCCGGGCGAGAACGGGAACAGCGGATCCGTCATCGTCGTCCGCGGCACCGCGGGACGGCTCGACACCGCCCACGCCCGCACCTGGACCCAGAACACCGCGGGAGTGGCGGGAACCTCGGAGACCGGCGACACCTTCGGTGCGGCCGTTCGCGTCCTCGACACGAACAAGGACGGCCACGGCGACCTGCTCGTCGGCGCCCCCGGCGAGAACGGCGGAGCGGGCAGCCTGTGGCTCCTGCGCGGCTCGGCCACGTCCGTCACGGCCACCGGCTCGGTCAACGTCGGTCCCGGCGGCGCCGGGCTCGGCTCGAGCGGTGCCGCACACTTCGCCCAGGTGGTGACCGGACCGTGACCGCCCGCACCCCGCACACCCGACTTCGCCTCCCCGGAGCAGACATGCCGTCCCCCGCCCGCGTCCCCTCGCGCTCCCTCGCCTGCGCGATCGCCGTCACCACGGCGGCCACACTGACCGCCGTCGTGTTCCCGGCCGGACCCGCGGCCGCCGCGGCGCCGTACAAGGGCGCCAACACGGCCGCCGTACAGGACGACTTCAACGGCGACGGCTACCGCGACCTGGCGGTCGGCGCCCCTGGCGCCGCCGACGGCTCGGTGGACGCCGCCGGTGCGGTCGTCGTCCTCTACGGCTCGGCGAGCGGCGTCTCCGCCACGCACCGCACCGTCATCACCCAGGCCACCACCGGCGTTCCGGGCGCCCCCGAGGAGTGGGACGGCTTCGGCACGTCGGTCGCCTCCGCCGACCTGGACCGCGACGGCTACGCCGACCTGCTCGTGGGCACGCCGAGCGAGGCGGCGGGCACGATGGGCGGCATCGGCTCCCTCACCGTCGTCTGGGGCGGCAGCTCCGGACTCAAGGGAGGAGCGGCCGTCTCACCGCCCACCGGCCTCGACGAGGGCTGCGGCTTCGCCGCCGGCATCGCGGTCGGAGACGTCACCGGCGACGGCGCCCCCGACATCGGAGTCACCGGGAACTGCGGCGCCACCTCGTACACCGGCCCGTTCACCCGGACCGGCCGCCCGGCCCAACGGTCCTTCGTCGACGCGCTCGGCACCAACCGCGGTGTCGCCATGGGCGACGTCGACCGCGACGGGCGGGCCGAACGCTTCTGGCTGCCCGGCCCCACCGGCGGAGACGTCAACGGCACGGTGTACGTGGACCGGGGGGACGGCACCTACACCGAACTGCCGCTCGCCGACGGCGTCACCGGCCGCGTCGGGGACGTGAACGGCGACGGCTACGGCGACCTCGTCACCGGCGTGCCCTACGACGCCTCCCTGATGTCCGACCCCAGCGCCGCCCACCGCGGCGGAGAGATCCAGGTCCTCTACGGAGGCCCCCACGGCATCGACGCGGAGCAGAAGCCGCAGGTCATCCACCAGGACACCGCCGGAGTCCCGGGAGCGGGCGAGGACGGCGACCTGTTCGGCGAGTCGCTCAGCGTGGGGGACACCGACGGCGACAAGTACGCCGATGTCGTCGTCGGCGCTCCCTGGGAGGCCCTGGGCTCCCGTGTGGGCGCGGGACAGGCGACGCTGCTGCGCGGCTCCGCCACCGGCCTCACCGCCACCGGCGCGGTCGTCTACAGCCAGGACACCACCGGCGTGCCCGGCACGGCGGAGCAGGGCGACCGGTTCGCCGCCGCTGTCCACCTCGTCGACGTCACCAAGGACGGCCGGGCGGAACTGGCGGTCGGCGCTCCCGGGGAGAACGCCGACGGGTTGCTGTGGACCGCCAAGGGCACCACGGCCGGCCCGGTGACATCCGGGTCGAAGACGCTCAGCGGAACCGCCGCCGGTGCCAAGCGGAGGTACGCGGACGTCGAGTTCGGTGCGGCACTCCCGGGTGCGCGCCAGACCGGCTGAGCCGGACGACGAAGGCCGAGGGGCAGGCGCCCGTCACGGTCGCCTGCCCCTCGTGTGCGCGCCCGCGCCCATCCGCTCAGCGCCAGCCGAGTTCCGGGGCCACGTGGGTGAGGATGCTCTCCAGCACATGCGTGTTGTAGTCGACGCCCAGCTGGTTCGGGATGGTCAGCAGAAGGGTGTCGGCGGCCTGGATGGCCTCGTCGTCCTGGAGGAGCTTCACCAGCTCGTCCGGCTCCCCGGCGTACGACCGCCCGAAGATGGCCCGGGTCGTGTCGTCGATCATCCCGATCTGGTCCCGGGAGTTGCGGTCGCGGCCGAAGTAGGCCCGGTCGAGGTCGTCGGTCAGGGCGAAGATGCTGCGGCTGACCGACACGCGGGGCTCCCGGGTGTGGCCCGCCGTGCGGTACGCCTCCCGGTACGCCTCGATCTGCTTGCGCTGCTGCACGTGCAGCAGCTCGCCCGTCTCATCGTCCTTGAGCGTCGAGCTCTGCAGGTTCATCCCCAGTTCACCGGCCCAGACCGCGGTCGCGTTCGACCCGGAACCCCACCAGATCCGGTCCCGCAGTCCCTCGGAGTGCGGCTCGATCCGCAGCAGACCGGGCGGGTTCGGGAACATCGGCCGGGGGTTGGGCTGGGCGAACCCCTCGCCGTCCAGGACCTTGAGGAACTCCTTGGTGTGGTGGCGCGCCATGTCCGTACCCGTCTCGCCGGGGGCCGGTTCGTGGCCGAACAGACGCCAGCCGTCGACGACCTGCTCCGGTGAGCCGCGGCTGATGCCCAGCTGCAGCCGGCCGCCCGCGATGAGGTCGGCGGCGCCCGCGTCCTCCGCCATGTAGAGCGGGTTCTCGTAGCGCATGTCGATCACGCCGGTGCCGATCTCGATGGCCGAGGTCCGCGCCCCGATCGCCGCGAGCAGCGGGAACGGGCTCGCCGCCTGCCGGGCGAAGTGGTGCACCCGGAAGTACGCGCCGTCCACGCCGATCTCCTCGGCGGCGACCGCGAGGTCGATCGACTGGTGGAGCATGTCCGCGGCCGACCGGGTCCGGGAGTACTCGCCGGGCGACCAGTGACCGAAGGAGAGGAAGCCGATTTTCTTCACACTGTCCCCAGCGCCCGGACCCCCTCGTTGATTCCCGCCCCTGGTCAGCGGAGCAGCAGGGCCAGCGCCGCCCCCGCGTTGTGGTCCGCGATGTGCCGCATGACCTCGCGGTGCGGGAAGTCGCCGTCCAGGAGGCGCAGCGGTCCGGCCACGAGCGAGAGGTGTGTCGCCAGGGCGTACAGGTCGAGCCGGGCGGGATCGAGCCCCGGACGCGCCAGGGCCGGATACCGTTCGCCGAAGCGCAGTCTCAGGAAGACGTGCTCCCACTCGACGTCGAAGTACATCAGGCCCTCGATGTCGATGAGGACGGGGTGCCCGTCGGCGTCGACCAGGACATGGTCGGGCCCCAGCTCGCCGTGGATCAGCCCGTGCCCGGTGCGCGGAGCCACCCGGGCGGCCAGCTCCCGCAGACGGTCCCGCAGGGCGTCCGCGACGGCACCGATCCGGGGTTCGCGCTCCGCCGCCTCCGCGAGGTCGTCCAGAGCCCGCTCCAGCACCAGCTGCCGACACGACTCCCCGGCCGCCGTACCGCCGCGTTCCAGCACATCCACCCGGCCGTACCGGGGACTGCGCTGCCCGTGCATCACGTCGAGCATGACCGCCAGCTCGTCCATGACCGCCGACCCCCGTACGGGATCCGTCCGCAGGAGCGCTTCCAGGGTGTCGCCGGGGACGTCCTCGACGACCGCCACGTCCGCCGGATACCGGGTGCGGCCGCCGTCGGAGAACAGCACGGCCGGCACCCGGACGCCGAGGCCGGCCAGCGTGCGCTGGGCCGCGAGGAATGGGGCGAGACCGGAGGCCGGGGCGAAGGGGTGGGCCGGGTCCACGCCTTCCGCGCCGGGCCAGAAGTTCTCGTCCTCGGCCCAGCTGTAGACGATCACCCGCGCGACCGGCGACCCGTCCGTGTGGACGCGGTACACGCCCTTCTTGCTGCCACCCCGCAGCCGCTCCACGCCGACGACACGGGCCGCCGCTCCCAGCGCTTCCCGTACGACCCCCGACAGGGCTTCCCCCTCCGCGAATTGACGCATCCGGCGACCTTATCCCGGGCCGTGACGCACCCGGGCCGGGATCAGGTCGCGCAGTACGGCCTAGGCCGTGTCCGCAAAGTCCCGCCTGCCGTTCGACGCCCGGCACTCCCCCAAGCTCTTCGAGCAGGGGGACCCCCACTCGCCGCACCGGCCGGGCTCCCGCGTACAACCAGTACGCGGGAGCCCGTCCGGCGCTCCCCCAGCTCTTCGAGCAGGGGGTACCCCCAGAGCACGCACCGGACGCCGCTCGGCCCGCCCTACGGGCGGACGACGCGACTTTACGGACACGACCTAGCGGTGAAGGTCGTACCGGTCCAGGTTCATGACCTTGTCCCAGGCGGCCGTGAAGTCACGGACGAACTTCGCGTCGCCGTCCCGGGCCGCGTACACCTCGCTGAGGGCGCGGAGTTGGGAGTTCGCGCCGAACACGAGGTCGACGGCGGTCGCGGTCCACTTGACGTCACCCGTGACCCGGTCGCGGCCCTCGTACACGTTCTCGTCCGTGGTGGACGTGGACCACTCCGTGCCCATGTCGAGGAGGTTGACGAAGAATTCGTTGGTCAGCACCCCGGGCCGCTCGGTGAGGACGCCGCGCCGGGCCCCCTTGAAGCCGGTGTCCAGCGCGCGCATGCCCCCGATGAGGACGGTCATCTCGGGGGCGGTGAGGGTGAGCAGGTTGGCGCGGTCCAGCAGCAGCGTCTCCGGGGAGAGCTTCTCGCCGGGCTTCAGATAGTTGCGGAAGCCGTCGGCCGCGGGCTCGAGGACGTCGAAGGTGTTGACGTCCGTCTGCTCCTGCGTGGCGTCCGTACGGCCCGGCGCGAAGGGAACGGTGACCTGGTGCCCGGCGTCGGCCGCGGCCTTCTCGACGGCCGCGCAGCCGCCCAGGACGATCAGGTCGGCGAGGGAGATCCGGGTCCCGCCGCTCTGCGTGCCGTTGAAGTCCTGCTGGATCCGCTCCAGCGCCCGCAGCGTCCCGGTCACCTCGGGCAGGTTGTTCAACTCCCAGTCCTTCTGCGGCGCGAGCCGGATCCGCGCCCCGTTGGCGCCGCCGCGCTTGTCGGTGCCGCGGAAACTGGCCGCCGAGGCCCAGGCGGTGATGACGAGCTGGGAGACCGACAGCCCCGAGTCGAGGATCGTGCGCTTGAGGGCGGTGATGTCCGCGTCCCCGACCAGGTTGTGGTCGACGTCGGGAACGGGGTCCTGCCACAGCTGCGGCTCGGGGATCCACGGGCCGAGGTAGCGCGAGCGGGGACCCATGTCACGGTGCAGCAGCTTGAACCACGCCTTGGCGAAGGCGAGCGCGAACTCCTCCGGGTTCTCGTGGAAGCGCTTCGAGATCGGCCTGTAGACCGGGTCCAGCTTCAGCGCGAGGTCCGTCGTCAGCATGATCGGGGCGTGCCGCTTGGACGGGTCGTGGGCGTCCGGCACCTTGTCCCGGGCGGACGGGTCGGTCGGGGTCCACTGGTGGGCGCCCGCCGGGCTCGTCGTGAGCTCCCAGTCGTAGCCGAACAGGTTGTCGAAGAACCCGTTGTCCCACTTGGTCGGCTCGTACGTCCACGCCCCTTCGAGCCCGCTGGTCAGCGTGTCGGAGCCCTTGCCGGAGCCGCAGGTGTTCCGCCAGCCCAGGCCCTGCTGCTCGATGGGGGCACCCTCGGGCTCCGGGCCGAGGCAGCTGGGGTCGACCGCGCCATGGCACTTGCCGAACGTGTGACCGCCCGCGATGAGCGCGACCGTCTCCTCGTCGTTCATCGCCATCCGCCCGAACGTCTCCCGGATGTCCCGGGCGGCGGCCATCGGGTCGGGGGTGCCGTTCGGACCCTCCGGGTTGACGTAGATCAGCCCCATCTGCACGGCGCCGAAGGGGCCGGTGAGCTCCCGGTCGCCGCTGTAGCGCTCGTCCCCGAGCCAGGTGTCCTCGGGACCCCAGAAGATCTCCTCGGGCTCCCACACGTCCTCCCGGCCGAAGGCGAACCCGTAGGTCTTGAACCCCATGGACTCCATGGCGCAGTTCCCGGCGAAGACCAGGAGGTCCGCCCAGGAGATCTTCTTCCCGTACTTCTGCTTGACCGGCCACAGCAGACGGCGCGCCTTGTCCAGGCTCGCGTTGTCCGGCCAGCTGTTCAGCGGCGCGAACCGCTGCGCGCCGCTGCCGCCACCGCCCCGGCCGTCCGCGATCCGGTACGTCCCCGCCGAGTGCCAGCTCATCCGGATGAAGAGCGGGCCGTAGTGTCCGTAGTCGGCGGGCCACCAGTCCTGCGACGTCCTCATCACGTCGAACACGTCCCGCTTCAGCGCCTCGACGTCGAGGGACGCGAACTCCTTGGCGTAGTCGAAGTCGGGGTCCATCGGATTCGCCCGCGGAGAGTGCTGGTGGAGGACCTGAAGGTCCAGCTGGTTCGGCCACCAGTCCCGGTTCGTCCGGGGCCGGGTGGCCGTCGGGGTGGGGGAGGGGATCGCCGGGTTCTCGCTCTCACTGCCGGGCATGTGCGCGTCCTGCTTCCTGGAGTGTCGTGTCCCTTTTGTCGGATTCTCCTTCTGACGGTGGGTGCTTTGCGCGCGGCGGGCAATCCGACACGCGCGCGAACGGACCCATGGCGCCCGCAGGAGGGAAACGGGGCGCGCTGCGCGCCCGGTCGCCTCCCGCTCAGAGCGCTCCCCACGCCGTGGCCGCGTCGGTGAGCTGCTCGCGTACGACGGTGAGGGCCGGGTTGGCCGGTGCGCCCCGCCGTACCGCGAGGTACAGCGTGTTCAGTGGAGGCGCCTCCGAGCGGTGGAGCCGTACGACCCGGCCCGCTGCCAGGGCCGGGTCGGCGAGGTAGCGCGGCAGCGCCGAGATCCCCGCGCCCGCCTCCACGGCCGCCAGGACGGCACGCAGATCCGGGGCGACGAGGGCGACCGGGTTGGCGGGGCGGTGGCCGAACTCGCTGCGCCAGTAGCGGCGCAGGATCGGCAGCTCCTCCCCGTAGGCGACGAGCGGCAGCGCCGCCAGCGCCTCGGCCGGGTCGGTCCGCAGCCGCTCGGCGTCCACGGTGCGGGCCATCGACGGAGGGCCCACGAGCAGGAACTCCTCGTCGACGAGCGGGACGCCGAGAAGGCCCTGATGGGTAGGCCGGATGGACGACACGACGAGGTCGAGACGGTCGGCGGCCAGGTCCGCGAGCAGAGCCTCGGCCAGGCCGAAGCTCGCCTGGAGATACAGACCGCGGCCGGTGAGCGGGGCGAGCGCCGGCAGCACCCGCAGGGTCATGATCTCGGCCGCGCCACCGATCCGTACCGTCCCGCGCAGCGGCGGCTCGGCCTCCGTGGAGCCCAGGACGTCCCGCAGGCCGTCCAGGTGCAGACTGACCCGGGCCGCCAGGGCGGCCGCGCGCGGCGTCGGCGTGACACCCTGCCGGGAGCGCAGGAACAGCGGCTCCCCGATCTGCTCCTCGAGCCGGGCCAGCTGACCGGTGACGGCGGGCTGTGTCACGCCCAGCCGCTGGGCGGCCGCGGACAGGGAGCCGGCGCGGTAGATCTCCAGGAACGTGGCCAGCAGGTCCAGGCTCGGCACGCGGTCTTCCTCCTCTCAACAGGTCAGCGGCGGGTGTCCGGATAGAGCCAGTTCCGGAAGAGCCGGCTGAGGCGGGGCATGATCAGGAAGGTCAGCAGCGGGGCCGCCACCACGGGAAAGGCCAGGGCGCGCAGCGGCAGTGGCCAGGACCCGAGGTGCGGGCTGAGCAGCCAGTTGATGAGGAACGACACGGGGTAGGCGCCCAGCATGGTCATCAGGGTCGCCTTCCACTTCGGCGGGGCCTTGACCGGTTGCTCCGGCAGACTGAACCAGGTCTCGGTCCCCGTGGTCTGCGGCGGCGACGTCGACACCTCGTGGGCGATCTCGTGGACGCGCCGGAGCCAGTCCTGCCGTTCGGGCAGCCGGACCCACTCCATGAGCCGATCCTCGTCGGTGAAGCGAAGGACGCTGTGATAGACGCCCTGGCTCCCGTGCGGACGCAGCCAGGTCACACCGTCGTGGCCGCAGAACTCCCGTGCCCGCTCCGCGATCTCGTGCGTGAGCTCCTCGAACTCCTCCTCGCGGCCCCGCTGGACGGCCCAGCTGATGACGAGCGTGATGCCCTGCGGTTCGTCGGCGGCGGGCGTCGGCGGCGGGGACGCCGGTCGTCGCGTCATCGGGCCGTCCTTCCGGTGCGGGTGGTCAGGCCGTGGGCTCGGTCAGCAGGGTGTAGCGGACGGTCTGGGCGCGGATGAGGCCGTCGCGGAAGAGGGTGTCCACGCCGCCCTCGACGCGCGCCCCGTCCGCGTCCGCCGCCCACTCCAGGAGCATCACGTCATCGGTGAAGACCGGCGTTCCGGGCTTCCACCGCGCGTTCGGGAGATCGGCGAGGACGCCGCCGATGCCCTGCTTCACCCCCTCACGCCTGTGCAGGACGCCGGCCGGGGTGAGGAGGACGGCATCGGGTGCGAAGTCGGCGGCGATCGCGTCGAGGTCTCCGGAGCCGAGGGCCCGGACGTGGTCGCTGAAGGTCTCCTGAGGGCTGCGCGTCATCGAGGCGTGTCCGTTCGTGTGGCCGTGCCGCGGGTGCGGCACAGGAAGCATGTCAGGGGAGATGGGCGATGCCGTGGGCGCCTTGCGTCGTGTCGGGGTCCCCCGGGTCGACGTCCGGCACCGTGATCACGGAACCGTCGGCCAGGTCCACCACGTGCACGGTGCCGGAGCGGAGGCCGGCGACGAACGCGCGGGCGCCGTCCGGGGTCGTACGGATCGTGATCGGGACCTGGCCCACGGGCGCGCCGGCCAAGCGGGGCGAGCCCGTCGGCGGAGAGGGGCACGGGCTTGACGCCCTGCCCCCGGACGTGTGCGTGTGAGCGCGCCGCCGCGCCTGGCTCAGGCGGCGAGGGTCTTGAGGACCGCCTCGGCGGTCGCCGTGCTCGACTGCGGGTTCTGACCGGTGATCAGATTGCCGTCCACGACGACCGTGCTGCTCCAGGCGGCACCGGTACGGACGTCCGCGCCGCGCTCACGCAGCCGGGACTCGACGTAGTACGGCGTGTCGGCGCCGAGGCCGCCCTGGTTCTCCTCCTCGTCGGTGAACGACGTCAGCGCGCGACCGGCGAAGGTGAAGGTGCCGTCCTCCTTGGTGGCGCTGAGCAGACCGGCGACACCGTGGCACAGGGCGGCCACCGTCTTGCCCCGCGCGGCGGCCTGGTTCAGCAGACGGCCGAGGTCGGCGTCCTGGGCGAGGTCGGTCATCGGCGCGTGGCCGCCGGGGATGTAGACCGTGTCGTAGTCGTCCAGCGTGACGTCGGACAGCGACAGCGGAGCCGCGAGCGTGTCGGCGATACCGGCGAGGTACGACTCGAACTCGGCGGCGTCGGCCGGGGAGACGCCGCCCTGCTCGCTCAGGCTGAGGGCGTCCACGGTGGGCTTCGCGCCACCCGGCGTGGCGATGTCCACGGTCGCCCCGGCGGCCGTCAGCACACGGTGGGAGGCGGCGACCTCCTCGGCCCAGAAGCCGGTCGGGTGGGCGGAACCGTCGGCGAGCTCCAGCGTCGTGGCGGCGGAGACGACCATGAGGATCTTCGACATGAGTAGGCCTGGCCTTGTCAGTGGGAAACGGATGTCACGCGGTGAACCCGCGCACCGTCCGGACGGGGTGCCCGGCGGCTGATGGGAACAACCCCACGATCCATCACCGATCTTCCACTGACATTCCGAGAGCCATAAGGAAACTTATAGATGCCGCTCAGCGGGTCGTCAGTGCGGCCGAAGTCAGCCGCTGACGGAGGGGAAGCCGACGGCGCTCACATGGGCCATGGCCCGGCTCGACACCCGGTAGCGGTCGTTGGGCACGTCACGGGACGTGGTCACGTGCACGGCCAGGGGTCCCGCCCACTCGTAGCCGCGGTGCGCGCCGTACTGCGCGAGCTTGTCGGTGAGCACCTGCCCCACCCGGGAGCGGTGGCCGCCGAGTTCTGCGTGGACGTGCTCGGCGAGCTCCACGTCGTATGCGTTGGGGACCACGACACGGCTCTCGCTGCACACCACCGCATGCCGGTCGCACTCGCGCCGCAGCGCGGCCACCAGTTCGACCGGTTCCTTGCGGAACCACCGCTCGAACAGCCGTCCTCCGACCCGCTCGAGCGCCTGCTCCCATCCGGTGAGGTTGCTCATCCGAACGCCACTCCTCTGTCCCGTCGTCAGTGCCTTGTGTCACGCGCTGCAGAAGCGGGTGCCCAGAACGCCGGCTTCATTGCCTCGGGAGGACGTTCGGATGATGCTCGGATGAGAGCAGGCGCTCAACGGCCGTGCTGGGAGCCGGTCACGGCCGGGTAGTCCGTGTACCCCTTCACTCCACCGGCGTAGTACGTGTCGCGGTCGCCCTCGGCGAGGGGGTGTCCGTGTGTGAAGCGCTCGACGAGGTCCGGATTGGCGATGAAGGGGGCGCCGAAGGACACCGCGTCGGCGAGCCGCCGTTCGAGGAGGTCGTTGCCGGTCGCCTGGGTGAAGCCGAGGTTGGCGATGACGGAGCCGCCGTAGTGGGAGCGGAATCGGCTGAACGCGGTGAGGGTGTCGTCGGTGTCCGAGCCGGGGGCCGGGCCGACGAGGTGGAGGTAGGCCAGGTCGCTGTCGTCGAGGCGCTTCAGCAGCAGGTCGTAGTCGGCCAGTGTGTCGGCGTCCGCCGTGAAGGTGGGCCCGCCGTTCCAGTACGGGGAGAGCTTGACGCCGACCCGCTCGCCGCCCCACACGTCGCTCACCGCGTCCACGAGGTCGAGGAGGAGCTGGGCGCGCTTCTCACTGGTGCCGCCGTAGGCGTCGGTGCGCTGGTTGAGGCGGGGGTTGAGGAACTGGGCGATGAGATGGGACCCCTGCGCGTGGATCTCCAGGCCGTCGAACCCGGCGCGCCGGGCGTTGGCGGCGGCCTGCCGGTAGCTGCGGATCGTGTCCGCGATCTCCGCGCTCGTCAGGGCGCGGGGCGTGACGGTGGCCTTCGGGCCGTCCGGGGTGAAGGACATCTCCTGGGGGTTGACGGCCGAGGGGCCGACGGGGAGACGGCCGCCCTGGTGGTCCGGGTGCGAGACCGCGCCGAGATGGCCGATCTGGGAGACGATCCGGCCTCCCGCCGCGTGCACGGCGTCGGTGACCTGGGCCCAGCCGGCGGTCTGGGCGTCGGTGTAGATGCCGGGGACGTGGATGTAGCCGATCGCGTCCGGGTTGACCCAGGTCCCCTCGCTGATGAGCAGACCGGCGCTCGCGCGCTGGGTGTAGTAGGTGGCGTGCAGATCGGTGGGGGTCAGCTCGGGGTTGGCGGCCCGGGCGCGGGTCATGGGTGCCATGACGACCCGGTTGGGCAGTTCGAGCGCGCCCAGACGGACGGGGCGCAGGAGGGGCTGGGTGGTGGCGGGGGCCGGGGTCTGGTCGGACATGAAGTTCTGTCTCCTGAAGGGGAGTTGGGGGAGGGGGTCAGTCCTGCTTGAGGACGTGGAGGCCGGACAGCGGGCCCCCGAGCTGGAGGAGGCGGCCTCCTTCGCGCAGGCCGCCGACGTCGACGGGCGCGAAGCCGAACTCCGAGGTCAGCCGCACCACGGTGTCCTTGGCGTCGGCGTCGTCACCGGCCAGGAACAGCACCTGTCGGCCGGCCTCATGGCGCGGATCGGGCGCGATGTACCCCGCGAACAGGGAGTTGAAGGCCTTCACCACGCGGGCGCCGGGGAGGAGCGAGGCCACGTATTCGCTGCCGGTGAGATCGCCCAGGTCGGCGACCGTCGGGCGCGGGTGCAGGGTGGCGAACTGATTGGTGGCGTCGACGACGACCGTCCCTTCCAGGGACGGGAGTCGGGCGGCCACATCGGGGACGTGCGGCCAGCCGACCGCGAGGACGACGAGGTCCGCGGTGGCGGCTTCGGCGGGGGTCGCGGCGGACGCGAGCGGGCCGAGGTCCTGCACCAAGGGGGCCAGGGAGTCGGGTCCTCGGCTGTTGCTGAGGACGACCTCGTGGCCGTGCCGGACCGCGTGCCGGGCGATGGCCTGGGCGATGGTCCCGGCTCCGAGCATGCCGATCTTCATCAGGGAGCTCCGATTTTAATGACGAGCATCATTAAAGTAATGATGAGAGGTAACCTTGAAAACGTCAAACGCGGTGCGGTCGGCGAAGGAGAGCGGGCATGCCACGGATCACCAAGGAAGAGAAGGCCAGAAACCGGCAGAACATCGTCGAGGCGGCCGGGCGCCTGTTCCGCGCACAGGGCATCGACGCCGTCGGGATCGCCGACCTGATGAAGGAGGCGGGCCTGACCCACGGCGGCTTCTACAACCACTTCGCGTCCAAGGACGACCTGGCCGCGGAGGTCTGCAACGCGTCCTTCGCGTCGTCCCTGGGCGTGCTGGCGCAGGCCGTGGAGGCGGGTGACGAGCCCACCGGCTCACCGCTGCGGAGGGTGGTGGACGACTATCTCTCGGCCGAGCACCGCGACGCCCCGGACGGAGGCTGCCCCTCCGCCTCCCTGGTGATCGACGCCGGACGCCACGACGAGACGATTCAGCGCTCGTACACGGGTGGCGTGGAGGGCTATCTGGCGGGATTCGCCGGAGAGTTCGCGCGCGAGGCGGACGAGGCGTTGTCTCCGCGGGAGGCCCGCGAGCGGGCGGTCCTGCTGCTCAGCCAGATGGTCGGCGCGATGGTGCTCGCCCGCGCGGTGCGGCACGTCGAGCCCGGGCTGTCCGACGAGATCCTGGAGACATGCCGGGCGCACGCACTCGACTGAGCGCCCTCAGCTGTGCGCGTACGGCACGACGACGATCTGCACGTCGTCCTCGTAGACGACCTGTCCCGGATCCGTGGAACGCAGCACCCGGCAGTCGACGCCATGCGCGGACAGGATCTCCAGATAGCCGGGGACGCGAGCGAGGAGATGCGTGGCCGACGGCTTGAACCACGCCGCGGCACCCGGGTTGACCTCGTCGTCGTAGACGGTGGGGTCGACGGTCGAGGGGTCGGTGTACGCCGCGTCGTACCACTTGTTGTTGAGGCGCCGGAACGCCTCCTGCTCCTCCGACAGCCTGCCCTCCCGAGCGAGGTTGTTCACGAGGCCGAAGACGCCGGTGAACCGACCTCGGTCGTTGCGATGCGGCGACTGGAACCGCAGGTACTGAACGCCCTCGCTGTCACTGATCCCCATCGGCACATCCTCGCACCGTCTGTGCAGCGGTGACGCCGTTCGAGTGTCAGTGCCGGAATGATCTATGCCAAGGTGTCAGCCGCCCGGGGATCTCACCCTTCAGGAGGAGCCAGTGCCGTACCCGGAATCGCTCACCCCCGAGGAGAAACTCGACGAGGCGAAGCAGCTGTTGAGCCTGCCGGGGATCGTCGCGATCTGCGGCTCCACCCGCTTCATGGCCGAGATGAACGAGGCCGACGTGCGGGAGACCGAAGCCGGCAGGATCGTCGTCAAACCGGGCTGTGACCTAAAGTCACCGCACCCGCTCTGGTCCGATCCGGACCAGGCCGAGGGGCTGAAGGCCCGGCTCGACGAGCTGCACCGGGCGAAGATCCGGCTCGCCGACGAGGTGCTGGTCGTCGGCGACTACATCGGGGACAGCACCCGGGCCGAGATCGCCTACGCCCGGTCGCTGGGCAGGCCCGTGAGGTTCACGCACCCGGAGGTCGACCCCGGCCCGTCTCCGCGGTGAGGGATTTCGGCCGTCACTCTGCGGCCTGGGTGCCCTCCTGGCTCTTCTCGAAGAGGGCGACCAAGCCGTGAGCCGTGTCACCGAGCAGGGTCACCCCCGGCGCCCTGTTCCACCGATGCCCGCCCGGCAGGGCGTACAGCGGGCGCAGGACCGGCGCGACATCGCTTTCCGTGATCAGGGCGGTGAGTTCGGGAGCCCAGCCGGCGAGCTGCCCGTTGCAGTCGTGGATGTCGAGCAGCCCGCCCTGCGTACGGGCCGAGGGGGACGACTCCGCCTCCTAGACGGTGACGGGGACGGCGTGCAGGTGCAGGACACGGGCCGGCGTGAGCCCGCCGAGTCCGGCGCCGATGATCGTCACTGGGGTCCGCATGGCGTGGCTCCTTCGTCCTCGTGCCGCCGTGGGTTCCGGACGGCCTCCGCTGCCCAAGGTGCCGAGCGCCGCCGACAGGCCGCCGACAGCGGGGCGACCGTGCCGACAGCGCCCCGACAGCGGAGCGGCACCGCGGCGATACGCCGTGATCGAGAGCGGGCGCGCACACTCCCCGATACACGGCTGATACAGGGCTGAGCTGTGACAGATGCACGATCGCGGGGTGCGGCGGACATAATTGCGGACCTGGACGACAGGCCGCCGCGCGTGCGACGTGAGCGGTGTACGGCACGGAAGGAAGGTCGGGCCCCATGGCTGACGGGGACACCCCGGCACCCGTGTCGATCCTGCTGGTCGAGGACGACGAGGTCATCCGCAGGTCGGTCGCGCTGGCGCTGGAACGCTACGGCTACCGCGTCACCCGCGCCGCCGACGGTCTGACCGGACTCGAACGGTTCCGGGAGGGCGGCCACGACCTGCTGCTGCTCGACGTGATGCTCCCCGGCCTCGACGGCATCGGGCTGTGCCGCCGGATCAGGGAGACCAGCATGGCCCCGATCCTGATCATGTCCGCGCGCGGCGACGCCCTGGACGTCGTCTCCGGGCGGGAGGCGGGCGCGGACGACTACGTCGTCAAACCCGTCGACACGGCGGTCCTGGTGGCCCGTATCCGCTCCCTCCTGCGGCGGGCCGTGTACGCCCCCACCGCCGACCGGACCCGGGTGGGACCGGAGTCGTCCCCGGCCGACACCGGCACCCGGCTCGTCTTCGGAGACCTCGTCATCGACACCGCCGGACTCGAGGTCGCGGTGGCGGGGCGTCCCGTCGCGCTGGCCCCCACCGAGCTGCGGCTGCTGCTGGAGTTCGCCGCCAACCCCGGCATCGTCCTCGACCGGCAGACCCTGCTGCGCAACGTCTGGGACTACGGCTGGGACGGCGACAGCCGTGTGGTCGACCTGTGCGTGCAACGGTTGCGCAGGAAGATCGGAGCCGAGCGCGTCGAGACCGTACGCGGCTTCGGCTACAAGCTGCGGCGCTGACATGGACCTCATACGCGACCTGCGCAACTGGCGTTCGCTGCGCTGGAAGATCGCCCTGCTCGTCGCCGTCTGCTGCTGCGCCGTCGCGCTGACCGTCGGCCGGCTGGTGCACTCCAGCACCCTCGACCGCTCCATGAACGACGGCGGCGCCAAGGCCGTCGAGTCGCTGAGCCGGGCGCTGGAGGACTACGAGCGCGACGGCACCCCGCCGCCCGGGCTCCACCTGACCCCCGGCGCCCTGCCCGACGAACTGCTGCACCGGCTGCGTACGGGTCAGGACGCGAGCGGCGGCTACGTCACCTGGTACGACGGGGAAAACCCCGGTGACCACCCGTCGATGTGGGCGGCGAGGACGTACCGCGGCGAGCCGGTCGCCGTGGAGACCGACATGACGAGCGACCTGCTCACCCGCCGTGCCCTGGACCGGCACATGTGGAAGTACTCGCTGCTCACCCTGGGGGTCGTCGTGCCCCTGGCGGCACTCGCCGCCGAACTGCCGCACCGGCGACTGCGGCGCGTGGCGCACACCGCCCGCCGGATCGCCGCCGGTGACCTCACCGCCCGCACCGGTTCCGGCGGCCGGGGCGGTGACGAGATCACCGACATCTCGGCCACGGTCGACTCGATGGCCGACAGCCTGCACCAGCGGCTGCTGACCGAGCAGCGCTTCACTGCGGACGTCGCGCACGAACTGCGCACCCCGCTGATGGGCCTGGTCACCGCGAGCGGACTGCTGCCCGAGGGCGAGGCCACCGAACTGGTCCAGGACCGGGTCCACGTCCTGCGGACCCTGGTCGAGGACCTGCTGGAGATCTCCCGGCTGGACGCGGGCGCCGAGCGGGCCGACGTCGGACGCGTCCCGCTGGCCGAGGCGGTCGCGGAGTCACTGAGTCGTACGGGACTGGAGACGCCGCTGACCGAGGAGGACGCCGCGTCCGTGGAGACCGACCCGAGGCGCCTCGACCGTATCGTCACGAACCTGGTCGTCAACGCCCATCGGCACGGACGGCACCCCGTCACGGTGACGGTGGCCGGGGCGACGGTGACCGTACGGGACCACGGGGCCGGCTTCCCCGCCGAAGTGCTCACCGACGGACCCCAGCGCTTTCGCACCGGGACACCGGAACGGGGCCGCGGCCACGGCCTGGGACTCACCATCGCCCTCGGCCAGGCCAGGGTCATCGGGGCGTCCCTGTCGTTCGCGAACGCCCCCGACGGCGGGGCCGTGGCCACCCTGCGCCTGCCCCCATCCGCCTGACGCGCCGCGCCTCCCTGTTACGTGACGGATGCACGGCTGAGCGGGAGCGAAGACTCGGGTACGGCGGGACGGACATCCGGCCCGCCCACAGTGACCGCTGTGCGTGAACGCCGCGCACCGTGTCCTGTGGAGGTACCCCCATGCCCGAGCCTCAACTGCGCCCCCGTCATGACTCCTTGTGGCGCCGCCCGCTGCTCCTCTCGACCGGCACCCTGTCCCTGGCCGGCCTTCTGGCCCTCGGTGTCGTCCACATGGACGGCGGGGACGGCGCGGGCACGGCCGGGGCGACGGCCCGTACGCCCTGGGCGGCCGAGCTGCCCTGGCCTCGAGAAGGGCAGGCCGCCGTACGCATCAACGGCGTGGGCGACCTGGGCTCCCACGGCCCGCAGACGCCGGTGCCGATCGCATCCGTCACGAAGGTGATGACGGCCTACGTCATCCTGCGCGACCACCCGCTGCGGGACGGCGGCTCCGGTCCCGGCATCACCGTCGACCAGCGGGCCGCCGACGAGTCGGTCTCCGGTGTGGAGTCCACCGTCCCGCTGGAGCGTGGGCAGCGGCTGAGCGAGCGGCGGCTGCTGGAGCTGATGCTGGTGCCGTCGGGGAACAACGTGGCCCGCCTGCTGGCCCGTTGGGACGCCGGTTCGGAGGAGGCGTTCGTGAAGAAGATGAACCGGGCCGCCGATGCGCTCGGCATGAACCGGACCACCTACACCGGGGCCAGCGGCTTCGAGCCCACGACGACGAGCACGGCCGCCGACCAGCTGAAACTGGCCCGGCAGGTGATGCGGGACAAGGCGTTCCGGACTGTCGTCTCGAAGCCCCGCACCACTGTTCCGGGGTCCTCCCGCACCCTCCCCAACACCAACACCCTGCTGGACACCCCCGGCGTGGTCGGCATCAAGACCGGTTCCAGCACCCCGGCGGGCGGCGCCCTGATGTGGGCGGTGACGGTGCCCGACGGGCGAGGGCGGGAGCACTTGGCCCTAGGCGTAGTCCTGCACCAACGGGCCGGCACCAGTCCGCAGGAGGGTCTGATCGCGGTCTTCGACAGCAGCCGGGCACTTGTCGAGGCGGTGCGGCACCGGATGTCGGCGACCGAGGCCGCTCTCGCCGCGGACGCCGGTGAGGCGAAGCCATGACCAGGGTCCTCGCCCCCTCGCCCCGCTCGACCCCACCGCCACCGCAGCCGCCAGCCCGGCCGCGCCGCTACGACGGCGTGTGGCGCCGGGGACGGATCGTCGCCCTGCTCGCCGCTCTGACGGCCTGCCTCATGCTGGGGCACTCCCTGGTCCCTGCCGGACCCGGGCATCTCGGGAGTCTGGTCCAGACGTTCCTGCCCTGGACGGGCCTCGCGGTCCCGCTGCTCCTCGTATGCGCGGCGATCCGGCGCTCCGCCACGGCCGCCGTGGCCGTGCTGGTCCCCGCCCTCGTGTGGTGCTCCCTCTTCGGCGGGCGCTGTCTCGACAAGCGCGCGCCCGGCGGGGACCTGACCGTCGTGACGCACAACGTCAACGAACACAATCCGCACCCGGCCCGCACGGCCCGCGCCCTGGCCGCGTCCGGCGCCGATGTGGTGGCCCTGGAGGAACTGGGGGACAGCACACCCGTCTACGAGCGGACGCTGGCCACCGGTCACCCGTACCACTCGGTGCGGGGCACGGTCGGGCTGTGGAGCCGCTATCCCCTCACCGAGACCCGGACGGTCGACATCGCACCCTGGCCGCGCGCCCTGCGGGCCACCGTACGCACTCCCGAGGGGCCGGTCGCCGTGTACGTCGCCCATCTGTCGTCCGTCCGTTTCACGGCCGCGTCGGGGTTCGGCACGGAAGCGCGGGACGCCGGTGCCCGCCGACTGGCCGCCGCGCTGAGCACCGAGCGGGTCGCCCGGATCCTCGTCGTCGGCGACTTCAACGGCACTACGGACGACGACGCCCTGTCCGTCCTGACGGCGCGCCTGCGCTCGGCCCAGGACGTGGCGGGGGACGGCTTCGGCCTGAGCTGGCCGGCCTCGTTCCCGCTGGCCCGGATCGACCACATCCTCGTACGGGGGATGGAGCCGCGATCGGCCTGGACGCTGCCCGCCACCGACAGTGATCACCGACCGGTGGCGGCCTCCCTGCGACTGGGCGGAGGGCCATGCCCCGGGTCCGAGGCCGAAACGGCCGCGCCCCCGCGTTGTGATTAACTGCCTGACGTGGTGCGTAAGCGCCCGTGGTCCGGTGGAGGAGGAAGCGGATGAGCCGCCGGGACGAGCCCTCGACGACGTCAGAGCGCGGCCCTGCCGGCGGGAGCGGAGCCGACGCCGTCACCCGTGTCCGCGCCGGCCGACCCACACTGCCGCCTTCCCTGCGGCGGGTCGCCGACGCCGTGATCGCGGACCCGGCCGGCAGCTCCGAACTCTCCATCGGCGCGCTTGCCGAGCGCGCGGCCACGTCACCCGCCACCGTGCTGCGGTTCTGCCGGTCGCTCGGCTTCGGCAGCTATCCCCAGTTGCGGCTGGCACTGGCCGCCGCCGTCGCGCACGAGCGTGCGGTGGGCGGGGAGCAGTCGGCGCTCGGGACGGACATCGATCCGTCCGACAGCCTGGAACAGATCGTCAAGAAGATCATCTACAACGAGGTCCGTGCCCTCGACGAGACGTCCCGCAGCGTGGACCCGTCCGTTCTCGGCCGAGCCGTGGACGCCATCACCGGGGCCCGGCGCATCGACATCTTCGGCGTCGGAGCCAGCGCGTTCGTCGGCCAGGACCTGCACCAGAAGCTGCATCGCATCGGCCACATCGCGTTCGTCTGGACGGACGTGCACGCCGCCTTGACGGCGACCGCCCTGCTGGGCCCCGGCGACGTGGCGATCGGCATCTCGCACTCGGGGGAGACGGAGGACACGGTCGAGCCGCTGACGGTGGCCGCGGCACGAGGAGCCACCACGGTCGCCCTCACCAACTTCCCGCAGTCACCTTTGGCGCAGGCGGCCGACCTGGTCTTGACGACGTCCGCCCGCGAGACCCCGTTCCGCTCGGGCGCCACGGTCAGCCGAATTGCCCAACTGGCCCTCGTGGACTGCCTGTTCGTGGCCGTGGCGCAACGGTCGTACGACGCGGCGGCGGAAGCGCTCCAGGAGACGTACACCGCCGTACAGCGTCGACGAAAGCGACACCCGTAGTCCCCGGGGCCCCGCGGGCAGTTGACAGCGAGCCCAGCCGCGTTGGAGAGCTGACATGGGACGATCGGGCGGTGAGTCGACGCGTGAACCGTGACCTCTCCCTCGAGGAGCTTGAGCGCGATCACTGGTCGGCCCCGCCGGGCGGCGAAACCCGCTTGATGACGACCGTGCGTGAGCTCCGGCGCAAACCGATCGGCGGCCTGACGGTCGAGGACATGCGGTTGCTCATCGGACAGGACGTGGGCCTCGCCTACCTCCTGCCGCTGGCGATGGAGGTCCTCCGGGACAACCCACTGGCGGAAGGCGACATGTACGAGGGCGATCTGCTGGCCGCCGTGCTCACCAGGAGAGCGGAGGCCTGGAGAGAGTTCCCCGAGCTCAGGCAGGAGGTCCGCCGGATCGTCTCGGCGTTGACCGACGTGCCGCCTGCCCTGAAGCGCGAGGTGGAGGGCTTCTTGGCTCTGTAGCTCACCGACAGTGGTCGCCGTCGGGTGAGGAGCCGGCGGAATGTCCACGAGGAGTGCCGCGAGCGGCCGTGCCCAGGAGGCGTCGCAGCACGTCCCCGGGTGAGCCGGCGGACCATCCTCGGTGACGTCGAAGGCGGCGACGCGGGCCGCGGTGGGGTGCTCGGGGTACTCGTCATCGCCCGAGCACAGGGCGTACTCCAACCCGTACCGGATGGAGGTCGTGCGTCGGCCGCGGCCGCAGATGAAGCAGTCCAGGCTGAGCTCCAGCCTCTTGTCCCAGTGCAGGTTGTGGAAGCCCTCACCATGCAAGGGGCCGGTCAGTTCCGCTGTACCGGTTGTAACGGCTCCGCACCCGCCACGAACACCGCGCCGATCTCCACCAGGGCTTGCTCGACCTGGCCTGCAGCGTCGTCCGCCTCCGCCGCCCTCGGGCCCCACCCTGAAACCATCAGTCAGTCGAGTGACCAATTCGTCAGCTTCATGGGATTCAGCATCAGCCACACGTTCGTGACGCACTCAGCGCTGACGTCGAAGGTCATCATTCCGTATCGATCACCGCCACTTCGAAGAATGTAACCGAGGCCGTCAGCCGTATCGCGTCGCTCAAGGCGGAGGGCGGGCTGCTTGCGCATCACGCCCATGAACCACCGGGCCACATGATCCGCCCCGCGGATGACCCGAGGTGCGGCATTGACGAAGCCTCCGCCGTCTACTCGCAGTTCGACGTCTGGAGCCAGCAGGCGAAGCAGGACCTCGATGTTCCCTCCGACGGTTGCATCGCGGAATGCCCGGACGACCTCGTCATGCTGGTGTGGAGAAACCTGTGCGCGTCTCCCTCGACGGACGTGGCGGCGTGCGGACGTCGCCAATTGCCTTGCCGCCGCGGGGGAACGACCTACGATGCCGGCGATCTCGTCGAACGGGACGCCGAACACGTCGTGCAGCACGAATGTCACTCGCTCTGCCGGGGTCATGGCCTCGAGGACCGTCAGCAGCGCCATGCTGACGGCATCGTCCAAGGTGACACGTTCAAGCGGATCGGCAGCAGGGTGACCGGAATTCAGCGGCGTCTTCGCCGTGCCTGCGAAGAGGTCGGCCGGAACCGGCTCCGGCAGCCACTGCCCGACGTACGTCTCTCGTCGAGCGCGCGCGGAACCCAGCAGGTCGAGTGAGATGCGGCTCGCGACTCGCATCAGCCATGCCGCCGGCGTGGCGATTCGGTCGCGTTCCTCGGGCTCGAGGCGGTACCACCTCACATACGTCTCCTGCACGACGTCCTCGGCATCGGCCAGGGTGCCCATCATGCGAAAGGCCAGCGACAGCAGACGATGGCGTTCCGTCATGACCGCATCGAGAGCCCGTGATTCATCGCGCTCGACTCCTCCGGAGTCCGATGATTCGGCAGGAGAATCTTTCGGCATGGGGCACCCTTTTCCAATCTGTTCGCGCCATCCTTCCCCATCGAATTCAGGCGATGGGGATTCCAGGAATCGGATACCGCACGGTTCCTCTCCGGTACGCGCCGCGTGGGATCATGGCCTCGAGGAGCTCCTTTCCGTCTACGGTCACCACCTGACGATCGTCTCCCCGATGGGCCAGCGTGGCGCGGAAGAGGTCGTCATGGTAAAAGCGATCGGGTCCCGCGATCTCGACCTCACCGCCCGGCTTCGGAGTCGTGACCGCTTCGGCGAGCAGGTCGATGACTTCGGCCAACTCGACGGGCTGGATGAATGTCCTCGGAGCGAGAACCTTCCCGTCCACGGTGTGCTGGTCGATGAGGGCAGGGATGTAGCTCTGGAACTGCGTCGCCCGAATGATCGTGGCAGGGATCGAAGCCGAACGCACGGCCTTCTCCTGTGCCACCTTGCCGAGGTAGTAGCCGATCTCCGAAGCGTCCCCCTCCCCGACGCCGACGATGGAGAGCACGATGTGATGGCGCACACCTGCCCGCTCGCCCTCCGCCGTGAGGCTCTTGATCGATCCCTCGAAGAACGAGATCGCCCCGTCCGCATCGAAGCGGGGGGTGTTGAGGACGTTCACGATGGTGTCGACTCCGGCGAGAGCCTCGGCGAGGCCCTTGCCCGAGATCACGTCGATCCCGTCCTCAAGGCCTCCCGAGACCACCTCGATGCCCTTGGCCTCCAAGGTGTCGGCAAGTGGGGATCCCACACGGCCGCGTCCGCCAGCGATGAAGACCTTCATTTCCTCACTCCGTTCCGGGGCGCCAGTCGCTGCCCTCACCAACATGACGACGCACCCGGGACAGATGTGAGGTCGGCGGCCAGGGCGGCCTTGCCGTCACGCGGTCGACGTCGGCTCCTGCCTGCGGTCGTACGGCACCCCCACACCTACCCACCGCATGTAACTAATTTTCATCGTACGCATCTGATTGAAAGTTATTGACATTCGGCGCCGCGGCTCCCGATACTCCCGTGACCCACCGTCGTCCCGCGCCGAACCCGCGCCGCATCTGCGGCGCCGCCGAGGAGCCATGAGTCACCCCACCGCCTCCGTCCCGTCCGCCGTCGCGTCACCGCCCCCTTCGGACGAGCGGCTCGCCGATCTCCTGGCCTCGTGCGTCGGGGACCCGGCGCGCGTCAGCACCGCGCTGCCCCGCCGGATCGCGGCGGCCCACGACGCCTCCCCATATCTGTTCACCCCGCGTGCCGTGGTCCGGGCGGCGTCGGCCGACGAGGTCGGCGCGCTCATGGCCGGGGCGCGTGCGGTGGGACTCCCCGTGACGCTGCGCTCGGGCGGCACCAGCCTCGCCGGGCAGGCCGGTGGCGACGGCGTCCAGATCGACGTACGCACGCACTGGCGGGAGGCGGAGATTCTGGACGACGGGCGTCGCGTCCGGCTTCAGCCCGGGTTGACCGTTCGGCAGGCCAACGCGCGGCTCGCCCGGTACGGCAGGCGGCTCGGGCCGGATCCGGCCAGTGAGAGCGCCTGCACCATCGGCGGTCTGGTCGCCAACAACTCCAGCGGCATGAACTGCGGCACCCGGGACAACGCGTACCGCACCATCGAGTCCCTGCGGTTCGTCCTGCCGTCCGGGACGGTCGTCGACACGGCGGACGCCGACGCCGACGCGGCACTGCGGGCGCGCGAGCCCGAGCTGCACGCGGGGCTGCTCCGGCTGCGGGACCGGGTGCGCGGCTCGGCCGCCTCGCGGGCCACGGTCGAGCGGCTCTTCGCCATGAAGAACACCATGGGGTACGGGCTGAACTCGTTCCTCGACCACGACACCCCGGCCGACATGCTCGCCCGGCTCATGGTCGGCAGCGAGGGCACGCTCGGTTTCGTCGCCGAGGCCGTCTTCCGTACGGTTCCGCTGCTCCCGCACACCGCGACCGGTCTGTTCGTCCTGCCGGGTCTCGCCGAGGCCACCGACTGCCTGCCCGTCCTGCTCGCCGCCGGTGCCCGGACCGTGGAACTGCTCGACGCTGCCTCCCTGCGGGTCGCGCAGCGGTCCGGCGAGCCGGTGGAGGCCCTGCGCCGGCTCACCGTCACCGGGCACGCGGCTCTGCTCGTCGAGTTCGCCGAGGACAGCGCCGAGGCGCTGCAGCACACCGTGGCCGCCGCCGAGCCGGCGCTGCGGCTGCTGCCCACGCTCACCCCGGCCGCGCTCACCCGTGACGCGGGGGAGCGCAACCGGCTGTGGCGGCTGCGCAAGGGCCTTTACACGGCGGTCGCCGGGGCGCGCCGCCCGGGCACGACGGCCCTGCTGGAGGACGTGGCCGTGCCGATGGACCGGCTCACCGCCACCGGCGAGGGCCTGATCGACCTGTTCGCCCGGCACGGCTACGACGACGCCGTGATCTTCGGGCACGCCCGGGACGGCAATCTGCACTTCATGCTCACCCAGGAGTTCGACTCCGACGGCGAGCTGGAGCGCTACGCCCGCTTCACCGACGACATGGTCGACCTCGTCCTCGACGCCGGCGGCACCCTCAAGGCGGAGCACGGCACCGGGCGCGCGATGGCCCCCTTCGTCCGGCGCCAGTACGGCGGCGAACTCCACGACGTCATGCGCGAGCTCAAACGTCTCTGCGACCCGCACCAGCTGCTGAGCCCCGGGGTCCTGCTGGACGACGATCCCCGGGCGCACCTCGGCAACCTGAAGAGCGTTCCGCAGGTGGACCCGGCCGTCGACGCGTGCGTCGAGTGCGGCTACTGCGAACCCGTCTGTCCCACCGCCGACGCCACCACGACCCCGCGCCAGCGCATCGCGCTGCTGCGCGAGATCGCCGTCGCCGACGCGGCGGGCGACGACGCCCGTAAGCGCGTCCTGCAGGACGACTACGGCTATGCCGCCGTCGCCAGCTGCGCGGTCGACAGCCTGTGCGTGACCGCCTGCCCCGTCCACATCGACACGGGCGAGGTCATGAAACGGCTCCGCGCCGAAGGGCACGGCAGAACGGCCCAGGGCGTCGCCGACCGGGTGGCGCGGCACTGGGAGGGCGCGGTCACAGGGGTGCGTACGGCCCTGAAGACGGCCCACGCCGTCCCGCTGCCCGTCACCCGGGTGGTGACCAGGGCGGTGCGAGGGCTCGGCGGCGGGGAACTGGTGCCGGAGTGGACCGACGACATGCCGCTCAGTGGACCCGAGCGGCCCGCCGCGCGGCATCCCGCCGGGGCGGAGGCCGTGTTCTTCGCCGCGTGCATCGGCAGCCTCTTCGCCCCCGAGGAGGGCGACGGTACGACCGGAGGGTCGGCGCGGGCGTTCCTGCGGCTGTGCGAACGCGCGGGGGTGCCGGTCGCCGTGCCGGACGGGCTCGGCGGGCTGTGCTGCGGCACCCCGTGGCAGTCCAAGGGGTATACCCGCGGCCATCGGACCATGGCGGCCCGCACGCTGGACGCCCTGTGGGCCGCCTCCGACCACGGCAGGCTGCCCGTCGTCTGCGACGCCTCGTCGTGCACACACGGGCTGGAACGGCTCGCCGACGCCCTGCCCGAGCAGGACCGCGCCCGCTACGCGGCCCTGCGGTTCGTGGACAGCGTCGCCTTCACCGCCGAACGGCTGCTGCCCGCGCTGCCCGCCGTGCGCCCCCTGGCGTCCATGGCCCTGCACCCCACGTGTTCCACGGCCCATCTGGGCGCCGACGAGGCCCTGCGGACCGTGGCCGCCGCCCTGAGCGGTGACGTCACCGTGCCCGACTCCTGGGGCTGCTGCGCCTTCGCCGGGGACCGGGGACTGCTGCATCCCGAGATCACCGCGGTGGCCACGGCACGCCAGGCCGCCGAGATCAACAGCCGGTCGTACGAGGCCTACGCGTCCTGCAATCGGACCTGCGAGATCGGGATGACCCGTGCCACCGGGCGGCCCTACCGGCACATCCTCGAACTCCTCGACGCGGCCACCGCCCCGGCCGTTCCCGGAGCGTGACCCGGTGATCGCCCGGAGGGTCTTGACGCACCCCGTGACTGAAAATATGTTTCATGTCGGCGGAGCGCAGTGAAAGAAAGTTTCGACGCTCGGGGCGTCGCCACTCGTGTGTCTCTCGTGTCACACGGGCCGGTCGAACCGGCCTCCCGTCGCGTATGACGGAAACCTCCCAGGTAGCCCAAGTCGCCCCAGCCCCCTCAAACGCCCGAACCACAGGAGCCGTGAACGTTCATGTCCATCCAAGAAGCCGTCGGTGACGCCAGGCTGCGTGACCAGCTGGCCACCCTGGCCACGGAGGCGTACCGGCCCGACCTGGCGGACATCGACCGCCGCAGCACGCTGGACATCGCCCGCCACATGAACGCCGAGGACGCCACCGTCAGCGCGGCGGTCGCGGCCCGGCTCCCCGAGATCGCCGCCGCGATCGACGGCATGGCCGAGCGGATGTCCCGGGGCGGACGGCTCGTCTACGCCGGCGCGGGCACCGCCGGGCGGCTCGGCGTGCTGGACGCCTCCGAGTGCCCGCCCACCTTCAGCACGGACCCCGCGCAGGTCGTCGGCCTCATCGCGGGCGGCCCCGCCGCCATGGTCACCGCCGTCGAGGGCGCCGAGGACTCCGAGGAAGGGGCCCGGCAGGACCTGGACGCTCTGAAGCTGACCGCCGACGACGTCGTGGTCGGCATCTCCGCCTCCGGCCGCACCCCCTACGCCGTCGAGGCCGTCCGGTACGCGCGCTCGCTCGGCGCGCTCACGGTCGGGCTGTCCTGCAACGCCGGCAGCGCGCTCGCGGCCGCCGCCGACCACGGCATCGAGGTCGTCGTCGGACCGGAGATCCTGACCGGCTCGACCCGGCTCAAGGCGGGCACCGCGCAGAAGCTCGTGCTCAACATGTTCTCCACCATCACCATGATCAGGCTCGGCAAGACCTACGGGAACCTGATGGTCGACCTGCGCGCCTCCAACGAGAAGCTGCGGGCGCGCGCCCACCGGATCGTGGGCCTCGCGACCGACGCCTCCGACGAGGCCGTCACCGCCGCGCTCGCCGCCACCGGCGGCGAGGTCAAGAACGCGATCCTCCTCCTGCTCGGCGACGTCGACGCGCCGACGGCCGAACGCCTCCTCCGCACCGCCCACGGACATCTGCGCAGCGCCCTCGAAGCCGCGGCCGGCTGACAGCCGCAGCCGACCGGCAAGCCGTATCCGCCTGACGCACCAGCCCCTACCACTCACAGCAAGGCCGATCTCATGGCGAACGAGAACAAGTACCGCGACACCGCGGCCGCCATCCTGCCCCTCGTCGGAGGAGCACGGAACGTGGCGTCGGTGGCCCACTGCATGACCCGGCTCCGGCTGGGCCTGCACGACCGGACCCTCGTGCAGGAGGAACAGCTCAAGGCACTGCCCTCGGTGATGGGCGTCGTCGAGGACGACACCTACCAGATCGTGCTCGGCCCGGGCACCGTCGCCCGCGTCACCCCCGAGTTCGAGACCCTCGTCGAGGAGGAGCGCGCCGCCGCTCCAGAGACGGCCGCCCCCGCCGGCGGTGCGGCCCCGGACGCCGTGACCGCCGACGACCTCGCCGCCCAGGGTGCCGCCCTGCGCGCCGAGCGCAAGGCACGCAACGCCACCCCCTTCAAGCTTCTGCTGCGGCGCATCGCGAACATCTTCGTGCCGCTGATCCCCGCCCTCATCGGCTGCGGCATCATCGCGGGCCTGAACGGCCTGCTGGTCAACCTGGGCTGGCTGCCCGGCATCACCCCGGCGCTGACCGCGATGGCCTCCGGGTTCATGGCGCTGATCGCCGTGTTCGTCGGCTACAACACGGCGCAGGAGTTCGGCGGCACACCGATCCTCGGCGGCGCCGTCGCCGCGATCATCGTCTACGCGGGCGTCGCCAACGTGGAGGCGTTCGGCCAGCACCTCTCCCCGGGCCAGGGCGGCGTCCTCGGCGCCCTCGGAGCGGCGTGGCTCGCCGTGCAGGTCGAGAAGTGGTGCCGCCGCTGGGTGCCCGTCTCCATCGACGTCCTCGTCACCCCCACCATCACCGTGCTGGTGTCCGGTCTCGTCACCCTCTTCGGGCTGATGTTCCTCGCCGGTGAGGTCTCCACGAAGATCGGTGAGGCCGCCAACTGGCTGCTCTCCCACGGCGGCGCCGGCGCCGGCCTGATCCTCGGCGGCCTGTTCCTGCCGCTGGTCATGCTCGGTCTGCACCAGGCGCTCATCCCGATCCACACGACGCTCATCGAGCAGCAGGGGTACACCGTGCTGCTCCCCATCCTCGCCATGGCCGGCGCGGGCCAGGTCGGCGCCGCGATCGCCGTCTACTTCCGCCTGCACCGCAACACGTCCATCCGCAGGACCATCAAGTCGGCGCTGTGGCCGGGCTTCCTCGGCGTCGGCGAGCCGCTGATCTACGGCGTGTCCCTGCCCCTGGGCCGCCCGTTCATCACGGCCTGCACCGGCGGCGCCCTCGGCGGCGCGTTCGTCGGTCTCTTCAACCAGCTGGGCACGGACGTCGGCTCCACCGCGATCGGCCCGTCGGGCTGGGCGCTCTTCCCGCTGCTCGACGGCGACCACGGGCTCGGCCGGACGGTCGCCGTGTACGCGGGCGGCCTGGTCGTCGGCTACCTCGGCGGCTTCCTCGCCACGTACTACTTCGGCTTCACGAAGACGATGCTCGCCGACCTCAACGTGGCGCCCGCGCAGTCCGCCACGGACACCGCGACCGCCGCCGGCCCGACTTCCGTCAAGGACGAGGCGCCGGCACCGGCCGGGGTCCCGGCGGGCTGACGCGCCGCAGCACATACACCGTCCTGTGGGGCGGTCACCGTTCAACCGAACGGTGACCGCCCCACGACGCGTTCCGGAGAGCCGACCGCTCCGGCACCCCGTCATGCGCTCGGGGCGCCGCCGTCCGCCGCCAGCCGGGTCAGCCACTCGCGCAGCAGGTGCTGCTCCGCCTCGCTCAGGACGTCGGCCTTGTCCGGGAGGGCGGCGCGCAGGGCGCGGGCCGCCGCGGCCGGGCCGTTCTCCGCGGCGGGGACCGTGGGCTCGGCGCGCGTGATGGCGGCGACCGTGGCCTCCCGCAGGGCGGTCAGGAGCGCGGGTGTTCGCCGTTCCGCCGGGGTGGAGTGCCAGGTGGTGACCGCGCCCCGGCCGGTGGCCTGGATGATCTGGGCCGCCAGTTCCTCGTCGACCCGCAGCCACCCGCCCGCCGCCAGCCTGCGCACCCGCCCGTACAGCATCTCCAGGCCCGCGCGGTGCGCCTGGTCCGCTCCGCGCCCGGTCGCCCTGGTCATCACGGCGAACAGCTCGGGGCGGGAGATCCCGAACTCCGCCACCGTGTCCCAGGCGCGGCGCAGATCCTCCACCGGGTCCTGCGGCGCGGGATCGAGCAACGCCCGCTTGGTCTCCAGGAACTGCGCGTAACCGTGCTCGGCGACGGCTTCGAGCAGCCCCTCCTTGTCCCCGAAGAGGCGGTAGATCGCCGGCGGCTGCATACCCGCGGCCGAGGCGACCGCACGGGTGCTCACCGCGTCCGGGCCGCCGGTCTCCAGGAGCTCGACGGCGGCCTCGACGATGCGGCGCCGGGGGCTGTCGTGGGTGTCGCGCGTAGTCATGAATCGATGATATCGGCAAGTTGCTTCCAGTGATATTCCAGTGTTAGCGTCAAAGTGTTTCCACTGGAAACTCCCATTGGGGACATCCGCCCGAGACACGGGAGAACCGCATGATCATCGTGACCGGAGCCACCGGAAAGCTCGGCCGCCGAGTCGTCGAACGCCTCCTGGAGCGCGTCCCCGCCGACCGCGTGGGCGTCAGTGTCCGCGACCCCGGCAAGGCCCAGGACCTCGCCGACCGCGGCGTACGGGTCCGGCAGGGAGACTTCGACGACCCCGCCTCGCTCGTGAACGCCTTCGAAGGCGCGGAGCACCTGCTTCTCGTCTCCCTCGACCGCGCGGGCGAGGACTGCGTCGCCGGCCATCGCACCGCCATCGACGCCGCCGTGAAGGCGGACGTAGGCCGCATCCTCTACACCAGCCAGATGGGAGCCGCCCACGACTCCCGCTTCCAGCCCTGCCGCGACCACGCCGCGACCGAGGACCTGCTGCACGCCACCGGCCTGCCCTGGACGGCGCTGCGCAACGGCTTCTACGCGTCCAGCGCGCTCCAGTTCCTCGAGGCCGCCCGCCACACCGGCGACATAGCTCTCCCCGCCGACGGCCCCGTCGCCTGGACCGGCCACGACGACCTCGCCGAGGCCACCGCCGCGATCCTCACCGGGGAGGCCCGCTTCGACGGCCCCACCCCGCCGCTCACCGGCGCGGCCGCGCCCGACCTCGACACGATCGCCGAGATCGCGTCCCGGGTCACCGGACGCCCGTTCACCCGTACCGTCGTCCCCGACGACGCCTACCGCGAGCAGATCCTCGCGCACGGGGCTCCGAGCGACCTCGCCGACCTGCTGCTGAGCATCTTCGCGGCGGCACGGAACGGTGAGTTCACCGCCGTCGACCCGACCCTCGCCGGACTGACAGGACGCGCTCCCGTCCCCTTCGACGCCCTGCTGGAGCGCGCCTGGACGGAGGAAGCCGCCACCGAACCCGCGGCCTCGTGAGCCTGCCCCGCTTCTGTGCCCGCCCAGAAGGCGAGCGTGCGTCGCACCTTTCGGGGGACACGAGGCGGTATGGCAAGAAGAGGCGGAAACAGCATGACGACGCAGGCGGGGACGGGTACGGGCGGATCGGGCGCGGCACGGGAGGGCACGGCGCTCAAGCGCGCCCTGACGACCCCGCTGCTCTACTTCTTCATCCTGGGCGACGTCCTGGGCGCCGGGGTGTACGTCCTGGTCGGCCAGGTCGCCGCCGACGCCGGGGGAGCGGTCTGGGTGCCGCTCGTCGTCGCCCTGCTGCTCGCCCTGCTGACCGCCGCCTCCTACGCCGAGCTGGCGACGAAATACCCGAAGGCGGGCGGAGCGTCCCACTACGCGACGCGCGCCTTCGGGCCGTTCGCCGGGTTCGTCGCGGGCTTCTGCATGCTCGCCGCCGGCGTCGTCTCCGTGGCCGCCCTCGCCCGGGGCTTCGGCGGCGACTACCTGGCGGAGTTCGTGACGCTGCCCGTGGGCCTGGTCGCCGTCGCGTTCCTCGGCCTGCTCGCCCTGATCAACGCGCGCGGCATCAAGGAGTCCACCCGCGCCAACGTCGTCGCCACCGTCATCGAGGTCGGCGGACTCGTCCTCATCATCGTCCTCGGCGCCTGGCTCCTGCTGCGCGGCGACGGCGACGTCGGACGGCTCACCCAGCTGGGCACGCCCGAGAAGGGGGCTGCGGCGGCCGTCCTGAGCGGCTCGGTGCTGGCGTACTACTCCTTCGTCGGGTTCGAGACCTCGGTGAACGTCGCCGAGGAGACCCGCGACCCGCGGCGCTCCTATCCCCGCGCCCTGTTCGGCGCCCTCGCGACCGCCGGCGCCGTGTACGTGCTGGTGGGCCTGGCCGCGTCCGCGGCGGTGCCGACGTCGCGGCTCGCCGAGTCCAGCGGGCCGCTGCTGGAGGTCGTCAAGGAAGCGGGCGGCGTACCCGACCGGCTGTTCAGCGCCATCGCGCTCGTCGCCGTCGCCAACGGCGCGCTGCTCACCGGCATCATGTCCTCCCGCCTTGCCTACGGCATGGCCAAGGACGGCCTGCTCCCCTCCCCGCTGACCAAGGTGCTGCCCGGCCGCCGCACCCCGTGGGCAGCGATCGCCGTCACCACGCTGCTGGCGATGCTGCTCGCCCTCACCGGAAGCGTCGCCACCCTGGCCTCGACGCTGGTCCTGCTCCTGCTGATCGTCTTCTTCATGGTCAACACCGCCGTCCTGGTCCTGCGCCGCGACGAGGGCGAGGTCGACCACTTCCGTGCCCCGACCGTGCTGCCGGTGCTGGGCCTCGCCTCGTGCGTCCTGCTGGCCACACAGATCGAGGGCGCGGTGTGGCTGCGCGGACTGGCCATCGTCGGCGTCGGTGTACTGCTCGCCGCACTGACCACCCTGCGCCGCAAGAAGGACGGCGCCGCTGCCGGTACCGCCGCCGACGTCAGGACGGAGCAGCGGGCGCAAGCGGAACGGGAAGGCTCTGCCACGTGAGCACGCGTGAACCACCGGAGAAGACCCCCGACGGGCACTACGTCGTCATCGACGGACGGAAATGGCGAGCCACCGACCCGTCCCTCCCCGAGGAGACCGCCGCGCGTCTGCGCAAACACCTGATGTCCGCCCGCCGGGCGGTCCGTTCGGCGACGACGGCGGACGACGAGCAGGCCGGACGGGAGGCCCGCGCCCGCGTCCAGCGGGCCAAGGTCGCCCTGGGGGAGCGGGGCACCCCGTGGTGGGAGCAGTCCGAGGAGCAGCGCCGACGACGCTGGGAGGCCGGGCTGGCGGCGCTCGACGCCGAGGACTGAGCCGACCCGGCGACTGTGACACCAGCCGATCGTGCCGTCCGCCGAGGTCGAGGCCCGCGCGGGGTCTCAGAGCTCCGAACCGTGGAGTCCGATCAGCTCGCGGCGTCCGGTGCGTGCGATCGCAAGGCGCCGGAAGCCCCTGGTAGCGGGGCTACCAGGGGATTCCGGCAACGCGGCGAGCGTACGGGCCAGGCGTCGAGAGCCGGACTCCACTCTTGTTCGGAGCTCTTACGCCGCTCCGGCCGGCCGGAGCGGGGAGGCGTCCAGGAGTACGGCCGCGGCGCCCCGGGCGGTCGTGGCCGCGGAGGGATCGTGGTCCATCTTCGCGGACTGCCCGGCGCCGTCGTACAGCAGCATGAACTGCCGGGCGATGGTGTCGGGGTCGGCGAATCCGGCCTCGGTGGCCAGCTCGGCGAACAGGCCGCGCAGCCACTCCCGGTAGCCGTCCGCGACCCTGCGCACGGTACTGTCCTCGTCCGCCTCCGACGTGGCCCGGGCGAAGGCGCAACCGTTGTACCCGGGGTCGGTGAACGCCTCACCCAACGCGTCGAAGACGCCGAGCAACTGCTCACGCGGTGTACGGAACCGTGTCAGCGCCCGGGTGATGTGTTCCTTACGGCGCTCGAAGCGGAGTTCCAGGTAGGCGCAGACCAGGCCTTCCTTGCTGCCGAAGGTGTTGTACAGGGACGCCTTGGCCACTCCGGCGTGCTCGATCACCCGGTCGATACCGACGGTCTGCACGCCTTCGCCGTAGAAGAGCTCGTCGGCCGCGGTGAGGAGACGCTCTCGCGCGGACAACCGGCTGGAGGTCCTGGCCGCCATGGCGCTCACCTTTCTCTGGACAGATCTGTTCATTGTAGACCCGTGGGAGCGTCCGGATCAGCCCTCGGACACCTGGGCCTCGAGCCGGTTCTTGTTCCGGCGGCCGTTGCGCAGCAGTCCCGCCAGGGCGACGAGGGCCAGCACGATGAGAGTGATGCTGTACTCCCTGGACGTCACGATCAAGCCGTCGCCGTGCACGACCAGCACCCCGGCGATGATGGCGGGCAGGCCCAGGCCGACGTAGCAGACCACGTACAGCAGGGACAGGACACCGGCCCGCTCGTGCGCCTCGACCTGCGGGATGACCAGCCTGATGCCGCCCTGGAACCCGCTGCCGAAGCCGATGCCGGCGATCGCGGTGCCGACGAAGAACCCGATCACGGACCCGGTGCCGCCGTCGCCCGAGCCGATGGCCGACACGGTGATGGCCGCGCCGAGTATGAGCGTGCCGATGCTGAGCAGCATCACGGACCGGGCGCCGGCGCTCCGCAGCGTCACCGTGGTCAGCGCCGCGGAGACCGCGAGCACGAACAGCGGCAGCCCGCCCCACACCACCGAGGTGGAGTGCGTCAGGGCCCGGGTGAGCGACGGGCCCAGGGCCCCGTACAGGCCGCTCATGGACCACACGGCGAACATCACGGGCACGGCGATGGCCACGCTGGCGCGCGCCGACCTGGGCAGCTTGAACTCGGGGATCATGCTGGCGCGGGCGCCGGGCTTGCGGCTCACCGTCTCCGGCATGGCGAGAACGGCCAGGGCCTGCAGGGCGAAGACGACGAGCAGGATCGCGTAGACGAGGCGGGTGGGCGCCGGCAGGTACTGCACGATCAGCCCGGAGACGATCGCCCCGGACGCGGTGCCCAGCATGGGCGCGAAGGAGTTCAGGAACCCGCCCCGGCGCGGGTGGATGTCCAGCATCCCGGCACCGAGGGCTCCGACGGCCGCGCCCACGCTCAGTCCCTGCAGGACGCGGGCCGTCATCAGCGCACCCACGTCACTGGCACCCATGAAGACGGCCATGGCCACCACCTGCACGACCAGGGCCGTCACGACGACCGGCCGCCGGCCGACATGGTCGGAGAGCCTGCCGAAGAACAGGAGCGCCGAGAGCACGGCCACCGCGTACACGCCGAAGACGACGGTGATGGTGATCGGCGAGAACCCCCAGTGCTGCTGGTAGACCGCGTAGAGGGGGGTCGGTGCGCTGGACGATCCCAGCAGCGACATGAGGATCGAGGCGAAGACGGCCATCGAGGTCTTGCGTCCCAGCAGGGGAAACCCGCGCCGTGGAGCCGCGTGTGCCGGGTGCTGCGTGATCGTGACGGTCGGAGGGGCGGAGGGGGAAGCGGTGGTTGCGCGACTCATGAGTCACTCTCGGCAAGAGGGGCGAACCGGACTCGTCGATAGTAGACAGGTCTGTCTAATCGCCAGGTGTTGGGGCGGTAAGAATTCGGCATGGTCGCGATGGGTGTGGGATGCGCTGCGCGCGGTCACGTGGTGAATCGATCGTGTTCCGCGCGGTGCGCGCACGGCCGAAGCTCTTCGGCGCAGTGGTGCCGATCCCCAAGGGTCGCGGCGGGCCCTGTGGACGGGACCGGTATTCAGGTGCACTGCCTCCCCGACAGGCAACAAGATGGTGCGCATGACTCTGCCCACCCCCGTTCTGCACACCGAGCGCCTGCGACTGCGCCCCTTCACCGACGCCGACGCGGAACCTCTCTACGCGCTCCACAGCAACGCCCACGTGATGCGCTACTGGGACTCCCCGCCGTGGACGGACCGCGCACGCGCGGAGCGGTTCATCGCGACGTGCCGGACGATGGCGGACGAGGGAACCGGGGCGCGGGTGACCATCGAACGTGCCGCCGACGGGGCGTTCGTCGGCTGGTGCGGGCTGTCCGGATGGAACCCCGACTACCGCAGCGCCTCGTTGGGTTACGTCCTCGGCGATGCGATGTGGGGACACGGCTACGCCACGGAGGCCGCACACGCTCTGCTGCGCTGGGCGTTCGAGACGCTGGACCTCAACCGCGTCCAGGCCGAGGCCGACACACGCAACGCGGCATCGGCCCGGGTCCTCGAGAAGGTGGGATTCGTGCGCGAAGGGACGCTGAGGGAGGACTGCGTCGTGAACGGCGAGGTCTCCGACTCCTGGGTGTACGGCCTGCTCAGAAGGGAGTGGCGGCCGTCAGCCCCCCATCCTGTGGGCAGGGCCGTCCCGCACACCTGACCTACAACTCGGCCACGAGCAGCCGGTAACCGACATCGAGTGACTCCCGGTCGAGCAGGTCGGCGTGACGCCGGTGCCACCGGCCCGACGGCAGATCGTCGGCCAGCCGGCTCAGCCCGGACCGGACGGCGTCCTCACCGACCTGGGCGAACATCGAGATACCCGCCCGGATCCGCGGATCGAGGTAGGCCTCAGGTCGGCGCCAGAAGGCGGCGAGAAAGCCGTCGGTGCAGTCGTGCGGCACGGGGACCGTCTCGACACGGGCGCCTCCCATGAGCGCCGCCAGGCGGTCGATCGGAACAGCGCGCGTGCTGTCGAACGCGGCTGCCTCCGGCAGGTATTCGTCCAGTAGCCAGAACCTGTGGTTGACGTCCGGGTCGAAGGTGAAGACGACGACCCGTCGCCGCGCGACCCGGCGGAGTTCGCCGATGCCCGCTTCCAGGTCGCTCCAGTGATGCACCGTCAGCGATGCCATCGCCGCATCGGCCGAGCCGTCGGCGAGGGGGATCGCCTCCGCGATCGCCTCCACGGCCCGCGCGGCGTTGGTCGGCCGTTGGGCGATCATCACCGCGCTGGGCTCCACGGCCACGACGGTCTCGGGTGGTTCGTAGGAGCCGGTTCCGGCGCCCACGTTGATGACGGTGGCGGCACCACCGAGGGCCCGACGGATGGTGGCCGCGATGCGGGGGTCGGGTCGCCGGGTCTGCGCGTAGGTCGCACCGATGCTGTTGTAGGTCGCCACGCCCGCAGTATGCCCACCCGCCGCCCCCGGGAAAGGGCTCACCGACGCAATGGCGCGTATCACCGCCCCGGTACGCCAAGTGACCTATTGAGGAGGCCACTTCAGCAGGCAGAACGCAACTTCGACAACACCTCCGGATGCGGCTACCTTCCACGGGTCCTCGACCTCGTACGACCCCCCTTGCGTCCCTCGGAGAGAGCCCGCATGCGCCGTCTCGCCCTGTACACCTTCGGAATCCTGAAGACCCCTCTGTCCGACTCCACGCCTGCCACACGCGAGTTCTACGAGACGGGTGAGGCCGTCTACCGGAAGATCGGTGAGCACCCCGGGTACCTGGGGCATGCCATCACGAACGGCGGTGACCGAGGTCTGCTTTTCGGCGCGGACTGGGGTGCCTGGGGCGAGTTCACCGTGCCCAGCTGGTACGACAAGGGCCGCACGGTGGAGACCACCGCCCTCGCCGCGACGCTTTCGCTCTGGACCGGCCTGCGCCCCGCGTTCGACGCCATCTACACCGGTCTGCACCGCGCGGCACTCAACAGGCGCTACGACTGGTTCGAGCGGACGGGGCGCCCGAGTCACGTCATCTGGTGGGTCCCCGACGACGCGACCCCCACCTGGCAGGACGGCGTCTCCAAGCTGGAACACCTCCACGACCACGGCCCGGCACCGCACGCCTTCACCTTTCACCGCGCGTTCACGGAGTCCGGCGCGTCCGTCACCGGAGTCGCAGAACGCCAGGAGCGCGATCGTTGAAGATCTCGGTCAGCCAATCGAAGACAGTGGGCCGGCGCTGACCGAAGTAGCGCCCCGGGCCGTTGATCGCTTCGCCGATGACTCGCCAGAAGTCCTCCAGCGTTCTGATCTGTCTGCCGTCCAGCACGTATGTCGGTGTCACGGCTCGGAGGACACGTCCAGTTCTGCGGCAGCGTCCCCGAGATTCCCGCCGCCTCCGCCAGGAGCGGTGATTCAGGACGACGCCCTGACGACGTCGCAGATCGCGTCGACGACCATGCGCGGCTGGTAAAGGTAGATGTCGTGGCCGCTGTCGGTGTTCGTGATGTACTCCCGGGCGCCGAGGGTCTCGCTGAGCCGCTGCTGGGACTCCAGCCAGTCGTCGAAGGTGACCTGTTCGCCCTTCTTGGCCTCGGGAGGCAGGAGGTCGACACGCCAGGGCTTGTCCGCGGACAGGACGACGGCCGGAACGGCCCGCGGCGGAGCGGCGGCCTCGATCTTCTCGAAGGCGTCGAGGAGACGCACCCCCTCCCTCGACTCCGGTGACGTCTGCGCGTTGGACGCGTCCCAGTTCTTCACGGCGCCGGGGCTCGCCACGTCCGTCATGTGTTCCGTGACGGCGTCCACCATCACCAGACCGGCGACGTCCTGCGGATGGGTGCGTGCGTACAGCGTGGCGATCAGACCGCCGTACGAGTGCGCCACGATCACGTACGGCTTCTGCTCGCCGAGGGAGGTGAGCATCGCGTCGAGGTCGTTCACGTCGAGGTCGACCGTGTGGGGCTGTGGCCGAGGGGTGGAGACGTCGGCGCCGGTGACGCGGACGTCGGGGCGGTCGTAGGTGCAGACCCGGGTGAAGCGGGAGACCTGCGAGAACACGGAGTCGTCGCTGTGGTGGATGCCTTCCTGGTGGAAGGGCAGATCATCGCCGGGTGCGTCGTGTACGGGGTCGTCCGGGTCCAGGATCGACTTCCAGTCGTCGGCGCCGTTTCCCTTGCCGGCGACGAGGACGACCGTCCGCGAACCGTCGTGGTTGGTGCCTTTACAGGTCGCGTAGATCTTGCGTCCGTCACCGATGTCGACCAGTCCGCTGAAGTCGTTCTCAGTGGAGTCGGCGCTCGTGGCCGTCGCTTGCGTCGGCGGGTCAGGGCTGGTGTCCCCCACCGCGACAGCGCCCGAGCCGACCGTGACCAGGGCCATCGCGCACGGGAGCAGGAGCCCTGCGAGTGCGGCGCGCGCACGGCGGGCGGGGGAGGGACACCCTGACATTCGCTCTCCCGGAGCCGAAAGGACCAAGGGCCTGGTCGGCAGGATTCCGCTTCCATGCTCCCACCGGCCCGCGCCGGTCGCACTCCATGTCCCGGCCCGCCGCGGAGGGAAAAGCCCCTTCGCGGTACGGCGCGGGGAAGCAGAATGAGCGGCATGACCCTGGTCGGAGACATCGACGCGCGCGGCATGCAGCACTGCGAGACGACGACGCTGGGTGTGCTCCTGCGACACGAAGGGATCGACCTGTCCGAGCCCATGCTTTTCGGGCTGGGCTCCGGGCTCTCCTTCATCTACTGGGACAGCAAGAACATGGGCTTCCCCTTCCTCGGTGGCCGGGTCAAGCCGTTCGAGCTCACCAGACATCTGACCGCAGCGCTCGGTCTCGACCTCCGGGTCGAGGAGACCACCTCGCCGCGCAGGGCGTGGCAGCACGTGACGACCGCCGTCGACGAGGGACGGCCGCTCGGCCTGCAGCTCGACAGCTACCACCTGGACTACTTCACGACCAAGGTGCACTTCGGTGGCCACGTCGTCGCCCTGTACGGCTACGACGACGCGAGCGCCTACCTCGTGGACACCGCCCCGCAAGGCGGAGCCGTCACCACCGGCCTCGACAGCCTCGCCAGAGCGCGGGCCGAGCGTGGCCCGATGACCGCCCGGCACCGCTCGTTCACGATCCGTGCGCCCCGCAATCACCGGCTGCCCGACGAGAGCGCGCGTCCCGCGATCAGAGCGTGCGCCGACGCCTTCCTCGATCCACCCATCGCCAACCTGGGCCACCGCGGCATCGAGAAGGCCTCGCGGCTGGTGCGGTCGTGGCTCCAGCGCAGCGACCGCCCCGGCGAGGACCTGCCCCGGGTCGCGCTCCTCATGGAGAAGGCCGGGACCGGGGGAGCGCTGTTCCGCAATCTGTACCGGGATTTCCTGGCGGAGTGCGCCCAGTGGATCGACAGCGACCATCTGCGCACCGGACACAGGCTGTATGGCGAGGCGGCCACACTCTGGACCCAGGCCGCCGGTCTCATCGCGGCAGCGGGAGAGTCCGGCGACCCGGACCACCTCACCCGGGCCGGCGACCTGCTCCATCAACTCGCCCGCATCGAGCGCGAGGCCATGCAGTCCCTCAGCCGGGTCTAGGGGGTGTCCGACAGACACCCCCCAGCGGTCCCAAGCCACGCTGGGCCGCATACCCCGCGGCAACCAACCGCCGCACCGGTACGCCCGACGCCCCCGGCGACTGGCACTACGTCGTGGGCATACGGAACAGGGCAACTTCCCGCTGCCCGCTTTGAGTTATCGCGGGCGTGCCCGGAGCTGACCCCTCGCCGGGCACCTCCGCCCACGCCCCCTCATCCCCGAACACACCTGAAGCTGGCCGCGTCATCAGGATCCCCGGCCCGGTACCTCGGCCAACTTGGGTACTCGCACAGGGGCCGTGCCCTGCCGTCGCCCGCGTCCACGACGACCGGCGCGACCGGCTCGACGCCCCGCTCGGACCACCGCTCGATCGCCGTGAGGGAGTCCCAGGAGGCGGCGAAGGCAGGGCTGCCGAAGTTCGCGTGATTGGCGCCCGGCACCAGGTAGTACCGCATGAACTCCCGTGTCCCGCGCGGCCCCACCACGTCCGACACCCGCTCGTAGTAGTCGTTCGTCGCCCGGTGCGAGACCAGTTCGTCCGCTGCCCCGTGCAGGAGCAGCAGCTTGCCGCCCGCCCGGGCGAAGGGGGAGAGGTCCGCGTCGTTCATGTCCTGGAGCTTCGACAGCTCGCTGATGCGCTTGAGCCAGGTGCCGGGCCGCGCCGGGTCGACGCTCAGGGAGTCGCGGTCGGCGTCCCGCGTGAGGAAGTACCGCACCCACTGGTCCCAGTACTGCATGCCGTACCCGCTCGTGAGCGGCATCGGAGTGGACGGCGCGGTCGTGCCGAAGCCCAGGACCGGGGTGCGCAGATCGGCTCCGGAGAGGAACGGGAAGCCGGGGTATCCGCGTTCACCACTGGCGACGCGGTACGGCCACTTCCAGGGGGACGAGATGACCCTGATCGCGGTGATCTGGGCGTCCGAGAGGCAGGAGGAACCGGTGTCGGCGCCGTCCGGGCAGCGCAGGGTGCCGGGATCGAACCGGCAGGCGTCCGGGTTGGAGACGACTCGGTCGGTCAGTCCGTCCAGTCCGTCGCACGCGCGCATGACACTCTCGTAGAGCAGCGTCTGCTTCTCTGGTCCGGGGAAGGCCCCGGGGCGCGCCAGTTCGTGCGTCGCGCGTCCCAGGTAGAGCGCTTCGGCGAGGTTGTTCCAGGCCGGGTAGGCGGAGATCACGCCGTCCATGGCGGTGGGCCACCGCTGGATCATCGCCAGCGCCTCCCGGCCCCCGGTGGAGCCGCCGGCGAAGTAGGTGTGCCGGGGCTTCGCCCGGTAGAACGTACGGATCAGGAACTGGGCCGCGTCGTGCGTCTTCTTGAGCGCGTCCCCGGCGGCGAAGTTCCGCAGCGCCTCGTCGTCGACGGCGAACGAGCCGTCCAGGGAGAGGATGGGGTGCTTGGCGGGGTCCGCCTGGTGCCCGGAGTCGCCGGCGTACGTCGCAAAGCCGCGCGCCAGCGGTGGGGCGCCGTCCGTCGGCGCGAAGGGGACGTCGCCCCGGACGTCGGGAACGGTGCCGTTGTAGCCGCCGCCCCCGAACATCATGGATCTACGGTTCCAGTCGAGGGGAAGGGCGACGCGGAGCCGGATCTCGGGCGCGGCGCGGTCGACGGGGGAGAGGGCGGCGTCGGCCCGGCAGTAGGTGAGGCTCACCCCGCCGACGGTCTCCGCCACCGGGGACGCGGCGTCGACACGGCCGCCCCGCGTGCGTAAGGAGATGACGCTCGCCGGGATGGCCGTCCCGGCCAGCGCCGCGCACCGTGCGGCGGCACCCGGGGTCGCGGCCTGGGACGGACGCGTCTGGGCGGGGACGGCCAGGAGCACTCCGACCGTGGCGAGGGCGATTCCCGTCAGCGTTCGCGGGTTCATACGGTTTCCTCCAGCTCGGTCCGGTGGCGGCGATGGCGGTGAGGGGCGAGGCGTCATCGGCTTGGCTCCGGCATGCGCTGGGCGCGCAGCTCCGAGCGCCTCACCTTGCCCGCCGCGTCACGCAGAGAGTCGTGGACGAGCTCGATCGACCTGGGCAGCTTGTGCCGCGACAATCGGCCGTCGAGGAAGGCGTGGATGTCGTCGGGGGTGACGTCGGCCTGCCGGGGCGTGTGGACGATCGCGTGCAGCCGGTTCCCGGTGTCGGTGTCGGGCAGCCCGATGACGACCGCGGTCAGCACCTGCTCGTGCTCGACCAGGGCGGCCTCGATCTCCGCCGGATACACGTTGACGCCCCCGACCGTGATCATGTCCGATCGGCGGTCGAGCAGATACAGATAGCCGTCCGCGTCGAACCGTCCCATGTCCCCCAGCGAGGACCAGCCGTCGAGCGTGGTGGCCTCGGATCCGATGTAGCGGTAGGTGGCAGGGGTCCCCGGAGTGACCCGCATGTAGATCTCCCCGGAGACACCGGGCTCGGTGATCTCCGTACCCTCGGGGTCGAGGAGTTTCATCTGACCCCATGTCACCTTGCCCACCGAGCCGACGTGTTGCGTCCACTCGTCGCCGCGAAGGGTGCAGCCGGCTTCCGCCTCCGTACCGCCGTACAGTTCCCAGACCCGTTCGGCGCCCAGCCAGTCGATCCACTTCCTCTTCAGCCAGACGGGGCAGGGCTCCGCGCAGTGCCACACGGCGCGCAGGGAGGCGAGCGAGTACCGGTCGCGGACCTCGTCGGGGAGCGCCGTGATCCTGCGCATCATCGTGGGCACCAGATACACCCACGTCACCTCGTACTCGTCGATCGCGGAGAGGGTCCGCTCGGCGTCGAACCTGGTCAGCAGGGTCACCGAGCCGCCGAGGAAGATCGTCGTGAGGGCGGTGACGAACGGGGCGTTGTGGTGCAGCGGAGCCGTGATCAGCGCCTCCTCACCGGCGCCGATCCGCCACATGTCCGAGTCGAACGAGGAGGTCACGGCCGGCCTGCCGGACAGGATGATCTTGGGGCGGCCGGTGGAGCCGCCGGAGGTCGGGGCCTTCCAGGACGTCGCGATCGCCGGTTCCAGGTCGTCGTCGCTCTGCCCGGCGCCCAGTTCCTCGACCGACACCGCCCTCGTGCGGTCGACGAGCGAACTGTCCGCTTCGGTGACCACTACGGCCGGGTCGCCCAGTTCGAGGACGGCGTCGAGCTCAGCCGGCCTCATGCGAGGCGACAGGACCTGAGGGGTGGCGCCCGCCTTGTAGCAGGCGAAGACGGCCAGGACGAGATCGGTCGAGTTGGGCAGCAGCAGGGTCACGATCCGGCCGGTGGCCGCTCCGGCGGCCAGCAGGCCCCGCGCGACCCGGTTGCTCCCCCGATGCAGCTCCGTCCACGTCAGGGTGTCCGCGCCTGCGCGCACCACCACGGTGTCGCCGATCTCGGCGGCGTACGCGCCGGGGATCCCGGACAGGGGGAATCCCTCTACGGGCAGGAACGTCACGCCAGTACCTCCGGGTCGCGCTCGACGGTGGACGGTGCCGCGGCCCCTGCGGTCGCGCTGTCCTCCCGGCGCAGCGCCCAGCGCAGGGCGACGGCGAGTCCGCCCGCCACCAGGGAGGCGACGATGACGATGGGGAAGCCGGAGGTCGGGTCCCCGGAGTCGGACTCGGCCAGACCGAACAGATACGGCCCGACGAACCCGCCGCAGAGGCCGACCGTGTTGATGAAGGCGAGCCCGGCGGCCGCCACGATCCCCGACATCCGGGCCATGGCGACCGACCAGAAGACGGGCAGGGTGCCGAAGAGCAGCATCGACATGACACCGATCAGGACGATCCGCACGGTGGGGGAGGAGACCGCGAGGAACACCGCCGCGGTCAGGGCGGGGGCCACCGCGAGGACGCCGATGGTCAGCGACTCGCGCGGGAGGCGGCGGAAGAGCGCCGGAATCACCAGCACGCCGATCGTGCCGCCGATGCCGGTCACTCCGCTGAGCAGGCCGATCAGGAAGGAGCCGTTCACGTCCAGCGACTCGATGATCGAGGGCACGTTGAACGTGACTCCGTTCATCGTCAGCTGGTTCAGGAAGTAGATGACGCCGATGAGCAGGATGAACGGCCGCCCGAACGCCTGACCGACGTTTCCCTTCAGGCTGTGCCCGCCGGCGCCCTGGCCGCCGTTTTCGGCCCGCTCGCTGAGCACGGCGGCCTCATCCTCGGCCAGCCACTTCGCGTCGGCCGGGACCTCGGGCAGGAAGGCCAGGACGACCAGCCCGATGACCATGGTGATCAGGCCCTCGATGAGGAACATCCACTGCCAGCCGTGGAATCCGGCGACGTCGTCGAGCTCCATCAGGGCACCGCCGAGCGGCCCGCCCAGGAGCAGACCGAGTGTGGGCGCCAGGTAGATGAACCCGATCGCGGTGGCGCGGTCCTTCTGCGCGAACCACCGCGTCATCATGAACATCATCGCCGGGTACAGACCGGCCTCGGCGGCGCCGAGGGCGATCCGCCCGATGTAGAAGGTGACGTCGTCGGCGATGAACATCATGAGGGACGTCACCGCGCCCCAGGTCAGAGCGATCCGGGCGATCCAGCGTCGCGGGCCCACGCGGTACATGACGAGGTTGCTGGGCACCTCGAACAGCGCGTACGTCAGGAAGAAGAGCCCGGCGCCCAGGCCGAACGCCGCCGCGCTGATGCCCACGTCCGCCTGCAGATGGGTCTTGGCCAGGGCGATGTTGGTCCGGTCGACGTAGGACATGAAGTAGGTGAGGCAGAGGAGAGGCAGCAGCCGGAGCATCGCCTTGCGGGTCGCGACGGTGTGCAGACCGCCGACAGCAGGAATCGACATGCTTGTCACTCCAAGGGAAGCCGGGCCCCGACGGGGTTACGTGTGCGGTGACAGGTGACAGTAGGGGGCCGCGGGCCTGAGCGGAGATGGAACGTACCTACACCACTGGTGTCACGATGGTGTATGAATTCACCACCTGAGGCAGAGGCGGTGGCGACGATGGCGCAGAACGACTCCGGCACGGCCGGCTCCAGCGGCGACGGCGAGCTGACGTCCTACCGGCTCCGCCGCGAGCGGGAGTTGAGCAGCCTCTACCAGACGGCCCGCTCGCTCACCGCCTTGCGCGAGGTCGACGAGGTGCTGCGGTCCATCGTCCGGCACGCCCACGAACTGATCGGCAGCGACTTCGTCTACCTGTCCCTGCTGGACGCCGAGGGCTACCTCACGCTCAAGGCGTCCGCCGGCACGATCTCGTCGGAGTTCTCGTCCGCGCGCGTACCGCCGGGCCGGGGCCTCGGCGGGCGCGTACTCGAGGACAAGGCGCCGTTCTGGGTGAGCAACTACCGCCAGGCGCAGGCTCTGCCGCACGACCCCACCTTCGACCTGCTCGTGCCCCGCGAGGGGCTCACGGCCCTCCTGGGCGTACCGCTCCTCGTGGGGGAGGAGGCGATCGGCGCGCTCTTCGCCGCCGACCGCACCGAGCGGCCCTTCGAGAAGGACGAGGTGGCGCTCTTCAGCGCCTTCGCGAGCCATGCCGCGGTCGCCCTCAACAATGCCCGCCTCTACGAGCAGACCCGGGTGTCGCTCCGGCGGCTCGAGGACGCCTACCGCACGATCGAGGAGCAGGTCTCCACGCTGGAGCGGGCCGCAGCCGTGCACGAGGCGCTGACCCATGTGGTGCTGACCGGCGGCGGGCCCGGCGACATCGCCCACCTGCTGGTCGAGCAGCTCCAGGGCACGGTCACCATCCAGGACCGCGACGACAGGGTCCTGGCGGTCCGGCCGCACGGCGAGGCGGGCGAGGACGGAGAGGAGGACCTGGGACGCCGTCTGCGCGACGAGGCCCGCGGCACCGGGCGGTGCGTCTCGGCGAAGGGCCAGGACGGCGCGTACCGCAGCGTCATCGCCGCCCGGGCCGGTGGCAGCCACTTCGGCTTCCTGTGCCTGACCCGCAGGGCCGCCCCGCAACCGGCGGACGTACGCATGCTCGAACGCTCCGCCCAGATCATGGGGTTGCTGATCCTCATGCGGGACGCGCGCGTCGAGGCCGAGGAACGGGTGCGGGGCGAACTGCTCATGGAGCTGATGTCACCGTCGCCCCTGCATCCCGCCCAGCGCGACCGGGCGCTGTCCCGCGGGGTCGACGTCGACCACCTCGACACCCTCGTGGTGGTCGAATGCCCCGAACGATCCGCCGCCGACATCGTCCGGCAGCTCAAGCCCATCTCCTCCGCCTGGTCGGGGCTGGCCGGCGAGTACCTCGGCCGCGCCACGATGCTCCTGCGCGCCGGAGGCGAGAGCGACCTGCCCCGCACCCTGCACGACTCGCTGCGCCGGGCGCTCGGCGCCCCCGCCCTCGTGGTGTGCGACCGGATCACCGGCCAGGAGCGATCTCGCTCCCACGCCCTCGCCCTGCGCTGCCTGAAGGTGCTGCGCGCTCTGGGCGAGACCGACCGCGGCGCCGGCACGCAGCAGTACGAGATGTACGCCCTCGTCTTCGACCCCGATCGGGCCGACGACCTCGACCGGTTCCTCACCGACAGCCTGGGGCCGCTCCTCGAGTACGACCGCCGCCGCTCCACGCGCCTGGTGGCCACGGCGGCCGCCTACTTCGCCCACTCGGGGAGCCTGAGCCAGACGGCACGCGCCCTGCACGTCCACCTCAACACCCTGCTCAAGCGGCTGGACAGGATCGGCGTCCTGCTCGGCGAGGACTGGCGCTCGGCGGACTCGGCGTTGCGCCTCCATCTGGCGCTACGGCTGCACGAGCTGCGGGCCGCCGTCGACGGACCGGCGCCGGGCTGAACCACCCGCCGTACGCGGTCAGTTGTCGTTCACATCGCGTTCGAAGTCCTGGGCGCACTGGTCGCGCTCCGCCTGGCTGTCGGCGTGCTGGACGCAGTCGTTGTAGTCCTTGAACGAGTCGGAGGTGAGGAAGGAGACCCCGACCGCGACGATCACCGACGACGCGATGAGTCCCAGCGCGCCGAGGATCGCTCCGGCGACGGCCATCCCACGGTGCCGCGCACGTCCGCCGCGGGCGCGCCGGGCGGCGACGATCCCGAGGACGAGGCCGAGCAGGCCCAGGATGATGCCGCCGAAGACGGTCCAGAAGAACACGCACGCCGTGATGCCGAGCACCAGGGCCGCGATCGCCATGCCGTTGCTCCGGGGAGCCTCGGGCTCGTGGTACCCGTCGGAGGAGTAGGGGTGAGGGGCCTGGTGTGTCATTCGATTCCTCGCTGCTCGCGGTCCGCTGTGACCTCGCTGTGGTGCCTCGCTGCCCGTGTGCCCCGGGAATCGCGGGGCATACGCCGCGTCAGGTGGCGCCTGCCAAAGGGGCGTTGACGCTGAGGCCGGCGCCCCAAGCCGACCGCACCCCGCACATGAAGCCGGGCCGCACCACGTACCCCGAGCCGGGCCGCACCACGTACCCGACGCCCCCTCACCCGCACCGGCTGCCGCTCGCCGCCCCCGCACCCCGGACACAGCAGGGGCGCCTCCCGGGGGCGCGAAAGACAGTCCTCAATCCCCTTTCCAGCTTCAATGCGCCTCCCTCGCCGATGAACGGGATGAATATTCCAGCGGTGGGGGACCGGTCGCTCTCATAGCGTGTCTCCGTTCCCGCGCACATCAAGGCAATCGGTAGATATATGCGCGGGGGCCTGTACCGCAAAAGGGGGGAACATGAGTAACCCGCAGCGCGCCAAGAAGTGGCGCAGGATTGTCGTCGTCTGCGCGACGATCTTCTTCCCGGGGATTACTTTCATCGTCGGTTCGGTCGCAAGTCAGGTCAATGGGACCGCCCGGCTGATCTACATTTCCATCGGCGCCAGCACGGCCACGCTGGCCGCCTACTTCGCCCTGCGTATCAAGCGCAAGTCGAACAGCGCCCAGCTCGTCGAATTCGGGGAGAGCCTGTGCGCCATAATGGAACACCTGGCCTGGCTGGCCGAGAACCCGGACGACGCCGCCGAGCGCAGGGCGCGCATCCGTGACAAGGCCGTCACCCTGCTGGCCACGCACGTCAGCCCCACGGCCCGCTGCGCCTTCTACGCGCTGGAGAGCCAGAGCCAGGGGACCTGCTTTCACCGCAGAGGCAGCTCCGGCAATATGAAGGCCCTGGAAACCTATCCCGTCGCCGACGGCTCGGGCAGCGACCTGCTGTACATCATGAACCGCAAGAATGTCATCAGCATTCCGGATACGAGAAAGACGAATGGAAACCCGAGCTTCAATCTCGGCGACGACTACCGCACGGCGATCGTCGCCCCCGTGTACGCGGGCGAAGAGGCGAAAGGCGTCCTCATTCTGGACGCACCGAAAGTGGACGATCTCGCGGAAGTGCACGAAAGCCTGGTCCGCATGTTCGCCAACATTCTCGCCGTCACCCAGGCCGCCACTCCCGCCTGACCGCCTGCGAGCAACACCGAACAGAAAGCGACTCGCTCGACAACTTCATCACAGTCTGGTGAATCGTCGTCCGAGAGCGGGTAAAACGGTCGTGGAGCGGAACACGGTGCGCGCCGGTAGCGCACTCCTGAGCCCCGGGGGGAAGTAATGATCAAGAGTGAGCAGGCGGTAGTCGAGTCCGGTCGACGCTGGGTGGCCGGTGCGATAACCGACGACGAGTACTTCCGAAAAGTGAACCAGACCGTCGCGCGGTCCTTCGCCGGACGGACGGCTCAGCGTGTGGCGACAGCGCTCATCCGCTTCCTGAGCAGGGCTTGAGCCGGACACCGTCGTTTGAGCCGGACACCGTCATCTGAGGTGCACTTGGGGGGCCAGGCATCTCAACCCTGCCCATCACCGCGAAGGGGTCGCGGTGATGGGCGCTCGTGTGCCCGGCTCAGCGGACGGGCCGTAGCCCGTCCACCAGGAGGTCCAGCAGGCGGGCGGCCCTGGCGTGCTGTCCGGACGGCGGCGCCACAGTGAAAATGCCGATGAGTGAGGCGGCGATGTCCTCGGCGGTGACGTCCGAGCGGAAGTCGCCCGCCGCGCGGCCGGCGTCGAGGATGGCGGTGATGGCCGTCAGCAGCTCGGTGCGGGTCCGGGCGTGGGCGATCTCCCCGGCTTCGATCATGGCGAGCAGGGTGTCGAGCATGCCGTTCTTGGTGGCGATCCACTCCCCGAACAGATCCATCCAGCGCCGCATCGCCGCAGTCGGGGGAAGCTCGCCGAGCAGGTCGCGGGCGCCGCTGGTCAGCCGTATGACCTGGTCCTGGTAGACCGCGTCGACCAGTCACTCGCGGGTCGGGAAGTGCCGGTAGAGCGTGGCGATGCCGACCCCGGCCTCGGCGGCGATCGCGCGCATCGACGGCTCGGTGTCAGCCGCCATGAAGACGCGGGTCGCCACGGCGAGCAACTGCTCGCCGTGGCGGGCGGCGTCCGCTCGCGGTGTGCGGGCGCCCGCACGACCAGGTCGGTGACGGGCTCACGGAATTCGCGCCCGGAGACCGGGTGTTCGGTGGAGCCCTGTTGCGCGCGGTCGCCGGCTTTGTGTGGTCGACTCGACGGGGAAGACCGCGGCGGACGAGGTCCACCGCACACCTGACGGCGTCGACGACCGCACCGCCGCCACCCTCACGATCGCAGGCCGCATGGCGTCGGCCGCCCTCGCCGCGATCGACCCCGGCCCGGACGACACCGTGCTGATCGGCGGTGCCGCGGGAGGAGTCGGGGTGTTCGCCGTCCAGTTGGCCCGGATCGCAGGCGCGCGCGTGATCGGCACGGGATCGGCCACGTCGGCCGACTGTCTCCGCGTGCTCGGAGCCGAGCCGGTCGTCCACGGCGAGGGCCTGGCCGACCGGGTCCGGGCGCTCGCTCCCGGCGGCGCCACCGCCGTGCTCGATCTGCACGGTGTGGAGACGGTGCGGGTCGCCAGGGAAATCGGCGTCCCCGACAGCCGTATCTGCACCATCGCCGCGCAGGTCGACGGTGTGACGGCGGCCAACGGTGCGAACGCCGCGCCCGGTGCCCTGGAGGAGATCGCCGGTCTGGTCGCCGCGGGCCGACTGCGGGTGCCGATCGCGGCGACCTTCCCGATCGATGAGATCCGCCGCGCGGCCGAACTCCAGGCCGGCCGGCATGTGCAGGGCAAGATCGTCATCGATCTCTGACCTACGAGTCGGCCCCCCACAGCTCGGTGCTCTGCGCCCCGACGAGAGCGCCGATCCGCCCGATCACGTCATCGACCGGTAGTGGGTCGAGCCGGCGCCCGTCGCGCAGCCGCAGCGCCACGCGGTCGTCGGCGGCCTCCCTGGCACCGATGACAGCCTGGTACGGAACCAGGCGCGCCGCGCGAATGCGGGCGCCGAGGCTGCCCCGGTCCGGGCCCTCGATCCGGGCCCGCAGCCCCAGATCGCCGCAACGCCGGGCGAGGGACGCGGCGTTCGGGACTTCGGCGTCGGAGATCGGCAGGATCACCAGTTGGGTGGGGGCGAGCCAGGCGGGGAAGGCGCCTTGGTGCTGTTCGATGAGATGGGCGACGGCACGCTCCACACTGCCGATGATGCTGCGGTGGACCATGACCGGACGGTGCTTGGCGCCGTCCGCCCCGATGTAGTGCAGATCGAACTGTTCGGGCTGGTGGAAGTCGACCTGGACGGTGGACAGGGTGGATTCACGGCCGACTCCGTCGGTGACCTGGACGTCGATCTTCGGGCCGTAGAACGCGGCCTCTCCCTCGGCCGCTTCACAGGGCAGGCCGCTGCTCTCCAGGACGTGGATCAGCAGGGCGATGGAGCGCTGCCACTTCTCCGGCGCGGCGACGTACTTGCCGCCCGGGCCCGGGAGGGACAGCCGGTAGCGGGTCGGGGTGATGCCGAGCGCCTCGTAGGCGCGGCGGATCACCTCCAGCGCGGCCTGCGCCTCCTCGGCGACCCGGTCCAGGGTGCAGAAGATGTGCGCGTCGTTGAGCTGGATGGACCGTACCCGGGTCAGCCCGCCCAGCACACCGGAGAGTTCGGAGCGGTACATACCGCCCAACTCGGCGATCCGCAGCGGTAGTTCACGGTAGCTGTGGGAGCGGGAGCGGTAGATCACCGCGTGATGAGGGCACAGACTCGGCCGCAGGACGACCTGCTCACCGCCGAGGTCCATCGGCGGGAACATGTCGTCGCTGTAGTGGGCCCAGTGCCCCGAGATCTCGTACAACTCCCGTTTGCCGAGCACGGGCGAGTACACGTGCTGATAGCCGGCCTGCCGCTCGGCGGTACGGATGTACTCCTCCAGGGTGTGCCGCACGGCCGCCCCGTCGGGGAGCCAGTACGGCAGACCGGCCCCGATCAGCGGATCGGTGTCGAACAGTCCGAGTTCACGGCCGAGTCTGCGGTGGTCCTGCACGGTGGTCATCACGGTCTCCCTGCTGGTGGCGGGGCAAGTGGACCGGGCCACGACGCAGCCCCGGGGCACTTGCCCCGGGGCTGCGGATCAGGTCGTCTGTCAGCGCGCCGGGACACTCTCCGGCGTCGTCGTCATGGCAGCGCGCTTCATGCCGCAGACGGTAGCACCGCGCCGTGATGTCCACCCGCCCATTTTTGGCGGACTGTCGGCTCAGCTCCCCGCCACGCGGATGATCGTCTTGCCGTGCACGCGCTTGCCGGGCGCGAACGCGGCGGCCGCTTCCGCGAGCGGGCGGACGGCGCCGACGATCGGCTTGAGCCGGCCGTCCCGGACCCGCTGCGCGAGGTCGGCCAGACGGGCCCGGTCGGGCTCGACGACGAAGAAGACGCCGCGTCCGCCACGGGGGTGGACGGTGACCGGTTCGGCGATGGTGACCAGGGTGCCACCCGGACGGACGACGGCGGCGGAGCGTTCGAGGATCTCGCCGCCGATGACATCGAGGACGACGTCGACCTGGCCGACCTCCTCCAGCTTCTCGGCTCCGAGGTCCACGAACTCCTCCGCGCCCAGGTCATGGGCGGTCTGACGGTCGGCCGCGCGGCCCGTGCCGATCACCCGCGCGCCGGCCTCGCGCGCCAGCTGGACGGCGAGGGAGCCGACGCCGCCCGCCGCGCCGTGGATGAGCACCGTCTGCCCGACGGTCAGGTGCGCATGGTCGAACAGGGCCTGGTAGGCGGTGAGCCCGGAAATCGGCAGCGCGGCGGCCGTGACGTGGTCGACGTCGGCGGGAAGCGGGGCGAGATTGCGCGCCTCGACAGCCGTGTACTGGGCCAGCGTCCCGTTGCGGGCCCAGTCGGTCAGACCGAAGACACGCTGGCCGACGGTCAGTCCGGTGGTGCCGCAGCCGAGCTCGGTGACCACCCCGGACAACTCGTGCCCGGGCACGCTCGGGGCGCGGTCACGACCGGCCCGGTCCGTCCAGGTGCTGGGCCAGTCCAGCTCACCCGGGGTGAACCCGGCGGCGTGCACCTCGACGATCACGTCGTTCTCAGCGGCGTGCGGACGGGCCACCTCGGAGAGGGCGAGGCCACCGACACCGGCGTCACGGTCTTGGACGGTGATGGCTTGCATGAGGGGTCCTCGAAGTCGGGAGGGAGGCAGGGGAGCGGACGTCGCACCTGATGACGCGGGCGATCCCGTGGGAAGCCGGTTCGCCCGCCGCGACCGCTCCCGGCACCCGCCCACCCCGTTATCGCATACGGCGGCGTATACGGCACGACAGGCAGATGCCCGGGGCGATCACGTCTCCGACCCTACGACCGGGGCGGCCCAGAGATCTGGGCCATTTCGGGACCCTCCCATTGGTCCATTCGCAGGTCGTCCCGGTGATGATCGTCGCGCGATCGGGCGGCTTGCCGGGGTCGACGGCGTCCATCACGCTGACTCTCGGGAACGGGCATCAGAACCGGGACGACCGCGCGTACGGATCGCGCTCGCGCACCGATGAGTTTCCCGCGCCGCGCGGGTCTCACTGTCGGACACCCACGGAGGGAAGGCTGCGCCATGCGGAAGCTCATCTACGGCATGAACCAGTCCCTGGACGGCTACATCGCCGCGGCCGGCGACGACATCGGCTGGAGCGGTCCGCCGAGCGAGGAGCTGTTCCAGTGGTGGCTCGACCTCGAGCAGACGTGTGAGCTGGCGCTGTACGGGCGCAAGCTGTGGGAGACGATGAGCTCCTACTGGCCGACCGGCGACCAGCGACCCGACGCCACCCCGGCGGAGCAGGAGTTCGCACGGACCTGGCGGGACACGCCGAAGGTGGTGTTCTCCTCGACGATCGACAAGGTCGACTGGAACGCCCGCCTGGTCAACGGCGACGCCGTCGCCGAGATCACCCGGCTCAAGGCCGAGGACGGCGGCCCCATGCACATCGGCGGCGCCACGCTCGCCGCGGCGGCCATGCGCGCCGGCCTCATCGACGAGTACGTGGTCGCGACCCACCCGGTCCTGGTGGGCGGCGGCACACCGTTCTTCACCGCACTGGACGGCTGGGTGAACCTGGACATGCTGGACACGCGGACGTTCCCCGGGGGCGTGGTCATGACGCGATACCAGACGAGGCGCTGAGCAGGTGCCCTGAACTCGCGGCTCCACATGCCCAGTTGCTGAGACAGGGGTACCTGGTCGCACGGATCCCGGCCTAACGTCCGATCCATGACCGACACCGCGCACGAACTCGCCCAGGTGAACATAGCCCGACTCAAAGCGCCTCTGGACACCCCCCTGCTGAAGGACTTCGTCGACAACCTCGACCCGGTCAACGCCGACGCCGACGACGCCGACGGGTTCGTGTGGCGGCTGCAGGACGAGGAGGGCGACGCGACGGCCATCCCTGTCTTCGGCGACCCGTGGCTCATCATCAACATGTCGGTGTGGCGGGACACGGACGCGCTGACCGCCTTCATGTACCAGGGCCGCCACCGGGAGATGCTCAGCCGTCGGCGCGAGTGGTTCGAGCGCGTCGAGGAGGCCATGACCACGCTGTGGTGGGTGCCGGAGGGACACCGCCCGACCGTCGCCGAAGCCGAGACCCGGCTGCTGCACCTGCGCACCCACGGCCCGACGCCGTACGCCTTCACCTTGCGCACGTCGTTCCCACCCGGCGGCGCCGAGCCCTTGCTCGGCGAGGTACCGGAGGGACTCGGCTGCTCGGCGCTCTGAGACGGTCCGCGACTCCCGTCCGCGAAATGCCCGCGCCATCACGGACGTTGACCACGTCTTGACGCAACGACCAGCACCCCGAGCCCTGTCCGACGAAGCCCTCTGCGAAACCTGTTCGGCAAGAGCGATTCGGCGCTCTCGCCACCGTCAAGCGCAGCGGCCACCCGCACCTGACCACCATGGTCTACAGCTGGGACGCCGAAGCCCGGACGCTACGGTTCTCGACCACGGCCGACCGGGTCGGCTCAAGCCGCCTGCGCCCGGTGGGACGATCTGCCCGCGCTTCCGCGGGAGCGGCTGCTGGTCGACGCCGACGACACGGTGCGCGCCGCCCGCGCTGCTCGCCCATCACATCGCCGTCCCGATCCCGCGCGAAGTCCTCACCCTCCTCCCCGCACCCCGGCGCGCGCTCGAACAGTGCAGCCTGGCGCCCGAGCTGGAGGCGGAGCTGGTCCGGGACGCGGACCCGGCGGTGCGCCGGGCACTGGCCGCCAACCCCACGCTCGGCGCGCAGAACGTCGCCGTTCTGGCGCAGGACCCCTGCGACGACATCCGCGCGGTGGTCGTGCTGCGCCCCGACCTCACCGAAGAGCAGCGGGCCGCCGTTCTCCACGACTCCGACCCGGGATCGAGGTCGTACCCCCTGCCCTGGGTGGAGCGCCTGCACGGTGACGCCGAGGCTATGCGCCGCCTTGCCGCCTCGTCCCATCCCCTCATCCGCCGCAGCGTGGCCCGGGCCCGGCACCTCCCACCGGACGTCGTGGAGCGGCTGGCCGGGGACGAGGACCGTGTGGTCCAGTTGTTCCTCGCCGAATCCTGCGACGACGCACCGGCCGCGATGCTGCTGGAGGTGTGGCGCTGGTGGGAGGCAGCTTCAGCCATCCCGGCCGCCCCCGCAACCACCCCAACTTCCCGCGCTCCGGCCTGCTGCGCCACGCCGAGGCCCCGGACGGGCGGATGCGGCGGCTGGCGCTGGACGATCCGCAGTCCACGCCCGCCGACGTCGCACGCCTCGCCCGCGATCCGGAAGCCGAGGTGCGGCACCGGGCCGGCGAGGACCCCAGGTTGGCTCCGGCCGACGCGGTGCGGCTGCTGAACGACCCGGCTCATCACGTCCGCGCGGCCGCCGTGCGCAGTCCGCGGCTCCCGGCCCGGGTCCTGTCCGCGCTCCTGCACGACCGTGACACGGCCCACGAGGCGATCACCAACCCGTCCATCCCGGTCCCCGTCCTGCACCGCCTACTGGCCGCGTCGGCGGCAGCGCTCCACGGCCGGACCTCCCGTCCGGCCGTCGGCCGGTAGTCACGACACCATCGGCGGGACCTCCCATCCCGCCGTCGGCCGGTAGTCACGACACCATCGGCCGGACCTCCCGTCCGGCCGTCGGCCACGACACCGCGCCGCCGATCAAGTCGGTGGCGTCCGGCGCCCACATCCGGAAGGCTCGCGCACATGGCCTCGATATTGCAGAACGTGGCGATCGACTGTGCGGACGCCTATGAACTGGCGACCTTCTGGAGCCGGGTGACGTGCCGTCCGCTGCATCCGGAGACCGCACCGGGCGACCCGGAGACCCAGGTGGTGCTGGCGGAAGGCCCCGCGCTCTACTTCAACCAGGTCCCCGAGCCCAAGACGGTCAAGAACCGCATCCACCTGTGTCTGCGCCCCGACACCTCGCGCGAGGAGGAGGTGGAACGGCTCCTGGGCCTCGGTGCCACGCTGGTCGCCGACCTCCGGAACCCCGACGGTTCCGGCTGGGCCGTCCTCGCCGACCCGGAAGGCAACGAGTTCTGCGTTCTGCGCAGCGAGGCCGAACGAGCCGCGACAACCCCCTGACGCTCTCATCCCATATCCGAAATATCGGACCACTACGATGAAGATCCCGATGATGGTGATCAGTCTTCGACAGGGGTTCGTATGCACGGCACGCGCACGTCGGCCCGGGACCGGAACCGGTGGTGAGGCGACCGGGCCGACATAACGGCGTCGGCGTCAACGGTCGCCGTGGACCACAGCCGGACGGCGGTACCCCGCGCCTCCCCACGCCGTCGGCGTGGATGCGCTGGCTCCCGGCCTTCTACGTGGCCGGTGTCCTGGCCCTCGAGCCCATCACACCGGTGCAGTGGCCGGTGAGCTTCCTGCTCATCGCCCTGCCCGTGGTCGCCGCCTACGCGCACGGCCCTGCCATGGTCCTGGCCGTCACCGTGTTCGCCGTCGTACTGGAAGGCGTGCTGGCCGGCACCCCCTGCTGCGCCGGGCGCATGGTGGGCCAGCTGTGGGACCGCAACTACGTCGGCGCCTACGTCTGTACCGCCCTCCTCGGCGTGCTCGGCGCGATCCTGGCCGCGCACCGGATCCACCGCGAACGCACACTCGCCACGCTGCGCTCGGTGGCCGAGACGGCACAGCGTGTCCTGCTGCGCCCCGTGCCTCGCCGACTGGGCCGGGTCTCGATGGAGGCCCTCTACCTCTCCGCCGCCGCGGAGGCACGCATCGGCGGTGACCTGTACGAGGCGGTCGCCACCACCCACGGGGTCCGCCTGCTCATCGGCGACGTACGAGGCAAGGGGCTGCGCGCCGTGGAGACGGCCGCGACGATGCTCGGCGCCTTCCGCGAGGCCGCCTATGAAGAACCCGACCTGGCCGCCGTCGCCCACCGCGTCGAGCGCAGCATGAGCCGCCGGGCCGCGCAGTTGCCGGGCAGCGACATGGCGGAGCGCTTCGTCACGGCGGTCTTCGCGGAGGTGCCCGACCAGGCCTCGGTGGTCCGCCTCGTCAACTGTGGCCACCCGCCCCCTTTACGGCTGAGCCCTGACGGCGTCACCGAACTGCATCCGTCCGACCCGGGCCTGCCCCTCAACCTCGGTGTCCTGCTGGGCATCGAGTACTGCGTGGACGTGGTGCCCTTCCGTCCCGGTGACCTGCTCCTCCTCTACACCGACGGTGTGACCGAGACCCGCGATGCGGACGGCGACTTCTATCCGCTGCACGAGCGCATCCGGTCGTGGACGTCGCTCCCTCCCTCCGACCTCCTGGACCGTCTCCACCAGGACCTGGTCAGCTACTCCGACGGGCACCTCGACGACGACATCGCCGCACTCGCCGCCTACCACCTTCCGGAAGGCCCCATCGGCGGGTCATCACTGGCGCAGCGGTGAACGAGCCGGCAACGGCGTAGATCAGCGGTGCCCGGCACACGATCACCACCCGCCCGGCAGGGAGCCGATGGCAGGATCGGACCATGCGCAGTCGACACTCCACAGCACAGCCCTCATCCATACCGACCGAACTCGCAACCACACAGCCCGCGTTCGGCCATGGGTGGTGGTGACGGCATGGAGACGGTCGCCGGAGCGGTGTGCACGCTGTTGGGTGTGGCCGTCGGCGCTCTGGGCGCACCGGCGGTGCCCGGATCCAACTGCGCGGAGCCATCGCCCAGGCGGACGCCGTCCTGGCACAGGCGGACACCACGTACCGGGCGGCACTCGACCAGGCGTACGCGGCACAGCGCGCCGCCCACGAACAGTGGCGCCGCGAGATCAGACGGGACGCCTACGCCGCCTTCGTCACGGCGCTCGACGAGGTGAGGGAGCCGGCGGCACGGCCGGAACTCCTCGACGCCCATGAGGAGGCGTCCGGCGCCCTGCCCGCGGCCTCGCGCGCGGTGACCGCGGCTTTCACGGTGGTCGAACTGGAGGGCCCGACCTCGCTCACACTCCGCGCGCGGACGGCGCATCAACCGGGCCTCACAGCCGCCGAACACGCTCTGCGCCTGGCCCCGCGCGCCACCGCCATGCGGCTGCTGAACAGCGCGACCGGCGCCGCGACGGCGGACACATCCGACGGCGGATCGTCGTCCGCGCCGGCCCGCGCGGCCCATCAGGCGCTCACCCAACTGCGCGAGGCCGTGTACCGGATGGAGAGGGGGGAGATCGGCAGGGACGCCTACGACGCCGTGCGGCAGCGCGCGACGGAGGCCGTGGACGCGTGCGGCCTGTTCACGCCCGACCAGACCCGCGCCCCGCTCAGCGACCCGTCCTGGGAGGTGGCCCTGCGAATGGGCAGCGAACACGCCGACGCCCTGGCGCGATGCGAGGCGGCGCGCGGCGACTTCGTGACGGCGGCCCGTGCGCTGCTCGCCCCCCGACGGCGACAACGACGCCGATCCCGGCAACGACACCGACACGGAACGGCGCGAAGTGCGCGGCAGGAGGCCCGAGCGGCGGCTGATCCCCGAGCCCGGCGACTGACCGCGAACGGAAAACCGTTGGCGCCCCAGCCAGAGGCGCTGCTAGCTTCACGGAGGCCGTGCGAGAGAACGAGGAGGTGGTACCCGTGAACGTATCGACGTGGGTGCTCTCCTCCGGGGTCACGGTCGGGCGATAGGTCGTCCGGGAGCGCCGTCCAGCGCACTCCCCAAAGGAACGATCATGTCCCTTCACTTCACGTCCGAACGGCCCGCCGGCCAACAGCGTGCCGACGACCAGCCTGCCGACGAAGGCGTCCTCGAACGCGGATTCACCCTCGGCGAGATCCCCGGCATCCTCTGGACGCCCGCCTCCGCCTCCGCCACCGAACCGGCTCCGCTGATCCTCCTCGGCCACCCCCCGCTCGGTCTGGACAAGATGTACCCCCGGCTGGCGGCGCGAGCCCGCGCCGCCGCATCCGACGGCTTCGCCTCCGCCACCATCGAGCTTCCGGGCAGTGGCGACCGGCCCCGTTGGCCCGCCCTCGAGGAGGCCCGGGCCGCATTCCGCCGGGTCATGCAAGCCGGCGAACCCGTCGGCGACGAGATCGTCGACGCCCTCGTCCTCCCGCTCGTCGACCGGGCGGTCCCGGAATGGCAGGCCGCCCTGGACGCCCTCCTCGCGTTGCCGGAGATCGGCGGCCCGGTCGGGTACTCGGGAGGAGTGATCTCCATCGGCGTCCGCCTCGCGGCGGTCGACCCGCGCATCACGGCAGCCGTGCTCTTCGCCGGAAGCTTCGTGCCGCGCTCCGTCGTCGAAGAGGCTCGGCAGGTCACCATTCCCCTGCACGTCCTCCTGCAGTGGGACGACGAGGGCAACGACCGGCAGGCGGCCCTGGACCTCTTCGACGCCTTCGGCTCCAAGGAGAAGTCCCTCAACGCCAACATGGGCGGCCACACCGGCGTGCCGGAGTTCGCGGGGGAGGGCGCGGCCGGGTTCCTGGCCCGACATCTGAAGTGAGTCCGACGGTCGCCCGGGCTGCCTGGGTGCGTCACACCCAGGCAGCCCGGGCGGCCCCTGCCTAAGGGCTGTCCCGTCATTCCCGGTGGATCAGCGCGCGGCGTCAGATGCGGTGCATCGCAAGGCGGAGGGCCGTCCGCATACTGGATGTATGCGGACGACCCGACAACGCGGCGAGGTGCCGTAGCTGACGTCGCGCGCCCGCCGGGAATGACGGGACGGCCCTTAGCCTTGAGGCATGAACGACAACCACCTCGGGGAATTCCTCCGCGCACGCCGGGCCGGCCTGCGGCCGGAGGACGTCGACATGGCGAGTCACGGCGTACGCAGGGTCGCCGGACTCCGCCGCGAGGAGGTCGCCGTCCTGGCCGGCGTCAACGCCGACTACTACACCCGGCTGGAACAGGGCCGCGAGCGCCACCCCTCGACACAGGTACTGGACGCGCTGAGCCGTGCCCTCCTGCTCGACACGGACGCCCGCGACCACATTCACCGCCTGGCCGGAGTCGCCCCTGACAGCGGCGGCTCCCTCCACACCGCCGAGCACGTCAGCCCGGCGCTGCGGCAGCTGATGGACGGCTACCCGCACACGCCGGCGTTCGTGATGAACCGCACCCTCGACCTCCTGGCCGCGAACGCCCTGGCCGAGGCGCTGTACGTCCCCTTCGACCCCGCGGACAACCTGGCCCGCATGACCTTCCTCGACCCGGCCGGACGGCAGTTCTACCGGGACTGGGACCGGGCCGCGCAGGCCGTCGTCGCCAACCTGCGCCAGGCGAGCGGCTTCGACCCCGGGCATCCGCGTCTACGCCACCTCGTGGACACACTGAGCGAACAGAGCCCTGAGTTCCGGCGGTTGTGGGCGCGACACAGTGTGCGCGGCAAGACGCAGGACGCCAAGCGACTCCTCCACCCCGACGTCGGCCCTCTCTCCCTGACCTACCAGTCCTTCGACGTCCGCGACGCACCGGGCCAGCAACTCGTCATCTACCACGCCGAACCGGGCAGCCCCTCGACCGAGGCCCTGGTCCTCCTGGGCTCCCTGCGCGCCGACGATGCGGTCGTTCGAAAGTTTCGATGATAACTCTCGAGATTGCGGTCAGAGTGCTCTCGAACTACATACAGATTCGCTGAAGGTGTCTAGTGCACCCCGCATGAACTGCGAATAAACACCCCAGCAGGCATGGCACGTTACGGCCTTGTTTCCGAAAGAATGCCGAAACTATTGACAGGGTCATGCCGCCGTACGAACACTGTGGGCCACCGAACGACAGAAGTGACGGTCGGTCGTCACGTCCCCCGGGGCCCACGACCCGCCACGTTTCTCTGCAAGGCCGCGGGCGGCACAAGCCGCCCAACCCCCACCGACCTTCATCGGGAGGCCACATGCACCAGAACGGTTCGCAGCAGGACAGGATCGAGAACCCCGCCCCCTTCGGCGGCCTGAGCCGGCGAGGCTTCCTCGTCGGGACCGGCGCGGGCGCCGCCGCGCTCGCCGCCGGGTCCGGGCTGCTGCTGCCCGGCACCGCACACGCCGCCACCACCATCACCACCAACCAGACCGGCTACGACGGCATGTACTACTCCTTCTGGACCGACGGCGGCGGCTCCGTGTCCATGACGCTCAACGGGGGCGGCAGCTACAGCACCCGGTGGACCAACTGCGGCAACTTCGTCGCGGGCAAGGGCTGGAACAACGGTGGACGCAGGACGGTCCGCTACACCGGCTACTTCAACCCGTCGGGCAACGGATACGGCTGCCTCTACGGCTGGACCTCGAACCCGCTCGTCGAGTACTACATCGTCGACAACTGGGGCAGCTACCGCCCCACCGGCGAGTACCGGGGCACCGTCTACAGTGACGGCGGCACGTACGACATCTACAAGACGACCCGGTACAACGCCCCCTCCGTCGAGGGCACCCGCACCTTCGACCAGTACTGGAGCGTCCGGCAGTCCAAGGTGACCAGCGGCTCCGGCACCATCACCACGGGGAACCACTTCGACGCGTGGGCGCGTGCCGGTATGAACCTCGGCCAGTTCAGGTACTACATGATCATGGCCACCGAGGGCTACCAGAGCAGCGGCAGCTCCACGATCACGGTCAGCGGCTGACCCCGACCCGACGAACAGGAAACGGCTGCGGTACCGCCCGCCGACGGTCCCGCAGCCGTGATCGTGGGCCGACCAGAGCCCGGCCCTACACCTCAGCGTCCACCTGACGAGCCGTCGCCCACCACTCCTCGAACTCGCTCCGGCTGATCTCCTGACCGACCAGCACCGGATCGAAGAGATCCACGACGGGCGGGTTGAACGGCCAGTCGTCAGGGCCACTGCGCACGGCGGTCCCGTCCTCGGCCACCTCCACCTGCCGCATGCGACGTCCGTCGGACCCCACTTCCATCAGGTACACGGCTGGATCCTCGCCCTCCTCGTCGAAGGGCTGCCGCAGGAAGACGACCTCTCTCCCGGCGAGCGCACCGAAGCCCTCACGCCCACGCTGGGCGTCACGCTCGGCGCGCATACCGTCCAGTCCAGGAGGCATGTGAGGAGCGTCGATGTCGACCTCCTCCACGTCCCCGTCCTGACGGCGGGACGCCACCGCCTCCGGGTCGCCGACCACCTCGACCCACGCGAACGTCTCGAGGATCTCCCGCTCGGAACGCGCGCGGACCCACCACCAGCAACCGCCCATCCCGTAGTCGTGCAGAACCAGGAAGCGGCGCTTTCCCGTGTCCGTGTCGTCGCCCATGAAGGCGGAGCATAACCAGCCCCGGCCCGCTGTCACGACCCGGCAGCGAGGTCCGCTCGAACGCTGCCGCAGTGACCCCCTGCCCGCCCCACCCGGATCGCGGAACACTGACGGTCTGTCACGGGGAGGCGGCGAGATGAGGCATGTTCCCTTCTTCCGATGGGTGCTGACGGCCGGGGTCCTGCTCTTCGCCTGCGCGGTGGGCCTGTACGCCACCGGGTCGGGCGCGGAGGACGTCCGGCAGATCGACCTGACGGTGCTCGACGAGAAACCCGACGGATCCTGCACGGTCCAGTGGAACGACCCCTATCACCACCGCACGAGGCAAGCCCCCTACCGCTGCGATCCAGCCCGTCCCGACCTCCTCAAAGCGCCGAGGTACGACGGCAGCAGCCACGGCTGGGACACCGGCTACATGGTCACCGAAGGACCGCGGCGGGGAGACCTGTGGAACCTCTCCACCGACGAGGCGTCCTCCCCGCCGGAGGTCCTTCTGATGCTCGGCACGCCGTTGATCGCTGTCGGCCTGGTCGGCGGCAATCTGCGGGCCCTGCCCCGGGTTCTCGGAGTGCAGACCCGGCTCATCCGGCGCGCCACGAACCTGTCCGAGGCAGCGGGCCGGGTGGCCGAGGAGTACGAACGAGCCGTCGCGGTGGTGAGGGAGGCCGGCCGCCTCGAGACTCTGCCTCCGGACGCCGGCAACGGTCTCGGTTCCCCGCTGGTGACCGCTCTCTGGGTGCTGCGCGAGGCGGGCCCGGAGACGGGGGAGACGGCGGCCGCCGCACGAGCACTCGCCGACCGGCTGCACGGGCCGCTCCAGGCGGCCGCCCCGGCCGCCCGACTGGGGACCATGCTGCAGATCGGCCCGGCCGCCCGGTCGAGGGCCACGGAAGCGGTCGTCGAGCTGCGCCCGCTGCTGGCCGAGGCGGAGCGGGACAACCTGGCGGAGCGATTCGCCCAGACCACGGTCGACCTGCTCCGCGGGCAGGACACCACCGACTTCATCGCCCTTGCGGCAGGCGCGGACTTCGCCAGGCACCCGTCCGCCTACCGGCGCCTGCTCACCGAGTTGACCGCTCCCGCCGTCCTGCCGGGCCCGGCGAAGGCACCGCGCCGGGGCCGCTGGTGGCGTCGGCGCGGATGACGTCCCACCGCCACGGTTCATGCCGCCACCGGCCGGCCCACTCTCACCCGCGCGGCGCCGCCGTGGACGCCCGCACGACCAACTCCGTGGCGAGCTCGATGTGATGGGACTCGACTTTCTCCCCGTTGGCCAGCCTCAGCGCCGTCCGCAGCGCCGCGGCGCCCATCTCCCGGAGCGGCTGGCGCACGGTGGTCAGCGGCGGTGACGCCATCTCGGCGAGGCTCGTGTCGTCGAAGCCGACCACGCTCAGATCCTCCGGTACGCGCAGACCTCGGGCGCGAGCCGTCTCGACGACACCGAGCGCGATCTCGTCGTTGCCCGCGAAGACCGCCGTAGGAGGCTCGTCCAGGTCCAGCAGCGCGGCCGCGCCGAGCAGCCCGGTCTCGTACGTGAACTCGCCCGGCCGGACGTAGGCATCCGGCACGCACGCCCCCTCGGCCTCCATCGCGGCCCGATAGCCGTGCATACGTGCCTGGTTGCAGACCGCCATGGCGGGTCCGCCGAGATAGGCGATGCGCCGGTGTCCCAGGGCGAGAAGGTGCCGTGTCGCCGCCAGGCCGCCGGCGAAGTTCGTCGCCCCGACGCTGGTGACCCGGCTGTCCGGCAGGTGCAGGGGGTCCAGAACGACCAACGGAAGTCCGGAACGCGCCAGTTCGTCCATGTGGGCCGTGGTGTACACGCTGGTGACCGCGATGACGGCGCGGCGCCCGGCCGAGACCAGGTTCCGGGCCCAGTGCGGCGCGCTGGACGCCTTGCTGACCACCACCGACGCTCCCGACGCGGCGGCCGCGTCGATGATGCCCTCCAGGGCCTCCGCCACATACGACTTGAGGCCGCCCTGGAACTGCACCTCGATGGTGGGGCTCTCCACGGCCTCGGTGTGGCGGAACACCGGTGCCAGATAGTCGTGTTGGAGCAGCAGTTCCTGCACCCGGACGCGGGTGTGCGCCGCCACGTCACCGCGTCCGTTGACCACCTTGGACACGGTCGCCACGGAGACCCCGGCTGCCTGGGCGATGTCCGCCAACGTGGTGCGCCTGGCGTTCGGTCGCATCGGTTCCTCTCAGCTCCAGGTCCACCGGTGTGGCTACCCGCCGGCCGGGCGGGTCACGCGGGCGAATCCCCTCAACCGTACCGGAGCCGACCTCGCGCCACCCTCCACCTGCCAGCCTGTTTCGAAAGACTTTCGGAATCCGCGTCGGTGCCCTCGGAACCCGCTCAAGCCCTGTAACTGCAAGGACTCTGCCCACGAAACGACGTCGCTGCACACGTATTGACACGGCATCAGCCCGAAACCTAGCTTGCTCGGACAGAGCACGAAGAGCGAACTTTCGAAAACCTTTCACCATGACTCACGGGACGCCGACGGCTCCCGAGTGCGGAGAAAAATCATGGCGCTCTCTCGACGTACCCTCCTCGGCCTGGCCGCCGCCGTGCCGGCCTCCGCGGCCCTGGCGGCCTGCGGCGGCTCCTCGGGGCCCGGCAAGAGCAGCGGTGCCACCTACTGGTACCTGAACGGACAGCCGCAGGAAGGCGTCAGGTCCGGCGCCGTGAAGGCCTTCAACAAGGCCAACCCCGACACCCAGATCGAGGACACGACCTACCAGAACGACGCGTACAAGACGAAGATCAAGACCGCCATCGGTGCCGGTCAGGCGCCCACCATCATCTGGGGCTGGGGCGGCGGAACGCTGCGGGCCTACGCCGAGGCGGGCCAGGTCGAGGACCTCACCTCCTGGTTCGGCGAGCACGCCGACCTCAAGAAGAGCCTCTTCCCGTCCTCGTTCGGCGCGGCCACCGTCGACGGCAAGATCTACGCGATGCCGTGCGAGACGGTCCAGCCGATCATCCTCTACTACAACCGCAAGGTCTTCGACAAGGTCGGTGTGAAGCCGCCGGAGTCCTGGGACGACATCATGGCGCTGGTACCCAAGTTCAAGGCCAAGGGCATCGCGCCGTTCGCCCTCGGCGGCCAGTCCCGGTGGACGAACATGATGTGGCTGGAGTTCCTGTTCGACCGCATCGGCGGCTCGGAGGTCTTCCAGGCCGCCATCGAGGGTGAGAAGAACGCCTGGTCCCACCCGGACGCCATCAAGGCGCTGACCAAGCTGCAGGACCTCGTCGAGGCCGGCGGCTTCGTCAAGGGCTTCTCCTCGATCACCGCCGACTCCAACGCCGACCAGGCGCTGCTCTACACGGGCAGGGCCGCGATGATGCTGCACGGCGCGTGGTCGTACGGCATCCAGCAGGCCGACGGCGGGGACTTCGTCTCCAGCGGTTCGCTCGGCTACATGACCTTCCCGCCTGTCGAAGGCGGCAAGGGCGACCTCAGCGACACCGTCGGCAACCCCGCCCAGTACCTCTCCATCTCCTCGAAGGCCGGCGCCGAGGAGAAGAAGGTGGCGAAGGAGTACTTCGCCAAGGGCGTCCTCCAGGAAGAGGAGGTGAAGCAGTGGATCGGCAACGGGTCCGTGCCGATCAAGCTGGGCACGGAGAAGCTGCTCGCCGCCTCCGACAACGCCGACTTCCTGCAGTTCACGTACGACATCGCCAGCAAGGCCAAGGTGTTCGTCCAGTCCTGGGACCAGGCGCTCAGTCCGACGGCCGCCGAGACCCTGCTGGACAACATCGTCAAGCTGTTCCAGCTGTCCATCTCACCGAAGCAGTTCGCCGGCAACCTCAACGCGGTCACCAACGCATGAGTGCGGTCACCGGCCATCCGTCGCGCCGCCGGTCACGGAGCATCCTGCCGTGGCTGGCGACGCCGGCGCTGCTGGTCTTCGTCGGCTTCGCCGTGGTCCCGCTCGTCGGCGTCTTCCTGCTGAGCTTCACCACCTGGGACGGCATCGGCACCATCCGCGCCACGGGACTGACCAGTTGGCGCGCGGTGCTCTCCGACCCCGGCCTGCCGCACGCGCTGTGGGTGACGTTCCTGGTGATGGCCGTGTCCTGGGCCGTACAGACACCGATCAGCATCCTGCTCGGCACGTTCCTGGCGGGCCGCCAGCGCTACCGTGCCGTGCTGGGCGTCGTGTACTTCGTCCCGCTGATGCTCAGCTCCGCCGCCATCGCGATCGCCTACGAAGCCCTGCTCGACCCCAACTTCGGGCTGGGCGCGGGCCTCGACATCCAGGAACTGAGCCGCGACTGGCTGGGCCGGCCGGGACTGGCGTTCGGAGTCGTGATCTTCGTCGTCTCCTGGCAGTTCGTCCCGTTCCACTCCCTGATCTACCAGGGCGGCGTCCAGCAGATCCCCAAGTCCCTCTACGAAGCGGCCCAGTTGGACGGCGCCGGGCGGGTCCGGCAGTTCTTCAGCATCACGCTGCCGCAGCTGAAGTACACCATCATCACCTCGTCCACGCTGATGGTCGTCGGATCGCTGACCTTCTTCGACCTCATCTTCGTCCTGACCGAGGGCGGTCCGGGCGACGCCACCCGCGTCCTCGCCCTCGACATGTACAAGCGGGGCTTCCAGGCCAGCCTGATGGGACCGGCCAGCGTCATCGCGGTCATCCTCGTCCTCGTCGGTCTCGCCCTCGCCCTGTTGCTACGCCGCCTCGGCGGCCGGGACGCCGGCGCGAGCCAGCTCGAGGGGGCCTGACGTGACCACCACCCTGACGAAGACGCCACGACCCCGGAAGACCACCCACATCGAGGGGCCACGCCGCACCCGCTCGGCGACCGGCCGGCGCAACTGGCTCGGCGGCCTGGCCGGATGGCTGTGGCTCGCCGTCGTGGCCGTACCCCTCTACTGGACCCTCATCACCAGCTTCAAGGCCCGCACCCGCTACTACGCGAGCAACCCGCTCGTGCCGTCGAGCGACCCGACCCTGGAGAACTACCGGCTGGTCATCGAGTCCGACTTCCTGCAGTACTTCCTCAACAGCGTCGTGGTGACCGTCGGCGCCGTCGTACCCGCGGTCGTCGTCTCCTTCATGGCGGCGTACGCGATCGTCCGCGGCTGGCGCATGCGCGTCCTGCGGGCCATGAACGGGCTGTTCCTGATGGGCCTGGCCATCCCGCTGCAGGCGACGATCATCCCGGTCTACCTGATCATCATCAAACTCCAGCTCTACGACAGCCTGCTGGCGCTGATCCTCCCCGCGATCGCCTTCGCCATCCCGCTGTCGGTGCTGGTGCTCGCCAACTTCATCCGGGACGTGCCCAAGGAACTGTTCGACTCGATGCGGGGCGACGGCGCCACCGAGTGGACGACGCTGTGGCGGCTGGCGGCACCACTGACCCGGCCGGCCATCCTCACCGTGTCCATCTTCAACGCCCTCACCATCTGGAACGGCTTCCTGCTGCCGCTGGTCCTCACCCAGAGCCCAGACCGACGCACCCTGCCGCTCGCGCTGTGGACCTTCCAGGGCCAGTACGGCGTCAACGTCCCCGCCGTACTCGCCGCCGTCGTCCTGACCACCCTGCCTGTCCTGGTGCTGTACGCCTTCGGCCGCCGTCAGCTGCTCAGCGGCCTGACCGCGGGCTTCAGCCGCTGACCGGCGCGGACACCGACCCACTCGTCCAACGGTTCGCCCGTCGCTCCCCGCTCGGGGGCCCGACGGGCGTGGGAGGAAAGTGAACGCCGACGTGGCCGTAGAGAACACCTCCGCCATCGCCCTCTGGAACGACCCCACCGCCCCCGTCTCCGCACGAGTCGACGCCCTCATCGACGCGATGACCCTCGAAGAGAAGACCGCCCAGCTGTACGGAGTCTGGGTGGGAGCCTCCGACGAGGGCGGCGAAGTCGCCCCCCATCAGCACGAGATGGAGGAGCCCGTCGACCTCGACGCCCTCCTGCCCACCGGCCTGGGCCAACTGACCCGCCCCTTCGGCACGGTCCCCGTCGACCCCGCACTCGGAGCCCTCTCCCTGGCCCGTACCCAGGCCCGGATCGCCGCGACGAACCGGTTCGGCATCCCCGCCCTCGCCCACGACGAGTGCCTGGCCGGCTTCGCCGCCTGGGGCGCCACCGCCTACCCCGTCCCGCTGTCCTGGGGCGCCGCCTTCGACCCCGCCCTGGTCCGCGCGATGGCCGAGGCGATCGGCCGCGACATGCGCTCGGTCGGCGTGCACCAGGGCCTCGCCCCCGTCCTGGACGTCGTTCGGGACGCCCGCTGGGGCCGCGTCGAGGAGACCATCGGCGAGGACCCCTACCTCGTCGGCACCCTCGGCACCGCCTACGTCCAGGGCCTGGAGTCCGCCGGAATCGTCGCGACCCTCAAACACTTCGCGGGTTACTCGGCCTCCCGCGCCGGACGCAACCTCGCCCCCACCTCCATGGGACCGCGCGAACGCGCCGACGTCCTCCTGCCCCCCTTCGAGATGGCGATCCGCGAGGGCGGCGCCCGCTCCGTCATGAACGCCTACACCGACACCGACGGCATCCCCTCCGCCGCCGACGAGGCCCTGCTCACCGGACTGCTCCGCGACACCTGGGGCTTCGACGGCACCGTCGTCGCCGACTACTTCGCCATCGCCTTCCTGAAGACCCTGCACGGCGTCGCGGCCGACTGGGCGGACGCCGCCGGCACGGCCCTGCGCGCCGGCATCGACGTCGAACTGCCCAACGTCAAGACGTACGGCGCACCCCTGACCGAGGCCGTCGCCGACGGCCGCGTACCCGAGGCCCTGGTCGACCGCGCCGTACGTCGGATCCTCACCCAGAAGGTGGCCCTGGGCTTGCTCGACCCCGACTGGAACCCCCTGCCGGCAGCGCTCGACGCGACGGACGAGGACGACCCGTCCGCCCTGCGCGGCCGCATCGACCTGGACGGCCCGGCAAACCGCGCCCTGGCCCGCACGCTCGCCGAGCAGGCGATCGTGCTGCTGAGCAACGACGGCACCCTGCCGCTGGACCGGCCGCGGCGCATTGCCCTGATCGGCCCCAACGCCGACGAACCCGCCGCCGTACTCGGCTGCTACTCCTTCCCGCAGCACATCGGCGTCCGCCACCCCGACACCCCGCTCGGCATCGAGCTGCCGACCCTGCGCGAGACGCTCGCCGCGGAGTTCCCCGACGCCGAGATCACGTACGCCCGGGGCACCGGCGTCGACGACGGAGACCTCTCCGGCCTCGCCGAGGCGACACGGCTGGCCCGCGAGGCCGACGTCGCCCTGGTGGTGCTCGGCGACCGCGCCGGGCTCTTCGGCCGGGGCACCAGCGGCGAGGGCTGCGACGTCGCGACACTCGCCCTGCCCGGCGCGCAGCAACAACTCCTCGACGCGCTGCTGGACGTGGATACGCCGGTGGTGACCGTGCTGCTGGCCGGCCGCCCGTACGCCCTCGGCCGCGCGGTGGGGAAGTCGACGGCGATCGTGCAGTCCTTCTTCCCGGGGGAGGAGGGAACGCGGGCGATCGGCGGAGTGCTGGCCGGCCGGGTCAATCCCTCCGGACGTCTGCCGGTCAGCGTGCCGCGCGGGCCGGGCGCCCAGCCGGGCACCTACCTCGGGGCGCCCCTCTCGCACGCCAGCCAGGTGTCCACCATCGACCCGACCCCCGCGTTCGCCTTCGGCCACGGCCTGTCCTACACGCGCTTCGAGTGGACGGACCTGGCTGTGGAGGCCCAAGAGGCGCCGACGGACGGCGAGTTCGCGCTTTCTCTCACGGTCCGCAACACGGGGGAGCGGTCCGGCACCGAGGTGGTCCAGCTCTATCTGCACGACCCGGTGGCCTCCGTCGTACAGCCGATGCAACGCCTCATCGGCTACACCCGGGTCGCACTGGAGCCGGGGGAGGCCCGGCGCCTGCGCATCGCCGTCCCTGCCGACCTGGCCTCCTTCACCGGACGCGACGGCCGACGCATCGTCGAACCGGGCGATCTGGAACTCCGGTTGTCGGCCTCCAGCGCGGACCGGCGTCTGACGGCCCGGGTGACGCTGACCGGAGCCGAGCGCCACGTGGACCACACACGGCGGCTGCACGCCACGATCCTGCAGGAACCGACCACCTGAACAGGCGGGTGCGCGGCGCTGGTCAGGAGCGCCCGCACCCGCCTCTCAGGGGTGACGGACGCCGGTCAGGTCCTCCGCGGCCGCCCACAGACGACGGGCGACGGCCGGGTCGGCGGCCTCCCTGCCGAGGCGGGCCTCGGTCACCGGCCCACGGGTCTCCCACAGCCGCCCGGGCCCGAAGAACTGCCCGCCCCGCACGCCCGGGTCAGCCGCCGCGCGCAACTGCGGCAGCGCCCCCTGCTCCACGGACTGGGCGGCGAGCACACCCCCCGCCGCGATCACCCGCCCGAGCCGGCCACGGTGCTCCCAGGCCCGCGGGGTGAGATTGGTGCGGGTCAGTCCCGGATGGGCCAGCGCGCTGACCACGGGCAGTCCGGCGCGCCGCAGCCGCCGGTCCAGTTCGACACCGAAGAGGGTGGTGGCGAGCTTGGAGCGCCCGTAGGCGGGGGCCGCCCGATAGCCGCGCTCGGACATCAGGTCGTCGAAGTCGATGTGTGCGTTCTTGTGGGTGATCGAGCTGAGGGACACCACCCGGCCGCCGGACCCCGCGGCCAGCGCGTCGAGCAGCAGACCGGTCAGGGCGTAGGGCCCCAGCATGTTCGTGCCGAGGTGCAGTTCGAACCCGTCGGCGGTGGTCCGGCGGGGTCCGAGATGCACCAGGCCGGCGTTGTTGACCAGCACGTCGACCGAGGGGTGGTCGGCGGTGAGTCTCGCGGCGAACGCCCGCACCGACGCCAGCGACGCCAGGTCGAGCTCACGGACCTCGGTGGTGCCCCGGATGCGGCGGGCGGCCTCCTCACCCGCGGCAAGATTGCGCACGGCGAGCACGACATGCGCCCCGCGCCGGGCCAGCTCGGTTGCCGTGACCAGGCCGAGCCCGGAGTTCGCGCCGGTGACGACGACGATTTTGCCGTGCTGATCGGGGATGTGGTCGACGGTCCATCCGCTCATCTGCTGCTCCTGGGGGTGTGACGATGCCGGGGGACCACGACGGTAGGAGGGGTCCGGCCGAACTCCGTCGTCCCCGTTTCCCTAGGTCCACGAGACCTACCCTGGGCGGCCGGCGCCGGGGGACACTGGCGGCATGCCCCATCCGTACGCCCGTGAACTGGGCGACTTCCTGCGTGCCCGGCGCAACAGGCTGCACCCGGCCGACGTCGGCCTGGAGCCCGGAGGCCGCCGCAAGGTCACCGGGCTGCGTCGCGAGGAACTCGCCCTGCTGGCCGGTCTGAGCACCGACTACTACCAGCGGATGGAACAGGGCAGGGACGTACGGCCCTCCGACGGCGTCCTGGACGCCCTGGCGACCGCGCTCGCCCTCGACGACGAGGAGCGCCGGCATCTGTTCACGCTGGCGCACGCAGCGCGCCGCCCCAAGCGCACCCAGGTGGACCGCGCGCCCGAGGTCGTCCCGGACAGCACCCACCGGCTCCTACGGGTCCTGCACACCCCGGCGGTCGTACTGGGCAGACACCTCGACCTTCTCGCCTGGAACCAGCATGCCGAGGCACTGCTCGGCGCCCCGGACGACCTCCCGCCCGACCGCCTGAACATGCTCCTGCTGCTCTTCGACGACGAGCTGACCGCCGGTCGTACCTGCGCCGACTGGGAACGGCAGGCGCTGGACTACATCGGGATGATGCGCGCGGCCGTCGCGGCCGACCCGACGCATCCGAGAGCCACGGCGATCGTGGGCGAACTGAGCATCCGCAGCGCCGAGTTCCGCCGCCTGTGGGCCCGCCACGACGTCCGCGCCTCGGTGAGCGGCACCAAGACCTTCAGCAACCCCGCCGTCGGCGAACTCACCCTGGAGTGGAGCACCTACCCGCTCCCCGGCCGCCCCGGCCCCTTCCTCCTGGTCTTCACGCCGGAACCAGACTCACCCGACGAGGACCGCCTACGCCTCCTGGCCTCCTTGCACGCCACGCGCATGGCCCGGCCCTGAGGGGCTCACAACAGCCCCCGCCGCGCGAGGCTCCGCATCAGCGCCCCCACCCCGAACGTCCACGGCGCCGCCTCCTCGCTGGGCACGACCGTGTTGACCAGGGCGCCCAGTCGTGGGCTGGAGATCGTGACGATGTCGCCGTACTCGTGTGTGAAGCCGGCGCCGGGTGCCTGTCGGTCCTCCGTCGGGGCGAAGAGCGTGCCGGTGAACAGGACGAAGCCGTCGGGGTATTGGTGGTGTGCTCCGTGCGTCGCGGCCACCAGGTCCAGTACGTCGCGGCTGATCTCGCGCAGTGAGCTGCTGCCTCGCAGGATGTAGCCGTCGGGGCCCTCGACCCGCAGGTCGATGTCCAGCGCGCGTACGGCGTCGAGGTCGAAGTCGTCGTCGAGCAGGCGCACGAACGGGCCGATCGCGCAGGACGCGTTGTTGTCCTTCGCGCGGGACAGCAGCAGGGCGCTGCGTCCCTCGATGTCGCGGAGGTTGACGTCGTTCCCGAGCGTCGCGCCGCGCACCCGGCCGCGCGAGTCCACGACCAGGACGGCCTCCGGCTCCGGGTTGTTCCACACGGAGGAGCCGAGGACGCCGATCTCGGCGCCGGTGCCGACCGCGGACAGGACGGGGGCCTTGGTGAAGACCTCCGGGTCCGGTCCGATGCCGACCTCCAGGTACTGCGACCACAGCCCTTCGGTGAGCAGGAGTTCCTTGGCCTTGGCCGCCTCCGGTGACCCGGGGCGAATGCCGTCGAGTCTGCCGCCCACCACCTCCACCACACGGGCCCGCACCCTCGCGGCCTGGGCTGGGTCGCCGCCGGTGCGTTCCTCGATGACCCGTTCCAGCAGGCTCCGGGCGAAGGTGACGCCCGCCGCCTTGATGACTTGGAGGTCGATGGGCGCGAGGAGATGCGGTATGTCCAGGCGGCCTGGCGGTGCCTGCAGCAGGTCGCGCAGGGGCCAGGCACGTCCGCCGTCGGCCTCGCGGACGAGGGTCGCCGCGTCGTCGCGCTCCATGAGGTCGGAGACGGTGGGGGAGTGAGCCGTCAGGTCGACGACCTGCTCGCCGCGCACCGCCGCCACGCACGGCCCGTCCGCCTCCGGGTCGTGGACGCGTGCGACCAGGACGGCCCCGTCGGCGTCGTCCGGCAGTACGGCGTCGGGGTCGAGGACCGGACGGGGGCGAGCTGTTGCCGATTCCACGCTGCTGCTCTCCTGACTGCGGACGTGACGGGGCTCAGTGGGAGTCGCGGGGGACCGCGTGTCCGCGACTGCCGCGCAGGAAGGTGAAGTCGGCGCCGCGGTCCGCCTGTTCGACGTGCTGGGTGTAGAGCCAGGTGTAGCCGCCGGCGTACTGCTCGACGGGCGGTGTCCATTCCTGACGGCGGCGCGCGAGCTCGGCGTCGTCGACGTCCAGGTGCAGCGTGCGGTTCGGGACGTCGAGGACGACGGGATCGCCGTCGCGGACCAGGGCGAGCGGTCCGCCCACGGCGGCCTCCGGCGCCACGTGCAGGACGACCGTGCCGTAGCCGGTGCCGCTCATCCGCCCGTCGCAGATCCGCACCATGTCCGTGACCCCGGCCTTCAACAGCTTGGCGGGCAACGGCACGTTGGAGACCTCGGGCATGCCGGGATACCCCTTCGGACCGGCGTTGCGGATGACGATGACGGTGTTCTCGTCGACGTCGAGATCCGGGTCGTCGGCGACCTCGTGATACGCCTCGGGGGAGTCGAAGACCCGGGCGGGCCCGCGATGGGTGAGCAGATGCGGTGAGGCCGCGGACTGCTTGATCACGGCGCCGTCCGGGCACAGGTTGCCCCGCAGGACGGCGATACCGGTCCCGGCCGGTTGGAACGGGGCGTCGAGAGGCGTGATGACCTCGGAGCCGAACCGCTCGGCCGGCTCGGTGTTCTCGGAGACCGTACGACCGGTCACCGTCACCGCACTCCCGTGCAGCAGCTTCCCCGCGAGCAGTTCGGCCATGACGGCGGGCAGCCCGCCCGCGTAACAGAAGTCCTCCATGAGGTACTTGCCGCTCGGCATCAGATTGACCAGCGTCGGCACCGCGCGCACCAGCGCGTCGAAGTCCCCCAGGTCCAGCTCGACGCCCACGCGTCCGGCGAGGGCGGTGAGGTGGATGACGGCGTTCGTGGAACCGCCGATGGCCGCGTTGACCCGGATGGCGTTCTCGAACGCCTCCCGCGTCAGGATGTCGGAGGGCCGCAGTCCCTCCTCCACCATGGCCACGATCCGCTGCCCCGCCGCCTGCGCTGTCTCCATCCGCCGGGAGTCGACCGCCGGCCAGGCCGCCGAGCCCGGCAACTGCATCCCGAGCGCCTCGGCCACACAGGCCATCGTCGAGGCGGTGCCCATCGTCATGCAGTGACCGTTGGAGCGGGCCATGCAGCCCTCTGCGAAGAAGCACTCCTCCTCGGTCATCCGCCCGGTCTTCAGGTCCTCCTCGAACTTCCACACATGGGTGCCCGAACCCACGTCCTCGCCGCGGTACTTGCCGTTGAGCATCGGCCCGCCGGTCACCATCACCGCGGGCAGATCCACGCTGGCCGCGCCCATCAGCATCGCCGGGGTCGTCTTGTCGCAGCCGGACAGCAGGACCACACCGTCGAGCGGGTTGGCCCGGATCAGCTCCTCGACCTCCATGGCCATGAGGTTGCGGTACAGCATGGCGGTCGGGCGCATCAGCGTCTCGCCGGTGGCCATCGTGGGGAACGCGAGCGGCAGCCCGCCCGCCTGCCACACACCACGCTTGACGGCCTCGGCGACCCGGGTCAAGTGGGCGTTGCACGGCGCGAGTTCGGACGCGCTGGTCGCGATGCCGATCACCGGCCGCCCGTCGAACACCTCCGCCCCGAGACCCTGGTTGCGCATCCAGGAGCGGTACACCATCCCGCCGCGCCCCTGTGCGCCGAACCATGCCTGGCTGCGGCGATCCGTCGTGCGTCGGTCGGTCATGTGCACACTCCCGTGGCTCAGACGTCGTCCCACTCGGCGATGCGGCACTGGCGGGCGTGCACCCGCAGCCCGTACCCTGTGCCCCAATCATTAAATGATTCGATGAATGCCGTCCAGGGGGTGAACGAAGACCGTGGCGCACTTCCCGACCATGCACCAGCGCGTGGTCGACGAACTCGGTCAGCGCATCGTCGACGGCGCCTGGGAGACCGGCGACCCGCTGCCCGTCGAGGACACCCTCGCCGCCGAGATCGGCGTCAGTCGCGGAGTCCTGCGCGAAGCGGTCAAATCCCTTGTCGCCAAGGGAATGCTGCGCGTACGGCCACGCACCGGCACACGCGTCCTGCCCCCCGAACAGTGGAACCACCTGGACCCCGACGTACTGCGCTGGAAACAGGCCGGGGACGCCGCGGCCCTGCTGCGCGACACGAGCGAACTGCGGCGCATCGTCGAGCCCGCCGCGGCCCGCCTCGCCGCCGAACGGGCCGACCCCGGCCACGTACGCGCCCTGTACGACGCCCTGACCACCATGGAGACCGCGGCGGCGTCCCCCGGCCGCGCCGCATACGTGGAGGCCGACATCGCCTTCCACCGCGCCCTCCTCGACGCCGGCGGCAACCGCCTCCTCGGCTCACTGGGCCGCGCCGTCGAGATCGCCCTCGAGCACAGCTTCGTGATCAGCACCCAGACCCCGGGCGCGGTGGAGCACTCGCTGCCGGGCCACCGGGCCATCGTGAAGGCCGTCGAGGCGCACGACCCGAGGGCCGCGGCGACCGCCGTACTGGCCCTGATCGAAGCCGCGGAAGAGGAGATCGCCCGCTCACCGGGCCTGCCGGACGACCCGGCTTGAGCCCGCTCGTTTGCCATTCCCGCTGTCTTGGTCGCGCACAGGCGGAGTTCGCTCCTGCCACCTGATTCTCTAGCGTGGGCCCGGATCGCGTCACGGCCGGCGGTACCGGCCCCGGGGGAAACGGAGTGCAAAGACTTGAGCAGGCGCATTGGGTCCGCGACCGCTGTCATGGCACTGGCAGGCGGTGTGCTCCTCGCCTCGGCTCCGACTGCCTCGGCCGACTATGTGAGGGACCAGCAGTGGGCGTTGAAGGCCTACGCGGCGGAGGACGTGTGGGCCGTATCCCAGGGTGAGGGCGTCACCGTCGCGGTGATCGACTCGGGGGTCGACACCACACACCCCGACCTCCGCAGAGCGGCATGCCCCCGCACATGACGGGCGGCCCCTACCCGCCCCAGCAGCCTCCGGTGGGCTACCACCCCTACCCCGACGGAGCCCCCCAGCACGGCTACGCACCGCCGCAGGCACCACCGCAGCCCAACCCTTACGCGCAACAGCCCCCATATCAGGGTCAGTAGCCGTCCTGCCGCTGAACGCGCGTGGCGGCCCGCCACCGGATCTCGGGCCGCCACTCATGTCTCCTGTGCCCCCTACGTCGTGAGGCGTGCGTCGGCCCAGTCGGCGTGGTCGTAGTCGACCCCGTCGCCGCCGTCCCTGACACGCAGGGCGAGCTTCTGGACGCCGCTGACGTCCACGTCCAGAGTCTGGGCCGCGTCGGTGCCGGTGAGGACCTTCGTGGTGGCAACCACGACGCCGTCCGCGAGGACCTCGAAGGTCACGCTTCCCCGGTCGCCGACCTCGTCGTCCACGCCCACGGACGCGGTGAACTCACGGTAGGCGCCCTGCAGTTCGACCACGACCTCGGCGTCGGCGTGCATCCCGAGACCCTTGTCGTACGTGGTGTCGTGGATGGTCAACGGGGCCCCGTCAGAAGCTTCCCGTTCGCCGTTCGCCTGGTCACGTTCGACCGGGCCCCAGCCGTTGCGTTCGGACGCGAACGGAAGGTTGCTGACGTAGTCGACGCCGGGCGGCGAGACGAACACCCGCACCGTACGGTCGACGTGGAGCACCCGTCCGCCCGGGGCGCGGTACTCGGCGGAGACCACGACGTCATGGCCGCCTTCCCGTGCGTCCTGCGGCACGCTGACGGTCCACGTGCCCGACAGGTCCTTCCCGGTGGGCAGTTGGTCCGCCTGAGGGGCGTCGCCCTTGACCTTCCAGCCCTCGGGAGTGCGCAGGGACAGCGTCACGTCCGATGCCGGTCCGGACTGTTCGACCGCGAACCGGCCGGCGATGTCGACGGACGCGCCCGAGTCCACCTCGGCCTTGGACGGGTCCACCGTCAGGGAGGTCAGAGGGAGGCGCGTCACCGGCCGGTCGCACGTCTCACGTCCCGCGGCGGCCTTGCAGACGACCCCGGCGAAACCGCCGTGTTCAGCGGTGGGCACGTGCAGGGTGTCGCGGCGCGTGACCGTACGGGTCTCGCGGACCAGGCCGTCGTCGCCGTCCCGGATCACCTCCGCGAGCCAGCGCCCGCCACCGAGGAAGTCCAGGGAGACGTCCTGCGTGCCGCTCGATCCAGCGCTGACGCTGCCCAGGAACCAACGGCCGTCCTGGCGACGGGCGAAGGTGGCGTTCTCCCCGGGCCGGCCGGACAGCAGCCGCGACTCGTCCCACACGGCGGGGACCTGCTCCAGGAACCGCTCCAGTTCCGGACGGTCCTGGTAGGCGCGTATCGACCCCGCGAAGTGCTGCAGCCCGGACTCGAAGACGACGGACAACCCGAGTTCGGCGGCGTCGGAGACGGTGCGCGTGCCGAACTGGAAAGCCATCGGCGTGTAGTCCGTGGAACTGACCGCGCTGCGCGTGAAGGGCAGAGCGGTCACGTGGGACGCGGGGACGTTGCCGTACTCGGCGCCGCGCACCGCCTCCACCGTCAGCACATGCGGCCAGGTGCGCTGGATGCCCTTGGGCACCGACGCTCCGTGGAAGTTGACGAGCAGCTTCTCACGGGCGGTGTCCCGCAGGATCTCGTCGTACCAGCGGAAGCGGTCCTGCGAGTCCGAGTCCATGAAGTCGATCTTCAGCCCGGCCACGCCCCACTTCTTCATGCGGGGCAGGAACTCGGCCCGTTCGGCCGCCGTGTCCAGATCGGTCCAGTGCACCCACACCAGGACGCCCACGCCCCGCCGGTGTGCGTACTCGGTCAACTCGGGCATCCACTTCGTCGTCTTCCAGCCGTCGTCGACGAGGGTGTACTGCCAGCCGTGCGCGGCGCTGTAGTCCACGAAGCGCTGCTGGGTGGAGAGGCTGCGCTGGGCGGCGGCGAAGCCGTCCAGCCAGGACCACGCCACCTTGCCGGGGCGGATCCAGGAGGTGTCCTCGATACGGGAGGGCGCCGCGAGATCGTCGACCAGCGTGGACTCGGTGACGGTGGCGAGGTCGCCCAGGACGACCGTCCGCCACGGCGTGGTGAGCGGCCCAGCGGAGGTGACGGCGGCACCCTCGGCCAGCTCGACGCCGTAGCGTCCGCTGCCCTTCTCGTGGGCCAGGTGGCTACCGGAGTAGCGCCCGTCGATGTCGGACTCGGTGATCAGGGCGTACGTGTCACCGACCTGGAAGAGCGACGGGTAGGCGTACGAGCCGTCACCGGCGTCGGCAGCGGTGGCCGGCTTGTACTCGCCCTCGTAGTACGGGGTGTACGGGGCCAGCCACGCCTGTGCGGTGCCGGGGAGCTGGAAGGCGGACGCCTCGCGCACCACGGTGATGTCGCCCTTGCCCGGCAGCACGTACCGGTAGGCGATACCGTCGTCCGCCACCCGGACGAGCAGGTCGAGTCGGGCTCCACCGGCACCCGTGAACGAGAAACGGGACTCGGTCATCCGCGCCGTGCGGCGCAGTTGCTTGCCGGTGGTCATGGTGTAGTGCTCGGTGACCTGGCGTGTGGTGGTGGAGGTGAAGCGCAGCCCCTCGGTGAGATCGGCGTCCTTGGTGGCGATGCCGAGCGGGGCCGGTTCGAGCACGGTCGTGGCGCCCCGGCGGGCGGTCAGGGTGAGCGTCCCGTCGGCCGCGTCCAGGTCGACGACCGCGCTGATTCCGGCCGGTTGACGGCCGGGTTCGCGCACGGTCCAGCTGCGCTCGCTGCGGTCGGCGGCGTGGGCCGGCGTGGGGAGGGTGCCCAGTGCGAGCAGGGCACCCAGCAACAGGGTGAGAGTGGCCGAGAGGCGACTTCGGTGCGATCTGCCTGGTGCCGTGCTGGGGGATGTGCGCACGAGGTTCTCCGTCCGTGGCTCGACATCGTTGTCTTGCTGGGGGACCGTGGACATCCTTTCCCCCTCCGGGTGCGCACAACCACTGTTGCCCGTGCGGGTGTCGGTGTCAGTGATGCCGGCGTGGCCGCCGCAGCCGGGGCCGGATGTGAAGCGCGGAGATCAGGGCTGATCGCCGTCCCCTCGGGGACCTTAGGCCCAAGACCCGGCCCCCGTCGGCGCCCCGACGTGGACGCAGGAAGGGAGAGCGACCAGCGACCCGCTGGAGCCGACCCATGAACGCGCAAGGATCACCCGGTACATCGCCCACACCGCGCAAGCGGCACGTCTCCCTGCGCGCGAACCCGCTGAGGCGTCCGTCCGACAGGTTCGAGTGGTGGTTCCACCGTTTCCTGCTGGCCCTGCTCGTCGTGGGACTGCCGGTGGCCGGCTACAGCGCGGGTACGACGGCGTACGAGGCGTCGATGCGCACGGTGCGGAACGCAGCGGCAGAACGGCACCAGGCCACCGCACGCGCGACCGTGGACGTCCCGCGGGTCGGCAATGTGGCGAAGCAGCCCGTGCCGGTCCGTTGGACCGAAGAGAACGACACCGTGCGGACGGGGGCCGCCCTGGTGAAGCCGGGAACGTCCAAGGGCGCCGCCGTCGCCGTGTGGGTGGACCGGAGCGGCAACGTCACCAGCCCGCCGGCGAGCGCGCTCAACGCCAAGGCCACCGGCTGGATCACGGGCGCGATCGTCGCGTGCGGCACGGGTTTCGGTGTCTCCGTTCTGTGGGCGGGCGCGCGGCTGCTGCCGGACCGCCGCCGGTACGCGCAGTGGGACGCCGAGTGGGACCGGACGGAGCCACTGTGGTCCGCGCGCTTCGGACGGTGACCCAAGGGGATGTCAGTGGTGTCTGAGACGGTGTCCTCGTGGATGAAGTTGTCGAGCGTGTCGATGTTCAGGACCGGGTGCTGGGAGTGGTCAGCCGGTCCGAAGCGGTCCGGGAGCGCTGGCTGCACCGCGTCGGGGTGGTGGTGTGCCGCGACGACCGAGGCCGCTTCCTCGTCCATCGTCGGGCCGGGCATCTGTCCCGTTTCCCAGGACGCTACGAACTGGGTGTCGGAGGTGCCGCCGGAGTCGGCGAGACATACACGCAGGCGGCTGCCCGCGAACTGACCGAAGAGCTGGGCATACGGGCGGAGGTGCGCCTGCGGTTCACGTTCCTCAACCGTGCCGGGCTGAGTCCCCACTGGCTCGGGGTGTGCGATGTGGTGCTCTCGGAGCCGATCGTCACCGATCCGGACGAGGTGGCATGGCACGGGCGGCTGACCGAACCCGAGCTACGCGGAACTCTGAATCAGTGGACCTACACCCCGGACAGCCAGGAGATCTTCGATCGGTACCTTGCGTGGAGCCCCCGCCCGGAACGGCACCCCCGCACAAGGCAGTCCCGCGTCCTGATACCTCACCCAGACCCGGCAACCAGTGCCTCACCGAGCGGCGTGCGCCGATAGAGCACCGACCGCCCGGACCGAGCGCGCACGAGCAGCCCCGCATCGCGCAGGATGGCGAGGTGGTCCCCGACCGCCCCGGGCGCCATGGCGAGGCTGCGGGCGAGGTGGCTCGTACTGGCCGGGGCGTCCAGCGCCAACAGCAGCCGGGCCCGCGCCCGGCCCACAAGCGCGGTCAGCGCGTCCGGTTGCCGGATGGTCGCCTGTTCGCCCCACAGGGCGGCGGTGCCGCGGGCGGGGTAGACCAGAGTCCTGGGCCAGGGGTCTTCCAGATGGGCGGCGATGTTCCCGACGAAGGCCGAAGGGATCAGCAGCAGCCCGTCGCCGACGAGACGGACACTTCCGACCGAGGGGAAGGAGCCGATCTCGAAACCACCGTCGCGCCAGGCGATGCTCGGGTGCAGGCTCTCGACGGCCGTGGCCCAGCCGTGTTCCCCGATCACACCCACCCGGTGCACGACATCGCGCTCGCAGATCGCGCGCAGCTGCGGCCAGTCCGGGGCGAGCAACTCGTGCCACGCCCAATCCATCGCCTCGGCGATACGGGACACGGCGTCCGCGGAGTCCAGCACCGCACGTACACGGGGATCGCGGGCGGACGGACCCGTCGTCACGCAGGTGGCGATCTCGCGGCGGGCAGCCTCCAGCGGTGTCGCCCGGATCATGGCCAGGTCGTCCGCCCAGGTCTGGTTGAGGCCACGCGGGACGGGGGCGACGAAGTCCGGTCCGCCTCGCGAGGTCTGCAGGGCGAGAACGGCGTCCAGTTCCGTCTCTCGGCGGAGCCGTTCGAAGGTGGGCTGTAGCCGGGTGGCCCAGGGCCACGTCAACGGCTGGCTCAGGCCGACGAGCGCGCGGAGGAGCAGGCAGAGGTCCATCGCGGCCGACAGGGCGAAGCGGCTGCGCAGCAGGTCCTCGACGGAGACTTCGAAGCGGAGCACCCCGCGATGCTATCGCCGGACGCCTGCTTGGATTCGTCCAGCGACGAATCATTGGTGAGGGCGGCGGGCACACCGCGAAGCTCTGCCCATGATCCCCACCACCGAACCCGTGCAGGGCAACGACGGTGCCACGTACCGGCAGGTGCTGGCCGAACCACGCTTCCGGCTTCTCTTCGCGACCCGCACCATCGCGATCACCGCGGGTTCGCTGCGGATCACCACATACTCGGTGCTGGTCTTCGCGGTCACCGGCTCCGCGCTGTTGAGCGCACTGGCGTTCGGCATCGGCTTCCTACCACAGCTGTTCGGCTCGCTGTTACTGGGCTCACTGGCCGACCGGCTCCCGCCCCGCGGTCTCATCGCCGGCGGCTACGTTCTGGAGTGCGCCACCGCCCTGCTGCTCGCCCTGGTGCCGATGCCGATCACAGCAAGCCTCGGCGTCATGGCGCTGGTCGCCCTCGCCACACCGGTGTACGGCGGCGCGTCGAGCCGGTTGGCCGCGCAGTGGCTCAAGGGCGACGCCTACGTACTGGGCCGTTCCCTGAACAACATCGCCTCCTCCGGCGCGCAGTTGTTCGGTCTGGCCCTGGGAGGCGCGGTCGTCGCGGCACTCGGCCCGCACCGGGCCCTCGCGGTGAGCGCCGCCCTCTACCTCGGCTGCGCACTCGCCCTCCGCATCCGGCTGCCCCGGCTGAAACCACCCGATGGCGATCGGGGCGGTGGCGCGGCCGTCCGCACGAGTCTGCACGGGGCCGGCCGACTGCTGCGCGGACACACGGTACGCCGCCTGATGCTGGCCCAATGGCTCCCGCCCGCGTTCGTCACGGCGGCGGAAGGCCTGATCGTCGCCTACGCGGGAGGACACGGCTTCGCCCCCGGCCGGTATGCGGTGCTGATGGGCTGTCTGCCCGTCGGCATGCTGGCCGGTGACCTGCTGATCGGCCGACTGCTGCGGCCACCGACCCGGGAGCGACTGGTGGTGCCGTTGACGGCGCTGACCGGGCTGCCGCTCCTCCTCTTCGCCGCCGAGCCCGGCGTGGGCGTCTCGTCCTGCCTGTTGCTGCTCTCCGGCTTCGGACTGGCCTACGGGCTCGGCCTGCAACGGCCGTTCCTGCACGCTCTGCCGCCGGACGGACAGGGTCAGGCGTTCGGTCTGCTCGGCTCCGGCAGTATGACGCTCCAGGGCGTCGGACCGGCCTGCTTCGGCGCGATGGCCGCGGGCGCCGGAACAGGCGGCGCGATGGCCCTGGCAGGCGGCGCGGCGCTGCTGACCGCCGGCTGGATGCTCACCTGGCACCCACCGCACAGCCCACGAAAGGAACATGCCGCATGAACGACGCATCGACGAAGGACCACCTGCACCGCAGACTGAGGAGGGACCGCGAGGCACTGCTCTGGAAACTCGACGGCCTGTCCGAGTACGACGCCCGCCGCCCTCTGACGGCAACAGGGACCAACCTCCTCGGCCTGGTCAAGCATGTGGCCACGATCGAGGCCAGATACTTCGGCGAGGTCTTCGACCGCCCGTCCCCGGAACCGCTGTGCCGCTGGCAGGACCACGACGGCAGCGATCAGTGGGCGGCCGAGGACGAGTCCCGCGCTCAGATCACCGCGTTCTACCGGCGTGCCTGGGAACACTCGGACGCGACGATCGACGAGCTTGCGCTCGACGCCCCGGGCCACGTGCCGTGGTGGCCGGGCCCCCACTCCACAACGAACCTGCTCGCCATCCTGATCCACGTCCTCGGCGAGACCAACCGGCATGCCGGACACGCGGACATCCTCCGCGAAGGCCTCGACGGCCGGACCGGCATGCGCCCCGAACACGAGCAGCCGATCGACGAGGAGGCCCGCGCGGCCTACCACGAGAAGATCGAGCGGGCCGCCAGGTCGGCAGCGTCGATCACACTCTAGGACGCGACCTGCCGCGGCCCCTGGGACCGCGGCAGGTCAGCCTCTGCATACGTTGCCTCTCAGTACGCCCCGCGCCCCCACGCGATCCGCAGCGGATCGGCCCACTCGGCCGCAGGCGACCACAAGCCGCCGCCCCCGCCCGAGCCTGCTCCGGCGTCTCCGCCTCTCACAACGCCTGACGCTCCGCCGGCGCGGTCGCCGCCATTGCCACCGGCCGCGACCGGCCGTTCGTCGCGATCGGTGAGCTGGAACCCGACCGTGTACGTCCGCGTCACCGAACCGTCGGCCGACGTCACCTTGATGGTGCGGGTGCTGAACCGGTGCCCGTCCGACGACAGAACCGCGCTGCCCTCGCTCACCTTCACCCGCGCCCCGGACTGAGCCGGCACGGCGGACACGGCCGGGATCCGCCTGCCCCTCGGCCAGTCGACGACGTACGTCGACACGGCCGGGTCGAACCCGTCGACCGCGACGCCACCCACCTTGATCGCCGCGACGTCGGCGTCGGCGGCCTTCGTGGCGTCCGAGTAGTTCGTCACCTTGACCGAACCATCGGCGTTCACGACCACACGTGCCGACAGCGCGGCGGCGAGGTTGATCCGCTCCCAGCTCGCCCCGCCGGACGAGGTGAGGTCCAGCGGGCGGCCGGAGTCCGTCGCGGTCTGCTCGAGGATCTGCGTGCGCTGCTCGGTGCTCAGGTTCGGGAAGGCCGTGGTCAGCAGGGCCGCCGCGTCGGCCGGTGCTTCGAGGGCCTGCCCGGACTTCCCGACCTTCGAGAAGCCGTAGTCCAGGCGCTGCGTGTACAGGTCGACCTGCTGCGCCGTGCTCAGACCGGCGTAAGGCTCACCCGCGCAGGCCTCCAGCGTGTCGCCGTACCCCTCCCTCTCGCACTGCGCGAGCAGCACGTTCCGCATCTCGGTGTGGGCCTGCGTCAGAAGCTCCGCGAAGTCCGGGTCCGCCCACCGGTGTGCGACGGTGGCCTGCGCGGCGATACGGCCGCCCATGACGTCGAGCGGGTAGTGGAACCCGAGGACGATGCGGTTGTCCCCGTACTCCGAGGCGCGGGCGAGGATCGACGGCGCCAGCTCCGGCAGCAGCGTGGCGAGGATGGTGCCGGCCTCGTAGCCGCCGTAAGTGTGCCCGCTCGGGTACGAACCGCTCGTGGTGAGGCCGCCGTAGGAGCGGTCCTGCGACTCGTAGATGGCGCCGCCGTCGCCGACGAACCCGAGCCGCACGTACGGACGCTGGTAGCCGTAGTGGTCCTTGGCCGCGCCGCCCAGGTCGAGGCCCTTGGTGACGCGGGAGAACAGCGCACTGGTCTTCGGCAGCCGGCCGCCCTTCAGCGCGTCCAGGTAGAGCGGGCCGAGCCGGGAGCCGAGACCGTCCGCCATCGTGATGGTGGAGCTGTTGGCCGCGTCGACCACGGCCCGGTCCACCCCCTTCTGGGTCGCCGCGTTGTTGATGCGTACGGCGATCTTGTCGTTCTCGGCGGTGAGCGGGGTGCCGCCCGGCACCTTGGTGTCGGCGGCGAGGACGCCGGAGCCGAGGTCCTTGAACCCGTTCAGCAGGCCCTGGAAGTAGCCCGTCCCGCCATCCGTGCCCGGCCACTTGTCGGACGCGTAGGTGGCGTCGAGTACGTCGTCCGGGAAGGGCGACGGCTCGTACGCCGGGGCCGCAGTCGCGGCGGCCGAGCCGGTGGTCACCGGGGTGGCCTCGGGTCGTTCGTCGGAGGTCCCGGCGAGGGTGACGGCCGTGACGGTGGCGGTGTGCGCCTTGCCCCGGTTCTTGGCCGTGAGCAGTGCCGTGTCCGCCGTGGGGGAGACGTGCGCGGTGGTGCCGTCGCCGAGGGCCACGGTGTAGCCGATGACCGGGAAGCCGCCGTCACCCGCCGCCTGCCAGGTCACACGGACCTGCGTGCCGTCGGTGGTCACGGACGTCACGCCCGGCTTCTGCGGGGTGCCGCCGCCGATCACCACGGGTGCGGTGGCGGCGCTCGGCCGGGAGGCGCCGTAGGCGTTCACCGCCTGGACGCGCGCCGTGTACGTCCTGCCGGGCCGCAGCCAGGTGAACGTCGTGCTCCGGCTGTCCGGGTCGTCGATCCTGACCTCGTGGCCGTCGTTGAGCGTGACCTTGTAGGCGACGACCCGTGAGCCGCCGGTGTCCTCGGGCGCCGCCCAGGCGACGGTCAGGCTCGAACCGGACGAGGTCGCCGACACGGCGTCCGGCGCGGCCGGCACCGTCTTCGGTTTGGCCTTGAGCGCGGACATGGCGTTGCGCAGTGCCTCGTAACGGGCGTTGAGTGTCTCGTCCGTGGCCTTGTCCGCCGCGATCGCGGTCTTCGCCTCGGCGAGTGCCGTGGTGAACGCCGTCCACGAGGCGTCGGTGTAGCGGTCGTCCACTACGGCCGACGCGGTCGCGACCAGGTCCTCCAGCTTCAGCCGCGGCAGCGGGACGAGCTGGTTGGCCGCGAGGGTGAGGCTGCGCGTGTGCGCGTCGGCCTCGAGCTGCGTCGCGTCCTCGGCGTCGACGAGGGCGCGTGCCGCCGCGAGTTCCCGCAGGAACACACCGAAGTCGATCGTGCCGTAGCGCTCCGCGTCATCGGAGAGGCCCTCGAACCGCTCGATCGCCTTCCGCAGCGCGGACCTGTCCGTCTCGGCGGGCTCCTCGACGTGGGCGAAGGTGAACCGGGCCAGGTTCGCGACGTACGGGTGCGAGGCGTCCGGGGTCGTCACCAGCCGCAGATGCACGGCGTGCTCGCCGGTGATCGCCTCGGGCAGCGTCAGGCTCGTCGTCCCGCCCGCCGACCACGCGCTCCCCGTCACCGGCAGCGGCACGGTCGCGTACGGCGTCCGGGGGTTCGCCGCGTCGAACGAACCGAGGTAGAGCTCGACGGCGGAATTCGTGCCGCAGCGCGCCGAGTTGTTGACGTAGCTGATCGTGACGGTGTTCTTCGGGGAACTGCCGAAGTCGATGGTCCCGTAGTCCAGCCAGGCTCCGTCGTAGGTCCCGCCGAGGTTGGTGGTGGACCCCGAACCGGTCCACCCGACCGGCTCGCTCTTCAGGCCGCCCCCGCTGTGCGAGCGGAACGCGGTGGCGTCGAAGCCCACGGGGGTGTCGGCGTTCTGCGTCACGGTCAGCGAGTAGACGTTGCCGACGTACGGCTGAGCATCGGAGTGCGTGCCGGAGACGAACACCGCGTACACGTCCTGGACGCCGGCGAAGACGCTCGGGTCGAGATGGACGGACGTGGTGGCGATGGTGCCCCATCCCGAACCGGTGTAGTCGAGGGGGATGTCGACGTGCTTCTCGCCGTCCTTCGAACCCAGGCGCAGCTCGATGTGCGAGTCCGACGCCGCCCGCGACTGGGGCTTGTCATAGCGGACGGTGACGGTGTCCGCGCCGTTGCGCAGGGCGATGTCCTTCCACTGCGCCCACGCGCCGTTCGTCACGTTCTCGAAGATGCCGTTGCCGAGCTTCAGCGGCAGCGAACCGTCGCCGGTCGCCGTGCTGTTGACCGCGGTCAGTGTGGCGAGCGAGGTCGTGGGGGACGTGGACAGCTCGTACGGCGAGAACTGGTGCCAGTCGAAGTTCGCCACCCACTGCTGGCCGGGCGGTGCGTGGAAGACGAACGTCGCGCTCTTCGCGGCCAGCAGGGCCTCCGGGTCGGTGATGGCGGCCTGCACGGTGCTCCAGTACTGCCAGCCACCGGTTCCGGGCAGCGAGACGGTGGCGACGACGGGCCCGTCGGCGGTGCCGGCGTGGACGTCGACACTGCTCGGCTTCGCGTTCGTCGCCTGCGAGTTGGCGTAGCGCACGGACACGCTGCGCGGGGCGACACCGCCGAAGTCCAGCTTGGTGAAGCGTTCCCACGAGCCCTCGGTCACACCGCCGAGGTTGCCGTCCGAGTTGTTGCGCTCGCTGGTGAGGCTGGGGCCCTCCTTCTCGTCGGGCGACTCGGCCTGCAGGACGGCGTAACCGCCCTCGTCGAGGGTGAGCGCGTCGATGGCGGAGCGCAGCGCGTCGTACGCGGCCATGAGGGTGCCCGCCGCGGAGGCGCGGTCCGCGAGGACGGTGCGGGCGCGTTCGAGCGCCGCCCGGAACACGGTCCAGGAACCGTCCGAGTAGTTGCCGCCGCGCACGAGCGACGCCTGGTCCACGAGCGCGTCCAGGGCCTTGCGGTGGACCGCGGCGGCGGAGACGCGCAGCGGGTCGGTCGGGGATGTCCCGGTGCCGCTCACCGAAGAGGCGGGAACGCCGTGGGCGAAGGCCGCGTCGCGGAAGGTGATGCCGAAGCGTGCGTCGACCTCGGTGGTGCCGGTGAGGGCCAGCGTGGCCGTCTTCTTGCCGGTGACACGGAGGTCCGCCGTCACGCCCTTCGGCAGTCCGGACACACTCGCCGCGCCGGTCTTGGTGAGACTGGTGCCCTTGCGGGCGGCGAACGACGCCGGTCCATCCAGGGTGAGCCGCACGCTGCCGTCGACGGTGCCGTCCGCGGCCGTGTCGACGATGCCCGGCCGGGCGGACACGAGGGTCCTGCCCTTCTCCGAACCCGAGTCACTGTCACCGGAGTCGGTGCTCAGCGAGTACGCGGGCTCGGTGCGGGCGCCCCACTGGGAGGGCTTGGAACCCATGGAGAACGCGAGCGTCCCACCGGAGACGATCTGCGAGTAGTCGAGCCAGGTGTTGCCGAACCGCTTGCCGTCGAGGGTCGCGTTCTGGATGTAGTAGTTGCTCGGCGACACCCCGTCGGCCTTCACGGTGAACGAGGCACCGTTGCCATAGGTGATCTTCGTGGAGTCGAAGAACGGGCTGCCGATCTGGAACTGGCTGGAGCCCGCGGTCACGGGGAACAGACCCAGGGCGGCCGCGACGAACATGGTCGACATGGTGCCTGCGTCGTTGTCCATGGTCGGCAGGAAGCCGTCCGGGGCCAGCTTGTAGACCTGCGTCTTGACCGGCGGGCGGAACTCGCCGCCGGAGCTGGGCGCTTCGTTCGTGGAGCCGGTCGCGATGTACCGGTTCCAGGTGGCGCTCGTGTAGATGGCCCGGACCCACTTCTGCGTCAGGCTCGGCTCGCCGACGTAGTTGAAGAGGTAGGGGGCCTGCAGGTCGATCTCGTTGGCGTTGGAGTGCAGCATGGTCGAGCCGTCGTCGACGGTGGAGTCCTCGCCGAACATGTGCCGGATCGCGGCCTTGCCGGCCTCCGCGCCGCCCATGGCTTCGATGAGACCGTCCATGTCGTAGGCGTCGTACCAGTGGTACTGCCACAGCGTGCCCTGGTAGAGACCGGCCGCCTCGAACTTCTCGTAGTCGGCGCCCTGCCAGTCGCCGTTCGCGGCGCGCGGGGTGAGCAGACCGACCTTCGTCCCGTCACCCGCGGTCCACGCCCCGGGCTTCACGAGGTTGTCGATCGCCATGGTCGCCTGCGCGCGCAGCTTCTTCGCGTCGTCCTTCTTGCCGAGCGCGTCGGCGATGACGGACAGCGCCCACTGGTCGTAGCCGCGCTGCACGGTCGTACCGGGGTCACCGGCGACGTATCCCTGCCGCAGCTGCGCACCCGTGTAGTAGCCGGAGTACGCCAGCAGCGCCGGGTACGCCTCGTCGAGCCGGTCGAAGTCCTTGAACCCCTTCGACAGCGCGTCCGCGACCAGCACCGCCGAACGCTCCCAGCGCACGGTCGGCACCGAATGGGTCAGGCTGCTCAGGCTCTTGCCGGAGGCGCGCTGGTCGGCGAAGAGCACGATCAGCGACTGGATCATGTCCCGGTAGGCGGCCGGGTCGATGTACGCCTCGACGGAGTACTTGCGGAAGTCGTCCCAGGTGGACCAGCCGTCGTAGTACGTGAAGCCGTTCGCCTTGTGCACCGCTCCGTCCGCGCCGCGGTACGTACCGCTGGTGCTGGTGGCGTTCACGGGCAGCGCGTACATGCGGTACAGGTGCGTGTAGAACTGCTTGGTGAGCGTCGACCCGGGGTCGGACTTCGCCGAGGCCCGTACGTCGACGGCGCCGAGCGCGGCGTTCCACTCCGCCTTCGCGGCCGCGCGCACCTCGTCGAAGGTGCGGCCGTCCACCTCGTCGCGCTGGTCGGTCGTGGCCTGCTCGGCGCTGATCGGCGACAGGGTGATACGCAGTTCGATGTCGTCGCCGTCGGACGGGTCGAAGGCGAGCACGGCACCGGTGTCCGTGCCGTCCTGCGCGGTCGCGGCGCTCAGCGTGCCGTCCTTGCCCCAGGTCTTCAGGGAGGTCACGGGGACGTTCGTGGTGGCGTGGTAGTACAGCTGGTACGCGGCACCGTTGAACGACCCTGCGATGAGCCCGCCGATCGCGGTGGTCCCGTCGGCCAGCGTCGTCGCCTTGAGGGTCGAACGGGTGCGGCTGGTGTAGTTGTTGGCGAGGTCGAGGACGAGCTTCGGCTTCGACCCGGCGGGGAAGCGGTACCGCTCGAGCGCGGTGCGCGTCGTCGTGGTCATCTCGGCGTCGATGGTGCCGGAGTCCTGCGTGACCGCCGAGGCGGTACCGGAGACGGACCCGAGGCCCACCTGGTAGTGACCGGGTGTCGCCGTCTCGTCCTTGTGGCTGAACGGGTGCGCGTACGTGCTGGGGGCGGGCCGCTTGTCGTACTGCACCGAGGTCGGGACGACGAGCAGGTCACCACCGCCGCCGGAACCACCGACACCGTCGAGGTTCGTCGCCGTGAACCCGGCGATGTGGTCCTCGTTGTAGTCGTACCCGGTGTGGTTGCGCTTCGGCGTCGTCAGCGGATTGACCTTGGCCAGACCGTGGGGCGACTGGGCGCCCGGCAGGTCGTTGCCGTCGTCACCGGCGGTCGACACGAACGGGTCGACGAGCTGGGCGTAGTCGGTGCCGCCGGACATCCCCGAGGACCCGGCGGAGGCGCCCGCGACGGGCACCGCGGCGGCAGCGCCGCCACCCGTCAGTACGCCGATCCCCAGCGCGCCGGCGAGCAGCGCGGCCACCGCGGCGCGCAGCGGCCTGCGACGGCGACGGGCGGCTCCGGGCGGAACCACGCGGGGCAAGGGGTGATGAGATCTGACGGATCTGACGGGCACGTTGTCTCTCCTGCGTCGCGGTGTGCACGCGTGGAGCGACCCCGCGGTGCGACATGCGACAACGTTGTCAGTCAGCAACCTGATCGCACGCATGCAACAACTCGGTGCGAGACGGGGACCAACTCAACGCAATCACGGGCAACTCGACGGGATCACGCCGGCGCGTGGATGACCGTACTCGATGAGACGCGGAGAAGGTATACGGAAGACGCACGGAATCTGTACAGCGTGTGCGCAACGGGGTGAGGGGTTCGGTGGCTTGGGGGTGGGCACCCCGTGCGTCTGCCGCCCGACGTCGAATGTCCGCGACAGCGATCCGCGCCAACGCCCGCGCCCCTGGGGCCGCGACGCGCCCGCAGCGAACGACCGGCCCCGGCGGGGTGTTGCGGGCGCGATTGCGGCTACTGCCCGCCGGGGACCGTGTCCGGCAGGCAGTACCCGCCCGTCAGGCCGCCGTGACGTCGAGCACGACGCGGAATCGTGCCTGACCCGACAGCATCCGCTCGTAGGCCTCGGCCGCCCGGTCGAAGTCCATGACCTCGACACGGGGCCGGATGTCGTTGGCCAGGCTGAAGGCCAGGTTGTCCTCGTTCTCGATCGCGGTCCCGGTCAGGCTGCCCATGACCGAGCGCGTGCCGAAGATGAGGTCCGGGGTGGCGATGGTCAGCGGGTCGGGCGCCGCTCCGACCACGACCAGCTTGCCGTTCGGGGCGAGTCCGCGGACCAGCGGGTTCATCGAGGCGCCGCTGGATGCGGTGGCGATGATGATGGACGCCCCGCCCAGAGCGGCCAGTTCGGCCCCGGGGTCGGTGCTGGTGCTGTCGATGTAGACGTGGGCGCCCAACTTCCGCGCGTAGGCCTCCTTCTCGGGGCCGCGGGCAATGGCGGCCACCCGGTAGCCGAGGGTGCGCGCGTACTGCAGGGCCAGGTGGCCCAGGCCGCCGATGCCCTGCACCGCGACGAGGGCACCCGCCCGGGCCGGCCCCTGCTGGAGGGCGATGAAGGTGGTCAGGCCCGCGCACAGCAGGGGAGCGGCGTCGATCGCGGAGATGCCTTCGGGGATGCGCACCAGCCCGCTCGCCCGGGCGTAGGCGACCTCGGCGTAGCCGCCGTCGATGGTCGTCCCCGTCTGCTCCTGGTTGAGGCAGTTGACGAAGTCGCCCCGGCGGCAGGGATCGCACTCCCAGCACTGCCCGTTCAGGAAGCCGACGCCCACCCGGTCGCCGACCTGCCAGGTGGTCACCCCGGCGCCGACCGCGTCGATGACGCCGACGATCTCGTGGCCGGGGACCACGGGGTGTGAGGGGTCGGCCCGCAGGCCCTCTATGGCCAGCACGTCGGTGTGGCAGATCCCGCAGGCCTCGACGCGCAGACGCACCTGGCCCGGTGCGGGGTCGGTCAGTTCGCGTTCGACCGACTGCAGGTTGTGGACGCCGGTGGCCTCGAAGGCCCGGTACGTGGACATGGTGGCTCCTGTGTGTCGTTGGTGCGGCGGGTGTGGACGGACTCGGTTCGGCAAGCGGTGGCGGCTTCGGCCCAGCGGGAGCCCACGACGGGTCCCGGCGAGCACGGCACTTGAAAATGACCGGTCGTCTTAAACACGATAACCCATGCTCGACGAGGTCCCCTTCCTCTGTGCCTCGTGATGTCGGTGACCGCTCAGGCAGCGTGGAGCCGGCCGCGGTGACGTGGGAGTGACTGCGGCGCGTACAGTGAAGTGGTCGGTCGTCTCGACCATCGTGGATCCCCTGGCCCGCTCCCCGTCGCCGCGGCGACGGCCCGGTGACCCGGCGATCAGGCACTGTCACAGGAGGTGAGCTGCATGGGGCGAGCGTCCAAGCGCGAGGAGATCGCCGAGGCGGCCTTCCGTCAGTTCCATGCTCGGGGCTTCAACGCCACGGGTATCAACGACATCACCAAGGCCGCGGGAGTGCCCAAGGGGTCGTTCTACAACCACTTCTCCAGCAAGGAGGACAGCGCCCTGGAGGCGCTGAGCCGGTACGCGGACACCTTGCGCTTCGACCTGCTCACGTCGCCCGATCGTCCACCGCTGGAGCGGCTGCGGGCACACTTCGAGTACCTGAGCAGGGACACGGTGGACAACGGTTTCGTCCGAGGCTGCCTGGTGGGCAACTTCGGCGCCGAGGTCGCCGACCACAACGAGGAGATCCGGTCCGCGGCCAAGCAGGGCTTCGACGGCTGGGCCGACCGGCTGCGCCGGCTGCTCGTCGAGGCTCAGGAGGCGGGTGACCTGGACGGTTCGCTGGACGCCGGGGCCACCGCACTGTTCATTCTCAGCGCCTGGGAAGGGACTCTGATCGCGGCACGTGTCGACAAGTCGTCGGCGCCCGTGGACGCGTTCTTCCGGGCCGTTTTCGACCGGCTCCTCCGCTAAAGGGCTGTCCCGTGATGCCCGGCGGGCGCGCGACGCCGGCTACGGCACCTCGCCGCGTTGTCGGGTCGCACCGGACGCCGCTCGGCCCGCCCTACGGGCGGACGACGCGACTTTACGGACACGACCTGGAGCTCCGAACGAGAGTGGAGCCCGATCAGCTCGTGACGCCTGGCCCGCACGCTCGCCGCGTTGCCGAAAGCCTCTGGTAGCCCCGCTACCAGGGGCTTCCGGCGTCTTGCGATCGCACGCGTCAGACGCCGCGAACTGATCGGGCTCCACTGTTGTTCGGAGCTCTCAGGCCCTGTCGTCTGGATCTTCCGGGCCTCGCGGGGCGTGGCCGCACATCTGCCGCGTTGTCGTCGCTCGCGCCTCGCGGCTGCGCGCACCAGACGCCGTTCGGGTCGGTCGACTGGCGCCGTACCTCTCTGTCGGTGTGATCCAGACGGCAGGGCCTGGCGGGTTCTGTGTCGCCCCGGCCGCCGCGTACGAACGGGCCGCGCAGCCGGTGCCCTGCTGTACGCCGTGCGACCCGGCTCGGGCGCCCTGGATCGTGCTCCGCGCGCCCGGCCGAGGAGCCTCGGGTGGGCCGGTGGGTGCCCGCTCGCAGTAGGCGCTTCCGCCGTCGGACGGCTTCGACACCGCGGGCGCCGACTGCGACCCGTACCGAGGGGAGTGCTTCCCGGGGGTCGAGGTGGGCCCCCGAAGCGGGCTCGACGCGGGCGTGGACCCGCCGGCGAGCCGTCGCCCGTCTGGCCGACCGCAGGGTGACGTGCCGGACGAGTGAATCCCCGAGACCCCTCGCTTGCGATTAGGCGACCGGTCGTCTAGCTTAGGAGACCGGTCGCCTAGTGGCGCCGAAAAACACCCCTTCGATGGAGGCTCTTCGTGTCCACTCCCGTCAAGCTCGCAGTCGTCTTCTACTCCTCCACCGGCACCATCACGGAGATCGCCAAGGAACTCCACGACGCCGGTGTCAAGGCGGGCGCCGACGTACGACTGCTCAGGGTCGCCGAACTCGCTCCCCGAGCGGCCATCGACTCCAACCCCGCCTGGGCCGCCAACCACGCCGCCACCGCGAACCTCCCCGAGGCCACACCCGAGGACATCGAATGGGCGGACGCCGTCATCTTCGGCACCCCCACCCGCTTCGGCAACGTCTCCTCCCAGCTCAAGCAGTTCATCGACACCCTCGGCGGCCTGTGGGCCCAGGGCAAGCTCGCCGACAAGGTCTACAGCGGCTTCGTCTCCACCGCCACGGCCCACGCCGGCCACGAGTCCACGCTGCTCGCCCTGTACAACTCCGTCCACCACTTCGGCGGCATCGTCGTCAGCCCCGGCTTCACCGACCCCGCCAAGTTCACCGACGGCAACCCCTACGGCACCTCCCACGCCGACGGCCAGGGCACCAACCCCGTCGACACCACCACCCGCACCGCCGCCCGCATCCAAGCCGAACGCGTCGTGCGGATCGCCGACACGCTCAAGGCCGCTGCCTGACGCAGACCTGAGCCGGTGACGGCAGTGGCCGTCGCCCGGGTGAGCGGGACGGACCGGAGTTCGCACGGGCCCACGACGTGGGGCGTGGGCCCGGTTGCGCGGCTCCGTCCTCTCGGCACCCGCCGCCCACGCTCGCTGCCCGGCTACGACCGGCGGCTCACATGGACATCGAGCGGTACCGACGCAGGCGGCGGCCGGGGGAGCCCTTCCGGCTACCGGCCTGCCCCTGCGTTCTCGGTGACGCCTGAGCAAGGAGAAGAAGATGAAGGAGTTCCTGGTCGAACTGACCACCACCGTTCCCGAGGGGACCGACCAGGCGGTGGTCGACGAGCGTCGCGCCGCCGAGGCCGTACGGGCCAAGGAGCTGACGGCGCAAGGGCACCTCTTCCGGCTGTGGCGCCCGGTCGGAGAACTGCGCAGCATCGGTGTCTGGCTCGCCGACGACGAGGCGGAGCTGCGGGCGAAGGTGCTCGGCAGCCTTCCCTTGTGGCCCTGGATGACCGCGGTGATCACACCGCTCCAGTCCCACCCGAACGATCCCGGCCGGGCCGCCTGAGGCTTCCCGCACGGCCGCGAGCGGCGAGGCCGACACGGTGTGCAGGCAGCACCCACCCTCTTGCGAACCGGTACAGGAGTACCTGATGGACGACAGCACAGGGGCACGGCGAGACATCGTGTCCGGCGTCATCGACCGGTGGAAGGCAGCCGTCGACGCGCACGAACCGCAGCAGGTGGCCTCGTGCTTCACCGAGGACGCCATCTTCCAGGGCCTGCGCCCTCACAGTGTCGGACGCTCGGGTGTGGCCGAGTACTACGCCTCCCAGCCGCTCGGGCTGAAGGCGGACTACGGCGTACTGGAGGTGCGCGAGCTGGCCGACGACGTCCTGCTCGCCTACCTCGGCGTCGACTTCTCCTTCGTCGACCGCCCCACGATCAGCGTGAATCTCGGTGTCGTCCTCAGGCGGGTCGGCGCCGAGTGGCTCATCAGTCACTACCAGGTGTCCAAGCTCGCATGACGGTGCCCTGGGGTGCCGACCGCAGATCGTGATCTCGACGGTGAGGGGCGCCGAACAGACACCCGCCGGAGCGGCGACCCGCGTCACCCGGATCCCGGACGCGTCGTCTCCCGGCAGCGGGAGGGCCGGCCGCCGCGCATCGAACTCATGCGCAAGGGGTCGACGCATCGCTATTTGACTAGTCAAGTAAATGGAGCCATACTTGACGAGTCAAACAAACTGGGACTCCGGGGGTGACAGTCCCGGCGGGCGCGGCTATGGAAGGAGCGGCCATGGAGGCCAGCGCTTTCGAGATCGGACTCAACTCCTTCGGGGAGGTCGCCACGGACGACGGCCGTACCCTCGACGACGCCGAGGTGGTGCGTCTCCTCGTGGAGGAGGCCAGGCTCGCCGAGTCCTCCGGGATCGACGTCTTCAGTGTCGGCGAGCACTACCGGCCGGGGCACGTCGACAGTGCCGTCCCCGTACTGCTCTCCGCCATCGCCACCGCCACGGAGCGCATCCGCCTCGGCACGTCCGTGACGGTGCTGAGCACCAATGACCCCGTGCGGCTGTACCACGCGTTCTCCACGCTCGACGCCGTGTCGAACGGCCGGGCGCAGCTGGTCCTCGGGCGGGCGTCCGCCACGGAGTCCTTCTCACTGTTCGGCTACGACCTCACCCAGTACGAGCAGCTCTTCGAGGAGAAGCTCGAGCTGTTCATGCGCCTCCAGCGGGAGGAGGAGGTGACGTGGAGCGGGACGACCCGCGCCCCGCTCGTCGAACAGCGGCTGCGTCCGCGGATGCGCCCCGGCGGTATCCCCACCTGGATCGGTGTGGGGGGCAGCCCCAACTCCGTGCTCCGCGCGGCCCGTTACGGCCTCCCCCTGATGCTGGCCGTCATCGGCGGCCGTCCCCAGCGCTTCAGCAACCACGTGGACCTCTACCACCGGGCGCTCCAGCAGGCCGGACACGCCCCGCTGCCGATCGGACAGCACTCCCTGGGGCTCGTCGCCGACAGCGACGAGGAGGCGGTCGAGACCTGGTGGCGGTACTGGGAGCCGGTCGTCCGTCAACTCGCCGAGGAGCGTGGCTTCTACAAGCCGGACCGGCAGCGCTACGAGGCCGAGCTGAAGCACGGCGCGCTCTTCGTCGGGTCCCCGGAGACCGTCGCCCGCAAGATCGCCACTGTGGCCCGGGACCTGCACCTGAGCCGCTTCGACCTCAAGTACGACGTCATGCGGCTCCCGCGTCAGGCCCGCGCCCGCACGATCGAGCTGCTGGGGCGTGAAGTCGCCCCGCGCGTACGGGAGATCCTCAGCAAGGAGGCCACCCATGTCTGATCTCGTCTTCGGCCTGGACACCTTCGGTGACGTACCCGAGGACGACTCGGGTGCGCTCGTCTCGCACGCGAGGTCGATCCGCCAGACGGTCGCCGAAGCCGTCCTCGCCGACGAACTCGGCGTCGACGTCCTCGCGCTGGGCGAGCACCACCGCCCGGAGTACTCGGTCAGCAGCCCCGAGACCGTGCTCGCCGGGATCGCCGCCCGCACCGAGCGCATGCGGCTCTCCTCCGGCGTCACGGTGCTCAGCTCGGACGACCCGGTGCGCGTCTTCCAGCGGTTCGCGACGCTCGACGCGCTCAGCGACGGGCGCGCCGAGATCATCCTCGGACGCGGTTCCTTCACGGAGTCCTTCCCCCTGTTCGGCTACGACCTCGCCGACTACGACGTCCTCTTCGAGGAGAAGCTCGACCTCTTCGTGCAGCTGCTGAAGGAGGAGCCCGTCACCTGGAAGGGCACGGTCCGGGCGCCGCTCGACAACGCGGAGGTCTATCCCACGACCGAGTCCGGGCACCTGCCGACCTGGGTCGGCGTCGGCGGTTCGCCCCAGTCGGTGGTGCGTACCGCCCGCCACGGGCTCCCGTTGATGATCGCCATCATCGGCGGCGCCCCCACGCGCTTCGCCCCCTACATCGACCTCTACGAACGCGCGACGGCCCAGTTCGGCACCACCGCCCATCCCGTCGGCATGCACTCGCCCGGCTTCATCGCCGACACCGACGAGGAGGCCCGCGAGGCGCACTGGCCGGGGTACCGGGTGATCCGGGACCGCATCGGTGCTCTGCGCGGATGGCCGCCGGTGCGCCGCGAGGAGTACGAGGCGGAGATCGCCCACGGCTCCATGTACGTCGGGTCGCCCGAGACGGTCGCACGCAAGATCGCCCGTGCGGTCCGCGACCTCCAGGTCGGCCGCTTCGACCTCATCTACACCTCCGGCTCGCAGTCGATCAGCCATCGCCTGCGCACGGTCGAGCTGTACGGCACGAAGGTGATCCCCATGGTCCGCGACATGCTCGCCGGCTGATCCGGTTCGGGAGACGGCAATGAACAAGAAACCTGTGCACACGATCGGCATCCTGGGCGCCGGGAAGGTGGGGACCGTGCTGGCCCGGCTGGCGGTGGCCGCCGGGCACCGCGTCCTCATCGCGGGCTCGGGCGCGCCCGAGAGGATCGCTCTCACGGTCGAGGTCCTCGCCCCCGGGGCGGTCGCGGTCACCGCCGCCGAGGCCGCGGACCGGGCGGACCTCGTCGTACTCGCCCTGCCTCTGAGCAAGCATGGCGGCATCCCCGTCGAAGCCCTGCGGGGCAAGCTCGTCGTCGACGCGATGAACTACTGGTGGGAGATCGACGGCGTGCGTGAGGACTTCACGGATCCGCGCACCTCGACCAGCGAGATCGTCCAGGCGTTCCTGCCGGGATCGAAGGTGGTCAAGGCGTTCAACCACATGGGCTACCACGACCTCGAGGACGGGGCCGTGCCGGCGGGTACGCCCGGGCGCAAGGCGATCGCGGTCGCCGGGGACGACCCGGACGCCCTGTCCACAGTGATGGAACTGGTCGACGACCTCGGGTTCGATCCGGTCGACGCCGGCCCGCTGGCACAGGGGGTACGCCTTCAGCCGGGCACCGAGCCCTTCGGCGCCAACGTCGGTGCGGAGGAGCTGCGGGCCATGCTGGACCGCTTTCCGGCAACCGAGCGTGGTCGTGCGGTGAGCGAGGCCCGCTCGGTCGCATCGGCGCCGGGCGCCCGCGCGCACTGAGGGCGTCCCTCGAGAGGGGGGCGGGCGCCGGACTCCTCAGCCGGCATCGAGCGGTCTGAGGAGTCAGCCGTCCGGACGCCCGAGCCCGCCCCGGCTGTCGTCATCGCGTGATTTTGTGCCTTTCGCGGGACTGCCGCACGCTATGTTCTATGCGCCTTTCAGCTGGTCGGCGTCGTCGGTGACGATCGCCTCCCCGACCGACCTGGAGCCGTACATGACCACAGCCCTGGGCCTGTCCGCCCTCGCCGTCTCCCCGGGCATCGATGCCCCGCCGGAGCCGGGTGACCTCTCCCTCTCCCTGGCCGGTGCGGAACTGGTCGACCTTGTCGATCTGCAGGCCGTGCTCCTCGACGACGGTCGGCTCCTGCCCGCCGCATCGCCGCGAACCCAGGACGACCTACTGCTCGAAGCCGCCTCGACGATCGTCCGGGACGCCCCTTACGAGACCGTGGAGCAGTGGCTGTGGCGTCGCGGCCGTGATCTGGCCGCCCGCTACCGGAGGGTCCTCGAGGCGACCGCGAGCGGCACACCGGAACACTCCTCCCGGCGCTCCTTCCGCAGGTCCCGCCCCCTGCCCGTCGTCCCGCCCGCGGTCGACCGGGCGCTCGGCCGCATGACGGACGGACGGCCCGTCGTCGTAGCTCTCGCGGCCGCAGCGCGCATCGTGGAGGCCGCGGACGAGACACTCGGCGAGCTGGACCCGGACGAAGCCGCCGTGGTGGGCGCCGTCCACCAGGCCGTCACGCGGCTGGCCGCGGAACGGCAGCGCCGATCGATCGAGCGGGTGGGTTTCGACGACATCGCGCGGGGCTTCTGAGCAGGTGATCCGGGAGGCCGGGCACGGCCGCCCCGACCGCATCTTTTGCCGAGCCGCCCGGGTGATGGTGGTATGGACGATAGTCACCCGCGCCGGAGCGCTGGTGATCACAACTGCCGCCCGAGGAACGGCTCGCCCCGCCCCGGCCCCGAACTCACCGACGTCGGCGTTCGTCGTGCGACGTACCGGCGTTCCGTCGGAGCCTCCTCCTCGGCACAGGGCCGATCAGCGACGGCCGGCGTCACGAGGGCGGCCTCCCTGATGACGGAGACACCTATGGATACCTATCGTGCCGCGCAGGTGACGAGTCCGAGCGGGCGTTTCGAGGTCGTCGAGCGCGAAGTACCGCAACCAGGGCGCAATCACGTCCGCCTGTCCGTCGAGGCATGCGGCATCTGCCACAGCGACGACTTCTTCGTGACCGGCACCATGCCCGGTGTGCGGTGGCCGCTGGTGCCCGGACACGAGGTGGCCGGACGCATCGAGGAACTGGGCGAGGGCGCCGAGGCCTTCGGCTGGAAGGTGGGGGACCGGGTGACGGTGGGGTGGTTCGGCGGGAGCTGCTGGCACTGCACGCCGTGCCGGCGGGGTGACTTCATCGTCTGCGAGAACCTCAAGATCCCGGGCTACGCGTACGACGGGGGTTTCGCCGAGAACATGATCGCGCCGGTCGATGCCCTGGCACGCATTCCTGACGCCCTGTCGGCGGCGGACGCGGGTCCCATGGCCTGCGCGGGGGTCACGACCTACAACGGGCTGCGGCGCAGCTCCGCCCAGCCGGGCGACAGGGTGGCCGTGGTGGGCCTCGGCGGTCTCGGACATCTGGCCGTGCAATTCGCCGTGGCCATGGGATTCGAGACGGTGGCCATCGCCCGCGGCGCGGAGAAGGCCGAACTGGCCAAGCGCTTCGGGGCACACCAGTACATCGACAGCACGGGAGCGACCCCGGTCGCGGACGCCCTGCGTGCCCTTGGGGGTGCCAAGGTGGTGCTGGCCACGGCCGGCAACTCCGACGCCATCGCGGCCACCGTCGACGGCCTGACGTCCCGAGGGGAACTCGTGGTCATCGGAGTCTCGCCCGAGCCGCTCGGCATCGCCCCGCTCCAGCTCATCCTGTCGGGCCGGGTGGTGCGCGGCCACCCGTCCGGTACCGCGCAGGACGTGCAGGACACCATGGACTTCAGCGCGCTGCACGGTATCCGCCCCACGGTGGAAGCCGTGCCCTTGAGCGAGGCGGACTCCGCCTATCAGAGGATGCTCTCCGGCGCGGCCCGCTTCCGCATGGTCCTCACCAACGCCTGAGCGCACCCACCGGATCGTCCGGGCGTGGGAGCCCGGGTGGTTCGGTCGGCCGCGCCTTACGACAGCGCCGGCGCGGACCCGCTCCTGAGTGGCCCGGTAGCGCCGCGGACCGCCGGGCGGGTCCGCGCCCCTCCCTGCCGGCGGGCCCGCCCAGCGGTGCGGTGCGCCCGATCAGGTGGCGACCCTCTCCAGCGCGGCGGCGAGGGTTTTGAGGTCGATCCCGGTCAGGTGGTCGAGGAAGTGGCGGCGCACAGCGGCCAGGTTGCTCGGCCACGCCTCCTCCAGGCGGGCGAAGCCGGAGTCGGTGAGGGCGGCGCGGTAGCTGCGCCCGTCGCGGTCGCACCGCACGCGCTCGATGTAGCCCTCCTTCTCCAGCCGGTGCACGACCCGTGTCGTTCCACTGAGCGACATCTCGCAGGCGGAGGAAAGGTCCCCCATCCGCAGGCGCCGGTCGGGGGCCTCGGAGAGATGCATCAGAGCCAGATACTCCGTAGCGGACATCTGCTGTTCCTGGGTCATGACGGCATCGATGGCGCGCGGCAAGGCGTAGATCAGAAGAGGGAGCGATCGGACGACGGCCTCTTCGTCCACGGTCAGTGCTTGCACCGCGTGTCCCGCTGGCGCAGGCTTCGGCGTCATGAGGTTTTCCTGTCTGTCTCGGCGAGGAAGCCGGTCCGCCGTGTGCCACCGTGGCGCCTTCGAGCTGCCGCTCCTCCCGTGCGGTCTCGAGCGGCGCCGGCTCTTCGGACCCGACCGGCGGGCCGTCGAATCCGGACCTGAGGGTGTATCATGACATAAATTGCTTGACGTAGCAAATAGAGGGGTGGGTCCTCCGTGCGAGGGCTCCGGTGGCGGGTTCCCGGACCGGCCCCGGCCTGTGGTAAGCACCCCCTTGATCGCATTCCCGACGAACAGAAGTGTGGAACCATGCCAGGCATCGCAGCTCAGCCGGACCCGGACGAGAGAGAACTGCGGCCCCTCGACGCCGAGGAAGAGGCCGTGGTGAGGGCGCTGAGCCGCGTCATCTACGCTCTGCCGCGGGCGATCGACGCTGACATGATGCGAGAGCAGCGCCTGTCCCTCATCGAGTACCTGGCTCTGGCGAACCTCTCGGAGGCCCCCGACCGGCAGATGCGGATGAGCGACCTCGCCGCCGCCGTCGAGATGTCGCTCAGCGGCATGACGCGGCTGGTCACCCGACTGGAGAGCCAGGGGCTCATCCGGCGTGTCAAGTCGTCGCTCGATGCCCGGGGATCGAACGCCATCCTCACCGACGAGGGCTTCGCCCGTCTGGAAGCCGCGTGGCCGTCCAACCTGGCGTCCGTGCGCCGTCACTTCCTGGATCATCTGACGGGCCTCGACCTCGGTCATCTCGCGGTGGCCCTGCGGAACATCGCCACCTGACGGGACCCGCCCGCCCGCTCTCGCGGCCCTGCGACGGCGCGACGGCTGCCCGCCCCGGCGCCCCGGTGCGCGGCGCGGACTCCAGCCCACTGTCTGACTGCTTGATGTGGGAAGTAGTCCTTGTGCGAGCCATGTGTTTGCCGGTCAATCGATCGGGCCGGTGCGACAAATAGACTGTGCCCATGGCAGACGCGACGACAATCGTTCCCCTCAACCCGGACGAGGAGAAATTCCTCCGGGCACTCGGCAAGGTGATGGCCCTTTTGCCCCGGGTTGTCGATGCGGACATGCTCGAGGAGCTTCCGATCTCCTCCACCGAGTACACCGTCCTGGTCCATCTTTCCGAAGTCCCGCACCATCAGATGCGCATGAGCGAATTGGCCAACGTGTGCGGCCTTTCGCTGAGCGGCATGACCCGGGTGGTGAACCGGCTGGAGTCCCAGTCACTCGTCACCCGGCAGAAGTGTCCCGAGGACGGGAGGGCGTGGCTGGCCCTGCTCACCAACCCGGGATGGAAGATGCTGGAACAGGCGTGGCCCACGAACCTCGCCAGTGTGCGCCGTCACATCTTCTCCCGCCTGGAAGGCTGCGATGTGGCGGCGGCCGCGGAGGTGCTGCAGCGCATAGCGGCACCCTGACGTCCGGCCCGGTGGAACGCCCGCCGGTCCGTACGCCGCGCGGGCTCAGGTCGCGCCCACGATCCGTGCGTCGCCGACACGCGCGCATGTCGATGACAGTCGTCGGGCTTCGAGCACCGTCACCGCGCATTCCTGATCGTGTGCGGGCGGCAGGTGACATGCCTGGTGGCACCTGCGTAGGCCGCACCCGCGGCCAAGCCCCTCACGTGCCCACCGCCGCCAGGGAAGCGTCGACGAACCGGCGGATGAGCGTGCGGGGGCCGTTCGGCAGGTAGACCAGTCGCACGGGAACCGGCGGGGCGTTGGTGAGCGCGACGAAGCGCAGAGCGGGGTGGGGTGAGCGATCCCTGGCGGTCTCGGGGACGATGCCGATACCGCGGTTCGCTGCGACCGTCTCCACCCACTCGTCGAAGTTCGCCGTCTCGACGATGTCCTTCGGCCGTGATTCCTCGGGCCAGGACCACGGGCCGGTGGTACCGCTGACGGTGTTCACGATCAGACGCCAGTTCCGCACCTCGCCCCAATCCAGGTGGCCGCGGCCGGCCAGCGGACTCTCCCGGGCGCAGACGGCGAAGCGGGCCTCGTCGTACAGCCAGACGGTACGCAGCGGCTCCGGCGCTGGTGTGTCGCCGCGGACCACGGCGATGTCGACGGTGCGCCGGTGCAGGGCCTCCAGGGGATCGTCGGTGCGGCTGAGTGCGACGGAGGCACCGGTGCTCTGCTCGAAGTCCTTGATGGTCCGCTGCGCCCAGGGAGCCGGCAGCAGCCAGCTGAAGCCGAGTCGCAGCACACCCAGCCGGCGCGCCGTGGTGAGGGCGTGGTCGAAGGAGGCGAGGGCTCGTTCCGCCTGTTGCAGGAACTCCGTACCGGCGTCGGTCGGTTCCACGCGGCGTGACGTGCGCTCCAGGAGACGGACGCCCAGGGTCGCCTCCAACTGAGCTACCGTCCGGCTCAGGGCCGGCTGGGTGACCAGCAGTTCTTGGGCGGCACGGGAGAAGGACCGGTGGCGCGCCACCGCGGCGAAGGCCCGGAGGTGGCGGATCTCGACCTCCACGGCTCACTCCCTCGCGTATCGATGCCTGACGTGCATAGTCGCAGCGTAATCGGCATGGCCCAGGCCCTCCTCCGCCGCGCCCGGCGCCCTACGCTGGCGGCGTGAGCGGAATCCGGCGTACGCCAAGCCGGTGGGGCCGCTCCGGCGGCAAAAGGGCGGTGAGAGCACCCGCCCACTCCGTGCCTCCAGAGGAGATGTCAGTCATGAGCCGATTGCTGTCCGACCTTGGTGTGGAACGCCCGGTTCTCGCGGCACCCATGGCCGGCGGGGGGGGTTCTTCCGAGTTGGTCGTGGCGGCCGCACGTGCGGGCAGCATGGGTTTCGTGGCCGCCGGGTACAAGTCGGCGGCCCTTCTCGCCGAGCAGCTGCGGACCGTCCGGGAGCAGGACGCCCTGCTCGGTGTCAACGTGTTCGCACCCAGCCCGGTCCCCGTGTCGGTCGACGCCTACAGCCGCTACGCCCGTACCGTGCAGGCCGAGGCCGACCGTTACGGGCTGAGCCTGTCCGACAGTCCTCCGAAGGAGGATGACGACGACTGGGCGGCCAAGATCGACCTGCTCGTCGGGTCGCCGGTCCCGTGGGTGTCCTTCACCTTCGGCATCCCCGACTCCACGGTCGTCCGGGCCCTGCGGCGGGTCGGCACCACCATCCTGCAGAGCGTCACCACGGCCGAAGAGGCCCGCCTGGCAGCGGAGACCGGTGTGGACGCCCTGATCGTGCAGGGGCCTGCGGCCGGCGGTCACTCGGCCACGCTCACCCCCGACCGCCCGCTCGTCCCCGTCTCCCTGCCCGACCTGGTGGCACACGTGCGCAGCCAGGTCTCCCTGCCGCTCGTCGCCGCCGGAGGGATCGGGACGCCCTCCGACGTGGCGGCCGCGCTCCACGCCGGAGCGGAGGCCACCATGGTCGGCACACTCCTCCTGCGTACGGACGAGAGCGGCGCCTCGGCGCCACACCAGCGGGCCTTGGCGGACCCGGCCTTCGACACCACCGTGCTGACCCGAGCTTTCACGGGACGGCCGGCACGAGGACTGCGCAACCGCTTCACCGAACGCTACGAAGCCTCGGCCCCGACCGGATATCCCGCCGTGCACCACCTCACCGCCCCGCTGCGCAGGGCGGCCGCCGCGGCCGGTGACCAGCAACTCATGCATCTGTGGGCAGGCACCGCGTACCGCCGGGCCGCGCGGGAGCCGGCGGCACGGACGCTGCGGCGGCTCACCGAGGCGTTGTGAGTCCCGGCCGTTCCCGGCCAGTCGCCGCCCGCCGGCCGGTCGGCGCCGGTTCGGGGGCCGGTGAGACGTCTCACATCGGCACCGCCCGCAGGGCGGAATGCGGCGTCTCCCTCACAGGTTTTTCTTGATCATGCGATGTGTGCGCGCCGGCCATGGCCGGCGCGCACATCCGGGTGACGTACCGATGGGAGAACTCATGAAGCGCTCGGACGGCAGAACGCCTCTTCCCCGCCTGCGCCACGTCCGCCTGCCCGGCACGGTTCGGACGTCCTGCCCGGGCCCACGCCTCACGCGGACACGTGATGGAGAACCGGCCCGCGCGGATACGCACTCGGCGCGAGGGTCCCGCTCGGAAAGGTGATCACGCCACTGCTGGGCGGGCGCGGCTCCGGAGCGTCCGACGTGCCCGCCCCCGGCAGTGACGCGACTCAGGCGAGTTCGGCCACCTGGGGTTCGTCGGCGCGCAGCAGGGCGAGGCAGTTGGGCCACAGGCTGCTGAGCTGCGAGGTGTTGTTGTAGAGCTTGGCGAAGAGCACCTGGCCTTCGAGCTGTGCGACGACGGATCGAGCGGCTTCGCGCGGTTCGGCCACCGCGATCTCACCCCGCTCCTTGGCCTCGACGATGGTCGCCTCGACCATGTCCACCTGCGCTTCGAAGATCTGCTGGAGGCGTTCGCGTACGGCGTCCGTCTGGTTGCTCATCTCCAGGGTGAGGTTGCCGAACATGCAGCCGGAGACCACTCCGCAGCTCTCCTGGCCGTTCCGCTGGCGGTTCTCGGTGGCCTCGAAGAGCTGCCTCAGCCGCTCCAGGGGCTCGGCGTCGCCGCCCAGGACGCCCTCCCAGTCCCGCTTCTCCGCCGCCCACTGCTCGTCGATGACGGTGAGGGCGAGGGCTTCCTTGGACTCGAAGAAGTAGTAGAAGCTGCCCTTGGGCACCTCGGCCGTCTTGCAGATCTCGGCCACGCCCAGCGCCGAGTAGCCCCGCCGCTCGAGCAGTGACCGAGCAGCGGTGAGAATCTTGTTCCTGGCATCGCTCGTTCGCCCCATACGTCGAGTATACGACCGATCGGCTACACGGGTGGGGGGCCGGGGCGGGGACCCTGTGCCCTTGCGCGTTCCGGGGGACCTGACCGGCGTGTAGTCGTACTGGCTGGACCATGGTCCGTACGTTCGGACGTATGAACTTCCACGGTCGGCCGCGCGGCGTGACCGCTACGGCGGATGCCGGGCCGCGGCCGGTGCCCTTCGGTGCCGAGCCGGACACGCTGTCGGCGGGCGCCTCAGCGGGCCGCCGTGACGGGACCGTGCCGCACGCGCTTCGCATGCCGTGGGCCGGCGCCCGGCCCCATGTGCCGTTCCGCCGGCGAGTGCCCGCACATAGTGATCGTCCGTGCCGCACGCGGCCGTAGCCCCTTGAATCCGCCCTGCCTGGCACCGCTGTAGAGGAAGCACCGTGCTGAACGCGTTGAGCCACGTTTTCAAGACGCCCGACCTGCGCAAGAAACTGCTCTTCACCCTGGGCATCATCGTGCTGTACAGGATCGGCTCACATGTGCCTATTCCGGGCGTGGACTACCGGACGGTCCAAAGGTGCGTGGACTCTGTATCGGAAGGCGAGGGAATTCTCGGGCTGGTCAACCTCTTCAGTGGCGGAGCTCTCCTGCAGATCACGGTTTTCGCTCTGGGGATCCTTCCGTACATCACGGCCAGCATCATTCTCCAGTTGCTCACCGTTGTGATTCCGAGGCTGGAAGCGCTGAAGAAGGAGGGGGCGTCAGGACAGGCGAAAATCACGCAGTACACCCGCTATCTCACCGTGGCGCTCGCCGTCCTGCAGGGGACGGGCCTCGTCGCGACCGCGCGCAACGGCGCACTGTTCCCCAACTGCCCGGAAGCCTCGGGCATCGTGCCGGACGACTCCGTCTTCGTCACCGTGGTCATGGTCATCACGATCACGTCCGGTACGGCATGTGTCATGTGGCTCGGAGAGCTGATCACCGAGCGCGGGGTGGGCAACGGGATGTCCATGCTCATCTTCATCTCCATCGCCTCCACGCTCCCGGGGGCGATCTGGGCGGTGAAGCGGGAAAGCACGATCGCTGACGGATGGCTGGCCTTCGGTGTCGTTCTGCTGGTCGGGTTCGCCATGGTGGGCCTGGTCGTGTTCGTGGAGCAGGCGCAGCGCCGCATTCCGGTCCAATACGCGAAGCGGATGGTCGGCCGCAGATCGTACGGGGGTACGGCCACGTACATTCCACTGAAGATCAACCAGGCCGGTGTGGTTCCGGTCATCTTCGCTTCTTCGCTTCTCTACATTCCCGCCCTGATCGCGCAGTTCGTGGGATCGGGCTCAGGATGGGCGACGTGGGTCACGAACAACTTCACCAAGGGGAACCACCCGTACTACGTGGTGGCCTACTTCCTTCTGGTTGTGTTCTTCGCGTTCTTCTACGTGTCGATCACCTTCAATCCGGAAGAGGTGTCCGACAACATCAAAAAGGCCGGAGGATTCGTGCCGGGAATCCGTGCCGGTCGGGCCACCGCCCAGTACCTGGGGTACGTCCTCAATCGGCTCACGTGGCCCGGATCGATCTATCTGGGGCTCATCGCCCTGGTCCCGACGGTGGCGCTGGGCAACTTCGGCAGCTCCAACCAGCTCACGGGCACCAGCATCCTGATCATCGTGAGCGTCGGGCTGGAGACCGTGAAGCAGATCAGCAGCCAGGTCGAGCAGCACCGCTACGAGGGTTTCCTGCACTGAGCCAGCCGACCGGTCGTCTATGTGTGAGACCATCCAGGTAGCCGACCGCGCCTCCTGCCGGACGGCGACGCACCGGAACGGCCCTTGGAGAGTCTCGTGAACGCTGCATCGACCACAACCGAGTCGCCCACCACCGTGGACTTCTGGTTCGACCCCGTGTGCCCGTGGACCTGGCTGACATCCCGCTGGATGCTGGAGGTGGCCAAGAGCCGTCCCCTCGAGGTGTCCTGGCACGTGATGAGCCTGTCCGTCCTGAACGAGAACCGCCTGGACGAACTGCCCGAGCGCATACGGGTACTGATGGGCGAGGCGTGGGCGCCGGTGCGGGTTCTCGTCGCCGCGAGCCTCAGCCACGGCCCCGAGGTGCTCGAACCTCTCTACACCGCTCTCGGCGACCGCTACCACCTGGAGCAGCAGCCCAAGAACAGGGCGACGCTGGAAGCCGCCCTGCGGGAGGTCGGACTTCCCGTGGACCTGGCCGACGCCGGTGACACGGACCGCTACGACAGTGAGCTGCGGGCCTCCCATCGCAGGGGCATCTCCCTGGTCGGTGAGGACGTGGGCAGCCCGGTCATCGCCGTACCCGGCCCCGGGGCGCAGAGTGAGCCGGTCGCGTTCTTCGGGCCCGTGGTGAATCCCACGCCCAAGGGCGAGGAGGCGGCCCGGCTGTGGGACGGCGTGCTCGCCGTGGCCTCGGCGCCGGGCTTCTACGAGATCAAGCGGACGCGCACCAGCGGCCCGGACTTCGGCTGACGCCTGCGTCGGTCCACGTCGCGGCCCGCCCGGTCGAGGACGAGGCGGGCGCGACCCGGACGGCCCGGGTCCCCTGCCTTCGAGTGTTGAGGTACTCGGTGGGATGGGGGCCGGGCGATCGCGGGCCGGGACATCCGGGTTCCGGCGGATACGCTCATGACCGGTCGAGTGCGGTCCCCAGCGCCAGCGGGGTGGCCCCTGCCCAGGCCTGCGGTGAGCAGGAGTGGGGGTACGGGACCGGCCCCGCGGTGGCCGAGCGGTCGTAGCCCGCGAGTACCTCGGGTAGCCCCGGGCTCGATGACGGCGATGAGGCCGTGGGCCTGGGTGCCGTCGCCAAGCAGATGGTGCGGCGGAGTCCTTCCGGTTCTGGTTGACCAGTTCGTTGGGATCGCGGTTGTGGACGAGGTAGCCGTGCTGCTCCAGGCCGCCGTCGGTGAGCATCCAGTCGACGGCACGCCGTGCGTGCGTCTCCAGGCGCTTCGCGAGCGCCGGGTCGCCTGTCGTCTCGTGGTGGGCGTGGAGCAGGACGAGGAGCGGGGTGGCGTCGACGGGCCGTAGGACCGGCCGGCCGCAGGGAACCTGCCGGCAGTGGGCGAGTTCACCGTGCCGGGTCTCGTGAACGATGTGTCCGGGCTGCTCGCCGCTGAAGGCGTCGTGTCGCTCTCCCTGAGTGGCGGCGAGGGCGCTCAGAACGGCGGCCGCCGTCGCGGGGCGGTGCGGCAGCAGGAAGTACGAACCCGGGCGTCCTCATGATCGCCGGAGAGCTCGCGGGCACCCCCTTCGCCACCGGGGTGCGCGAGGTCCTCTACCGGCGGGCCATGCCCCGCACCACCGCCGACCTCAGCATCGTCTCCCCGCACCTCGGCGATCGTGCGGGACCTGTGGGCGTCTTTACTCCGCGGAGCACGCCGACGACCGCCTCGGGTCGGCTGACCCCGTCACCGCCCACCCACCGAAACCAAGAAGGAAGCACCCGTGACGACCGAACCCCACCCTGGTCCCGCCGCCCCTTTTCGTCTGAGAGAACCCCAGGGAGCGCATCCGCAGGCCGACCGTCACGTCTTGGGGCGGCCCAGGAGTTTCTCCATGATGGGTATCGCGAGATGCCTGCTCTTCAGCACGGACGTGGCCCTGTCGCCCAGGACGAGGACGTCGCGGCCGAGAGCCGGTACCAGAGTGGTGCCGGCGTCGGGCCCGAAGGGCACGGAGAAGACGCGGACCGGCGCCGGCTTGTACGGGCGCGGCGTGTTCCCGTGCTTGCCGTGGTCGAGGTGCGCGCGGATGTTGTGGGCCGTCGCCTCTCCCTGCGCGACGGCCGAAGGGCTGAGCTTCGCCTCCGACACGTTGTTGACGTCGCCGATGGCGAAGACGTCCCGCCGGCCCACGACGCGCAGATGTTCGTCCACCTTGACGTGGCCGCGTTCGTCGAGCCAGTCGCCCCGTCCCGCCAGCCGGAGCCACAGTGTGTTGGGGGTGGTGCCCGTCGTCCAGAAGACCACGTCGGCGCCGAGGGGGTGGCCCGCCTGGTCCCGCAGCCCCGTGCCGGCGCCGCCGGCGGACGACACGAAGGTGTCGAGGAGGACCCTTACGTCGTGCCGTTCCAGCCAGGAGCGTGCGTGGCGGCCCATGCGCCCGGTGCCGAAGCGTGAGAGCAGTCTGCGGCCGGAGTGGGCGAGGGTGACCGTGGCCCTCGCGTTGGCCAGTCGCAGTTCCGCTGCCAGTTCCACACCGGAGGGACCTCCTCCGACCACCAGCAGGCTCCGGGCCTCGGCGATGCGCCGCTGGTGGCCGCGGAATGACGCCGCCGCCTCCTCGACGGTGCTGCCGGTGAAGCGTGCGGGCTCCTCGTAGTCGGCTCCGGTCGCGATGACCAGTACGTCGTACGGCACACGGTGCCCGGTGGCGAGCACGACCCGGCGCTCTTCCGTGTCGATGCGTACGGCCTTGTTCCTCACGACGCGGCCGTGGGCCAGGAGGGAGTCGTACGGAATGAACGGGGCGTAGGTCCAGTCCGCGTCGGCGCTCGCGCGCAGTGAGGCGACGCGGTGGAAGAACGCCTCCTTGAGGTCGATCAAGGTGACGTCGGCGTCCTTGTCCAGCTCGCGCGCCAGGCGAACCCCGGCATAGCCCCCGCCGACGATGACGACGTGCCGGGTGTTCGTGGTCATGATGAGCGCGTTTCCTTCGGCATGGGAAGTGGGTGGAGGTGAGTCGTCCGGGGGTGTCTCGGGCCTGAGGGGTTCGATCCCAGCCGGGCCCGCGCCTTCGTGCTCGGTGGGTGAGGCTGAGGCGCGGGCGTGAGTGCGTCGGTGGGCGTGCGTCACCAGGCGCTGGCCCCTCCGTCGACGGGGTAGTTGGCTCCGGTGATGAAGCTTGCGCGGTCGGACGCGAGGAACGCGGCGAGCTCGACGATCTCCTCCGGCCGCGCGAAGCGCTTGAGGAGGGTCTTGCTGGTGATGGCGTCGCGTGCCGCCTGGTTGTCGCCGAGATCGCGGTCGCTGGCGGGGGTGAGGACGGGGCCTGGGCTGATGGCGACTGCGCGGATGTTGTGCGGGGCGCCTTCCAGGGCGAGTTGGCGGGTCATTCCGATGACGCCCGCGTTGGCGGCGGTGTGGGCGACCATCGGAGGCGTCGAGCCGGCGATGAGGCCCGCTTCGGAGGCGACGTTGATGATGACACCGCCGCCGCGCCGCACGAGGTGGGGCCAGGTGTACTTGGAGACGAAGAAGGGGATGTCGAGTTCGCCGGCCTCGGTGGCGCGCCAGTCCTCGACGGAGAAGTCGGGCATCGCTCCGAAGCGCTGCATCGCGGCGTTGTTGTAGACGGCGTCGAGTCCGCCGTAGGCGGCGGCCGCTTCGTCGGCCAGGCGGTGCACCTGGTCGGGGTCGGTGAGGTCGACGGGGGCGATGCCGGTCATGTCGCCGCCGGAGCGGCGCACCATGTCGACGGTCTCTTCGTTGCCCTCCACCTGGATGTCGCAGCCGACGATCTTCGCTCCCTCCCTGGCGAAGACGAGTGCGGCGACGCGGCCCATGCCCCCGCCGGTGCCGGTGATGAGAATGACCTTGCCATCGAGTATCCCCATGGGAACTCTCCTTGTCCTTGAAGGGCACCGAGCTGCCGGCTGTCCGAGGGCTGCCGTCTAACGCGCTCGGGCGTCAGGCCGTAGATCCATGGCAGCACCGGCGCGACGGGATGTCGCGGTGTGGTGGCCGCTGACGCCGGCTCGTGGCGTCGGGTGATGTCCGCATGTCGTCCGGGGTGGGCGAGCCACGACCGACGATATTTGCTTGACGTTGCAATTATAGCGTGGAGGGGCGAGCCGTCAAACGATTCCTGGCGGAATGCCTGAGGGCCCGAGGCGTTTCGTCCGGGCTGTCGGCATGCCGAATTCGAGCGAACTCGCGCCGCGAATTTCGTCCGGCTCATAGGAAAGCGGACGCACGCGTCAAGGCGTACGTCCGCTGGCCGGGCGCGTTCGAGCGTCCCCGGGGGAGGGGTGCCATGGCAGGTGCATGACATCGAGGGTTACTGTGAGGCGGCCAGGGTGATGGCCGTCGCCACCGCGACAAGAGTGAAGAGAATGGGTGCCGTCGCGGCACCGCGCGCCTCGCTGTCCGCGTAGTCTCCCCACTTCGCGTGGTATCTGACCGCGCCGATCATCAGAACGGCCATACCGACGGCGGCGGCGATGCCCAGAGGCTGCCACCAGATGCCCACGACGAGGCCGACCGCTGCGGCCACCTCGGCCAGGCCGATGAAGCGGACCAGACCGGAGCCGAGACCCTTGGCCACGAGCCCTTCCGGCACGCTGCCCTTGAGTTGCGCCTTCGGCGCGCCCGCGGCAAGAGAGAGGAGGGCGAGGAGAACGCTGAGGATGACAGCGGCGATGTACACGATGATCCCTGTCGGAGATGAGGTGGTAAGGGGAGGGGGCCTTCGCGGGCCGGTGGAATCTGCCGACGAAACACGTCGGAAAGGGCCGGAACATGTCAGCGGGATGAGCCCGAGGGGCGCGCGGCGACCGGGACGGGTACCGCACCGCATCACCGTGAAAGGGTGGTCGGCGGAACGCGGTCCGCGGCCCGACGGCCAATGGCCCGGCGCGCCTTGCGTGGCCTCGACGGCTCTGGGAGCAGCCGTGTTCCGTGCGCCCCGCCTCACGCCGCGGGAGGGCCGTACGGCGGGACGGCCCTCCCGGCCCCCGATGCGAGCGGGAAACGGGTCCCGCGTGTCCGCGCCTTCGCGTGCGCGGACAACGGGAATCCGTTACGCGGCGCGCAGCGGCGCCAGCGCCCGGCTCCAGGCCACGACCTGGTCCAGGGTGGCGTTCAGGGCCTCGACCTGGAACTCGCCCGGCTTGAGGACGCTGAAGTTCTCGAAGTCGTGGAACAGCGACAGGCCGACCTGGGCGCGGACGTCGGCCATCTGCAGCTCGCCGGCGATCAGGCGAAGGTGCTCGACCGCGCGGGCGCCGCCCATGGCGCCGTAGCTGACGAACCCGGCCGCCTTGTTGTTCCACTCGGCGTAGAGGTAGTCGATGGCGTTCTTGAGCACACCGGACGTCGAGTGGTTGTACTCCGGCGTCACGAAGATGAAGCCGTCGAAGCCGGCGATCTTGCGCGCCCACTCCTGGGTGTGCGGCTGGGAGTACTGGCCCATCGAGGGCGGAAGCTGCTCGTCCAGGTGCGGAAGCTTGTAGTCGAGGAGGTCGATCAGCTCGAACTCCGCGTCCGTGCGCTTCGACGCGATGTCGAGCACCCAGCGCGCCACGGCCTCGCCGTTGCGGCCGGGGCGGGTGCTGCCGAGGATGATTCCGATCTTGGTCATGCTGAACCCTTCACTAAGGCCACCCCGAGAAATCCGAGATGTAGTTGCTGAAGCAAGTAAACATCGAAGAAATTGCTTCGTCAAGCAAAGCTTGGAACGCGGCTGCTGTCGGGGGCGGGTGTCCGCACCGGACCTGCCGGACACCCAGTGGGCGTTGGCGGAGCCATTGCTGCCGCCGGCGAGGGTGGGCTCGAGGGGTGGCCGGCGGGAAGATCCGGGGTGATCAGGGTTGCGTCGGCCGCCCGGCTGGCTGGACCGCAGAAATCCCCGGACAGGACTGGTCTCGTGGTCCCTGGCGCCCGTAGGGCGGCGCCGCCGGCGTGTTACAGAGTCAGGAACCGCTTCCCCTCAAACTCGAGATCCGGCGGCAGATCGCTCGGATCGCTCAGATCCGAGACGATCAGACGAAGCCCACACCCGAGCTCGGGTGACGTGCTCCAGATGTCCGGACTCCTGGTCGGTAGGGCGGCCGGCAGATCACCCTCGTCCATATGACCCTCCGCCATCGGATCCAGCCGCAGGACCTCCATGGTCAGCGGCAGGAGATGGTGCGTGAGGGAGTGGGGGAGTCGAAGCGGCCACCCGAGGGGGTCCGGCGGCGGGACGGCAGAAGGAGGCGTGGCAGGAACTGTCCGGCGGCAAGAGGGGAGGCGGGAACGGCAGCAGGGGGAATCGGCCCCTGGGGAGCCTCACGGGAGGGTGCCTCGTCGCTGACGGCGTCTCGGGGTCGGACAAGGGGGCGGTGCGGCCGCGTCGCCGGTGCTGCCACGGCCGTCCGGCCGCAGGGGCGGGTCGTCGGCGTCGCCGCGCCCGGGTTGCGCCGAGGGTGTCAGGCGTCGGTGGGTGCCTCGTCCGGGGCACGGCCCGTCAGCTGCTCGGTCACGGTCTGCAGCAGGTCGTCCGAGAAGTCCTTGTCGGCCACGGCCCGGGACATGAGTACGGCGCCTACCAGCGCGCTGAGCGTGAGCATGGCCTCTGCCCGTGCGTTCTCGGAGCCGTCGTCCAGGCCCGCGATCAGGTCGAGATACGTGCGGACCTGCTTCTCGTACGCCTGCTTGATCTCCTGGTCGCCGCGTCCGGCGGCGGCGCCCAGGGTGACCAGGGCGCACCCGGTGGCGGGGCCGTCCCGGTGCTGCTTCGCGAGGTAGGCGTCGATGAGGCCAGCTCGGGGGTCCTCCGTGTTCTTGCGGGCGGACCGTTCCATCTTCACGGTCCCCTCCGACAGTGCGAAGGCCGCGGCCTGGGCGATCAGGTCGTCCCGGGAGCTGAAGTGCTTGTAGAAGCCGCCATGGGTCAGGCCGGCCTCCTGCATGAGCTCCGCCACGCCGGGGCGATTGACGCCGTCGGTACGGATTCTGCGCGACGCGACCCTCAGCACCCGCTCGCGGGTGGCCGCCTTCTCCGCCTGCGAGTGACCCATGACGAGCCTGCCTTTCGTGGGGCGGCGCAGTGCGGACACTGCACAACTGGATGACGCACATCATACACCTGCGCTCGCGAAGGCGGGATGGAAGCGGGCCTCGCTTGACATTCAGGATGATGGCAATAATCCTCAATCCGGATGATGGACGTCATCCAGATTGGAGTGGACCCGATGCCCCGGACCTATGACCCACGGCACACGGCCGTGCTGCTGGTCGACCCGTTCAACGACTTCCTGTCCGAGGGAGGGAAGATCTGGCCGCGCCTGAGACCCATGGCGGAGCAGGTGAACCTGCTCGAAAATCTGCGGTCCGTCATCGGTGCCGCCCGCGACACCGGCACGCAGGTGATCTTCGTCCCGCACCGCCGGTGGGAGGAGGGCGACTACGAGACGTGGGCCCACCCCAATCCCACCCAGCTCGGCATCATGGAGCGGCACAGCTTCGCCCGCGGCACCTGGGGCGGAGAGTTCCACCCGGACTTCCAGCCGCAGCCCGGCGAGATCGTCGTCGCCGAGCACTGGGCGCAGAGCGGATTCGCCAACACGGACCTCGACTTCCGGCTCAAGCAGCACGGCATCACCCACGTGGTGCTCGTCGGCCTGCTGGCGAACACCTGCATCGAGTCCACCGGCCGCTTCGCCATGGAGCTCGGCTACCACGTGACGCTCGTACGCGACGCCACCGCGGCGTTCCTGCCGGAGATGGTCCACGCCGCGCACGTGCTGAACGGGCCCACCTACGCCCACGCCATCACCACCACCGACGAGCTCATCGCAGCGTTCGAGGGAGCACACGCATGACAGGGAGCACACCCATGACACTGACCGGAAAACTCCTGATCGGTGGAGGCCAGGTGCCCGCCACCGCGGGAAGCATGAAGGCGTTCAACCCGGCCACCGGCGAGTTCATCGAGCCCGAGTTCGCCTTCGGCGGGCCGGCCGAGGTCGACCGTGCCCTGTCCCTGGCCGACGAGGCGTACGACAGCTACAGCCGCACCGGGCTCGAGGAACGGGCGCTGTTCCTCGAACTCATCGCCGACAAGCTGGAAGCGGCCAAGGATGAACTGGCCGAGCGGACCTCCCTGGAAACCGGGCTGCCCACAGCCCAGTTCGAGGGAGAGGCCGTCCGCACCGCCGGCGTGTTCCGCAAGTTCGCCGCCGTCGTACGCCAGGGCCGCTTCCTCCAGGCGGCCATCGACCCCGCGCAGCCGGACCGGCAGCCCACCCCACGTCTGGACCATCGGTTGCAGAAGGTGGCCCTCGGCCCTGTGGCGATCTTCGGCGCCAGCAACTTCCCGATCTCCTACTCCGTGGCGGGCGGTGACACCGCGTCAGCCCTGGCTGCCGGCTGCCCCGTCGTCCTCAAGGCCCACAACGCGCACCCCGGGGCCTCCGAGATCGAGGGCCGCATCATCCAGGAGGCGGTCGCCGAATCGGGTCTGCACCCCGGCGTCTTCTCCCTGGTGCGCGGCCCCGGCAACGAGATCGGCGAAGCCCTGGTGGACCACCCGCTGGTCAAGGCCGTCACCTTCACCGGTTCCGAGGCCGGCGGCATGGCCCTGTACCGCCGCGCTCAGCAGCGCCCCGATCCCATCCCGGTCTTCACCGAGATGACCAGCGTCAACCCGACCTTCGTCCTGCCCGCCGCCCTGGCCGCCCGTGGCGCCGAGATCGGTACCGGCCTCGTGCAGCGCGGCATGTACAACGTCGGGCAGGCCTGCCTCAAGCCCGCCGTCCTGCTCGCCGTGGAAGGGCCCGGCTACGCCGAACTGCGCGAAGCGGCCGTCACCGAGGTCGAGAAGTGGGACGCACGGCCCATGCTCACCCCCGGCATCCACGACGCCTACACCCGCAACGCCCGGCGCCACCAGGACAACGGCGCCGTCCGGCTCGGTGAGGGAGGCGCCCCGGACGGCGGGGCGTACGGACAGGCCCTGCTGCTCGAGGTCACCGGTGAGCAGCTGCTGGCCGAACCCACCCTGCGTGAGGAGGTCTTCGGCCCCACACTCCTGCTGGTCAAGGTGTCCAGCACGGAGCAACTGCTAGAAGCGGCACGCGCCTTCCGCGGCCAGCTCTCGGCCACCCTGCACGCCGAGGCCGCCGACCGCACGACCACCGAACAGCTTCTGCCGGTACTGGAACGCCGTACCGGGCGGATCGTCTTCAACGCCTTCTCCATCCCTCAGGAGGTGTCGTACGCGTCCACCCACGGCGGCCCCTTCCCCGCCACCTCCGACAGCCGCTTCACCTCGGTCGGCATGGGCGCGATCGAGCGGTTCGTCCGTCCGGTCACCTACCAGAACTTCCCGGACGAGCTGCTGCCGCAGGTGCTGCGCGAGGCCAACCCCCTCAACGTCTGGCGTCTCGTCGACGGTGAGCTCACCCGGTAGCGCATCCGTGGACCGTCCGCCCGCCGGACGGTCCCGCGGACCCTTTCCCATTCGAAGAGGAGCACTCATGACCCCCACAGACCCGGTCGCAGAACGCGACGACAGCAGGGCCCGCGAGGCGGTCCGCATGAGGCTGCTGGGCGCGTGGCAACTCGTCGCGTACACCGCCACCACCGCCGACGGGGAGGTCGTCCACCCGCTGGGACGCTCGCCGTACGGCCTGATCCTCTACACCCCCGAGGGATACATGTCCGCTCAGCTGGGCCGCGGCGACCGGCCGCACCTGGCCGCGGCGCGTCCGGAGGACGCGGCAGCCGACGAGCTGGCCCGGGCGGCCACCGGTTACGTCGCCTACGGCGGCCCGTTCGAGGTGGTCGATCCGCACACCGTGGAGCACCACGTCACCACCAGCCTCTTTCCGAACTGGATCGGGCGTAAGCATGTGCGCAGCGTCGAGTTCGCCGGTTCCTTCCTGCGACTCGGCCTCACCACGCCCACCCGCATGTGGGGTGCCGAGCGTACGGCGGAACTCACCTGGCACAGGCTGGTCTGACAAGCGGAGCCCGAGCACACGACTCCTCCCCGTCCTCCCGCCCTCCCGCGCGCTCGCGCCGCACGACGGGTCGGCAGCTCCAGTCGGTCGGGCCCGACGAACCCCCAGTCGCTCAGGCCCGACGAACCGCGACGTGCGGGACGCCGCCCGGTACGGCGCACGGCCGCAGCCGCCCTCCGCTCCCGACGGCCGAACGCTGCCGGGAGCGGCCCATGGCGGGGCCCGCCCGCACACCCCGCCGACGCTCCGGCGTCCCGCTCCCACCCGTGAAACCGTGCACCGGAGGACCCCATGACCAGCGCAGCGACCCGCCCAGGCGTCAAACGAGGGACCATACCGGTCTTCGCCACGGCGACCGCGATCACCGTCTCCAACATCTACTTCACCCAGCCACTCCTGGACGAGATCGCCCACACCTTCCACACCTCGGCCTCCACCGCCGGGCTGGTGGCTACCCTGGGGCAGATCGGCTACGCGCTGGGCATCGTCACCGTCGTACCGCTCGCCGACGGCGCACGACTTCGCCGGCTGTCCTCCCTGCTGCTGGCGATCACCACCGTCGGCCTCCTCGCGGGCGCCTTCGCTCCCTCGGTCGCCCTCCTCGGCGCGGCCGCTCTCGTGCTCTCCGCCGGCACGGTGCTGCCGCAGGTCATCATGCCGACCGTCGTGTCCTTGGCCTCGGCCGGCAACGCGGGCCGCGTCCTGGCGGCCGTGGGGACGGGGCTGACCCTGGGTGCCCTGCTCTCCCGGACCGCCGCCGGTCTCATCGCCGAGGCCACCGGGACCTGGCGAGCCGGGTTCGTGGTCGCCGCCGTGGCCACCGGCGCCCTGCTCCTGGTGCTCCCGCGCTACATGCCGGCCGACACCCCGGCACCGGACCGGGAGAAGGTGAGCTACGGCCGTCTGCTTGCCTCCCTGCCCCGGCTGATCGTCCGGAACGCCTCCCTGCGTGTCTCCGCCGCGCTGGGAGGTACCGTCTTCGCGGCCTTCTCCGCCTTCTGGTCGTCGCTGGCCTTCCACCTGACCGCGCCCCCGATCGCGCTGGGGCCCGCGGTGATCGGGCTGTTCGGCCTCTTCAGCGTTCCGGGCGCGCTGGCCGCCCGGTACTCGGGACGGCTGACCGACCGTTTCGGGCCGCTCACGGTCAACGTCATGGCGCTCACGTCGGCGGCGCTCGCCTTCGTGCTGTTCGGGGTCGCCGGCCGGTCGCTGATCGCCCTGGCCGTCGGCTGCAACCTCCTCGGCTACGCCACGACGAGCGGTCAGATCGCCAACCAGGCCCGCATCTTCGCCGCAGGGCCCGCCCTGAGGGCGCGTCTCAACACCGTCTACATCTTCTCGGTGTTCGCGGGCGGTGCCACCGGCTCCGCGATCGCCGCACTGTCCTTCTCGGCGTTCGGATGGGCGGGTGTGGTGGGGACCGGTCTGGGCTTCCTGGCGCTCGCGGCGGCCGTACTGGCCTGGCACAGCGCGCGCGCCGGCCGCGGGCCCGCCGGTGGGACCGTCGCGCCGGCGGACGCCAGGCACGCGCCGGCCGACAGCGTCCGGCTTGCCGCCGGCCGGCGGTAAGGGCTGTCCCGTCATTCCCGGCGGGCGCGCGACGCCGACTACCGCACCTCGCCGTGTTGTCGGGCCGTCCGCATACATCCGGTATGCGGACGGCCCGCCGCCTTGCGATGCCCCGCATCTGACGCCGCGCGCTGATCCACCGGGAATGACGGGACAGCCCTAAGCGAGGACCCTGCGCTCGACAGCCGGGGGCAGGCGGCGGCGCAGGGCTCAACGATCCGGCCCGTGGCGCTCGCGCTGGTCGACGGGGCCGATCCTTTTCCCGATTATTGCTATGTCAAGTAAATGTTTTTCTTGCCTATTGCCGGGTGCTGTGATGTGACCCTGGCCGTGACAGGGGGTGGAGTGGGACGACTTGGGTCGGCGGGGGTTGCTGGATTCTCATCCCCTTGACTTGGCAATCATGTTCCTCTTGGATGACGGCGCGTCACTTGATGAAACAGATAGTTTCAGGAGCAAGTAAGTGCTGACGATTATTCACGCGTCAGTCGCACGACTTGCACCGAGTAGGCCAATGCGCGTCAGAGGGAGTCGCTTTGCCCAACCTTCCCGTCCCGAGACCGGGCCCGGTCGCGTTCATCGCGGCCATGGTCCTGAGCCTCGGGGTCCTGCCGGTCACCGGAGCGCTTCCCGCGCTCCCGGCCGCCGCTCGCCCCGCCGCCCCGCAGGGGGCCGGTGAGGCCGGTGGCACGCACACCGTCACACTGATCACCGGCGACGAGGTCTCGGTCGCCTTTTCGCGGGGGAGGACCACCGTCCGGTCCGTCAAGCCCTCGGGCCGGGGGACGGCCCGGACGACCGGCTATCACACGGTGGTCACGCACGGAGAGACATACGTGTTTCCGGCGTCCGCTCTGCCCTACATCTCTTCGGGCCGGCTGGACAAGCAGCTGTTCAACGTGACGCGACTGATCGCGGACGGCTACGACGACGCGCACACCGACAGACTTCCGCTGATCGTGCGCTACACCGGCGACACCGCCGAGGCCCGCGGCACGGTCAAGCTGGCCGGCTCCACCACCGTGCGACGGCTGGACAGCATCAAGAGCGCGGCCGTCACGGAGAAGCGGGCGCAGGCCTCGGCGTTCTGGTCCGCACTCACCACCGGCCCCGGTGCGACGCCCGCCTCCTCGAAACCGGCCTTCTCCGGCGGCGTCGCGAAGGTGTGGCTCGACGGCCGGGTGACCGCGGACCTGGCCGACTCGACCGCCCAGATCGGCGCTCCGCGGGTATGGGAGCGGGGCAATACCGGCAAGGGCGTCAAGGTGGCGGTCCTCGACAGCGGCGCGGACCTGCAACACCCGGATCTCGTCGGGCAGGTGGACGGCACCGCGACCTTCGTCCCCACCGACGAGGACGTGACCGACACGGTCGGCCACGGCACCCACGTCGCCTCGACGGTCGCCGGCACCGGCGCCGCCTCCGGCGGCCGGGAGCGGGGCGTCGCCCCCGGCGCACGCCTGTCGATCGGCAAGGTCCTCAACCCCCGGGGGCAGGGGCAGCAGTCCTGGATCATCGCCGGGATGGAGTGGGCCGCCCGGGAGGAACGCGCCAAGGTCATCAGCATGAGCCTGGGCGGCCAGGGCGACGGCACCGACCCCCTGAGCCAGGCGGTCGACGACCTCAGCGCCGAGACCGGAGCCCTGTTCGTGGTCGCCGCCGGCAACTCCGGCCCGGGGGCCCACTCCATCGGCAGTCCCGGCGCCGCGGACGCCGCACTGACCGTGGGCGCGGTCGACTCCTCGGACCGTCTCGCCGACTTCTCCAGCCGGGGCCCTCGGTTCGGCGACGACGGGCTGAAGCCCGAGGTGACCGCGCCGGGTGTCGGCATCCTGGCCGCCCGCTCCCAGGACAGTTCCGAGGGCACGGGCCCCTACACGACGATGAGCGGCACGTCGATGGCCACCCCCCACGTCGCCGGAGCCGCCGCCCTGCTGGCCGCCGCCCACCCGGACTGGACCGGTGAGCGGTTGAAGCAGGCGCTCGTCAGCAGCGCCAGGGCCACCGGTTCCTACACCCCGTACGAGGCCGGCGCGGGGCGCGTCGACGCCGAGGCAGCGGTACGCGCGAGCGTCTTCGCCACGGCGAGCGCCTTCGGTGGCTTCCACTCCTGGCCCACGGCACCCGACCGGACCGACGTGCGGACGGTGACGTACACCAACACCGGCGACACCGAGGTCGGCCTGGACCTGGCGGTCGACGCCCGTGTCGCAGCCGACGCGTTCACCCTGTCCGAGCGTCGGGTCACCGTGCCCGCGCACGGAACCCGGTCGGTCGAACTCACCACGGCCCTCGCCCGCATACCCGCCGACAGGCCGGTCAGCGGCATGCTCGTCGCGACCGACGGCACCGGTGACGTCAGGGCCCGGACGCTGATCGGTGCCTCACGGGAAGGGGAGCGGCACGATCTGACGATCGTCGCCAAGGACCGGTCCGGTCAGCCGATCACCGGCGCGTCCGTTCTCCTGTCCACGCAGAATCTGTGGTCGTCCGCGACGCTCGACGGCTCCGGCAGAGCCACCCTGCGTGTCCCGCCGGGCGAGTACGGTGGATGGCTCTTCGCCACCGTCACCGGGGCCAACGGTCCGCACGCCCGCGGGCTCGCCCTGCTCAGCTTCCAGAACACAAAGGTGGACCGGGACCGCACCGTCACCCTCGACGGACGTGCGCTGCGGCAGGTGCGGGCGGACGTGCCCCAGGCCGCCACCCGCGTGTTGTCGCGGCTGGACGTGGCGCAGAAGTACGGTGACAGCTTCGTGTCGACCGTGCTGATGCCCGACGAAACCCACGACAGCATCTGGGCGCTGCCCTCCGCCCGCCAGGACGGTGCGGGCTTCACCTTCGGTGCCCGCTTCCGCCTGGAGCAACCGGCATTGACCCTGGCCTCGCGGTCGCGTGTCTTCGACGAGATCATGACCAAGCGGGGCGTCGCACCGCTGGCGGCCGGCCCCCACCGGCTCAAGGCCGTCTACGGCGGCGGGGGATCGGCCGCTGAACTCGCCGCGGCAGGGGTGCGCGGCAAGGCCGTGGTCGTCCGCCGCAGCGACGGCCTCACCCCCCTGGAGCAGGCGTCGGCCGCCGCGGAGGCGGGCGCACGGCTGGTGGTGATCGTCCATGACGGTGTCGGCCGGCTGCTCCCCACCCCCGACGGGATCACCGACCCCGCCCCCGCCCCGCTCTCGATGGCCACGCTCGACGCCGACCAGGGGGCCGGTCTCCTCGCCGCAGTGCGGCGAGGCGGTGAGACCCTCACCGTGACCTCGAACCCCACCACCGACTACCTCTACGACGTGGTGCGGCACTGGACCGGCGGTGTCCCGGCCGATCCGGCATGGCGGGAGCGGAGGCACGATCTCGTCCCCGTCGAGGTGTCGTTCCGCAACCACCGCCAGGGGGACGCGTACGAGTTCCGCTCGGACGAGCAGGGTTTCTCGGGCATCTGGGTGCCTCTGCCGGCCCCCGCGCGGGGCAACCGGACGGACTGGCTCAGCGCCGACATTCCGTGGCAGGACTACGCGGGCATCCTCGGTGAGATGAGTCAGCAGTCGCAGGAGTTCACGACGTACCGCCGCGGCACCACCGGACGGGTGTCCTGGTTCGGACCCGTCCAGCGGCCCCGGATGGGACCGCTCGGCTCCACGCCCGCCCGCTACGGCGACACCATGTGGCTGCCGGCGCCGGGATGGGGCGACTCGGGAGCCGGGCACATCGGTGACGCCCACGGCAACTTCGACGTCAAGAACCTGATGACCCTGTACCAGGGGGACCGCGAACTCGACCAGGGCAACATCGAGAAGCTGCTGCCGTCCGGGCTGGCCCCGCAACGGCTGCCGTACCGGCTCGTCGTCGACAACGACCGGGGGAGGTGGGCCAGTCCCTACTCGCGGCACACTCTGACCGAGTGGAACTTCACCTCCCAGGAGACCGACGCCGAGACGACGCTGCCGCTGATCCAGCTGGACTACGGCGTGCGCACCGACTCGGCGGGCCGCGCCGACCGCCACGGACACCTCACCGTGACCGCCTCGCACCTTCGCGGCGTGACCGGCGCCGTCGGAAAGCCGACCGTCGAGCTGTCGTACGACGACGGTGCGACCTGGCGGCGTGCCGATCTCGAACGCCGGGGCGACGGATGGCGGACGACGCTGCGCGCGCCGAAGCGGGCGACGTTCGTCACCGTGCGGGTCGTCGCCGAGGACGACGACGGCAACAGCGTCTCCCAGACCCTCGTCCGCGCCTTCGGACTGCGCTGACGCACGACGGGTGACGGCAGGGGCGGGACCGTGGCATGCGGTCCCGCCCCTGTCTCATGAGCCGCGGAGGACGTCACCCCGTCGGGCTCGTGCCACGCGCAGGCGGCATTCCCGGTGTTGGAAGTCGCCGGGTCCGCCGCCTTCGCGGGTCAGGCTGTGGGCGGGGCGGTGCCGTCCGCGACCGGGGCGCCGAGGTCGACGTCGTCGATCGGCGCCTCCACTCCGTGCTCGTCCACGAAGGCGACACGCAGGGCCTGTCCGCTCGTACGGCTGCCTCGGCGCACCAAGGGGCCCTCGGGGTGCGGACAGTGCTGGTCACCCCACTGCTGCAGGGCGCCGAAGAGCACGACGAGTTCCCGCCCGGCCGGGGTCAGGTGGTAGGCCATCCGGGAGCGGGCTCCGGCCTCGCGGTAGGGACGCTTCTCCAGTACACCGCCCTCCACCAGGACGCCGAGCCGCTGGGTGAGGACGTCGCTCGCCACGTGCAGCCGCTCCTTGAACTCCGAGAAGCGGGTCTCGCCGTTGAGCGCCTCACGCAGGATCAGCAGGTTCCAGCGGTCTCCGACGATCTCCAGGGCGCGGCCGATCGAGCAACGTGTCTCTCCTGCGGCCGTCTCACGACTTCTCCTCGGCATGTGACCAGTCTACCTCTGGGACGTCTTTTCAAATTCAGGTGCTAGATTTGAAATCAGGTTCCAGCTGGGCCGGTCGCGAGCGGCTGCCCGGCTCGACGTCGGCCGGCGTCCGCCGGGCTGTCCCACGACCGGTGACCGCTCTCCGTGCGTGGCCCCGTCCGGGCCCGACAGCGAGCCGCGGGGGAGTCACCCACGCGGGCCGTTGCGGCCGTCAACCCCTCAAGCACCCACCCGCGTGCCGCGGCCCGCGACCACCCCAGGAGACCCCTCATGAGCGCCTTCGAACAGTTCGCCGTCGACGAGATCAGCCCCTCCTACTGGCGGGTGACCTTCTCCAACGGCGAGATCAACCTGATCGACCCGGACACCATCGAGCAGCTCGCCGAGCTGATCACCCGCATCGAGGAGGCGCCCGACCTGACGGCCGTCGTCTTCCGCAGCGCCAACCCGGACTTCTTCATGGCGCACTGGGACATGCGGACCGACCGCTCCCGTGTCGCCGCCATGAAGCCCGCTCCGTCCGGACTGCATCCGTTCGCGGACAACCTGTACCGGCTCGCCAAGGTCCCCGCCGCCACCATCACCGAGATCAACGGCCGTGCCCGCGGCGCGGGGAGCGAGTTCGCCCTGGCGACGGACATCCGTTTCGCCGGACCGGGTGCGATCCTCGGGCAGTTCGAGGTGGGCGTCGGATCGGTGCCGGGCGGCAACCCCACCGGCCGGCTCCCGCGCCTCCTGGGCCGTGGACGCGCCCTGGAGATCCTGCTGGGCGGCGACGACTTCCCCGCCGAACTCGCAGCGGCGTACGGCTACGTGAACCGCGTTCTGGCCGAGGACGAACTGGAGCGGTTCGTCGACCGTTTCGCCAGGCGCGTCGCGGGCTTCGACAAGGTCGCCGTCGCCCGGACCAAGTCCCTGGTCGACGTCGAGTCGCTGCCGACGGCCGAGTCGTACGGGGCCAGCCTCCAGGCCTTCTTCCAGACCTCCGGACGTCCCGAGAACGCCCATCGGGTCCGCTCGCTGTTCGAGCGCGGCCTCCAGCGCCCCGACGGTGTGGAGCTCGATCTCGGCCGGCGCCTGGCCGACTGAACAGCGGCCTCGCGTCCCCTCGGCACCTGTCGGCAGTTCCGATGCAGGGTGCGCGTGACCCGGTCGCCGTGTGTCGCCTCGGCAGACCGACGGCTCCTCCGGGGATACCACCCGATCACGGGGCCGCGGCCTGACGCGGTGACGTCGGCGTGCACGTCCTCGCATCGCGAGGGCGTGCAGCGCCCGGCCGCGCTCGGCGTACACCATGCCCGCCGGCCGCCCGGGTCGGCGGATGCAGGACGTGGGACGTGTGGTCGCAGCGCGGCTCCGGCGGACGGGATCGGGCCGTGCGGCAGGTGATGCGCCCAGCGGCCCCCGCGTGTGCCCGGCCGGGTGCAGGGGAGCGGGGCCGCCGGGCCGGTCGAGCGTGGCCGTGGCAGGCAACGCCTGCGGACGCAGAACGGGCCCGTGCGCGGTGCCTGTGGTCACGGGCTGCGGGGCCGGCTGACGTGCACGCCGTATCCCTGCGCTCCGATGCTGCGAAAGCCCCCCGCCCTGGCGCTGCGCTCCGCCCGGTGGACGAGGGCTGCACCTCTCGCACAGCCGGATCTTCCGCTGTCGGCCCGGACGCCCCGCTCAGACGGAGGTGAAGCAGTGGCTGACGCAGCGTCAAATCTGTTTTCTTGAGTCTCATTTCGAGGTGGTGTACGTTCCATGAAACTTGACGTGAGAAGTACTGTCTACTTTTAATTCCCCATTTTGATTGCCTTCTGGGCTTCACTATGCAGTGGGTGAAGGGTGTTCCAAGGAATGCTGAGACCTCGCACGATGGCGGCGCTATCAACGGGATTGGTGTTGATCGCCGGAGTGACCCCCGCGGCCTTCGCGGCGGAGAGGACGGAGACCGGCGAGGCTGTGCCTGCCGCCACCGGCCGACCCGGAACACACACGGCGACCGTACGTCTGGTCACCGGGGACCGTGTGAGCCTGACCTCTTTTCCTGACGGCCGGCACACCGTGGCGGTGCACCCCGCGCCCGGGCGGGATCACATCCCCTTCAAGACACTCGAGGGTGATGACAAGACGGTGAGCGTGGTGCCGTTCGACGCCGAGCTGCTGGTGGCGGCCGGTGTCCTGGACCGGCGGCTGTTCAACGTGTCGGGCCTCGTCGCGGACGGCTTCGACGAGGCCCACGGCTCCGGCCTTCCCCTGATCGTCTCCTCGAAGCCGGTGCCGCCGCGTGACGGAGCACGTGTCGACGCACGAGCCGCGAAGGCCGCCGCGGCGACCGCCGACCGCCTCGTCGCCCTGAACAGGCCGACGAGGCCGTCCCGCGACCTGACGAGCATCGACGCACGCTCCGCCCTGATCGCCGGCAAGGACCTGGGCACCTTCTGGAAGACCCTCAACCCCGGCGGGGGGAAGCCGGACACGGCACGGACGGCCGTCACCCCGCGCATCCTCCTGGACGCCAGGGTGGAGGCCGCGCTGGACCGCAGCACGGCCCAGATCAACGCCCCCGCGGCCTGGAAGGCCGGCTACGAGGGCCAGGGCGTCAAGGTGGCGGTGCTGGACACGGGCGCCGACGCGCGCCACCCCGACCTGGCCGGGCGTATCGCGGTGGCCAAGGACTTCTCCGGCAGCGGCAACACGGACGACCACTTCGGGCACGGCACCCACGTCGCGTCCATCGTGGGCGGCACCGGCGCCGCGTCCGGCGGCACCCGGAAGGGCGTCGCGCCGAAGGCGGAACTGCTGATCGGAAAGGTGCTCGACGACGACGGCTACGGCTCTGAGTCCGGCATCATCGACGGCATGGAGTGGGCCGTCGACGCCCATGCCAAGGTCGTCAACATGAGTCTGGGAGCGGACGGTGACGCCGACGGCACCGACCCCATGAGCCAGGCCCTGAACACCCTGACGGCCCTCACGGGCACGCTCTTCGTCGTCGCGGCGGGGAACACGGGCCCGGGCCAGACGACGATCGGCACACCGGGCGCCGCCGACGCCGCGCTGACCGTCGGAGCCGTCGACCGGGACGACTCCCTCGCGTCCTTCTCCAGTCGCGGACCGCGCTACGGCGACGGGGCCGTCAAGCCCGATGTGACCGCACCGGGCGTCGGCATCGTCGCCGCCCGCGCGAGCGGCACCACCCTGGGCGACCCGGTCGACAGCCACTACGTCTCGTTGTCCGGGACGTCCATGGCCACGCCGCACGTGGCCGGCGCCGCCGCCCTGCTGGTCCAGCAGCACCCGAACTGGTCGGCGCAGGAGCTGAAGGACGCGCTGACCAGTACCGCCTCCACGGTGGCCGGCACCGGCGTGACCGAGCAGGGAGGCGGCCGCATCGACCTGGCCGCGGCCGCGGGTCCGGTCACCGCCACCGGTTCCCTGGCCCTCGCCCCGATGTCCGTGGGCGGCGACCAGGAGCAGGGGCAGGCCACCGTCCGCTACACCAACACCGGCGACCGCCCCGTCACCCTGTCGCTCGGCCTCGAACTGGCCACCGGCGACGGACGCGCCCTCGCCGAAGGCGTGGTCGCTGTCGGTGCGACCACGGTCCACATCGCACCCGGCGCCACGAGCGAGGTGCCCCTGCACACCGACCCGGCCGGGGCGGCGCGGGGCCGCTATTACGGTTACCTGACCGCCACGTCGGCCGACGGCGCCGTCGCCGTGCACACGACCCTCTCCCTCCAGGTGCACGCCCCCGTGCACAAGCTGAGGGTGGTCTACCGCGACAGGACCGGTCAGGTCGTCCCGGGCTGGCTCGGGACCATCTTCGGCGCGGACGGTTTCGTGGAGTACACCGACCGTGAGGCCGGAGTCGCCCTCGTGGAGGAGGGAACGTACTACGTGAGCAGCCAGTTCACCGACTACGCGGCGGACGGCGCCTCCGAGATCGGCAACGTCGTCGCTCCCGAGGTGAAGGTCACCGACGACACCACGGTCACGCTGACCGCGGCCGAGGTCACCGAGGCGCGGTTCCGCACCCCGCGTCCGGCCGAGCGCCAGGGCGTCCTCTGCCCGACGTACTACCGCAGGATCGACGGCAAGAACCTCTTCCAGACCGTCGCGGTCTTCGGAGGAGACCGCTTCTACACCAACGCCACCGCCCCGGTCACCGACGGCGCCTTCGAGTTCTCCGTACGCACGCAGCTGGTCGCTCCGCAGCTTCGGGCCCTGGCCTCCGGCGGCACGGCGGGGTTCCGGCCGTACTACGAGGAGCTCTCACCCGTCTTCGGCGACCGGGGCGCACGGCTCACCGCCGTGTCCGCCGGTACGGCCCAGGCGCCCGACTTCCGCGGCACCCGAGGGAAGTTGGCCGTGCTCCGGGACGACGAGTCCAGCGGCTACGACAACGCCGCGCTCGCCCGGGCCGCCGAGTCCGCCGGAGCCGAGGCCGTGCTGCTGGTGCTGCCCGACCGGTTCCCGGTGTGGACCCAGTGGCGACCGACGGGTGAGCGGATGGCACTGCCCTTCGTGCGGGCCTCCTCGACCGACGGCACCGCCCTGCTCAAGCGCATGGCACAGGGCAGGACGACGGTGGCCTTCACCGGCACGATGCGCAGCCCGTACCTGTACGACGTGATGGGCGTGTGGAAGAACGCGATTCCCGAGCACCCGCGCTACACCGTGTCGGAGCGCAACACGGCGGTGGTCCGCGCCACTTACCACCGCACCGGCGCCTCGGAGTGGGCGAGCGAACAGCGTTTCGCCTGGCGGCCCTACCAGGCCACCGCATGGGGCCAGTGGACCCGCTTCGTGCCGGTGGGCCAGGACCGCGTCGAGTACGTCAGTGCCGAGGCCGGCACACAGTGGCAGCACGCCGTGCAGTACAAGGTCGTCGAGACCACCGACCACCCGCTGCAGGGCGGCATGCACGACGACCCGCACACGTATCGGCCCCGTCAGCACACCTCGGAGCAATGGTTCGGGGCAGTCGTCCGCCCCTCCATTCCCCGTGGCGGGCACCAGCCGTCGGTGCGCGAGGGCAACACCCTGTCCATCTACGTGCCGGAGTTCAACGACGGCACCAGGCACTGGTCGTTCGCCGAACGCGGTGGTTTCGGCGACACCTCCGCGGATACGGCGACAGCCGTGCTGTACCGCGACGGACAGCAACTGGCACGGTCCGAGAACGGCGCCTGGGGCGCGTTCGAGGTCCCCGCGGGCGAGGCCGCCTACCGGCTGGACCTGACGACGAAGCGCGTCTCGGAGCAGTGGCTCTTCGGCACAGGGACCCACACCTCGTGGACGTTCCGCTCCGGCACCACGGCTGAGCCCACTCCCCTGACACTGCTCCAGCTCGACTACGACGTGCCGGTCGACGCGCAGAACGCGGTGGGCCGGTCCCGGACACACAGGGTCGGACTGAGCGTCCGTACGCAGGACGGCATGGCCGCCCCGCGGGGCGTCTCGCTCAAGGTGGAGGCGTCCTACGACGACGGGCGCACCTGGAGCACCGCGCGCACCACGCCGCAAGGGCACGACAGCCGCTTCACCTCCGTGGTGGAGCGCCCGGCGCGTCTGCGTCAGGACGCCTTCGTCACCCTGCGGGTCACCGCGACCGATGCGCACGGCAACGGCGTGCGGCAGACAGTGACCCGCGCCTATCTCCACCGGGGAACCGAGTGAGCCGCCGGCCCGCTGTCGTGGACTGAGGCGATCGAGGGCGAGGGGTGCCGGAAGCGTCGACTTCCGGCACCCCTCCGCCGTGTCTACAGCGGCCTGAAGGAAGGCATAGCCTCTGACATGGCCTTTTGTTAGAAGACGGTCGGTCGTCTATTCTTCCTGGGGAGGCGCCGGTGAGTCACTCGGGACCAGGTCGTCACTCGCCACTGTGACCGGTCCGCGCGGGCGCCCTCGTCGTTCGGCGTCGGGCCCTTCACGCCCGCGGCCCCGTACAGAGAGAGACCAGATGATGCGTGTCGAGATGTGGACCGATGTCGCGTGCCCGTGGTGCTACGTCGGCAGGGAGCACTTCAAGAAGGGGCTCGCCGCGTTCGAGCACCGTGACCAGGTGGAGGTCGTCCACCGGTCCTTCGAGCTCAACCCCCGGGCCGAGAACGGCACGGTACCGATCATCGAAGCGGTCGCCGCGCAGTACGGCCGGACCCGGGAGCAGCAGGTCGCGCGGGAGGAACAGGCCGCGGCCATGGCGAACGCGGTGGGGCTGGAGTTTCGTATCGGCGGACGTGTCTTCGGCAACACCTTCGACGTGCACCGCCTCGCGCACTTCGCGGCCACCCGCGGACTCCAGGGCGCTTTCCTGGACCTCGCCTTCCGCGTCAACTTCGCGCAGGAGGCCTCGATCTACGACCGCGAGACCCTGGTGGGTGTGGCGGTCGAGGCGGGGCTGGCCGACGCGGAGGTGCGGAAGGTGCTCGACGACCCCGACGCCTTCGCCGACGAGGTGCGTGCCGACGAGCGACTCGCCGCGGAGCTGGGCGCCGGCGGCGTGCCCTTCTTCGTGCTGGAGCGGCGCTACGGCGTCAGCGGTGTCCAGTCGCCCGAGATGTTCACGCAGGCACTGGAGCAGGCGTGGGCGGACAGGGCCGCCGCCTGACCGACCGGCCGACGGGGTACGGCCGGTCCCCTCACGAGGGGACCGGCCGTACCCCGTCGGCCTGGAGCCAGTTGGTCTGACCCGGGTCCCGGCGACTACCTGACCAGGGCTCAGCGACCGGCAGTGGAGCGTGCGGCCTGCTCGATGATCCGGGTCACCGCGTCCGGGCGCGAGACCGTCACGGCGTGAGAAGCCTTGATCTCCGTGATGTGGGAGTGTGCCCGCTCGGCCATGAACCGCTGTGCGGCGGCCGGGATGTTGAGGTCCTGGGTGGTGACCAGGGTCCAGGACGGGATGGACTTCCAGGCGGAGTGGGTGGCCTGCTCCTCCAGGGCGGCGGCGGCCACGGGCCGCTGGGTCGCGGCCATCAGGTCGGTGACCCGGGTGGGGACGTCAGCGGCGAACTGGTCGTGGAACTTGTCCGCCTTGATGTAGAGGTCGTTGCCGGTGCCACCGCCGGGCAGCGTGAAGGGCACGGTGTTCAGGGTCGGGCCGAGCGTGCCGCCCGGGTACTTGTTGGACAGTTCCAGGGCGCTCTCGCCCTGGTCGGGGGCGAACGCGGCGATGTAGACCAGGGCCTTGACGTTCGGCTCGTTCTCGGCGGCCTCGGTGAGCACCGCCCCGCCGTAGGAGTGGCCGGCCAGCACGACGGGGCCCTGCACGCTCTTGAGGAAGCTCTTCAGGTAGTCGGCGTCGCTCTTGAGGCCCCGCAGCGGGTTGGCCGGGGCGACCACGGGATAACCGTCCTGCTTCAGGCGCTTGATGACGCCGTTCCAGCTGGAGGAGTCGGCGAACGCGCCGTGCACCAGGACGACGGTCGGCTTCTTCACCGGCGTGTGGTGCTTGGTCGTCGCGCCCGCGGAGGCGGTGACGGACAGGGCGAGCGCGGCGGCTCCGGTCAGGGCGCCGACGACGGCGGCGCGCTTGCGGGTGGGGCGGAAGACGGACGTGACCTTCATGGGAACTCCTCCAAGAATCAGGGTGGTTGTGCCGGGGTGGCCCCGGCCTGTCCCGCCTCGGTGGCGGCGACAGGAAGAAAGCTAGCGCGCAATTAACTTGTGCGCAAGTTAAGTGGAGGCGAGTGTATAGTGTTCCCTAGAAGGTGGGGCAATGTCCGGATTGCCGCATCCGAGAGGCGGTCTGCCGACCTGAGAGACAAGGACTGACAGATGAGCGACGAGGCGAACGCAGGCGAGCCGAACGATGTGCCGCCCATGCTGGACAAGCACCTGTGCTTCACCCTGTACGCGGCTTCCCGCGCGCTCACGGGCGCTTACCGGCCTCTGCTCGAGCCGCTGGGCCTGACCTATCCGCAGTATCTGGTCCTGGTCGCTCTCGGCGAGCACCGGACGGTGTCCGTCAAGGACCTGGTCGCGATCCTCCAGTTGGACTACGGCACGGTGACCCCGCTGATCAAACGTCTGGAGGTGAACGGCCTCTTGAAGCGGGAGCGCCGGGCCGATGACGAACGGGTGGTCCAGGTAGCGCTCACGGAGGAGGGCGTGGCGCTGCACCGGCGTCTCTCCAGCGTTCCGCCCGCGATCGGGGACGCGGTCGGGCTTGCGCCCGAGGAGATCGCCACCCTTCAGACCCTCGTGCGACGGCTGACTGTCAACGTCAACCGCCACAACGCCGGCACGACGCGGCAGCGGACGGCCTGAGCCGACCGTACGGCCGCCAGGACCGGACTCACCACCACCGGCTGAGGGCCGCCCCGCGTGGCGGGGCGGCCCTCAAGGGTGTCCTCGGGTCACCCGGCCGGCTCCCGCAGTCGGTGGGCGTGCGCCGGGTAGACCCCGAGGATGCGTACCTCGGACGTGAAGAAGCGCAGTTCCTGCAGGGCGAGGGCGACGCGTGGCTCGTCGGGGTGGCCCTCGATCTCGGTGTAGAAGCAGCTCGGGCTGAGGCCCGCGCCCATCTGGTAACTCTCGATCTTGGTGAGGTTCACACCGCCGCTGGCGAAACCACCGAGCGCCTTGTAGAGGGCGCTGGGAATGTTGCGTACGGCGAAGAAGAGACTCGTCATCGTCGGCTCGCCCGACAGCGGGGGAATGGCCGCCTCCCGGGACAGCACCACGAAACGCGTGGTGTTGTCGGGGTCGTCCTCGACTCCCTGTCGCAGTACTTCCAGGCCGTACTGCCGCGCCGCCGCGGGCGGGGCCAGGGCCGCGTGCCGGGGGTCGCCCAGCTCGGCCACCTCACGGGCGGCCCCCGCGGTGTCGTCGCTGACGAGCGTGCGCCAGCCGCCCTCCCGCAGCAGCTTTCGGCACTGTCCGAGCGCGTGCACATGGCTGCGTACGCACTCCACGTCGTCCAGCGACGTGCCGGGTACCGCCATGAGGTCGAAGTGGATGGCGAGGAAGAACTCCCCGACCACGAACAGCCCGGACTCGGGAAGCAGGTGGTGGACGTCCGCGACGCGTCCGGCGGCGGAGTTGTCCACCGGGATGACCGCCAGGTCGGCGGTCCCGAGTGTCACGGAGTCCAGGGCCTGCTCGAAGTTCGTGTGCGGCAGTTCGGCGGCACCGGGAAACAGACGCTGGACGGCGGTCGCCGAATTCGAGCCGGGTTCACCCTGATAGGCGACGGTCGTTGCCATGAGTCGCTTTCGGCCGAGGTACGGGAATCGGGCGCCGACGAACGGCGCCGGGTGAGACGGTAGACCGCGGAGGCGGTACACCGCTGCGCTGTCCACAACGAGAGACCGCACTGCCGGTGCCGACGCAGCTCGTCCCGGCGATGGTCCGCCTTCACGCCCGCGCACGACGCCGACACGGGCAAGGACGGCCTCGGCGACCCGCCGGCGTTCCGACGGCGGCGGGTCGCGCGTGTGTACGCCGGGAGCGGACGTCGAGGCCTTCCGGAGGGGTGTCGTTCGTCAGTGGCCGGCGTTCTGGCCGCCGTCGACGTGGAGGATCTCGCCGGTGACGAAGTGGGCGTTCTCCAGGTAGACGACCGCGTCGACGATGTCGCCGACCTCACCCATCCGGCCGACCGGGTGGAGCGCGGCGAACGCGGCGTGGTTCTCCTCGCTGTGCATCGGCGTCTTGATGATGCCGAGGGACACCGCGTTGCTGCGGATGCCCCGGGTCGCGTATTCGATGGCCAGCGCCTTGGTCGCCGACTGGAGGCCGCCCTTGGTCAGTGAGGCGAGAACCGAGTTGACGGAGGAGTTGGCGTGGTCGACCAGGCTGGTGGTGATCTGTACGACGTGGCCGCCGCCCTGACGGAGCATCTGCTCGACCGAGAGCTGGGTGAGGCGGAAGAAGCCGTCCAGGTTCACGCCCTTGACCGCGGCGTAGTCCTCCGGGGTGTACTCGGTGAACGGCTTGGCGATGAAGATGCCGGCGTTGTTGACCAGCGTGTCGATGCGGCCGAACCGTTTCATGGCGGCGCTCGCCACGCGCTCGGCGGTGGACGGGTCGGCGATGTCACCCTGCACCGTGACGATGTCCGCGTCCTCGGACGGCGTGATGGTGCGGGACGTGGCGACGACGGCGTGGCCGAGCTTGCGGTAGGCGTCGACCAGGCCGGCGCCGATGCCCTGCGACGCGCCGGTGATGACGGCGACCTTCTGGCCGGAGGTGGTCATGTGCTTGCTCCAAGGGAATCGAGCCGGGTTCTTCAGGACCTTCGAGCAAACTAGTCGACCGGTCGACAAATTTCAAAGTCGCGTGAGGGTTCTCGTGAACACGGGGCGCTTTGACGGGTGATGGGAGTCCCGGCCTATCAGGTGGGAACCAGCAGGTCGTACGCGTCCGGCGCGCCGCTGTCGCGGCGGGGACCTCTCCGTCGGCCGGAGTCGGTGCGAGTGCCCCTGCGTGGGCGGAGGTCATCGAGGCGGTCGCTAAGCCCTGCACTGCCGGAACCATCGGTCTCTTCACGGCACGGGCCGCGCCGCGAACGCGGCAGGCGGTACCACGGGGAGTGCGGGAGTGGCTGGCCGGTCGCCGTCGTGCCCGAGTGGGCGTCATCGGTGGTCCGCACGTGTGTTCCAGCCGACAGTGCCGCATGTCATCCGATGCTCTTTGACGCGGTCCAGGGTGGACGTCTACCGTGAAATAGGCGACCGGTCGTCTTGTTGAGTGTTCCGTCGCCGCCCCCTGTCGAACACCGAACGGAGATCGCCGATCATGTCCCTTCCCGTCAAGCTCGCAGTCGTCTTCTACTCCTCCACCGGCACCATCACGGAGATCGCCAAGGAACTCCACGACGCCGGTGTCAAGGCGGGCGCCGACGTGCGACTGCTCAGGGTCGCCGAACTCGCTCCCCGAGCGGCCATCGACTCCAACCCCGCCTGGGCCGCCAACCACGCCGCCACCGCGAACCTCCCCGAGGCCACACCCGAGGACATCGAATGGGCGGACGCCGTCATCTTCGGCACCCCCACCCGCTTCGGCAACGTCTCCTCCCAGCTCAAGCAGTTCATCGACACCCTCGGCGGCCTGTGGGCCCAGGGCAAGCTCGCCGACAAGGTCTACAGCGGCTTCGTCTCCACCGCCACGGCCCACGCCGGCCACGAGTCCACGCTGCTCGCCCTGTACAACTCCGTCCACCACTTCGGCGGCATCGTCGTCAGCCCCGGCTTCACCGACCCCGCCAAGTTCACCGACGGCAACCCCTACGGCACCTCCCACGCCGACGGCCAGGGCACCAACCCCGTCGACACCACCACCCGCACCGCCGCCCGCATCCAAGCCGAACGCGTCGTGCGGATGGCGGCGAAGCTCAAGGCGGCCGCCGAAGCCGAGCTCCTCGCGGAGGCCGAGTTCCGTGCCGGGGTCGAGCCCAGCGCCGGGGCCGAATCGGTCGCCGAGGCCGCGCCCCACATGGCACAGAAGAGCCTGCGGCGCTGGTGGCAGCGCCGTCGTTAGCACGACGTGTTCGCCATCCCCGATCGTCCCGCTCGGTCCGCCGCACGGCGGACCGAGCGGGACATCCATGTGCCGTGTCGACACACCCTGACCCGAGGCCCCGCGACGGTGTGGACTGACAACCCCTGGTGCTGTGGTCAGGTTTGTGGAACGGAGGTGGGCAGAGGTGGCGTTCGCCCGCCGTTACAGCAACCTACACAGGGCCTGCACATCGCCGTCCGAACCCTCCCCGGCTGAGCGACGTGTGAGCGCATCTCAGGAATCACCGCAGATGAAATGACGTGTCGGTCTGACGGAGAGAGGTCCCGGCGCGGCCTCTGAGACACATACCCGTAGGTCGGTGACACTCACACTGGCCGAGGTCGGTGGTTGATTCACGTAATGTACCCGTGAAACCGGAAGCCGACCGGGGTTCGCGACACCTGTGATCAGCGGGATGTGCGGCCACGGGTTGTGCCGGGATCTTTCCTTGAGGCGGATCGCCCCGGGGGCTGGTCGCGCCACGGTGCCGGGAGGGAAGCCCACGGCGTGGTGACCGGCGGCGGCCTTACAAGGCCCGCTCGCCGGTCGCGAACGTGGGCGGCGCGGTGCCTGTGCCCTCGGGCGTGTTGATGCCCGCTGCCCCGCCCTCTTCGGCGATGTGGTCGCGACGCACGCACCGACGACCGCCCACCCCCGATTCCTCGTAAGGATCAGCGTCTTGCACAAAAGAAAGAAACGTCTGCGTCTCCCCGGCGTGATCGCGGCGGGTGCTCTGGCCGTGGGCGGCCTGGCCACCGCGCACTTCTCCGCACTCGCCGACACGCCCGACGCCTCGCGGCAGCAGGAGTTCGCCTCGGCGGCCGCCGAGTACGACGTCCCCGTCAGCGTGCTGCTCGGTGTGGCGTACCAGGAGTCCGGCTGGGACGCCCATGGTGAGCATCCCAGCGCAGGGGGCGGTTACGGCCCCATGCACCTCACCGATGTCACACCGGCCATGATGGCCGGTGGCGACGCGGGCGCGGCCGGGCGCGGCGACCTCGCCTCCCTGGCGGCCGACCCGGCCCTTCACACCCTCCGCGCCGCGGCGAAGCTGACCGGGCTGCCGGAGGACACCCTCCGCCGGGACCCCGCCGCGAACATCCGCGGCGGCGCGGCGCTCCTCGCCTCGTACCAGGCGAAGGTGACCGGTGACACGCCCGCCGACGCCTCCGAGTGGTACGGCGCCGTGGCCCGTTACAGCCAGTCGACGCACAAGCAGGGCGCGCAGGTCTTCGCCGACCGCGTCTACAGGACCATCGCCAAGGGCGCCGCCGCGGTGACGAGCGACGGCGACCGCGTCCGGCTGGAGGCGGAGCCCTCGGTTCGTCCCAGGACCGCACAGGTGGACCGGCTGCACCTGAAGGCGTCGAAGACCGCCGCCACCGAGTGTCCGTCGCTCGTGCAGTGCACGTTCGTAGCGGGTTCCCCGGCCGGTGTGCAGGTCGCCGATCGACCCGCCAACGGCATCAGGATCGACACCATCGTCATCCATGACCTGGAGGCCTCCTACGAGGCCGGCGTCAACGGCCTGGCCCAGCCGACCAACCCCGCGGCGACGCACTACGTGATGCGGTCGTCCGACGGCGCGGTGACGCAGATGGTGCCGACCAAGGACATCGCCTTCCACGCCGGCAACTACTCCACGAACCTGCACTCCATAGGCATAGAGCACGAGGGCTACGCCGCGCAGGGCGCCGCGTGGTACACCGAGGCGCAGTACGAGGCCACCGCCGACCTGGTGAAGTACTTGGCGGCGCGGTTCGACATACCCCTGGACCGGCAGCACATCCTGGGTCATGACAACGTTGTCGGCCCCGCCGACGCCTACGTGTCGGGCATGCACTGGGACCCGGGCAACGGCTGGGACTGGGGCCACTTCATGCGGCTGCTGGACCGGCCGATCAGCGGGTTGCACGCGGTACCCCCCACGGGTTCGGTGGTCACGATCGCTCCGACGTTCGCCGACAACGTGCAGACCGTGAACATCTGCCCGGCGGACGACCCGACCGGCGCCATCACAGCCTGCACGGACAAGCAGCAGGCGTCGAACTTCGTCTATCTGCGCACCGCGCCCGACGCCGGCGCTCCGCTCTTCGGCGACCAGGCGATCCACGGCACGGGCGCCGGCACGAACCGGATCAACGACTGGGGCAGCACCGCCCAGGCCGGCCAGCAGTTCGTCGTCGCCGACGTCCAAGGCGACTGGACGGCCATCTGGTACAGCGGGGCGAAGGTCTGGTTCCACAACCCCGGTGGCAAGAACGCCAGGACGGCGACGGGCGTGAAGATCATCCGGCCGGCCGGCAGCACCCCGGTGGCGGTCTACGGTCAGAGCTACCCGGACGCGGCCGAGTACCCGGCCGGTCTGAGCCCGTCGAAGCAGGCCCCGCTCAGCATGTACAGCGTCCCGGCGGGCCAGGCGTACGTCGCCACCCGGGCGCCGGCCGTCACCGACGACTACTTCAAGAGCAGCGGGACGGTCGTGTTCGGCGGCAAGAAGATGTACACGGTCCAGTACAACCACCGTGTCGCGCTGGTCTACGCGAACGACGTCACGGCCACGCCCGTGACGAAGCACTGGGAGGACGGCGGGGAGTAGACGCCGCGTCCTCGGCGGTCCTGCCCCGGAGCGAGATGCCGGGACAGGACCCCACTCCCCGAAGAGTCGAGGCCGGTGCGGGGAGCGCTGTTCCCCGCACCGGCGAAGGGGACGATCCTCTCCGGGGCCGGTCTCATGCGCGTACGGCGAGAGCCTCGCGGTCGACGGCGCCCAGGAGTGCCAGGCAGCTCGGCCAGAGGCTGTGCAGCTGGGCGGGGTTGTTGTACAACTTGGCGAAGAGCACCAGCCCTTCGAGTTGGGCGACCACGGACCGGGCGGCCTCCCTGGTGTCGGACAGCGCCAGCTCGCCGCGATCCCGAGCCTCGGTGATCACCGCGTCGACCATGTCCACCTCGGTCTCGAAGATCTCCTGAAGCCGCATGCGTATGGCATCGGCCTGGTTGCTCATCTCCAGGGAGAGGTTCCCGAACATGCAGCCCAGGACCGCCCCGTAGCTGCCCTGGTCGGTCCGCTGCCGTTCTTCCGTGGCCTCCAGCAGCCGTCGCAGCCGGGGCAGGGGATCGCCGTCGCCGTGCAGGATGCGCTCCCAGTCGCGCCGCTCGGCGGCCCAGTGCGCGTCGATCACCGCGAGTACGAGGGCCTCCTTGGATTCGAAGAAGTAGTAGAAACTTCCCTTGGGCACCCCGGCCGCGTTGCAGATCTCGGCAACGCCCAGGGCTGAGTAGCCCCGCTGTTCCAGTAGTGACTCAGCCGCGGTGAGAATCTTCGCCTTTGCATCACTTGTTCGCCCCATATCACTAGTATACGACCGATCGTCTACTCGCGTGGAGACTGTGGTCGACTGTGCTGTGGCAGGGCCTTCACCAGCGCGAATGGATGCATCAGGCTCCCAGGGGAAAGGAACCGTCCTTCATTCGCCCGGCGGGACCGGCGCAGTCCGTCCTCATGGGAAGCAGGCGGAACATCAAGGCGGCGGCTCCTGGAAGCAGCCGTGACCCGTCATCGCCGGCACGTTCCTGGTGGCGGCGATCGACCAGACCTCGCCCGGGTGGATCGGCGGCGGCGCGTGGGTGCTGGTCGGGCCGGCGGCGATCCCGTCCGCGGCGCTGCGGGCCGGGCTCGGTCGCCGCTGGTCCCGACCGGACCTGCTGCCGGCCGCCCTCGGTGTGCAGGCCGTGGGTATCGCCCTGCCGGCACTGGTCGGGGGAGTGGCGGCCGCGTTGATCTCGGCCGTGCTGTTCGGCTCCACGTTCATCGGCGTGAGAACACTCGCGCTGGGGGCGGGCACGCACCCGCGCTTCGCGCGTGCCGTGGCCCTGCTGACTGCCGGCTACTCGGTCGGGCAGATCCTCGGCCCGCGGGTGGCGAGTCCTCTTCTGCGGCACGGTTACCACCGGGCGCTGCCCCTGGTGGCCGTCGTGGTGCTGGCCGCGGCGCTCGCCGCCTTCCTGCTGCGTGTCGGGTTCCCGCACACGTTGCAGGAAGCCCACCCCCCACGGGCAGGTGCCGAGGTCTCCGTGGCGGCTGGGGCGTCGTCCGGTCCCTCGTCGCCGCAGGCCGGGGCGGCCGCCGAAGCCTGAGCGACCGGTTGCCTCCATGTGTGCGCTGCCACACGGCGCCGAACTCGCTTGCTTGACGCAGCAAGTAATGATTATGCTTGTTTCGTCAATCAAGTTAAGGGGGGCTCGACGTGGACACCCACACCACCACGACGCCGGACTCCGCGGCCGAGGGAACGGTCCTTCCGCTCCGCGGAGGTCGCGCCGAGGTCGCACGCGGCACGCATCTGAACGCAATCCTGCGGCAGTTGGCCACCGGAGCGGCGGCGATCGCGATGCTGCACGCAGCCGTCCTGGGCGTCTTCTCCCACGGCGAGCCGTACCCCGATCTCGCATGGCTGAGCACAGGGGAGGTGACGACCTCTCTCTATGTGCTGCTGCCCTGGCCTCTGACCGCGCTGGTCCTGCTGTGGCTCGCGAACCAGCGGCCGGCGCTCTACGCCCACGCCGCGGTCGCGTTGCTGCTGACCGGCGCGGCCGGGCTTGCGTACGCCGGCTGGACGACCTTCGGAGACCTCCCGGCGCACGAAGGCGGTCTGCTGCGGGAGTACCTGGCACTGCCCGGCGCTCTGACCGGCTGGTATCTGCTGACGGCCGTGGCGACGGCGGTCGCCCTCCCCTCACCCCGTGCTCGGATCGCCGTGGTGACGACGGGTGCGGGTGCCGGCATGACATCCGTCCTCACCTCCGCCGATCCCCTGCGCGCCGCCCTGTTCGCGGCGGGAGTGCCGATGCTGGCTTGGTGGGTCGCGGGTCGCTTCCCGGGATACCGACCGGAGCCCCGTCGGCCGCAGGCTGACGCCTGGGACCCGCAGGACCGGGTGATCCCCGCACGAACTCGGACCCGGACGAGGAGCCACACGCGGACCCGGGTGCCACTCCGGGTCCCCGCCCGGCCCACCGCGCCGACGCGGCATGCGGGCTGAAGGCCATGCACCTCGACGCCGTCGTCGAGGCGGCCGGATGGTGGTCGTACGCCCTGGTGTTCGCCCTGACGGCCGCCGAGACCAGTGCCTTCGTCGGGCTGCTGGTGCCGGGGGAGACGGCCGTCCTGCTCGCGGCGGCGGTCACCGGCCATGGCGGACTGAACATCGCGCTGCTGGCGGCCGTCGTGGTCGCGGGCGCCGTCACCGGTGACAACCTCGGCTACGCCCTGGGCCGCCGGTGCGCGAAGCACCCCGGCCACCGCTGGACGCCCAGGATCCCGGGACGCCACCGCGACGGACGGCTACGGGCCTTCCTCGCCGACCACAGTGGTGCGGCCGTGTTCACCGGCAAGTTCATCGGCTTCGCCCGCACGTTCCTGCCCTACCTCGCCGGCTCGTCGGGCATGCGGTACCGGCGCTTCGTCCTCTTCAGCACCGCCGCGTCACTGGTCTGGGGCACGGGCACGGTCCTGGTCGGCCACTTCGCCGGCTCCGCCGCGATCGAAGTGCTCCACAGGGCCGGCGCGATCGGCGTCGCGGCGCTCGCCGTCGTGCTCGCCGCCGCCCTCGCCGCCTTGCGGATCCGGGCGCGCCGCGGACGGCACCCCATCGGTTCGGCCGTCGTGGCGTCCGGCGGCCCACGGCATCGGTGACCGCGACAGGACGCCGTCCACCACCCCCATGCACAGGAGAGATAGCGATGCGATTCGAGGCTGCGGAGTGGGCCGTCGTGCCCCTGAGCACCCCCTCGGCCGCGGACCCGGCCATCACCGGGGCCAAGGCCGCCCATCTGGCCCGCGCGGCTGAGGAGGGGCTGCCCGTGCTGCCGGGTTTCGTCCTGGTGCCCGCGACGCGTACGCGCAGCGCCCTCACCGGGGACGAGGCGCTGCGCGGTGCCTGGCGGACGCTGGCAGGCGAGGACGGCCGGGAGCCGCTCGTGGTCCGCTCCTCATCCCTCCACGAGGACACCGAGAACTCCTCCATGGCGGGACGCTTCGACTCCGTTCTGGACGTCCGGGGCTGGGACGACTTCGTCGCCGCCGTGCGGACGGTCCTGTCCTCCGCCCGGCGCGTCAGGCCCCTGCGTCCGGCATCGCAGGACCTGCCCGACGACGGGATGGCGGTGCTGGTGCAGCCGATGTTCACGTCGGCCGTCGGAGGTGTGATGTTCGGTGCCGACCCGATCGAGGGGCGTACCGACCGCATCCTCGTGAACGTGGTCCGGGGAGGCCCCGACCACCTCGTCGACGGCAGCACGCGGGGCGTGCGGTATCAGCTCACCCGGCGCGCCCGGCTTGTGGGCGGTGCGCCCGCGTCCCGGCTCCTCACGCGGGCACAGCGACAGCGTCTGGTGGGCCTGGCCAAGGTGGCCGAGCGTGTCTTCGGCGGTCCGCAGGACATGGAGTTCGGCTTCGGGCCGGACGGCGCGCTGTGGCTGTTCCAGGCCCGGCCCATCACCGCCATGCCCCCTCGTCCGCCACGCGGCGCCCGACTGCTCGGGCCCGGTCCGGTCGCCGAGACGCTCCCCGGTGTGCTCCAACCGCTGGAGGAGGACCTGTGGATGGCACCCATGTCCCACGGCCTGGCCGTGGCCCTGGACATCGCCGGCGCCGCACCCCGGCGCCGGCTGCGCCGGGTCCCCGTGGTGAGGTCGGTGCACGGCCGGGCGGTGGCGGATCTGCGTCTGCTGGGCACCGTGCCGTCCGCCCACCCCTTCCTCGACCGGATCAACACCGCCAACGGGGCACGACGGGCGGGCGCGGCCTGGCGGGTGGGCCGGCTGCGCTCCGCCCTGCCCCTGCTGGCGGTCGACGTCATGGCGGACGTCGACCGCGCCCTGGCAGGGTTCCCGTCACCCGGTGACATGCTCGGCGGCCGGCTCCTCGACGCCGTCGCCTGGGGCCGCCGAGCGCTGTCCGCCCTGCACGCTCAGGAGTCCCTCGCCGGCGCCCTGCTCGGCGCGGGAAGCGGTGCGACGGCTGCCGGAGAGGCACTGGCCCTGCTGGCCGAGGGCCGCGGCCGGGGGCTGGACGACGACGAGCTGATCGCTCGCCATCCGGTCCTTCTGTCGCTGCTGCCACCCGCGCTCACCCGCCACGCGGCGCTCCCGCAGGTCGGCAACGTCACGTCGCTGCCCCGGGGAGTGGACTCCCTGCCGGTGCGCGAGGGATTGCGGCTGCGCGTGCGCTGGGTCCAGGAGATGCAGATCCGGATGCTCGCGGAGCTGGCCCGCCGGCTGTGGGCCGAGCAGGGGGAGGCGGCGCTGTCGCGCCTGGCCCTGCTGCGCTGGGACGAGCTGGTACGGGCCGCCCGGGGCGAGGGGGTGCCGTCCGGCCTGGACGAGCGAGTTCCGTGCCCGGACAGGGGTGCCCTGCCGGCAGCCTTCCGGCTGGCCGGCGGTGTCGTGGTCGCCGAGAGGCCGTCCGGCACGGCGGCACCGGACCAGGGAGAGGGCGCGGGCGGCGGCTTCGGCGCCGGCACGGCCTGGCACGGGCAGGGGGAGCGCCCTGAGCGGCCGGTGCTCGTGGTGGAGTTCCTGGACCCCGCCCTGGCGCCGCTGCTGCCGGGCCTGGCCGGACTCGTGGCGCAGACGGGGAGTCCTCTGTCGCACCTCGCCGTCCTGGCGCGCGAGCACCAGGTGCCCACGGTGGGCGGCATCGCCGACGCGACCGCGCGCTTCCCCGCCGGCACGCCCTTGGCCGTGGACGGCGGCACCGGAGCCGTGACCGTACCCGACCTGCCCCACCCTTCCTCCGCAGCGACCGCGACACGACAGGAGTCGGCCGCATGAAGGCCCTGAAATCAGCCGGGTACGGCTTCGGCGGACTGTCCGGCCTCTACGCCGCCTACTACACGGTCCTCTACCTGACCCGATGGGAATGGCAGCGGGCCCTGATCTCGGCCCTGATGTTCCTGATCATCGAAGTCCTCCTCGCCACCATCCTGCTGCTCTCCCGCTTCACCCGTCTGAACAGCCGGCTGGACGAGTCCGTCTCGCGCATGGAGGACGTGCGCAGTCGGCTGGAGCAGACCAGGGACCCGGTCCGGGGCCGCTTCGACTGGCTGGCCCCCGCCGACCCGGATGAACTGCGCGGAACCCAGCGCACGTTCGTCTTCGTCCCGGTGCTCATGGTGGCGGGCGCGGCGCTCTCCGGCCTTGCGACGATCCTCCAGAAGGCCGCGGGAGCCACAGTGGGCCGTGGTGCGGAGCGGCGGCTGGCCGGACGCCTGACGGCTCTGACGGTTCCGCCGGTCGGCGGGACGGACATGCTGGAGAGCCGCCCCGCGGTGCCGTCGGCCCGCCCGGTACGCCGGGCGACAGCGGTCGCGGCGGCCGTAGGAGGTCTGCTGCTCGTCCCGTTCCTGTGGTCCGCTCTCGCCGACGCCACCCAGACCCGGCCCGAGCCGGCCCCTCGCACGGCACGCAGCACGGTCACCTTCGAGGTGAAGACCCGCGGGAGTCTGAGCGCTGACACCCGGCTCGCCGCGTACGACCTGTGGCAGACCTGCCGCCGCTCCACCGCGGCCCTCAACCAGGACGCCCACCTGACGGAGGTGCGCCACGGCGTCTACGTGGCCGTCATCCGTCCCGCCCTGCCCCCGCACGACATGATGCGGCTGCGCGGCTGCATCCAGGACGCCAACACCAACCGGACCAGCGCGGTCGTGCTGCGCTGAGCGGGCGCCGCGCGCTCGATCCCGGTCCCGCCGCCTGCCGAGCGATCCGCCGCCCGGCAGAGGCCGCCCCGTGCCCGACGGGGCGACGCCCTGGCCGTTCGAGAGCGGCGAGGGTCCGTGAAGCGCGGTGCGCGGCGCCGCCCCAGGCAACGCTCCTGGGGCGGATCGAGGAAGGTGTTTACTGGAGCTGTAGCCGTTTCTCCGGCGATCACCGCGTCGGAGCGAGCGGCTGGGAGGCGGTGGGTCCGCCTCGCGGGCAGGAGGTCACGCCGCCGGCGGCGTGACTTCCGCCGGTGCCCGGCAGGCCGGCAGTGCTGGAGGGAGCCCTCTCGTGGCGAGCAGTACACCGGGCAGAGACCAGCGGCGCGGCGGCTCCCGCGTCGTCCAGGGCTCCGATCTTGCGGAGGCTCTGAACTGCGCCGCTCGCGAGGCGAGGCGGGGGCTGGACGCCGTGTCGGCGGCGGTCTACCTGCTGGACGAGGACCAGGGCGCTCTGCGGCTGGCGCTGGCCGGCGGGAGTGCGCCTTCGTTCTTCACCTTCCCCGGCCGCATGGCGCTCGACATGCCGTCCGCCACGGCACGCGCGTGGGCCACGGGCAGGGCGGCCATGCTGATCGATCCCGATCCCGCCGGCCCGGACCAGGACCACGTGCTCCCCTATCCGTACGTCGCCCTCTCGGCGCCCGTCGCCTCCGGCGACCGGCGCTTCGGAGCCCTCACCGTGCTCCGCGTGGAGACCGCGGGGGTCTTCGGGCCCGCCGACATGCTGTTCCTGGAGGACGTCGGGCGCCAACTGGCCGCCGTCCTTGCGCACCTCGTGGACGACGGCGTCGGCGTGGCCGCGGGACCGACGCCGATGCTCGTCCCCGCGGAGCAGGAGGTGGACACGAGCGTGTGCACACCCGGTTGGGGTGTGCGTGACGTTCCGGGGTCCTCGGGTACGAGCATGATGTTCCCGCTGCGGCGGCTCTCGGAGCTGCTCAACCGGGCCACCACCATGGACGACGTCGTGTCGGCGGCCCAGTACTGCGTGATGTCCTCACTGCGTGCCGACGCGCTGGTGCTGCTCTCGGCACGCGAGGGCCGCCTGTGGGTGCTGGGCCACAGCGGTGACTCCACGGAGCTGGCCCGCAGGCTCCACGGTGCCGGGGTGGACGATCAGAAACCTGCCGCCGCGGCGTTCCGCGGACGGCCGCTGTACCTCACCGGGGAGCGGACCTCGCTCCTCGACGCGACGCCCGCGGGCGAGCCTCGCACCGAGGCGTACCTGCCGCTGCGGGGCGACGGTCAGTTCGTCGATCTGCCCTTCGCCGTCCGCAGCGCGGTCGTGGCCGTGTGCTGTCTGGCCTTCTCCGGTCCGCGCCGGTTCCCCTCCGAGGAGCGGGTGCTGCTCGGAATGATGGCGGGACTGCTGGGGGCGGCCGTGGAGCGCGTCGAACTGATCGCGGAGCAACACGAGGCGGCCCAGCTGCTGCAGCGCTTCCTGTTGCCGGCGCAACTGCCGGACCTCCCGCGGCTGGTCACCACGGCGCGCTACCGACCCGCCGATGTGACCTCCAAGGTGGGCGGCGACTGGTTCGACGTGTTCCGGATCGCGGATGACCGTGCGGTGCTGGTCATCGGCGATGTGGAGGGCCACGCGGTGGAGAGCGCCGCCGTCATGGGACAGGTGCGCACCGCCATGGCCTCCTATGCCACCGAGGGCCATCGCCCCGCGGCGATGATCGACCGGACCGGAAGGGTGCTCGCCGAGCTGGGCACCGCCCTGACCGTGACCTGCTGCGTCGTGGCGCTGGACACGCTCGGCGGTACCGCGGAGGTGGCTCTGGCGGGCCACCCCGCTCCTCTGGTCCGGCACCACGACGGGACCATCGAAGCCCTGGACGCCCCGGCCAACGTGCCCCTGGGGGTGCCCATGAGCCAGCCCTACGAGGCCCGGGAGTACACGATCGAGTCCGGTTCGATCCTGATGCTGTACACCAACGGGCTCGTCTCCTCGAGGTCGGAGAGCCCGGAGACCTGCGCGCGGGATCTGCTCGGTGCGACCGACGCCGTACGCATGCCCCATCTGGAGGATCTGGCCGAAAGGATCGTCTCGGAGGTCGTCACACCGCAGCAGCGCCGCGACGACGCCGCCCTGCTGCTGGCCCGGTACGAGGGAGCGGGGCGCCAGGAGGAGCCGAGGGCCGCGGGGATGCACATCCAGCGACGCGATCTGCGGGGGGTCAGCACGGCCCGCGCGTTCGTGCACGAGCAGCTCGGCTCATGGGGCCTCGAGGACATGGCGGACGTCGTGGAGCTGGCGGCCTCCGAGATCGTCACCAACGCGCTCATCCACGCCGGGAGCGACGTGGACCTGCGTCTGCGGATCTTCGAGGACCATCTGCGACTGGAGGTCCGGGACTCCGACACCAACCCGCCCATCCCCTCGGCGCTCTCGCTGACCGAGGAGGAGGCACCCGAGGCCGAGCACGGCCGCGGCATGCTGATCGTGGAGTCGCTGGCCGACGAGTGGACCAGCTATCCCAACGGTCAGGGCAAGACGGTGGCCCTGAAGCTGGTCATCCCCCGGCTCTAAGAGCTGTCGCTTGGACCAGGTCGACTCCGGCCCACTGCGCCGGCCGGCCGCCGCGACCGGACCGGGTCGGTCAGGGGAGCATGATCGTCCCGGACTTGCGGATGACCTCTCCGGCGCGGGCCGCCATGTCGTCGTCGATGGGTGGTGGAGTCTCGCCGGCCAGGGCGGGGACGCTGTGGTCCAGCATGAGCTGTTCCAGGCCGGGCGGTGTGTAGATGAACAGCAGCCTGGCAGCGTGTATCCGCCTGTTCTTGAAGCCGTGCCTGATCCCCTTCGGCACGTGGATGAAATCGCCGGCGACGGCGGTGAACTCATGGTCGCCGTCCACGAACTCCAGCTCACCGTCCAGCACGTAGAAGGTCTCGTCCTCGTGCGTGTGCGCGTGCGGGATCGGGCCGCCTCCGGCCGGCACGGTGGCTTCGACGAAGCCCAGATGCCCACCTGTCTGCGCGCCTGTCGCCTTGACCGTGTAGACGTCGTCGGCGGCCCAGACGGTCGGACCTTCACCGGACGGCACGTACAGTGCGCCGCGCCGGCTCCACCGCGGATCGTCGGGTGCCACATCCTCCAGGAGAAAACTCATGGGTCTCCGTTGCTCGTTCCCTGCCGACCGCGTCCGCTCCGGTCGGGCCGGCCTGCTCGTGATCCACACCTACATTACTTGACCAGGCAAGTACGTGTGTCGGCGGTGTGTGAATGTTCCGGGAAGGCAACTGTGACCGCGCTCGCCGCGCGCGGCGCCCTGAGCGTCAGGTGTCGGCGATGTGCTCTCCGAGGCGGTACTCGAGGTCGCCCCGCTGCTGCATGCCCCGTTGGAGCAGCAGACGGATCCGCTCCTGTGCCTCCGGCCAGGTCAGTGAGGTGCGGAAGGTGTCCTGGCCGGCCGCCAGGTCGTCCTCCGTCGGGAGGGTGGACCTGTTGATCAGTGCCTTCACCTCGGCCAGCGGCTGCCGGTCGAAGGAGGCGATGCGTGTGGCGAGCCGCTCCACGTAGGCGTCCAGTTCGGCATCGGGCAGTGCCCGGTTGATCCAGCCGTACCGTTCGGCCGTCTCGGCGTCGTAGTCGTCGGCGCCCGTGATGATCTCCAGGGCTCGGGCCCGCCCCACCAGGCGCGGGAGTCGTTCGGTGCCTCCACCGCCCGGAGTGATCCCCGCCCCGACCTCCGGTTGGCCGAGGACGGCCTTCTCCTTGCTGGCGAACCGCATGTCGCAGGCCAGGAGGAACTCGTTGCCCACTCCTCGCGCCCGGCCCCGGACCGAGGCGATGGTGAGCACCCGGGAGCGGGTCATGCGCGCGGCGACGTCCAGCCACGTGGGTCCCGTATAGGGCTGCTTCGGCGGCACCAGATCGAAGTGCGCGAGGAAGAAGTCGGGATCCGCGCTGTCGAAGACCACCACCTTGACGTCGTCGTCGGCCTCCATCCGGTCGACGAGTTCGCCGAGGGCCGCGAAGGTGTCGAAGGTGACGAGATTGATGGGAGGGGAGTCGAAGGTCACCCGCCAGTACGCGGCGGACCGCTGCACCACTCTGAAGGGGGGAGAAGTATTCATTTTTGCACCTTATGTTCTCCGGCGAGTTCGAGGAGATTCGCGCGAGACGCGATTCGCGTCCTTTCCTCGCCGGACAGCTCTGTCTGGTTTGGTGTGGTGACTTCGGAAAAGGGGTCACCGTCGCGTCATCGGTGCCGCGGGCACCGGCTCGGAGGCGAGCGCCGGCTGAGCCGGCAAGTCGCTGGACCGCACCACTGCCGTGTGGTCGGCGCGGCGACCGCTGCGGAGCAGCCCGGTCAGTGCCACCAGGGCCAGCAGGACGACTGCTGCGCCGTACTCGCGGGCGGTCGGCACCAGGCCGCCGCCGTGAACCACCAGGAACCCGCCGATCACGGCCGGTACACCGAGGCCGATGTAGCAGATGACGTACAGCAGGGACAGTACGCCCGCCCTCTCGTGCGGCTCGACCAGCGGGACGACCAGCCGGATGCCTCCTTGGAAGCCGGCTCCGAACCCGAAGCCCGAGACCGCCGCAGCCACGAAGAAGGTGGTCACGGCCAGTGATCCGCCGTTCGAGGCCACGGACGCCAGGGTGATCAGCACACCCGCGATCAGCGAGCCGATGCCGATGAACATGACCTTGCGCGTCGCCGTCCCGCGCAGCAGCAGCACCGCCAGGCCGGCGGCGGTCGCGAGCGCGAAGAGGGGCAGACCGCCCCACACCACGGAGTCGGAGTGGACGAGCGTCCGGATGATGGCGGGGCCCAGCGCGGCGTACAGGCCGGTCAGCGCCCATACGGCGAACATCACCGGCGCGGCGATGCCCACCGCCGGGCGGGCCGTCCTGGGGAGCTTGAACTCGGGAACCATGCTGGCCAGCGCACCGCGGGCGCGGGAGACGGTCTCGCCCATCGCGAGCACCGCGAGCGCCTGCAGCACGAACACGCCCAGCAGTACCAGGTAGACCAAACGGGTCGGGGCCGGCAGGTACTGCACGAGCAGAGCGGAGACCATGGCGCCGGCCGCGGTGCCGAGGGTGGGCGTGAGGGAGTTCAGGAAGCCGCCGCGGCGCGCGTCGATGTCGAGCATGCCGGCGCCGAGAGCACCGACCGCGGCGCCGGTGCTGATCCCCTGCAGAACGCGCGCGGCGAGCAGCGAGTTCACCCCGCCGGCCTCGGCGAACACCACCATCGCAAGCGCCTGGCCGAGCAGGGCGACCAGTAGCACGGGCCGCCGGCCCACATGGTCGGAGATCTTCCCGAAGACCAGGAGCGAGAGGAGCACGGCCACCGCGTAGATGCCGAAGACGACGGTGACGGTGATGGGGGAGAAGCCCCAGTGCTGCTGGTAGATCGCGTACAGGGGGGTCGGCGCGCTCGACGCCGCCAGCAGCGTCATGAGGATCGAGGCCAGCACACCGATGGAGGCGGTGGGGCCGAGTCGCCTCCGGCGCGGGGCCGCGTGGGCGGGCGCCCGCTTCTTGAGCGAGCCCTGCGGGACGGACTGACGTATGAGGGATGCGGAGCGCATGCGGTACTTCCCGGTCGGCGGGCTTGGTAGCGCCATATTAGACAGATCTGTCTAGCAGTGGAGGGGTGCGGACCGTAAGACATCTCGCAGTGGACTCCGCTGCCGGCCGGGAATAGGGCGTGCTCCCCCGTGGAAGGGGCTCACCGGTGGCGCGGCAGATTTTCGAACGGCACGGCTTCGCCGTAGGGGTCCCGGAACTCGGGGGACCAGCGGCGTCGTATCTCACCTGCGAGCCGGCCGCCCGCCCCATCGCCGCACGAACGGCTCCTGGGAGTCGTCTCGCCCCACTCCTCCCATGGCGGCGAACGCGGCGGTGGGCACCCGCCCGCACGCACGTGGGCGAACGTCGGACGCGGGGCGTGTTCCAAGGTCGGGGAATGCCGTCCCGTACTGTCGGGCTGCGATCAGCGCCGGCCTGCCCGTCGGGGCGGTGTCGTCGAGGCTGCCGAAGATCACGGCTGGTGGCAGCGGCTGTGAGGCGCGCGCCGGGGCTCGCGCAGAGTGTGCCGGGCGGCGGTGGCAGCGGCTCGGGCGGTGGTCCGCTCCTCAGCTCCAGACGAGCTGTCGGGCCGGATCGCTGTCGGGCTGGTCGGTGGCGGGCGTCGGCCAGGCCCCGACGGCGATCGTCGTCCTGCGGTGCCGGCCGTGGCCGGTGCTGTCGGCGCCGAGGGTCCACAGCTCTCCGTCCGCCTGTCGGCCGCGGTGGCGGCCGGTGCCGGCGACGTAGAGGTCGCTCTCGGTCCGGGAGGGGGCGGGCTGGCTGTCGGGCACGGTGGAGGGCATGTGGCTTTCCTTCCGGGTGTCAGGGGAGGTCGGGTGCCGACCTGCGAGCTGTCGGCCGGGAGCCACACTACTTTTAATTGCTATGCGAAGCAAATATCGGCGGCCTGTGGACCGCCTCACACGTGCTCCCTGGGTCACACGTCGCACATGTGCCTCCGCGCCGTGCCGCGGCCCACGTCGGGCGTGATGGGTGTGTTCCGGCCTCGGGGGCCTCGACCGCCATGAACGGCAGCAGGGCAGGGCCCTGCCGGGGGGCGGCGGGCCGGGCGAATGGAGGCGGGCCGCTCCGGCCGCTGCCCTCGGGCCTGCTGGATCCATCCGAAAGGACCCGGTGGTGGCGGCCGGAAGGGGACCCGTTACGCCTGTGCGGCCGCGTCGGCCGCCTGCGTCGTCACGTGTTGCGCGGCCCGCTTGGCTCGGCCGGTCAGTCGCCATCCGACCATGCGCAGCATGCCGGCCGGCTCCGGCGGAAACACGCCCAGCTGCCCGAGCATCGTGACGTCGTCGCGGACCGCCTCGTGCGAGACCACCTTGCCGTCGCGTAGCCCGAGCACATGGATCTGTTCGAAGTCGATCTCGCGCGCGGTGGGAGGTACCGCCTGGTCGAGGGCGCCGTCCCGGAACTTGACGAAGGGCCCCGTGTGCCGGCCCTGCATACGCAGTCGCACCCAGACGCGGTCGCCCGCGTCGGCGACGTCGGTGACGACGAAGCGCAGGTCGCTGAAGGCGGAGCGCATCCACGCCCCCGAAGCCAGCACCCCGGCGGGACCCGGGGTCGAGCAGGCCTCCGGCGACACCGCGGCCTCGCGGTTGCGGAACTCGGGGTGCACCACGTCGGCGGCCAGGGCCGGGTCACCTGTCTCGAGGATGCGGAAGAGGCCGCGGCCCAGCTCCGAAGCGTCCATTCCCATGGTCAAGCCTTTCGTCGGCGACGCGATCCGCGCTGCGGGCGTCGGGAGGGCGCGGGGCCGGCTCCGGTGTCGGGTGTGGGTTCCGCGCGCACATTCGAGGTGACAGCGTACCTAATGAATTCTTGGTGCTAGCATCGGATCATGTCGCCGAAACGCCCCTATGCGTCCCCGTTGCGCGCGGAGGGTGCGGCCCGCACCCGCGAACTGATCCTCAGCCGGGCGACGGCGCTGTTCGCCGAGCGCGGCTACGGGCGAGTGGCCGTCGCCGACATCGCCTCGGCCGCCGGCGTCGCTCCGAAGACGGTGTTCGCCAGTGTGGGGAGCAAGAGCGACATCCTGTACCGGATCGTCGACCAGGGAGTGAAGGCGTCGGGCTACCGCGAGGCCATGGAGGAGATACTCGCGCTGCGGACGCCGGAAAAGGTCCTCGCGGCCCTGGCCCGGGGGACACGGGTGGGCAACGAGACGCAGTTCTCCGTGCACGAGGCCATCCGCAAAGCCCTCCCGGTCCACGAGGACGGCGAGGCGCTCTGGGAACGCGCCACCGCGGCCTACCGTGACGCCCTGCGTGCGGCCGCCGGCCACCTGCACACGCTGGAGACGTCGCCCGTCTACCCGCAGGAGGAGACGGGCGACCTCCTCTGGTACTGGTTCGGTCCCCCGGGCTGGCACGCGCTGGTCGGGGAGGGCGGCTGGACGTGGGACCGCGCCGAGCAGGTCCTGCACAGGACCGCCGTACGCACACTCCTGCCCTGACCTGCCCGGCGGCCCCGGTGCCCGACGCCGACGCGGTGACGGTCTGCCCTCCGCTGTTTCGACGGCGGCCCTCCCCTTGAGCCGTCCGACGCTCGGGGCACCGGTCCGGCTCGGTGTACGGTGCCCGGCCATGCGTTCCTGCCGTGCCGGACCGTGCCTCGTCGTCTGCCGCGCCTACCGGACGGCTGACGTCCAGGTGGGGGTGACGTAGTAGCTCTTGGCCGGTGCGGGCAGGTTGCCCTGGTGCAGGCCGGTGACGTTGCCGTAGGGCTGGGTGCAGTCCTCGCCGAAGAACACGGCGACGTTCGCGTACTTGAAATTGGCCACCGAGAGCGCGGGCTCGGCAAGGTTCGTGCATTCGGTGTCGGTCGCCGGAATGGGGAACACCGACCCGGTGAAGTCCCTCCCGGAATAGAAGTTGGCCTGACCCCACGGGATGGTGGCTGCTGCGGCGGGCTGGGCGAGCGCCGCGCCCATGAGCAGCGCGGCTCCGGAGAAGGCGACGGCGACACGGGTGATGCGCTTGCCGGGAGATGTGGTCATGAATAACTCCTTCGATAATCTGCTTGCCTCGTCAAGTATCCGATCAAGGATCAAGTATGGCTGCTCCCTTGGTAGATGACGTGCGTCACATTCGAATGGCCGCCGGGCAGTTCGGCCGGGACTGCGCACGGTCCGGATGTTGTCGGATCCCCCAGGCCCCTCGGGTGGTGGGCGGTGTCGGTCCTACCTGGACCTACCTGGCGAGGCGACGGTCTCCTGATGCGAGACCGCTCGACCGTCAAGATGTTCTTCGGGGGTGGAGGAGTCGTTTTACGCCCCCTCCCGATACGCGACCTTCCGAGGCACACCTGGGCGGGCCGATCGCCCTGGTCGGGAACGGCGACCGCATCGTCGTCGACACGGCTGCCGGGACACCGGACCTGCTCGTCGACCCCGGCCTGGTGACGGCGCGCGGCGACGCCTGGTCGCGACCCGGACGGCCCCGCGAGCGAGGCGTCTTCGCCAAGTACGGGGCCGCCGTCGGATCGGCCTCGGACGGCGCCGTCACCACGTGCCCTCGCCACCGAAGGCCACCAGCGCCGCCCGCTGCCCTCCCCCTATGCGGCGACCACCGTGGCGCCCTCCCTCGGCCCCGTCGTCTCCGCCCTCGCGATCACTCGGCCCTGCCAGGCCCACCCGGCCTGCCCGCCCTCACCGTCGCATCGCCCGACGTCCCGGCCGCCGCCCGGCGCGGACCACCCACGGCCAGAAGGCGCGGCATCCCGTACGACGCGCGATGCTGGACGAACGCCCCCCGGGCCCGTGGACCATCGCACCCTCACGACCGAAGAGGTCCTCATGAACCCTCCCGGCACCAAGGTCGCCCTCATCACCGGCGCGTCTCAGGGCATCGGCGCCGGCCTGGTCGACGCCTACCGCAAGCTCGGCCACAAAGTTGTCGCCACTGCCCGCACCATCGCCCCGTCCGACGACCCGGACCTGCTGACGCTGCGAGGGGACATCGCGGACCCCGCCACGGCCGAGCGTCTGACCGCCGCGGCCATGGAGCGGTTCGGACGCATCGACACCCTGGTCAACAACGCCGGTCTCTTCATCTCCAAGCCGTTCACGGAGTACACCCAGGAGGACTACGCGGCGGTCGTCGGGGTCAACCTGACCGGCTTCTTCCGCATCACCCAGCTCGCCGTCGAGCGGATGCTCCACCAGGGCGGCGGCCACGTCGTCCAGATCACCACCAGCCTGGCCGACGTGGCGAGCTCCGCGGAGCTGTCGGTGCTCGCCTCCCTGACCAAGGGGGGACTGCAGTCCGCCACACGATCCCTGGCCATCGAGTACGCGGCCCGCGGCATCCGCAGCAACGCCGTCTCGCTCGGCATCATCAAGACCTCCCTGCACGAGGGGGAGGACCACGAGGATCTGGCCCGAAGGCACCCGCTGGGACGCATGGGCGAGGTGGCGGACGTCGTGGAAGCGGTCCTCTACCTGGACAACGCACCCTTCGTCACGGGCGCGATTCTCCACGTCGACGGGGGCCGAGGCGCCGGCCGGTGACGTGCGCCCGCTGTCGAGATCTTTGAGAGGCGGAGGCTCCCATCTGGGAGGAACCCGGTCGTGGCGCGGGCACCGTGCGCGAACGCAGGATGACCGGTGGCAGGTCCTCGGCACGCCGGTCCCACGGCAGCCCGTGTGAAAGGCCACCTCTCCTGCGACGACATCGTCACCGAACGACTCGATCGGGAGCCGGCACGTTCGAGATGAGGCAGAAGACGATGACTGATCACGGAGCCGACCTGCTGATCCGCGCCGGGGCGGTGCACAGCCTGGTGCCCGGCCGCCTCGCCGACCTCACCATCTGGGACCAGGACCCCGGCGAGGCCCTGCGCGACCTCTAGCTCACCCATACGTTCGTCGGCGGCCGCCTGGTCGCCTCGGCCGTCCGCGGTGATCAGTCCACTCAGCCGTGACTGGCTCTGTCCCGGTGGCACAAGTGGCCGTTGAGATGGACCCCTTGGCAGCCATTGCGAAAGGTGACCCTACCCATGCCGCGTACCCGTCCCTTCGTGCAGGTCGACGTGTTCGCCACGACCCCCTACTCCGGCAATCCGGTCGCGGTGGTCCTGGACGGGACAGACCTGAGCGATGAGCAGATGCAGCGACTGGCGCGCTGGACCAATCTGTCCGAGACCACGTTCATCCTTCCCCCCACCGTCCCGGAGGCGGACTACCGGCTGAGGATCTTCACACCGGGAGGCGAGCTGCCGTTCGCCGGGCACCCCACCCTCGGCTCCGCGCGCGCCTGGCTGAACGGCGGGGGTACACCGAGGCACGCCGGGCACCTCGTACAGGAGTGCGCCGCCGGTCTCGTCACCGTGCGTTGCAGCGAGGACACGCTGTCCTTCGCCGCCCCGCCGCGGGTGCGTGTCGGCGAGCTCGACGACGCATATCTGAAGCGGATCGTGGAGGCGTTCGGGATCACGCCGGAGCGGGTCGTGGCTCATCAGTGGGTCGACAACGGGCCCGGCTGGGCCGTGCTCCAGCTGGCCACCGCCGAGGAGGTCCTCGCCCTCGAACCCGACCTGACCCTGATCCCGGACGCCATGGTCGGCGCGATCGGCGCCTGGCCCGAGGGCTCCGAGTACACCTTCGAGCTGCGTACGTTCGCCCCGGGCATCGGTGTGCCCGAGGACCCCGCGTGCGGCAGCATGAACGCCGCCGTCGGACAGTGGCTCACCTCCACCGGCGCCGCTCCCGCTGCCTACCGCGTCTCCCAGGGAGCGAAGGTGGCGCGGGCCGCGAGGATCGAGGTCACCGCCGATGCGGACGGCACGGTCTGGGTGAGTGGAGCCACCGTCGTCCGCATCCGCGGCACGGTCACCCTCTGACGCGAGAAGGTCGTCGCCGAGCCCCTCTTCGGGAGGTCGACTTCCCGGCGACCAAGGACGAACCGGTGGGGGCGGCCCGCGGGACGGGCGGCGGATCGCAGGAGGTGGTCGCGGCGCTGCGCGCCATACCGCCGGACGAGTACGCGAACAAGGACGAGGTGGCGCGGCCGGTACGGATGGACCCCGCCTCCGACCTCGACCTGAGTCCCGCACAGCATGCGGAACAGGCACGCAAGGGCGGCCGGCCGGGCAGTCCCGGCATCTGCGGGACGCACCCGTGCCGCCGATCCAGGAGGAACTCGACAGCTGACACGAACGGGAGTACCGATCAAGGACCCAGCGCCGGCGGGCCCGGAACGGACGTTCGTCGAGGGTGAGCGCCACGAGTACACCCCGGAGCACGAGTGGGTGTTCCCAGGCGGAGTCGGAGGCGCAGGCGGCGCACGACGGTGATGCCGTCCTCCTGGACGAGATCGCCCGGCGGGCGGAGATGCCGCCGGACGAGACACGTGCGCCGCTGCACGATCTGACGCGGGTGCACCGCCCGGTGACGGAACTCGCGGGAGTCGACATCCCGGACATGGGCCCCCGCTGGGAGGCCAAGCCCCGGCTGTGACCGGGCCCCGGCCGCGGTCAGTCCAGGAGCGCCGTCGCTTCCACCTCGACAAGGACGTCCGGCTCGAAAAGAGACTCCACGCCGATGAGTGAGGCGGGCGGCAGGGGAAGCGCGAGCCCGATCTCGTCGGCCACAGCCTCCACGCCGGCCATGAAGTCGCCGATCTTCTCCGGACTCCACCGGGTCACGTAGGACGTCAGGCGCACCACGTCCGCGAAGGACGCGCCCGCACCCGCCAGCCCGACGGAAGTGTTCCGCAGCGCCTGCGCGACCTGCCCGGCCAGATCGCCCGGCGCGACGGCGGTTCCGTCGGCCAGGCGCGCGATCTGCCCGCTGACGTGGACGTGCTTCGTGCCGGTGCCCACGGCGACGTGGTGGTACGGAACGGGCTGCAGCATGCCCTCGGGGGTGACGTACTGAACAGTCATGGTCTCTTCTCCCTCTTCGAAGTATCCGTAAGCTACTTAGTGGCCGAAGGACACTTCAACGAGACCAGGTTTCGCCTTGGATACCGACCAGCACCTCGACCAGGAACTCCGCGTCGACGCCCCGCACCGCGAACTGCTGGACCAGGTCCTCGACAAGTGGTCCCTCAGTGTCCTCAACGAACTGTGCGAACGCCCGTGTCGCTTCAACGAACTGCGCCGGGCCATCCCTCAGGTCACGCAGAAGTCCCTGACCGCGACACTCCGGCGCCTGGAGCGCAACGGCGTGGTGGAGCGCGAGGTCGTCTCCACGCGCCCCGTCGCGGTCGCGTACCGGATCACGCCCCTCGGCAAGACACTTCGGCACCCCGTGGACGTACTGCTGGCCTGGGCCGCGCAGAGCATGCCGGCCATCGAGCGCGCACGCGCGGCCTTCGACGGGCGAGAAGAAGCGCGCCTCTGAGACGCCTCAGAGGCGGGGGACGGGGGTGGCGCGGCGACGCCCGGCAGCCGCCCCCGTGAGGGCGATGGTGAACGGATGGGCCGGGGTCGCCAGTACCGTCCGCGTCGCACCCTCTTCGACGACCTCCCCGCCGTCCAGGACGGCGACCCGGTGGGCCAGCGCCGCTGTGCTCAGGTCGTGGGTGATCAGGACCAGCGACAGGTCGCCGCGGTCCTCGACCAGCCCGGTGAGGACGTCGAGGATGCCCCGACGGGTGACCGTGTCCAGGCCTGACGTGATCTCGTCACAGACGAGGACCCGGGGACGGGCGAGGAGGGCGCGGGCCAGAGCGGCACGCTGCAACTCGCCGCCGGACAGCCCGCCCGGACGCCGGTGGGCCGCCTCCTCCGGAAGACCCAGGTCCGCCAGGGTGGCCAGGGCCTCCCGCATCGCCGAGTCCTCGTCGGCGCCCCGCAGGCGTACGGCGGTCCGGGCGACCTGCCGTACGACGGGGCGGTACTCGTCGAAGGCGGCGCGCGGGTCCTGGAAGACGTACTGCACCGCTGCCAACTGCGCGCGGCTCCGGTCCCGCAGACTGCGCGGCAGCGGATCGGCACCGAGGAGGATCTCACCGTCGTGGTCCCGGTGGAGGCCGGCGATGCAGCGGGCCAGGGTCGTCTTGCCGCTGCCGGACCGGCCGGCCACGGCGAGCGACTGCCCTGCGTGCAGGGTGAGTTCGGGGACGCGCAACACCACAGCGGCGCCGCGTGCGCCGTCGCGGTGCCGGGCTGTCAGACCGCTTACCCGGAGCACGGGTGCCTTGCCGCCGTCACCGGACAGCGACGCACGCGCCCCCGGTGGCGCATGCCCGGCGTCCGTCGACTCCCCACGTCCATGCAGCAGTTCACGGGTCCATGGGTGCCGCGGCGAGGTCCTGACCTGCTCGGCCGGGCCCGATTCGACGACTCGGCCGGCCCGCAGCACCACCACCTCGTCGGCGAGGGACTGCACCACGTCCAGGTCGTGGCTGAGCAGCAGCACCGCGATGCCGCGGGCCGCGACGTCCCGGAACCGTTCGACGATACGGCTCTTGGTCAGGGCGTCCTGGCCCGTGGTGGGCTCGTCGGCCACGACGACCCGCGCCCCGAGCAGCAATGCCTGTGCGAGGACGACGCGTTGCTGCTGGCCACCGGAGAGCTGGTGGGGGTGGCGTCGCAACAGGGTCTCGGCGTCGGGGAGTTGTGCCTCGGCCAGAGCGCTCAGGACGCGGTCGCGGGCCGCCGCCCGGCGCCGGCGGATCGGAAGGTGCCGTACCCGCGTCCGGGCGACGTCGGTCAGCAGCGCGGAGACGCGACGGGCGGGGTTGAGGGCCGCCGCGGGATGCTGGGGGACGTAACCGACCGGGCTGCCGTGCGCCAGCCGTACCTCACCCATGACCCGCGCGCCCTCCGGGTACTCGCCGAGCAGGGCGAGGCCGGTCGTGGTCTTGCCGCTGCCCGAGGCGCCGATCAACGCAGTGACGCGGCCCGGCCGGAGCCGCAGGCTCACCCCGTCGACGATCGCCCGGCCCTCCACCACGACGCGCAGATCGCGGATCTCGGCGGCGACGGGATCCGCCCCCGTGGTCTCGTCGTTCACGGACGTCCTTCCTTCCCTGTCCGCTGACCGCCCTTGTCCAGCGCGGCGTCGAAGAGGAGGTTCGTCCCCGTCGTCAGCGTGACGATCAGCATGGCGGGGACGACGACGGCCCATGGCTGCACGAACAGTCCCGTCCGGTTCCGGTCCACCATGACCGCCCAGTCGGCGGCGTCGGGCGCCACGCCGACTCCGAGGAACGCGGCCGTGGCGACCAGATAGAGCACACCGGTGAGCCGGGTGCCTGCGTCGGCGGCCAGGGGGCGCAGCATGGCGCGGCCGACATAGCCGACAGCCGTCCGCCACCACGTCTCGCCCTGCATCCGCAGCGCCTCGACCGCGGGCCGGGCGGCGGCCTCCGCGGCGGTGGCGCGCACCAGCCGGGCCGCGTCGGGCACGTTGGCCAGCGCGACCAACAGGGTCAGACCCACCGCGCCCGGCGCGAACACGGTGGCCGCCAGCAGGATCAGCAGCAGCGACGGCACCGCGAGCAGTACGTCCAGGGGGCGCATCAGCAGCTCCTCCAGCCAGCGGTGCCGGGTGAGCGCGCAGAACAGACCGACCGGGAGGGCGACCAGATAGGTCAGGGCGGTCGCGGCGAGCGCGGTCAGCAGTACCGGGCGCCCACCGTGCAGCACCTGCCGCCAGACGTCCCGGCCCACGAAGTCGGTGCCGAGCCAGTGGCCTTCACCCAGCGTGAAGGACGCGGCCCGCGGACCCGGATCACCCGCGAACACCGGGCCGAGCAGCGCGAGGACGAGCGGTACGGCGACCACGGTGAGACCGAGCGTGAAGCGGCCCGCACGCATGACCCTCACGCGGCCACCCCCGCCCGTGGCGTGAGCCGGTGGGCGACCAGGTCGGCGCCCAGATTCAGGACGACGGTCAGCACGCCGAACACCACGGCCAGCCCCTGCACCACGGGCACATCGCGTTCGGCGACCGCGCCCAGCAGTACGGTGCCGAGCCCGGGGATCACATACAGGGCCTCCACCACGACGACACCGCACAGCAACCAGTCGACGGTGCGCGCCAACTGCTGCGCGGCGGGCGCCAAGGCGTTCGGCAGGGCGTGCGTGTACCGGATGCGGAGGCCCGACACGCCGTAACGGCGGGCGTGCGCCACATACGGGGAGGCGAGCGCGTCGATCATGCCCGCCCGGACCAGCCGTGCCAACGAGCACACCGGCCGCGACAGCAGGACCAGTACGGGCAGGACCAGCGCCGCCGGATGGGCGAGCAGATCGGTGCCGTAGCCGAGGGCGGTCGGCGGCAGCCAGCCGAGCCGCAGCGCGAACACCGTCACCAGCAGCACCCCGAGGGCGAACTCGGGGACCGCGTACACGGCCAGTGTCACCGAGCTGATCAGCCGGTCCACCGGCCGGCCCGCGTGCCGGGCGGCCAGCACCCCGAGCCCGAACCCCACCGGCACCAGCAGCGCCACGGTCAGGGAGGCCAGCAGCAGGGTCGGGCCGAAGCCGTCGGCGAGGTACTGGCGCACCGGACGGCCGGAGACCAGCGAGGTGCCGAGGTCGCCGTGGAGCAGCCCCGCCGCCCAGTCGGCCAGCCGTTCCCAGGCCGGCCGGTCCAGTTCCATCGCCTCCCGGATGGCCGCGACGCGGGCCGGGTCGGGCTGGTCCCCGGCGAGGGCGACCGCGGCGTCGCCCGGCAGCGCCTCGGTGAGCGCGAAGACCAGCAGCACCACGGCCACGGTCTGCACGCCGCCGAGGAGCAGTCGCCGGGCGACGAAGGAACGCAGTCCGCTCACGCGAGCCACACCGTGTCGAACCGGGCCCAGTCCAGGGTGTTGGCGGGCGCCTTCGCGTCGACTCCCTTGACGTTGCGGGCCGTTCCGATGATCCAGTCCGCGAATCCCCACACCAGGAAGCCGCCCTCGGCGTACAGACGGCGCTGCATGCGCTCGTAGACTGCGGCGCGTTCGGCCTTGTCGCGGGTGGACTGGGCCTGCTGGTAGAGCGCGTCGAAGTCCTTGTGCCGCCACTTGGTGGCGTTGGTGGTGGAGTCGGTGAGCAGCCGCTGGGAGATGTGCGCCTCGATGGGCATGGCGCCGGAGCGGTAGCAGCACAGGGCGCCGTTGTCGAGGATGTCGCTCCAGTAGGAGTCCTTGCTGCCCATCCTCACGTCGACGGTGACCCCGGCCTTCTTCGCCTGGTCGCGGAAGATGCCGGCGGCCTCGGTGAACCCGGCGGCGACGGCGGAGGTGTCCAGGGTGACCTTCAGATCCTCGGCGCCGGCTCGCTTCAGCAGGGAGCGGGCCCTGCCGAGGTCCTGTTCGCGCTGGGGCAGACCGTCCGCGTAGTACTCGTACCCCTTGCCGAACAGGTCGTTGCCCACCTCGCCCGCGCCGGACAGCGCGCCGTCGACGAGTTCCCGGCGGTCGGCGATGAGGAAGAACGCCTGGCGCACCCTCGGGTCGTCGAAGGGCGGCCGGTCGGTCTTCATGCAGAACGCCTGCATGGCGCTGCCCCGCAGCCGCACGATCTCGATCCGCCCCTTGTCCTCGTGGGCGCGTGCGGTGGTGGGGTTGAGTTCGTGCGCGTACTCGACCTGCCCGCCGAGCAGCGCGTTGACCCGGGCCGACTCCTCGTTCGCCACGACGAACTCGATCTCGTCGAGGTGCGGGGCGCCCTCCCAGTAGGCGTCGTGGCGGCGGAAGACCGCCGAGCGGCCGGGCGTGAAGGACACGAAGCGGAAGGGACCGGAGCCGACCGGCTTCTCGTCGAACTCGGTGGCGCCCTCGGGCACGATGTAGGCGCCGAACGCGGCCAGCACGTTGGGGAATTCGGCCGTGGGCCGCTTGAGCACGAACTCGAGGGAGCGTGCGCCGGTGGCGCGGCTGGCGTCGAGGTCGATGGGTTCGAGGGACGCCTTGGCGCGGAACGCCTGCTTCGGGTCGGCGATCCGGCGGTAGCTGTAGAGGACGTCCTTCGCGGTGACGGGGCTGCCGTCGTGGAAGACGGCCTTGCGCAGGGTGACCTGCCAGCGGTCCAGCGCCTTGTTGGGTTCCCATCTGTCCGCGAGGCGGGGTACGGCGGACAGGTCGGCGCCGTAGTCGGCGAGCTTGTCGAACAGGGCCTTGGCACGGGCGACGTCGGCGAACAGGTTGGCGAGGTGCGGGTCGAGGGTCTCGCTCGCACCTCCGCCGGCGAACGCGGCGCGCAGCCGCCCGCCCTTCGTGGGCGAGCCGTCGTCCTTGCCGGCCCCGTCGTCGGTGCCGGGCCCGCCGCACCCGGCCAGGGCGAGCGCGCCGACGCCGGTCGCGGCGAGGAAGCCGCGGCGGCGCAGCTCGGGGAAGGAGGAGGGACGGTCGGTCGAAACGTCGTGCATGGGAATCCTCAGTGAGCGATCGGGGCGGTGATGGTGCCGGTGGACGGGTGGGTGAGACGGGCCACCACGTGCAGCCGGTCGGCGTCGGTGGTGTGCCCGGGGAGCAGGCCCTCGCGCCAGAGCGGTTCGGTGCGCGGCCCCGGTCCGTCGTGGAGCTCCAGGACGTCGAAGCCGTGAGCGGCCAGCACGTACCGCAGCTCCTGCGGGAACAGCAGCCGCCACGCGGACCGCTGCTCGACGGGTCCCGTGCCGTCGTCGGCGGTCCACACGCGCCTGCGGCGCAGCAGTTGGCCCGTACGGTCCACCGTGAGGGTGGTGACGGACCGGTGGACGGTGCCCTGCCAGGTGAACGCGTCGGACCTGGGCGTGTCGAGGAGGTCGGTGCGGCCGAGGAAGTACGCGCCGTTGCGCATCTCCGCGACGAGCAGGCCGCCCGGTGCGAGGGCGTGGCGGCAGGAGGACAGGAAACCGTCCAGCTGGTCGTTGGTGTGGCAGTACAGCAGCGCACTGTCCAGGCACACCACGGCGTCGCACACCTCGCGCCCGAGGTCGAATCCGTGCAGGTCGGCGCGGACGTACTCGGGTCCGGGGTGATGCTCGCGGGCGTGGGCGAGCATCGACTCGGAGAGGTCCGCGCCGATCACCGCGCGCCCGGCACCGTGCAGCCACGCCGTGTCACGGCCGGTTCCGCAGCCCATGTCCAGGACACGGTTGCCGGCGCCGTGCCGTCGCAGGCAGTCCTGCGTCCAGCGTGCGGCCAGGCGGTCGGGGTCGGGGAAGCGGGCCTCGTACAGGGCGGGGTGGTCGGTGAGCAGGTTGTGCCCCGCGGAGGTCATGCCGGGGTCCTTCCTCGTACGGCGGCGGTGGGGACAGGGAGATGGGGCGGCGCGGGCAGCGATCCCAGGCGGCGCAGCCGCAGGACGCCGAGCGCCGAGGCGAGTCCGGTCAGCACGCAGCACGCCCAGGGCAGCCACGCGGCGTCGCCGTCTCGCCCGGTGTCCATGGCCCAGCCGACAACTGCGTTGCCGATCGCGGCGACGACACCGGAGACGACGTAGAAGAGGCCGAAGTGGGTGCCGGTCAGTGCGGGCCGGCCGAAGGCGGGGATCAGGTCCATCACGAACGGCTGGGCGACCATCACCCCGAGGTACAGCAGCAGGGCGCCCGCCAGCACGGGCAGCAATCGCAGCGCCGGGTCGTCCGGCCCGCTGGACGCCGTGGCGACCAGGAGGGGCGGCAGGAACGCCGCCCCCATCAGGCACAGCCCCGTCGCCACCCAACGGGCCCGGTCCCCGCGCCGCTTGAGCGCACGGGTCAGGCGCAGTTGCAGCAGGAGGCTCGCGAGGGCGCCGACGACGAAGACCAGTCCGGCGGCACCGTCCCAGCCGGTGGCCCGCCGTGCCGCGTCGGGCAGCAGCAGATACAGCTGGCTCTCCAGGGTGAACAGGCCGGACACGGCGAGCGCGAAGGCCAGGAAGGCGCGGTTGCCCAGCACCTCCCGCCAGTCGGCGAGCACCCCGCCCCCGGTCGGCTCGACCGGCCGGGGGGGAAGCAGCAGGGCCTGTGCGACCGTCAGGACCGCGAATATTCCGGCGGCGGTCAGTGCCGAGGTACGGAAGTCGACCAGCAGCAGCGCGCTGCCCAGCAGCGGACCGATCAGCGCGCCGGTGGTGGCGAACACGTTGAACAGGGCGAACGCCTCGGCCCTGCGTCCCTCGGTCTCCTGTGCGACATAGGCCCGGACGGCGGGGTTGAACAGCGCCCCCGCGAACCCGCTGAGGACGGACGCCGCGAGCAGGACGGCCAGGTCGTCGCCGAGCGCGAACAGCGCGAATCCGGCGGTGCGCAGGGCGCAGCCGGCGATGATGACGCCTCGCGCGCCCAGCCGGTCGGAGGCGGTGCCGCCGATGACGAACAAGCCCTGCTGGCTGAGGTTCCTGACCCCCAGGACGACGCCGACGACGGCGGCCGACAGGCCCAGGTTCTCGGTGAGGTGGGTGGCGAGGTAGGGGATGAGCAGGTAGAAACCGGTGTTGACGCCGAGCTGATTGACCAGCAGAAGACGGACGGCGGGGGGCAGGCTGCGTATCTCGTGCCAGGTCTTCACGGCGCTCCGTCCCGCGGCGCCCCGTCCCGCGGCGCGACGCCCAGTCCCGGCGATCCGCTCGCCCGCACCAGGCCGTCCGCACCGCCGATGCCGCTCCACGGGTCGTGCGCGAGCAGCAGATGCCCGTCCAGATCGGTCCAGCGGGCCCGGTCGGCGAGGTGCACGGCGGGCGCGATCCCCAGCGTGCTGGCGACCAGACAACCCAGCATCAGTCGCGTGCCGCTGCCGTCGATCGCCTCGGCGATGCGCAGGGCCGCGTACACCCCGCCGCACTTGGCGAGCTTGACGTTGACGCCGTGGACGCGCCCGGCCAGGCGGTGCACGTCCTCCAGGTCGACGGCGTCCTCGTCGGCGATGACGGGCAGCGGTGACCGCTCGGCCAGCGCGGCCAGCCCTTCCGGGTCACCGGGGGCGAGAGGCTGCTCGACGGCCTCGACACCGAGCGCGGCGAAACGGGGCAGCAAGTCCCGGGCTTGTACGGCGGTCCAGGCGCCGTTCGGGTCGAGGAGCAGCCGCGCGCGGGGCGCGGCGTCCCGGACGACCCGGACGCGCTCGACGTCCTCCTCCGGATCGGTCGCCCCCGCCTTCACCTTCAGCACCTGGAAGCCGCTCGCCGCGAGGGCGCGGGCCTGGGCTGCCGCACGCGAAGGCGAGGTGATGCCGATGGTGCGGGCGGTGGCCGCGACCGGGGTGCCTTCGGTACCCAGGAGACGGTGCACGGGCTTGCCCGCGCGCTTGCCGACCAGGTCCAGAAGGGCCGCCTCGACGGCGGCGGTCACGGCCGGGGGAGTGCCGTCGCCGGCCAACTCACCCGTGCTGAGTGCTACCAGGGCGGTCTCGGGGTCGGGGTAGCGGTCCAGGTCCGCGTCCATGGCGGTGAAGTGCCGAGCGAGTGCCACGGCGTCGAGCCGGTAGTAGACGCTGCTGACGGCCTCGCCTTGACCGGTCAGGCCCTCATGCTCGAGGCTCAGCCGGACGGCGTCACGGGCGGACATCGTCGAACGGGAGATGCGCAACGGTTCGGCGAGCTCCAGGCGGACGGTGTGCAGGCTGGTCCTCATCGGCTCTCCTCGCGGGGCGTGAGTGGATGGGTGGTCCTCATCGGTCCTCCGCGCGAGGCGTGAGCGAATCGGCGGCCCTCATCGGTCCCTCCGCGCGGGGCGCGAGCGGGTCGGTGACGCGGGTGCACCGCACCCAGCCGGTGGCCTCGGCCGCGTACGGGTGCGGGATCTCCACCGGGCGAGTGGCCGCGGCGGCGGGATCGACGCCGTGGGCTGTGGTGAAGTCGTCGTCGTAGACGGTGGAGAGATAGCGGTGCGGCCCGTCGGGGAAGACGGTGCCGACGACCGCACCCGGGTGGACCCGGGCCGCCCAGGCGGCGACGCGGGCGACGGCACCGGTGCTCCAGCCACCGCTGACGAAACTGCCCCGGGCGAGCCGCCGACAACTGTCCACGGCCTCGGCCGGCCCCACCCAGTGCACCTCGTCGAAGGCGTCGTAGGCGACGTTCCGTGGATGGATGCTGCTGCCCAGGCCGCGCATCAGGCGGGGCCGGGCGGGCTGGCCGAAGATGGTGGAGCCGGTGGAGTCCACGCCGATCAGCCGCAGTGCCGGCCAGTGCCGTCGCAGGGGGCCGATCACGCCGGCGCTGTGCCCACCGGTGCCGACACTGCACACGAGTACGTCCAAGTGGTCCAGCTGGGCGGCGAGTTCGGCGGCCAGAGAGGCGTAACCGGTCGTGTTGTCGGGGTTGTTGTACTGGTCTGGCCAGTAGGCGTCGGGCAGCACGGTGAGCAGGGCGCGCAGCCGGTCGATGCGTGCGGCCTGCCAGCCACCGCGGGCCGCGGGCCGGTCCACGATCTCCAGCCGGACCCCGTACGAGCGCAGCAACTGCCGCATCGACGGCTCGAGTTCGCTGTCGCCGACCAGGACGACGGGATGCCCGAGGGCCTGTCCGGCGAAGGCGAGCCCGATGCCGAGGGTGCCGGAGGTGGACTCCACCACGGGAGCGCCGGGGAGCAGTTCACCGCGCTCCCGGGCACCCATCAGCATCGACACGGCGGCCCGCGCCTTCATACCGCCCGCGGCGAGCCCTTCGAGCTTGGCCCAGAAACCGGGGTGGGGACCGGGCAGGTCGGCGGTGACGCGGAGGACCGGGGTGCGGCCGAGCAGGGTGAGCAGTTCCGGGCGGGCGGGGGTGCGCAGGGCGGTCGTCACAGGGTGCCTCCCGGACAGCCGGCGCGGTAGCGGTGGACGGTGCCGGGTCCGCCGTCCAGCCAGAAGAAGGGGTACGGCTCCGCACACACCGCGCTCACTCCGCGCCCCAGCAGTCGGGGGAGTACGGCGCTGCCCGTCTGGGCGAACATCACCAACTGCTTGTCGTGCCGCAGCGCGTGCTTCCGCAACGCTTCGAAGGTCCCGTTGCCCAGGGTCATCCCGGACACGAGCAGGGCGTCACAGCGGCCGGCCGAGGCGAGAGCGTCGGTCGCCACCGGCTCACCCCACTCCGTGACACCGCCCTTGAGGTCACAGGGGACGTAGCGCAACCCTCGAGAACGCAACGCCTCCAGCAGGGAGTTGACGACCCCGACCACGAGCACCGTCGACCCAGGGGGCAGGGTGAGCAGCCCGGCGACGGCGTCGGCCCGGACGCGCGACTTCTCCAGCGATGTCCCGGCCGGCAGGGCGACGGGCCGCGCTCCGTTCTCCGGGGTGTGAGGGAAGACGTGCATCAGGTAGGCGTCGAGTGCGGCGACCCGCACCGGCAGCATCGGATGCCCGAGCAGCAGGGCCACATCCGCGCCGGCACAGTCGTCCACGGCGCCGTCGGGCAGCGCACCGGGCTCGACCGCACAACTTCCGACGGCCTCGGCCAGCCGCAGGCTGAGCACCTCGTTGCGGTATCCGGTGCCACGCCCCTCGTGCCGTACGGCCTGCCGGGTGGTGAAGGCCACGGAGATCCGCAACCCGGCTGGATCGGGGCCAAGTTCTCCGGTACGGACGAGGGAGAGCAGCTCCTCGAATGTCGTCGCGGTGCCGGCGGAGACCGGAGAGGCAGGAGCCGGTGTTGCAGGGGCCGTACCGGCGGAGAAGGGGCTGGCGGACCTCATCGGATCACCATCCCGGTCCGCACCTCGCCGAGCAGCGCCTCGACCCGGGCCCGGGCCCCGGCGCCAGACGGGTCGCCCGCCATGACATGCCCCAGGTACTCGTTGTTGCTGCCTGCCGCCTTCACCTGCCGCCCCGGCTCGGCGAGTTCCACTTCCAACACGTCCGACGCCGTCCGCACACGACCGCCGTCCAGCGCCTCGAGCGTGCCCGTCGCCTCCGGTACGAGGAAGCCGATGGCGGCACTGCGCAGCCCGGTGTCCGTACGCCGCAGATCGGGGGAGTGGCCCAGGCTGACGTCCACGAAGGCGGCGGCGAGGTCGATGCCGGTGACATGCCGTATCAACTCGGTGATGCGGTTCCCGGCAGGCCGCGGATTGACCTCGACCACCCGCGGCCCGGCCGACGTCAGCTTGATCTCGGTGTGCGTCACCACACCGTCCGTGAGCCCGAGCGCCTCGAGCGCGTGGAGCGCGGTCCGTGTGACGGCCTCGGTGTCCGCGGCGGACAGGTCGGCGGGGAACATGTGGCCGGTCTCGATGAACGCCGGCTCCCCACCGACGCTTTTGTCGGTCACGCCGACGGCGTGCACAGCGCCCGCGTGCGAGACCGACTCGACGCTCACCTCCGGCCCGTCCAGCAGCTCTTCGAGCAGTACGACGGGCGCCCGCCGTTGACCGCGCGCGTTGACCGGGAAGTCGGCCATCGCCTTGACGGCGGCGGCGAGCTGAGCCTCGTCGTCCACCCGCCGCACCAGCATGCCGGCGCACAGGTCCACGGGCTTGACCACCAGCGGGTAGCCGATGTTCCGTGCGGAGTGGGCGAGTTCGGCCCACTCCTCATGCACCGCGAACCGCGGCCCGGGCACGCCCGCGTCGGCCAGCACCCGCCGGGTGGCGTCCTTGCGGCAGGCGTTTTCGACGGCCTCGGGAGCCGGTCCGGGCAGCCCGAGCCGGGCGGCCGTACGCGCCACCACCGGCAGGTAGTAGTCGCACGAGGTGAGCACCCCGTCGAACCGCAACACGTCGTGCAGTCGCTCCACTTCGGGCAGCAGGGACTCCGTGTCATTGGTGTCCGCGGTGATCACGTTGCGTGCCCCGAGCAGCGGGTGCGCGGAGCCCTCGGGCGCGGCACGCAGGTAGTGGTGCAGGTCGCGGGTGAGGAAGGTGAACTCGTGGCCACCTTCCCGGATCGCCCGTGGCAACAGCCTGCTCATCGATCCGACCCAGCTTTCGACCACCAGCAGATGGGCCACGGCTCCCCTTTTCGTGTCGTCGCGAAGGACGCGGCCTTGGAACCAGGGCCGCGACATCGTCGACACGATATCGGTAATCATTTTCATTGTCAGGTAGCGTGGTGCGCCGATGAGGCCGATGAGCTCCCCCCGCCGAGGCCGGGACCAGGCCTGACAAGGCCTGATAGGGCCTGATATGGCCGCCACCGATGAGGAAGGATCCACCGATGCCCCGCACCACACCCACCGGCTACACCGTGCGCCTTGCGACCCGCGAGGACGTCGACGGCGCCCGAGCCGTCATGCTCGACACCTTCTACGAGGAGTTCGGATACGGCTACGTACCCCGATGGCACCGCGACGTCATGGACATCGAGGGCACGTACCTCGACAACCCCCGCCACGTCCTGCTCGTGGCCACCCACGGCGACGAGGTGGTCGCCACCACCGGCGTCCACTCCACCGGCCCGGCCCACCCGCCGCATCCCCGCCGGCTGGCCGAACGCTATCCGTCCGGCACCACCGCCCAGTTGGTCCGCGTCTACGTCCGTCCGGAGCACCGGCGCCGGGGCCTGGCACGCACACTGGTCGAGGAGGCCCGCGACTTCGTGGCCGCCACTCCGGGCTACGACCGCCTCTACCTCCACACCAACACTCGTGTCCCGGGTGCGGAGGCCTTCTGGCGCGGCCTCGCCAAGGAGATCTTCGACGCCCGCACCACGGGCGAGCACGGCCCGGGCGTCGCCACCGTCCACTTCGAGATCCCGCTCTGAGAGCGTCCTGCGGATGGGCCGGCAAGGAGGGTGATCGAACCCGGCTCCGCGCGCACCCACAAAGTCATGCCCGAGCGGGACGAGGCAGGCGCACCTGCGCGACAAGGACGTCCAGGGTCTCGCCTGGGAAACGAACCCCTGCCTGTGCTGACGCCCGTGGGCTGAACCCCACCCTCTCTCCCACGGTCGGCCGGAATCCCCTTCCGGTCGACCTTTCGGATCTCCCGGCTCATAAAGGGCATACGCGAGAGAGATTTGTAAACGCCATTGACGTATGGGGTCGCCGTACATACGGTCCTCCGTCGAAGCGCTTCGACGCGCCTCGTCGAAACGATTCGATGAGGCGCCTCATCCGTTCGGCCCAGGTAGGAGTCACTTCAATGGTGAAGGTGCGCAGACCGCTGGCTCTCACAGCAGCAGCCCTGGCGGGCGTCATGCTCATGACGTCGTGCGGGAGCTCCGACGGAGGTGCGGAGGGCGACGGCAAGACGCTGAAGCTCTGGCACTACGAAGCTCCGAACAGTGCCATGGGTATCGCCTGGAACCAGGCGATAGAGGAGTTCAAGAAGTCCCACCCGGGCGTCAAGGTCGAGTTCGAGGCCAAGGGCTTCGAGCAGATCCAGAAGACCGCCTCGATGGTGCTCAACTCCAGCAACGCCCCGGACCTCATGGAGTACAACAAGGGCAACGCCACCGCCGGCCTGCTGGCCAAGCAGGGCCTGCTCACCGACCTCACCCCGCAGGTCACCAAGAACGGCTGGGACAAGCTGCTCAGCCCGAGCGTCACGACCACCAGCCGCTACGACGCCCAGGGCGTCATGGGCTCCGGCAACTGGTACGGCGTCCCGAACTTCGGCGAGTACACGATGGTGTACTACAACAAGGACCTCTTCGCGAAGAACGACGTGAAGGTCCCGACCACGTTCGACGAGTTCGAGCAGGCTCTCGCCGCCTTCAAGGCCAAGGGCATCACCCCGCTCGCCAACGGCGGCGCCGAGTACCCCGCCCACCAGTACCTGTACCAGCTCGCCCTCACCAAGGCCGACCGCGCCTGGGTCGACTCCTTCGAGCTCTACAAGGGCAAGGCCGACTTCCACGACGCCGCCTGGACGTACGCCGCCAACACCCTGTCGGACTGGGTGAAGAAGGGCTACATCGCCAAGACCAGCAGTGGCGCCAAGGCCGAGGACGCCGGCGTGTCCTTCATCAGCGGCAAGTCCCCGATCTTCTTCTCAGGAAGCTGGTGGTACGGCCGCTTCCGCGACGAGAACAAGTTCAAGTGGGGCTCGTTCCTCTTCCCGGGCAGCAAGCTCACCCTCGGCTCCGGCGGCAATCTGTGGGTCGTCCCGAAGAACGCCAAGAACAAGCAACTGGCCTACGACTTCATCGACATCACGATGAAGAAGGGCATCCAGAACACCCTCGGCAACAACGGCGGCGTGCCCGTCGCCGCCGAGCCCTCGGCGATCACCGACCCCAGCTCCAAGGAGCTCATCGAGAACTTCAACAAGGTCTCGTCCGGCGACGGCCTCGCCTTCTACCCCGACTGGCCGGTCCCGGGCTTCTACGACGTGCTGGTGTCGGCCACCCAGAAGCTGATCACCGGCAGTGCGAGCCCCGACGCCGTCCTCGACGAGCTGCAGAAGGCCTATGACGCGGGTGCGCCCACGTCATGAGCGCCCGACCCCTCCGGCTGCGCAACCCGTACGCGCTGTACCTGATCCCCGGTGTCATCGCCTTCCTGGCCGTCGTGATCGTGCCGTTCGCGATGAACATCTACTTCAGCCTCACCCACTGGCAGGGCGTCGGCTCGCCCACCTGGGCCGGGCTGGAGAACTACCAGGAGCTGATGAAGGACTCGCGGTTCTGGGAGTCCTTCCGGCACAGCGTCGCCATGGTCCTGGCGATGGCGGTGATCCCCACCGCCGTCGGCCTGGTGGTGGCAGCGGCGCTGTTCGACTTCATCGGCAAGCACTTCGGTTCGAGGCTGGCCGGCGTGCTGCGCGCCTGCTTCTACCTCCCGCAGGTCCTGCCCATCACCGTGGCGGGCATCGTCTGGAGCTGGATCCTGGCCCCCGAGAACGGCTCCCTCAACGAGCTGCTGAAGGCGGTCGGCCTGGGCTCGCTCCAGCAGGACTGGCTGGGCGACCCGAAGTTCGCGCTCTACAGCGTGATGGCCGTGATGGTCTGGGTGCAGCTGGGCTTCCCCGTCGTGATCTTCATGGCGGGACTCCAGCGGGTCGACCCCTCGCTCCACGAGGCGGCCGAACTGGACGGGACGAACTGGTGGCAGCGTTTCTGGCACGTGACGCTGCCTCAGATCCGCCCCGAGATCCACGTGGTGATGCTGTGGTGCACCATCGCCGCCCTCAAGGTCTTCGGCGCGGTCTACGTCCTCACCAAGGGCGGCCCCGCCGACGCGACCATCGTGCCGTCCTACTTCTCCTTCTCGACCTTCTTCGAGAAGACGGACGTCGGTTACGGCTCGGCCATCGCGACGGTCCTCACCCTCATCATCCTGGCGCTGACCACGGTCGGACTGCGCTTCCAGAGCCGATCGGAGGACGCACGGTGAACGCGGTCAAGCGCTACCCGGTGCTGGTGGCGATTTTCCTCGGCGCGGTCTTCATGGTGCTGCCGCTGCTCATCGTCCTCGTCAACGCGCTGAAGTCACCGGCAGAATACTCGGCGAACGGCCCGCTGTCCCTGCCCGACGGCCTCTACCTGGACGGCCTGAAGGACTTCTGGACCCGGGTGGACTTCGGGAACACCCTGCTGAACTCGGTTCTGATCTCGGGTTCCGTCGCCGTCTTCGGCGTCATCCTGTCGGTGCTCAACGCGTACGCGATCGGCATCGGCCGGATCAAGGGCAAGGCGTACTTCCTCGCCTTCTTCGTGCTGGCCAACGTGCTGCCGCAGGAGGCCCTCGTCTACCCGCTGTACTACCTGTCCAAGGAAGTGGGGCTGTACGACACCAGGCTGAGCCTGATCATCGTCTTCAGCGTCGTCCAGGCGGCCTTCGGCACATACCTGCTGTCCTCGGTGCTCGGGGCCTTCCCGAGGGAGATCATCGAGGCGGCCAGGATCGACGGCGCCAACAGCTGGCAGATCCTGTGGCGCATGGTGGTCCCGGTCAGCCGGCCCACGCTGGGTGTCCTGCTGGTGTTCTTCTTCATCTGGACCTGGAACGAGTTCCTGCTGCCGCTGGTCATGCTGCCGTCGAACGACAACCAGACCGTCTCGGTGGCGCTCGGCGTGCTCCAGGGGCAGCGTCTGATGGACGCGACGATGACCAACGCCGCCGGCCTGCTCGGCGCACTGCCCGCGATCGTCTTCTTCCTGCTCTTCCAGCGGACCCTGACGCGAGGCATCGCCGTCGGCGCCGTGAAGTGACCGGCGCGGCGCGACTTGTCGCGGCCGAGGCCGAAGACGTACCCCCCTTCCACACGAACACGAACCGAGCGCCGGTGGCCGCCCACCGGGAAAGGCATCGACGATGAAGTTCACCAACGGGTACTGGCTGCTGCGTGAAGGCATCACGGCGGCGTATCCGGCCGAGGTCCTCGACGCCGTCCCGGGCCCCGGAACGCTCCGGGTCCACGCGCCCACCCAGCACATCGGGCACCGCGGCGACCTGCTCAAGGGCCCACTCATCACCGTCGACTGCACCGCGCCGATGCCCGGTGTCATCGGCGTACGCATCACGCACTTCGAGGGCGGCGTCGAGACCGGCCCCCACTTCGAACTGCACCACGAGCCGCACGACCCCGTCGTGGCCGTCGACGACGAGCAGGCAACCCTCACCTCCGGCGACCTGAGCGTCCGCTTCCGCCTCGACGGCGACTGGCGGATGGAGTTCCGGGCCGACGGACGCGCCCTGACCAGCAGCGACGTCAAGGCCATGGCGCTGATGGAGACCGCCGAGGGCAAGCACTACATCCGCGAGCAACTCCGGCTCAACGTCGGCACGTCCGTCTACGGTCTCGGTGAGCGCTTCGGCCCGCTCGTCAAGAACGGCCAGAGCGTCGACATCTGGAACGCCGACGGCGGCACCAGCAGCGAACAGTCCTACAAGAACGTGCCGTTCTACCTGACCGACGCCGGCTACGGCGTCTTCGTCGACGACCCGGGCAAGGTGTCCTTCGAGGTCGCCTCCGAGCAGGTCTCACGCGTCCAGTTCAGCGCCGAGCGCCAGCAGTTGCAGTACTACGTCATCCACGGCCCCACGCCGAAGGAGATCCTGCGGAAGTACACGGCCCTGACCGGCCGGCCGGCGCTCCCGCCCGCCTGGTCCTTCGGACTGTGGCTGACCACCTCCTTCACCACCTCCTACGACGAGCAGACCGTCACCGGCTTCGTCGAGGGCATGGCCGAACGCGATCTCCCGCTGTCGGCCTTCCACTTCGACTGCTTCTGGATGCGCGAGTTCAACTGGTGCGACTTCGAGTGGGACCCGCGTGTCTTCCCCGACCCCGAGGGGATGCTGCGCCGCCTCAAGGACCGGGACCTGCACATCTGTGTATGGATCAACCCCTACATCGCCCAGCGCTCCCCGCTGTTCGCCGAGGGCAAGGCCGCCGGCTACCTCCTCAAGCGCCCCGACGGCGGTGTCTGGCAGTGGGACCTGTGGCAGCCCGGCATGGCCCTGGTCGACTTCACCGACCCCGATGCCTGCGCCTGGTACGCGTCCAAGCTCGAAGCCCTTCTCGACATGGGCGTCGACTGCTTCAAGACGGACTTCGGCGAGCGCGTCCCCACCGATGTCGCGTGGTTCGACGGCTCCGACCCGGAGCGCATGCACAACTACTACACCCAGCTCTTCAACAAGACCGTCTTCGACGTGCTGCGCAAGCACCGCGGCGAGGGAGAGGCGGTCCTCTTCGCCCGCTCCGCCACGGCCGGCGGCCAGCAGTTCCCCGTGCACTGGGGCGGCGACTGCGAGTCCACCTACGAGTCGATGGCCGAGTCCCTGCGCGGCGGCCTCTCCCTCGGCCTGTCCGGCTTCGGCTACTGGAGCCATGACATCGGCGGTTTCGAGGGCCTGCCCGACGCCGGCCTCTTCAAGCGCTGGACCGCCTTCGGCATGCTCTCCTCGCACAGCCGTCTGCACGGCTCCTCCTCCTACCGCGTGCCGTGGCTGTTCGACGAGGAGGCCGTGGACGTCCTGCGCCACTTCACGAAGCTCAAGCTCAGCCTCATGCCGTACCTCTACGGCGCCGCGCACCAGGCGCACGGCGACGGCATCCCCATGATGCGGGCCATGATGCTGGAGTTCCCCGACGACCCGGCCTGCGCCCCGCTGGAACGCCAGTACATGCTCGGCGGGGACCTGCTCGTCGCGCCGGTGTTCTCGGAGGACGGCGAGGTGTCGTACTACGTGCCCGAGGGCACGTGGACGCACTTCACGACCGGCGAGAAGGTCACCGGCCCACGCTGGGTGCGCGAGACCCACGACTACCTCAGCCTGCCGCTGCTGGCCCGGCCCGGTGCCGCGATACCGGTCGGCTCGGTCGACGAACGTCCCGACTACACGTGGGCCGACGAGGTGACCGTCCGGGTCTTCGAACCGGCCGACGGCTCCCGCACCACCGTGCGCATCCCCCGCGAGGACGGCACGGCCCCGGTCGAGATCACCGTCGTACGCGAAGGCTTTACGCTGCGTGCCGAGACCTCCGACGCCTCCCTGCCCTGGGGCATCGAGGTCGCCGGCGGCCCCTCGGCGCGCGCCGCGGCCGGTACGGCCGTACTCGCCCTGACACTCTCCGATGCCCGAGGATGACGGAGTACAGCGGGACTCGAGAAGGTACACCCCATGGTCAAGATCACTGACGTGGCGCGGCACGCCAACGTGTCGCCCAGCACGGTCAGTTATGCCCTCAGCGGCAAGAGACCGATCTCTGCGGAGACGCGTCGGCGCATAGAGGACAGCATCCGGGAACTGGGCTACCGGCCGCACGCCGGAGCCCGGTCCCTGGCCAGCAGCAGATCACAGGTGATCGGCCTCGTCCTGCCCCTCCGCAAGGGCATGCACATGCCCGTGGTGATGCAGTTCGCCACCTCCGTGGCCACCGCCGCCCGGGAGCACGACCACGACGTCCTCCTCCTCACCCACAACGAGGGGGAGGAGGGCATCAACCGGGTCGCCCGCAGCCGCCTGGCGGACGCCTTCATCATCATGGACGTCGAGATGGACGACCGGCGGCTGCCCCTGCTGCGCGGCCTGGACCAGCCGTCCGTCCTGATCGGCTTCCCCTCCGACCCGGCCGGACTCACATGCATCGACCTGGACTTCGCGGGCGCCGGCGAAGCATGCGTGGAACACCTCGCCTCGATGGGCCACCGCACGGTGGCCCTGGTCGGCTCGCCCCCGGAGGTGTACGTCCGCGGCACGGGCTTCGCCCGCCGCGTCGCCGCCGGATTCACGGCCGCCGCCGACCGCCTCGGACTGCGTTCCTCGGTCCACCCCTGCCCGGAGACCCCGGCGGCCGCGCAGGCCATGGCCGAGCAACTGCTGCACGAGCAGCCCGAACTGTCCGGCGTGGTCATCCACAACGAGCCGGTCACCCAGCCCCTGATCGCGGCCTTCCAGACGATGGGCCTACGCGTCCCCCAGGACCTCTCGGTCGTCGCGATCTGCCCCGACGAGACAGCCGAACAGGCGCCGTTGCCCATCTCCTCCGTGTCGATCCCGTCGGCCGAGATCGGCACCGGGGCGGTGGACCTGCTGATGGCCAAGCTCGCCGAGCGCGACGGCGTCCCGGAGACGACGATGCTTCCCGCGACACTGACCGAGCGGGCGACGTCGGCGGCGGTCTCTTCAGTGACGGCTCACCATCACCACAGATAGCCGTCTGCGGGAGCGGCCTGCGCGGGCCGCTCCGGCACGTCGATGAGTTCGAGCAGGTCACGCTCTGACCCTGCGGTCCCGGCAGCTCCTCGCCCTTGAGCGACCAGGCCTCCGGGACGAACTCCAGGTCCTTCGCGACCCAGCCGCCGCTGCGGTGCGCTTCCTCGGGCACACGGGGCGAGTCCGGCATGCCGCCGGGTGACAGGGATCCGGTGCAGACCAGCTTGCGTATCTGCGTCCCTCATCACGGGCAGTGCTTCTGACGTCAGGTCAGGTGGCGTCAGCGCCTGGACGGAAACGACACGAGGGGCCGCAGCGCGCCGGTGAGAGGTGCCGGAGTCTTCGAGACGGCATGGGGTGCCCGCTCGCCGCGGCGGGCGAACTGCGACGACCCGGGCCCGACGTCCGGAGGGCCGGCTGGAGCACACCACACAGCACACCCACACGCCAGGCTCGCCTGGACAGGTACCTCGCGGGCACCCGTCGTGCCTTTCACCCGGTCACGGAGGGTGTTGGTGGCTGGATCACCGTGTGGGACGCGTGAGGATGTAGCCGGGCTTCAACGCGCTGTGCGCAGCTGATGGCCGGACGGAACGGAGCGACGCTGCTGAGGCAGGCCGTCGTGGCGTGGTGTCCTCTCCATCTGACTCGCTCGATTCGGCCGTCCGGGGCGACGGGCGGATGCGGCTTCCGGCGCCTGGATCCGCTGAGTGTGAGTCGGCGACGCGAGTGCGAGGGATGAGGGACGGGCGGCGTGCAGGACGATCGGGAAGGGCCCGAGGGCCGCTGGGCCCGTCTTCGCGGGAGCCCCCAGTGGCCGGCGATTGTGCTGGTGCTCATCGTGTCCGTGGCGGCCGGGCTGTTCGCCTGGTCGTACACGTATGCGATGGCGAACCCGACCCCACACCGGCTTCCGACGGCCGTCATCGGGTCGTTCGAGGCTGAGCGGGGCGAGGAGTATCTGGCGGGGCTGGGCAAGGCGCTCAACTCCTCGGTGACCACACACGTGTACGACTCGCGGGAGGCGGCGCTGGAGGCCGTCGAGGAGCAGCGTGATTTCGCCATCTTCGAGCTGCGCGACGGCGGGCGGCACGTGGTGCTGGACGTGACGTCGGCTTCGGGCGCCTCGGTCGCGGAACTGCTGAGGCAGGCGGCTCCGGCGGTGGGGCGGGAAACGGGCGTGTCGGTGACCGTCCGCGACGTCAATCCGCTGCAGAAGGGGGACCCCCGAGGCCTCGCGATCTTCTACATCTCGCTCGCCGCGGTGATCATCGGTTTCATCGGCGCGATCCAACTCAGCGTTCATGCTCCGGCGCTCACGCCCGCGGAACGGATCGCCTTCACCGCCACCTATGCGCTGCTGGGGGGTTTCGCGATCGCGGCGGCCGTGGACTGGCTGCTCGGGGCGCTCGAGCTGCCGTTCGCCGAGTCGTGGTCGATCCTGGCGCTCACCATGTTCACCAGCGGCATGACCTTCACGATGTTCAACACGCTGATGGGGCGTTGGGCGATGATCCCGACCTGGGGTGTGATGGTCGTGCTGGGCAACCCGTCGTCGGGCGGTGCGGTCTCGTGGCCGCTGTTGCCGTCCGTGCTGGGCGCGGTCGGACGGTGGCTGCCGCCCGGCGCCTCGGTCAACGCCCAGCACACGGCGGTGTACTTCGCCGGGCACCAGCACGCCTTCCCGTTCCTGGTGCTGACCGGCTGGGCGGTGGTGTCCTGTGCGGTCTTCTTGATCTGGCGGCAGCGCCACCCGGGCGGGAGAGAGCGTCAGCCGGCCGACGAACGAGCACCTGAGGGCGGCGCAACCTGAGTGGGAGAAGGCGTCGACGTCTTCCGCCCCGCCCATGAGTACCCTCGTGGCCGTGACCGCGGTCGTCGGCCGACCTCCTGGAACCGCAGAGGGGCCGGCAGCCCGCGGAGGAGCAGCCGACTGCCCTCCGCGCTGCCCGAGGTGGCGGCCTGTCAGCCGGCCGGCAGTGCCGCCAGAGCGTGGTCCATGGCGGCGTTGAACTCCTCCGGCGCCAGGGGCAGACGTGACTTCACATCCCGGCTCCACTGGTCGGCGAGGACCTCCGCGGCCCCGGATTCGACACCGTCGAGAGCGGCGTCGGCAAGGTCGGACGGAGCGATCTTCGCCACGGGCCAGCCAGCGGCCATATCGGTGTCGGCAAGGCCCAGGTGCACGGCCGTGACGAGCGTGCCCTGATCGGCGAGCTCCAGGCGCACACCGTTGGTCATGGCCCACGCCGCGGCCTTGGTCAGGTGGTAGGAGTTGGCCCCCTTGCCGCCGAACCACGACATGGCGGAGAGGACGTTGACGACGGCGCCCCCGCCGTTCCCGGCCAGGGTCGGCGCGAAGTGCCGGATCATTTCGAGGTGGCCGAACATGTTGGTCTCCAGTTCCTGGCGCAACGTGTCCGGCGAACCGGTCACGAGGTCCGTCCCCGTACTGATTCCGGCGTTGTTGATGAGGAGCGAGACGTCCGGGGCGGCCTCGGCGGCGGCCCTGACGGACGTGGGGTCGGTGATGTCGAGGGGCAGCACCTCGACGCCGGGCAGGTCCACGGTCTCCGGGCGGCGGGCTGTCGCGTAGACCTTGTGGGCGCCCCGCTCCAGCAGACGCTGAGCGAAAGCGCGGCCCAAGCCACGGTTTGCTCCGGTGACAAGGGCGACGGAGTTCTTGATGTCCATGTCCCGTACGCTAAAACCTGACGTTGACGTCAGAGGCAAGCGCTGATCGTCGGCGGCAGGGTGAAAGGAGTCACCGTTGTCTGTCACAACGGACACGACCGAGCGCTTGATCCGCATCGGTGAGGTGGCACGGGGCGCCGGCGTCTCGGTGCGCGCCGTGCGCTACTACGAGGAGCAGGGACTGCTCACCCCGGAGCGCAGCCCGTCCGGCCAGCGTCTGTACCGGCAGGACGCCATCGCCAAGGTCCGGTTCTTCCAGCAGATGTACGCCGCCGGCCTGACCAGTCAGAGGATCACCGAACTGCTTCCGTGCTGGGAAGCCGGCCACACCGACGCCGACCAGCGAGCCATGCTGCGCATCGAGCGCGAACGCATCCAGGCCAAGATCGACGAACTGGAGGCCGCCAGGGATCGCCTCGACCAGGTCATCGCGATCACGGACACACACCCGTAGGCGCGCTCGGTCAGACCGGGTGTGCTTCATGGGGTACGGCCTGGCCGGCGGTGCGCGGTATTGGGACGCAGCTCCATCCGATCGCCCCTCCGCACCCCCGGGGTCGGCGCTTCGCGCGGGCCCCGCACGTGCCCACCGGCTGCGCTGACGGCGAGCACACTCCGTACGAGGCCGACACGCGCGGTGACAACTCCGGTTCCGTACGGCCGACGATGCCGATGCCGGATGCGACCGACGGCTATGCGGATGAGGATGGGGGGACGGCATTCGCGGTGAAGGAGCGGGGCATGGCGCAGGTGGACACCGGCGTGGAAGAGGTCGATCTCCTTGTCGTCGGGGGCGGGAAGGGCGGCAAGACCCTCGCGATGGACATCGCCCGCGGAGGCGGCCGAGTGGCCATGGTGGAGCAGGGCATGATCGGCGGCACGTGCATCAACGTGGCGTGCATTCCGACCAAGAGCCTGGTCACCAGCGCCAGACTCCTCGACAGCCTGAGCCGTGCGGAACAGGTGGGCATCCGCACCGGCGAGGCTGTGGCCGACCTGGCTCTCCTCCGCGCGCACAAGGAGGGCGTGGTCGACGGGATGGTCGACCTCAACCACCGCCAGTTCATCGACAGCGGTATGGACTTCATCCTGGGAACCGCCCGTTTCACGGGTGAGCGCACGGTCCGGGTCGACCTGAACGACGGTGGCAGCCGGATCCTGCGCGGCAAGGACGTGGTGATCAACACCGGTACCACCCCCGCGATGCCCGACCTTCCCGGGCTCGCCGAGGCGGAGCCCCTCACGAGCGAGACGCTTCTGCGCCTGGACCGGCTTCCGGAACACCTGATCGTCATCGGCGGTGGCTACGTAGGGCTCGAGTTCGCCCACATGTTCGCCGCGTTCGGCAGCCGGGTCACCGTGCTGCACCGCGGTGATCGTGTGCTGCCCCGGGAGGACTCCGACGTCTCGGAGGTGCTGACCGGATTCCTCGGCGAGGCGGGCGTGGATCTGCGTACGGGCGTCAAGCCCATCGGCGTCTCACGTGGCCCGACCGGTGTCACGGTGGACCTCGGTGATCGAGGTGAGGTCACCGGCACGGATGTGCTGGTGGCCGTCGGCCGTGAACCGGTGACGCGCGACCTCGACCTGGACGCCGCCGGCGTCCGGACGGACGCGCGTGGCTTCGTGGAGGTCGACGACCGGTTGGCGGCCACGGCCCCGCGCACCTGGGCGGTGGGCGACGTGGCGGGCAGCCCGCAGTTCACACACGTCTCCCTGGACGACTACCGGATCGTCAAAGCCAACATCGCCGGCGGGGACAGGCGCACGTCCGAGCGGCTCGTGCCGTGGAACCTCTTCACCACGCCTGAGCTGGCCCGGGTGGGCATGACCGAGACCGAGGCCCGGGCCGCCGGGTACGACGTGCGGATCGCCCGTATGCCGGTCGCGGCCATTCCGCGTGCCCGCACGCTCCGGGACACGCGCGGCGTCTGGAAGGCAGTCGTGGACCGGGCCGGCGAACGCATTCTGGGAGTGGCGCTCATCGGCCCGGACGTGTCCGAGGTTTTGACGGTCGTCCAGACGGCCATGCTTGCAGGCGCCCCGTACACGCTCCTCAGAGACTCGATCATCGCTCACCCCACCATGGCGGAGGGCCTGAACATGCTCTTCAACGCCTGGACCGACTGACCTGCAGCGCTTCGACTGCGCGGGCGCAGCCGTGCACCCCACCCTGAGGGAGTGATCCCATGTCGAACTCCGAAGCAGATGCCGAGAAGCGGATCCTCGGCCGTATCCAAGAGATGATCAGCCAGGAGAAGGACCTGCGCGACCGCCTTGTCGAGAACACCATCGACCAGCCGACCGAACACGAACGACTGGCCCAGCTGGAGACGGAACTCGACCAGTGCTGGGACCTGCTGCGCCAGCGCCGCGCCCGGGTCGCGGCAGGGCAGGACCCTGCGGACGCGCACGTGCGCCCGGCCTCGCAGGTGAAGGACTACCTCTCCTGATTTCGGCCTCGACCTACCGGCACCTCCGTCCGTCGACGATGTCGAGGATGATCGGACCGGTCATGCCGTCGAAAGGCCGGTACTCCTGGGACACCGGAGGGGCGGGGGAGGCCGAAGCCGTCCCAGTCCTCCCCTTCGCCCGCACGACTCGACCGCGGAGGCCTGCGCGCGGCGTGCCTGTCGCCGGGACGGTCCGGAACACGTGCCGGTCTCTCGCGGTGCACGCACGGTGGCCGTGGTGGGTCGGATGAGGACGACTGGTGCGAGCAGAACCGAAAGGTGGGGCCCCACCGGCGTATGCCGGCGGGGCCCACCGTCTGCAGCGGGTCGTGCGTCAGTGGTCGGAGTAGCTGAAGTCGCCCACGGTCCAGGCACTGACGTCCTCGATCGCGACGCGGTACATCCCGCCCGTCTCCGGGATCCCCACCGTTCCCTGCAGGATCCGGGCGACATGGAAGTGCAGATGCGTGGGCGGCCCGTCCTTCCCCGCGGGGGTGTCGAAGACCGTGGAGAACGCGCCCAGGTCGGCGGAGTCCGTCAGCACCTCGGACACCCTCTGCCTCCACATGGTTTCCGGGGCCAGCCGACCGGTGATGACGGCACCACTGGTGATCGCGGTCAGGGACATCTGATTGCTCTGGCCGGACTCCACAAGGGCGGCTATGGCAACGAGCAGCTCGTCAGGCTTCGGCATGGCACCGGATTCTATGCACCGGCCTGCCTGGGGGGTGCAGCGGTGCCGCGACCGGGTGAGCCGGGCGCGGACGGCTCCACGTGGTGGCGCACGACGGGCCAGGGGTGCGCAGCGAGGCATGCGCTCGGCGGAGCGATTGGGTCGCTGGGCCGTACCGGTGAGGTCGGCTTTTCCGCCTGAGCGGGTCTCGTGCGGGGGAGGGCGGGCACGCAGATCCGTCGGTGCCCGCCCTCCCTCGCGCGGCCACCCCTGCCGGCTCTCGTGGAGCCCGAGCATGAATCGCACGCGCGTCCCGGGCTCTTCCACCTCGCGGTCGATGTAGCGGTTGTCCTCGCACTTCCCGGACAGTGAGGGGGTAGCTCATGCCGTCCCGACAGGCACACGGAGCGACGTCCGAGCGGCTCCGTTCTTGTGTCGATGGTTTGACACAACTTTCCGAGCAGGGCATCTTGTGTCCATCGTTTGGTACAAGGTGCCTTGGGGGATCCTCACGTGCTCGACACCGTCCCGCTCCAGTCCCGGTTCCTCGACCACGCCGACCACTACGCCCGATGGTCCGGCCTGGCGATCGGTATCGAGATCGCACGGCAGTTGCTCACGATCGAGAGCGGCGACATCACGACGCCCCTCGTGTTCGCCGTCACCGCGTTCGGCCTGTGCGCGGTGGGAGGTGTGCTGATCGGCGACGCCCTGACCTTGCGTCCTCAGGAAGCGGTCCGCACCGCCAGTCTCGCGCCACGCCTGGTGCGCGACCATGTGCCGCCCCGCATGACCCCCCTGCTTCTGCTGCAGGCGGGCTCTCTTCTCGCACTGCTGTTCATGGGTGCTGTCACGGCCTCCTCCGGCCGCGAAGGGATAGGCGGCGCGGGGCGCGTCATGGAGGTTGCCTGCAATGGGTGGCACACCTCCATCGGCCCCTGGCCCGGGCTGTACTACAGCGGCCCGATGCTCGGTGCCCTCGCGGTCGCGACCCCCGCCTGCGTCTGGGCACTGCGCCGTATCGCCTTCGGGCCGGGCGGCCACCAGCAGCGCCGCGACCGTGCCTGGGCCATCGTCGGGGCCTGGGGACTGCTGGTGTCGTGTCAGGTGCTCCTCGTCGTCCTGATGTTCCTGGTCGCGTTCATGGACGGACCCTGCGCGGGCCCGCTGGGCGCGGTCACCCTCGTGGTGATCTGCCCCCTGGGTCTGCTGGGCATGTTCACGTTCGGATGGTCCCTGCTGACCGTCGTGGCGCCGCGAGCGGTCGACGACGGTGTGGCCGACGAAGGGATGTACGACGATGAGTGACCCCGCCGTCCGCGTCGACACCACCAGTCAGGTGCCGCCGTACGAGCAGATCCGTGCCCAGCTGGCCGCGCTCATCCGCACCGGCCGGCTGGTCGAGGGCGAGCGCCTGCCGACCGTTCGGCAACTCGCCGTCGACCTGGGTCTGGCACCGGGCACCGTGGCTCGTGCCTACCGCGAGTTGGAGGCCGCGCAATTGATCCGGACCCGCCGTGGCGCGGGCACCCGGGTGGCCCCGCTCCCGGACGCTCCGCACGGACACGACGTCCACCAACTCAGCACGCTGGCACGGGACTTCACCGCTGCGGCGCGAGCGCTCGGGGCCGGCACCGAGGACATCCTCACCGCGGTCCGCAACGCTCTGGACTCGGAGTCCGGGCCCGCCCCGGCCTCGCAGCGCAGTGGTTCGGGGAGCGCCAACCCGACGGAGGCGTCGGCCACCATCCCCGCTGTGGGCTCACGTGGCAGGTGACAACCTGAAGCACTCCTTCCGAGTCACAGTGCCCGGGCCGCACAGGCCCCTGACGCCCGCGTCCGGATCCGTCGTCGGCGTCGTCAGGGCCGCTCGGGCGTCCTCGACGGCACGGTGCCGGGTCAGTGCTGCCGCGGCGGCCTTGCGCACGTCGGCGTTGGGGTCGGCGAGGGCCTTGGCGAGGGCGGGTACGGCGAGGCCGGGGGCTGCGAGGGCCTTGGCGAGGGCGGGTACGGCGAGGCCAGGGGCTGCGAGGGAGAGGGCGGTGGCCCGCCGGCCCGCACTTGCCAGGCCGGGTCGGACAGGGCCGCCTCCGCGCGTGCGGCCAGGGGCTCCGGGCAGCCGGTCGTGCCCGTGCCTCGTAGGCGGCCGCACGCACCAGGGCGTCGGGATCGTCGATGAGCTCGGCGAAGGCGGAGAGGACTACTTCGCGGCCGGTCGGCGTCGCGTCGTCGGGCTGTCCCGCGGCCACCGTGGCCAGGGCCTTCGCGATGGTGACACGGACCTCGCGGGACGGGTCGGTGATCGCCGCGCGCGCCAGTTCACCAGCGGCGTCGACCGACACGAGTGCCCGCACGGCTTCGATCCGCACGGAGATGTCCGCATCCGACAGGGAGCCCGCGAACAGCTCCGCATCACCGAGACGCAGGGCACGCAGGACGTCGTGCGGCGGCACGCGCTACGGGGTCGGCTTCTGACAGGGCGACGACCAGGCCGTCGCGCAGGGCCGGTTCGGGCCCAAGCGTCTCGACCGGCCCGCGCAGTGAGGCGGCCGCGGCGGCGCGGACGACTGCGTCGGAGTCGGCGAGCGCGGCGGCCAGTGCGCACGGTGGGCCCGGTGCCGGCCCCCGCGCCGGTCGCCCTGGTGCCCCAGCGGACCGACGTGCCCGTGACCATCGACGAGTCGAAGTGCATCGACGGCGGCGACGGTGGGCGCGCCCTGGTCTAGCGGGTGGGGCCGCCGCCGGTTCGCCCCATGGGGGAGGGCGCCGCCGAGGGACCGCGGGGTGCGCGTCGCGGTCACCTTCGTGGTCACCTCGGCCTGTGGAAATCGATCCTCGGCGGGCCCGGCCGTGCGGAAGCAGGTCTAGTTCAGGTAGTCGGCCACCAGCGTGGCGAACTCGTCCGGGGTGGCCAGGCGGATGCCGAGACTATCGGCCTTGGCTCGCTTGGACCCGGCGCCGTCTCCGGCGACGACGAGGGTGGTCTTCTTGGAGACGCTGGAGGAGGAGCGGCCGCCGGCCTGTTCGATGAGTTCGTTCATCTGGTTGCGGCTGAGCTTCTCCAGGGGGCCGGTCATCGCGCCGGTGACGACCACGGTCATCCCGGCCAGCGGGCCGCCCGTACCTTCGGTCTGCTCGTCGGATTCGTCGGAGGCGCTGCCGGGCGGAGGGGGCGGGGTCGCGCCAGGTTCGGTCATGTTGACTCCGGCGGCGGCGAGTTTGTCGATCAGCGATGCGAGTTCGGCGAGTTCGGCGATGATCGAGGGGGCCTTCTCGGTGCCGATGCCCTCGACCTGCTGCATCGCTTCTGCATCTGCGGCACGAATGTTGTCCATGGTGGCGAAGTGCCGGGCGATGCGACGGGACATGGAGCGGCCGGTGCCGCGGACGCCGAGCGCGCACAGCACGCGCGAGAGGGGCTGGCCCTTGGCTGCCGCGAGTGCGGCGAGGAGGTTGTCGGTGCTGGTCTCACCCATGCGGTCCAGGCCGAGGAGCTGCTGGCGGGTGAGTGTGAACAGGTCCGCGAGGTCGGTGACCAGGCCCGCCTCCACCAGCTGGACGACGCGTGTGTGCCCGAGGCCCTCGATGTCGAGCTGATCGCGACCGGCTGCGTAGGAGAGGGAGGCGACGAGGTGGCAGTTGCGGCCGTTCGCACAGCGCCAGCGCTGCTCACCGGTGTCGATGTCCGAGCCGCATCGCGGACAGACGTCGGGGAAGACGATGGGCTGTTCCTCGCCGGTGCGCAGGTGGGCGACGGGTGCCTCGACGCGCGGTATGACGTCACCGGCCCGGTACACCATGACGTGGTCGCCCAACCGCAGGTCTCGGCGAGTGATGTCGGCAGGGTTGTGCAGGGTGGCGTACGTGATGGTGGCGCCGTCGATCTCCACCGGTTCCAGCACGGCACGCGGGGCGATGATGCCGGTGCGGCCGACGTTCCACTCCACCTCCAGCAGCCGGGTGATCTTCTCGACGGCGGGCAGCTTGTAGGCGATCGCCCAGCGCGGGGCACGCGAACCCGATCCGGCGGCCTGCTGATCGGCGGCCAGGTCGGCCTTGATGACGATCCCGTCGATCCCGAACGGCAGCTCGGCCCGCACCGCGGCGATCTCCTGCACCCGGGCCAGCACTTGCTCGACGGTGTCGGCGGTGACGCCGGGCACGTCGGTGGAGGCGGTGGTGTTGATCCCGTACGCGGCGGCCTGAACCATGAGGTCGCTGTGTGTGAGGTCGCCCAGCTGCACGGCGAGCGAGCTCTCGGTGTCGGGCAGGGGCAGCAGACCGTAGCCGAAGAACGTCGTCGGCACGGTGTAGGCGCGCTCCTTGGCGCGCAGGGTGCCCGCCGCGGCGCCGCGCGGGTTGGCGAAAGGCTGTCCGCCGTGCGCGGAGCGCACCTCGTTGGCGTGCTCGAACTGAGCTGTCGTCATCAGGACTTCGCCGCGTACTTCCACGGTGACCGGCTCGGAGAGTTCTTGCGGCAGGCCCTCGATGGTGCCGATCGCGTGTGAGATGTCCTCCCCGGCCATCCCGTCCCCGCGTGTGATCAGCCGGCTCAGGCGGCCGTCGACGTACCGTGCGGCGATCGCGAGCCCGTCCAGCTTCGGCTCGACGCTGAACTGCTCGACCTCGTGGCCGACGCGCCGGGCCAGCGAGGCGGTCCAGGCGCCGAACTCCTCCGCCGAGAAGACGTTGTCCAGACTCAGCATCGCCACCGTGTGCGGGACATCCCCCTCCACGGCGCCACCGGCGACCTTCCCCGTCGGAGAGGCGGTCAGTATCTGATCAGGATGCTCGGCCTCCCACACGGCGATGCCTCGCACCAGTCGGTCGTAGGCGTCATCGTCCAGAGCCGACTCCCCGTTCGCGTAGTAGGCGGCCGACGCCTTCACCGCGTCCTCGACCGCCTGCGCGTAGGCGGCGGCATCCGTGATCACAACTGCAGCTGTCGTCATGCCCGTCATCCTGCCTGCCACCACTGACAATGCCCGATGCGGCGGGGACGGCCGGCGCACTTGGCGTCCTCGCGCCGCACTGTCTGGCGCGGTACGAGGACGCCCGGGTGGTTGCGAGTGCCTGCGGAGGCGGTCAGGCGGCACCGCCGGGTGGTCCTTCGCCACCCGGCTGCCGGCTGCCGGGTCGCTACGCGGCGTCGATACGGGAGAGGCTGCCGCCGATGGTGAAGACGTACAGTTCGCCGTTGCGGTCCTGTGCGAAGGAGATGATCTCGCCGCCGTTGACCCCGAGGTCGTTCACGGCTGTCACCTTGCCGTTCTTCGTCTCCAGCGAGCGGATGGTGCCGTCGCAGTAATCGCTGAAGACGTACTGGCCCCTGAGGGCGGGGATCGCCTTGCCCCGGTAGACGTAGCCGCCGGTCACCGAGCAGCCGAAGTTGCTGCGGTCGTACTCATGGACCGGCGGTACGTGGTTCACGGGTTCCGTGCCGCCACGGAAGGGATGGGTGCCCTCCATCTGGCCCCAGCCGTAGTTCTCTCCGCCCCTGCTGCTCGCGGGGGCCCAGTCGATCTCCTCCCAGTCGTTCTGGCCGACGTCGCCGATCAGCAGGTCGCCCGTGCCCGCGTCGAAGGAGAACCGCCAGGGGTTGCGCAGCCCGTACGACCAGATCTCGCCCTTGGCGCCCGGCGTGTTCACGAACGGGTTGTCCGCCGGGATCGCGTAGGGCGTGCCGCCTCTGGGGTCGATCCGCAGCAGTTTGCCCAGCAGCGTACCGAGGTTCTGTCCGTTGCCGTGCGGGTCTCCGCCCGAGCCTCCGTCGCCGAGCGCGATGTACAGGTATCCGTCGGGGCCGATCTTGATGTCGCCGCCGTTGTGGTTCGCGTAGGGCTGGGTCTGGGTGAGGACGGTGCGGCGGGTGTGCGGCTGGATCCTGCCTTTGCGTACGGCGAACTCGTCCACTGTGCTGGTGCCTTCGAGGTTGGTGAACGAGATGTAGAAGTGGGCGTGCTTCCTGTCGAACGCGATGCCGAGAAGGCCGCGTTCGCCGTCGGTGGTGGTCTCGGCGGATATGTCCAGGACGGGCTTGCCGAGGCCGCCCTTGTCGCCCAGGACTCGGACTGTGCCGGCGCGTTCGGCGACCCAGAGTCTCCCTCCGGGTCCGGCGGCGCCGGCCGTGGGGTTCTTGGCCGTGGCCACTTGCCTGAGAGTGATCTGTGCTGTCTGCCGTGCGGCAGCGGGCTCGTCGGCGGATGCCGTGGTCAGGGCGAGTGAGGCGACGAGACAGATGGTGCCGATGATCGCCGAGCTTCTGGTGCGAACTTTCACCGAGTTCCTCCTGGAGGCGGTGAATCGGCAGGTCGCGTCGCTGCCCGGGCCGATCGTGCGGGGCCGTCGGCGACAGCGCGCGATCTGTGGGGGGTGTGGGGGAGTGAACCGTGTGCTCCTGGCCGGACACGGTGAGGATACTGGGACTGACGTACTTGGTATAGACCAGCAACGGGGGTCTCGCCAACCAGCTCTCGCCACTTGCATGTACCGGCTCCCGTAGTGAGGCCGTTCCTGCCCGCGTGGGCATCGGCACTGTCGATATCGACGCGGTTTTCGCCGCCGCCCAAGGACGGAGCCCATCCGCGCCGCGCCTGCCCGCCCACCGGCCGGACCGCAACGGCCGCAGTGACGCGTAGGCCGACAAGAACGACCTGCACACCACCGAACTCGCTTCGCAGTAACGCGAGGTGGACCGACGCCTGCTGCTCGGCACGCTCGACGAGATTTGGTTGTCAGAGGCCTCCGGTTGAATGAGTACGTGACTGTCCATGACGTAGCTCGCAGGCTCCCTTCCATCGCTGAACTGCGGGATCTGTGCCGCTCACTGGCGATGCTCGATGCGATCTTGTGCCCTGACTGGGAAGGCCGCTACCACTCCTTCAACGCCGGCTGGGCCGACGGTGAGGAGATGGCGTCGATGCGCAACGGGTCGGGGGACGAGTACTTCATCGCGTTCTCGAAGGCCGGGGCCTACGTCCGTGGCTTCGCCCACGAAGCACCGATGAGCCCGTATGCCAACGATGGCGAGCCCTGGCCGGGGGTGATCGATGACGTGCCAGATGCCTTCAAACCCTTCGTGGAGGAGCCGGCGTTCACCGATGAGGACGACGTCCCCGTCGTGACGGCCTGCCTGTGGCGGGAGGCGACGGATGATCAGTGGCGGCACGGCGCAATCGACTTCCCGGCCGGGTACTCCGATCCCGACGGGGCAACGGGCCTGTTCGGGCTCCTGGTCGACCGCTCACCGCGGGCGTTCCAGCGCTTCGCCGAGGACTACTACGAGGTTCCCGTGGACCTGGAAGCGGTGCGTTACGTGTATGCCTTGCGACCGCTGGATGAGAGGCTCGTGTCATGGCTGAACGCGGAGGTCACCCTGGCAGACCTGGCCGAGGACATCGCTGAGATCGGTTACCCGCGCCCGGGACGGGACGAGATCTGCGCTTCAACAGTGAGCGACTAGTTGGGGAGCCCATTGAGCTGGTGGGCCGTCGCGGTCGCCTGAGCGTGGCGGCTATGGACACTCCGCTCAAGGTCGTTCATCGAGGGCGTGCCCGCGACCAGCCCGTGCCACGCCAGATCACCTGCCCAGTCAGTCAGCGTTCGTGGCGCGCCGCTCGACGTCCGGAGCCCGCAGGCCATCCCCGCGCGACGTCGTCAGCCAGGCCCCGTCCTGGCGGCTACTCCGGCGGCTGCCTCACCGAGCTGCGCCCAAAACGGCTTGTCCCAAGGTCGGTTGTCGACCATGATCACAGCATGACGACCAGAACGGGCCATGCCCTCTAGGCATCCCGCTCCGCTCTCCGCCGCTCGCGCACCGCCGATGCTGGACCGCAGTACCCGTTGGCCGTGACCGAACGCCCGCTCAGGAGAGCCGCCTCATGCAGAAGACCGCCCTCGTTCCTTACGCCCATCTGCCCCACGCGCACCACGACCGCCATGTCCTGACCAGTACCGTCGACGTTTCCGGCACCGCCCACTGGCTGCTTGCCGAACGCGCTCCGCAGCCTGGCGATGCCGTCCGGCCCTTTGACGCGCTGGTAGTTTCCGCCGAGCCGGACGGCAGCGTCGAACTCACCGAGCTGAACGGCGTCCGAGCCCGTTGGCCGCGCCTGGACCGTCTACCCGACGGTGGATTTGTGGTCGCCGCGTCTCGCGTACGCCGAGACGCGGATGCGAACCAGGTCCAGGTCTTCGACGCGCTCGGCCGTGAGACCTCGTCCTTCTCCGTCGGGGACGCCATCGAGCACCTCCTCGTGGACGAGGCCGGCCGTATCTGGGTCGGCCACTTCGACGAGAACCCGGTGGGAATCCGCTGCTGGACCGCTACGGGCCGACTCGCCTGGACGTCAGACGACGCCGACATCCCGGGGCTCTTCGACTGCTACGCCCTGAACGTGTCGGGCACCACCGCCTGGGCGTGCCCGTACACGGACTTCCCGCTCGTCGAGATACGCCCCGACCGCACCCATCGGCCCGTGCGGGTATGGGCGAACCGCGTGCGGGGCGCCAAAGCCGTGGCCGTCCACGGCGAGCGAGTCACCTTCTACGGCGGCTACGGCGAAGACGGGGACCGACTCGCCCATGCAGAGATCAGCGAAACATCCGTCGAGCCAACGGGCGTCGGCCTGCTCACCCTGCCCGACGGCTCTGCCCCCGGCCGTCGGCGAACAGTCGGCCGGGGAAGCAGGATCTACGTTCAGGATGAGCCGTTCACGACCTGGGGTGTGTACGACCTCAGCAGCTGACACCCCTACTCACCTCGCAGGGAGCGACGTGCCGCCGTCCTTCGTCCACCGGATGACCAAGTACGACCCGGCTGACCGGGATGAACACGGCCACTACACCGGTGCCGAGGAGGCGGTCAGCGATCACGGGCCCGTGGAAGCCGCGTACCTCGCCGCGATCGCCGCCTTCGCGGAGGCCTCGGGCATCGATCGGCTGGAGATCCGCGATCCTGGAGTCGCTGGGTTCGTCCACTTCGGCGTGGAACCGTCGGATACGGGACATGGCCTCGACGGGCTCTTTCCCCCCGACCTCTCCGGCTACCACGACGGGGCCGAGGTCTCCCTTCCGGTCGCTCTGGAACTGGTCCGGGTCATGCTCCGCGGCCAAGGTGCCTGGTGTCGTCTGGAGACGGGGGACAGGCTCACCGTGCATGTCGGATGGGACCAGTACGTGTATGTGGGCAGCGACCGGCCCTGCACGGACGCTGTGGCCCGTACCCGGGAACTCGGCCTCTTCCCGGAACCGATGACGATGTCCCCCTACGCGGCGGAGCTGGATGAGCCGGAAGTGACAGTGGCGGCCGATGATGGGTTCTGGGCGCGCGTGCGCACCGAGCTGGCTTCACGCGAGGCGGTGCTCCTGGAGGAGGGCTATCTCCGCAACGCGGCCCGCTTCCACCGTCTCACGCCGCAGAACCTCGATGCGGTGCGTGCCAGCCTCAGCCCGCGCGCCCTCCTGACCGTCTGGCCTGATCTGAACCCCGATGTCGGCGCGGTCCTCGCCACGCTGCCGGACGAGGGATCCGTTGAGTTCGTCTGGGAGATGCAGAACGGGACGATCAGACACGCGGTCGTCGACGACACCGACCACAGGGAACTCGCCGCCCTGGTGGCCGATGCCCGAGCGGCCTGCGCCCTGCCCGTGTACATCGACGAACGCCAACCACTGCTTTGCGCCGCACTGCCCGACAGCGATGGCGTGCTGCGCGTCCGCTGGTGACCCGTTCCATTCGGCCCCTGTGGGGGATCCACTGGTGCCCGGGGCGCCTGTGGCACACCGGCTCCGCTCCATGGACGTACCGGCTGGCTCCGCATTGCCTGGTCGGAGTCGGAGTCGGAGTCGGAGTCGGAGTCGGAGTCGGAGCCGGAGTCGGTGTCCGTGCTCGTGGGTAGCGTCATGGGCGTGATGGTGGGCAGTGAAGACACACGGCTGGTCATCCTGCGTGGCAACAGCGCGTCAGGGAAGTCGTCCGTCGCGCGCGGCCTGCGCGAGCGGTTCGGCCGCGGCCTGGCCCTGGTGGGCCAGGACAACCTCCGCCGTACCGTGCTCCGCGAGCGCGACCGGCCCGGCGCGGCGAATATCGGCCTGATCGATGTGACGGCCCGCTACGCCCTGGACGCCGGGTTCCACGTCGTGGTCGAAGGCATCCTGTACGCCGACCGATACGGCGACATGCTGGCCCAACTGCGTGCCGACCACCGCGGCGTGACCCACGGCTACTACCTACACGTACCGCTCGGCGAAACTCTGGCCCGGCACTCGAGCAAGCCGATCGCCGACGATGTCAACGAGGCCCAACTGCGGGACTGGTACCGGGAGCTCGATCTATTGCCCAGCGGGATCGAAACCGTCATCGGCGCCGACAGTGCCTTGCACGAGACCGTCGACCGCATCATGATCGACACCGGCCTGGCCCACCTGCCCGCCATCGACCGCTGACGGCAGCACCGTCGCGACGATGGCGCCGCCTGCGTACGCCACCATCCGGTATCGGTGATTTCCCACCGAGGAGGGTGTGGAGGACGGCAAGGCGAGAGTCAGGCAATCCTAGCCGTCCACCCCGGCGCAGCGAGCCCCGTCCGGGATCCACCACGAGCCCCGAACCGGGCGCTCCTCGCGCTCCATCGCAAGCGGCTGCAAGGTGCGGAACCGGTCTCGGAGCGGTGGCCTTTTGGCTATGGTCTGCCCCATCGGCACCGGGCGTCAGCGCGTCGCCCGGGACCTGGGGGAGCCGACGGGGGAGGACCATCATGAGCTCTGGGCGTGGAAGCCTGGCCGACCACCCGGTCATTGTCATCATCGGCGTCGTCGCCGCCGTGGTGGGCCTGATCGTCGGTGTGAAGGAGCTGAAAGGAACGGACTCCGCTCCGCCATCGGTCGCGGCCCCTACCGCAACGGACACCGACACGACCCCGCACACGCCGGCCGCCACGCAAGCGGCCCCGACGCAGGAGGAGGACATGCCTGCGCCGGACGAGGAGCCGAACGTCTCCGAGCCGGCACGTGAGCCCGTGACGCAGCCTGTCGAGGAAGAGCCTTCCAGAGCCGCCGTCGTTCAGAGCCCTGGGCACACGGCTCCGCTGGTCGTACGGATCAAGTTGGGCTCGTCCGGGAAGACCGGGCCAGACACCTATCGCGTGGGATCGCGGCCGGGGGCCAACACCGAGGTGTACGACGACACCGGCCGCCTGGACCGCGGGTGCTACGTCCAGTGGACGCTGAGCCGTGGTTCGGAAGTGGTGCGGCGCGTGACGAGCGGGCGGTGCCGCCCGCCGAGCATCACTTTGTTCAACTTCGAGGACAGCCTGGACGAGCCCGGGTCCTACACCCTGAAGGCTGACGTCACGACGGACTGGCGACAGACGGGAACTGAGTCGGTCACCTTCAACGTCGTACCCGGCTGAGACGGTCTCCTCTCGGGGAGCCTGTGCGCTATCGCCTGTGCCGTGCTGATGGACGTGGGCAGGGCGCTGTACATCGTGCTCGGCGGCCGCCGCCTTCCGTAACCGCGCTCGGCTCAGCTGGACGCGGCGGAAAGGATCACGTCCACGAGCCGCTCCGCCACATCTGGTCTCCCATGTGCCCTGGCACCGCCGCGCAATCTCGGCCCGCCGCGCCATCTCGGCCCGCCGCGCGGGATCGGCGAGGAGCGGGCCCACGGCGTCTCGCAGACCCCCGTGACGTCACCGAGCAGCGCCACGGCGGCCCCGGCCTCTTGCAGGTGGCGGGCGTTGTGCGCCTGCTCGTTCCCCGCCGAGGTGGCAAGCGGGATGAACACGGCCGGCTTGCCGAGAGCGGTGAGCTCCGCCAAGGTCCCGGCCCCACTGCGCGACAGGATGACGTCCGCGAGCGCGAGAACGTCGGGAAGCTCCGGGCCCACGAACCGAGACGCGCTGGGGCGAGCGACCGCATGCAGCCCGCACCGGTCGCATGTGCATCAGATCGGACGGACAAGCCGCGGCCCACCTCGCGCTGGCGTGCCGATCGTAGGGACGTGGCCCGGTGGCCCGCACTGCCGAGCCGCATGAGGAAATCCTGCGTGAGCCTTAGAAGAGTCGAATGGCTCACGCCCTGACTCTCCAGCGGACTTGATCCTGATGTCTTTCGCCGACTGTCCGACTGTCGCGCGGGGGCGGAGCGCACGATCGGCTGAGCGATGCGGGCTTGACCCGAGAGGCGTGGGGCCGGCCGCTGACGGCGACCGGCCCTGCAACTGCCGTCACACAGGGCCGAGGTGTACAGGGAGTGATGTGTGGCCGTTGCCCATGATGCTGGGGAGCGGATGCAGGTCGTCCACCGGGACGGCGAGGCGCATACGGGGGAAGCGTGCGAACAGCCGGGGGAGTGCTTCGGTGGCCTCCGCGCGGGCCAGGGGAGCGCCGAGGCAGAAGTGGACTCCATGACCGAAGGCGACGTGGCGTTTGTCGGTGCGGGTGATATCGAAGCTTCCTGCCGTCTCACCGTGGATCCGGGGGTCCCGGCCGGCGGCCCCGTAGGACGCCAGGATGGCGTCTCCCTTGCGGATCGTCACCGTGGCGAGGGGGATGTCCTCGACCGCGTAGCGCATGGGAATGTGGCTGACCGGCGCCGCGAAACGCAGTGTTTCCTCCACCACGTCGGACCACGTGACTTCGCCGTGCAGGACCTTCGTCAGCTGCTCGGGGTGGGCCAGCAGGGCTGTGATCGCGGAGTCGAGCAGGTTGATGGTGGTCTCGTAGCCGGCCGCGATGATCAGCAGAAGGGTGTCGGTGAGCTCTTCCTCCGTGAGGGGGGAACCGTTTCCCTCGTCGTCGCGGGAAGCAATGAGCACCGTGGTGAGGTCATCGGCCGGGGCACTTCTCTTCTGGGCCACGAGGTTGCCGAGCATGTTGTACACCTCCTGTGTGGCCTCAACGGCTTCCGCCGGGGTGGAGGTGGTGTTCCACATCCGGTCGATCGTGCTACGAAAGCCTGTACGCAAGGTCTGGGGGATGCCGAGCAGGTCGCTGATGACCGCCACGGGCAGTCGGGCGGCGAACGCCTCGCGAAGGTCGATGACTTCCGTGGAGAGCCCGGCGATCTGATCGAGCAGGAGGTCGGTATTGCCGATGACCGAGGGAATGAGCTGCGCGGTCCGGCGGGTGGAGAAGGCCGGGCTGACCAGTCGCCGCAGGCGGCGGTGGTCGGCCCCGTAAGCCGTGAACATGTTGTTCACGGCCACCTGGATGTACAGCGGCCACTTGCCGACGATCTCGCCTGAGATGAAGCGCGGCCAGTGCCGGCGGGGGTCCTTGGAGACTCGGTCGTCGGTGAGGAGACGCATGAGCAGCTCCTGGCTCCCTATGGCCCAGGCCTTCTCGCCGAGGATGTCGACGAGGACCGGCCCGTCCAGAGCGTGAAGGACTTGTTCTTCCTGCAGCCTACGGCGACCTGTCGGATCGAGGACGAGCGGGTGGTGCTCCATCAATGCGTTCTCCTCGTGCGAGCCCTGAGCAAGGGGCGACATCGCTATCGAAGGGGTCGAGGGGTGGGAGGGAGGGCAGCTGCCTCTGGCCGGCCGGTAGTACGGCATTGCCGTCACGGTGGCTGACGCAGTGACGGGCCGTCCGAATACGCATGCGCAGGGCCGGGCGCTGCTGTGCGGCGCCGCGCCCGGCCCCGGCCGCACCGGCTAGTGGTCGGAGCGGACTACGGCCCCCAGGACGTCGTTGAAGGCTTCTGTGGAACTGGGGTGTGTGTAGACGGACTCGCGCAGCTCGGTGGCTGTGATGCCGTGCCGCATGGCGAGGGCGACGGTGTTGATGAGCTCTTGCGCGTCGGTACTCAGGAGCGCGGCACCCAGGATCTGGTCCGTGGCGGCGTCGATGACGAACTTCATCATCCCGCGTGTTTCCTCGACGACGTAGGCGCGGGGCATGGCGATGATCTCGGCCACGGGCTGGCTGGTGATCTTCACGCGGTGGCCGGCCGCCCGGGCCTCCTGCTCGGTGAGCCCTACGGTTGCCAGGGGCGGTGTGATGAACAAGGTGTGTGGAACGGCCACACGGTCGTCGGTGCTGCGGGTGCCGTCGCCGGTGAGCTGATCCAGGACGATGCGACTGTCGTCGAGCGAGATGTAGGTGAACTGCGGTCCGCCGTTGACGTCGCCGAGAGCGAAGATGTGCGGCTGGCTGGAGCGCAGGTGCCGGTCGACCTCCACCCCTCCTGTGGGGGACACGTCCACGCCGGCGGCTTCCAGGTTCAGCTCCGCAGTGACCGGGCGGCGCCCCGCGGCGATCAGGACGGCATCGGCCTCGACACGGCGCTTGGTGCCGTCCTGTTCGTAGACGACGACGGCCTCTGCCGGATCATCGATGACCTCCAGGACACGCGCCCCGGTGACCAGACGGACCCCGTCCTCGCTGAGGATGGATTTCACCGCTCCGGCGACATCGCCGTCTTCCCGCCGCAGGATGTCGGCCCCTGCTTCGAGCACGGTGACCTCGGATCCGAACCGGCGGTAGATAGAGGCGAACTCCAGGCCCAGATATCCGCCGCCGATGATGGCGAGCCGCCTGGGCAGCGTGCTGCTCTCGATGAGCTGGGTGCTCGTCGCCATCCGAGAACTGCCCTGCAGGCCGGGGATGTCGGGGACCACCGGTTCGGAGCCGGTGTTGATCAGGATGACGTCGCCTGTGATGGTCAGGGGACCGTCCGAGCCGGTGACGGTGACGGTGTGGGAGTCCTCGAACCTGGCGTTGCCCGTGACGACGCGCACGGTGTCCATGCCGTTGAGGCCCTCGTAGTTGCCGGCCCGGAAGAGAGAGGTCAGGGCTTGTACTTCGCCGACCGAGCGCTCGTACCAGTCCTGAAGCGAGTCCTCGGGCCGCCGCTTGTTGGCCTGGTGCACGAGGGCCTTCGTGGGGACGCAGCCGACGTTGGGGCAGGTGCCTCCGTACATGTGCTCCGAACGCTCGACCAGAACGACGGTCTTGCCGAGCGCCCCCATCTTGGCGGCAACCGCCTTTCCTCCCTTTCCGAATCCGATGACCAGCACGTCTGCCTTCATGACGTCGTTGCCGATATTCATAGCTACCGTCCAGCGATGAGGAGGTGGTCGGGTGGTGAGCTGCGGCGCCGGTCCCCGCTGCGGCTGGCCCTGTCGCGCGGAGGATGATCCCGGTGCTCACACTTCAGCCTCGCCCGGAGCCGGCCGCGCTCGCATCCGCCACTGGCTGGCCCGGATGGTCACTGGTCACTGTCCCGGTTCCGCTCGTGATGCTCGGAGCGCAGCCGAAGAGACGGCCGCCCTCACGGGGTGGGGGAGGAGTGGCGCGCCGGCCCCAGCGGGTAGCGGTGCCGGCCGGGCCGGTGAGGGTGTGCCACAAGCGTTGTGAGCGCCCGTGGCCTGCCGGCCGGCGAACTGCGACCAGACGCATTTGCCGCCGGTCGCAGACAGCTCGACCCCCCAGTCATCTGCCAGTCGCTCGACGATGAACATGCCTCGCCCGGTGGTCGCCCGCCGGTCGCGGGGCAGGGCTGCCGTTGCCTGGGGCCGGTTCCGGTCCTGATCGTGGACCTCGAGCCGGACGCAGCCGTGCCGGTCGATGCAGATCCGCACGGTGAAGCTGGTTTCGGCGTGGATCAGGGCATTGCTTGCGAGTTCGGAGACGCAGATGCGTAGGTCGTCGGAACGTGAGGGGTCGAGGTGGCATGCGACGGCGGATCCGACGAATCCTCGGGCCTGTGCGACGGAACGGGGGGTGGGGTCGAAGGAGCGCTGTAGGTGAAGCATGTGAGGTCCTGGATTGGTCGGGGGGATGTGCCTGCTCATGAAGGGCGGGTCTCGATCTGGGGAGGGGTGCGGTCACGCGGGGATGCGGGCGAGGAAGCCGCGGATGTGACCGGCGATCTCCTCCAGATGGCTCTCGAGGGCGAAGTGCCCGGACTCGAGAAGGTGGATCTCGGCATCGGGCAGATCGCGCCTGAAGGCGCGGGCTCCGTCCGGTCCGAAGATCTCGTCGTTGGCGCCCCACACGGCGAGCAGTGGCACCTGGCTGGTGCGGAAGTACTCGTGCACGTGCGGGTACAGAGCGACGTTCGACGCATAGTCCCGGAACAGTGCCAGCTGGATGGCGTCGTTGCCGGGCCGGTCGAGCAGTGCCTGGTCGACGGTCCAGCTGTCGGGGCTGACGAGTGAGGTGTCCTTGACGCCGTTCACGTACTGCCAGCGCGTCATAGCGAGGGTGAGAGCGCCGCGCAGGGGAGCTTCGGTCTCGTCGGTCGGGTTGTCCGCGTAGGCGAACAGGCCGTCCCAGAAGGGACTCACGAACCCGTCCGTGTAGGCGTTGCCGTTCTGAGTGATGATGCCGGTGATGCTCTCCGGGGAACGGGCGGCCAGCCTCCAGGCCAGGGGTGCGCCGTAGTCCTGCACGTAGACGGCATAGCGCTCCACCCCGAGCTGCTGCAGCAGCGCTGCGGTCACGTCGGTGAGCCGGTCGAAGGTGTAGTCGAACTCATCGACCTTCGGCATGGCCGACTGGCCGAATCCGACCATGTCGGGGGCGATGACGCGATGGGTGTCGGCAAGCTTCGGAATCAGGTTCCGGAACATGTGGGAGCTGGTCGGGAAGCCGTGCAGCAGGACGATCGCGGGCGCGTGGGGGTTGCCCGCCTCCCGGTAGAAGACGTCCAGCCCGTCGACGGCGGTGGTGCGGTGGTGTACGACGCTCATTTTCTAACCCCTAAAAAGCGAGTTCGCTGGTGCTCCCAGTGGAACACCGTTCATCTAACCTGTCAAATGGCTTTTGGGAGTTAGGATACTCGAGGTGGTGGTCCGGAAGGTCTGGGGGCCAGCGGTCTGCGTGTCGGTCCAGATGGCGGCGTCGGCCTGACGTCAGCGGTTGCTGACCATCAAAAATGCGTTTGACGGTTACGCCATGGAAGCGGGAGGCGTAACCTGTAAAACTCCTGCGACTGGTTAGGAGGGGTCGGATGGTGATCGACACAGTCCGCGAGGACGCACTGCTGGACCTGCTCAACACGACGCCGGTCGTGCGCGGCGTCGTGGACGATGCACTGGCAGGGCCGCAAGGGCGACAGTGGGCCCTTCAGCACGGTGGTACGGGAACCACGGCCGAACTGACCATCCTCACCAGCGCGAGAGACGCTCTCCAGAGAGTGGTCCGCGGGGCGGCAACCCCGGAGGATCTCCGAGAACTGCTGCAGGACGTTTCCAGCACCCCGCAGATCAAGGGTGGCAAGCTCGTGTGGTCTCTCCGGGTGCCCGACGACCGGCGTCTGCCCGTGGACATGATCCTGGCGTGGGCCGGCGTCCAGGAGACGAGGCCTGGACGGCTGCGACCTTGTGAGAACCCGGAGTGCCGGCGGTTTCTCCTGGATCGCAGCAAGCCCAACACCGCCCGCTGGTGCTCCATGAGCGAGTGCGGAAACCGTATGAAGGCCCGGCGGCACTACCAGCGCGTCAAGGACAACATCTCACGCTGAACAGCCCGATCAGGCTCACGCTCCTCCAACGCGGCGAGCGTGCGGGCCAGGCGTCGCGAGCCGGGCTCCACTTTTGTTCGGAGCCTCTTACGGCCGACCGTGGCGGCCCGGCACCACTGTCGGGCGCCTCAGGCCGAAAGGTCCACCACGGGCAGCCCGTTGCGGTGCAGATCGGCCATGAAGTGAGACACCAACGCATCCGATGGCGTTTCCGTGATCGCTACGACGCTGCGCTGTACGGCCGGTTCCAGGCGTCGCACCACACCGGCCGGCCGGGCCATCAGAGCCGAGACCGGGGCGACCGTCACCCCCATGCCGGCGCCGGCGAGTTGGACGGCCGTGCGCGGACTGCGGGTGCGAATCACCGGCCTGAGCGCGACCTGATGACGCTCGACAAACTGGACATCAGGCCGCTCCCGGATCCAGCGCCCCAGAATCGGCACCAGCAGCCACACCGTCATGGTCTCCGCACAGGCGAGCCTGAGCCGTCCCACCCTGCCCTCGCCCGTTTGGCTGCCGGCCTCCACCGCTCGGGCGGCGGCTCTGAGGGCGACGCGGGCCTCCTTCGCGGCAGCGAGCCCTGCCGCCGTCACCCGCACTCCGCGAGCCCGACGTTCGACCACCGGGGTACTCAACTCACGCTCCAGACCGGCGATCTGGTGCGACAGAGCGGGCTGCGCCAAGTGCAGCACGGCGGCCGCCTTCGTCACCGACCCCGTGTCGACAGGCGCCACCAGGCACTGGAGCGCCCTCAACGTAGTCATTGCGACATTCACCTCAAGCTGTGCGAGCCGGCAGTAGCCGGACGGAAGAAGGAAATGAGTCGCCTCAGAGCCAGGGCACGGCGAGACTCCCGCCCTCGCCGAGGAGGACCCGCCGACCAGGGCATGGCGCACGGGCTGAGCCCACTCTCCAGACGGCGAGCCCCCGGCAGGCCCAGCCGCGGCAGCCGCTCCATCGAGGAGTGCCTTCGTACCGTCGAGGAGTGCCTTTGTGCCGAGGAGACACATCTCGCTGGGCCGGGGCCTGCCGGGTTCCCGGCTTGCGCCGGGTCGCGGTCGCCCGAGCGGTCGTTCACCGGTGGAACGCGCATAGGCAGAGGCGTCCTGCAGCATCGCCAACTCGGTCGGCGCCTTGGCCGGACCGACCTCGATGTCGAGCAGCCATCCCTGGCCGTAGGGATCGCCGGACGAGGTCGGGGAAGTTGTGTCAGGCAGGTGTCGTCATGCAGGGCCGCTCAGCGGTATCCGATTTCCTGCAGAATCCACGTGTTGCCGTCGGGATCAGCGAAGTCGGCGACGCTCGCGTAGTCGCGCCGCTGCGGGTGCAGCCCGGACTCCCAGTCGCCCTTCCAGTCATCGAGCGGTGCCTTGTGGCGAATGCCGCTCACCCTCGCACCTCGCTCGGTGAGCTCACGGTGGGCGGCTTCCAGGTCGGTCACGGCCAGATAAGTGCAGCGCGCTGTCCCGGCAGGCGCGTCGGTGAGTCCACTGCCGATCTGGACCGAGCAGCCCGAACCGGGTGGTGTCAACTGGACGACACGGAAGGCGCCGGTGGGGTGGTAGTCGACGTCCAGGTCGAACCCGGCCTTCTCGGTGTAGAAGGCGAGCGCCCGGTCGACGTCGCTGACCGGGAGGGTGACAACTTCGAGCTTGTAGTCCATCAGGAACCTGCCAGATTGTGTCGACCGCGGCCGTACCGCGGGTATGGGGACGGAGGTCAACTGCTGCGGGTGAGCCAGTCGCGGAGCCGCGTGAGCATGGCCGGCCCACCGCCCGCGACAGCCCGCGCGGCGCGTCCCCCGAAGGTGGGAGTGACCGCATGCGGCGGTCGGCCGAAGTGGATCGGTGGCACGGGCCCGAAGGGCGGGGTGACCGCCGGTTCCTCGACAGGCTGTGGATCTGGTGTGGTCATGTCCGCCACCCCTCACATGTCCAGGACGACATCGGAGTCGGGCCGGGCGCAGCAGATGAGCACTTCCCCGTCGGCGGGAGCCTCCAGCGGAGTGGTCCCGTAGGCGACGTCGCCCGTCAGAAGGGATGTCACGCAGGTGTGGCAGACCCCTGTACGACAACTCCAGCGCACCGGGACATCGCATGCCTCGGCGAGCTCGAGCAGGCTGCTGCCGGTCTCGGGGAACGGCGTGGAGATGCCGCTGCGGGCGAAGGTCACCACGGGACCGGTATCCGGCGGCCCGGGCGGCTGGTGGGGCCGCCGGCCACTGTGCTCCCGTAGGCCGGGGGTGATCGCACTCATCGCGCCGAAGAGCTCCGTATGGACCGCGGACGGATCGACGCCGGCGGCGGACAGGGCGTCCTTCGCATCGGTCATGAAGGAGGCAGGCCCGCAGACATACGCGGTGGCGTCGTGCGGCACCCCCAGAGCGATCACGGCCTCCTTGCTGAGGCGGCCATGGACGATGCCACCCCCGGCCGTCTTCGAAGTGGGCGCAGCAGCGCTGTAGAAGATGAACTCCCGGGCGTGTGGCAGCGAGCCGACCAGGGCGTGCGCCTCGGCCGCCAGCGGGTGTTCCTGCGCGCTGCGGGCACTGTGGATCCACCAGACCTCACGCTCGCTGCGGGATGCCGACAGTTCGTGCAGCATCGCCAGCACCGGAGTCAGCCCGATGCCGGCAGAGACGAGAAGAACGGGAGCCGTGCCCGGATGGAGCACGAAGTCCCCCCGGGGCGCCGCGACGTCGACCAATGCCCCTGGCCGAAGCTTGGTCGTCAGATACGTACTGGCGAGGCCGCGGGGCTCGTGCTTCACGCTGATGCGGTAGCGGCCGTCTCCGGTGGCCGACGACAGAGAGTAGCTGCGTATCGGCGCAGGATCTCCGGCCCCGGGAACGCGGAGCGTCAGGTGCTGTCCACCGCGAGCGGGAGGAAGTCGCGAGCCGTCCGGGGCGGCCAACTGGATCGAGCGAACCGTGGCGGTCTCCTGAACCACCGCGGCGACCCTCAAGCCCTTGAATCCCTCCCAGGCCGGTTCGCCCTTCCCGGTCTCTGCCGCCGTGCCCTCGTGCTCCGCCGCCGCGAGCAGTCCCCGGAAGGAGCTCAGCCAGCCAGGGCTCATCGCGGGAATCCGCACAGCGCGGTGCAGCTTCTCGATGTCCCGGTCGGGCAGGTACAGCAACGCATCCGCCTCCGCCACGCTCAGCTCGCCCGGCCCGGAAGCGATCTTGATGACGTCTTCGCCGGCCTGGATGCGGCCCTCTCGAAGGACGCGCATGTAGAAGCCAGGACGGTGGTGGCTCACCAAGAGCGCGGGCAGCGAGGGCTCTCCCATGCGCAGCCCCACCCGGTAGCAGGTGACGCGTGGCTGGGTGACCTCGAACTCGGCCTCGCCGATGCGGTATCGGTCGCCGATGCAGACCTCGTCGTCCGCGAGACCGTCGACGGTGAGGTTCTCACCGAACTGGCCGTACTCCAGGTCGTCCCGGCCCAAGTGGCGTTGCCAGTACCGGTAGGAGTCGATCTGGTAGACGAGGACTGCCCGCTGTTCTCCGCCGTGGCCGGCCGTATCCCCCTGGCCGTCCCCGTCGAGGTTGAGGCGCCGCGCCATGACCGGCCCGTGCACCGGGTACTTCCAGACACCGGTGTAGATGGTCCGCCCCTGCCACGGCACGTTCGTGGGCATCCCGACATTCACCGACAGCAAAGACGGCATCGCATCCTCCTTCCGTACCAGGGCGCCGCCATGATCAGCTGTGCTCACTTCCCCGGGGCACGGGTCTCATCGAGGTCGAGATTGCGGTCCACGCCATGCGAGACCACGTTCTGCCCGGGCTCAAGCCTCAGCCGCACACCGTCGAGGAAGACCTCGACCTCGTCCGGCTCGAAGGACACCATCCCCGACACGCGGCGCACCTCGTCCCAGGCGTCCTCGTACGACCACGCGGCACGTTTCCCGCCGCCGATGTCGTAGTAGCTGGCCAGGCCCTTGTACGGGCAGAACGTCTGACCCTCGGCCTTGGTCAGGGCCGCCTCGTCGACGTCGTCACGCGGGACGTACCAGCGGGGCGCGAATCCGGACTCGTACAGGACCAGGGGACGCTTGCTGTCGGCAACGACCTGATCGCCGACGCGGACCACGAGGTGCCGACTGGTGGAGCGGATGTCGATGCGGTGATAGGCATCCGCCGCGTGACCGACGATCCGCTCGTCCTCCTCGAAGAAGCCGTCCATCGCCCGCCAGGCGAATGCGATGCGCCCCTTCAGGTCCTCCGCGTGGTCGGGTAGATCCACATGCTGCCAGGCGGCCCGCTGCTTGCTCTGGCCGCCGGCGCGGACGGTGTACCAGGACGTGGCACCGAGGTCGCGATGCCGGGTCGTGTGCTCGGCCTGCTCAAGGACGTCTGCGGCGACATCGGTGAGCAGGAAGTACGCAACGGGGTAGCGGCCCGGCTCGTGCAGCAGCACGACATCCTCGCTGTCGACGATCCAGGCGCCGCCGAACTTGACCCGCATGCGCCGGCGAAGCGGCTCGGCGAACAGGATCCGCTCGGGCAGCGGCTGCGGGATCAGGAACCGGCCCACTGCTCCTGCAGCGAGTGGTCCTTGTTGCCAGGAAAGCCCCATCGTCTTGCTCCTCTCGTGCAGGACACGCAGGCAACGGCTGCGCACCGGTCAGGTGAGTGGTTCGCCGCCGTCGATGTGCAGCGTCGCGCCGGTCATGAAGTCGCTGGTCATGGCGAACAGGACAGCATTGGCGATGTCATTGGGCCGGCCGATGCGGCGTGCGGGGTTGCGGGCTCCCATCTCGGTGAAGTAGCCCTCCTTGCCCTCCTCACCGAGGGCATCCCAGGCCCCGGTGTCCACCACGCCGGGGGAGACGGCGTTGACACGGACGGGTGCCATCTCCAGAGCCAGTGAGCGGGCCAGGACGTCGGCGGCCCCATTGGTGATCGCCACGCCCATGGTCCCCGCGGTGATCTTCACCGCGGCGACGCCGGAGAACAGGGTGAACGACCCGCCCTTCCGCATCCGTGGTGCGAGATGCTTGGCCAGCATCAGCGGACCGATCACTTTGGTGTCGAACGACAGACGCACCGCATCCCGGTCCAGGTCGGCCAGCCGGCCGCGCGCTCGGGCCGAGGCCGTGGACACCACGTGGTCGACCTTGCCGAGCCTCGTACCGAGTGCGGCGATGGAGACTTCGTCGGTGAGGTCGACCGTGTCGGCACTGATGTCGGGCTCCCCCGAGTAGACCTCGTCCAAGGCGTCGCGGTTGCGGCCGGCGGCGACGACTCGTGCACCCGCGTCGCGCGCGGCTACGGCGACGGCTCGCGCGATTCCGCCTCCGCGCCCGACGACGAGCACGACCTGGCCCCGCAGTGGGCCGCTCATGACAGCATCCGCCCGAGGAACCCGCGGATGGCGCCGGCAGCGGCATCGAGGTGGCTCTCGAGCAGGAAATGACCGCCGCTGAGCAGGTAGATCTCAGCGTCGTCCACGTCGTCGGCGAAGGCGAGGGCCCCTTCGGGAACGAAGATCTCGTCGTTGCGGCCCCATACCGCGAGCACGGGCACCTGGCTCTCCCGCAGATAGGCGTGCAGCTTGGGGTACAGCGTGAGGTTGTTGGCGTAGTCGGCGAACAGCCGAAGCTGCACCAGATCATTGCCGGGCCGCGACAGCAGCGCGAAGTCGTGGTACCAGGTGTCCGGGCTGACCAGGCTCTCGTCTCCGACGCCGTTCACGTACTGCCACCGCGTGACCTCGAGCGTCAGCGCCTGACGCAGCGCCTTCTCCGTCTCCGAGTTCTGCTCGGCCCAGTAGGCGCGAACCGGCTTCCAGAAATCCTCCGCGAAGCCTGCCTCGTATCCGTTGCCGTTCTGGCTGATGATCGCGGTCACGGCCGCCGGGTTCGCCAATGCCAGCCGCCAGCCGATCGGCGCTCCGTAGTCCTGCACATACATGGCGTACTGGGTCACACCCAGCTGATCGAGGAGGCCGGCCGTCAGCTCCGTGAGTGCTTCGAAGGTGTAGTCGAAGTCGTCTACGGACGGCGCGTCCGACAGGCCGAAACCCAGATGATCCGGAGCGATGACCCGGTACCGGTCCGCGAGCAGCGGTATCAGATTGCGGAACATGAACGAGCTGGTGGGGAAGCCGTGCAGCAGGACGATGACGGGTGCGTCCGGCGGACCGGCCTCCTGGTAGAAGAGCTTCTGCCCACGAACAGTTGCGTAACGATGGTGGATGGTCGCCATGACATTTCCTTCGCTCGTCGCCTACGTGAAGCCTGTCGCTGCCGCGCCGACCGGCGCATCCGCCACTGGCTGGCCACCATGGCGCGCACAGGGCAAGCGATAGGGTGATCTCGTGCAGCCTTCCGACTTGCCCGGCTGGAGACGCGGGGCAGAACTGACAGGCCGGCGCCTCGAATGCAGCGCGCTGGACCGTCTGATCAGGGATGTTCGTTCGGGCAGCAGCCAGGCACTGGTCGTGCACGGGGAACCTGGTGTCGGCAAGACGGCACTGCTGGAGTACGTCGCGGTGCAGGCCCTCGGGTGCCGTGTCATTCGTGCCGCAGGCATCCAGTCGGAGATGGAACTCGTCTTCGCCGGCCTCCACCAGCTGTGCGCGCCCGTACTGGATCTCCTCGACAACCTTCCCGCGCCGCAGCGGGCCGCGCTTCGAACGGCATTCGGACTGAGCGCAGGGCCGCCTCCCGACCTCTTCCTGGTGGGGCTGGCGGTGCTGGGTCTGCTGTCGGAAGCCGCCGAGCAGCAACCCCTGATCTGCCTCGTCGACGACGTGCAGTGGCTGGACCGGGCCTCGGCGCAGGTTCTCGCATTCGTCGCCCGCCGATTGGGCGCGGAGGCGATCGGTCTGCTCTTCACGGCCCGAGCGGGCAGCACCAGTTTGGGCGGTGTACCCGAACTGGCTCTCTCCGGCTTGCAGGAAGCAGACGCGCGAACGCTGTTGAGCGCGCTCCTGAACAGCCCCCTCGACGCGCGTGTGCGAGACCAGATCATCTTCGAAGCCCGGGGCAACCCGCTGGCGCTCCTGGAACTCGTCCGAGGACTCTCACCGACCGAGTTCGCCGGAGGGTTCGGACTTCCCAGCGCGGCACCGCCGTCCAGCGATCTGGAGGAAAGCTTCCTTCAACGCGTCGCGGCCTTGCCCGACCGGACCCGCACTCTGCTGCTCGTCGCGGCCGCTGATCCGTCCGGTGATCCGGCATTGGTGTGGCGGGCGGCCAGTTGGCTGGGCATCGCGCCCAACGCCGCGACCCCCGCAGCGGACGCGGACCTCGCCGACTTCGGAACACGCGTGCGCTTCCGCCACCCCTTGGCCCGTGCCGCCGCCTACCACGGCTCTACGATCCAGCAGCGACAAGCGGCCCACCGAGCACTGGCCGAAGCCACAGATCAGGCCCATGACCCCGATCGGCGTGCGTGGCACCGTGCGCAAGCCGCGCCGGGAGCCGACGAGGACGTCGCCACGGAGCTGGAGCGCTCGGCCGGCCGCGCCCGGGCCCGCGGTGGCCTTGCAGCGGCGTCCGCCTTCCTGAAGCAGGCGGCCACACGCACCCTCGATCCCGTCAAACGAGCCGGCAGAGCTGTTGCTGCCGCGCAAGCGGAGATCCAGGCGGGCTCCTTCGACGCGGCCCAGGACCTGTTGTCCATGATCGAGCCGGGGCCGCTGACCGCGTCCCAGCGGGCAAGCGTCGACGTGGTCCGCGCCCAGCTGGCCTTCAACACCAGCCGCGGCGGGGATGCTCCGGTCCTGCTCCTCAAGGCCGCGAAGCAACTGGAGTCGATCGACGTGGCGCTCTCCCGCGCCACCTACCTGGACGCACTCTCCGCATCGGTGTTCGCCGGCCGCCTCGCCAGCCCTGGAGGCCATGTGCCGGAGGCAGGCCGAGCCGCGAGCGCCGCACCCCGTTCCCCCCACCCCCCGACTTCGGTCGACTTGCTGCTCGACGGCATGGCTTGCGGGCTGTACCACGGCTACGCGGCCGGAGTTCCGCCGCTCACCGCAGCGCTCGAAGCGTTCGGAACCAACATGACGGCCGAGGAGGAACTGCGCTGGATGTGGCTCGCCGGCATCACGGCGATCCGTCTGTGGGACGACGCCCGCTGGAACCAGGTGTCCATCCGATATGTCCAGCTCGCTCGTCGAACCGGTGCGCTCAGCGAACTTCCTCTCGCCCTGACCCAACGGACCTTCACACTGCTGTTCGCCGGCGACCTGCCCGGCGCGGCCTCCCTGATCGACGAATTGCACGTGGTCCAGGAAGCCACCAGAAGCGGCCTCGCCCCTTACGGTGCGATGATCCTCGCCGCCCTGCGCGGCGACGAGGACCAGGTCGTCTCCCTGGCCGATACCGCGCTCAGGGACGTGACCGCCCGTGGCGAGGGCATCGGCATCAATTTCGCCGAGTGCTCCAAGGCGCTGCTCTACAACGGGTTGGGCAGATACGACCTGGCGACGGCAGCGGGCGAGATCTCCGTCGACTACGACAAAGACCTGGCCTCCCACTGCTGGTCCCTGCCCGAACTGGTCGAATCGGCCGTACGCAGCGGGATGACCGACACAGCTCACCGGGCCTACACCCGGCTGTCGGAGATGGCGGAAGCCGCGCGCAGCGACTGGGTACTCGGAGTGCAAGCACGCTGCCACGCACTGCTCGCCGATGACGAGGTCGCCGAGAGCCTGTACCAAGAGGCCATCGACCGCTGCGGCAAGACACACTTCCGGGTCGACCTCGCTCGCGCCCACCTCCTGTACGGGGAGTGGCTGCGCCGCCGACGCCGCCGGATCGACGCGCGCGAACAACTCACCCTCGCGAACGCCATGCTGGAGGAGATGGGCATGACGGCATTCGCCGCGCGAGCCGGCCGCGAACTGCGCGCGGCAGGCGGGCGCACACACGGGCGTGCCGTCCCCACCCAAAGCCAGGGCCTGACCGCGCAAGAGGAGCAGATCGCCCGCATGGCTCGCGACGGACTCTCCAACCCCGAGATCGGAACCCGGCTCTTCATCAGCGCGCGGACGGTGCAGTACCACTTGCGCAAGATCTTCACCAAGCTGGGAATCACCTCGCGCAGCCAGCTCGAAAGCGTTCTGCCGGGTGCACCGTCCCGGCTCTGATCGAGGCGCCAAGCCACCAGCGACCTCATGGCCGACGCAGGGCAGGGCCCAGGCCGAACAATTGACATCAGACAAGCCGTCCATCGCGCTGCCGCCTGCGCAGACTCTGAGCAACGGAGAAACACCTCCATCGGCAACAGCCCGAAGGACATGCGGTGACCGAGCTGATGCCTATCAGAAGTGATCGCCAACCGCGCGCTCAATACCCTGGCCAACTACTTCGATCACTTCAACGACACCCCCAACGAGTACCCCGAACTGGTCACCCCGCGCCGACCCACGCCCTCACCGCGGGAAGCTCCTGCGAGGTCCATCGCCGAGGACGTCACCGACGGACGGTTCACTGCAGACGCCCTCCGAGTCGACAGCACGGTGCCGGTTGACTTCTAGGCCGCATGGTGCGGACCTTGCCTATGACCGCTCTTCAGCGAGCCGATGACTGAACGACCAACTCCGAGGACGGCGCACACGCATCGCCCGGCTGGCCGGCGACGCCAGCTGTCAGCCCCAGGACCTTCTCGACCACCGTGGACCGCACAGCAACACCGTCCGCCAACACGCACAACTTGCCCCGCCCACCGACCAGAAGGGAGTGCCCCCCGTGACCCGAGTGCTGGCTTTCGATGTCAACGAGACGCTGCTGGATCTCAAAGCACTGGACCGGCCTTTTCAGGAACTCTTCGGCACCTCGGGACTCAGACCGCAATGGTTCGCCCAGATGCTGCAGTTGTCCTTCATCGGCGGCGTCACCGGCTCCTATGTCGACTTCACCACGGCCCAGCGAGCAGCCTTCCACATGATCGCCCGACGTGAAGGGACAGAGCTGACCGAGAACCAGATCGAGGCCACGGTGGCCCTCATGCGCTCACTGCCACCGCATCCCGAGGTGCCCCCGGCCCTCGAGCGGCTTGCAGCCACCCCCCTGCACCTGGTGGCGCTGACGAATTCCGTGCAGGACGTTGCGGAGCAGCAGCTGACCAATGCCGGCATTCGCACGCTGTTCGACCGTGTGATGTCAGCCGACACCGTCCGCCGGCTCAAGCCCGCGCCCGAGCCCTACCTCGCCGTCGCCGCGGCATTCGACGTCGTCCCCGGCGATGTGCGTTTGGTTGCAGCGCACTCCTGGGACGTGACAGGGGCCCTGCGTGCCGGCTGTAAGGCGGCATTTCTGCAACGTCCCGGTACCGTCCTCAGCCCCATTGGACCGCAGCCCGACATCGTCGCCGACAATCTCGAAGTCCTGGTGGACCTCATCATCGAACGCGATTGCGGTTGAACGACCGCCTGGGCCGGCGCCAGCCTCTGCGGTAGACCCGGACGCACCGCAGAAGGGGTCTGAGGGCGGACGGGCTCGGCCAACACCTGGCCGGAGTCGCGGGGAAGATCACCGCTCTGTTGCACTCCGTGTACGGGGGCTGTGTCGGTGGCTGTGGCCTGCTGTCTGGCGGATTCTGAGATTTCTTGCGGTGTGGCCGGTGAGTTTCCGACGGTCAGCCGGTCGAAGCTGGTGAAACCGTATGGAAGGGAGTGGGCTATGTCGGAGCTTCTGGTCGATTTCATCACTTCGCTGGATGGCTGTGCGTCGGGGGAGGGGTGGCCCGGGTTCTGGGGTCTGGAGGGCCCGGAGTACCTCGGATGGCTCGGGGAACAGCCGAAGGCCACCTACTTGATGGGGGCGAACACCTACCGACTGATGTCGGGATTCGCGGCAGGGGAGGTGCCGGCCAGCCAGGACGAGTTCAGGCCCGAGGAGGAGGCGTCCGTCGACGAGCTCACGCAGGCGCCGAAGGTGGTGTTCTCCGCCTCCCTGGAGGAGCCGCTGTCGTGGGCGAATTCCACGCTCGTGCGTGGCGACGCTGTCGAGGCGGTACGCGCCTTGAAGTCGGAAGGTTCGGGTCTGCTGAGCACGATCGGCAGTCTGAGCCTGTCCCGGTCGCTGCTGCGGGCGGGACTCGTCGACCGTTTCCGGGTGGTGATGTTCCCGGTGATCACCGGAGCCACGGGAGCGGAGCGTATCTATGACGGTTACCCGGATGTGGCCCTGGAGATGATCGATCACCGTACTTTCGATGGCCGTATCCAGTTGGTCGAGTACAGACCGCGGGTCCTCGAGCACCCGCCGCTCGGCGTCCCCGGGTGACTTCGCCGGGCCTGCTGGTCTGCCGGTCCGGATGGTCGTAAGCGTTCCTACAGGCGTGGCAGCTGGTCTTGGTCGAGGAGGCCGGTCGGCGTCAGTGGTACCCAGCCCTTGTCGTGACGCGGTGGCGGGGATTGCGTGGTCTCTACGGGGGCCTCTGCAGAGCTGTCCGTGCAGGCCTGTGGTGCTGGCCGCAGGTGCCCACCTGCAAGCCGCTCGCGGGTGGCTGCCGCCCGTCCGAACCCTCTCGCTGGAGGCTCGGGCCCTGGCATGGCAGACCGGCGCGGACAGTTCGTAGGTGGACCGCTGACGATGTCGTCGAGCACATCCGGTCCGCGGCGAGCCATCGAGCGTGGTCGTCCTCGCCGACGAGCGTGATGCGATGTGCGGTAGACCGCGCGAACTGGTCTTTGGCGGGCCGGACGTCGTTCCGGTCAGGGTGCGTGGCGCCACAGCGACGACAGCAGCCTCCGCGGCCCCGCAGCGCCCCCAGTGTGCACTCGCCTACGTCACCAGCCTGGCACAGGTTCAGGGCGAGATCCCTGCGCTCAGCGAATGCCGGGTGGTTCATTGCGGGGTTCGTGCTGCTGGTGTAGTCGGGGGCGGGATGGTTCCCGGAGGGGGGCGGTCGGGTTCAGCGGTGCCGGGGGAGGGTTTCACGCTGCCTGTGTTGTGCGGCGGCCGGCTCGTACCCGCGCCTTGTACGGCCTGGGTGGTTGCGGTGGGGTCCCGGTTCAGCGCGGGCGGGCGTCTGCACTTTCACGGTGTCGTCGTGCTGTGATCGGGCGCCACTCTGGCCAGGGGATAACGGTAGCGGAGGGCGGCAACTCGCCTGCCTGATGATCAGCGTTACGGGGTCGGCGCGGCGGCACGCGTCGGGGACTGCCGACCGCTTCAGAACACCGCATCTCCGGTGCCCGGAATATACGGTGCAGTGTGGCCTTTTTGCGTACGTGGCCGAATAGGCCCTGACATTGTGGTGTTCCAGTGGCGGGGTGTAACGCGGGGGCGAATACCGGGCGCTGTAGAGGGAGGAAACAGACCCGTCAGAGTGGATTCCCCATGAACAACACCGACCCGGCTTCCGGATACCAGACCTACAATCCTCCGCCGCCGCCCGACCACTCGGCCCGCAACCAGAACACCGCACGCAGAACAGCCCTCGCCATCTGCACTTTCGCCGACATCGCGGCCGGCCTGCTGGGGTTGTGGATCGTGCTCTACCTGTTCGACGCCAACCAGGCGAACCCCTTCGTCGAATTCGTGCACGGAGCGGCCGACTGGCTGTCCGGATGGGCACAAGACATTTTCACCATGGACACAGAGGGGCTACGGATCGTCCTCAACTACGGACTTCCGGCCGTCATTTATCTGCTGATCGGACACGGCATTGCCGCGCGGATCAACCGGGCCTGATCCGACGTGAACGCGGCTTCTACGAGGCCGGGCCTTGCGAAAGCCGGGCGCCGTGCCGGAGCCGCGACTGCGGAAAGTGCCCGAGACGGAAAGGCCAGCACAGTGACAGGCAGGTCGAACGAGGGGGACCCCCCACCGATCTATGAGGATTTGGTGCGCGAGCGCGGGGACGTCGTGGCGGATGCCCGGGCGGCTGCCGAGCAGGCGCAGTACCAGGCAGCCCAGCTGCTGGGCAGCCGCCCGCTGCACCAGCCGCACCCCCCGAGGGTGTGACACGGACGTCGGGGGAGGGCCGGGGCGATGCGCTGCGCGCTGGCGTGCTTGCCGCGGCCGGGCCCGTCTGGCCATCCAGTCCAGCAGGCTCTGCACGCGCCACAGCTGCCACCGGTAAGGGGTTCTCGGCGCCGGCGACCAGGAGACTGCACACTCGACGAGGAGACGAGCGCCGGCGCCGATGGAACCCTGCCTCTACAGCGGCTGAGCCGGGGTCAGGGGAGGCATGTGCCGCCTCTCCGCCGTGGAGACGGGGGCTGCCCCAGCCGGGTGATGTGCCCGGCTGGGGCAGCGCTTCGGGTAGCTCTCGAACAGTGCGGGCGCTCACGATGAGGGTGTCGGTATGACCCGCCTTCGGGGCGTCCACGATCGTGTATGTCGCGATGGAGTACCCGGCACGGAGCAGTTACCGCTCCCGCACCGTGGGTGTGTAGCGGTAGCGGCAGGTGAGCATTGCTTTCCCGGCGAACCCGCCCCAGTACATGCCCTGCGGCCGTACGCGCCCGGGACGGCCGACGGATGAGCGATCTCAGCCGGTGCTGGGGGTGACCAGGCCGGATTCGTAGGCCAGGACGACGAGTTGGGCGCGGTCGCGGGCGTGGAGTTTGGTCATGGCCCGGTTGATGTGGGTTTTCGCGGTCATGGGGCTGATCACCATGTGGTCGGCGATCTGGTCGTTGGACAGGCCGCGTGCGGCCAGGGTGACCGCTTCGCGTTCGCGGCTGGTCAGTACTTCGAGCGCCGTGCCGGTAGCGGGTGGTGGCTGGGTGAGGTAGCGGTGGATCAGCTTGCGGGTGATGGACGGGGCGAGGAGGGCGTCGCCGCGGGCGGCTGCCCGTACGGCGTGCAGGAGGTCCTCGGGCACGATGTCCTTGACGAGGAACCCGGCGGCGCCGGCGCGCAGGGCGTGAAGAACGTACTCATCCATGCCGTAGTTGGTCAGTATGACGACGTGGACGCCGGCCAGGGCCGGGTCCGCGGCGATGCGCCGGGTCGCTTCGATGCCGTCCATGACCGGCATCTGGATGTCGATGAGCGCGACATCGGGCAGGTGTTCCCTGATGAGTGCCAGGCCTTCTTCGCCGTCGGCGGCTTCGGCCACCACCTCGATGTCGTCCTCGAGGTCAAGGAGTGCGCGGAAGCCGCTGCGGATGAGGGGCTGGTCGTCGGCCAGCAGGACTCGGATCATGATGTTCGTTCCACGGGGAGCTCGGCGCGGACGGTGAAGCCGTGTCCGGTGAGCGGTCGCGCGTGCAGCCGGCCGCCCAGGGCGGTGACGCGTTCGCGCATGCCCAGCAGCCCCAGGCCGGGAGCCGGGGCATCGTCGGGGGTGGCCTTGCCGTCGTCGTCCACCTGGACCGTAAGGGTGTCGGGACGGTATTCGATACGGACGTTCGCGGTGGTGGCGCAGGCGTGGCGGGCCGTGTTGGTCAGCGCCTCCTGGACGATGCGGTAGGCGGTCCGGGCCACCGCGGCCGGCACGTCGTGGGGTTGCCCTTCGGTCGTCAGGGTCGCGTCCAGGCCCACCGAGCGGGCGCGCCCGACCAGTTCCGGCAGGTGCTCGAGGCTGTGCGGCGGGCTGGTGTCGTCGTCGCGCAGGGCTTCCAGGGTGGCGCGCAGTTCCCGGGTGGCCTCCCGTCCGGCCGTCCGGATCGCCAGCAGTGTCTCGGGTACCTGCTCGCCGCGCCTGCGGGCCATGTGGACGGCGACCTCGGACTGCACCTTGATGACCGAGATCTGGTGCGTGAGGGAATCGTGCAGCTCCCGCGCGATGTGCAGCCGCTCCTCGTCCGCCCGGCGCCGTGCGGTCTCCTCCCGGGTGCGTTCGGCTTCCTCCGCCCGCCGCTCGGCCTGCCGCAGCGCCTCCCCGGCGGCGAACGCGGCGATCAGCCAGGCGATCTCCAGGACGCTGCTGGCCTGCGCGAACGCCTCGCGCGCCGGCCCGTCACGCGAGACCAGCGCGGTGAGAGGCAGGACGGCGAGCAGCGACACCGATGCCGCCACCGTCAGGGCATTGTGCCCGGCCCGCACGGCGCCGTACACCGCGACCAGGTAGGAGACGGCGAGGACCTCGAAACCCGCCGCCTCGTACCCGACCGCGCACAGGCCGGTGACGGCCAGCACGGCCAGCGGGGCCCTGCGGCGGGCGACCAACGCGAGGCCGCCTGCTGCCAGCAGTACGGCGCCGATCAGCCCGCGCTCCCCGTCCGGGTGCTGTCCGGACAGCCCGGTGCCCAGCAGCAGTGCGGCCACACTGACGGCGATTGCCCAGTCCATGGCGCCGGCCGGGACACGAAAACGTCCTGTGCCCATGCGCGCACCCTAGCCGGACCCCGGAGTCGGGCGAGTCCTACCGGCGGACGAGCGGCCGGCTACCGCGCCCGCGGTACTCGCCCGCCGCCTGCCGTGTGCGCGGCAGACGACTGCCATGACGGCGGCAGTGCGAAGAGACCGCGCTCGCTGGACGACGGCCGTGGGGCCGCCCGGCACGCTGATGGCAGGACGCAGATGGCGGAGTTCGCCACAGATGAAGGAGGAGTGCGGTATGAGCGCAGCAGATGTCCTGGCGGTGGCCGCCGAGGGCGGCGTCATCGGCGACGGGCGCACGGGGGCCAACCTGGCGCTCGGGGTGGCTCTGGCCGGTGTGGCCGTCGGCTGGCTGTCCCTGGCCCGTATCGCCGGCCGTATCAGCACCGGCAACGCGCGCACCGGCGGCCTGTCGGCCCTGGCGGTGGGCGTGGCCGGCACAGCCCTGGCGGTGCTGCACCTGGCCACCTCCAGCGGTGGCCCCGGCACCGGCAACGGCATCGTGGGAGCCATCGTGGCCATCCCTTTGGGGCTGCTCGCCATGGTCCTCGGCCGACGCGCTCTGACCCGCTCCCGGCGCACCGGGCAGAGCGCCGACGGCATCGGGCACGAGCGGGAGTCCGAGTCCGCCTCATGAGCACGCGTGGGGGCGGTCCGCCCGGGCATACGCCTTCGGGCTGGCATTGCGCGCGTACGGTCTGGCTGACACAGCACGACCCTCGGCCTCATGGAGTCACGGGACACCTCATAGGTGCGCAGTGACCGTACGCGATGCGTACGCTGGCCCCGCGCCCCGGACCAGCCGACGGTACCTTCGGTGGCAGTGGCAGTGGCAGTGGCAGTGGCCGGTAGGGAACGGCTGGCGGCGCAGCGCAGCGGTCTGCCGGTCACCGGGATTCAGCACGACATGCGACGTGTCGGTCGAGGCGTGCCGCGCGGGGGCAGCGCTGCCTGGGCGGCACGTCGCAGCGCTCGAGGGTTCGATGAAGTCCAAGGCCGAGCCCGCCGCCCGGTTCGTGGATCGGACCAGCGGCATGGCGCGATCGGAGTGCTCGACGCCGCGAACGTCCTCGCCTACGAAACGGTGGTGACGCTCCTACGCCCCGAACGCCCTGTGGGATAACTCCCCATCGGATGACGAGCGGCAGGCGATGCGCCGGGGGGTCGGAGTGCGGGACGGTCGGTTCCTGGCTGAGGACCAGTGGCCCCTGCTGCCGCCGCCTGACGGGACCAAGACTCGAAGCAGCCTGAAGGAGGATTTCCATGACCCGCACCATCACCGTCGGACTGGACGGCTCGCCGGCGAGCCTGGCCGCCGCAGACTGGGCCGCGCACGAGGCACAGCTGAGGAACCTGCCGCTGAGGCTCGTGACCGCGTGGGAGTGGCAGGCCCCCGCCTTCGCACCGGCGACCGGACTCGGCGTGCCGGTGCCGCCGAGCGACCTCCAGCGGGCATCGGCCCAGCACCTGCTGGCCCGAGCGCGCTCCCGCGTCGCCGAAGCCGGCCCGGAAGTGCCGATAGCCACCGATGAGATCCCTGGTCTGCCCGTCCCGGCCCTGCTGAAGGCCGCCGAGGAGGCCGAACTGCTGGTACTGGGCTCCCGCGGACTGAGCAGGACGGCGGGATACCTGCTCGGCTCCGTCTCCCAGGCCGTCCTCGCCTCGTGCGAGCGGCCGGTCGTCCTCGTCCGTGCTGCCGAACACGCAGAGGAGAAGGGGCCGCCGGAGTCCTCGGCACGCGAGGTCACCGCCGCCGCCTTTGGCCACCGTGACGTCGTCCTGGGCCTGGACCTGCACAAGCCCGATGACGCGGTGATCGACTTCGCGTTCGACGCGGCTTCACGGCGCGCAGCCCGCCTGCGGATCATTCACGGCTGGACGCTGCCGCCCTACTACTACGGCGGCGAGCTGATGCCCGACATGAACGACGGCATGGTCAAGCAGGTACGGAGCGAACTGTCCGACGTCCTGCGACCGTGGCAGGACAGGTACCCCACCCTGGAGATCCACGCGCAGGCCACGATCGGTGGCGCCGGGCGCCACCTGGTCGACGCCTCCTACGACGCCGCCCTCGTGGTGGTGGGCAGGCAGATCCGTCGGGCGGCGGTCGGCGCTCATATCGGTCCGGTGACCCAGGCGTTGCTGCACCATGCCGTCGCTCCGGTGGCGGTGGTCCCGCACGACTGACCGGGAAGCTGCTCAGGACAGGTGACGCCAAGGGAAAGGCTTCCGCCTGTTCGATCGTCAGCCCGCCTGCATGCGAGGGGTGAGACACCGCCGCGTACAGGCGGGCTCTTCCCATGCCGGTGGGTGGCCGAAGGTCCCCGTGGATCGGGGCTGTTGAGCCTTCGGGGTGTGGACCTTCGGCGTCGGGTGCGTGGGGGTGGGGTCCGGGAGAGTGAGTGGTGTCCGGAACCGGCCGGATCTTCTGTGAAGGGGTCACTGTCATGGCCCTGTACCAGTCCACGCACCGTGGTTCGGGTCTCCGTCTGCCGTCGTTCCGCCGTGACGGGGCGGTTTCCGTGTCGGGGAAGGCGAGTTCGGAGGCCGGCGTGCTCACCGCTGGGGCTTGTGTCTTCGCGTCGGCGCGGGTGCTGATGGGGTTCGGCCGTGGTGTCGGCGGGTGACGCGCTGGGTCTGGGCCGGTGGTGCGCCAGGCTCCCGGTCGTCCGCGACCACACGTGGCTGCGCTGAACACAGCTGGTGGGGCGGGACCCCAAGGACCCGCCCCACCAGCACGTCCTCCGGCCTGCCGGTGTTCCGCGCGGGCCGTCCCCCGTCGCGCCCGGCCGTGATGACGGAGCAGAGCGTCGAGGGCCCCGGGCACGCACCAGAGCAGGACCGTGGGCCGTCTGGAAGGCAGGCCGGGGCAGCGCGCCCGGTCTCCTTCAGCACGTGCCCCGAAGCAGGACGGCTTCGGCCGGCGACGCGGGTGGTCGCCGATGGGCGGACAGAACATGTTCGTCACAGCGAGGAAGGGGACACGTATGGACGTCAACGAGGTGCTGCTGCCCGGTGTGGGACTGCGCTACGAGTTCGTGAACCACGAGGGCGACCGGATCGGTGTCGTCGCCCAGCGCTCGGGGGCGTTCGAGGTGGTGGTCTACCCGCGGGACGACCCCGACGAGGCCCAAGCGGTGCTGCGGCTCACCGGGGAGGAGGCGGACGCTCTCGCCGAGATCCTCGGCGCCCCGCGCATCGCCGAGCGCTTCGCCGACTTGACGCGTGAAGTCCCCGGCCTCGACGCCGAACGGGTGGAGGTCGGCACCGGCAGCCCGTGCGCCGGACGGCCACTGGGCGAAACCCGGGCCCGAACCCGTACCGGTGCCTCGATCGTGGCCGTGGTCCGCGGTGAGGACGTCGTCGCCTCACCCGGACCTGCCCAGCACCTGCACGTAGGAGACGTGCTCGTCGTGATCGGCACGCGTGAGGGCATCACTGGCGTGCAACGCATCATCCAAGGCTGAGCCGTGCACACCCCTGTAGCCCTGCTGCTGGAACTGGGCATCATCCTGACCGCGTTGAGTCTGATCGCTGCGGGCGCCAGACGCTTCGCCCTGACGCCCGTACCGCTGTACCTGGTGGCGGGGCTCGCCGTGGGCGACGGAGGCATCGCGCCGGTCCCGGCGGCCCGCGAGTTCGTCGACACCGGCGCCGCGATCGGACTGATCCTGCTGCTGCTGACCCTCGGCCTGGATTTCACCGCCCGAGAGTTCACGGCCAGTCTGCGCCGTCACCGGTCGTCCGCGCTCGTGGACCTCGTTCTCAACGCCATCCCCGGCGCCGTGGCCGGATGGCTGTTCGGTCTCGATGCCGCAGGTGTCCTGGCCCTGTCCGGTGCGACCTACGTATCGTCCTCCGGCATCATCGCCCGCCTTCTCGGCGATCTGCGCCGGCTCGGCAACCGTGAGACGCCCGCGGTGTTGTCGGTGCTGGTGCTGGAGGACTTCGCCATGGCCGCCTACCTCCCTCTCCTCGCGGTCGTCACCGCCGGCGGCAGCTGGTGGGAAGCGTTGTTCGCCGTAGTCGTGGCCACCGCGGTGGTAGGAGCGGCGGTAGGCGCGTCGAGCCGCTGGGGACATCACGTCGGTCGAGTTCTGTCTCCGGCCGACGCCGAGCAAGTACTGCTCAGGTTGCTCGGGTTCACCCTGGTCATCGCCGCGCTGGCCGAGATGGTCCACGTCTCCGCCGCGGTCGGGGCCTTCCTGGTCGGGCTCACCCTGACCGGCGCCGCCGCCGAGCGGGCCCGGACCGTACTGGGCCCGCTGCGCGACCTGTTCGCCGCGGTGTTCTTCCTCGCTCTGGGCATGTCGGCCGACCCAGGGCATCTGCTGCCCGCGCTGCCGGCCGCCGCGGTCCTGGCCCTCATCACCGCGATCACCAAGGTGGCCACGGGGTGGTATGCCGCAGGCCGGGAAGGAGCGGGCCGCCGGGGCAGACTGAGAGCCGGATCCGCGCTCGTCGCCCGCGGTGAGTTCTCGGTCGTCGTCATCGGACTGGCCGCTACCGCGCAGGACCGCCTCGCGGCCCTGGTGACCTGCTACGTGATCCTTCTGGCAGTGTGCGGTCCCGTCCTCACCCGCCTGGCACCGACCCGTGGCCTGCCCTCGCGCAGGGCGTCCGAACGGGCGCCGGGCATGCTCGACAAGCCCCGGCCCTCCACAGCCGCATCTGCACCGGACCCGGCGGGCAGTGGGACCCGCTCCGGCTGACGTTCCCGGCCGCAGGGCCGCAGGCAGGGCAACTGGCGACCTGGCCGAGGTGGCCGACCGGACGTTGGGACGGCTGACGGGAACCCGAGGGGCCCGGACCGCGGAGGCCGGATCCGCAGTCCGGGTCCTGCTGCGTCCGCTCCCTGGGCGAGTGGGTGGCGCCCGCGAAGAACTGCCCGCCGTCAGCGACCTGTAGAGCTCGGAGGCGTCCGCCAGCCCGGTGCGGCGCACGATGTGGCGTGAGCGGTCGCTGCCGGAGACGAGCCGCAGCCTGCCGTGCCCCTCACGGACCCGGGCGCGGCCCCGCACAGCGCTCGGCGCGGGGCGGTCCAGGAAGCGCACAGGAAGGAGGTGATCGCGGTGAGGGCATGCGGTGAGACCTCTCGGTACGTCGGCCCCGCCGGACATGGCGAAGCCGCCGTGCGGAAGCTGTCGGCTCCCGCGCGGCAGCCCCCGGCACTGCCTCTTCAGCCGTGGTACGCCATGCGCATGAGCTCCTGCATGTCGTCGAGCATCGGCATGCGCGGGTTGGCCGGCGCGCACTGGTCCTCGTAGGCGTTGAGGGCCTGCTGAGGCAGGGCGTCGAGGAAGGCGCGCTCGTCGACGCCGAGGGCCTGGAACGTCGGCTCGATACCGACGGCGGCGCGCAGACGCTCGACGGCCGCGGCGAGGGATTCCACGCCCTCGGCCGCGGTGGCCGCGGGGAGTCCGAGGGCGCGGGCGATGTCCTGGAAGCGTTCGGGGGCACGGTAGTTCTCGTACTTGGGCCAGCCGGTCAGCTTGGTCGGGACGGTGCCGTTGTAACGGATGACATGCGGCAGCAGGACCGCGTTGGTGCGCCCGTGCGCGATGTGGAACGTGGCGCCGAGAGTGTGCGACATGGCGTGGACGATGCCGAGGAAGGCGTTGCCGAAGGCCATGCCCGCGATGGTGCCGGCGTTGTGCATCTTCTCCCGGGCCTCCGCAGCGTCCGCACGGTCGTTCACGGCCGCCCCGAGATGGCCGAAGACCAGGCGGATGGCGTGCAGGGCGAGGCCGTCGGTGAAGTCGTTGGCGTAGACGGACACGTACGCCTCGATGGCGTGGGTGAGAGCGTCGAAGCCGCTGTCGGCGGCGAGCGCCGGGGGCAACGCGGTCGTGAGGAGGGGGTCGATGATCGCGACGCTGGGGGTGAGGGCGTAGTCGGCGAGCGGGTACTTCTTGCCGGTCGCGGGGTCGGAGATGACGGCGAACGGGGTGACCTCGGCGCCGGTGCCGGAGGTGGTGGGCACGCAGACCAGGCGGGCCTGCTTGCCGAGAGTGGGGAAGCGGAAGGCGCGCTTGCGGATGTCGGAGAACTTCTGCCGCATGTCCGCGAAGTCGATGCCGGGCTGCTCGTACAGCAGCCACATGACCTTGGCGGCGTCCATGGGGGAGCCACCGCCGAGCGCGATGATCGTGTCGGGGCGGAAGTCCCGCATGAGCTCGGCGCCGTGCTGGACGGAGTCGATGCTGGGTTCGGGCCGGACGTTGTCGATGATCTGGAGGGTGACCGGTTCCCGGCGCCGTTGCAGGACGCGACTGATCCGGTCGACGAATCCGAGCCGGGTCATGGTCGCGTCGGTGACGATGGTGACGCGACGGACGTCCGGCATGGAGGTCAGGTAGCGGATGGCCTGCGGCTCGAAGTAGATCTTCGGCGGGACCTTGAACCACTGCAGGTTGTTGCGGCGGGTGGAGACCCGCTTGACGTTGAGGAGCTGGGCGGCGGAGACGTTGTTGGACACCGAGGTGCTGCCCCAGGAGCCGCACCCCAGCGTGAGCGAGGGCAGCAGACCGTTGTAGATGCCGCCGATCGCGCCCTGTGAGGACGGCGAGTTGACGATGATCCGTACGGTCTTCATCCGCATGCCGTACGCCTCCGCGACGGCCGGGTCCTCGGTGTGGATGACGGCGCTGTGGCCCTGACCGTGGAAGGCGACCATGTCGGCGGCGAGGTCGAAGCCGTGGCGCTCGTCCTCGGCGCGCAGTACGGCGAGGACCGGGCAGAGCTTCTCCCGGGTCAACGGCTCGGCCGGGCCGACCCGTTCGGCCTCGACCAGGATGACCGAGGTGTCCGCCGGCACCGAGAATCCGGCCCGCGCGGCGATCCACGCCGGGCTCTGCCCGACGGCTGCCGCGTTGACCTTGGGTTCACAGCCGGCGCCCGAACCACCGGCGGCGGGGAACAGGAAGGTCTCCAGCTTCGCCTTCTCCTCAGCGGTGGCCAGATGGGCGTGCAGGGCGCGGAATTCGGTGATCGCGGCGTCGTAGATCTCCGTGTCCAGGACGACGGCCTGCTCGGAGGCGCAGATCATGCCGTTGTCGAACGACTTGGACAGCACCAGGTCGTTGACGGCCCGGCGCAGCTTGGCGCTGCGGTGGACGTAGGCCGGGACGTTGCCGGCACCGACCCCGAGGGCCGGCTTGCCGGCCGAGTAGGCGGCCTTGACCATGGCGTTGCCGCCGGTGGCGAGGATCAGCGAGACGCCCGGGTGATGCATGAGCGTGCGGGTGGCCTCGACGGACGGGGCCTCGATCCACTGCACGCAGTGCTCCGGTGCTCCGGCGGCGACGGCCGCGTCCCGCACGACCCGGGCCGCTTCGGAACTGCACCGCTGGGCGGACGGGTGGAACGCGAAGATCACCGGATTGCGGGTCTTCAGCGCCATCAGTGCCTTGAAGATCGTGGTCGAGGTCGGGTTGGTGACGGGGGTGACCGCGGCCACCACGCCCACCGGTTCCGCGATCTCGACCATGTCCTCGATGTCGTCCCGGCCGATGACCCCGACCGTCTTCGTGTGTCCCATGCTGTGCGTGACGTGCTCGCACGCGAACATGTTCTTGGCGGCCTTGTCCTCGAAGACCCCGCGCCCCGTCTCCTCGACCGCGAGGCGGGCCAGGGCTGTGTGCTGGTCCAGGGCGGCGACCGACGCCTTCTTGACGATGTGGTCGACCTGTTCCTGGGTGAGGGCCTCGTAGTCGGCGAGTGCCTTGAGTCCTGCCGTGACCAGACGGTCCACGGCGACCGCGGTGTCGGACGGGGCGTCGGTCCGGACGCGGTCCTCGTTCCGTGTGTCCTGTCGGGCCATGGTGGTGTGCCTCCGTTGTCAGGTCCGCCGTGCTGATGCGGCGGCTCGGGACGGGAGGACACCGCGGGGGACCGGCGCCCCTCCCTGACTCAACTCTCCAGCGGCCCCCCGGTGCCGTGGCAGGCACCGAAGGGCCCCTCTCGCGTCCGTCCGGCCCGGCTCGGCAGGGACCGTCGGTCCCGGCGCCGCCGACCAGTCGCACGGCAGCGCCGGCCGCTGAGGTCACGGGCTCCCGGTCCGGTGGAACGCGGCGGGTGTCTCGAGGTCGTCGACGCGGAAGCCCAAGGCGTTCACCACGCCGACCACGCCGTCGAGCCGCCAGACGGCGTGCACGAGCTCGGGCACCTGGCTACGCGCCTCCACCCGGCCGTCGAGGGTGACGACGCCGTCGCGGACCGAGACGCGGACCGCGTCGGGCGGCAGGTTCGGCGAGGTCATGACGATCTCCTCGGTCACCTGGCGGCGGATGTCGTCGTCCGCTCGTAGGAAGACCCGTAGCAGGTCGCGGCGGGTGGCGATACCGATGAGGCGGTCTGCCTCGTCGACCACGGGCAGTCGCTCGACGCCGCGGCGCTCCATCAGCCGGGCGGCGTCCGGCACGGTCTGCTCGGGGTGCACGGTGATCGCGGGGCTCGACATCACGTCGCCCGCCGTCACGGCGGGTGGTGCGGGGCCGTCCCGGTGTGCCTGTTCGCGTACGAGGTCGCTGCCGGACAGGACGCCGAGAACCTTGTCGTCGGCGTCGATCACCGGCAGCCCGCTGATCCGGTGGTGGTCGAGCAGCCGGACGACCTCCTTGAACGGTGTCGTCCGGCGGGCGTGGACGACGTCCGTGGTCATTACCTCGCCGACGATGTGAGCGGTCATGGCGGATCTCCTTCACGAGCGCGGCAGGGGGACACCCGGAGCCGGGGGCGGCTCCGGTTCCCCGCCGGGTCGGGCGGGCGCCGTGCGGCGCCTAGGGGCCTTTCGTTTGGATCAGACCCCGCGAGCCCGGTCCGATCCAAACGAAAGGCCCTAGTTCTGCGGGCCGCCGCGCCACGGCGGCGGCGCGGCCGTCCGGCGGGTGGTGTCGCTTCGGTGGGTGACGTGTTCGGTGGCGGAGCGCAGCCGATCGTGGAGCCGGTCGGCGAGTTCGCGGGCGCTCGCCTCGCGTGCGTGGACGACGACGAGGTTGCTGCCTACCCGGATGTCGGTGCGCCCGGACCAGGGCAGTTCGACGTGATGGGCCGATGCCCGCCGTACGCGCACCTCACCGTTCACGGGCGGCAGGCCGGGCCGGTCCAACGCGGCGGCGACCTTCTCGCGGAGGTAGGCGAGAGATTCCTCGTCCACCTCGCCCTCGGCGCGGACCAGCACGGCGGCGGTCCCACGGGCACCGATGTCCTTGGCGGTCATGTGCTCCACTCCCTGTGATCGCTCGTTCTGCGTCGCCTCAAGCCTGCTGCGCCGGTCGCTCCCGTCACAGAGGCGACCGGCCCCGGAGGGAGGAGCGGCCGGTCCCTGGCATGAGGGCCGAGCGGCCCCGCCCCCGCGGTTCACCTGCTGTCGTTCCCCTCGGTTGCGTCCAGCGCGGCCCGCCCCGCCTCCAGTCGTGCCACCGGCACCCGGAACGGCGAGCAGGAGACGTAGTCCAGTCCGGCGGTGTGGAAGAAGTGCACCGATTCGGGGTCGCCGCCGTGCTCACCGCACACTCCGATCTTGAGGTCCGGGCGGGTGGCGCGGCCCTCGGCGACCGCGATGCCCACCAGCCGGCCGACCCCCTCGCGGTCGATCGCCTCGAAGGGTGACGTGGAGAAGACGCCCTTGTCGAGGTAGGCGGAGAAGAACTCCGCCTCGACGTCGTCGCGAGAGAAACCCCAGGTCGTCTGTGTCAGGTCATTGGTGCCGAAGGAGAAGAACTCGGCTTCCTCGGCGATCCGGCCCGCCGTCAGGGCGGCCCTGGGCAACTCGATCATGGTGCCGACCGGGCAGTCCAGGACGACTCCGGCCTCCCGTGAGACCTGGGCCAGCACCCGCTGGACCTCCGCGCGCACGAGGCGCAGTTCACGGACGTCACCGACGAGCGGGACCATGATCTCCGCCTGGGGCGCGCCACCGGCCGACAGGCGCTCGGTCACGGCCTCACCGATCGCCCGGACCTGCATGGTGACCAGGCCGGGCACGACCAGCCCCAGACGTACGCCGCGCAGCCCGAGCATCGGGTTCTCCTCGTGCATGCGGTTCACCGCGCCGAGCAGTTCGACGTCGTGCGCGTCCGGCTCCTCGCCACGGGCCTGAGCCGTGGCGATCCGCACCGCCAGCTCGGTGTGGTCGGGCAGGAACTCGTGCAGTGGCGGGTCCAGCAGCCGGATGGTGACCGGCAGACCGTCCATGGCCTCCAGGATGCCGACGAAGTCCCGCCGTTGAAGCGGCAGGAGGTCCGCCAGGGCCCGGTCGCGCTCGGCGTCCGTGTCGGCCAGGATCATCTGCTCGACCAGCTTGCGGCGTTCACCGAGGAACATGTGCTCGGTGCGGCACAGGCCGATGCCCTGCGCCCCGAACCGGCGGGCCCGGACGGCGTCCTCCGGGGTGTCGGCGTTGGCCCGTACCTCCAGCCGCCGCACGGTGTCGGCGCGGGCAAGCGCCCGGGCCACCGCGTCGACCACGTCCACGCCCTGTGAGCCACCGCCGCCCCGGCCGTCCTCGAGATACCGGATCACCGCCGAGTCCACGAGCGGCACCGAACCCGGGTACACCGCTCCGGCGGAGCCGTCCACCGAGACGACGGTGCCCTCCTCGACCACGGTTCCGTCCGCGGCGGTGAAGAGCCCGGCCTGGGTGTCCACGGTGAGTTCCTCGGCGCCGCACACGCAGACCTTGCCCATGCCGCGGGCGACGACGGCCGCGTGGCTGGTCTTGCCGCCCCGGCTGGTAAGGACCGCCTGAGCGGCGATCATGCCGGGCAGGTCGTCCGGGGTGGTCTCCTGGCGGACCAGGATCACCTTCTCGCCGGCCGCGGCGCGGCGTACCGCCTGGGCGGAGTCGAAGACGACGGTCCCGACCGCCGCGCCGGGAGAGGCCGGGACGCCGTGGGCGAGGGCGGTCCCGGTCGAGGAGTTGTCGAAGCGGGGGAACATCAGCCGGGCCAGGCCCTCGCCGCTCACCCGGGCCAGCGCCTCGTCCGGTGTGATGAGCCCCGCGTCGGCCAGCTCGGCGGCGATGACGAAGGCGGCCTCGGCGGTGCGCTTGCCGACGCGGGTCTGGAGCATCCACAGGGTGCCGCGTTCGATGGTGAACTCGATGTCGCACAGATCCCGGTAGTGGCTCTCCAGGGTGCGCATGTGCGTGCGCAGCCCGTCGAAGGAGGCGGCGTCCAGGCGCTCCAGCTCGGCCAGCGGCACGGTGTTGCGGATGCCGGCGACCACGTCCTCGCCCTGCGCGTCGGGTAGGTAGTCCCCGTACAGGCCGGAGCGGCCGGTGGCCGGGTCGCGGGTGAAGGCGACGCCGCTGCCGGAGTCGGCCCCGAGGTTGCCGAAGACCATGCGCTGGACGTTGACGGCGGTACCCAGGTCGTCGGCGATGTGCTCGCGGCGCCGGTACAGGCGGGCGCGTTCGCCGTTCCAGGACTCGAAGACGGCCAGGACCGCCCGGCGCAACTGCTCGGCGGGAGACTGGGGGAAGTGGTCACCTGTCTCCAGGAGGATCAGCTTCTTGTACGTCTCCACCAGCTCGTCCAGGTCGCGCGCCGTCAGGTGCACGTCGTCCTGGACGCCGCGCAGGTCCTTGAGGAGGGCGAGAGCCTCCTCGAAGCGGGAGGAGTCGACGCCCATGACGGTGCTGCCGAACATCTGGACGAGGCGGCGATAGGAGTCCCAGGCGAAGCGTTCGCTGCCGGAAACCTCGGCCAGCCCCAGGACGGAATCGTCGTTGAGGCCGATGTCGAGGATCGTCTCCATCATGCCGGGCATGGAGAACTTCGCGCCGGAGCGGACGGACAGCAGCAGCGGGTCGTCCGGCTGTCCCAGCGAACGGCCGGTGGAGGCCTCGAGAGCGGACAGGTGCGCGGAGACCTCCCCCCACAGGCCCGCGGGTTCGCTGCCCGTCTCCAGGAAGGCGCGGCACGCCTCGGTGGTGAGGGTGAATCCCGGCGGTACGGGGAGCCCGAGCCGGGTCATCTCCGCCAGGTTCGAGCCCTTGCCGCCGAGGAGATCGGCCATGTCACGGCCGCCCTCGGTGAAGTCGTACACGTAACGGACCATGACGCTGCGCTCCTCGAGCGTTGGGGGCGTGACGACCTCAGCGTCGGACGGGGATCGGGCCCGGCACGAGGTGCCGGCCGTCCCGGGTGAGGGACCGGTCGGCCCCGGTGCGCCCTGGTGGTTCCGGAGGGACCATCGGCGCCCTGCCGGGGCTGTACGGCCCGTGGACCACCGGCACGGCCGGGCCGAGGCTCGAAGCCGTCGTATCGAACGATCAGGGAGGGGACACGTCATGGCGCACGACATCGTGGTGGGGGTCGACGGATCGCCCGAGGGACTCGCCGCCGCGCACTGGGCGGCACGGGAGGCCGAGCGGCGAGGAACCGGACTCGCTGTGGTCCACGTCTGGCACCGCCACCCCCACCCCCCGCCGTACATCCCCCTGGACAGCACCGAGCGCGACTGGGCCGAGCAGCTCCTGGGCGAGGCTGTACGCAGTGTCCGGACCGCCCACCCGGGCCTGCGGATCACCGACCGGCTCGTGTGCGACGCCACGGTGGCCGGCATGCTGAAGGCCGCGGCCGACGCCGACCTGCTGGTCCTCGGTTCCCGCGGCCTCGGAGCCGTGGGCGGCTTCCTCACGGGCTCCGTCTCCCAGCGAGTCGTCGGCCGGTCCACCCGCCCGGTCGCACTGGTCCGCGCGGGACGGTCCGCCGCCGACGAGCACCTGCCTGCCACGGACGGCGTCGCCCCGGAGGAGATACCGGGGACGCCCTACCGCCACGTGGTCCTCGGGCTGCGGACGGACCGTCCCTGTGACGAACTGATCGAGTTCGCCTTCGACGCCGCCCGCCGGCGTGGCACCGGCCTGTCGGTGGTCCACGCTTTCCGGCCCGCGCCCGTTCCGTCCGTGCCCCTGGTGTCCGCGGCCCCGGAAGGCCCGGCTCCCGTGCCCCGGCCGCCGGCCCAGGAGCTGGCGGACCAGGAGCGCACCGTGGCGGCGGTGCTGCGTCCCTGGCGGGAGAAGTACCCGACCGTCCGCGTGACCGAGACGGTCACCGAGGGGCGCGCCGCGGTGGTCCTGGTGCGGGCCGCCCGGGCCGCGGGCCTGCTGGTGGTGGGACGCCGCGGGGTCGATCACCACGTCGGTGCCGTTCCGGGGCCTGTCACGCACGCCGTCCTGCACCACGTCGGATGTGCCGTCGCCGTGGTTCCCCACGGCTGACACCACGGCCGCCGGTCGGGGCCGAAGGTCCCGGCCGGTCGGGGCCGCACGGAGCCGCCCGGTGCCCTGTCCGGCACTCCTCGCCGCGGACCCCCACGACGAGCATCGACAGTGACAAGACCGTCCGACGAGAGGACCCGTGATGACCGCGACGGTGACAGCCGGCCCCCGGACCGCCGATGCCTGGCGGGAGTTCACCGGGAGCGGATGGCGTGAGCGCATCGACGTGCGCGACTTCATCCAGGCCAACTACACCCCCTACGAGGGTGACGCCTCCTTCCTGGCCGGCCCCACGAACCGCACCCGCGCGGTCTGGGAGAAGGTCAGCGCGCTGTTCCCCGAGGAGCGGCGCAGGGGCGTGCTCGACGTGGACGCGGCCACCCCCTCCACCATCACCTCGCACGCCCCCGGCTACATCGACCGCGACCGCGAGCTGATCGTCGGCCTGCAGACCGACGCCCCGCTGAAGCGGGCGATCATGCCCAACGGCGGCCTGCGCATGGTGGAGAACGGGCTGAGGGCGTACGGCTACGAGCCCGCCCCCTTCGTCACGAGGGTGTTCGACACCTACCGCAAGACCCACAACGCGGGTGTCTTCGACGCCTACACCCCGGCGATGCGCGCCGCGCGCAAGGTCGGAATCATCACCGGTCTGCCGGACGCCTACGGCCGTGGCCGGATCATCGGCGACTATCGCCGTGTCGCCCTGTACGGCACCGACCGGCTCGTCGAGGCCAAGCGCGCGGAGCGCGCCCTGCTGGACGCCCGACCGTCCACCGCCGACGTCGTCCGCGACCGCGAGGAACTCGCCGAGCAGATCCGGGCGCTGGGCGAGCTGGCCGCCATGGCAGCGACCTACGGATGCGACGTCACCCGGCCCGCGGCCACCGCGCACGAGGCCGTCCAGTGGCTCTACCTCGGCTTCCTCGCCGCGGTGAAGGAGCAGAACGGTGCGGCCATGTCGCTGGGGCGCACGTCCACCTTCCTGGACGTCTACCTCCAGCGCGACATCGACGACGGCAGCATCGACGAGACACGTGCCCAGGAGCTGATCGACGACTTCGTCATCAAGCTCCGCATCGTGCGCTTCCTGCGCACCCCCGAGTACGACGCCCTGTTCTCCGGTGACCCGACCTGGGTGACGGAGTCCATCGGCGGCGTAGGCGCAGACGGCCGCCCGCTGGTCACCCGCACCTCCTTCCGGTTCCTGCAGACCCTCTACAACCTCGGCCCCGCCCCGGAGCCGAACCTGACCGTCCTGTGGTCGCCCCGCCTGCCGGCCGGCTTCAAGGAGTTCTGCGCCCAGGTGTCCATCGACACCAGCGCCGTCCAGTACGAGTCCGACGACCTGATGCGGCCGCGCACCGGGGACGACACCGCCATCGCGTGCTGCGTCTCCGCGATGGCGGTGGGCAAGCAGATGCAGTTCTTCGGCGCGCGCGTCAACCTCGCCAAGGCGCTGCTCTACGCCGTCAACGGCGGCCGGGACGAGATGACCGGCGATCAGATCACCCCGGAGATGCCCCCGCTGTCCGGCGAGTACCTGGACTACGACGAACTGGCGGCCGCCTACGACCGAGTCCTGGACTGGCTGGCCCAGACCTACGTCGACGCACTCAACGTCATCCACTACATGCACGACAAGTACGCCTACGAGCGCATCGAGATGGCCCTGCACGACCACCCGGTGCACCGGTTCATGGCGTGCGGCATCGCCGGTCTGTCCGTCGCCGTGGACAGCCTCTCCGCCGTCAAGCACGCCCGCGTGAAGGTCATCCGTGACGCGACCGGACTGGCCGTGGACTTCCACACCGAGGGCGACTTCCCGACGTACGGCAACAACGACGACCGCGCCGACGCGATCGCCGTCGACCTCGTGGAGTCGTTCATGGCGAAGGTGCGCGAGCACCCCACCTACCGCGACGCCGAGCACACGCAGTCGGTGCTGACCATCACCTCCAACGTGGTGTACGGCAAGCACACCGGCAACACCCCCGACGGCCGCCGCGCCGGCCTGCCCTTCGCCCCCGGCGCCAACCCGATGAACGGCCGCGACAAGCACGGCGTGGCCGCGTCCGCCCTCTCGGTCGCCAAGCTGCCCTACGAGGCGGCACGTGACGGTATCTCCCTGACCACCACCATCACCCCGGAGGGACTCGGCCACGTCCCCGAGGAGCGAGCCGGTCACCTGGTGGGCATCCTCGACGCCTACATGTCCGCGGGCGGCTTCCACATGAACGTCAACGTGCTGGACCGCGCCGTACTGGAGGACGCCATGGAACACCCGGAGAAGTACCCGGAGCTGACGATCCGGGTCTCCGGCTACGCCGTGAACTTCGTCCGCCTGACCCGCGAGCAGCAGCTCGACGTGATCAGCCGCACCTTCCACGGATCGCTGTGAGCATCGTGCCCCCCACCATGGCACCGGGATCGGTCACCGGCCGGATCCACTCCTGGGACCTGTCCACCGGCGTGGACGGTCCCGGGACCCGGTTCGTCCTCTTCAGCAGCGGTTGCCCCCTGCGCTGCCTCTACTGCGCCAACCCCGACACCTGGCACATGCGAGACGGCCGGGAGGCCACCGTCGACGAGGTGATGACGCAGATCGAGAAGTACCGGGACTTCCTCGTCACGGCCGGCGGGGGAGTGACCCTCACCGGCGGCGAACCCCTGCTCCAACCCGCCTTCACCGCAGCGGTCCTGCGCCGCTGCAAGGAGGCCGGCCTGCACACCGCCCTCGACACCTCCGGCTTCCTCGGCGCCCGCGCCTCCGACGCCCTCCTCGCCGACACCGACCTGGTGCTGCTGGACATCAAATCCTTCGACGTGGCGACGTACCGGAAGCTGACCGGCGGCGCCCTCGCCCCCACCCTGAACTTCGCCACCCGTCTCAACGGGCTGGGCCGGCGCGTGTGGATCAGGTACGTCCTGGTGCCCGGGTGGACCGACGACGAGGACGCCGTCGAGGGACTCGCCGGATTCCTCGCCGGCCTCGCCTGCGTGGAGCGGGTCGACATCCTGCCGTTCCACAAGCTCGGCGCCGCCAAGTACGACGCCCTGGACATCCCGTTCCCCCTGCGTGACACCCCGGTCCCCGATGAGGCGCTGGTGGACCGGGTACGGGGCCAGTTCCGCCGGCGCGGCCTCAAGGCACACTGACACAGGCGAAATCGGGGCCGACCGGCCCTGGACCTCGGCCATTCCGGGAAGAAAGGATTCCGACACAGACCGAGGCATGGCGAGGAGCATTCGATGGCGCACAACGAGCAGGGTGACCGCACGGGAAACCCGATCCGGGTCTTCCTCCTGGACGATCACGAAGTGGTACGACGCGGGGTGCACGACCTGCTGGACGACGAACCGGACATCACCGTCGTCGGAGAAGCCGCCACGGTGGAACAGGCGCTGATCCGGGTCCCCGCCCTGCGCCCCGACGTGGCCGTCCTCGACGTGCGCCTGCCCGACGGAGACGGCGTGACCGTCTGCCGCGAGCTGCGGTCGCAGATGCCGGACCTGGCCTGCCTGATGCTGACCTCCTTCGACGACGAGGAGGCGCTGCTGGACTCGATCATGGCGGGCGCGGCGGGATACGTCCTGAAGCAGATCCAGGGGTCGGACCTCGTCTCCGCCGTGCGCACGGTCGCCCGCGGCCAGTCGCTGCTGGACGCCAGCGCCACGACCAAGCTGATGGCTCGGCTGCGGGGCGGGCAGCAGCCGGCCGAGGAGCCGGAGGTGCTTCCGGGTCTCAGCGACCGGGAACGCGAGATCCTGGACCTGATCGGCGAAGGGCTGACCAACCGGCAGATCGGACAGCGGCTCTACCTGGCCGAGAAGACGGTCAAGAACCACATCTCCCGCCTGCTCGCCAAGCTCGGCGTGGAACGCCGTGTCCAGGCCGCCGTCATCGCCACCCAGGCACGGGACCGGATGCGTACCGAAGGCCACTAGCGGGACGGGCCCGCCGGCCGGCCACGCACCCGGTCCCGCGGGGGCCGAAGGTCCCCACGGTCCGCCCCCGCCCGGCCCATACCCGCACGGGCAACCGGGCGGCAGGCTGAGGAAGGTCCCGGGACACCGCCGGGCATCGCCGCAGCAAGGGGAGGACGAGAAGACATGACCGTGCGAGTGGGCATCAACGGCTTCGGACGCATCGGACGGAACTACCTGCGCTGCGTACTGGAACGCACCGGCGCCGCGGCAGCACCGCTGGAGGTGGTGGCGGTCAACGACGTCACCTCCCCGGCAGCGCTCGCGCACCTGCTGGCGTACGACTCGACGTACGGACGGCTGAACCGCCCCGTCGAGCACGACGACACCTCACTGACCGTGGACGGGCACCGCATCGCGGTGACCGCCGAGCGTGACCCGGCCGCGCTGGACTGGGGCGGCCTCGGAGTGGACGTGGTGATCGAGTCCACGGGCCGCTTCCGCACACGCGACCAGGCCGGCCGGCACCTGGCGGCAGGCGCGCGCAAGGTACTCCTGTCCGTGCCCGGCAAGGACGTCGACGCCACGATCGTCATGGGTGTCAACGAAGGCACGTACGACCCGGAGCACCACCACGTGATCTCCAACGCCTCGTGCACCACCAACTGCGTTGCCCCCATGGTCAAGGTCCTCGACGACCACTTCGGCGTCGTCAAGGGGCTGATGACCACGATCCACGGCTACACGAACGACCAGGTGGTCCTGGACGGCCCTCACAAGGACCTGCGACGGGGCCGCTCCGCAGCGGTCAACATCATCCCCACCACCACCGGCGCCGCCCGCGCGGTCGGCCTGGTCCTGCCCGAGCTGGCGGGCACGCTGGACGGCAGCGCCGTACGCGTGCCGGTCGAGGACGGTTCGCTGACCGACCTGACCGTGGTCCTCGAGCGGGCGGCGAGCGCCGAGGAGATCAACGCCGCCTACCGCGAGGCCGCCGAGGGACCGCTGAAGGACGTCCTACGGGTGTCCGACGCCCCGATCGTCTCCCGCGACGTGGTCGGTGACCCCGCCTCCTGCGTCCTGGACGCCCCCCTCACCCAGACCCACGGCGACCTGGTCAAGGTCTTCGGCTGGTACGACAACGAGTGGGGGTACACGAACCGTCTGCTCGACCTCACCTCGTACGTCGCGGCGCGGTTGCCGCGGAGTTGACGGTTCCGGTCAATCGGGCCCGTTGCCGAGCTGATTCCTGATCGTCTCCCTGTTCGAGCCGCTACCGTGGCAGGTGCGCGGCAGGACTGCCGCCATGCGGTGAGGCGTTGGAGGATGCACGGTGGAGAAGGCCGAGGAGGGCCGCGAGGCGCGGGTACGGCTCCCCCAATTGCGGCTGGACGAGCTGCTCGAGGAGTTGCAGGCCCGGCTGGACGCGGCGCGCGGCACCCGGGACCGGGTCCACAGCCTTCTGGAGGCCGTGCTGTCGGTCGGCCGCGAGCTCGACCTGGAGCAGGCGTTGCGCAGCATCGTCGAGGCCGCGGCGGCCCTGGTCGACGCCGAGTACGCGGCGCTCGGGGTGATCGGTCCGGACGGCAAGCGGCTGTCCGCCTTCCACACCGTGGGCGTCGACGCGGAGCAGATCGCGCGCATCGGCCCCTATCCGGAGGGCCACGGCATCCTGGGCGAGCTGATCCGCCACCCCGAGCCGCTGCGCCTGACCAAACTCTCCGACCACCCCGCCTCGTACGGGTTCCCGGCCCACCACCCGCCGATGAACACCTTCCTCGGCGTACCGATCCGGGTGCGCGACCACATCTTCGGCAACCTGTACCTGACGGAGAAGCGCGGCGGGCAGCAGTTCGACGAGGACGACGAGTCGGTGCTGGCCACGCTGGCCGTGGCGGCGGGCGTCGCCATCGACAACGCCCGTCTCTACGAGGAGTCCCGGCTGCGCGAACGCTGGCTCCAGGTGAACGCCGAGATCACCCACACCCTGATGTCCGGCGCGGACCAGGGCGGGGTGCTGCCGCTGATCGCCGAACGCGCCAGGGAGATCACCGCTTCCGCCCTGAGCGTGGTGGCCATGCCGGTGCGTGGAACCGACACCCTCGCCGTGGAACTCGCCGTCGGCCAGGAGGCCGACCTCTGGCGCGGGATCGTACTGCCCACGGAGGGCACGCTCATCGGGCAGGCGTTCGTTCAGCGAGCGCCGGTCAGCAGCCCGGACGTCTCGTCCGACTCCCGGGTCTCAGCCGGTCCGCCACGCTTCGAAGGGCTCGGACCGGCCGTCGCCGTGCCGATCGGCACGGGCGACGAGGCCCGCGGTGTGGTGCTGCTGGTCCGGCAGTCCGGCGGCCGGGAGTTCTCCGAGAAGGAGACCGAGCCGCTCCAGGTCTTCGCCGCCCAGGCCGCCGTCGCGATGGAGCTGGCACAACGACGCGAGGACGCCGAACAGATCGCCCTCCTGGAGGACCGCGACCGGATCGCCCGCGACCTGCACGACCTGGCCATCCAACGGCTTTTCGCCACCGGCATGACCCTGCAGAGCGCCGGCCGCCGCGTCCAGGACTCCCTGGCCTCCGAACGGATCCTGCGGGCCGTGGACGACCTCGATGAAACCATCAAGATCATCAGATCGACGATCTTCGGCCTCCGCTCCCGCGACGACGACGCGGCGCCCGGCCTGCGCTCCCGCGCGGTGCGCGCGATCGGCGAGGCCGCCCCGCTCCTCGGCTTCGCTCCCAGCGTCCGTATGGAGGGCCTGCTCGACACGCACGTGCCCGCTCAGACCGCCGACCATGTCATGGCCGTCCTCACCGAATCCCTGACCAACGTCGCCCGGCACGCCCGCGCCGACCGCACCGACGTCGTGCTGGAGACGGACGGCAAGCAGGTCCGCCTGACGGTCACGGACAACGGCGTCGGCATTCCGGACGGAGGCCGCCGCAGTGGTCTGACCAACATGGCCGAGCGAGCGCAGAAGCTCGGCGGCGACCTGGAGCTGGAGAGCCCCGATGGCCGGGGGACGCGGCTGGTGTGGCACGCCCCGCTGCAGCAGTCGCCGGACACGGCGGAGAGCGGCCGGTCCGCCCGGTGACACCAGGGTGCCGGCGGGCGAGCGGCACCTAGGGCCTTTCGTTTGGATCATGCCGGGCTCGCGGGCTCTGGGCTGATCCAAACGAAAGACCCTAGAGGCTCCTGCCGAACGGCGACGGCTGCACCGGGACCATCGGCCCGGCGCGCGGGTCCCCCGGCCCATGACGGCGGACCGCGACCGCGGTCGAATGGAGGTGCCGAGGCGGACGACCGGGGCCGGCCCGGCCCGCCGGTCCGGTTCGGGCGGGCGGAGCAGCCGCGTCGAGCGCTTGTGACTCGAGGGCAAGGCACCCGGCTGGAAGGCGTCATGAAGATGACCAGCCGCTGCGGACGCACCATCAACGTCACTCGACTCGCGCCCCAGGATCTCCCGGCTCCCATGGGACGCGTCGTCCTGGACACTGCCCGTGCCCCGCACGACGACCGGGCCCCGTGGCTGTCGCTGACGGCAGAGGAGGCGCGGCGCCTGGCCGCTCTGCTGGTCTTCCAGGCAGCCGCCGTGGAGCCCGCCCCAGACGGGCCGGCCGGACGCGTCGACGTAACGCCTGTCGTCGGCGACGCCTTCGAAATGCGGGTACGGGGACACGTCCTGACCGTCGACCAGCCACGGCCCGACGGTGGCAAGGACACGGCACCCACGCCCGTGGAACTCTTCGTCGCGTCCGTGGCCTCCTGCACCGCGCACTACGCGGGCCGGTACCTGGACCGGCATGGCCTCAGCCGGGACGGGCTGGCCGTCCGGGCGGACTTCCGCATGGCCGACGACCGCCCCCCACGGGTCGCCTCCCTGTCGCTGACCGTCCATACCCCCTCCCTGCCCGCGGAGCGGCTGCCCGCGCTGCGCGCGGTGGTCTCGCACTGCACGGTGAGCAACACACTGGCCGACGCTCCCGACATGCGGGTGCACGTCCGATGCGAGCCGGACCCCGCGGAGATGCCACAGGCCGTGGAACAGGGGCACGTCGACGCGGACTGACACGCGCGGCGGACGGGGGACGGAGTGCCCACGCTGAGCGACTTCGAAAGAGCGCCGCCCGGTCGCGTCGAGGACGGGACCGGGCGGCACGTGTGTTCACACGTCGGCTTCCACCACCTCCTCGACCGGGCGGCGCGGTGACGAGGGACCCTCGGGCCCGTACCCCAGCCGGATCACCATCTGTGTGTACAGGCGAGGACCGTCGGCAGACAGACCATCGAGGGCCCGGCGCAGATCGGGCCACTCCATGGCCTGGTGAAGAAGCGACGCGCGCACTCCGCAAGAGGTGGCCAGCAGAAGCACGTGTTCCAGGGCCTGGCCGGCCCGCAGCCAGTCCGCCCGCCGGTCGTGTGCCGTCGACAGCAGCGCGAGCGTCGGATGAGTCTCGAAGGCACGGGCGGGCAGCACCTCCGGGTGCCGGTGGGCCCCGAAGTCCCGCATCGGCATGCGGTCCAGCGCGTCCTGCGGGCTCACCGCCGCCGACGAAAGTCCCAGCGAGTGCGGGCCACTGACGAGTCGGCGGCTCTCGGCTGCGCGGTCGGCGTCCGCCCGGTTGCGCCCCTCCGCCTCCCGCGTGGCGCGCAACACCTGTTCGGTGTCGTCGCGCCCCGGGAAACGCAGGACAGCGCCCTCCAGATGGGCCGCTTGGGCCAGCTCGGCGAGCAGGCCCGACGGCAGCGGTCGCCCGGAGAAGGGGAGACGACTGCTGTGCCGGCGCCACAGCACCTCGTACAAGCCGGTCGACGGTGCGCCGCGCACCGACTCAGCGAGCCGGACCGTGGCGAGCAGCGTGGGACGATCCGGGCACGGAAGCAGCCGGGTCACCGGTTCCCAGCCGAAGTGAGCGGCGGCGACACGCAGATTGAGGATCGCGCAGCCCACCGACAGGTGCACGGCCCGTCCCACCGGGTCGGTGTGGCGCAGCGCCCGGTCCGCGGCGGCGTGAATGTGCACCGCGGGCGTGTCGGTATCGAGCCGGAAGCGCCAGGGCTGGGTGTTGTGCAGGGACGGCGCGGCCACAGCCGCCGCGACCAGCCGCTCCACGGCCCGGGCGTCGAGTGTCGACGAGCACATCGGGACTCCTTCCCGCCCACGTCCGAGGGACGGCTGGGCTGATGGGTGAACCCTTCCCAGGCTTCGCCCCTGCCGCCGCGCGCGTAAGGGGCCCTCTGGTCACCGCCCGACACCGTTCGGCCTTGTCGTTCCGTGGTGGCCGAAGGTCCCTGTGGATCGGGGCTGTTGAGCCTTCGGGGTGTGGACCTTCGGCGTCGGGTGCGTGGGGGTGGGGCCCGGGAGAGTGAGTGGTGTCCGGAACCAGCCGGATCTTCTGTGAAGGAGTCAGTCATGGCCGTGCACCAGTCCACGCACCGTGGTTCGGGTTTCCGTCTGCCGTCGTTCCGCCGTAACGGCGCGACCTCCGCGACGGGGGCGGCGAGTTCGCAGGCCGACGTGCTCACCGCTCGGGCTTATGTCTTCGCGTCGGCCCGGGTGCTGATGGGGTTCGTGTTCCTGTGGGCGTTCCTGGACAAGACGTTCGGGTTCGGTTACGCCACCGCGTCCGGGAAGGGCTGGGTCGACGGGGGTTCGCCGACGGAGGGGTTCCTGGGGCATGTGGCGGTCGGTCCGATGGAGTCGACGTTCCATGCGTGGGCGGGGGCGGCGTGGGCGGATGGGCTGTTCATGCTGGGTCTGCTGGGGATCGGGCTGGCGTTGACGGCGGGGGTGGCGCTGCGTCTGGCCGCTGTGGCGGGGAGCGTGATGATGGCGTTGATGTGGGTGGCGGAGTGGCCGCCGGCCAGGCATCTGTCGGACGGGTCGGCGAGCATGTCGACGAACCCGTTCGCCGACTACCACGTGGTGTACGCGGTGGTGCTGATCGTGTTGGCCGTGGTGTCGGCGGGTGACGCGCTGGGTCTGGGCCGGTGGTGGGCCAGGCTGCCGGTCGTCCGCGACCACGCGTGGCTGCGCTGAACACGACTCCTGGGGCGGGACCACTCAGGGACCCGCCCCACCAGCCTGCCGGCAGGGACCGTCGGCCCCATTCCGGGACCACAGGCCCCTGCCCCCCGGGAACGCCCGAAGAGACGCTGAGAACAGAACCGATGACACAGGAGGTGGCCGGAATGGCCCGCACGATCACCGTAGGACTCGACGGCTCGGCCGAAAGCCGGGCGGCCGCCGAGTGGGCGGCCCGCGAGGCCGCGCTGCGCCAGGTGCCGGTACGGCTGCTTCACGTGTGGCAGCCGGTCCCGGAGCCGATGGCACAGGCCCCGCTCCTCGGCGCCGAGACGCACCAGCACTGGAGCGAGCGGATCCCCCGGGACGCCGCCGAGGGCCTGCGGCTCCGGCACCCCGGCGTCGAGGTGATCACCGAACAGCGGTCCGGGGCTCCGGCGGAGGCGCTGCTCGAAGCCTCTCGGGACGCGGAACTGCTGGTGCTGGGCTCGCGTGCCCTGAGCGGCCTCACGGGCTTCCTGCTCGGGTCCGTCGGCCAGTCGGTGGTCGCACGTGCCGAGGTGCCGGTTGTTCTCGTCCGGGCCGGCGAACAGGCCGCCGACGAACACGTCAAGGACCCCGCCGGCATCCCGTCCGCCGCCACCGGCTTCCGGCCCGTCGTCCTGGGCCTCGACACCGGGAACCCCGACGACACGGTCCTCTCCTTCGCGTTCGACGAGGCCCGGCGCCGCGAGGCCACGCTCACCGTCGTCGCCGGCTGGAACCTCCCGCCGTCGTACGTCTACAGCCTGGCCGCCGGTGTCGACCCCCGCGAGGAGATGAGCCGTGAGCGGGCCGCCGCCCTCACCGAGGTGCTGCGGCCGTGGCGGGAGAAGTACCCGGACGTCGAGGTGACCGAGGCCTCCCGGCTCGGCAGCCCCGCCAACCACCTCCTCGACGCGGCCCACGAGGCGTCCCTCGTCGTCGTCGGCCGCCGCCTCCGCCGCAACCCGTTCGGCATGCACATCGGCGCCGTCGCCCATGCGGTCATGCACCACGCCACCACCCCCGTCGCCGTCGTCGCGCACGCCTGACGCGGCAGACCGAGGACAAGCACAGAAGAAGGAGCAGCACCATGAAGGCAGCGGTCGTCCGGGAGTTCGGCAAGCCCCTGGTCATCGAGGACAGGCCCGACCCGGAACCCGGCCCGGGTCAGGTGCTCGTGGCCGTCGAGGCGTCCGGGCTGTGCCACACCGACATCCACGCCGCGCACGGCGACTGGCCGGTCAAGCCCACCCCGCCGTTCGTCCCCGGGCACGAGGGCGTCGGCCTGGTCGCGAAGCTGGGCGACGGCGTCACCCACCTCGCCGTCGGACAACGCGTCGCCGTGCCCTGGCTCGGCAAGGCGTGCGGGCGGTGCGAGCACTGCCGCTCCGGCTGGGAGACCCTGTGTGAGAGCCAGATCAACACCGGGTACGGCTGCGACGGCGGGTACGCCGAGAAGATGCTGGCCTGGGCCGACTTCGCCCAGCCCGTGCCAGAAGGCGTCAGCGCCCTCGACGCCGCCCCGCTCACCTGCGCGGGCGTCACCACCTACAAGGCACTGAAGGTCGCCGGGGTCGGGCCCGCCCAGCTCGTCGCCATCTCGGGCGTGGGCGGACTCGGGCACCTCGCGGTGCAGTACGCGAAGATCGCCGGGGCACGGGTCGCCGCGATCGACGTCACCGACGACAAGCTGCAACTGGCCCGGGAGCTCGGCGCCGACATCGTCATCGACGCCCGCACCCAGGACGTCGGCGCCGAACTGAAGCGGCACGGCGGAGCCCACGCGGCCCTCGCCCTCGCGGTGAACCAGGACGCCTTCGCCGCCGTCAACTCCGGTCTGCGACGCGGAGGAAAGCTGGTCATGGTGGCCCTGCCGGCTCAGGGCACCCTCCAGGTCCCGATCTTCGACACCGTCCTCAACGGCACCTCCGTGATCGGCTCCATCGTCGGCACCCGCCAGGACCTCGCCGAGGTCTTCCAACTGCACGCCGAAGGCCGCACGAAGGTCATTCAGGAGACCCGGCCCCTGGCTGCCGTCAACGAGTGCATCGACGAGGTCCTCGGCGGACAGGTGAAGGCCCGGATCGTGTTCGATCTCACCGCGGGAGGCTGAGAACGATGCCGCTGCCCATGGTCGTCGGCGTCGACGGTTCCGAGGCGAGCCTGCGGGCCGTCGACTGGGCGGCCGACGAGGCCGTCCTGCACGGAGTACCCCTGCGGATCGTCCATGCCTACCGCTGGGACCGCTACGAGGGCGCCTCCCTGGCCCGAGAGCTCGGCAAGCCGTCCGGTCACGTCACCTCCGACGACTACCTCGTCGTCGCCACCCGCCGTGCCCGTCGTCACCACCCGGACCTCGCCGTCACCACCGCGGCGGTGGCCGAAGAACCGGAGTACGTCCTCCTTCGCGAGGCGCGCCACGCCTCCGCAGTGGTCGTGGGTTCCCGCGGGCGCGGCGAACTCGCCGACCTCCTGCTCGGCTCCGTCAGCCTGGCCGTGGCCACCACGGCGGACTGTCCGGTCATCGTGATCCGCGGGAACCACGACAACCGGGCCGCCGACAGCCGGCGTGACCGCATCGTCGTCGGCGTGGCCCACGCACCCACCGCGGCGGTGCTCTTCGCCTACGAGGAGGCCCGGCGGCGCGGCGCCGCCCTGGACGCGGTACGGGCATGGCGATGCCCCACCCACGACCCGGTCGACCACCCGCTGCTCGCCGGCACACCCGAGCGGCTGCACGAGGAACGGGCGGCCAAGGAACTGGAGGCCGCGCTCGCCGACGCTCCGGCGGACGTACGCCTGCGCCGCCACACGGCCGAGGGCCCCGCCCGCCGCGTGCTGCTGACCGCCTCGCACGAGGCGGACCTGCTGGTCGTCGGCCGACGGCGTCCCGGGCAGTTCGGGCACCGCCTCGGCCGGGTCGCCCACACACTCCTGCACCACTCCGCCTGTCCGGTCGCGGTCGTACCCGACACGGCGTGACCACCCGGAGCCGCCGCCCGGGACGACCGGCGCAAGACCGGGGGCCGACCGGCCCCGCGGGCACCCCCGGCCGGTCCCTGGGCCGCGACCGACGTCGTGACAGACGCTCGACAGGCCGAAGAACCCGAGCGGCTCGAAGGAGAACCTCCATGAAGGACGACACGCCACACCGCCCGGCGGTCCACGCACTGCTCACGGACGGCACCACCGTCCGTATCCGCGCCGTCGAGCCCGGGGACCACGACCAACTGGAGGGGCTCTACGCGGAGATGTCACCGGACAACCGCCGCCTGCGCTTCTTCTCCGCCGGCTCCCGCTCCGCAGGCATGGCCGCGGACACCGTGTGCGCGCCGCCCCGGCCCGGACACAGGGCCCTGCTCGCCGAACGCGCCGGACAGGTCATCGGCCTCGCCGAGTACCACGCCGACGACGACGCCCCGCACACCGCCGAACTCGCCGTCGCGGTCGCCGACGGCCTGCACCACCGGGGCGTCGGAACCCTGCTCGTCGAGCACCTCGTCTCGGCCGCCCGGACCGACGGCATCACCGCCTTCACCGCCGACGCCCTCAGCGACGACCACGAGGTACTGCGGCTCTTCGCCGACCTCGGTCTCGCCGCGAGCCGGCGGTTCGACGGCCCGGAGGTGCACTGCGCCATCGACCTGCACGTCGACGAGACCTACCTGGCGGCCTCGGAGGCCCGGGGACGGACCGCCGACGTGGCCAGCCTGGAGCCGCTGCTGAGGCCGCGCTCCATCGCCGTCGTCGGGGCGGGCCGCCGTCCCGGCTCGGCGGGACGCGCCCTGCTGCACCACCTCCACGAGGACGGCTTCACCGGCCGTCTGTTCGCGGTGAACCCGGCCGCCACCGCCATCCTCGGCGTACCGTCCTACCCCTCCGTCGGCGCCCTGCCCGTCGCCCCTGACCTGGTCGTCGTGGCCAGCCCTGCCCGGACCGTGCCGGCCGTCGCCGAGGAGTGCGGCAAGGCGGGCGCACGCGCCCTCGTCGTCGTCTCCGCCGGACTGGACACGGAGCAGTCCGATGCCCTGCTCACCGCCTGCCGGGCCCACGGGATGCGTCTGGTCGGCCCCAACTGCCTCGGCGTGGCCAACACCGCCCCCGGCTACCGCTTCGACGCCACCTTCGCCGCCGCACACCCCCGCGCCGGAACCGCGGGGGTCGCCGTACAGTCCGGCGGCATCGGCATCGCCTTTCTGGAGGGACTGTCCCGGCTGGGCATCGGCGTCTCCACCTTCGCCTCGCTCGGCGACAAGTACGACGTCAGCGGCAACGACATGCTCCAGTGGTGGGAGAGCGACGGCCGCACCGACCTCGCCCTGCTCCACCTGGAGTCCTTCGGCAATCCGCGGGCCTTCTCCCGCACCGCCCGGCGCGTCACCCGGCGCATGCCGGTACTGACCGTCGACGCCGGCCGTACCGACGCCGGCCGCCGCGCCGCCGCCTCGCACACCGCCGCCGCGGCCACCGGCACGATGACCCGTCAGGCCCTGTTCCACCAGGCGGGCGTCATCGCGACCCGCTCCGTCGGCGAACTGCTGGAGACGGCCGCCCTGCTGCACGCACAGCCCCTGCCGGCCGGTACCCGCGTCGCCGTGCTCACCAACGCCGGCGGCGCGGGAGTCCTGGCCGCCGACGCCTGCGCCGAAGCCGGTCTGACCCTCAACCCGCCCAGCCCCGAACTGGCCGACCGTCTGCTCGCCCTGCTGCCCGCCGGAGCGAGCGTCGGCAATCCCGTGGACGCCACCGCAGCCGTGACCGAGGACGCGCTGCGCACCTGCGTCGAGCGGCTCGCCGCCCATCCGTCCGTCGACGCGGTCCTGGTGGCCCTCGTCCCCACCGCGGTCGCCGCCGCGACGGGCGACGACCTGGGCCGGGCCCTCACCCGCGGCCCCGGCCGCCGGGCGAAGCCCGTCGTCGTCGTACGCCTGGAACAGGACGTGCCGGTCACCCTCCTGCCCGTCACCGACGGCGAGGCGATCCCCTCGTACGCCGAACCGCAGGCGGCGGCACGGGCGCTGGCCCACGCCGCCCGGCGGGCCGCCTGGCTCGCCCGGCCCGTCGGCACCGTGCCGGACGCGGACGACGTCGACACCTCCCGCGCGCACGCCCTGGCGGACGACTTCCTCGCCCGGCAGCCGGACGGAGGCTGGCTGGAGCCGCGTGCCTGCGCCGAACTCCTCTCCTGCTACGGCATCCCTCAGCAGCCCTGGGCCTGGGCCGAGACGGAGGACGACGCCGTACGCGCCGCCGAACAGCTGCGCGGCGACGACGGCCGCGTGGTCCTCAAGGCGCACTGGCCCGGACTCGTGCACAAGAGCCTCCAGCGCGCCGTCCACCTCGACCTGCGCGACGAGGCCCAGGTACGCGCGGCCTTCCAGGACCTGCGGACCCGCTTCGAAGGACTCATGACCGGAGTCGTCGTCCAGCCGCTCGCACCACGCGGCACCGAGCTGTTCGCCGGCGTCGTCCAGGACGGCGTCTTCGGCCCCCTCGTCGTCTTCGGCCTGGGAGGCACGGCGACAGAGGTGCTCGCCGACCACGCCGCCCGCCTCGCACCGCTCACCGGTCAGGACGTGCACGACCTGATCACCGCCCCGCGCTGCGCCCCCCTGCTCCTCGGCACCCAAGGAGGCGGCCCCGTCGACCTGGAGGGGCTGGAGCGGGTACTCCACCGGCTGTCCCGGATGGCCGTGGACCTGCCGCAGCTCGCCGAGGCCGATCTCAACCCGGTCCTCGCCACACCCGGCGGGATCACCGTTCTCGACGCGCGGATACGCCTGCTGCCCCGTCGGCCGCAGGACCCCTGTCTGCGCCGACTGCGCTGAGGAGGAACAGACATGAGGAACCAGAAGGTCGGCTCCGTGATGACCACCGAGGTGGTCCGCGCCGAGTTCGGCACCCCCTTCAAGGCCGTCGCCGGGCTGCTCTCGGAGCACCGGGTCAGCGGACTGCCCGTGGTGGACGACGACCAGCACGTCATCGGCGTCGTCTCCGAGACGGACCTGATGCTCCATCAGGCCGCGACACCACTCGTCTACGATCCGCCCCCGCGGTTCCGCCTCGCACGGCTGACACCCCGAGCCCGCCGGCGGACGGCCAAGGCCCGGGCGCGCACGGCCGGCCGCCTGATGACCGCTCCCGCCGTCAGCGTGCACGCCGAGGACACCGTCGTGGAGGCCGCCCGCACCATGGTCGAGCACCGGGTGAACCGGCTCCCCGTACTCGACGAGGACGACCGTCTGGTCGGCATCGTCACCCGGCACGACCTGCTGCAGACCTTCCTGCGACCCGATGCGGAGATCCGTGACGAAGTGATCCGCGAGGTGCTGGAACGCGGACTGTGGCTGGTCAACGGCAACGTCGACGTCACCGTCACGGAGGGAGTCGTCACGCTGGAAGGCCAGATGGAGCGCAAGAGCGAGACCGAGATAGCGGTGGCCATGACACGGAGGACCGACGGGGTCGTCGACGTCGTGGACAGGCTCACGCACCGCTTCGACGACTCCGAGTTCCGGGACGACACACGCGTTCCGGGCGGGGTGGCGGACGCCTGGCTGCGGCGCCTGTGAGAGGAGGCGGATCACCATGGTGCAGCGGGTGCAGTTCTAAGGGGCGGCCGACGGACCGGCGGAAGGGATCGCCGTTGTCTCGCCGAAGGCGCGCAGGGTCGCATCACCCGCATGATCCTTGGCAACGGCAAGGGCGGTGACGTCCGTGACGTCGCCGCGGTGGAGCACCGGGCGGCGGGCCTGGCGAAGGAACTCGGCGTACGACGTCCTCGCACGCCGCCTGCACCGGCGCGCCGAAGGTCGTGCCCGGCGGCCCACGACGTGAGGTCGTTGAAGCCACCGCACACTGAACGCGACAGGCGGATACGTCGGAGGGCGAGCCCACCGGGACGACGGCCGTCCCGCGACGGATCAGGGACTCATGGCCCTCGCCGGCGACCGCCCACACGTGAAGGATGGGAGTCCACGCACCGGACGACACATGGAAAGACCGGCTGATGTACCGCAACGACGGATTCCGCGAACTGAACCGGCATGAGAGCCTGAGTCGGCTGGCCACGGCGGTGGTGGGCCGCATCGTCCACACACGCGAAGCCCTGCCCGCGGTCCTGCCGGTCAACTTCCTCCTGGAGGAGAGCGGTGCCGTGCTGTTGCGCACGTCGGCCTCCTCGGAGCTGGTCCGCGCCATCGACGGTGCCGTGGTCGCTTTCGAAGCCGACGACGTCGACGCCGCGGCGCACAGCGGCTGGAGTGTCGTCGTCACCGGCCCGGCCTCCGTGGTGACCGACCACGACGAACATGAGCACCTGGTCCACAGCGGCCCCCGCTCCTGGGTGCCCTGGCCCGTGGAAGTCTTCGTGCGCATCGAGCCGGAGCTGGTCACCGGCCGGGAGCTGGTCGGCGGGCGCGGTGTGGACAGGCTGCCATCGGCTTCGGCGCGGTCGTCGGAGCCACCGTATGCGAAGGAATGCTGACCCGGCAGGCCGAGCCTGTCGCGTGACGTGCACTCATCGCTCGGACCATGCGAACGCAGCGGATCGCGCGGTCCCCGTCATCGATGCGGGGAACCGGGGGGCCGGCGTCGTCTCCGAGGCCGAGCTGTTGCGCAAGGAGGAGTTCCGCGACAGCGACCAGGATGTCGCACCCGGAGGACCTGTGCGAGAGCGGCGACGACACCCAAGGCGCTCCCGAATGACGGTGGAGGCCGCCCGACGGCTCAGCGGGGACGACCTCTTGCGCGCCAGGCGGCACCCTGCGGCTACACCCGCGCAGGGCGCGAGGGCGTCAAGCCCCCACCTCTGCGGCGATGAGGTCGTCCCAGTGGACCGTGCGGTCGCACCAGCGGTCCAGCAGCCTGTGGTCATGGCCGACGGCGAGCAGCCCCGCGCCCGTGGCGGCCCGGTACTCCTCGACGGCTGCGACCAGGGCCGCGGCGGTGGAGGCGTCCAGCATCGCGGTCATCTCGTCGCAGATCAGCCAGCGCGGACGCAGGACCAGAGCGCGGGCGAGGCAGGCGCGCTGGAGCTGGCCGTCGCTGACCTCGTGGGGCCGACGGTCCAGGAGATCGGGGGTGAGGCCGACGGCCGCGGCCAGGTCGGACAGGCGCTGCGGTATTTCGTCGCGCCGGCCGGTGGCCCGCAGGGGCTCGGCGATGAGGTCGGTGAGGCGCAGCCGCGGGTCGGCGGACAGGCGGGGCTGTTGGAAGACGACACCCAGTGCGGTGCGTTGGAGGCGTGGGGCGCGGTAGCGCCAGCCCTGTACGGGTTCCCCGTCGAGGGTCACGGTGCCGGTGTCGGGGCGGTGCAGCAGGGCCGCGACCCGGGCGAGGGTGGACTTGCCGCAGCCGCTGGGCCCCAGGAGCCCGACGCTCTCGCCGGTGGCGAGGGTAAGGGTGGCGTTGCGGACGACGGGGGGTCCTCCGTCGTATCCGGCGGTGATGTCGTGCAGTTCAAGCACGGAGGTCCTCCGGTACGTGCGGGTGGTGGCAGGCGACGCCGTCGGTGGGCTGGGGCAGGGCTGTGCACGCGTCGGTGGTCCGCTCACAGCGTGGGGCGAAAGCGCACCCCGCGGGCAGGTCGCCGAGTTCGGGCGGCGTGCCTGGAATCGGGCTGAAGGCGCGGTCGGGGAGGGCCTGGAGAAGACCGCGGCTGTAGGGGTGACGGGGGCCGGCGGCCCCGAAGAAGCTGTCCGCATCGGTGACTTCGACGACGCGGCCCGCGTACATCACGGCCACCCGATCGGCGATGCGCTCGGCCGCGGCCAGGTCGTGGGTGATCACCAGGAGAGCCCGGCGACCGGTGTCGACGTGGCGACGCAGTTCGTCGACGGTGTGCTCGACCAGGTCGCGGTCGAGGCCGGTGGTGGGCTCGTCGGCCAGGAGCAAGGGGGCGTCGCCGACGAGGGCGAGGGCGGTGGCGACGCGCTGGGCCATGCCGCCGGAGAGTTCGTGCGGGAAGCGATCGAGGTGACCGGCCGGGAAGGCGGCGCGTTCGGCGGCGGTCTCGGCCGCGGAGCGTACGGCTGCCCGTCCGCGAACTTCGGTCAACGCGAAGACGGTTTCCTCCAGGTGCGAGCGGGCCGTGCGCACCGGCGTGAGGTGTGCGGCGGGGCTCTGCGGGATGAGGCCGATCAGGCGGCCCCGTACTGCCCGCGCCAGCGTCCGCTCGTCGGCGGCGAGCAGATCCAGGTCTCCGATGCGGGCCTCTCCCGCAGCCTGGGCATTGGCGGGCAGCAGCCCGAGCAGGGCGGAGGCGAGGACCGACTTGCCGCAGCCGCTCTCGCCGATCAGGGCGAGACATTCGCCGGCCGCCACGTCGAAGTGCGCGTCGGTGACGGCGGCGATCCGCCGCCCGCCTGGCATGAGGAAGCGCACGGACAGCCCCCGTACGGTGAGGATCGGGGTTCGCTCGGTCACAGCATCAGCTCCGATCGACGGCGGGGATTGATCCGCTCACGCCAGGCCCCGGCGAGCCCGGCGATGGCGAGCGTGGGCACGATGATGAGAAGGCCCGGGAAGAGGGTCGGCCACCACTGCCCGGCGAGCAGCGAGCTCCGCGCGCCCTGGATGAGGTTGCCGAGGCTGGCCAGATGGGTGGGCAGGCCCAACCCGAGGAAGGACAGCGCGGATTCGTGCCACATGGCGTGCGGCACCATCAGGACGGCGGCCAGCCCGGCCTGCGGCAGCACGCCGGGCAGCAGATGCCGTATCGCCACACGCCACCGGGACGCCCCACCGGAGACGGCCGCGTCGATGTAGGGGCGCGCACGCAGGGACAGCACCTCCGCGCGCACGATCCGCGCGGTGGACAGCCAGTGGGTGAGCGCGACCGACACCACCACCGGCCACACACCGGGCCGGAACATGGCGACGATGAAGATGCCCAGCAACAGGTGGGGTACGGATGAGAGCGTGTCGACGAGCCGCATGAGAGCGCGGTCGGCCCAACCGCCGACTGCCCCGGCGGCCGCCCCCACGGCCGTACCGATCAGGGTCGCCGCGAGCGCGGCGGCGACCCCTACCAGCAGGGAGACCCGCAGGCCGTAGACGCACCGCAGGAGCAGGTCCCGGCCGAGGTCGTCGGTGCCGAAGGGATGCGACCAGCTCGGGGGCAGCAGCTTCGCGTGCAGGTCCACGGCCTGCTGGTCGAGCTGGACCAGTGGCGGGACGAGGAGCACGGCGAGCACGGCGGCGGCGACCAGGGCCGCCGAGACGCGAACACGCACGGTCCTGGTGGAGCGGCGAGCGGTGCCGTACGACCGCCAGACGCTGCCTTGAGGTGCTTCACATGTCATGGAACTTCACCCTCGGGTCGAAGAGGCCGTAGAGCAGGTCGGCGAGGAGGTTCCCGAGGAGCACGGCGGCGGTGGCCAGGGTCGTGAGGGCGGCGAGCAGGGGGAAGTCGACGGCGGTGGCCGCTTCGACGGTGGCCGCGGCGATGCCGGGCCAGCTGAAGACGGTCTCCACCAGGAGGGCCCCGGTGATGAGTTCGGGTACGCGGGAGCCGACCAGGGTGAGGACCGGGAGCAGGCCGGAGCGCAGGGCGTGGCCGAGCAGGACGGTGCGTTCGCTCACACCCCGGGCGCGGGCGCCGCGTACGGGGTCCTCGGCGAGGGCGTCGCCGACGCCCTGACGCACGTACAGGGTGAACCAGGGCAGTTGGGAGAGGGCGAGGATTCCGGCGGGCAGCACGATGTGGCGGGTGACCTGCCCGAAGGTGACCTGCTCGCTGGCGGTGTCGGTCAGACCGCCCGCGGGAAGCACGCCCCACTGGAGAGCCATCAGCCAGATCGCCAGCAGGGAGAGCCAGAAGACCGGTGCCGCCTCGAGCGAGTAGGCGAGCGACGTCACGACCCGGTCGAGGACCGACCCTGGTCGCCGGGCCGCGAGCACACCCAGCACCGTGCCCGTCAGTACGGCCACCACGAACGCCACGGCACACAGCAGCGCGGACCACACGAGGCGTTCACCGATGACCTGGGTGACCGGCTGCCGCATCACGCTGGACTGCCCGAGGTCGCCTTCGAGCGCCGCGGTCAGCCAGTCCCACCAGCGGGAGATGAACGGCTTGTCCACGCCCAGGTTCTCCCGCAGCCGTGCCAGCGTCTCGGCGTCCGCACCGAGGGCGGCCGTCCCCGCGTACGCCTTGACCGGGTCGAAAGGGGAGGCGGCGGCGATCGCGAAGACGCCGAAGGTGACGACGAGCAGGATCGGGGCGGCGAACAGCAGCCGCCGCCCCGCCAGTCGTGCCATGGCGTTCCAGGGCAGTGATCTTCCGCGGGCCGGCGTCACTTCTTGGGCCGCCAGGTCTCGAGGTTCCACCACGGTCCGGAGGCGAAGCCGTGCTCATGAGGCTCGACCTGCGTGGTCAGCCCGTCCCAGCGGTCGGCGAGGACGTAGACGTGGTCGATGTGGGTGAGGAACGTGTAACCGGGATTCTTGAGCAGCTCACGTTGGAGTTCGTCGTAAGCGGCCTTGCGAGTCGCCGTGTCCGAGCTGCGGCGGCCGGTGTCGAGGGCCTTGTCGACGACCGGGTCGTCGTAGCGGGCCATGTTGTTGAAGCCGTCGCCGGCGAGGGAGGAGTGCAGGAGCGTGTGGAGACCGTAGTCGGGGTCTCCGGTGCTGCCGAAGCCGGCCAGGACCGCGTCGTCCTTCATACGCGGCTCGATGACCTCCCAGGTGGCGCTCTCCACCTTCACCTCGATGCCGGCCTTCTTGGCGTCGGAGGCGTAGGCGAGGGCGTGGTCCTGGCGGACCTTGTCGCCGGAGGGGTAGAGGAGGGTGAAGGAGGCCCGCCGGCCGTTCTTGACGCGGATGCCGTCGCCGTCGGCCTTCCAGCCGGCGTCGTCCAGAATCCGCTGGGCCTCGCTGAGGTCCTGCTCGCGCTCGATGCCCTTGGCGAACCAGGGGGTGTCAACGGGCAAGGGCCCGTACGCGGGGCGTCCTGCGCCGTCGAGGATCGTGTCGACCATGCCCTGCCGGTCCACCGCGGCGTCCAGTGCCCGCCGGATGGCACGGTCGGCGGTGACCTTGTTCCCCTGCGGAAGGGTGACCGCGCGGAAGTCGTACGTCGTCGCCTCGTAGGTCTTCTTCGCGCCGTCGCTCTTGAAGGTGGCGGCGAGATTGGGCGGCAGGACCGCGCCGTCGAGGTCACCGGAGCGCAGGCGGGTGGCGCGCACGTCGTCGTCCTTGATGACCGCCATGGTCACCCTCTTCACCTTCGGCGCGCCGCCCCAGTAGCCCGGGTTGGCCTTGAAGGTGAGCTTCTCTCCCTTGCTCCAGGCAGTGAGCACGTACGGGCCCGTGCCTACGGGCTTGGTGTTGAGGGAGCCGGTGTTGGGATCCTGCCCCTTGGCGATGTGCTCGGGGACGACGGGCAGCACCGTGCGCCCGGCGAAGGGGGCGTAAGGGTACTTGAGGGTGAAGACCACCTTGTCGTCACCGTCCGCGCGGACCTCCTTGATGGCGTCCAGCTCGCTGCGACTGGTGTTGTTCGTCTTCGCGTCGAGGATCGTCTCGTAGGTGAACACAACGTCGGCCGAGGTCAAAGGCTCGCCGTCGCTGAATGTCACCCCGTCACGGAGGGTGTAGGTGTAGGTCAGGCCGTTGTCGCTGACCTCGGGCAGGGCCTTGGCGAGGGCGGGCCTCAGCCTCAGGTCGGCGTCCCGGGCGAGCAGGCCGTCGAACACCTTCGAGTTGCCGTCCTTGCCGTAGCCGAGCAGGGGACTGAGTGTGTCCGGCTCGGATGCCACCCCGATCACGACGGAGTCGGCTCCGCCGCCGACTTCGCTGTCACCGGGGGCCGAGCAAGCGGCGACGCCGGTGAGTATGGCCGCTGTGGCGGCGGCTGTCCGTATCCGACGGACCGTCATGGACCTCACACCCTTAATGAAGATCATAAGCTGTTGCATAATACTTGCAATAAAGGCTCCCCGGGCAGCTCAGAGGACAGTCCGGTACCCAAGGGTTCTGCCCGGGCCCTTCACATGGGCGGTGTCGTAGGGGGCAGGTGGCGTCCATGAGGCAGCGCGCCACCGGTCTTGCTCCGGGCAGGACATCGAGGCGATGCGGCAGCCCCCTACCTGACAGGGCGGGGCCAGGCTCTGTGCCGCCGCCAGGAGCGCGGCGGACAGCCTGCGCTCGCGCCGTCACCGGGCGCCATGGGCTGAGCTTGTCAGGCGCTTGGCTCCTGGGGGAGGAACGTCACCTGAGGGGCGCCTGTGCGCGGATGGACGGCCACTTCCGTCTCCACTCCGTAGACCTCGGCCAGGAGCGCGGGGGTGAGTATCTCGGCGGGCGGTCCGGAAGCGGTGACTTCACCCTCGTACAGGACGTAGAGGCGGTCGCAGAAGCAGGCGGCCAGGTTGAGGTCGTGCAGGGCGAGCAGCACGGTCGCGGGCAGGCGCCGAAGGGTGCCGAGCACGGACAGTTGATGCCGGATGTCGAGATGGTTGGTGGGTTCGTCGAGGACGAGGAGGGTGGGCTGCTGGGCGAGGGCCCGCGCGATGAGGACGCGTTGGCGTTCGCCGCCGGAGAGCCGGTCGAAGGTGCGGTCGGCCAGGTGGACGGCGTCGACCGCCAGGAGTGCTGAGTCGATGAGTTCGGCGTCCTCGGGGGTGTCACCCGCGAGCAGCCGTTTGTGCGGGGTGCGGCCCATGGCGACGACCTCGCGCACCGCGAGGTCGAAGTCGGCTGCCGGCTCCTGGACCACCGCCGCCACGGTGCGGGCCAGCTGCCGCACGGGCAGCGACCAGGCGTCGGCTCCGTCGACCTTGACCTCACCCGCGTCGGGGCGCAGCACGCGGTAGACGGTGCGCAATAGGCTCGACTTGCCGCTGCCGTTGGGGCCCACGAGCCCGATGGTCTCGCCCGGACGGGCGGTCAGAGACACGTCGCGCACCAGGTGGCGGGCTCCGGCGGTGAGCGTGACGCCGTCGACGCTCAGATCGGCCGCGGTCATGCCACACCTCGGTCGGTGCCGCGCCGGGCGTCCCGCCGCATGAGCCACAGAAAGAACGGCCCGCCGCACAGGGCCGTAAGGACGCCGACGGGTATCTCCATCGGCGCGGCGATCGTCCGCGCGGCGATGTCGGCCCAGACGAGGAAGACCGCTCCGCCGAGCGCCGCCGTCGGCAGGACCCGGCGGTGGTCGCCGCCGACGAACAGGCGCACGATGTGGGGCGTCATCAGGCCGACGAAGCCGATCGGCCCGGCCGCCGCGACCAGCACGCCCGTGACGAGGGAGAGCAGGACGAACAGCCGGGCACGGAAGCGGGCCACGTCCAGCCCCATGGTGGTGGCCGCCTCCTCGCCGGCCAGCAGCAGGTTCAGGTTGCGGGCCTGCGTCAACAGGACGCCGACACCGAGCAGCAAGGCCGTGCTCGGCAGCCACAGCGTGCCCCAGTCGACCCCGCCGAGACCGCCGAGGGTCCAGGCGAGGACCGCGCGGGTCTCGTTGCCTCGATCGGTGGTGAGCAACAGCAGATCGAGGACCGCGGTGAGCGTCGCGGCGATCGCCACGCCGGACAGCACGAGACGCGAGGAGGTGATGCGTCCGCCGGTGCGGGCGGTGGCGTACACGAGCAGGAGCGCCCCCAACGCCCCCACGAAGGCTGCCACCGACAGGGAGACCGGACCGAACAGGGTCACCCCGAACACGATGACGGAGACCGCGCCGAGGGACGCCCCCGAGGAGACGCCGAGCAGGTACGGTTCGGCGAGCGGGTTTCGCACCAGCGCTTGAAGGGCGGTGCCGACCACCGCGAGGCCGGCGCCGGTGACCGCCCCGAGCAGCACCCGCGGCGCTCGCACGTCCACCACGATGATCTCCCGGGCCCGCGACCAGTCAGGCTGCTGCCAGTCGGCACCCAGTGCGTGCGTCACGATGCCCCACACCTGGGTGGGTGGCACCTGGACGGATCCGATCGCGAGTCCGGTGACGGCGGAGACGACGAGCAGGGCGGTGAGCACCAACAGCGTGACGGCCAGCCCGGTTCGGCGCTCTCCTGGCTCGGTAGTCTTCCGTCGTCGGACTCGCGTCTCGACGGATGTGACGGTGGTGGTCCGGGTCACCGGAAGCTCTCGGGGTGCAGTCCGCGGGCAAGATCGTCGACGGCGTAGGCCGAGCGGATCCCCACCAGCGTGGCGGTCAGCGGCAGAACGACGAACCGCCTGTTCCTGACCGCGGGTACGTCGGCGAGCGCGGGCTGGGACAGCAGGAACCTCTTCTTCTGCTCGACGCTTCCGGCGCCCTCGTAGTCGTAGACGGCGATGACTTCCGGTTTGCGCTCGATGACCTGCTCCCAGGAGACGTCGCCGAAGACGTCGTCGAGGTCGGCGAAGACGTTCTCGCCGCCGGCCAGCCGGATGAGCTCGGTGCCGAGGCTCTTGCCGCCGGCGGTGAAGGCGGCCTTGTCGCCGCTGTCGTAGACGAAGACGGGCACCTCGGGTTCGCCCTCGACCTTGCCGGCGGCCTTGCCGACGCGGCTCTTGAGGTCGGTGACCAGCTTGTCGGCCCGGTCCGGGACACCGAAGATCCTGCCGATGGTGCGGACCTCGTCGTAGGTGTCCTCCATCGTCACCTTCTTCTTGCCGCAGTACTCACGGTTGAGGTAGGTGTCGATGCCCGCGTCGGCGAACGCCGTGCGGGAGCGGCCCTCCTTCTCGGTGAAGGCGCTGCCGTAGCCGCCGTAGACGAAGTCGGGTTCGGCATCCAGGATCTTCTCGAACGACGGCTCCTTCCGCGCCAGTTCGGGAACCGCCTCGTAGTCCTCCTTCAGCTCGGGCAGCACCGCGGAGTCGGGGAAGGCCGTGCCGACCATGCGATCCTTCAGGCCGAGGGCGAGCATGAGTTCCGCCGGGTGCTGATGGATGGTGACCACCCGCGACGGCGGCCTGTCGTACGTCGTCCTCACACCGCAGTTGTCGACGGTGACCGGGAAACCTGCGGGCACGGCCGCGGTGGCCTTCGCGTCCCCGCCGCTCTCGTCGGCCGCACCGCAGCTCGTGGTCAACAGCACTGACGACAGAGCCACGGCAGCGGCCGTGGCACGAAGGAACCCGCGCGTGCGGGCAGGGGTGAACAGCTGGGACACGTGAAGCCTCCTGGAGTCCGCGCTCCTCGGATCGGGCCCGCGACGGACCAGTGTCCTGACTCCCGGATCGACGCTTCCTCCGCCTTCCCGCGCGGTGCGCAGTGGCGTGTCGGAGGGGCGCTCCCCGGTCACAGTGGCGGGACCGTGCCGGATTCGCACCGGCTTCCTGTCTCCCGTCGCGGCGATGACCAGGTGATCCTACGATTCCCCGAGTCATCGGCAAAGGCCGAGGGGTTCCGGCCGCACACACCACGCCTCCTCAACGCTCCGTGGACGGCCCGAAGGACGAGTCGCTCAGCGTGCTCCTCGCCCCGTCGCACCACCCGGGGCGGCTACCTTGCGGGACGGGAACCGCCCTGCGGCGAGGTCCACTTGCCTACTGGGTCCGCCCGAGGGGCGAGCGCCGTGCTGATCACTCGTGACCGCGCTCGGGTGACTGCCCGTCAGGCGGCGCTGGCCTCGGAGCTCTTATGCCGGGAGTTGTGGGGGACTGGTGCCGGCCGGAATGCGCAGGGCGAGGATGGCCATGTCGTCCTGGCCGTCGCTCGGGTGGTGATCGGCCAGGACCTGCACGAGTTCGTGCAGGGGCCGGTTGGCGTGGGTGGCGGCGAGGTCGGCGAGAGCGGTCAGGCCCACGTCGATGGAGTGGGCTGGATGTTCGATGAGGCCGTCGGTGAAGAAGAGGAGGATCGAGCCCGCGGGTAGGGAGCGGGTGTGGTCGGGGCGGTGTTCACCGGTGCTCACCCCGAGCGGCAGGCCGGGCTCGGCGTGCAGGTACTCCGTTTCCAGGTCAGGGCCGATCAGCAGGGGAGGATAGTGCCCGGCCGTGCTCCATCGCAGTACCCACCCGGATGGGTCGGGTTCGATACGGGCCAGGCACGCTGTAGTGACCGGGACATCCGCAGTGGCGTGCAGGGTGCGGTCCAGTTGGGCGAGGATCTCGCTGGGCGGGGTACGGCGGTCGTACAGCAGCGCCCGGAGCATGCTGTGGGTCTGCGCCATGGCGGCCGCCGCGTACAGGTCGTGGCCGCCTACGTCACCGATCATGATGCCGACCGTGTCGTCGGGCAGCACGATGGCGTCGTACCAGTCCCCGCCGAGCCGGTTGGGTTCATCGGCCGGCCGGTAGACGGTGGCGGCGGTGAAGGGGCTCAGATCGGGCAGCGTGGGCAGCAGCAGACGCTGGAAGGTCTCCGCGCTGTCACGGACCTGCCCGAACAGGCGGGCGTTCTCGATCGCGATACCGGCGGCGCCGGCGAGGGCGACCACCACGTCCTCGTCATCGGGGCCGAAAGGACGGCCGTCGAGACGTTCGGACAGGTAGAGGTCGCCGTAGATCTCGCCGCGGACACTGATCGCCACGCCCAGCAGGGTGCGCATGGGCGGATGACCGGGCGGAAAGCCGGCGGAGGCGGGATGCGAAGGGATGTCGTCGACGCGGAGTGGTTCGGGATTGTGGATGAGATGCCCGAGCACGCCACGACCGTGGGGGAACGCCACCCCGCCCAGATCGGCGCGTTCCGTCTCACTCAGCCCCGCCGTGATGAAGGCCTTGAGATACTCGCCGGACTCGTGCAGCACCCCCAGGGCGCCGTACCGCGCGCCGACCAGTTCCATCGCGGTGGTGACGATGCGCCGCAGCACAGCCGAGAGATCCAGTTCCCCGCTGATGGCCAGCACCGCGCCCAGCAGACCCTGCAGCCGGTCCTTGGCGTCGGCCAGGGCTTGTAACTGCGCACCGATCTCGTCCAGCTCGGTGTCCAGCTGCAACCGCAGGTCAGGAACCTTCGGCTGCTCGGTCCGCCCGGTCTGGTCCTGGTCACTCAACGCGCGTGCCTCTGGATCGTGTCATGTGCGGTCAGTGGGAGTCGGGTCCACCTCTACCTAGGGCCTTTCGACGGGAGGCGGCCAACGGCGCAAGCTTTGCCCCGTTTCGTTCATCCGCAAACAGGCCATGTGCCCAGCTGCGTGTGCGTGGACCAGGCGGGCGGGGATGGCATGGACGGAAGCCGTGTCACTCCGGGCGGAAGTCGTGGCAGTGTCTTCGCGCCCAGCTCGTCGCCGCGCGTTGCGCCGGTACGTCGCACCCGATGAGCCGCTCGCGCCGAGTCCGGCCGGTCGCGGCGGCCGGGGCTCCCACGGCCACGGCTCTGCGTATCGAATAGCACCGCGCAGCCGCGTGTGCTCATGTCTACGCTGACGGAGTGACATTGGTGTGGGTGTTCCGGCAATTCAGGAACGGGCAGGTCCTTTTCCAACTTCAGTTTGAGCAGGTGAGGTGGAGGGGGAGGGCTGCTTGGACGAGGCTGGTGATGCGGGTGGTTGAGCAGCGGAGCTTGCGCAGGAGCCGCCAGGACTTGAGGGTGGCGACGGCGGGTTCGACCAGGGCTCGGATTTTGGCCTGTGAGCGGTTCACGGCTTGCTGGCCTTCGGACAGGTTTTCCCATCGGCCTCGGTAGGGCACGCGGACAGCAGGTCCGGCGCCCTGGTAGCCCTTGTCGGCCCAGCAGCGGATCTTTGCCGCGGTCAGGGCGTTGAAGATGCCGTGTTCGCGTGCGGCGCGGATGTCATGGACGGCTCCGGGTAGGGCGGGTGAGGTCCACAAGAGACGTCCGGCTGGGTCGGCGAGGATTTGGACGTTCATGCCGTGCTTCTTGTGCTTGCCCGAGTAGAACGGCCTGTCGGCAGCGATCCGGTCGATGGGCAGGAGGGTGCCGTCGAGCAGGACGAACGCACTCCTCGACGCCTCGCGGACTGCTTGTTCGAGCGTAGGCGCCAGGGCGGCCAGGAGGTCGACGGCTTCGGTGATGCAGCGGTAGGCGGTCGTCGTGCCGATGCCGAACCCGGCTGCGAGCTGGGAGTAGGGGTGCCCGTTGCGGCGGTGGGCGAGGGTGAGCAGCGCCTGTCGGCCGGCGCTCAACCGGCGCCACCGGCTGCCGATCGCACGGCGACGTTCGCGCAGACGGGCGGTGAGGAAGCGAAGATGCGTGCTGGACAGGTCCAGTCCGGACGGGTAGACAAACACGTGAAGCCTCTGGCGGCTCGGGTGATCTTGGTCGTGAACCCATCTACCAGGAGCTTCACCGGCCTGCCGCCCCGATGCCACTGACGCGAGGGCAAGTTGGATAGGCTCAATGCTCTGAGAGCCGTCGTTTGGTGCAGTTAGCCGAGGGACGCGAAGGGGTTCGAGAACGAGGTCAGGTCGCTCGCGCGGACCAGGCTGAGCTCGCTGGGTTCGATCCCGGACCCGGACAGGACCACGTCAGTCCTCTCGATACGTCCCCGCGCGACCCAGTAACGATTGTTGCACCAGAGTTCGAACGTGATGGGCTCGCCGTCTGCGGCGATGGTGACGGGTTCGGAGGCCGGCAGGCTGGCCGGGGGTTCCTCGCCCGGGTGGTAGTAGATCTCGAAAGCCTCTTCCAGAGCCTCGCTGGTCCGTGCGTTGCCGGAGGAGGCGCTGAAAACCGTGACGTGCTCGACCTGTGGGTCGAAGTATGGAGAGCCGAACCATAGGCACACATGGGTATCGCCGGTGTCCGAGTCGTAGCCGCGGCCTTTGACCTGCCGTGATTCCGGCCAGTTGGCGTCGACAGCGAAGACGCTGAAGCCCTCTGTCGATCGGGGGCTGCCTTGGGCCTTCATGGGATCTCCCGCATGCTCGTCCGTGACCAGGCATCCTGCCACCGCGACAGAACCAGCGGGAAGGCGGGTGTGCCTACAGAGCTCGCGCCTAGGTCGTGTCCGCAAAGTCCCGTCGTTCGCCCGTAGGGCGGGCCGAGCGGTGTCCGGTGCGTGCTCTCGGTGTGCCGGGCGGACTCCCGCGTACTGGTTGTACGCGGGTGGGCGGCCGGTGCGGCGAGAGTGCGTGCCGGGCGCCGGGCGGCAGGCGGGACTTTGCGGACACGACCTAGGGCCGGTCGGTGCACAAACACACGATGCAGGACCACCCGCATCACCGGCTTGGTCAAGGCCGTCCTCCCCCTTCACCTGACAACGGCAAGCTGAGGTTGGAAAGTGCTCACTGACCGTCATCCACTCTGTGTGCCACCGTCTTGCTGACGGCCTCCTGTGGTGTGGCCGGCGTCGGCTCGCCGGTCGGTGGGCGGGCGCGAGGGCGGTGTGTGCGGATGCCCGGCGGCGACTGGTGCGAGGGGTTCGCCGGCTGGGCGGAGGTCTGGTGCCCTACTCGGTGAACTCGGTCACGGAAAGCGCCTTGTCCACCCGGGCGGCCGCCAGGTCGTCATGTCGGATCACGAAACTTCCGTAGTAGAACTCGTCCGCGGCGGGAAAACGGGCCAGTGCCATCCATTCGCTTGTCAGTCGGTGCTTCTCCTTCTCCACATGGGAATACCATTTCGCCACCGGGATGACGATGTCGCCGGCCTGCTCGAGCCCCGCCAGCGTCTGTTCGGCAATACTCGTGATCACTTCGTCGTCGACATACCCGCCGATACATGCGCTGGCGAGTCCTTCGTCAGCCGGCCACAGGTCGTGGGCCAGAGCGCGGAGTTGGTCCAGGTGCGGGATGTCACGCTCCAGGTCGCGGGCCAACTGCTCCTGAAAGGGCGACCGATCGTCCTCGCCCTCATCCGCGTCCTCGTCCGCTTCGAACCAAGGCGGAAGCTCAGCGAGAAGCGTGGCGCTGACGGCATACTCCTCGCCGACGCATCCGGGTCCAGGGGGTTCCGCGGCCACGGTGTCGGTGCCGTTTTGGACATACAGGACGCGGGCGTAGCTCCGCTCCCCGCCGCCGTCGTCCAGATGGTCCTCCTCATGGTCCAGGAAGAAGAGCAGTGTTCCGTCGGACGGCAGGTCGAAGCCGTCGACTCTCGGAAGGGCCCCGCAGTCGACGGAGAAGACGAACGGCAGCGGACTGTGCCCCGCGGACGGCCAGGGCACGCCCACCGGCAGGCGGGGCACCCCGCCGAACTGGCCGACCGGAGGACCTCCGGAACCCCCGCTCAACCGGATCGACAACCGCAAGTGCCGGCTGAACCTGTTGATCTCGTCGTCCGGGATGCCCAACTGGCCTGCCGCACACCGGAATTTGCCCTGATGATCCATGCCGACATGATGTCAAAGGCCGGCGACCAGCACCGGACGGCACCCAGCCGACCGCTCAGCGATCCGACCGTCAGCAAGGCGCCGAGCAGACCGACGACATACACCGTGAAGATCACCGGCATCGTGACCGACAGGCATCACTCACACGTGTCATCACGTTCCATGGCGCCTTGATCAGCTCGGCCACGGAGCGCCCATGATGCGCTCGACCGTGCTCGTGCGCTGGAAGCCGGGAATGAAATGCTCCAGAACATCCGCATTCACGGTTCCGTTCGTGGTCTCCGGGCGGTGCTTGAGTCCGTCGACGTAAGCCTGCAAGAACTCGTTCTTGAAGTCACCTCTCGGATGAACGGCGATGATCTCGTCCACCTGGCTGCGATCCAGCTCGCCCAAGCCCAGGCCGATCACGTCGGTGAGAACCCCCAGATGCGTGATGGCGATCTCCGGGCCCATCCGCCCGGGAATTCCCGGGGTCGTGTGCAGCGCGATCGCCGTCCACACCACGTCGGCGGCCTCGGCGGGAAATCCGCTGTCGAGCATGAACTTACGTGCGTGGTCGGCTCCATCGACCTCGAAGCGCTGCTCGACGTCGGAGAACGGCGTCAGGAGACCCGTGTCGTGGAACATGGCGGCCAGGTAGAGAAGCTCCGGGTCAGGCTCCAGGCCGAGTCTGTGAGCGTGCATCGCGCCGAAGACGAAAACGCGTCGGGAGTGGTGGTAGACGAGGGGGCCGGTGGCCTCCTGTATGAGGCGGGTGGTCTCGGCGACCGCCGTGGTTCCGGGAATCTCCACCCCCGCGATGACCTCGCTCATGACCTCTGCTCCTTCTGAGACGGGTGTGTTACGAATGGACGGTGCGTCCGTCTTCCACCCTGCCGACGACCCGGCCTTCGGTGCTCCCTCGGTCCGGCCATGAGTCACCTGAATCCGGACAGGCGGGCAGAGGGGCATTGGGTTCCGCCACGCATCGGGTCGCGATCCTGGTCTACGACGGGGTCAAGCTCCTGGACGTCGCCGGCCCGGCGGAGGTGTTCGGGGAGGCGAACCGGCTCGGTGCCGAGTACACGATCGTGTTGGTGTCACCGACCGGTGCCGATGTCACCTCGTCCATCGGGATCCGGGTCGCGGTCGACGCCGCCGCCACGGAGTCTGCCCCTGACACGTTCCTGGTGGCCGGCGCAGACCTCTTCCCGCGCACACCCGTGCCCCGTGACCTGATCGAGGCGACGCGAACCCTGGCCGATCGGGCCGACCGGGTCGCGTCCATCTGCACCGGGGCCTTCATCCTCGGCGCCGCCGGCCTCCTGGACGGCAAGCGAGTGACCACACACTGGAAGGTCGCGCACGAGCTCGCCGCCCGCTGCCGGTCCAGCCGCGTCGAGCCCGACGCGATCTACGTCCGTGACGGCACCACCTACACCTCGGCGGGCGTGAGCGCCGGCATCGACCTGGCACTGGCACTCGTCGAGGAGGATCACGGCCCTGATCTGACCCGGGATGTCGCCCGCGCCCTGGTGGTGTACCTGCAGCGTTCGGGCGGCCAGTCACAGTTCTCCGCCCCCCTGCAAGGACCACCGCCCCGGTCGCCTGCCCTCCGCAGAGTCACCGACTTGATCACGGCGAATCCTGGAGGAAACCACTCGCTCGGCGAACTCGCCAAGCACCTCAATGTGAGCCCCAGGCATCTCACGCGAATCTTCAACGAGGAGCTGTCCACCACACCGGCCCGGTATGTGGAAATGATCCGGTTCGACATGGCCAAAGCCCTGCTCGACCAAGGGCATAACGCGACGCAGACGGCATCCCTCGCCGGATTCCCGAATTACGAGAGCATGCGGAGAGTTTTCGCGAGGAAATTGTCCCTCAGCCCCGCCGCCTATCAGCGACGCTTCAGCACAGCACGCCGAGCCGGCACGCAACAGCAGTAGCGCTGCTGCTGTCGGCTGGTCTGGACAGCCGCGGAATCGCCGGACGGCCGATGTACTACCCCGAGGCCTCCTCCCACGCTGTGGCCCGACCCCTGATCCCGCTGCCCTCCGCCTGTCGGCCAGGGTCGATGTCCGAGGTGGCCGCTTGAACATATTTCGGACCGGTGTGAGGCTGAAAGAGGCACGGTTCCGCCGTCGCGTCACGAAGAGCCCCCTGACAGATTCGCCCCCGGGTCCGGTAACCCACCAGGTTGCGGCGGCGCGAGATGAGTGCAACCCCCGCCCCGCAGGGGGACGGACGGCTCCCCTACGCGAAGTGAGGCGATGGAATGGCTCGGGTTCCCGAGGTTGCCGTGGTAGGAGCCGGTATCGTCGGCCTCTGCACCGCCTACGCACTGGCCGAACGTGGAACGACGGCGCGGGTGTACGAGAGCGGCGTTCCAGGCCATGGACAGTCCAGTGGCCAGTCCCGCATCTTCCGCCACGCGCACGACGACGCCCGCCTCGTCGCATTCACCCGGCAGGGCCGCGCCATCTGGGACGAGTGGGCCGACCGGTTCGGCACGGAACTGATCTCCCCGGACGGAGTGGTCGCCCTGGGCGGTCCCGTACCCGGGAGACTCCGCATTCTCCAGGAGGCCAGCGGCATACGGGCCCGGGCCATGGACAGCGCCGAGCTGCACACCCGCATGCCGCTGCTCGCCGACTACAGCGGTCCCGCGATGCTCGACGAGGACGGCGGCGCCATCCGCACCCGTGCCGCGGTCGAGAGCCTGACCGACGCGCTGGGTGACGCGGTGGTCACCGACGAGGTCATCTCGCTGCATCCGACGGGCCGCGGCACGGTGGAAGTGCTCAGCGCAGCAGGCCGCGCAGAGTACGCGACGGCCGTGGTGTGCGCGGGCGTGAGCAGCGCGCGGCTGGCACGCAACGTGGGCCTCTCGCTGCCCGTACAGCCGGCAGCCCACGTCCGCCTCACCTTCCAGGTCCGGGGAGCGCCCCCGGACCGGGTCGCCTGCCTGCAGGACAGCAGCGGCGACTTCGGCGAGGTCGGCGTCTACGCGGCCCCCTATCCCGGCAACAGCCGGTATGCGGTGGGCCTCAGCCAGACGGTCGACGTACGCGAGGACGGCAGCTTCGCGGACCCCAGCGCACTGGTGGCGCTCAATGACCGCGCCCGCGCCTACGTCTCCCGCGCCCTGCCCGGCCTCGCCCCCGAACCCGTCGAGTACCTGCACTGCTGGGTGACGAGTCTGCCGTGGAGCGAGGACGGCATGGCGGTCTGGGAAGCCGACAGGATCTTCTTCACCGCCGGGCACAACCTGTTCAAACAGGCACCCTGGCTGGGACGGGCACTGGCCGCCGCGGCCATGGCCGAAGGACTCGAGGAGAACCTGCGGCCGGCGGCAGCACTCGGCCGGCCTGGATGACCGCGCGGGTCAACGGGACGGGTGCTTCGACGAGGGCGAACTGGAGCTCGCCGGCTGTTCAGACTTGCTGCTCGAACACCAAGGCCTCATAACGGCGCGCGGCGATGTCCTCGCGGGTCCCGACGATGAGGGTCTGGGTGAAGACGTCGAGGTCGATCGACTGTCCGTGTATCTGGGCGAGGAGGACGAGGTCGCCTTCGTCCGGTGGAGACTGCCAGGGGGCGGAGTAGCCGCCGAGTTGGACGGCGACCCCGTGTGACGCGCCGCCGGCTGCCGCTTCGCGCACGGCGTCCTCGAAGTCTTCCAGGGCGTCGTCGCGGTCCTCGCCCATCTCCAGGAATACGCTGGTCGCCGGACTGTCGCGCCAGTCGGGTGAGACGGTCAGTCCCGGAACCGGATACAGAACATGCGGCTGATAGACCTTGACCTGCTCCGGTTCCCCGTCGAATTCGTACGTCGCCGAGCATTCCGTGGCTCCCACGCCGGCGGGAACGTGCAGCACTGCCGACGACTCCGGCTCGTACTCGATCTTGATGAAGAACAACAGGTCCCCGTCGGCGGGAAGTTCGATGTCCAGGGCTTCACGAGGGAGCGCCGCGCAGTCGACGGTCAGTACCAGCGGACTGCGCCCATCGGGCCAGTCGACGCCGTCCGGCAGGCAGGGGAGGCCTCCCGTGCGAGCGGCGGGACGAGCCTCCTGCTGCTGGGCGGGCGTCAGGCCCTGGAAGGGGACAAGGTGGAGACACGGCCGGGATCCGGCCAGCAGCTCCTGCGCTACCGGGCCGGGGACGCCATGCTTCTGGGCCGCCCTCAGAACGAGCTCTTCCACGATCGGAGTGGTCATGACCGCGATCATGCCAGGACCGACTGACATCGGCCGACCTCAACTCCCATGGCCAAAGGCGAAGTTGCCCGCTGCGGTGCTGTTCGGGACCGGTGGGACAAGCCGTGCGGTGGATCAGTCCAGGTCTGACATGCCGAGCACGAAGCGGTAGCGGACGTCATTGCGCTCCAGGCGTTCCAGAGCCCTGTTGACCTGGGACGACGGCAGCAACTCGATGTCGGCGGTGATGCCGTGCTCCGCGCAGAAGTCCAGCATGGCAGCGGTGGACCGGCGGCCGCCGCTGCCGGCGGAGCTGAGCTTCTTGCGGCCGACGAGCAGGTCCATGGTTTCCACAGTGACCGGTCCGAGGTGGCCGAGGTGGCTGAGCGTGCCGTCCATGGCGACCAGCGCATCGTCGACGCCGCCACCCGGGAGTTCGCCGAGTACGGCATCGCCGGCGCGCGCATCGAACGGATCGTCGCCGCGGCACGCACCAACAAGGCGCAGCTCTACGGCTACTTCGGCAACAAGGAACAGCTCTTCGACGCGATCTTCTTCGCCTCACTGGAGCGGATCACCAACGTCGTCCCCTTCGACGCCACGGACCTGGCCGACTGGGCGGTGCGCCTCTACGACGAGTACCTCAGCCGCCCCGACCTGATCCGGCTCGCGACCTGGGCGCGCCTGGAGCGGCGCCCGACCGGGCATCTCGTGGCGGACCACGACCGCTACGACGACCACAAACTCCGCGCGATCGCAGAGGCCCAGACGGCCGGGCGCATCAGACATGGAGACCCGTTCGACGTGATGGCCATGGTCATCGCCATGTCCATGGCCTGGTCTCCGGTGAGCAACGTCTACGCCGCCTCCCCTCAGGAGCCCACAAGCGTGCACGACCAGCGGCGCATCCTGCTCCGCGACTGCGTAAGCCGCGCCGTCGCCCCGGAGCGGGGAGTCTGAGAACGGTGGGGTGCGGCAGACACCCCCACGTCACAGCGGCGTGATCATGTACCTCTTGCCCGCCTGGGCGTCGAACGCGACGACGGTGCTCTCCGGGCGCTTCACGTCGGTTCGGGGACCGCCCTCGGCACGTACCGCGACCGGTGCCGCCGTGCGCAGCCGGACCGCCCCCGTCCGGCGTGCCGCGAGACGGGCGTGGGTCAGCGCGCCGTCGCTCCAGGAGACGTCGACGGTGAGGGCGCCGCGGGCGAGAAGGCCAGTGACTCGGCCCTGTGGAAGCTGCGGGGGCAGCGCCGGCAGGAGGTGGACCTCGTCGGTGTGCGACTGCACCAGCCATTCGGTCACCCCCGCGGTGGCGCCGAAGTTTCCGTCGATCTGGAACGGGGGGTGCAGGTCGAACAGGTTCGGAGCGGTGCGGTCGGGAGTGAGGAGGTCGGTGAGGAGCTTGTAGGAGCGTGAGCCGTCTTCCGCGCGCGCCCAGAAATTGATCTTCCAGGCGAGGGACCAGCCGGTACCGGCGTCCCCGCGCATCTCCAGCGTCTTCAGCGCGGCACGGAACAGTTCGGGGGTGCCGCGCTTGGAGATCTGGTTGCTGGGGTGCAGACCGTACAGGTGGGAGACGTGGCGGTGCTGTTGCTCGGGCGCGCCGGCGTCCCAGTCCTGCTGCCACTCCTGCAACTGCCCGAGCGCACCGATCCTCATGGGCGGAAGCTGGGCTCGGGCCTGGCGCACCTGAGCGGCGTACGGGCTGGTGACGCCGAGCGCGTCGCAGGCGGCGAGGTAACCGTCGAACAGGTCGCACAGGATCTGGTTGTCCATGGTGGGGCCCGCGCAGGCGGACACACCGGCGTGGTGGGCGTTCTCCGGAGAAACGGACGGGCAGGTCACGAGATGGCCGGTGCCGGGATCGGTGACGAGGGCGTCGAGGAAGAAGCGGACGGCGCCCTCGACGACCGGCAGGCGTCGGCGCAATGCCTCGCGGTCACCGGTGAAGCGGTAGTGCTCCCAGACCGAGGTGGCCAGCCAGGCTCCCCCGGTGGGCCACATGCCCCAGAACGCGCCGTCGACCGGCGCGGTGCCGCGCCAGGCGTCGGTGTTGTGGTGGGCGACCCAACCGTTCGCGCCGTACTGCACCCGCGCGGTCTTCTGCCCCGCCTGGGCGAGGTCGTCGAGCAGGGCGAAGATCGGCTCCCAGCACTCCAGAAGGTTGGTCGTGGAGGCCGGCCAGTAGTTCATCTCCGTGTTGATGTTGATCGTGTACTTGGAATCCCACGGCGGGGAGAGCTGGTCGTTCCAGATGCCCTGCAGGTTGGCGGGCTGGGTGCCGGGGCGGGAGGAGGCGATGAGGAGATAGCGGCCGAACTGGTAGTGCAGGGCCACCAGATGGGGATCGTCGGACTGGGCGAAGGCGGCCACCCGCTGGTCGGTCGGTGCGGCGGCGGCATCCGTGACCCCGAGGTCGAGCGCGACGCGCCGGAAGAGGGCGCGGTGGTCGCGCACATGGCGGGCGCGCAGCTGTCCGTAAGGGGTGTCGGCGGCGGCGTTCAGCGGGCGCTCGGCGCGTGCGCGGTGGTCGCCGGAGGCGTCGCGGTAGTCGTTGTAGCTGGTGCCCACGGACACCAACAGGGTCACCGCGTCGGCCGAGGTCACCGTGAGGGTGCCGTTCTCGCTCCGCACGGTGCCGCCTTCGGCCCGGGCACGGACCAGCGCGCGGAAGCGGACCCGTCCGGTGACGCCCTCTCGGGTCTGCCCGGTGCCCTCCAGCGCGGCGGTGATCCGGTCGGGGGAGGACTTCTGGGTCTGCTGGGGGCTGTCGAAAGCGGCGGTGAGCGAGAGAGCGCCGGGGGTGTCGGCGGTCAGCCTGACCACGATCAGCTGGTCGGCGTGGCTGGCGAACGCCTCGCGGCGGTAGCCCACTTCGCCACGGGTGTACGTGGTGGTGGCCACGGCGGTGTCGAGGTCCAGCTCCCGACGGTAGGAGCCGACGTCACCCGTGCCGGGGAACGTCAGGCGCAGATCGCCCACCGTCTGGTACATCAGCTCCCCGACGGGGTTGCCCAGGAAGGTCGAGTTGATCAGATCCTGGGCCGGGCCCCACTGGCCGGCGAAGATCCGGCGCCGGATCTCGGGGAGGTTCGCCAGGCCCTGTGGGTTGGCCGGTTCGTAGGGGCCTCCCGCCCAGAGAGTGTCCTCGTTGAGCTGGAGCCGGTCGGTGTCGACTCCGCCGAAGACCATGGCGCCGAGGCGGCCGTTGCCGAGGGGCAGGGCCTCCAGCCACTGGCCCGCCGGCTTGTCGTACCACAGGGCCAGGCGCGAGGCGTCCGGCGTGGCGGCGCCCTCCACCTCCACCTCCGCCGCGGCGTGTGGGGCCGCACCGGCCGCCGGAACACCGACGGCCAGTGCGGCCGACGTCGCCGCGGAGGTGACGAGAAAGTCTCTTCGTTCCATGAGAATGCCTGCCTTTCGAGTGCGGGTCGGGCTGGTCATCCGGAGCGGTTCGGGCCGGTGCGCAGCAGCGGGCCGGGCGGTGTCTAGTCCTGCGCCTTGCCTCCGGTGATGCGGGACAGCGCCAGGGCGACGAGGATGATCGCGCCGTTGAGGGCGCCGATCCACTGGGCGGGGACACCGCCGAGGGTGAGGACGTTCTGGATCAGGAACAGCAGCAGGATGCCGGTGAACGCGCCGAAGACCGTTCCCTTGCCGCCGTTGAGGCTGATGCCGCCGATGACGGCGGCGGCGAACACGGTGAAGATGTAGCCGTTGCCCTGGGCGGAGGCCACCGAGGCCAGGCGCCCCGAGAGGAGCAGGCCGCTCAGCGCGGCGAGGACGCTCGCGGTGACGATGACGATCCACAGCACGCGGTCGGTGCGGATACCGGCGGCCTTCGCCGCGTCGACGTTGCCGCCGATCGCGTAGAGGGAGCGGCCGAAGCTGGTGAAGCCGAGCACCACGATGCCGATGGCGAAGAGGATGAGGCAGGTCCACACCGAGGCGGGCATGCCCAGCCACTGGGTGGTGCCGAGGTACAGCATCGACTCGGGCAGCTGGAAGAAGGTCTGGCCGCCGGAGATGCCGGTCAGGATGCCGCGCAGCACGATCAGCATGCCGAGCGTCACGATGAAGCCGTTGAGCCCGAACCGGATGATGAACAGCGCGTTCACCACCCCGATGACGAGGCCGACGGTCAGGGTGACGGGGATGGACCAGGCGCCGGGCAGCAGTCCGACGCCGTGTGCGGTGCCCGCCGGGACGGTGAGCCAGGCCGCGACGCCCGGGGCGAGACCGACGGTGGACTCCAGGGAGAGATCCATCTTCTTGACGATGAGCACGAGGGTCTGGGCGAGGACCAGCAGGGCGATCTCGGACATGGTCTGCAGCACGTTGATCAGGTTGTCGGGCTGCAGAAACACCGGATTGACCAGTTGGCCGACGATCGCCATGACGATGATCGCGGGGATGAGTGCCAGGTCCCGCAGCCGTGCGAAGGCCAGCCTCCGCCCGCCGGCCCTGCGCGTGGCCTGCCGGCCGCTCGCGGGATCCGGCAGGTCCTCGTCGGGACTCTTCGCGGCGGCCGCGGTCGCGCTCTCAGACATCGAGGTCCACTCCTTCCATTGCGGCCACGAGCTCGTGGTCGTGCCAGCCGCGGGCCATCTCGGCCACCACTCGGCCCTGGAACATCACCAGGACCCGGTCGCACATGCGCAGGTCGTCGAGCTCGTCGGAGGCGACCAGCACACCGGTGCCGGACTCGGCGATCTCCTCGACCTTGCCGAGGAGGAACTCCTTGGACCGCACGTCGACGCCGGCGGTCGGATTGATCAGGACCAGCACCTTCGGATCGCTGGCCAGGGCACGGGCCATGACGACCTTCTGCTGGTTGCCCCCGGAGAGCCCGGAGACGGGCAGCTCCGGTCCCGGCGTCTTGATCGCCAGGTTCTCGATCATGGAACGGGCACAGGTGTCCCGGCGGCGTCCGTCGATGAAACCGGACGGACCGAGCCGTTCGGGAATGGTGAGGGTGCCGTTGTCCGCGATGGACATCTCCGGTACGTAACCCTGGTGGTGGCGGTCCTGCGGGACGAAGCCGACGCCGGCCTTCAGGGCCGCGGGCACGCTGCCGGGGCGTGGACGCTTCCCGGCGATCCGCACCGTGCCGGTGTCGGCGGCGCGCAGTCCGACGACGGTCTCCGCCACGTCGATACGGCCGCTGCTCGCCGCGCCGGCCAGACCGACGATCTCCCCGCCGCGGACACGGACGGACACGTCCGCGTAGCTCCCGTCGAGCGTCGCATCCTCCACGACCAGCACATCGGGAGATGCGCCGTCCGCCGGGCGGCGGCGGGCCCTGGCGCCCTCGGTGGCGCCCTCGCCGGTCATGGCGGCGACCAGTTCGGCGCGGGGCAGTTCGGCGACCGGGGCGGTCAGGATGTGCCGGGCGTCGCGGAACACCGTCACCGTGTCGCAGATCTCGTAGATCTCCTGGAGATGATGGCTGATGAACAGGAAGGTCACGCCCTGCCGTTGCAGGTCCCGGATCCGGGTGAACAGCCGGTTGATGGCGGCTGCGTCCAGCTGCGCGGTGGGTTCGTCGAGGATGATGAAGCGGGCCCCGAAGGACAGGGCCCTGGCGATCTCCAGGAACTGGCGCTGTTCGACGTCGAGTTCTCCCGCCGGGGTACGCACGTCCACGTCGACCGACCACGTCCGCAGCAGGTCGTGGGCCCTGGCGCGCACCGTCCGCCAGCTGATCAGGCCGCCGCGACCGCGGTCGTGCCGGTTGAGGAAGAGGTTCTCGGCGACCGTCAGTTCGGGGATGATGGTGGACTTCTGGTATACGCACGCCACCCGCTGCCGCCAGCCGTCACGGTCCGCGAGCCGGGGCGCCGGCGCGCCGTTGAAGGTGACCGTGCCCTGATCCGGTGCGTGCAGTCCGGTGAGGATGGAGACCAGCGTGGACTTGCCCGCGCCGTTGCGCCCGACCAGTGCGTGGGTCTGGCCGGGCGCGATCGTGATCCGGGCGTCGCGCAGCGCCACGGTGGAACCGAACCGCTTCGTTATCGCCGCCGCCTGGGCGACGGGCGCAGCCGTAGACATGTCTGCGAATCGCCTTCCGGTCAGCTGAGGTTGTTGCCCCACAGGGAGCTGTCGTCGCTCTTGAGGCTGGGGACCCCGCCGTAGGTGGCCCCGTCCGCCGTCACCAGGGGCGCGGAGAGCTGGTCCTCCAGAAGGCCCTCGCGGACCTGGATGATCGTGCTGTCGTGGTCGGTCTTGCCGGGTTTGAACGTCTTGCCGTCGATCGCCGCCTTGAGGTAGGAGAGGGCGTACTTGGCGTAGAGGTCGGCCGGCTGGGAGACGGTGGCGTCGATCTTGCCCGCGGCGATGTTCTTGAGTTCCTCGGGGATGCCGTCGTTGGAGACCACGAACACGTGCTTCTTGTCCTCGGGGCCGACCAGCAGACCCTTCTGCTTGAGCACCTGCAGGGTGCCGGAGAGCGCGAAACTGGACTGCATGTAGACGCCCTTGATGTCGGGGTGGGCGGTCAGGTCGGTCTGGAGCTTCTGCGCCGCGACGGCGCCGTCCCAGTTGGTGGCTTCGCCGAAGACCTTGATGGCCGGGTAGTTCTTCTTCATGCAGTCGTTGAACGCCTCTGTGCGGTCACGGCCGTTGACGGAGGCGAGATCTCCCTGGAGCATGACGACCTTGCCCTTGCCGCCCAGCTTCGTCCCCAGGAACTGGCAGGCCTTCTCCCCGTAGGCGCGGTTGTCCGCCCTTACGACCATGTACACCTTGCCGGTGTCGGGGCGGGTGTCCACGGAGACGACCGGGATCTTCTTCGCCGCCAGCTGCGCCAGGGTGGGTGCGATGGCGGCCGTGTCCTGCGGTGCCATCGCGACGCCCTTGACGCCCTGGCTGATGAACGTCTGGACGTCGGCGGTGAGTTTCGCGACGTCGTTCTGCGAGTTGGTGGTCTTCAGGTCGAGTCCGAGTTCCTTGGCGAACTGCGGGGTGTACTTGATGTACGAGTTCCAGAAGTCGGTGTCGGAGCGCGGGTAGTCGACCCCGACCACGGTGGAACCACCGCCCGGACCCGAGGCCGACGCGGATCCCGAACCCCCGCAGGCGGTGAGTGCGGGGACGGACAGGGCGGCGAGGGCGCCGAGACAGGCGTACCTGGTGAACCTGAGCTGCATGGCTCGCTCTCCTTGCTGACGGGGTCGCGCGGACGGGCTGCTTGCGGGACCGGTCGTGCGGTGTGCGGGCGCCGGTCTCGGGTGGGGAAGGAGCGGGGATCAGGTGCGCGGACGGATCCGCAGGCCCTGCATGCCGCCGTCGACGGGGAGGTCGGTGCCGGTGGTGGAGCCGGACAGGGGGCCGGCGAGGTAGGCGATGGCCGCGGCGACCTCGTCGGCGGAGACGAGACGTCCCATCGGCTGGCGGGCGTTGAGGGCGGCGCGCTCGGCCGCGGGGTCCGTGGCGCGGTCCAGGAGGCGGCCGATCCAGGGAGTGTCGGCGGTGCCGGGGTTGACGCAGTTGACGCGGATTCCGCCGTGCACGAGGTCGGCCGCCATCGCCCGCGTCATGGCGAGCACGGCACCCTTGGTGGCGGAGTACAGGACCCGGTCGGGCAGGCCGGCGGTGGCGGCGATGGAGCAGGTGTTGACGATGGCCGCGCTGTCGGAGCGGCGCAGATGGGGGAGGGCGGCCCGGGTCACCCGGACCATCCCGACGACGTTGACGTCGAACACCCGATGCCACTCGTCGTCGGCGTTGTCCTCGATGGTGCCCTGGGCGCCGATGCCGGCGTTGTTGACCAGGATGTCGATGCCGCCCAGGACGTCCGCGGCCTCGGCGACGGCTGTCCGCACGCCTACGTCGTCGGCCACGTCAGCGCGGATCCCGATCAGGGGATCGGGCAGGCCGTCGGGTTGGAGGTCGAGGCAGGCGACACGGGCGCCGCGGGCGGCCAGCAGGCGTGCGGTGGCCAGTCCGATGCCGGAGGCGCCGCCGGTGACGACGGCTGCCAGTCCCGCGCAGTCGGGAGCGCTCATCCTTCGGCCTCCCCGTTCCACACCGGCCCGTCGGGGTAGCGGTGGTCCGCCAGGGACTGCCGATGGAGTTCGGCGCTGATGCCGGGTGCGGACGGGGCGAGATAGCGGCCGTTGCGGATGCGGACCGGGTCGGTGAAGTGCTCGTGCAGATGGTCGACGTACTCGATGACGCGGTTCTCGGTGGTGCCGCTGACGGCCACGTAGTCGAACATCGCCAGATGCTGCACCATCTCGCACAGACCGACTCCACCGGCGTGCGGGCACACCGGGACACCGAACTTGGCGGCCAGCAGCAGGATGGCGACGTTCTCGGTGACGCCGGCGGTGCGGCTGGCGTCGAGTTGCAGGATGTCGAGGGCTTCCGCCTGCAGGAGTTGTTTGAACATCACCTGGTTGTGCGTGTGTTCGCCGGTGGCCACCTTGACCGGCGCCACGGCCCGGCGGATGGCGGCGTGGCCGAGGATGTCGTCCGGCGAGGTGGGCTCCTCGATCCAGTACGGGTCGTAGGGGGCGAGCGACGCCGTCCAGTCGATGGCCTGCTGGACTCCCCATGCCTGGTTGGCGTCGACGGCGATCCTGATGTCCGGGCCGACCGCCGCGCGGGCCAGTCGCATGCGGCGCCGGTCTGCCTCGCGGTCGGCGCCGACCTTCAGTTTGATCTGGCCGAATCCGTCGGCGACCGCCTCCTTGGACAGCCTCACCAGCTTCTCGTCGTCGTAGCCGAGCCAGCCGGGGGTCGTGGTGTACGCCGGATAGCCGTGCTTCAGCAGGTGCGCGGTGCGCTCGGCGCGGCCTGGCTCCGCGCGCCGCAGGATGTCCAGGGCCTCGTCGCGGGTCAGGGCGTCCTGGAGGTAGCGGAAGTCGACCAGGTCGACCAGCTGTTCGGGGGAGAGCTCGGCCAGCAGCCGCCAGACCGGCTTGCCGGTGCGGCGTCCGTACAGGTCCCAGACGGCGTTGACGATCGCGGCGGCGGCCATGTGGATGGCCCCCTTCTCCGGGCCGAGCCAGCGCAGTTGGCTGTCGCCGGTCAACCGCCGGGAGAAAGCGCCGAGATCGGCCAGCACGTCCTCCACCGGAAGCCCCGTGATCAGCGGGGCCAGGGCGCGTACGGCGGCGACCTCCACGTCGTTGCCGCGTCCCACGGTGAAGGCGAGGCCGTGTCCCCGGCCGCCGGTGCTCGTGTGGATCGTCACGTACGCCGCCGAGTAGTCGGGTTCGGGGTTCATGGCGTCGGAGCCGTCGAGGTCCCGTGAGGTCGGAAACCGTACGTCCACGGCCTCGACCGCGCTGATGAGCTCACTCATCGGGCCCGGCGTCCTCGGTTCGCAGCATCCGGTGTCGTGTCGGCTCCATGGCCACCACCCATCGTCGAGTGTCAACGGGATGTCCGCTCCGCAACGGCAGAGGCTGGACATGGGATGGATTTATAGGGTCACCCCATCTCGGTGTCCATACCTCGGGAGGGAAATATGTGAGGGACCGCTCCTCACCTGCTGGTTTGAAGTCAGGGAAATGCGATGACGCCTTCGGCTTCACGGTCTCTTCCTGAGTGATGGGATGTATTGCTACGCTGCCGCCGCCTGGGCAACGAGCAGGGAGCAGCCGCATGTCACTGACCGACAAGGCCATCGACCGCATCAGGGACCTCATCCAGTCCGGTGAGCTGCCGCCCGGTGCCAAACTGCCCCCTGAGCAGCAGCTGGCCGCGGAGCTGGGGCTGTCCCGCAACCTGATGCGGGAGGCGGTCAAGGCACTGGTGGTCGCACGCGTGCTGGAGATCCGCCGGGGCGACGGCACCTACGTGACCAGCCTGGAACCGGAGCTGCTGCTGAGCAGCATCGGATCGGCCGTGGAACTGCTCCGAGGCGACACCCTGCTGGAGCTGACCGAGGTGCGCCGGTTGTTCGAACCGGTCGCCACCGGACTGGCCGCCACCCGCATCTCCCCCGGGGAACTGGCCGAGGTGGAGCGGCACCTGGACGCGATGCGGGCGGCCCGGGAGGACATCGAGCGGCTCACCGAACACGACGCGGCGTTCCACCGGGCGGTGGTCGCGGCCACCGGCAACGCCACCCTCGCCACCCTGCTGGAGGGGATCTCCAGCCGGACGGTGCGCGCACGCGTCTGGCGCGGTCTGGTCGACGACAACGCCGCCGCCCGCACCGTCGCCGAACACGAGTCGATCTTCCAGGCGCTGGTCGCCGGCGACGCCGGCCTGGCGCAGGCCGCAGCGCTTCTGCACGTCAGCACCACCGAACAATGGCTGCGCGAGCACCTGGAGCCGACCAGCGCCGTCCCGGACCTGCCGTGAACACCGGGTGGTTCACGCCCCACCCTCGTCCATCACACGTCACCAGCCCCGTGCCCGGCCCGGACAGCCGTAGGTCGCGGGAGGCACGTTCGCTCAGTGAGGAGCACTTCGATGAGGTTTCTGCGCGTGGGCCCCGCGGGCTCGGAACGCCCCGCCGTCCTCGACACCGACGGCCTGGTCTACGACCTGACCCCGCTGACCGCCGACATCGACGGTGCCTTCCTGGCCGGTGACGGCGTGGAGCGGGCACGCGACGCGCTGGCCGGGGGAGCCCTGACGCGCATCGACCTGGGCGGGCAGCGCACCGGAGCACCCGTGGCCCGCCCGGGCAAGGTCGTGTGCGTCGGGCTGAACTACGCCGATCACGCCGAGGAGACCGCCACCCCGCCCCCGGCGGAGCCGGTGATCTTCATGAAGGCGTCCAACACGGTGGTCGGACCCGACGACACCGTCCTCGTCCCGCGCACCAGCACCCGCACGGACTACGAGATCGAACTCGCGGTCGTCATCGGCCGCACCGCCCGCTACCTGGACTCCCCGGCCGCCGCGGACGACGTCGTCGCGGGCTACGCCATCGCCGACGACGTCAGCGAGCGCTCCTTCCAGCACGATCGCGGCGGGCAGTGGGACAAGGGCAAGTCCTGTGAGACCTTCAACCCCCTCGGCCCCTGGCTGGTGACCCCCGACGAGACCGGGGACCCCCAGGACCTGGCCCTGCGACTGTGGGTCAACGGCGAGCCGCGTCAGCACGGGCACACCAAGAACATGATCTTCGGGGTGCGCCACGTCGTGTGGTACCTGAGCCAGTTCATGGTGCTGGACCCCGGCGACGTGATCAACACCGGAACCCCGGCGGGCGTGGCCTTCGGTGCCAACGACTTCCCCTACCTGCGGGCCGGTGACGTGGTCGAGGCCGAGATCGACCGGCTCGGCCGTCAGCGGCACGTCGTCGGGCAGGCGTGATGTCCACCGCTGCGCACCCCTGGTATGCCGAACGGGTCCCCCTCGGCCGTTCCGGCGTCACCGTCAGCCGCATCGGGCTGGGCACCGCACCGCTGGGCGGTCTGTTCTCCGCGGTCGGCGGCCGGGACGCCACCGGCACACTGGAAGCGGCCTGGGCCGCCGGGATCCGCTACTTCGACACCGCCCCGCACTACGGTGCCGGGCTCGCCGAGCAACGGCTCGGCGCCTTCCTGACCGGCCTCGGCCCCGCGCGCGCGGACTGCACCGTGTCCACCAAGGTCGGGCGGCTGCTCGTCCCGGGAGAATCGGCACCAGGGGACGAGGCCTTCCACGGCGCACCCGACCTGGTCAGGATCCGCGACTACAGTGCCGACGGCGTCTACCGCTCCCTCGCCGAGAGCCTGGAGCGCTCCGGCCTCGACGCCTTCGACATCGTGCTCATCCACGACCCGGACGACCACGGGAAGGAGGCCCTCACCGGCGCCTACCCGGCACTGGCCCGGCTGCGCGCCGAGGGAGCGGTCCGGGCGATCGGCGTCGGGATGAACCAGACGGAGATGCTCACCCGCTTCGTCACCGAGACGGACGTCGACTGCGTCCTCGTCGCCGGCCGCTACTCCCTGCTGGACCGCAGCGCGGCCGACGAACTGCTGCCCGCGTGCGCCGAACGAGAGGTGGGCGTCCTGGTCGGCGGTGTCTTCAACAGCGGCATCCTGGCGAACCTCGCACCCGACGCCACCTACGACTACAGGCCGGCCTCCGAAGCGGTGCGGCGCCACGCCCTCGCCCTCGGCGAGCGCTGCGCCGCCCACGGTGTGGCGCTGGCCGCCGCGGCTCTGCGGTTCCCGCTGCGGCACCCCGCCGTGACCGGCGTCGTCGTCGGGGCACGCAGCTCCCAGGAGGTCACCGTCAACATCGCACACGCCGGCGCGACGATCCCCGAGGAACTCTGGGCCGAGCTCGACGCCCTCGAACGCGAACGGGACGGAGCATGAGCAGGATCGACGCACACCACCACGTCTGGCGGCCCGCCTCGGCTCCCGGGTCCGACCCGGGCCCCGGCCCGCGGCGCCGCGCGCACACATGGCTCGACGCGCCCGGCATGGCCACCTTGCGCAGGGACTTCACCATGGCGGACCTGGCACCGTCGGCCCGGGCGGCGGGCATCGACCGTACGGTCCTGGTCCAGGTCCTGCCGGACCTCGACGAGACCACGGAGTTCCTGTCCCTCGCCGCGACCGACGACCTGATCGCCGGCGTCGTCGGCTGGGCCGACCTCACCTCGGACGGCCTCGCCGACACCCTGGACGCCCTGCGGGCGGCGCCCGGCGGCGACCAACTGGTCGGCCTGCGGCACCTGGTGCAGAGCGAACCGGACCCCGGCTGGCTGAACCGGCCCGACGTGCGCCGGGGCCTGCACACGGTCTCGCGGGCGAACCTCGCCTATGACCTGCTCGTCCTCCCACACCAACTGCCCGCCGCCATCAGTACCGTCCGGGAGCTGCCGGACCTCACGTTCGTCCTCGACCATCTGGCCAAGCCGCCCATCGCCACAGGCGAACTGGAGCCCTGGGCAGCGCTGATCCGTGAACTCGCCGCCCAGCCCCACGTGTTCTGCAAGCTGTCCGGCATGGTCACGGAGGCCGCCTCGAACGACCGCAGTGTGGCGACCCTGCGTCCCTACGCCGACGTCGTGCTCGACGCGTTCGGCCCGCAGCGGGTGATGTTCGGCTCCGACTGGCCCGTCTGCCTGCCGGCCGCCTCCTACGCGGAGGTCGTCGGCGCGGCGGAGGCGCTGACCGCCGGCCTCACCCCGGCCGAGCGCTCCCAGGTCTTCACCACGACGGCGGAACGCGCCTACGGACTGGGCGCGAGCGACCGGCCGGGACGATCCGCGGACGACGGCCCGCTGGGGGTGGCCCGGTGAAAGTACGCCTGGCCTACGGCCGTTCAGGGATCGACATCGAGGTCGACCCGCGCACGGCGACGGTCGTCGAACCCGTCCATCACGCGGCAGCCGCGGACCAGATGGCCGCCCTGCGCGCGGCGCTGCGCGACCCGGTCGCGGGAGCACCCCTGCGCGAGCGGGTCCGCCCGGGGCAGACCGTGGCCATCTCGGCCTGCGACGGCACCCGCCCGCAGCCCCGCCACCTGATGATCCCGGCCGTCCTGGACGAACTGGAGGGCGTCGTCCGCCGGGAGGACGTCGTGATCCTCGTCGCGACCGGCACGCATCGCGGCAACGACGAGTCCGAGCTCCGGGCGATGTTCGGCGACGAGATCGTCGACGGGGTACGGATCGTCAACCACGACGCCCGCGACGCCGCCCAACTGGCATGGATCGGCACCTACGGCAACGACGTACCGGTGTGGCTCAACCGCGAGTGGTGGGAGGCGGACGTCCGCATCACCACAGGCTTCGTCGAACCCCACTTCTTCGCCGGCTTCTCCGGCGGCCCGAAGCTCGTCGCCCCTGGGCTCGCCGCGCTGGAGACCGTGCTCGTGCTGCACGACGCGGCCCGCATCGGGGACCCGCGCGCCACGTGGGGCATCACCCACGGCAACCCCGTCCACGACGACGTGCGTGCCATCGCCGAGGCCACCGGTGTCACCTTCGCGCTGGACGTGGTGCTCAACCGGGACAAGGACATCGTGGCCGCGTTCGGCGGCGACCTGCTGCCCATGCACGCGGCCGCGACGGCCACGGCCGAGCGGATGGCGATGCGCCCCGTCGAGGCGCCGTTCGACGTCGTCGTCACCACCAATTCCGGCTTCCCGCTGGACCAGAACCTGTACCAGGCGGTCAAGGGCATGTCGGCGGCCTACCAGGTGGTCCGGCCAGGAGGAACGATCGTGTGCGCGGCCGAATGCCGCGACGGCTTCCCCGACCACGGCTCCTACCGTCAGGTGCTGGCCTCCGCGCCGTCCCCGCAAGCCCTGTTCGCCGACATCGGTGCGCGCACCGAAACGGTTCCCGACCAGTGGCAGGTGCAGATCCAGGCCCGCATCCAGTCGGGCAGTCGCGTCATCATGCACACCTCCTTCCTCAGCGACGAGGAGCTGGCCACGGCCCATCTGCGGCAGACCCACGACATCACCGCCACCGTCGCCGAGGCGCTGGCCGCCGCGGGCCCCGACGCCCGCGTGTGCGTCCTGCCCGAAGGCCCGCAGACCATTCCCTACATCCGACGGGGGCGGCCGTGAACGACGTGCTGGACCTGGGATACGCCCGGCTCGACCTCGGCCGTGAGGCCCGGCAGGGCCTGCCGGAAGTGGTCTACGGCCCCGGCAAGACCGTGGAGCAGATCGCCGGAATCGTCACCGGCCTGCTGCGCCACAACACCGGCCCCGTCCTCGCCACCCGCGTCGCCCCCGAGACGGCCACGGCGGTCCTGGGACAGGTGGAAGGCGGCACCTACGACGAGAACGCCCGGCTGCTGACCTGGCGGCCGGCTCCCGCCGGGGAGTTCTCCGTCGTGGTGGCGGCCGCCGGCACCTCCGACGGCCCGGTGGCCGCGGAAGCCGCCGCGGTGGCCTCGGCCATCGGACTGGACACGACGGTCGTCCACGACGTCGGAGTGGCGGGAATCCAACGCGTCCTGCAGGTAGCCGGCCTGCTGCGGGAAGCCGACGCGGTGATCGTGGTGGCCGGCATGGAAGGCGCCCTCGCCAGCGTCGTCGGCGGTCTTGTCCGCAACCCGGTCGTCGCCGTGCCCGTTTCCACCGGATACGGCGCCTCACTGGAGGGCGTCACCGCACTGCTCGCCATGCACGCCTCCTGCGCCGCCGGGGTGACCGTGGTCAACATCGACTCCGGATTCTCCGCGGCCATGGCGGTCCACCGCATCGCCCAGGCCCGGTCGGCGGCAGACCCCGGAGGCGCCGCATGATCTGCTGGATCGACCCGTTCACCGGGCTGGCCGGAGACATGCTGCTGGCGGCCCTGATCGACGCCGGGGCACCGCTGGACCGGATCCGGTCCGCCGTCGCCGCCACCGGCCTGACCGGCTGGAACCTCACCGCCGAGCGCATCACGGACCACGGACTGGCCGCCACGCGGGTCCACGTCGAGGTCACCGACCCCCACGCCGAGCGTCGGGCCGGCGAAGTACTGGAGATGGCGGCCAGGGCGACCCCCCGGCGCGTCGCGGCCCTCGCCACAGCCGCCGTCACGGCGATCACCGAGGCGGAGGCGCGACTCCACGACGCCGACCCGGCCGACGTCCATCTGCACGAACTCGGCGGCCACGACACCCTCGTGGACATCGTCGGCAGCGCCGCGGCCCTGCACGCCCTCGGGGTCACCGACGTCGTCAGCGCACCCCTGCCGCTCGGCCGGGGCAGGATCGACGCCGCGCACGGCGTCCTGCCCTGCCCCGCACCGGCCACCCTTGCCCTCCTGGCGGGAGCCGCCGTCACGGGCAGCGACCTGCCGGGCGAAACGGTGACACCCACCGGCGCCGCACTGCTGCACGCCGCCGGAGCCCGGTACGGCCCACCCCCACCCATGACCCTGGACGCCACCGGCTACGGCGCGGGCACCCGCCGCCTGCCCGACCGGCCCAACGTCGTCCGCGTCAGCGTCGGTTCCCCTCTTCCCGGCGCACCGGACGAAGACGTCGTCGTGCTGGAGACCAACCTGGACGACGTCACCGGGGAAGTTCTCGCGTACGTCATCACCAGGGCACTGGATGCGGGAGCGCTCGACGCCTGGACTACCCCGGCAGTGATGAAGAAGGGCAGACCCGCGCAGATCCTGCACGTCCTCGTGCACCCGCACCACGAACGGCGGCTGCGTGACCTGATGCTGACCGAGACCGGAACCCTCGGCATCCGGCGTGTCGCCGCCACCCGCACCACCTTGCCGCGTGCCTTCGAGACGGTGGAGGTCGACGGGCACCCCGTACGGGTCAAACACGGTCCCTGCGCGGCGAAGCCGGAGCACGACGACGTGGTGGCCGCGGCCGCCGCGCTGGGCCGGCCACTGCGCGCCGTCGCCGCACGCGCACTGCACCTGAGCCGGGCGGGGACGACGACGACCAGCCAGGAGGAAGAACGTGCCCAGTGACGCCACCTTGGAGCACCGGCTCGCGGCCCGCGTGCGCGAACTCGGCGGCCCCGTGGCCGTCGCCTATTCCGGCGGCGCCGACTCCGCGCTGGTCCTCGCCGCGGCCGCCCGGGTGCTCGGCCCGGGGCAGGTCCTGGCGGTCACGGCCGTGTCGGAGAGCCTGGCCGACGGAGAGCTCGATGCCGCCCGGCGTCTCGCCCACGAACTCGGGGTCATCCATCTCGCCCCGCGCACCCACGAGTTGGCACGCCCCGGCTACCGGGCCAACGGCCCGGACCGCTGCTATTTCTGCAAGGCCGAGGTACTGGACACCATCGCGGCACTGGCCCGCGAGCACGGTTGCGACACGGTGGCCACCGGCACCAACGCGGACGACGCCGCGGACCCCTACCGGCCGGGTATCCGCGCCGGCCGGGAACGAGGCATCCGCACCCCGCTCCTCGACGCGGGGCTGACGAAGGCGGAGGTACGCCGCCTCAGTCGACTGTGGTCGTTGCCCACCTGGAACAAACCGGCGACACCGTGTCTCGCCAGCCGGGTCCGCTACGGCATCGAGGTCACCCCGTTCCGCCTGGCCCGCGTCGACCGCGCCGAGGCGGCCGTCCGGACCCTCCTGGCAGAGGCCGGACTTCAGGTGACCGACCTCCGGGTCCGTGACCTCGGTGACCGGGCCCGGGTCGAGGTGGACCCGGCGTTCGTATCGCGCACCGCGGCACTTCCGACGCTCGGCGAGGCGCTCGCCGCGTCCGGCTTCGCCGGCCTGCCCCACCAGGTCGAACCGTTCCGCTCGGGCCGGCTCAACGCCGAGCCCTGAAACCATGGTGTCAGGGTGTGATCAACGAGGTGTGCGGTGGCATCCAGACGAACGCGGCTGTCGTCGCCGTCTCATCCGGCTCCCGCCACCAGCCCAGCACCGTGGGCGGGACTTCACCCTCGGCCCGCAGCTGCTCGATCGTGCCGAGTCCCGACAGCAGCATGGTGTGCAGGTCGGGACGTGTGGCGAGTATTCCCCGCGACTGGAAGCGAAAACTGCCGGCGTGTCCGTGATGAACCAAGGTCACGAGAGTACGTCTCCTGCCTACCCGACGGGCCGAGATCCGCGGAGCGGGGAAGCGGGTGAGGACCCGCCGGCCGCAGCAGACGCGACGAAGGGGCGGTCGGAGTGGCCGGACTCGCGCTCTGGCAGGGTCATTCGAACCTCGTAGGCATGCGATGCGGTGGGCATGGTGTGCGGGCTGATCATGTCTGCCGTCACCGCACAGCGTCTACGTGATAGATGTCACTGACAATCTAAATTTCGTAGTCGACTCAGGAGGACAGGTCGGTGGCGCCGTTGGTGGGTACTGGCGTGACCCCTGCGGCCCGGCATGCCCGGCCGTCCCGCCGGAGTCGGTTCGAGGGTGGGGCAGGAGCCGTCGCTACTCGTCGCGGGCGGCGCCGTGCCCTGTGCCCGTCCCCGCCTCTGGTGTCGAAGTGTGAAGTTGCAGGGCACGCCATCAAGCAGTTAGATGTCGTTAGTAATCTAACTCTGCCGCGCGCCCAGCGGCCGTAACCCTCCCGAAGGAACCTTCCATGAGCACCTACCTGATCAACCATCTCCGTATCCCTGGCGACGTCCCGAACGAGCAGGGGCTGTCGTACCTGGAACAGGTCGAGGCCACTGTCCAGCCGTTCGGCGGGAAGTGGCTGGCCAACGGCGCACCCGACGTGATCGAGGGTGCGTGGCCGGGCCTGGTCGTGCTGATGGAGTTCCCCGACCGTGCCGCAGCGGAGGCCTGGTACCGCTCGCCCGAGTACCAGGCGATCCTGCCGTTGCGCGTGCGCAACGCGATCTCGGACATCGTCATGATCGACAGCCTGCCGCCGGGCTACACCGTGAAGGGGTTCGCCCAGGAGGTGCGCGCCGCCGTCGCGGCAGCGTCCGGCACCTCCGAGTGACGCCGTAACCCGACGGGCGTCGGCCCGACGAATGGCCGGGGAGCTGATGCGCCACGGCCGCCATCCCGTGGCCCCGCCCGAGCCGGGCTGTCGTATGGACTTGTATGCGTTCGGCACGTACAGCCTGGCTACGGTGCTCCGTGCGGTGCACCACCCCTGCGGCTCACCACCGCAGAGGGGCATGGTCGGCCAGAGCCACACCGTCGCCGGCGACCCGGCCACGGCCTTGGCCACGGCGGCGCACCACGCATAGCAAGCCGCATCCGGACCGCCTCGTGGTCCAGGGCATCCTGCTCGTTCTGTACACCGGGATCGCCAGGGAGTACCTGCCGCCGGAAGTCGGCCTCGGCTCGGGCTTCACCTGCTGGCGCCGGCTGACGCCACCGGCATTCCGCTCGCCGCGGAATGCGACGGCATGCACGAAGGTTCCCCTCACCCTCAGATGCGCACTCATCTGCCGGCGACGGCCGGCCGCAGTTCAGCGCCGCCACTCGTAGGCATCCGGTGAGGACTCCAGCACTTCGCTCAGCCGCTCCTGCAGCATCTGCCAAGGAGGCGTGAGGTGTCAGCCGTTCGACGGCTCAGTGCTGTCGGCGGCTCTCGCCGCTGCGGCATGTGAAGCTCGCAGGATCTGTTCCGACAGGGGAGTGCCCGCGGTGGCCCGGGCGAGGAGTATGCCTCCGACGAGCGTGGCATAGGCGGCCAGGCCGGCGTCACCGGGCGCGATCCACGCCGCGAGTTCCTGGACGCCCTTGGCGTAGGTCTCCCTGTGCTCGGGCTCGCGCGCGACATCGCCGGCGAACCCGGCCGCGGGGCAACCGGTACCAGGGTTGTCGCGATGCTCGACCGAGAAGTAGGACTCGAGCAGCGACTGCCAAGCCGCCTGGTGTTCCCCGGCCTCCTGCTCCAACGCCAGGAGGTCTTGCAGGTTGTCGGTGAACGCCTTGGCGGTCGCTTCGTCGACAAGCGCGGCTTTGGAGGCGAACTGCTTGTAGAAGCCGCCCTGGGTAAGGCCGATCGACTTCATCACATCCGCGATACCGACACTGGCCACACCGTCTTCACGGAACAGCCGAGCGGCAGCGGCCACCACTCGCTCCCGGTTGGCACGCGCTTCTGCCTGCGAGACGCGACTCATCCAACACCCTCCGTGACGTCGAGCAGCCTTCTACTGCACTCCAAAGATTACGCTCGCCGTCTAACCTGTGGCGCGGCGGTCCGCCTTCCGCGCTGCCGGTAGACATGTCTGCCGTACCCCCGCGGAGCAACAAGTGGTGAACGTCCACCTGCATGAAAGATGGCGTTCGAAATCTAACATGCGGTGGGCGTCGTGAGCGGGCCACGAGGGGTCAAGGACAGTGGCGCGCCTGCACGCTCCGTCCGGCATGGGCGGGGGTGTCGTCGACCGCAGCGCCCTTGAACGGGCCCGCCCGGACCTCTGTGGGTTGGGCGGGCGCGTCTACCGCCGGCGCCGGCACGGGCCGGTGACCGAATGCTCAGCCGGGCGGGATGTTGTGGTTCACCCGGAACATGTGGGTCGGGTCGTACGCCTTCTTCGCGGCGGTCAGACGCCGGTAGCGCTCGGCGCCGTAGACCTCGCTCAGCCGCGCGCTGTCGGTGGCCTCTTGGGCGGAGGGGAAGTTGACCATCCTTCGCCTGTCCGCCCAGGGCTCCATTGCGTTCATCACCTCTTCGAGTTCGGCGCTCAGGAACCCGGCCGCGTCGGGGGCGCCCACGCCGAAGCCGCAGAGGACGAAAGGAAGTCCCCGGCTGGACACGGCGTTGGGTACCTCGGGCTCACGGTCGAGCGCACCACCGAGCATGCGAAGCTCGACGCTCACCGAATAGGGCATCGGCGTCGGGGGGTCCATGTGGAGGGTGCCCATGGCGACAAGGACGACTACAGGGAGCGGCACGCGGTCGAGTGTGGGATCAAACGGCTGAAGCGCCACCGCGCGGTTGCGACGAGGTACGACAAACTCGCCGTCCGCTACCACGCGACCGTGCTGGTTGCAGCCATCAATGAATGGCTATGACCAGCAGGGTCGCCCCCTAAGGGCTGTCCCGCAATTCCCGGCGGGCGCGCGGCGTCAGCTACGGCACCTCGCCGCGTTGTCGGATCATCCGCATACATCCAGTATGCGGACGACCCTCCGCCTTGCGATGCACCGCATCTGACGCCGCGCGCCGATCCACCGGGAATCACGGGACAGCCCTTAGCCGTTCATATCCAAGGCCGTCCCGTACAGCCGCTCCACCCTCAACCGAATGACGATCCTGCGCTCGGCGACCAACTGCTTGAGGAACGCATCTTCGTCCTCCGGCTTCGCGGCCGTCGGGATCATCGCGAGCAGTTCCCGTCCGACCGAGTCGCCTGGAACCGTAGTGATCTCGGAAGCCTCCGCCGCGCCCTCGGCGACGGCGAACGACCAGACGTCGCCCCCCTGCACATGCAGCGCCGCGCGCGGGTTGCGCTGCAAGTGCTTGACCTTGATGCGGTCGGCCGTGGTGGACAGCCTCACGATGCGGGCCTCGGGGTCCCAGCTGTAGAGCATCGTGGTCAGGTGCGGATGGCCGCTCTGCTTGACAGTGGCGAGGGTCCCGAACTGCTGCCTGGCGAGTAGATCGGAGAGGGCTTCCTCGGACAGGGAGCGAGGCGCTGGTCCTTGAGTCATGCTGTGATCAACTTCCGTGACGTCCCCGGCATTCCACGGCCCTCTTGCGCCCTACCATCCACTATCGCAACGGGCCCTACTACGCCTCCTACGTCCTGCTCGCCTCGTTCGTCCTGGTCAACGTCCTCATCGGTGTCGTTCTCACCTCTCTCGAGGAAGCCAAGGACATGGACGAGGAGGTCGAGCCGCCACGAGCACGCCGCCGGACACCGGAACCGCAGGAGGAACAACTCCTGCTCCAGCGCATCGAGATGGCCCGCCGGGCCTTGGACGATCTCGAGCGGGACATCGCCCGGTCCACCGACTCCGTGCCGCTTCGAGTCGGTCGAAGGGAGAACGCTTGCCAGCTGGAAGGGGGGACGTGATCTCGATGTGGCGGTGATCTGCCGGCTACAGCGCCCCCGGGTACGGGGCGTGCGAAGGCGAGAGCCGTCTCCGCGCCGCGCTCGTCCACCGCGGCGCGGAGACGGCCGGTCGATCGATGCCAACCCGGGACGGCTGCTCCTGCGCGTCGGCGAGGGGCCGGGGTGTCGGCGAGCAGGGCCGCCGGCCCCGCTCCGTGAGTTGTCGCCCGCGGCGCGTGGCACCTATTCCGGCCAGGCGTTCCCCTTGATGATGTCCACGAAATCCTTCCTCTGGAAGGAGGAGTCGAAGTGGGCGAGGACGTCGTCGTTCATGGTGCCGAAGGTGGTGTCGGGCCGACCGGCCATGCCATCGTAGAAAGCGCGGAGAATGCGGTTCTTGAAGTCGGGCCGCGGATGCGCGCCCACGCCGGCGGCGCGCTGCTCCTCGGTGATCTCGTCCAGGTCAAGACCGAGTACGTCGGTTTCCACGCCGAGCGTCACCACGGCCACCTCCGGGGCTAGGTGATGGGGCACTTCCGGGGTGGTGTGCAGCGCGATCGCCAGCCAGACGCCGCGCGCGTCCTGCTCCGAACGGCCGTGATCCCGCAGGAAGTCGCGTGCGGCATCCGCACCGTCTATCTCGAAGCGCTGGTGCTTCGTCGCGTATGTCGAGGTGAGCCCCAAATCATGGAAGAGCCCGCCGACATAGGCGAGTTCCGGATCGACCACCAGACCACGTGCCGCCGCTTTGAGGGAACCCCAGAGAAATACCCGGCGGGAGTGGTTGAACAAGGTTTCATCCGCAGCGTCACGAACCAGCGACGTCGCCTCGGCGACGAGCTTTGTGTCGGGAATGCTGATTCCAGCAATTGTTTCAGGCATGGCATCTCCATGAATCGGCTGTGGATTGTTTCCATTCTCGGACGGTCCCGGCCGTCGATCCACCTGGAACCGGACACGTATCCCACAGATCGAGACCTCGACCATGGGTGGGCGAGGGGTCCCGGGGTCCTCGGTCTCCTCGTCGCCGACGAGGTGGTGATCGCGACGGTGGTCACCAGGACGGTGAGGCCGAAGGCGTTTCGGGGTCAGCTCCTGAGCACCCCCGCAGAGCTCGCGCGGTCGCGTCCGGAGCTCTCCGCCACGTGGACCACCTGAGCCGCCGTGTCGGCCTCGTCAATGGCCCGTAGCCGCCGCGTCCGGCTGCGGTGAATTCCTCAGGGCTGACTCCACGCCCTGTTGGTCCAGCTTCGGGTGATCGACCGTGGCCCGTACGGCTTGGTGATGTGGGCGTGCGGAACATTAAGGTGGGAGGCGAGGCGAGGGAGGAAGCGGTGAGAGCGACACGCGCGGTGGAGACGCTGGATGAGGTCGATGCTGGTGACCATGTGTGTCAGCTTCTGGATGTAACGGACGATGTGATGGTCCGAAGCCGGGCCTTTGTCGCGGACGGAGCTCTGTTCGGCGACAAGGTGCTGATCGTTTCGCCTTCCGCTCAGGTCACGACTGATGCCGTTGCCCTGGTACTCGATCCGACGCGGCTCGAGGAATCCCTTCTCGCGGTGGTGCGCCGGGAGGCGGCCAGTGCCGAGAGCGAGGGATACCGGTCCCTGCGGGTGCTGCACCACGTCACAGGCGAAGCTGACGGCGGTGGTGCCGAGCGGTTGCTGCGCAGTGAGCTGGAACTGGAAGAGTTCGCGGCAGACAGCGGCGCGTCGGTGGTCTGCGCCTATCAGAGAGGCAACTGGGACACTGCCCTTCTGGACAAGCTCAGATGTGTGCACCCCCATCACCTGGGCAGCCGACCGATGTCGCCCTCTTTTCAGCTCTACCGGGCGGGAAAGGGTGGCTGGACGGTGAAGGGGATCGTCGACACCGAGGGTGCTGTGGCCTTCGGTGCCATCCTGCTCACGCTGCTGCGGCAGACGACCACCGTGCGGCTACTGTGCCAAACCCTGGATTTCTTCGACGCAGCCGGCATGAGCGCCCTTGCCGATGCCGCTCGAGCACTGCCCGATCGCAAGATCGTGCTGGAGGGAACCAATGAGACCGTACGCTTGGCCTGGGATCTCTCCGGCTTCGCAGACCCTTCCCTCCCCGTGGTGATGACGCCATGACATCCTCCGAAACCCGCGCCACGCCGTCACCGTCCGGCGAGGGATACAGGCACGAGCTGTACCCCTACCAGGGCAGCGACGAGTTTCTCCAGGGCACCTTGGGCTTCATCCGCGAGGCCCGGGACGGTGGAGAGGCTGTCGTCGTCGCCGTTTCGGAGGAGAAGGCCGCCCTCATGCGCGCCGAGATGCCCGAGGACGACACGGTTCGCTACGTCGAGACCGGCGCGGTGGCGCACCATCCAGGTCGGCTCATCGGTGCCTGGCAGGAATGGATCAAGGCGCATACCGCCGAAGGCCGACCTGTGCGCGGGATCGGCGAATCACCCTGGGGTGAGGTGCGCAGTCCAGCGGAGGCCGAAGAGCTGCGCTACCACGAGTGGCTGCTGAACAAGGCGTTCTCCGCCGGGCCGGCGTGGTGGCTGCTGTGCCCGTACGACATCGCGGGAGAACGGGCTGAGCTGGAGCGAATGTCTCGCTGCCACCCCACCATCCGCGCTGCCGGCCGCAGCGAAACGAACGACACCTACGATCCGCAGGCCCCCTTCGACTTCAGCCCGCTCAGTCATCCATGCTCCCCCTACGAGGAGTTCGCCTACAGCCGAGGTGATCTCCCCGCGCTCAGGGAGAAGATCGCCTCCTGCGCCGAACAGCTCGGGCTGGAAGGGGCGCGGCTGCGGGAGCTGCATCTGGCGGCGACCGAAATCGCCGCGAACAGCATCCGGCACGGTGGGGGCCAGGGCGTGTTGCGGATGTGGAGCCAGGAGCAGCGCCTGGTGTGCGAGTTCCGTGACTCCGGCTATATCGACGACCCTCTCGTGGGCCGTTCACGACCCACCCGCACCCAGGTGGGCGGGCGGGGCCTCTGGCTCGCGCACCAACTGTGCGACTTGGTCGAGATCCGCTCGACTCCTGACGAAGGAACCACGATCCGCCTGCACACCGGAGTGACGTACTGAGATGCGAGGGTGGCGGCGCCGGACCTGACACGACCGCGGGTTCCGGCACCGGCGAGATGCCAGGCGGCACTGCGCGACGTCATTGCTTCGCCCGTGCCGTTGACCGGCCGGTCCGCAGGTCGTGGGTTCACGGTCCTGGCGGCGGGGTCAGTCCGAACCGCGCGATGACGTCCGGCAGCCACTCCGGCTGACCGAATTCGAGGCCGTACTTGGCCACGACTGCCGGGATCGCGTCCGAGGACGACGGCGGGCCGTCGGCGAACATCTCGGCCAGCTCGCGAAAGCAGTCCTCGAAACCGGCAGGGCTGATGATCTCGATCATGCGGGCAGGGACCGAGCCGGCGTTCCACATGGCGTGCAGCTCGCCGCGCGGCTTGGTGATGTAGCCGCCGGCGCCCAGCACGGCTTCGCGGTCGCCGGAGCGAAAGCCGATCTCGCCTTCGGTGACGATCGAGTACTCGTCCTCACGGGTGTGCAGGTGCGGCGGCACCAGCGCGCCGACCGGGAACGGGTGCTCGACGACCGACAAGGCGCCGTTGGTATCGGCCCCCGAAAGCTTGAAGACCACACCGATGGAACCCAGGAACCCCTCGGCGCCCTCGCCGGGGCGGACGACCGTGAGCGGAGGGACCAGTTCCTCGGTCATCGCGATCACTCCTCTGATCGATTTCGAGAGACACCGATGTCCTGCTAAAAGTCTCCACCCCGGACTTCCTGCATCGCATCTTGGCGACCTCGACGACATACGCCGTGTCACCCCGTTAGGGGCCGCCGCCAGGACCTCGCCGCGGCATTTCTCGCCACCAGCCGGCGTGACGGCGAGCCGCTTCTCGTCATCGGCACGGAGAGAGTTCGCGAGAACAAAGGCCAGGGGTCACTTCAGCAGCTCGAGAAACTGCCGCAGGTCACCTTGGTCGAGCTCGGGGTTCGTCCAGCGACGCCGTTCGCGTCCGGTAGATCACTCCGTCAGGGCCGACAGCATGGGACTGGCCCCCCCGTTCGAGCCGATGCCAGGCCCTCGTCGTGTGTTAGCCGCTGTATATCGTCCCTGTAGAACGGGAAACGTCCGCACCTGCCTTTTCCCCTCCCGTCCCAGTGACGGTGAATACTGCGCTCCCCAAGGTCAGGATGCCGTCGGAGAGTGGTGTGCAGCGCACACCTCCTTTGCCCCGCAGCGCACGCTGGGCGCCGGTTCCGATAGTGGTCTCCATCCAGGCACAAGGCCTCGCCGCACTGTTGACCGCCAGGAGGACCGGGCCGCTGCCGGTGTCCAGACTGATTGTCGATCCCACATACTCATCGATGTTCACCCCGCTGAGAAGCACGTTTCGACGTGTCTGCCGCAGGTCGATCGCGCTATTGATATGCAGAGGAAGATTCTCCGCTGACATCAGAGTGATTGCAGCACGACGATGTGCCGGGTGAGCGAAGTACCGATCGCCGACGATCCCGAGCGTGCGGCGGACTTCGACGCTGTCGACCAGTTCGTCCTCGTGCGTGGGAACCGGCCCATCCGCCGGCCGCCCGACGTAGCGGTGGGTCGGTGACAACAACAGCTGAAGCACTTCCACTGTGGTCATGGACTCACAGTACGACGGGACGAAAAGCAGCACGCCGCAGTTTCGCCAGTGGTCCGTATGGCGCTGCCGCAGCGGCGAGCGAGGATTCCGGCATCCTGGCCGCAAGCCGTTGCCGGATGGGAGGGCCCTTTGCGGAATCCTATACAGTGCTGCGCTCTGAGAGTTGTTGGAGCGCGGTTCGCCCGAGTCCCCCTGTTGCATCGCCCAGGCATACGCCATGGCCTATGCCTGCACAGATTTCGGCGCGACATCGTGCGGCATGGAGCACGAGGGCGCCCTTCGGATTCTCTTACGGGTGAGTGCCGGATCGGGGCAACGAGTGTGGGCCCGCAAGGAGACCGCGGCCGTCATTGATCAGCGCTGGCCGTTGGAAATACGTCGGGAGATTTCGTGTCAACCCCACGCCTCCTCCCGGTTCCTACTGGCCCCCTTCCAGGCTTGGCGTGCGCGTGCGCGGTGGTGTCCGGCACCGGCGGGGTGGCGGCGATCGCCAGGCGGGTTTCGGCGTCGATGATGACCTGCGCGTTTGCCGTGAACCGGTAGTTGGGCAAACGCCGAACAATGTGACCAGCTGCCGCATGGTCAGGTTCGTGCGGTAGGACAGGGCACTTGTTCGTGAGGGGAACCGGTGACATCCGATCCGATCGGTGGTTACGTCCGACCGGGCCGGATGGCGGCCGGGATGCGTTCCAGGACTCCGCCGGCGAAGACGTCGTACAGGGGCAGGGTCTCCAGGTGGACGTAGCCGATGTGGCAGTCGCAGACCGTCAGCGGGCACGGCCGCGGGCGCAACGCGGCCCGGTAGCTGCCGTCGTACAGGTTGCCGAGCTCGGCGCGGACGAAGTGGCAGCGGCGTACGGTGCCCTCCCCGTCGACCGAGATCACGGACTCGCCGGTCCGACAGGGCAGTCCGGCGCTGGCGTGCGGGGTGCGGCTGTAGGGGAACAGCGCGTCCAGCGCCGTCCAGTCCTCGGCCTCGGCGTCCTCGTAGGTGTGTCCCTCGGCCGCGTTGACCCACAGGTACACGTGGTCCGGCAGGTCGGCGCGCAACCGGCGGGCGGCCGGCAGGTGTTCGGGCAGGCCGACCACGCCGACGCTGTAGCGCACACCGCGCCGGGCGAGGTCGTGACACTTGGTGAGGAAGCGGTCGTAGGGCGTCTGGCCCGGGTGGTAGGTGCACCACAGGGCGAGGGTGTCGCGGTCGGCGGTGTCCAGCCAGTCGGTGCGGCAGCTGAGGTTGGTCTGGATGGCGACGCGGCGGATGTGCGGCAGGTGGGACAGCTCCGCGAGGGTGCGCCGGTACCAGGAGCGTACGAGTCCCTCGCCCCACGGGGTGAACAGCAGCGACAGCCGGTCGTCTCGCTGCGCGGCGGCCCACGCCGCGAAGCGGTCCAGGGCGGCTCGGTCGGCGCGGAGCTGGGCGGGGGAGTCCCGCCGCTTCGCGAACGGGCAGTAGGGGCAGTCGTAGTCGCAGGAGGCGAGGGGACCGCGGTAGAGGACGGTGAGGTCCATGGCCGGACGTCACTTCCTCTCGTAGGCGGCCATGGCGGCGCGCACGGCGGGGGAGAACAGACGCGGACCGATGGCATCGGAGTGTGCGAGGCCCTCGGGTGTCAGCCGCAGGCGGGCGACGGTGGGGTCGGTCAGCCAGCCGCGGTACGCGAGGGCGTCGAGTTCGGCGTCGAAGTCGTCGGCGGGCAGGGAGCCGAAGCGGGCGCGGTAGTCGGCGGTGTCCAGGCCGTCGGCCTGAAGGAGCGACTGCAGCAGGTGGCGGCGGCGTGCCTCGCGGGGGTCGATGCGGTAGCCGACCGCCGCGCGAGAGAAGTCGGTGGTGGCGACGTAGTCATCGATGATCCCGCGGATCTCGTGCATGCCGACGGCGTAGTCGAACGAGTAGTGCAGTGCGGAGGTGTAGGAGCGGGCTCCGCAGCCGAGGCCGATCATGCCGTCGGTCTGGCAGGCGTAGTCATCGGCGCCCTGCGGCGGGGCGTCGGCCCGGCGGAACATCCGCATCGACTGCTGAATGTACCCCTGGGCCAGCAGGTGGTCACGGCCCGAGCGGTACAGTCGCAGCCGCTGCTCGTCCCACTCCGGGTCGCAGCCCGAGTCCGGGCGGTGGCGGTCCAGGCCGGTCAAGGGGCGGACGTAGAGGGGGTACAGGTAGAGCTCCTCCGGCCGCCAGGTGAGTGCCGCGTCCAGCGAATGCAGCCAGGTCTGCTCGGTCTGGCCGTCGATGCCGTAGATGAGGTCGATGTTCAGCACCGGTATGGCCGCGTCGCGGATGCGGCCGAGGGCTGCCTCCACGTCGGCACGGCGCTGCGGACGGACGGCGGCCCGGGCCTCGGAGTCGACGAAGCTCTGCACGCCGAGGCTCAGCCGGGTGGTGCCGCGTTCGGCCAGCACGGCCAGACGGTCGGAGGTGGCCGTGGCGGGCGAGGCCTCCACCGACAGCGGTATCGCGCGCAGGTCGGCGCCCATGCGGTGCTCGGCGATGTCGCAGAGCCGGTTCAGTTCCCGGGCGGTGAGGAAGGTGGGGGTGCCGCCGCCGAAAGCGGCGGTGGCGAAACGCGTGCCGTCGCCGTCGCCCAGCGCGTCGCGCACGGCCGTCGCCTGTCGCTCCAGGGCGTCGAGGTAGGCGCCGGTCAGTCCCTCGGGGGCGCCGATGCGGGTGAAGAGGTTGCAGAACCCGCAGCGCACCTCGCAGAACGGGATGTGCAGGTAGAGGGAGAGCGCGCTCTTGTCCTCCGTCGCCCACAGGGACGTCAGCGACGGCCGGTCGGGCAGGGGCCGGTAGGCGGTCTTGTGGGGATAGGCGTAGACGTAGTGCTGGTAGGGGCCGGTCGGCGGGGCGGTGGTCATCGGGCGGCCTCAGCGGGGTCGAGGAGGAACTGGGCGTACGGCACGGTCCAGACGCACTCGTGGCCGAGCCGGTGCCCGGTGTAGCCGTCGTCGCCGTAGGCGGTGCCGTGGTCGGAGCAGACGATCGCGAAACAGCGGCGCCGGGAGCTCGCGGCCGCGAACAGCCGTCCGATGTGCCGGTCGACGTACTCCAGGGCGGCGGCGTGGCTGGCACGCGTGTCACCGGCCTCCCGGGTGGCGCCGGGCAGGTGGAACCAGTTCGGCTGGTGCAGTGCCGAGACGTTGACGAAGAGGAACAGGCGTCGGTCCGTGGGCAGTCGGGCGACGACCTGCTCGGCACACTCGACCTGGTTCTCGAACGAGTGGGGTGAGGTGACGCCGAACTCCGGTTCCCAGTGGGATTCCTGGAACAGGCCCGGCAGCACCGAGCCCAGCGGGCCCAGCTTGTTGAAGAAGCCCACCCCTCCGATGCACACCGTGTGGTAGCCGGCCTTCGCGAGCCCGCCGACGAGGTCCGGGGTGTCGTAGACGAAGGTGCCTTCGGCGGTGGTCTCGCTGCCGGCGAAGCTCGCCGCGAAGAGCCGTGGATGCGGCCCGGGCGCCGCAGGGGTGGGCAGGAAGCCGGCGAAGATCGCCTGGTGCGAGGCGTACGTGAAGCTGCCCGGCGCGTGGCGCTTCTCCCAGCGACCACCCGGCAGATGACGCGCGAGGTGCGGGATGCGGCCCGCTGCCGCAAGTTCCTCGGCCACGTCGTGGCGCAGGGTGTCGAGGGTGACGAGGAGGATGTCGTACTCGCCGACGATGTCGTTCATGTCGGGCTGGGTCATACGGTGTTCCTGTTCTGTACGGGTGCGGCGGCCGTCGGGGCCGGGCGGTGTCACCTCGGCCGGGCGGACGCACGCGGGGCACCCGCCTGCGTCCCGTTCGGGTGACCGTGCAGTGAGGAGGCCGCAGCTGCCGCCGACCGGGGGACCTCGGGGCGGGCGGGTCCGCGCAGCACCGCCGCGACCTGTGCGCCGTAGGTGTCCAGGCCCTCCGCGCCGCTGCCGGGCAGGCCGGTGAGACCGGGCAGCAGATCGCCGAAGGCGTTGACCTCGCCCACGACCATCCGGCGCCAGCCGACGGCCGGCAGCAGGTCGACGCCGACGCACAGGGTGCGCGGAAAACACGCGGCCGCCCGCTCGCAGACCTCCAGCACCTCGCTCCAGCGGCCGCCCGCCGCCACGACGGCCGCACGGGCCGCGTCGAGGTCGCCGCGGCGACCGCCCAGATGGAGGTTGGTCAGGGGCGAACGGCTGGTGCGCACCACGGCGTGCGTGGCCCGGCCGGCCACCACGACCACCCGGAAGTCGGTCGCGCGGCCCTGCTGGGACGCCTTGGGCACCCACCGCTCCAGGTGCAGGCCGTCCGGGGCGAGGGCGTCGACGACGGCGGCGACGTCCCGCTCGTCCTCGTAGCGGCGCAGCCTCAGGGAGTTGTACAGCCGGCCGTCCGCGGTCACCTCGACGGACGTGGTCGCCCTGATCCGGCCGCCGCCCGCCTCCACGGCGAGGACTCCGGACGCCGACGACCCGTGGGCGGGTTTGACGAACAGCCGCGCCATCCGGTGGGTACGCATCAGCGTCCGCACGTCGTCCCAGCCGCGCACCGGGGCGCCGTCCGGTCCGGAGGTGGGGGAGAAGGGCACCGGCACGCCCGCCGCGTCCAGAACCGCGTGGCAGCGGCGCTTGTCGAACAGCACGGACACCTCGTCCGGGTCGTCCAGTCGGACGCCGCCGCGCAGACTGCGCAGCGCGGCCGTGAACCCGGCGTACCAACGCGCCGATCCCTCCACCCGGGTGGGTTCCGCAGCGCCCCGCAGCATGCGGTCCACCTCGGGATCCTCACCGGGGGAGTCGACGCGGACGATCTCGCCGGGGGCGAAGCGGGCGCCTCCCCGGCGCAGGACGTCCGTCCACGGCACCACGCGGGGGCCGGGCAGGCCCGCCGCGCGCACCGCGTCGGCGAACAGCGTCACGCGGCGGTTGCCGGGATTGCCGACCACCGCGAAGCGCACACCGGCCGCCACCCCCGTGGTACCCGTCGTCCCCCGCTGCCCCGGGACGGGGCCGTCCGTGCTCACTCGCCGACGGAGACGTAGCGCCAGACAGTGCCGCCCTCCTCGGTCTCCTCCTCCGCGTCGTCGCGGTCGAGGTCGACCTCCACACCGGCCGGCTCCAGCGCCTGCCGCACCCGCTTCTCGAAGGCCGCGCTCAGGTAGTGGTGGTGCAGGTCGAGCTTCTTCAGATGGGTCAGCGGCTGACCGCTCAGCAGCGCCTCCGCGCCCTCGTCGGTCAGCACGCCCATGGACAGGTCCAGGACCTCCAGGCGGGCCACGACGGGGGCGGCGGCGACGGCCGCGGCCACCGCGTCCTGCATCTCGCTGTTGCGCAGGGCCAGATGGCGCAGGCGCGGCAGCCGGGCACCGGACAGGATCGGCTCCAGGTCGGCGGCTTCGCTGTCGCCGCCGTAGTCGGGCGTGCCCAGCCACAGGTCGAGGTGCTCCAGCGCGGGCAGGTCGCCGGCGCCGATGCCGCGCACCACCGACGCGGGCAGGCCGCCGGTCTCCACGACGAGACGGCGCAGCGCGGAGTGCTGCCCGACGGTGAAGCCGAGGCCCGAGCCGCCGCGCACGCCGAACTCCTCCAGGGCGGGGAAGCCGGTCAGGAGCGGTGCGACATCGGTCTGGTTGATCCAGGAGATCTCGCACTCCTCCATCACCATGTCGCCCAGGAACAGGGCGCGCAGCGCGGGCAGCCGGTCGCGGGCGGCCAGCAGGGCCTCGATGACCTCGGAGGGGTCGGACTCGTAGGCCTCCTCCCAGGCGCCGACGATCAGGGCGCGCACCCGGGTGGTGTCGACGGTCTCGCAGAAGCGGGTGAACGCCGCGGTCCAGCTCTCCTCGGAGTCGTACACGTCCGCGGAGATCCGCCAGGCGACGGAGTCCGGCTCGGGCAGAGGGCCGGCCGGGGTGCCAGGGCCCGGGAAGGCGTGAGCGGGCAGCCGGTACAACTCGTGCAGGTGGTCACCGATGGTCATGCGGCTGCTCCTGGAAGAAAGGGTGTGCGATCCGTGATGCCGCAGTTCTACCAACCGCCACTGACAACACAGGACGGTGGGGCGGCCTTCGGGACTGCGGGCGCCCTCTGCGGTCGTGGTCAGGAGGCCGGTGGGCGGTGCACCCGGCGGTGAGCGCCCCGCATGGGCGGATGGCCTCCCGTGTGGTCATCTCTACGCCGGCTGCGTGATCCGTGGCGCGAAACCGCCGTTCAGCCGGTGTGCACCCGTGGGCGGAGCGCCCGGTCCGGTTCCGCCGCGCGCAGCACCTCGCGGGTGCGACGTTGCGGCACTCAACCGGCTTCGCCCCGCCGCCGCGGGGCGGTTCACCGGCTCAGTCGTCGAGGAAGGTGAGGGTTTCGCCGAGCGGGGCCCGGCCTGTGCGGGGGGACTGCGTCGCGGTGTCCTCGTACCCGATCGACATGCCGCAGAACAGCATCAGTTCGTCCGGGGGCCTCAGGATCGCGGCGACGGTCCGGTGGTACTTCGCCCACGCCATCTGGGTGCAGCTGTGCAGCCCTTCCGCGCGCAGCAACAGCATGACTGTTTGCAGGTACATGCCAATATCGGACCACTGGGCGGGGCCCAGATCGCGGTCGATGTAGCAGAACAGCGCGGCCGGCGCCCCGAAGCACTCCCAGTTCGCGGAGGCGGCACGCTGGCGCGCCTCGGTGTCGTGGCGTGGGATGCCGAGTGCTCCGTAGCGCTGCTCGCCGAAGGCGGCCCGACGCTCACGGTACGGCGACTTGAGGTCCGGCGGGTACTGCTGGTACTCGGGCTCGTCCCAGGGATCGCCCACCGCCAGCCGTTCACCGGCGCGCTTCTTGAGCTCGGTCAACGGTGCGTCGGTCACGGCGTAAATGTGCCAAGGCTGGAGATTGGAAGCGGATGGCGCCCAAGCGGCGGTCGCGAGCACACGCTCCAGCACCTCCCCGGGGACCCGTCGGCCGGTGAATGCACGCACCGCCCGTCGACTCGTGACCGCCTCGTAGACGTCCACAAGTGCCTACCTCCTCTGTTCGGCTGGCTTCTCGGCGTTCTCGGCGCCAAGGTCGTTACGTTCGCGATCGTATCACTCGATACTTTCTCGTGCTTAACTAACTCGGAGCACCGAGCCGTGTCCCGAGTACGCCTCGGGTCCGAACGTATGGAGAACACCTGTGGCCACCCTGCTGCACATCGATTCGTCCGTCTTGCCGGGAGAGAGGTCCGCGTCACGCGCGATCGCGATCGCCTTCCGCCAGGCATGGCAGGACCAGCACCCCGCCGGTGTGGTGATCCACCGCGACCTCGCCGCCGATCCCGTTCCCCACATCACTGCCGACGCCTGGTCCGCCGGGTACATCGCACCGGCCGAGCGGACCCCGCAGCAGGCGGCCGCGTTCGCCGCGCGGCTTCGGTTGATCGAGGAACTCGAAGAGGCGGACGCCGTCCTGATCGGCGCCCCCATGCACAACTTCACGATCCCCTCGACCCTCAAGGCATGGCTGGACGCCGTGCTCCTGCTCGGCCGCACGGCAGGGGAGAAGCCCTCGGCCGCGGGCACTCCGGTCGTCGTGATCGCAAGCCGGGGCGGTTCCTACGCGCCGGGAACGCCGCGCGAGGGCTTCGAGTTCGTGAAGAACTACCTGGAAGCCGTCCTCAAGGACACTCTTCGTCTCGATCTCGACTTCATCGTTCCCGAGCTCACCATGGCTCCACGCAATCCCGCCATGGCGGATCTCGTGCCTCTCTACGAAGCCTCCCGTACACGCGCTTTCGAGGAGGCGACCATCAAGGCCAAGGACCTCGCGAAGCGCCTGGCGGCCTAGGTCGTGTCCGCAAAGTCCCGCCTGCCGCCCGGTGTCCGGCACGCTCCCCCAAGCTCTTCGAGCAGGGGGGACCCCCACTCGCCGCACCGGCCGCCCACCCGCGTACAACCAGTACGCGGGAGTCCGCCCGGCACACCGAGAGCACGCACCGGACACCGCTCGGCCCGCCCTACGGGCGAACGACGGGACTTTGCGGACACGACCTAGCCCTCGAGTTCAAGTGCCGCGCGCAGTCCAGGGGCAGAGGGCGTACGGGGCTTCGATGCCCGTGGAGGAGTACTTCGGCGCGCCGGCGGGCTCACGCCTGGTCGGCGGCGGTGCCGGTGAAACGGGTCAGCAGGTCCGTCAACTGCTCGGCCTCACCGGGCATCAGACCGCCGACCAGGTCCTCGGCCAGGGGGCGGGCCGCCCTGTGGGCCGCGTCGAAAAGCTCCATGCCCTCGGGCGTGATCTCCACGGCTCGGGCCCTCCGGTCCCCGGGAACGGCGCGGCGCACGGCCAGCCCCTTGCGCTCCAGGTCATCCACCACGCGCATGACGCCCGCCTTGTCGGACCCGGTCGCGGTCACCAGGTCCCGCTGGACGGTGGGCCCTTCGTTGACGAGGACGATCAGGACGGCGAAGTGCCGCAACTCGATGCCGAGCGGGCGCAGTGCCTCACCCATCACAGCGGCCGCGTGCCAGTGTGCTCGGCGCAGGAGCAGACCCAGTGCGAAAGGGGACTGGTCCCCAGGGCGGTCGGTCGCGCGCGGGGCGGCAGTGCCGCGAGGAGTGTCGGCGGGCATGAGGACCACCCTACCGGCGGACATTTCACTCGATACGGTTTCACTCGCGACCAAGTGCGCCGCCTCGCCGCTCACCTTGACGGGCGGCGGGCGGCTCGGCGTGGGTGGTGGGCCGCCGTGCTGGTCGGGCCTCAGGCCGCCGTGAGGGGCTGGCTGGAGGGAAGAAAGTCATCCCAGTGCATCGCGGGGAAGAGTTCGTCGGCCAGTTGGAGCATGTGCAGGGGCTGCGGGCCCAACCCGGTGACGGTGAGGGTGCGACGGGCGGTGCGGCATGCCTGGCGCTGCTGGTCGAGCAGGTGGAGACCGGCGACGTCTATGTAGCCGGAGTGCTCGAAGTCCCACGTGAGGTGGGTGACCGTGAGCGGCAGCTCGCTCGAGGCGGCGGTGAGCAGGGCGGGCAGGGCGTCGTGGTCGACGTTCCCGCTCGGAGTGATCACCGCGGTGGCGCCGTGGTCGGTCGTGGTGATGAGCATGTGGGCGCTTCCCCCTTCCGGGGGGTTGTGAGTCCGTCGGCGTGCGGCATCTGTTTCAGCTGCCGTCGTGCCGATGGCGGGTCCCGGTTGCCCGTGGGGAGGGCGATGCCCGGTGGGCCCGTGGACCGGCCTCTCGTGCATGTCACCGAGGACCGGTCAATCTCCTATCCGCCCACTGTCCCACAGCGCACCCCCGGTCCGACAGGCCGTGGCCGCAGGGAGACATTCGCAACCCCCTGCGTGCCGGGTCTCTGCGCGCCTCGCCTGACTGTCTCCGCTTCGACTGGATGATGACGTTTTCGTCCTAACGCACGGCAGATGCTGCGCGGCTTCGGTTGTTGCCGGCCCGTCATCGAGATCTGCGGCTCGACCCGCTTCGCCCCGCGGCCACCCCTGACGCCTGACGGCGTACCTCTACCTCCAGCAGTGCCTTTCGCGCCGTCCGGCGTCGCAATACAGAGTATCTGAACATGCTGTATGGTTAATAGGGAAATGACGTCGGACCGTCGAGCGCACACCCGTCCCCGGCACCGTGACGACGGCCCCCTCCAGGCAGGACACAGCTATGACGCCGATAACCACTCCCTTCGGGATGCGCGCGACCGCCGCCGAGGTGCTCGATGGAGTCGACCTGCGCGGGCGGCGGATGATCGTCACCGGTGGGTCCTCCGGGCTCGGCCTCGAGACGGTCCGCGCGCTCGCCGGGGCCGGCGCAGAGGTGACGATCGCCACCCGGAACCCCGACGCGGCCAGGTCTCTCGTCGACGAATTCCCCGGCACCCGGGCGGCCGCGCTCGAGCTCGGCGACCTGGATTCCGTCCGTGCCTTCTGCGACTCCTGGGAAGGGCCGCTCGACGGCCTCGTCGCGAACGCCGGCGTGATGATGCTCCCGACCCGGCAGGTCAGCGCCCAGGGCTGGGAGTTGCAACTCGCCACGAACTACCTCGGTCACTTCGCCCTGGCCGTCGGCCTGCACTCCGCCCTGAGGAGCGCGGAGAACGCTCGCGTCGTCGTGGTCAGCTCCGGCGCACAGCTGCGAGCCGGGTTCGACTTCGACGACCCGCAGTTCGAAGAGCGTCCCTACGACCCGTTCGTCGCCTACGCGCAGTCGAAGACCGCCGACGTGCTGCTGGCCGTCGGGATCAGCCGGCGGTGGGCCGGGGACGGCATCACCGCCAACGCCTGCGCTCCCGGCTGGATCCACACCAACCTCGCCCGTCACCTCGACGAGGCCACCCTGCGAGCGCTCGGCGCGCTGGACGAGGACGGCAACCTCGTCACCCCGGACTATTACAAGACCCCGGCACAGGGCGCCGCCACGAGCACCCTCCTGGCTGCGTCCCCCCTCCTCGACGGCGTGACCGGCCGGTACTTCGAGGACAACCAGGAATCCGAGATCGTCGACGGCGGGCCCGACGTGATGGCCGGTGTGGCGAAGTGGTCGGTGGACGCCGACGCCGCCGACCGGCTGTGGGACTACGCTCTGCCCGTGGTGCGCTGATCCCGCACTCCGCCGCACCCCGCGGAGCGCACGCGCCCGAGGACGTACGAGAGAGATCTTGATGAGACCCGTCACACGACGCCAGGCCGACCACCACGCCGCACGCTCGGCCGCGACGGTGGCCCAGGTCATGTCCACTCTGCACCGGCTCCTGGAGTCCGGCGAAGCCTTCTCCGAGATCAGCGTCCAGCGGATCCTGGAGGAGGCGGGCGTCTCCCGGGCCACGTTCTACGCGCACTTCCAGAGCAAATCCGACGTACTGGTCAGGCTCACCGACGACCTGAGGGAGTCGCTGCTCGCGCACGCCCGGCAGTGGAACCCCGCCGCCGGGCCGGACGCGCTCGCGCACTTCTTCGAAGACGTGATCAAGACGCACCGCCTCCATCAGAGCCTGATCAGGGCGGTGCGCGAGGCCGCCGCCTACGACCCGACGGTGCACGACTTCTACACGGCCGACCTCGAGGGCTTTGAGGCGAACGCCCTGCGGTCCCTGCTCGCCGACCAGGCGGCCGGACTCGCCCCGCCCGACCTCGACGCGGCCTCCGCCAGCCGCATCATCGTCTGGGGAGGCGCACAGGCGATCGCCCACCACATCGGCGTCGACGACGGCAGCGGTGACCGCGCCTTCGCCCGCGAACTCGCCCGGATCTGGTGGCACGGCGCCTACCGACGCCCCGGAACCGACGGCGCCGCTGAGGCGGACGCGGCGGTCGGCTAGCCGAGAACCGCCGTCCTCGCTCCCCCCGCACCGGGTGGTGCCGCCGGCGGGGGAGCGGCCGGCGGGCCGGCCTTATGCGAGATCCCAGTCCAGGCGGAGGATGGCGAGATCGTCCGTGTGCCGGTTGGCGTTGAGGGCGCGGGTCTCGACGATGAGCGCGTCGAGGTGGGCGCCGGGATCCGCGGTGCGGAGCGTGTCGAGGATGCCGAGCAGGCCGTCGACTCCGAGCCGGGTGCCGGTGGTGCCGGCGAAGCCCTCGATGAGGCCGTCCGTGTAGGCGAGCAGAGCTCCGCGCGGAGGGAGGGAGAAGGTGGTCGACGGCCACTTGCCCAGGCCGGGGGCGACGCCGAGGGCGACTCCGTGGGCGGCGGTCACCTCGCGGGTGCCGGCGCTGGTCAGCAGCAGCGGTTCGTGGTGGCCGGCCAGGTGCAGGGTGCACGTGGCGGCGGTGGGGTCCAGGGTGATGAGGGTGCAGGTGGCGAACAGGTCGTGGCCGGTGCGCTCGGCGACATGTATGCGTTCCAGCAGATGAAGCAGTTGCTGGTCGCGATGGCCGCCCAGGGTCAGCGCGCGCCAGGCGATGCGCAGGCACACTCCGAGGGCCGCGGCGTCCGGGCCGTGCCCGCTGACGTCGCCGATGACGGCGTGGACCTGGCCGTCGTCGGTCTGGACGACGTCCAGGAAGTCGCCTCCGAGCAGTGCCTGTGCCCGGCCCGGGTAGTAGCGGCTGGCGGCACTGACGGTGGCGGAGGTGAGAAGGGGCTCGGGCAGTAGTCCGCGCTCCAGACGCGCGTTCTCCTCGGCGCGGAGCTGCCCGATCTGGAGGGCGGCACTGGCCTGCTCGACGTGCTTTCGTTGGACGGCGTAGCGCACCGCGCGCTGCATCAGGTCCGGTGCGACCTTGCCCTTGACGAGGTAGTCCTGGGCCCCCGCGGCGAGGGCTTCGACCCCGGCCCTGGGCTCGGCCAGGCCGGTCAGCACGATGATGGCGGCGGTGTGGGTCTCCGGCTGGAGCGCCTGGACGGTCTCCACGCCGGAGGCGTCGGGCAGGTGCAGGTCCAGCAGGACGCAGTCGACCGGCGTGCCGGCGAGCGTCCCCCGGGCTTCGGCGGCCGTGCGGCAGCGGATCAGGCTGTGGGGCAGGTCGGTGTCGTAGAGGAGCTCCTCGACGAGAAGGGCGTCCCCGTCGTCGTCCTCCACCAGCAGGATGGTGTACTGCTCGGCACCGCCCGCTCTGTGGTCGCTCACGGCTGTGTCTCCCCCTCCGGCACCGTCGGAGCGTTCGCGGGGACGGGGAGGGTGAAGACGACGCGTGTCCCCGGTTGGTGGTCCGGGTCGATGGTGATCGTCCCGTCGTGGAACTCCACGATCTTCTTGCACATGGCCAGGCCGATGCCGGTGCCGGGATAGGCGTCCTTGGTGTGCAGCCGCTGAAAGAGGATGAAGACCTTCTGCTGGAACTCCGGTGCGATTCCGATGCCGTTGTCGCTGACGGCGAACTGCCATACGCCGTCGACGACGGCGGCGCTGATGTGGATGCGCGGTGTCCGTTCGGGACTGCGGAACTTGATGGCGTTCGAGAGCAGGTTCTGCCAGAGCATGGTGAGCTGGGTGGTGTCCCCGGCGATGGTGGGCAGCGGGTCGCTGGTGATCTCGGCGTCGCTCTCCTCGATGGCCACGCTGAGGTTGCCCAGGGCGTTGTCGAGCACGCTCTGCAGGTTCACGGTGCGGTGGTCGTTGTGCACACGGCCGACGCGGGAGAACGCCAGCAGATCGTTGATGAGGATCTGCATGCGGTTGGCGCCGTCGACGGCGAAGTCGATGTACTGGTCGGCTCGTTCGTCCAGCTGGCCCCCGTAGCGCCGTTGCAGGAGCTGGGTGAAGCTGGACACCTTGCGGAGCGGTTCCTGCAGGTCGTGGGAGGCGACGTAGGCGAACTGCTCCAGCTCGGTGTTCGATCGCTTGAGGTCCGCCGCCTGTTCGTCCAGCAGCGTGCGGGACTCCTCGCTGGATTTGAGTTCCGCGACCAGGCGCCGGCGCATCAGGTCCACGTCGGCCGCCAGCCGGCGCAGGTCGGCCGGGCCCGCGCCGTCCAGGGAGCGGTCGAAGCGTCCCTGTGCGACGTCACGGGCCGACGCGCCGAGCCGGGCGAGCGGAGCGGTGATGCCGCGGCGCAGGCCTTCGAAGATGAGCACCGTGACCAGGACGATGACGACGGCGATGCCGGTGAACATCCAGTTCCGTACGGTCATGGCCGTGCGCAGCTCGCGGCTGACCTCGGTGCGCCGGTCCTGGAGGTGGGCCTGCTGGCGCGTCATGGCGGTGCGCAGGCGGTCGAAGGTGGCCTTGCCCTCCGCCGTGCGCTTCTCGGCCGCCTCGACCACGTCGTTCGGAGCCGCTGTCGACACGGGGCGGGCTATGCGCTCGTGCCAGGTGCCGGCCAGCGCCTGCACCTCGGCCAGATCCTTGAGGCCCCCGTCGTCGCCTGCCAGCAGGGGCTTGAGCTTCCCGAGGGCGGAGCGCTCGTCCGCCACGCCCTGTCGGTAGGGAGCCAGGAAGTCCTTGCTGCCGGACAGTCCGTAGCCGCGGATACCGGTCTCCTGGTTGACCAGTGCTTCCTCCAGCCTGATCGAGGCGATCAGGGCAGGGGTGCGGCGATCGACCACCTCGTCGGTCAGCTGTGATGTGCGCCACATTGCCCAAACGCCCAGTGCCCCCAGGACGGTCAGCACGGACAGGGTGACCGAGACGCCGACCCGCAGCCAGCGGCGGGTGGTCCAGGCGGACAGGGCACCCTCGGCGGGCGACGGCCTTCTGCTCATCGCGGTTCGAATCTCTCCCTCAAGCAACGACTCGCGCCACGACATCTACACGCGACACGCACACCGTACCGGTGACATGACAACGGACGTTGTCCCGGGGGAGATCAAAGCCCTACGCTGCTGTCATGTCCAGATCTTCTTCCACCGCGGCTCCATCGGACGGGGAGACGACCGCGCTGGTGGCACAGGTGGTCGACGAACTCACCCGCTGCATGGCGCAGCACAGCGGCGACCTCCCGGCTGACTTCGCCCGGACCACCGGTCAGGCCCGCCAGGGCGCACTGGCGCGCCTGCGGGTCCTGGCCGGCGTCAAGGAGTGCGTCCGGCATCTGGAGGACCAAGCGGCCCACGCCGCAGCCGCGCACGGCGCCGGCTACCCGGAGATCGGTCAGGCCATGAACATGAGCCGGCAAGGAGCCCGGCGCCGCTGGCCGGGCCTGATCACCAGCAACACACCCCATCGCACCCCCCTACCCCGGAGCTCGTGAACCATGGCTGCCGCCGCCGCAACCCATCCCTACGACGTGCTGTTGGTCGAGGACGACGCCGCCGACGCCCTGCTCATCCAGGACGCCCTCACCGAACGCGGAACCCGCAACATCACCCAGGTCTCCGACGGCATCGCGGCCCTGGAATTCCTGCGCGACCAGAGCAACGAGCGTCCCGACCTCATCGTGCTCGACCTCAACATGCCGCGGATGAACGGGCGGGAGTTCCTCGCCGTCGTGAAGGAAGACCCGGAGCTGCGCACCATCCCCGTCGTGGTCCTGACCACCTCGGCCGCCCCTGACGACGTCACCGGCGCCTATCACCACCACGCCAACGCCTACGTCACCAAGCCCGTCAACCTCGACGAGTTCGAAGCGGCGGTCCGCAGCATCGACGCCTTCTACCTCGACATCGCCGTGAAGCCCCCCAAGGCGTAACCGGCCGCGCACCACCCGTTCGTGAGCCTCGGCCTGCTCGCGAACGGGTGCTCGCGAGGTGCGTCGGCCATGTGTATCCGCACCGGCCGCCCACGGCCTCGCGGCGAGCGCACGACACCCGGATCGCGCCGCCTTCGCACCCACGGGACCAATCCCCGGCTCGAGCAGCCTCGGATTACGTGGGGCCGTTCGGCCCCCACCGCCCCCTGGGAGAGCCATGGTGAAGGAACCCGTATACATCGGCAGCAATCCGACAGTTCAGCCCGATCTGCAACAGCTCGTCCACGAGGTGGCGCTGGGTGATCAGGAGGCCTTCGCCACCGTCTACGACGCCGTGGCCGGCTCCGTGCTCGGTGTCGCGCGAGCCGTGTTGCGCGATCAGGCCCAGTCGGAAGAGGTGGCGCAGGAGGTGCTGGTCGAGGTCTGGCGCACCGCCCCGCGTTACCGGCCCGAGCGGGGCACGGCCATCAACTGGATCCTCACCCTCGCCCACCGGCGTGCCGTGGACCGCGTCCGCTCGGTGGAGGCCGCGGCCGCTCGCGACACCAAGGCCGCGCTGCTCGCGCATCAGCCGGCCTACGACGAGGTGATCGAGCAGGTCGAGAACCGGCTGGAGCAAGAACAGGTGAGGCGCTGTCTGCGGACCCTGACGGAGTTGCAACGCCAGTCGGTCACGCTCGCCTACTACCGCGGCCTGACCTATCGCGAGGTCGCCGAAGTGCTGTCCCTGCCGATCGGCACGGTGAAGACCCGCCTGCGGGACGGGCTCATCCGCCTGCGCGACTGCCTGGGGGTGACCGCATGACCACCGCCGATCTGCACACGCTGACCGGCGCCTACGCCGTGCACGCGCTGCACGACGAGGAACGCGCCGCCTTCGAGAGCCATCTGGACGGGTGCGACGCCTGCCGGCAGGAGGTCGCCGAGTTCACCGCCACCACCGGACGCCTGGCCCGGACCACCACGGTGCGCACGCGCCCCGCCATGCGGGAGCAGGTCCTGCAACGCATCACCGGCGTGCGACAGGTCTCGCCCGAGACCGCGCCGCCGGAGCGCGCGGGCGGCGGCGTCCGGCGAGGACGGCGACCGGCCTGGTGGGCCCTCGCCGCCAGCGTGGCCGCTGCGGCCACCTTCGGCGGAGCGGCCGGGTGGCAGCACGAACGTGCCGAGGACGCTCAGCACCGGGCCGCACAGGCCGAGCGGCGCGCGGAGGACCTGGCGGAAGTACTGGCCGCGCCCGACGCCACGATGCGTTCGGCGCGGGTGGGGGGCGGCGCGGGCACGCTGGTGGTCTCGGTCCGCCGGGACCGGGCCGTTTTCGTCAGCTCGGACATGCCCGCACCTCCGCGGGGCAAGGTGTACCAACTGTGGTTCTCCGACGACGGGAAGATGCGTTCGGCCGGCCTGATGGATCCCGACCGCAGCAGCCAGGCGGTCCTCATGCAGGGCGCGGTCCACGGGGTCTCGGAAGTCGGTATCACCGTGGAGCCGGCCGGTGGATCGAAGCAGCCGACGTCCGCGCCGGTCGCCCTGCTCGCTCTGCCGACGTGAGGGCGCGCGTGGGAAGCCCGGCGACGCGGCGGGCTTCCCACGCGAACCGTCCGCGCTGTCGCGGTGCGGCGCAGTGGGCGCACGGCCGGTGCGGGAGACCGGGGGTCGTCGGCCGCGAGCGCGGAAGTGGCGTGGGGCACCCGCCCGGTCCCGTTCGACGGGCGCCGGCGGATGCCCCGGTGGACGACGCGCCGCCAGGCCGGCCCGGTCAGGACGACCGGGCCGGCCGGGCGGCCGCGGCTCGTGGTGGCGTCAGCTCTTGGGCATGAGAACGGTGTCGATGATGTGGACCGTGGCATTGGCGGTCGTGACGTTCCCGCAGACGACCTTGGCGGATCCCTGGACGGTGTAGGACTCGCCCGAACCGGAGGTCATGACCTTCGACTTCTCCAGGGTGTCGAAGGAGCCGTTCTCCAGGTCCTTCGGCGTGAGCTTCTGACCGACGACGTGATAGGTGAGGATCTTCGTCAGCATCGCCTTGTCGTTGAGGACCTTGTCGAGGGTGGCCTTCGGGATCTTCCCGAAGGCGTCGTTCGTCGGCGCGAACACGGTGATGCCCTGCGCGTTGTTGAGGGTGTCGACCAGGCCGGCCTTCTTCACCGCCGTCACGAGGGTGGACAGAGCGGGGTTGTGGGAGGCCGCCGTGGCGACGGGGTCCTTGGCCATGCCGTCGAAGGAGCCCGCCCCGTTCTTCGGGACCGCCGAACAGGCCGGACCGAACGGCTCCACGTTGCTCGCCGTCGAGCCGCTCGACGCGTCGCCGTTCCTCGTGGCCGAAGCCTTCGCGCGGTCGGAGGAGTCGGCCTTGTCCGAGTCGCTGCTGCCGTCGGAGCAGGCGGCGAGAGCGAGGGGAAGCACGGCGGCCGCGGCGAGAAGACCGGTGGCACGGCGGATACGGGTGTTCATCATGTCCTCCTGTTGGACGGTGCAGCATGACGAGGCTGCGCTGGTGTTGGTGTGGACAGTGGTTCGAAAGAGGGCTCGCGGGCCCTGTGCGGGGCGGGCGGTCACTCGACGGTCACGACGACCGAGTGCCAGCCGCTTGCGCCGTCGGGGATCGTGCGGGTGCGCTCGGCGGTCTGCACGGCACCGGTCCGGTCGGTGGCGCGTACGGTGAGCGTGTGGCCGCCCCTGGTGGCCTTCCAGGGCAGGGACCACTGGCGCCAGGTGTCGCGCGTGTCCTGGGCGGCCAGGTCGGCTTCCCGCCAGGGACCGTCGTCGACGCGGACTTCGACCTTGCCGATGCCACGCCCCTGGGCCCAGGCGACGCCGGCGATCATCACGGTGCCGGACGCGGGCCGGGCGAAGGGCTTGGGGGTGTCGATCCGCGACCCGGTCTTGATCGGGGCACGGCGGGCCCAGCCGCGCCGGACCCAGTAGGGGTCATAGGAATCGAAGGTGGTGAGCTCGATGTCCTTGATCCACTTGCAGGCCGAGACGAAGCCGTACAGGCCGGGGACGACCATCCGGACCGGGAAACCGTGTGCGAAGGGCAGCGGCTCGCCGTTCATGCCGAGGGCGAGCATGGCGTCCCGGCCGTCCATGACGTCCTCGACCGGGGTGCCGATCGTCATGCCGTCCACCGACCGGGACACCAGCTGGTCCGCCGGCCCTCCCCGGGACGGAGGCTCGACCCCGCATTCGGCGAGGAGGTCGGCCAGGCGTACGCCGATCCAGCGCGCGTTGCCCACATACGGGCCACCGACCTCGTTGGAGACGCAGGTGAGGGTGATGTCCCGCTCGATGAGATCTCTGCCCAGCAGATCGTCGAAGGAGTAGCGGGCCGGGCGGCGTACGCCCTTGCCATGGATACGCAACCGCCAGTCGCCGGTGTCCACTCGGGGCACCACCAGAGCGGTGTCCACCCGGTAGAAGGCCGAGTTGGAGGTGACGAAGGGACTGATGCCACGGACTCGCAGCCCCGTTCTCCCGGAGGCGGATCGCGCCGGTGATCCGGGAGCGGGCAGCACGATCGCGTCGCGCGAGGCGATGGAGTCCCGGCCGCGCGAGGACTTCAGGGACCGCCCGACCGCGCCCACGGCAGTGGAGACCGCCGCCGCGGACACGGCCCCGAGGACGAACCCCCGCCGGTCCCAGCCCACGGACGGCGGCGGACCGGCCTCGGCTCCCGTCACCGCCGACGGGCGTGTGGTCGCTGACGACCGCGCCACCGTGGTCAGGCGGCCCGCCAGCGCGTACAGGAGCAGGGCTCCGGCCGCAGCTCCCCCCACGGACGGGAGTGCGTCCGTGAGACCGGTGGAGTCGGGACGACGGACGGCGGCCGCCGCGCCGACGCCTCCGAGGAGGAGGATCCCGGCGGCCGAGACGCGACGAAAACGCAGCGCCAGCGCACCCGAGGCCAGCGCCAGCGCTGTCAGGACGGCGAGGATGCCGAGCTGCAGCACGAGCTTGTCGTCCGTGCCGAAGCGACGGACCGCCCAGTCCTTGACCGCGGCCGGCGTGGCGTCGATGGACGCGCCGCCCACCGCGACGATCGGGCCGGCCTGCGGCCGCGCCAACCCTGCCAGCAGATCGGCCACCGCCAGCGCGGCGAAGCCGGCCAGCACCCCGCCCAGCGCGCCCAACGCACTACGGGGCCAAGGGGTTCGTACCCGCTGATCCTTCTCGTCGTCCCTCACGCCGGGAATCCGGTTCCGTTCGCCCCGCGGATTGGTCCCAGACCTGATCAGGTGAAAAGGAATTCAGGACCAATCAGCCCGGCGTTCCGCTACGGATTACCCGAAGGCGTCAGGAGAGGAGCGAGCGGCCCGTGGGCCTCAGCCGGAGCACCCGAGGTGCGGCCGTCTGCTCTCGCTCGATGTCCGGCAGGATCTCGTCCCGTACGCGGGGACGGGCCCGGACATCGGCGAGATGCCGCAGGTACGCGCTCTCGTCGGGGTACGAGGCGAACAGCACGGCGACGTTCTCCCCGGCGCGAACCGGCAGCCTGGGGAATGTATTGGGTGCGGGCTCGGTGATCAGGGGACCGAGCGGCGCCGGGCCCGTCTCGAGGAGAGCGGGGAGCAGGCCGTCCCGGATCCGTGCGATGCCGTCGTCTCGCCCCGGCGGGAAGGACCACACGGTGGCCGCGACGAACCGTTCGGGCGACGGTGCGCCGATCGGAGGCCTTGCCCGGGAGGAGACGGCGAAGTTCGTGTCGGCCGAGGAGGGGCGAAGAAGAAGGACGTCGTCCGAGTCGATCATGGCGTCGTTCGCCCGGGCGCCGTGCCTGGCCCAGACAGGTCCGCCGTAGAAGGCGGTGAGGGCGCGATGACGCGTCGTCATGTCCCGGAAGCCGCGCAGCCAGACGAAGCGGTCCGGATCATCGACATCCCGGAATTGGCCGAGCACGGTCATCCCGGCCTCCTCCTGCGACTCGACGAACTCCCGGTCGAACAACTCGACGAAGTCGTCGCGCCGGCCGGGACGCAGCGTGTACTGCCGGAGCTCGATCACGGACATGCGGTCTACGAGGTGGGGCGGGGACGGGGGCACAGGGGTCTCCAGTCGTTCGTCCTGGGGCGGGCAGGGCGGGGGCGTGTGGCCCGTCCGGCGGGAGCCGGGGCCGGACGCCGGTCGACGGTAGGGGAGTCGTGTGCCAGGTGCTGTCAGGGTTTTCCGAGGAGAATGCGTCCGTGTCTGCCAGTCGGTTGTTGTCCGTTCTGCTGTTGCTCCAGTCCCGTGGGCGCCTGTCCGCGCGGGCGATCGCCGATGAGCTGGGCGTGTCCGTCCGGACCGCGTATCGTGACCTGGCTCGACTCCAGGCGGCGGGGGTTCCGGTCTACGCGGAGCCCGGGCCCGGGGGCGGCTACCAGCTGCTGGACGGATATCGCACCCGTCTGACCGGGCTGAGCGAAGGCGAGGCACGGGCGCTCCTCTTCGCCGGACTGCCCGGCGCCGCCGCCGACTTGGGGCTTGCGGCGGAAGCGGTGGCGGCACGGCTGAAGCTGCTGGCCGCGCTGCCGACCGGACTGCGCGAAGAGGCCGCGCGTACCGCCGCCGTGTTCCACGTGGACGCCCCCGGTTGGTACCGGGAGCCCGAACGGGCCCCGCATCTCACGCTGTTCGTCGACGCGGTACGCACCGGGCACACGGTGGACGTGCGGTACCGCCGCTGGCGGGTGCCGCAGGAAGTGCAGCGCCGCCTTCGTCCGTACGGCCTGGTGCTCAAGTCCGGCGTCTGGTACCTCGTGGCCGCCACGGACCGCGGGATGGCGACCTATCGTGTCGCCCACATCATCGACGCGAGCGTGGGCGACGAGCGTTTCGACCGGCCGCAGGACTTCGACCTGGGTGCGCACTGGGATACCTATCTCGCGGAATTCCAGGCGCGTCGCTACACCGGCGAGGCCACCATCCGTCTGTCGCCCCGAGGGCGTCGGCGCCTGCCCGACAACGTCGCCCCGGAGGTGGTGCGGGCGGTCGACTCCACGGCGACCGCCGTCCCCGGCACCGAATGGGTGGAGGCGGTCATCCCGATCGAAGGCGTCGAGCACGCATGCGGCGAGCTGCTACGGCTCGGCGGGGACGTCGAAGTCGTCGCCCCGATCGAACTGCGCCGGGCCATCGCCGCCACCGTACGGATGCTCGCCCGCACCTACGACGTCCTCTGACCCGGGCCCCCTATGGAGGTCGGGGCCGACCTGGGCCGACTCCGCGTCTCCCATCCGATCGCCGCTGCCTCGGCCTGGAGAGCGAATTGCGCTCCTCCGATTCTCGGCCGCACGGCACGAACGACCCGGCCCTTGAGCGGCAGCCCGGCGAAACACGGCGCAGTGCGGAAAGCGCCCTCCGGCGGGCCGGGCGAGCCCGCCGGGCTCCGGCAGGGCGATCCACTGATCACCGAGGCGCTCCGGCCCGTCGCTCTCTCTCCGTGAGTCGGCACCTGGGGCTGGTACGGTCTCCGGGGCCGCTTCGCCGAGACTGTGCTGATTCACGGCGGTTTCCTTGAGCGAACCGGGACAGATAGTTGGCTCAAAATGTTCATTTCCCAGGCCGCATCTGGCTGCGGCTCGGTCTCGGTTGAACTCTTCGACGCCGACTCATTGCCTGAATGCGGGCTCCATGGCGGTCAGATGAGGCGACGTCAAATATCACACGCGTACGTGACAATGGATGTTTCCCGACGAATTCAACCGGTGCCACGGCAGGGCACTCAGGCCGGGCTTTCTGGCACGGCTCGGTGACTAGCATGGCGGCGTGCCCGACCCGGAAGGGTCACGAGTGGCGCCCACCGCCGCCCTGATCAAGGGCGACCTCCAGTCGTCACCAGGACTGCTGCCGCCAAGGACCGAGGGACCCCGGAATGTCAGTGCCTGCCCGCCCCCGCCAGCGCCGGAGTGCGAAAGGGGCGCGCTCCTCGCCGGCCGTGTTCCCTGCCGCGCTCCTCGTCACTGCCGTGAGCGCCGCGGCCGTCATCGTCGTGGCCCCCGCCGAGGCCCGCGGCTGGGTGACCGGCACCGCGGCAGTCGCCTGGGTGTGCACGGCGCTCCTCGTCGCCGTCGCCGCCCGCCTGCTGCGCACGGCCCGCCGGGACGCCGCATCCCGCAGCGACGAGCTGGAGATGGCCCGCAAGCACTGGATGCAGCAGGGCGCGGAGACCTCCCAGCTGGTCAACGTCACCCTGCCGGGCCTCGTGCATCAGGTGAAAGGCGGGACCCGGACCGACGATGCTCTCGCTCGCGTCACACCGCCGTCCGATCCGCACCTGCGCCAGTTGCTGGAGGTCTTCGCCACCGAACTCGACGCGCTGGTCCGCAGAGCCGTCCACGCCGAGTCCGAACTGGAGACCCTGCGCGGCGAACTGGCCCAGGGCAGCACCGAACTCAAGCGTCTGACCGCCGAGACGCTGCCCTCCGCCGTCGCGTTGCTGCGCGAGGGAAGCTCCGCGGACACCGTCCTGGCCAAGTTCGACTGGCCGCGTAGTCCGCTGCTGCGCGACCCCGCCGAGTGGTTCGTGCGTGAACTCGCCTACAGCGAGCGCCGTTCGGCCGCCGCCCAGGCAGCGTCCGCCAAGGCTCTGAGCCGGGTGCAGGCCAAGACCGTCAGCATGCTCGCCGACCTGCGCGACATGCAGGAGCGGCACGGTGAGGAGGTCTTCGGCGACCTGCTGCGCCTGGACCACAGCACGTCGCAGCTGGGCCTGATGACCGACCGGCTGGCCCTCCTGATGGGCGGCCGTTCCAGCCGCGTCTGGAACAAGCCGATCGTGGTCGAGAGCGTTCTGCGTGGCGCGGTCGGCCGGATCGCCGCCTACCGGCGGGTGCGCCTGCACAGCTCCAGCAAAGCCGCCATCTCGGGCTTCGCCGCCGAGGGGGTGATGCACCTGCTGGCCGAACTCATGGACAACGCTGCCAACTTCTCGCCGCCCATCGACGAGGTCCACGTCTACGTGGAGGAGCGCAGCGCCGGACTCGTCGTCACGATCGAGGACAGTGGCCTGAAGATGTCCGACGCCGCCATGCATCGCGCGGAGGAGGCTGTCGCGGGCCGGGTGACCGACCTGGCCTCGTTGCAGGGCACCCGGCTGGGGCTGGCGGTCGTGGGGCGGGTCGCCTCCAAGTACGGCATCAGCGTCAACTACCGCCCTTCCTCGCGCGGCGGCACCGGCGTCGTCGTCCTCCTGCCGCCTCAACTGATGGCCCAGCAGCGCGAGCCCGTCGCCCCGGCGAGTCCCCGCCGCAGTCGGGAAGCGGCAGCCTCCGCGCCGGTCCCCGCGCCCGGACCGGCCCCGGCCGCGGAGAAGCCGCTGCCGGTGCGCTCGCGCACAGCCGACACGGACACCCCCGCCGCCGGCTCACGTGGGCGCGGCCCGGCTACTCCGGGGGGCCTGCCCGTGCGGGCCCCCGGCCGCACCATGGCCGAGGCGGAGCGGGGACGCCCTCGGCCGGCAGCCGAAACGTCCCCCGCTCAGCAGGGGGAGCAGGGCCCGGCTCGCGACGCGGGAAGCCGCTTCGGCGCCTTCCATCGCGGTCGGCACGGCGCCGGGGAAGCCGGTACCGATGACCCGCAGGAGGCCTCGCGCGACGAGTAGGCCGCGCACCCCAGCCCACCGGGCGCCCTCGCCCACCACTCCCGTACTGATCGCCCCACCTCGTTGGATTGGAGGTACGGGCCGGGTGACCCGCGAACGGTCGCACCCCGCCCCACCCACCATGGAGACCACTGACACCAGCCTGAGCTGGCTCCTGACGAACCTCATGGAGCGCACGCCGGGCACACGCCACGCCCTCGTCCTGTCCCGGGACGGGCTGAAGCTGTGCTGGACGGAGCACATGACGCTCGACCAGGCCGACCAACTGGCCGCCATCTGTTCCGGAATCCAGGCGCTGTCCCAGGGCGCCTCGGTGGAGTTCGGCGACGGCACCGGCGGCGTGCGGCACGCGATGACCGAATTCCACGGTGGCCTGCTGTTCATCGTGGAGGCCGGCGACGGCGCCCACTTGGCGGTCATCGCCGACGAGAGCGCCGACCCGGGCGTGGTGGGCCACCAGATGACCGAACTGGTCCAGCAGATCGGCGAGCACCTGCGGGCCGAGCCCCGTACTCCCGCCAGCAGGGGTGCCACCACGTGATCCGCAAACCCGTGGACATCGGTGATCCCGACCGGCTCTACATGGTCACGGGTGGGCGCAGCGAGGCCGACGACTTCTTCGACCTGGTGACGCTGGTCGTCAGCGAGAGCGAGCCCGCCTCCGGGATGCAGTCCGAGCACGCCCGCATCCTGGAGATGTGCCGGCATCCCACGGCCGTGGTCGAGATCTCGGCCGAACTGGCGCTGCCCGTCACCGTGGTGCGGATTCTGCTCGGCGACCTGCACGACATGGGCAAGGTCAGCGCCCGCCATCCCCGCGCCGCCGAATCCGTCGCCGGCCTCCCCGAAACCGCCCTGCTCCAGGAGGTCCTCCATGGGCTCCGTAACCTCTGAGCTGCCTTCGCAGCGCACGCCGCTGGCCGATGCCGCCGAGACCGGCCTGAAGATCGTCGTCGTAGGCGGTTTCGGTGTCGGGAAGACCACCATGGTGCGCTCCGTCAGCGAGATCCGGCCCCTGAACACCGAGGAGGTGATGACGCAGGCCGGGTACGGCATCGACGAGACCAAAGGCGTGGAGAACAAGAACACCACGACCGTGGCCTTCGACTTCGGGCGCATCAGCCTCAGCCAGCGCATGGTGTTGTACCTGTTCGGCGCCCCCGGTCAGGAGCGCTTCTGGTTCCTGTGGGACCGCCTGTTCTCCGGCACGCTGGGCGCCGTGGTGCTGGTCGACACCCGCCGCATGGAGGACTCCTGGTACGCGATAGACCGGCTCGAGCACCACGGCACGCCGTTCGTGGTGGCCGTCAACCGCTTCGACGGCGACGACGCCCGCTTCTCGCTCGAAGAGATCCGCCAGGCACTCGCCCTGGGCGAGCACGTGCCGATGGTCGACTGCGACGCCCGGCTCAGGTCGTCCTGCAAAGAGGTCCTCATCACCCTGGTCAACCACCTGTATGCGCTGGCACTGTCCCAGGAGAGCACAGCATGAGCGACACCTTCGGCTCCGCTCCCGGGGCCACGCCTCCGCCCGGCTGTCCGGCCCACTCCTCTGCCGTGCACCTGGGCGGCCTGGAATACCAGCAGACGCCCGCCCAGCTGTACCGCGCCCTGCGGCGCGAACACGGCGCCGTCGCGCCGGTGCTGCTCGACAACGACATCCCCGCCTGGCTGGTGCTCGGCTATTCCGAGGTCACCTTCGTCACCAGCCACGACGAACTGTTCGCCCGGGACTCCCGGCGCTGGAACCAGTGGCCGAACATCCCGCCGGACTGGCCCCTGATGCCCTTCGTCGGATACCAGCCCTCCGTGCTGTTCACCGAGGGTGCCGAGCACCAGCGCCGCGCCGGGGTGATCACCCAGGCACTGGAGGGCGTCGACCAGTTCGAACTGGCCCGCGAGTGCCAGCTGATCGCCGAGCAGCTGATCGCCGGCTTCTCCGGCAGGGGCCACGCCGAGCTGATGAGCGCGTACGCCCACGCGCTGCCGGCCCGCGCCGTGCTGTGGATGTGCGGCATGACGCAGGGCAGCGCGGACACCGAGCAACTCGTCGAGGACCTCCGGATCTCCCTCGACGCCGGTGAGGGCGACGACCCGTGGCCGCCTACGGGCGTGTCGGTGCGCGCATCATGCAGCTGGTGAAGGAGAAGCGGGAGCAGCCCGGCCCCGACGTCACCTCGCGGATGCTGCTGGATCCGGCCGGGCTCACCGACGAGGAGATCGTCCAGGACCTGATCTCCGTCATCGCCGCCGCGCAGCAGCCCACCGCCAACTGGATCTGCAACACCCTGCGTCTGCTGCTCACCGATGAGCGCTTCGCGGTCAATGTCTCCGGCGGCCGGGTCAGCGTCGGCGACGCCCTCAACGAAGTGCTGTGGCTGGACACACCCACCCAGAACTTCATCGGCCGCTGGGCCGTGCGCGACACCCAGCTGGGGGCCGGCTCATCCGCGAGGGAGACTGCCTCGTGCTGGGCCTCGCCGCGGCCAACACCGACCCGCAGATCTGGCCGGACTCCCACGTCGGTGCCGAGAACTCCGCCCACCTGTCCTTCAGCAACGGCGAACACCGCTGTCCCTACCCCGCCCCCTCCTGGCGGACGTGATGGCGAGGACGGCCGTCGAGACGCTCATGGAGCATCTGCCCGACCTGGTGCTGGGCGTCGAACCGGAGGAGCTGGCCTGGCGCCCGTCCATCTGGATGCGGGGACTGAAGTCCCTGCCCGTGGAGTTCACCCCGGCAGCACACTGAGGGCTGTCCCGTCCTTCCCGGCGGGCGCGCGACGTCAGCCACGGCACCTCGCCGCGCTGTCGGGTCGTCCGCATACATCCAGTATGCGGACGGGCCCTCCGCCTTGCGATGCACCGCACATGACGCCGCGCGCCGATCCACCGGGAATGACGGGACAGCCCTCAGGCGCGCCGCCGCTCAGCCGTCCGGTCCGGTGCCTGCGAGTTCGCGGGCACCGGCCATTCACGGTGTACGGCGGCCCTGGTGGCGTGCGCCGCTGCCCTCCGGGAGTGAGGCGCGCCCCTTGCGCGGGTCAGGTGGTGACCGGCGTGAAGCGCACCGGCAGCGACTGCGGGCCGCGGGTGAACACGCCCTGCTCCACCGGGTCGAAGCCGTCGGCGAGCCGAAGATCGGGCATGGCGTCCAGCAGCTGGTTGACGCCGGTCTCCACCTCGGCCTTGGCCAGCAGGGCTCCGACGCAGAAGTGCCGGCCGAGCGCGAAGGCGAGATGGTCGGCGGCGGCGGAGAACGCCGATGTCGTGCTGAGGTCGTCGCGGAAGATGTCGAAGCGGTCGGGCTCGCGGTAGCGCCGCTCGTCCCGGTTGGCGGCGCCGATCAGACAGGTCACCGTGGCCCCGGCCGGGATGGTCCCGCCGCTGACCTCGACGTCCACGGCCGACTGGCGCATGATCATGTGGACCGGCGGGGTGTAGCGCAGCGTCTCAGCGAACGCCGCCGGAATCAGGCTCCGGTCCTCGCTGACCGCTGCCAGTTGCTCGGGATGCATCAGCAGATTGGCCAGGATGCTGGCGATCGCCTTGTCCGTGGTCTCACCGCCGGCGGCGAGCAGCAGACTGCAGAACGCCTTGATGTCCTCGTCGCTCATCCGGACACCGTCCACCTCGGCGGCGCACAGCGCCGACAGCAGGTCGTCGCCCGGCTTCTCGCGCCGCTCCTGGATGATCGGGATCATGTACTCGGCGAACTCCACCCGGGTCCGTTCCCCCGCGGCCGTCACCTCCGGGTCGCCCGAGAGGTTGCCGAGGAAGGCGATGACGGCCGTGTACCACCCGTGGAAGCGGGTGTGGTCGGCCTTGTCCAGCCCGAGCATGTCGGCGATGACGTTGACCGGAAATCGAGTTGCGTAGTCGCTGACGATGTCGGCGGACCCGGAGTCGCGGAAGGTGTCTATGAGGTCGCGGGAGTTGCGTTCGATGACCGGCAGGAACTTCTCCTGGAGGTCGCTGCCCCGGAAGGCGGGAGCAACCAGGGCCCGGCGCACCGCGTGCTCACGCCCGCTCATCTGCAGGATCGTCCTGCCGTGCACCGGCTCGAGCTGCCAGTTGTAGTTGTCCGTGGTGAACTCGGACTTCTTGTCCTTGAAGACGCGCTCGACGTCGTCGTAGCGGGAGAGGATGTAGCTCTGGGTGGCCTCGTGCCAGATCAGAGGCTCTTTCTCCCGCATCACCGCGTACGTGGGATAGGGATCCGCCGCGAACGCGGGGGAGAGGATGTCGAGAGGCTGCGCGGCAGCGGACACGGGACTCCTTGAGGTAGACGCTTGGTGCTCGAGGGTCACACTATTGATCTTTCAATGTCTCAAACAGTCGAGCCCTGGCCGAAGTTGACGGAGTGTCTGGCTCTTCTTGCGTGAGGAGCCCGCCCGTGGGCCGGGGGAGGACCACCACGGTCCCCAGGCCGTCTTCTGCCGCGTGGACGAAGACGCTCCCGGCCGCGGCGAAGACCGCCGCACGGTGGGGCACGTCAATGGTTCAGAACGGCGCACACCGCGCGCGTGACCCGTTCGGAGACGTCGCCCTGCCCGGGCACCGGCAGGAGCATGTGGCTGAGCGTGAGCCGTACGGCGAGGTCCGCCGCCTCCTCGCGCCGCGCCTGGCCGGCGTCGGGCACGGCATCGGTCAGCCAGGCGCTCAGCAGCTCACGTGCCGAGGAGAACACCGGGTCCGGCCGACTCGTCAGGAACGGAAGCAGGGCGTCTGTTCCCCGCGTGCGGCGGTGAGCACGGCCCGGATGAACGGGTTGCGTCTGCCCTCGTCGAGCGTGTGCGCGACTCCTCTGCGCAGGGCACCGGCGACGTCGCCCCCGCCGGAGTCCAGCACGGCCGCGAGCCGGGTCAGGAACCGCTCCGTCTCCCGCTCCACCAGGGCCTGACCGACTCCGGCCCGATCGCCGAACTCCTTGTATATCGACGGCCTTGAGACCTCGGACCGCTCCGCCAGGTCCGCGACCCGCACCCGGTCCCAGCCGTTCTGCGCGGCCAGGGTCCAGGCCTCCTCCAGGACGCGCTCCCTCATCTGGAGGCGCCACGCCACGCGCGGCGGATGAGGCGGTCTCACGGCGGGATCGGCAGCGGCCATCGCAGCAGTGTGCCAGAGCGACCCCAGCCGACGGAGGTACGGGTTCCTTCGAGACGGATGCTGAGGGTGGCGCTCCATCGGAATTGACGCTGCGTCAGAATATTTACACTGCGCTGGGTTTGTCAGTGCCATGGGCGGCTGGCACGCTCGGGGCTCCCCCCAGTTGCGCCTCCGCCGCTTCCCTGAACTCGGCGGTGGAGGCGCAACGTCCCATAGAAGGGAACCTCATGACGAAGCGCGGCGACGAAGATGCCCGACGTGGCGTGACCCGAAGCGGTGCCTCTGGCCCTGGCTCTGGTCGTCCCGACTCTGCCGTTTCAGGCGGCCGGTCTCGTCTCCCTGACGGGTGCTGGGTTCTGTGGTGGTGGGGGCCGTTCTTCTCATTCGTCCTTCTGCCCCTGCTCGATCACGCCACGGGCAGGGACAGCGCCAATCCGCCGAGCGGCGATGGCAAGCCTGGAGGCGGACCGCTACTACCGCTGGTGCACGTACCTGTACCTGCCGCTTCAATTCGGTGCGCTGGTGTGGGCGTGCGATCAGTGGGCCGGCGGCACGCTGTCGGTCGCGGACGGCCTCGGCCTTGCCGCCACCACCGGCGTCGTGGCGGGGTGGCCATCAACACCGCACACGAACTGGGACACAAGCGCGAGCAGTTGGAGCGGCGGTTGAGCCGGATGGCGCTCGCCCAGAGCGGCTACGGCCACTTCTACGTCGAGCACAACCATGGTCATCATGTGCGCGTGGCCACGCCCGAGGATCACGCCAGTTCACGTATGGCGAGAGCTTCTGGCGCTTCTCCCTCGTGCCGTCACGGGCAGTGCGCGCTCGGCCTGGCACCTGGAGCGGCGTCGGCTGGAGCGCCGCGGACGCCCCGTCGTCAGCCGCACAACGACGTCCTGACGGCATGGGCGCTGACCGCAGCCCTTTTCGCGGTGCTGGCCGTCGCCTTCGGTCCGGTCGTCCTGCCTTCCTGCTCCTTCAGGCGGTGATCGGGTTCTGTCTGCTGGAGACGGTCAACTACCTGGAGCACTACGGGCTGCTGCGACGGCGCCGTCAGGACGGGCGCTATGAACGTGTCACTCCCCGGCACAGCTGGAACAGCAACACACGGTCAGCAATCTGCTGCTGTTCCAGTTGCAACGGCACTCCGACCATCACGCCAACCCGCTGCGCCGCTATCAGACGCTGCGCCATTTCGACGAGGCCCCGCAACTCCCCTCCGGCTACGCCACCATGATCGTGGTCGCCTGGTTCCCGCCCGTGTGGCGGCGTGTCATGGACCCTCGGCTCAGGGCGCACTACGACGGGGATCTGTCCCGGGCGAACGTCCGTCCCGGCCAGGGGAAAGCGCACGCGAATGCCCCCGGAGCGTTCCTGACCTCGCCGGTGCGGCCCCGGCCGCCGGCTCCCTCTGGCGGCCGGGAGCGCACCGGCACCTCCGTCCGCGGACCCGTCGTTCCCGTGAGCGGCGGGTCCGCCCCGTGTGGCCGGTATCGGAAGATACAGATCGGTCATGGCGAGCTATGGATGTATGCCGACCGTCTCGGGTCGTGAGTCGCCCGCCCCGCAGAAAGCCCAGGACAGAGGGCATCTCCTCAGGCACGCCGATCCTCTTCAGTCGTTTCACATCAACGTAACGTCCGATACATCTAGCCAATTGCTGGGTCTTTCTGTAACTTCCCTGCTGTGTTGTCGACGGCAGGGGTCCGTCGGCAGAAATCCCGAGAGGTTCCGCCACGATGAACACTCGTCTCGCCCAGCGTGTCCCGGCCGCCGCCGCGGCGGCTCTGGCCCTCACCGCCCTCACCGCCTGCGGGGACGCCGACGACCCCGCTCCCGCGGCGGCGAGCAGGGTCTCCGTCGCCGGAGTGGAGATCAAGAAGGACCCGGCCCTGCACGACAAGCTGCCGGAGCAGATCAAGAAGGCCGGGAAGGTACGCGTGGCGACCGACGTTCCCTACCCGCCGTTCGAGATGTTCGTGAAGGAGGGGGAGAGCGAGCTCACCGGCCTGGACTACGACCTCGGTCGGGCGCTGGGCGCGAAGCTGGGTGTGAACTTCGCCTTCACTCCGCAGAAGTTCGACGGGATCGTGCCCGCCCTCCAGGCCGGCAAGTTCGACGCCGCCATGTCCGCCATCACCGACAACAAGGAGCGTCAGCAGGTCGTCGACTTCGTCGACTACTCCCAGTCCGGTTCCGGCATCCTCGTCGCCGACGGCAACCCCGCCAGGATCACCGACCTGGACGGCCTGTGCGGCCGGAAGGTCGCCGTCCAGGCCGCCACCAACCAGCTCACCCTGCTGAAGTCCCACCAGAGGGAATGTGCCGCCGCGGGCAAGGGGAAGATCGGCATCCTGACCTATCCCAAGGACTCCGACGCCCAGCTCGCCCTGCGCTCCGGCAAGGTCGCAGCCCAGGTCCTCACCAAGCCCGCCGCCGGCTGGGTGGCCAAGACCGCCGACAGCGGTAAGGCCTTCGACCTGGTGGAGGACCCCGCCGCACCGGGCGGCTACAACGCCTCGCCGAACGGCATCGCCGTCAGCAAGCAGCTGCCCGAGCTGACCGACGCGATCCAGAAGGCTCTCCAGAGCCTCATCGACGACGGCACCCTCACCAAGATCTTCGACAAGTACGGCGTGGCCTCGATCGCGGTGAAGGAAGCCACCCGTAACGCGGCGGTGGACTGAGCATGACCGTCACGAAGAACGCGCCGGAGACCCCGCACGCGGGCCGGGAGAGGGCACCGGAGCTCGAGGTCGTCCCGGTCCGCAACTACGCCCGCTGGTTCGCCGCGGTCGTGTCGGTGCTGGCGCTCGTCGGGCTCATCGGCTCGCTCGCCAAGAACGACAACCTGCGCTGGGACGTCGTCGGAGACTACCTGTTCGCGGATCTCGTCTTCGACGGGCTGAGCACGACGCTCTGGCTGACCGCCGCGGCCATGGCGCTCGGCCTCGGACTGGGCACGCTCATCGCCGTCATGCGGCTGTCGGCCAGCCCCGTCCTGTACGGCATCGCCACCGCCTTCGTGTGGGTCTTCCGTGGGACCCCGCTGCTCGTGCAGATCATCTTCTGGGGGTATGCCGCCGCCCTCTACAAGTACGTGAAGATCGGCATCCCCTTCACCGATGTCACCTTCTTCCAGACGGAGACCAACACCCTGCTGACGCCTGCGGTCGCGGCGCTGCTCGCCCTCGGGCTCAACGAGGCCGCCTACGCCTCAGAGATCGTGCGCGCGGGCATCCAGTCCGTCGACCAGGGGCAGACCGAGGCCGCGCACTCGCTCGGTATGCGTCCCGCCCTGACCATGCGCCGGATCGTGCTGCCACAGGCGATGCGCGTCATCATCCCGCCGATGGGCAACGAGACCATCAACATGCTGAAGATGACCGCCTTGGTCTCGGTCATCTCCGCGCACGACCTCATGTCCAACATCCAGGACGTGTACGCCCAGAACTACCAGGTCATCCCCATGCTGGTGGTGGCGAGCCTGTGGTATCTCGCCCTGGTCACGCTGCTCGGCATCCCGCAGGCCTGGCTGGAGCGGCGCTACGGCCGCGGCACCGCCGGCCCCCAGCACGTGGCGCCCCTGCGGCGCCTGCTCGGCACAGCCGCCCGGCCCACTCGCGTGAAGAACAAGGAGGCGGGCCGGTGAGCGCCCCCAAGATGCACGACGGCAGCGCCCCGACCGGGCACGACCGCAGCGCCCCGACTGGCCACGACCAGCGCGTGGCGACGCGGCACGACGAGAGCGTGGCGACGCAGCACGACGAGAGCGTGCCGACGCAGCACGACCACGCGAGCGTGCCGATGGTGCACGCCGAAGGTGTGCGCAAGCGGTACGGCAAGCTGGAGGTCCTCAAAGGCGTCGACCTCACCGTCCGGCGCGGCAGCGTGTGCTGCCTTCTGGGCCCGTCCGGCTCGGGCAAGTCCACGTTCCTGCGCTGCATCAACCACCTCGAGAAGGTCGACGGCGGCAGACTCACCGTGGACGGCGAACTCGTCGGCTACCGCCGGCACGGCGGCAAGCTGCACGAGCTGAGGGAACGGGAGGTCGCCGAGCGGCGCCGTGACATCGGGATGGTGTTCCAGCGCTTCAACCTCTTCCCTCACATGACCGCTCTGGAGAACGTCATCGAGGCACCCGTGCGGGTCGCCGGAGTGCCCAGGGCGCGGGCCCGCGA